>NZ_BOMQ01000084.1 GCF_016862275.1 Actinoplanes nipponensis | reverse complement strand
GGTGGGCAGGTCGGCAGGTGGGCCGGCGCGTTGGAGGGTTGGGCTGAAACTTGTGGCGCCAAGACCCAAGAACCCACCCCGACTCCTCAAGATCGGCGCGCTGGCCAGCCTGACGGGGTTGGCTGGCAGGATGCCCGGCCGGCCGGCGGGCTGGTAGGGCTGGCGAGCGAGCAGGCGAGCGGCCTGGCGACCTGGTTGAAATCGAGCCGGAAGAGGGCCAGGCACCGCGTGGTGTGACCGCCGTCCCCATCACGGCACCGGGCAAATCACGTCGCCGCCGTCCCGTGGCGGCTTCCGGACCCCCGCCCGTGGGGTATCTCCGCCCGAACCGGCCAACTACCGGCCCATCCCGGCCGGTCCGGCGTGGCATCATCGTCGCCGTGGATATTCGTCGGCGGTCTCTGCTCGGGGGTGGGCTTGCCGCCGCGGCGGCCACGCTAGCCGGTTGCGCCGACAAGATCGGCCCGGTCTGGAACGATCCGGCGCCCGTACCGGTGGCCGACCAGGTGTCGGTCGCGCCGTCGAAGACCTCCGCCGCGTTGCGGCCGGCCCCGGGGCAGACCCGCGCCGCCGCGCCGCCGGCCTACGCCGCCCGGGTGCAGAGCACGCTGACGAAGTACCTGAAGCCGACCCCCGACAATCCGAAGCACCCGGGCTACGCCGGAGCCGTCGCGCTGGTCATGGTCGACGGCCGGACCACGTTGCACACCGCGGTCGGGCATGCCCTGCGTTACAAAGCCGGCCCGGTCGAGCTGCCCGTGAGCAAACGCGTCGCGATGAAGCCGGATGCGATTTTCGACCTGGCCTCGCTGACCAAGGTCTACACCGCCCTGCTCGTGCTGCAACTCGCCGGCCAGGGCAAGGTCGACCTCGACGCGCCCCTGCAGCGGTATCTGCCCGAGTTCAGCGGGGCCGGCAAGGCCGCGATCACCATCGCCATGCTGCTCGCCCACACCTCCGCCCTGCCGGTCGGCGCCAAGGTCACCGGTCTGGCCGACAACGCCGCCCGCTGGCGGGCCGTGCTCGCCACTCCGCTGGTCAAGGGTGGCGTGCCCGGCACCACGTTCCGCTACTCCAGCGTCGGGCTGATGGTGCTGGGCCGCCTCGTCGAGAAACTCACCGGCAAGGGCCTGGACAAGGCGCTGAGGGACAACCTGCTGACCCCGCTCGGCCTCAAGGACACCGGCTTCCGACCGCTGAAATGGGTTACCAACAAGGAACGCCTGGTCGCCACGGACGCCCGCTCATCCCGAGGTCTCCTGCGGGGCACGGTCCACGACGACGTCTGCAACCAACTCGGTGGGATCGCCGGCCACGCCGGCCTCTTCGGCACCGCCAAGGACGTCGCGGTCGTCGGCCAGTTGCTGCTCAACGGCGGCATCCACAACGGCCGGCGCCTGATCTCCGCCGACGTGCTGAAGAAGGCCCTCACCAACGTCAACAAGGGCAGGAAAGCCGTCGACGCCGACCGCCCGCACCGCACCGCCGACCACGGCCTGGGTTTCGAGATGAACCAGCCGTGGTTCATGGGCGCGCTCGCCGGCCCGGCCACCTACGGCCACACCGGCTTCACCGGCACCTCGCTGCTGGTCCGTCCCGACCGCCGGATGGTCGTGGTGCTGCTGACCAACCGCGCCCACCCCAACTGGAGCTGGTCGAACCCCGACACCCACCGGGTCGCCGTGCACAACGCGATCGCCCGGAATTGAGCTTGATCTTGACGTCGGGAAATCCTCCCGTGAAACGATGACGGGATGGATGGCCCGGTTGCTTTTGTGCTCGGCGGCGGAGGCGTGCTCGGCGCCGTGCAGGTGGGCATGCTGCGTGCCCTGTTCCGGGCGGGTCACCGGCCCGATGTCGTGGTCGGCACCTCCATCGGCGCCGTCAACGGCGCCCTGGTCGCCGCCGACCCCACCGAGGCGGTGACCGAGCGGCTCGTCCGGCTCTGGTCCTCGCCCGAGGCCGCCGAGGTGTACGGCGACTCGCTCGCCCGTCAGCTCCGCCGCTTCGCCGCCCGTACCCACCTGCACTCGCCGCTGCCGTTGCGCCGGCTGCTCACCGGGGAGCTGGGGGAGCAGGCCACCTTCGCCGACCTGAAGGTGCCGTTCCGCTGTTGCGCCGCCAGCATCGAGCGGGCCGCCGAGCACTGGTTCGACAGTGGCCCGCTGGTCGAGGCCGTGCTCGCCTCGTCGTCGGTGCCGGGGCTGCTGCCGCCGATGGAGATCGGCGGTGAGCATTTCGTGGACGGCGGCATCGTCAACTCGATCCCGATCGGTGAGGCCGTGCGGGTCGGCGCCAAGCAGATCTTCGTGCTTCAGGTGGGCCGGATCGAGCGGCCGCTGGTGGCGCCGAAGCGGCCGTGGGAGGTCGCGCAGGTGGCGTTCGAGATCGCGCGCCGGCACCGGTTCGCCCGCGATGTTGCATCGCTGCCCGACGATGTACGGGTGCATGTGCTGCCGACCGGCGGCGGCGAGAGCCGCGACGACTCGCCGTGGGCCTACCGTGACATGGCCGCGGCCGGGCGCCGGATCAGTCGCGCCTACACGGCCTCGCGCCGCTACCTGGCCGCCAACGTGAATCCCGGTGCGTGATGCTGCCTCCCGTCTGGGTCCGCCGGCTGGTGATCGCCCCGGCCGTGGTCGTGCTGTCCGTCGTGCTGCTCGTCACGCTGCCGGTGTGGCTGATCGTGGCGCTGGCCGCCTCGCCGTTCATGCCCGGGCATCTGCGGGTGCCGCGGCTGGTCTTCCTGGCCATCGCCTACCTGGTGTGGGACGCCGCGGCGCTGGTGTGCCTGGCCGCGCTCTGGGTGGCGTCCGGGTTCGGGTGGAAGATCCGCGGTCCGGCCTTCCAGCGCGCCCACTACGTGGTCACCGGCTGGTTCCTGGACGCGTTGTTCTGGCTGGCCCGGTGGTCGCTGCACCTGAGCATCGACGTGGTCGGCACCGATCCGGACACCGGGATGCCGGGGCGCCCCGAGGTGGTGGTGAGCCGGCACGCGGGTCCGGGGGACTCGTTCGTGCTCATCCACGGGCTGGTCAACTGGTTCGACCGGGAGCCGCGGATCGTGCTCAAGGCGAGCCTGCAGTGGGATCCGGCGGTCGACATCCTGTTGAACCGGCTGCCCAACCGGTTCATCTCGCCCGGCCGTACGCGTACGGCGTCGCTGGAGCAGGAGATCAGCGACCTGGCCACCGGGCTGGACGACAACGACGCCTTCGTGATCTTCCCGGAGGGCGGCAACTTCACCCCGCACCGGCGGACCCGGGCGATCGAGTTCCTGCGGTCGCGGGGCATGAAGGAGATGGCCGACCGGGCCGAGGGCCTGCGCAACGTGTTGCCGCCCAAGCCGGGCGGGCTGTTCACCGCGATCGACGCGGCGCCGGACGCCGGGGTCATCTTCGTCGCGCACACCGGGCTGGACCGGATGGTAACGGTCCGCGACGTGTGGCGTGAGCTGCCGATGGACAAGCAGCTGGTGATGCGGTTCTGGAGCGTGCCGCCGGAGGAGGTGCCGGCCGGCGAGCAGGAGCGGGTGGCCTGGCTCTACGACTGGTGGGCCCGGATCGACGCGTGGATCGAGGAGAACCGGCCGCAGTCGCGCCCGCTGGGCACCGACTGGTCGGTGCGGCACAAGGTGAAGGCCCAGGCGCGCTGAGCGCCCGGGCCTCCTCCGCATAGCCGGTACGGCGGTCAGCCCCCCAGCGTCGTGTACAGGCTGTCCGGCGCCTCGGTGGTCTCCGTGGCGGCCGGCTTCTGCGCCTCGACCTTGATGCCGTAGTCGGTGTAGAGCACCTCGAGCGGCTGGGCCTGCTGGCCGTTGACCGCCGGGAGCTGGATGGTCAGCGCCGACAGCCGGCCCTGCTCGTCCAGGCCGGCGGTGAACGGCACGTTCTGGGCCTGCGCGCCCCAGGTCTTGACCAGGGTCTGGTCCACGCCCGCGACGCCGGCGGCCTTGGTCAGGTCGAGCGTGCCGCGGTAGCTGCGCGAGTCGGCCTGCTGCACGTCGGTGGTGGAGGTGAGCAGCTGCGCGGTGTTGGCCGGGTCGATCTGGCCGGGCCGCAGGCCGACGTCGGCGCCCTCGGGCAGCCGGGACACGTCGACGTGGGTCCAGGTGTCGCCCTTGGTGACGCCGGGGACCTTGACGTACAGGTCCTGGCCGACCAGCAGCGTCTTGACGTTGATCTCGGTGTTCGGCCCGGTGGCGGTCAGGTCCGCGGTGCCGGTGCCGTTCGGGGCGTCCATCAGGCCGGTCAGCTTGAGGCCGGGGCCGGAGGTCAGGCTCACCTTGAAGCTGGTGGTGCCGAGCGCGGCGGTGGCCTTGGCCAGCGCGGCCACGGCGGCCGGGTCGGCGCTGCCGGTGGGGGCGGCGGACGCGCTGGGGGTGTCCGCTGCCGGGCTCGCGCCGGGGGTGGCGGTGTCGTCGGCCGCGCAGCCGGTCACCGCGAAAGCGACCGCGGCCATGGATGCGAGGCCGAGTCCGGCGAGTCGTGGCGTCCGCATGTCGGTCCTTCCTTGCCCTGCCGCACGTCCGGGGGTGACGGCGGTCGGGGTCTGGTGTGCCCGATGGGGCGGCTGCGCAAACGAATCCCGGGCGGCGCCGGCCTGTTGGCGAGGCGCCAGGTGGGGCGGGTACAGCGATCGCCACCCATCGATTGATGGCGGTTCGCCGGGGGAAACCGGCGCGACATCCTGGTCCGAGGCGCGGTGGCCGGGGAGCGTACGGGCATTAAGGTTGTGTCATGGCTGACCTGCTCGACGCCGATTCCCTGCGCAGTGCCGTGGCCGTCCTCGACGGCTGGGAGGGCGGGACGGAGGCGATCGTCCGCACCGTCGGCCTGCGCAGTTTCCCGGCGGCGATCGCTGTCGTCGACCGGGTCGCGAAGGTCGCCGAGGAGATGGACCACCATCCGGACATCGACATCCGCTGGCGCACGCTGACCTTCCGGTGCGTCACGCACGCCGCCGGTGGCGTCACCACGCGCGACATCGCGCTCGCCAACCGCATCGACCGGATCCTCGCCGACGCGTCCTGAGCCCCTGATTGGGCGGGCGGCGGCACCAGACGGCATGATGGCCGGAGGTAGCCGCACGCGCACGTACAGGAGGCCCCGTGAGATTCGAGGTCAGCAAGGTCCTCGACGCGATCGAGGCCCGGCTCACCACCGACCCGGCCCTGGCCCGCGCCGTGGTCGACCTGTCGGAGATCGTCCGGTACGCCGACCTCGACGGCGGCCGCCCGGCCAGCATGCTGCGCCTCGGCCTGGTCATCGACGCGCTCGGCTGGCACGTCTCGGAGGAGAACGTCCCGGTCTACGCCGTGGTGCCCCGGGGCCTGCTCTCCGACGCCGACCTGACCTCCAACGAGCGCATGGTGGTCCGCCGCTGGGCGGACGACGGCGTGGTCGAGGTGGTGCCCCAGCTCGACGACCGGGTGCTCGAGGTGGCCGAGCTGCTGGGCCTGCCGGTGCTGACCCGCACCCGGGCCGAGCAGTTCCGGGACCGCCGCCCGTGGGTCGAGGAGCCCGGCCGGCTGCTGGCCGCGGTGCCGGGCGCCGGCGGCCCGGTGCTGGTGGCGCGGATCGGCCGCGGGGAGATCCCGGCCGTCGGTGAGCCGTCCCCGATGGGCCGCAAGCTGCTCGCCCGGGTGTGGAGTTGCCCCGAGTCGAACTGCAACGCGTTCGGCTCCGGCGGGGACCCGGACAGCCCGTTCGCGGACATGCGCAAGGTCACCGCTCCGGTCGCCCAGCCGCCGCCGTCGCTGCGCTCCGGCGCGCCCACCTGCCCGCGGCACGGCACCCGGCTGCGCGACGCCGGTGCGCGCCCGGCCGTCGAGGTGCTCTCGGTACGGATCGACGGCGTGGTGCGCCAGCGTTTCGTGGTCTCGACCGACCGGCCCGTGGTCGTGGGCCGTGCCCCGGAGGGCGGCGGCGTGATGCTGGGCCAGTGGCTCACCGACGACGCCCGGAAGTGGATCAGCCGCGGCCACGTGCGGCTCGCGCTCAGCGGCGGCGAGCTGACGGCCCAGGACGTGAGCACCAACGGTACGGGGATCCGTCCGGGCGGCTCCCTGGACGACGACGACCGGATCACCCTGAACCGCGACGAGACCCGCACCCTGGCGGCGAACGACGTGGTGGAGCTGTACGCGGGCGTGAACGTGGGCCGGGCCAAGCTGTGGGCGACCGGCGGCGTGACCCAGCCGTCCTCGGTGATGGCGGAGGCCCCGACGATGGCGATCCGCAAGTTCGAGCGCTGAGCCGCCGCGCCCGGTGAGGGCGCGGCGGCCGGGCTTCTTACGCCAGGATGGCCTTCAGCTGGGCCACCGCGTACTCCAGGTCCTCCTCGGTGACGACCAGCGGCGGGGCCAGCCGGATCGTCGAGCCGTGGGTGTCCTTGGCCAGCACCCCGCGCTCGGCGAGCCGCTCGACGGCCTGCCGCCCGGTCAGCAGCGCGGGGTCGATGTCGACGCCGGCCCACAACCCCCGGCCGCGGACCGCCAGGACGCCGTGGCCGACCAGCTCGCCGAGGCGCTCGTGCAGCAGCGCCCCCAGCCGGGCGGACCGTTCCTGGAACTCCCCGGTCGCCAGCAGCCGGACCACCGCGGCGCCGACCGCGCAGGCCAGCGGGTTGCCGCCGAAGGTGGAGCCGTGCTGGCCGGGCTGGAGCACGCCCAGCACGTCCCGGTTCGCCGCCACGGCGGACACCGGCACGATGCCGCCGCCGAGCGCCTTGCCGAGCAGGTACATGTCCGGCACGACGCCTTCGTGCTCGATCGCGAAGGTCTTGCCGGTGCGGCCGAGGCCGGACTGGATCTCGTCGGCGATGAAGAGCACGTTGTTGTCGTCGCACAGCGTGCGCACGCCGGCGAAGTAGCCTTCGCCCGGGATCAGCACGCCGGCCTCGCCCTGGATCGGCTCCAGCAGCACGGCCACGGTGTTCGGGGTGACCGCGGCGGCGAGCGCGGCCAGGTCGCCGTACGGCACGATCTTGAAGCCCGGGGTGTACGGCCCGAAGTCGTCCCGCGCGTCCGGGTCGGTCGAGAAGCTGATGATCGTCGTCGTCCGGCCGTGGAAGTTGCCGTCCGCGACGATGATCTCGGCCTGCCCTGCCGGTACGCCCTTGACCTGGTAGCCCCACTTGCGGGCCACCTTGATCCCGGTCTCCACCGCCTCGGCGCCGGTGTTCATCGGCAGCACCAGGTCCTTGCCGCAGAGCTCGGCCAGGCCGTGGCAGAAGTCGGCGAACTGGTCGTGCACGAACGCCCGGCTGGTCAGCGTCAGGCGGTCGAGCTGGGCGTGCGCGGCGGCGACCAGGCCGGGGTGCCGGTGGCCGAAGTTCAGCGCCGAGTAGCCGGCGAGGAAGTCCAGGTAGCGGCGGCCGTCGACGTCGGTGACCCAGGCGCCCTCGGCGTCGGCGATCACCACGGGCAGCGGGTGGTAGTTGTGCGCGGTCCAGCGCTCGGCGTCGGCCAGCGCGGCCGGTGTCCGCAGGTCGAGATCAGTCACGGGTACGAACCTCCAGGGTGCAGCACTTCGGACCGCCGCCGGCCTTGCGCAGCTCGGACACGTCGACGCCGACGGTGGAGTAGCCGGCCGCCCGCAGCGCGGCGTTCAGCCCGGTCGCCTGGACCGGCAGCACCACGGTACGGCCGTCGCTGACCGCGTTGAGACCCAGCACCTCGGCGTCGGCCGCGGTGGCGATGACGGCGTCCGGGAACAGCCGGCGCAGCACGGCCTGCGAGCCGGGGGAGAACGCCGACGGCAGGTACGCGATGTTCTTCTCGTCGAGCACGCACAGGGCGGTGTCGAGGTGGTAGTAGGCCGGGTCGACCAGCTGGAGGGTGATCACCGGGCGGCCGAAGACCTCCTGGGTCTCCGCGTGCGCGGCGTGCGCGGTGCGGAAACCCGTGCCGGCCAGCAGCACCTCGCCGGCGAGCAGGATGTCGCCTTCGCCCTCGTTGGTGTGCTTGGGAGCGAACACGTCGAAGCCGCTCTCGCGGAACCAGGCGGCGTACGCCGGGGCCTCGTCGGCCCGCTCGGCGTCGCGGAACTGCACGGCGAGCACCTTGCCGTCGACCACGGTGGCGCCGTTGGCGGCGAAGACCATGTCGGGCAGGCCGGGCAGCGGCTCGATCAGCTCGACGGTGTGGCCGAGGTCGAGGAACGTCTGCCGCAGGTTCTCCCACTGGCTGACGGCCAGGGCGTTGTCGTAGGGCGCCGTCGGGTCCATCCACGGATTGATCCGGTACGTGACGGCGAAATGGGTCGGCCGGCACATGAGATAGCGGCGCGGGGTGGCGGTGGGCGTCATGCGGCAACGCTATGCGCGAAGTGCCTGCGTACGCCCCGGATCAACCATGCGCGCGACGGCGGATCGTTGCGTGATGGGGGCCTGGGGCGACGATTCGTTGCAGATGCGTCGGGGGCGGCGAACCGCCGCCCCCGCACAACGATGCGGTGCCGTCCCGAACCGGTCGATGTGATCGCCGATCGGGATCGATGCCGCGCTGTCCGGCGCACCGCCGGATGGTTTCGGGGCGGGAACGGCTGATGACCGTCCCGGTTCCGAGATTCACCGGCGATGCATCACCGCCGGTGAATGTCTGATACCCGTCAGAAGCGGTCGATAAACTGGGCGTCCAGCCAATTTCGCACGCTGTTCACCGGCTCCATGTCGGTGCCGAGCCAGGAGAGCGAGCCGGTCAGGGCGAGCACGCCGACCACGATCGCGCCCAGCGAGAGGATCATGCCGATCAGGGCGTCGGTCTTGCCGGCGATGTGCCGCTTGCCGGTGGCGTGGATGCCGCTCAGCGACAGGATGAGGGCCAGCACGGCCAGGCCGATGCCGTAGCCCAGCAGCGGGCCGGAGAGCACGAGCAGGGCGGAGACGACGCCGACGATCAGGCCGAGCGTGGCGAGCAGGCTGGCCCGCGGCTTCGGCCCGGCGACGACCGGCGGCTGCTCGATGGTCGGCTCGTCGGGGCGGGCGCCGAAACCGGCCCGGTCGGTGCGGGCGGCGACGGGCCGCGGGGCCTGCAGGTCGCGGCTCTTGAGGTCGTCGCGGGTCTTCGGCTCGGTGTCGACGGCACGCTGGTTGACCAGGGTGTCCTCGTCCGCGGGGCGGCGGCGCTCGACGACCGGCGGCGCGGCGGGCGGCGGGGTCACGGAGGCGTCGGCGCGGGGCCGCACCGGGGTGGTCGAGTCGGTGGCGCTGGTCGCGCCGGCCGGACGCTCTCCGGTCTCAGCGGTGGTGTCGGACTGGCGCGAGAACGTCGGAAGTCTCATCGTCAGCACCTCCTTCAACCTTGGGGATGCCCTCGCTATACCCCACAGGCCGGGCGCCGACACAAACGCGACGGCGGCGGGCGCCGGCCGAGCCGGGCACCCGCCGCCGCGGACGCGTCAGACCAGGGCGGACGTCGCGTTGACGTCGGTCGCCTTGGAGATCACGTGGTCGACGATGCCGTAGTCCTTGGCCTCCTGGGCGGTGAACCAGCGGTCGCGGTCGGAGTCGCGGCCGATCTCCTCCGGGGTGTGCCCGGTGTGGAAGGCGATCCGCTCGTTCATGACCGACTTGATGTGCAGCATGCTCTCGGCCTGGATGGCGATGTCGGCCGCGGTGCCGCCGATGCCGCCGGAGAGCTGGTGCATCATCACCCGGGCGTGCGGCAGGGCGTACCGCTTGCCGGCGGTGCCGGCGCAGAGCAGGAACTGGCCCATCGATGCCGCCATGCCCATCGCGATGGTGGCCACGTCGTTCTTGATGTACTGCATCGTGTCGTAGACGGCCATGCCCGCGCTGATGGACCCGCCCGGCGAGTTGATGTACAGGGCGATGTCCTTCTCGCTGTCGGCCGAGGCCAGCAGCAGCATCTGGGCGCAGATCCGGTTGGTCACCTCGTCGTTGACCTCGCTGCCGAGGAAGATGATGCGCTCCCGGAGCAGCCGCTCGAAGACCTGGTCGTCAAAGGATGCGCCACCCGCCCGCATCGCGATCTCATCATCTCTCATCGCACTCATGGACCCACCCTCTCGCACGAGCCGGGAGCGTGTCGCACCCACCCGGCATTCGACGCCTCCCACCTTCCCCGGTATCGGCGCCCGATCCCAGCAATTCTCCTCAGGGCGAAAGGCTAGGGTTCACCGGTGCCAGAGGGACACACCATTCACCGACTCGCCGCGCGGCACCGGGCGCTCTTCGCCGGGCAGACCGTGCGGGTGGCCAGCCCGCAGGGCCGGTTCGCCGCCGGGGCCGCGCTGCTCGACGGCCGCACGCTGGTCGACACCGAGGCGTACGGCAAGCATCTGCTGCACCACTTCGACGACGAGTCGGCGCTGCACATCCATCTCGGCCTCTACGGCCGGTTCGCCGACGGCGAGCTGCCCGCCCCGGCGCCGGTCGGGCAGGTCCGGCTGCAGCTGTCCGGCGCCCGGCACTGGCTGGAGCTGCGCGGTCCGACGGCCTGCGAGGTGCTCGACCCGGCCCTGGTGGCGGCGCTGCGGGCCCGGCTGGGGCAGGACCCGCTGCGGGACGACGCGCGGCCCCGGCTGGCGTACGACCGGGTGGTGGCCAGCGGCCGGCCGGTGTTCGCGCTGCTGCTGGACCAGACGGTCGTGGCCGGGTGCGGGCTGATCTACGCCAACGAGGTGCTGTTCCGGGCCGGGCTGGCCCCGGTCACGCCGGGGCGGGAGATCGGCGCGCGGTGCTGGGACGAGCTCTGGGACGACCTGCGCGCCCTGATGAAGGAGGGGGTCGCGCGGGGCCGGATCGACACCGTCCACACCGCGCACACCCCGGAGGCGATGCGGCGGGCGCCGCGGGTCGACCGGCACGGCGGCGAGGTGTACGTCTACCGCCGCACCGGCCAGCCGTGCCTGATCTGCGGGACGGCGGTCAGCCGGGGCCCGATGGCGGGCCGCAACCTCTACTGGTGTCCTACCTGCCAGCCGGGGTCAGAGCGCCCCTGAGGCCGGGCTCGCGGCCACGCTGGGCGCGGCCGCCGGGGGCTCCGGCTGCTCCGGGATGCCCAGCGCGAAGTTGTCGGTCAGCCAGGGCAGCAGCTGCTCGTACGCCAGGATGGTGTCCGGCTGGTTGAAGTCGTGGGACAGCACGATCGCGCCGGCCCGGACGTCCTTCTGCACGCCCTTGACGATCTTCTCGACGTGGGCGGCGTCGTCCTCCTCCTCGGCGTGCTCCCAGTCGCGCGGGTCGACCTCCCAGTAGAGCGAGGTCATGCCGTCCGCGTACGCCGTCTGCACCAGCGCGTCGGTGAAGTTGCCGCCGGGGGCGCGGAAGAACGGGATCTGCGCGCCGGGCACGGCGGCCCGGATCGCCTCGTTGGTGCGGCGCAGGTCCGCCTGGATCTTGCCGGGCTTGTCCTGGCCGATGGTCAGGCTGTGGTCCCAGGTGTGGTTGCACAGCGTGTGCCCCGCCGCGACGATCTGCCGGACGATCTCCGGGTGCCGCCGCACCTGGGTGCCGACCAGGCAGAACGTCGCCTTGACGCGGTGCTGGGCGAGCAGCTCGAGGATCTTGGGGGTCTGCACCGGGTCGGGGCCGTCGTCGAAGGTGAGCGCGACGACGGTGGAGCCGGTGGTGCGCAGCGACCGGGCGGGGCCGTTGCCCTCGGGCACCGGGATCGCGGGCGCGGTCGTCGTCGCGGACGGCGCCGGCCGGGCCGGGCCGGACGGCTGGGCCGCGGGCCGGGCCGGCGTGGTCGTGGTGGGCTTCGGGGCCGCGGCGGGCGGCTCGGCGTCCTGTCGCGGCGCCTTGCCCGGCTTTCTCGCGGGCGCCTTGGTCGCGGTGACGGTCCCGTGGTCCGCCGCGTTCACCGGGTTGACGTCCGGGTCGCTGCCTGGCCGCATCGGCACGGCCAGCAGCAGCCCGACCGCGACCAGGGCGGCGAGCAGGGCCTGTTGCCGGCGCCGGCCGATGAGCAGCCAGGACTCGATGGGCAGGGTGCCGGGGGCGCGGTGGCTGCCGGTGACGGGCGGTCGGCCGCTCTCGGCCAGGGCCCAGCCGCGGACGGCCTCGGCCGCGTCGCGGACGACGGGAAGTGGGCGCACGGTGATGGCCAGCGGATCGCCCGCCTTGGCGTGCCTGCCCCGGGCCGGGCCGCCGACGGCGCCCGGCCGCCGGGGCGCCGGAACCTTGCGGCGGCCGTCCAGGCGGGCCCGGCGCGGAGTCAGCTCCAGGGCGGTACGGCGTCCGCCGGCCACCCGGATCGTCGCGGGCGGGCGCAGCACCGTGGCGTCGGCCAGCGACTCCGGGCGCCGGTGCCGGCCGATGGCGGTCTCCCCGTCGAGCACCTGGACGTGCGGGAAGCCACCGGTCGTCGCGGTCAGCGCGCTGCCGTGGCGGGCGCGCGCCGCCGACTGGGCGGCGTGTCGCGGCCCGTTGTCCGGCGCCGAGCGGGGGGAGGGGAGCGACGGCATTCGTCATGCCTACCGGTTTACAAGATCGAAAACGATACCGCTTTCGTGATCACTGCATGACCGAAAGTGATCCGCCCTGCTCACGGCGCTGGGCGCAGAGCGGATTGATGACGACACATCGGACGATAAGCGTCAGCCCGCCGCGTGCACCGCGTCCGTGGCCTTGCGGGCGGCGATCAGCACCGGATCCCAGACCGGCGAGAACGGCGGCGCGTAGCTCAGATCCAGCGCCGTCATCTCCTCCACGGTCATCCTGTTCCACAGCGCGATGGCCAGCGCGTCGATCCGCTTGGCGGCCTCCTCGCGGCCGACGATCTGCGCGCCCAGCAGCATCCCGGTCCGCTTCTCGGCGATCAGCTTCACCACCATCGTGGACGCGCCCGGGTAGTAGCCGGCCCGGCTGGTCGACTCGACCGCCGCGGTGACGAACGCGAAGCCGGCCGCCTCCGCCTCCCGTTCCGTCAGCCCGGTGCGGGCCACCTCGAGCTCGCACACCTTGGTCACCCCGGTGCCGATCACGCCCGGGAACGTCGCGTAGCCGCCGCCGATGTTGATCCCGGCCACCCGGCCCTGCTTGTTGGCGTGGGTGCCGAGCGGGATGTGCACCGGCTGCCCGCTGACCCGGTGCACGGTCTGCACGCAGTCGCCGGCCGCCCAGATCCCCTCCAGCGGGCCGTGCGGGCCCACCACCCGCATCCGCAGGTCGGTACGCAACCCGCCGGTCACCCCGACCGGGATGCCCGAGCGCACGGCCAGCCCGGTGTTCGGGCGTACCCCCAGGCCCAGCACCACGATGTCGGCCGGCAGCGTGCCCTGCGCGGTGACCACCGCGGAGATCCGGCCGTCGGTGGTCTCCAGGGACTGCACGTGGGCGCCGGTGCGTACCTCGATGCCCAGCCCGCAGATCGCCTCGCGAACCCGCTCGCCCATGTCCGGGTCCACCGTGGACATCGGCTGGGGCGACTTCTCCAGCAGGGTCACCGCCAGCCCGCGACGGACCATCGCCTCGGCCATCTCCACGCCCACGTAACCGCCGCCGATCACCACCGCCCGGCGCGGCGGCGGGTCGCGGTCCAGCCAGGCGTGGATGGCCGTGCCGTCGTCGAGGGTCTGGACGCCGAAGACCCCCTCGCCGTCGATGCGGGCCCATTCCGGCGTCACCGGCGTGGCGCCGGCCGCGTACACCAGGTGGTCGTAGCCCTCCCGGCGCTCGCCGCCGCCGTCCAGGTCGCGCGCCACCACCTCGCGGGCGTCGAGGTCGATCGCGACGACCTCGTGCCGGATGTGCACGGTGATGCCGGCGTCGCGGAACTCCTGCGGACCGCGGGCGATCAGCGCGTCCCGGTCCTTGACCGCCCCGCCGATCCAGTACGGGATCCCGCACGCCGAGTACGACGTGAAGTGGCCGCGTTCGAACGCGACGATCTCCAGCTCGCCGGAGCCCAGCCGCTTGCGGGCCTGCGACGCCGCCGACATCCCGGCCGCGTCGCCGCCCACCACGACGAGCTTCACCGGGCGCCCCGGGTGGTGGCCGCGAGCCAGTCCACCACGGCGTCGACCGAGCCGCGCTGGGCCAGCACCGACCGCTGCCGCGCCGCGCCGGAGCCGTGGGCCCGCAGCCGGCCCAGCAGCACGGTGGTCATCTCCAGGTCGCCGTGGCGTTCGAGCTCGGGGCGTACGTAGTCGAAGAGCTGGCGCATCAGCTTCCAGGCCGGCCGGGGCTCGCGGGTGGCCATGTCGATGTTCAGGCCCTCCAGCCCGTCGTGCGCGGCGCGCCAGTGCGCGGCCATCAGCAACGGGTGCGGCACGTCGGGCGCGCGGCGGCCGTCGCGTACCTCCCGCAGCACCGTGGCTACCAGGGCGCGGGCCAGCGCGGCCAGCAGCATCGCGTCGTCCGGGGTGGGGCAGACATCGCCCATCCGGATCTCCACGGTGGGGTAGTTCGCCGACAGCCGGGCGTACCAGTAGAGCATCCCCTCGTCGAGCATCGCGCCGCTGGCCACCAGGTCCGAGATCATCGTCTCGTACTGCTCGTGCGACTCCAGGTACGGCGTCGGGCCGACCGTGGGCCAGCGCTCCCAGAGCATCGAGCGCCAGCTCGCGTACCCGGTGTCCCGGCCGTCGAAGAACGGCGAGTTCGCGGTCGCGGCCTGCAGGATCGGCAGCCAGGGCCGCAGGTGGTTGAGGACCTGCACGCCGGTCTCCGGGTCCGGGACGCTGACGTGCACGTGCATGCCGTTGAGGCCGGCGCCGGGGGAGAGGTCGCCGAAGCGTTCCCGCATCCGGTGGTAGCGGGGGGTGTCGACGACCCGGGAGCCCGCGCCGGGGCCGGGGCTGGCCCCGACCGCGACCAGGCGGGCGCCCGCCCGCTCGGCCGCCTCGGCCAGGCCGGCCCGCAGCCGGGTCATCGCGGCGGCGAGGTCGCGCAGTTCGAGCTGGGGCGGGCTGGCCATCTCGATCTGGCTGCGCACGAACTCGTGCTGCACCGAGTCGCGGATGTCCTCGCCGAGATGGTCGAAGACCAGCTCCACCGCCTCGACCGCGTGCGACCCCTGCGCGTCGACGAGCAGGTATTCCTCCTCGACGCCGAGGGTGAGCAGGCCCTGCTCCTCCGCCTCGCCGGCCATCTCCTCGGAGATCGTCGTTGCCGTCGCCACGTTCTCCGAAGTCGCCATGGTGCCCGGTTTACCCGGCGGTGGTCACCGGAAAACGAGGCTTGCGCGGCGGGCGTAGCGTCGGGGCATGCTGCTGCTGGGGTCGTGGGTGTTCGCCGCCCTGCCCGGCCCCGCGCCCGGATACTCGGCCCAGCTCGTGCTGGGCCTCGCCGCCGTCGCGGCGGCGCTGCTGGTGGTGCTCGCCGCCGCCGCGGTCCTCCCGCTGCCCTCCCCGACGCCCGCCTCGGCCGGCGTCGGCCTCGCCGCGCGTGCCCTGCACCGGCGGCTGCCCCGCCTGCTGGATCCGGCCGCGGCCGGGCGGCCGCGGCCGCGAGCCCCGTCGGCGTCCCCGGCGGTCGTGCTCGCCCTGCGCTGACGCGCGCCCGGCGGGACGGCTGTCTCCGCGTCCTTCTTCCTTCCGGACCGCAGGGGTACGCCCATGTCCTTCTCCGCTGCGCTGGACGCCGTCGTCGGTGTCGCGCACTCCGCCCTCGATGCCCTGGCCACCCTTCTCACCCCGGTCGCCGGCGGGCTCGCCGCCGCGCTGGCCATCGTCCTGTTCACCGTCGCCGTCCGCCTGCTGATCAGCCCGCTCGGCTGGCTGCAGGCCCGCTCCGCCCGGCGGGCGGCCGCGCTGGCGCCCCGGCTGGCGGCGCTGCGCGAGCGGCACCGCGACGACCCGGTGCTGCTGGCCACGGAGACCCTCGCCCTGCAACGGGCCAACGGGGCCGGCCCGTTCGCCGCGCTGTTGCCGGCGCTGGCCCAGGCGCCGTTCTTCATGCTCATGTACCGGCTCGTGCGGCCCGGCCCGGGCGCCCCGGCCGGCGTGCTGGGCGGTCACCTCTTCGGGGTGCCGCTGACCGCCCATCTCGCCGCCGGCCTGCCGGTGTTCGCCGGGCTGCTGGCGCTGGCGACCGGGCTGGCCTGGTGGTCGGCGCGGCGCGCCCGGCGGCTGATGGCGACGCCGGCCGACCCGGCCCAGCCCGGCGCGGCGCTGCTTGCGCGGATCGTGACGGCGGTGCCGTACCTGACCGTCCTCATGGTGGCGTGGCTGCCGCTGGCCGGCGGCCTCTATCTGGTCACGTCGGCCGCCTGGACGGCTCTTGAGCAGGTGGTTTGGCGGCGTCCGGCCCCGACCGGCAATCGGTAGCCATACATATTGACAAGCCTCTGTAACACACTGGAAACTTCGTGAGAGCGCTCTCAGCGGCTCATCCCCATCCCCCGAAAGGCCGTTGCCATGAGAACTTCCCAGCACCGGTGGCGGCGGCGGTTGCTCGCCGCCGCCGCTGTCGTGATCGCCGGCGGCGCCTCGGCCGTCTTCGTCGCGCAGGCCGACGCGGCCGTGCCGCCCGCTCCCTCGGGCATGTCGCTGATCTTCAGCGACGACTTCACCGGCGCCGCGGGCACCGGGCTCAACCGCAGCAACTGGCTCTACGACATCGGCACCGGCTATCCCGGCGGCGCCGCCAACTGGGGCACCGGCGAGGTCGAGCGGATGACCGACTCGACCGCGAACGTCTACCAGGACGGCAACGGCAACCTGGCGATCAAGCCGATCCGGGACTCCGCCGGCAACTGGACCTCCGGCCGGGTGGAGACCCAGCGCACCGACTTCGCCGCCCCGGCGGGCGGCAAGCTGCGCATCGAGGGCCGGCTCCAGCAGCCCAACGTCACCGGGGCGGCGGCGGCCGGCTACTGGCCGGCGTTCTGGACGCTGGGCGACGCGGCCCGGCCGGTCGGCGCGACCAACTGGCCGAGCATCGGCGAGTGGGACATCATGGAGTCGATCAACGGCCGCCCCTCGGTCTTCGCGGCGCTGCACTGCGGCGTCAACCCGGGCGGACCCTGCAACGAGACCACCGGTCTGGGCAGCGGCGAGCACTCCTGCCCGACCTGCGGCACGGCGTTCCACACCTACGCGATCGAGTACGACCGCAGCGTCTCCCCGGAGCAGCTGCGCTGGTACCTCGACGGCGTGCAGTACCACCAGGTCAACGCCAACCAGATGGACGCGACCACGTGGAACAACGCCACCCACCGCGGCGTCTTCGTGATCCTGAACGTGGCCATGGGCGGCGGCTTCCCGGCCGCGTTCGGTGGCGGCCCCACCGCGGCGACGCAGTCCGGCGTGCCGATGCTGGTCGATTACGTGGCCGTGTACCGCTCGGGCGCCGGCAGCACCACGCCGCCGACCACCCCGCCCACCACGACGCCGCCGGCTGGTGGCGTGCGCAACGCGTACGCCCAGATCGAGGCCGAGTCCTACGACGCAGCGTCGGCGGTCACCAAGGAGACGGCGTCCGAGGGCGGGCAGGACGTCGGCTACATCAGCAACGGTGACTGGCTGCAGTTCAACAACGTCGACTTCGGCGCCGGCGGCGTCCGGGACTTCGTGGGCCGGGTCGCCTCGGGGGCCGCGGGCGGCGTCAGCGGCCTGGTCGAGGTGCGGGTCGACAGCCGGAGCAACGCGCCGATCGGCAGTTTCGCGCTCGCCAACACCGGCGGGTGGCAGAGCTGGCGGTCGGTGCCGGCCAACGTCGCGAACGTCTCCGGGCGGCACACCGTCTTCCTGACCTTCACCAGTGGCCAGCCGGCCGACTTCGTCAACGTGAACTGGATCCAGTTCCGCAGGTAGCGGCTTTTATCAATACGTGAATCGCGGGGCCGGGGGCGTGACCAGCGCCTTCGGCCCCGCCACCTTAAAGAACTTTAAGGTGCCGGGGGTCTGGACTTGTTCTGTTAACAGTCCTAATAATCAATGAACCTAACTGTTCGACGTGGAAGGCCCACCCCCCATGCGCCGATCCCTGGTCCTCGCCGTGTCCGCCGCGCTCGCGGCCGCCGGCTCCGCTGTCTACATAGGCTCGTCCGCGAGTGCCGCCGTCGCGTGTGCCCCGGCGTGGAGCTCCTCGGCGATCTACGTCAAGGACAACACCGTCTCGTACCAGTCGAAGAACTACACCGCGAAGTGGTGGACCACCAACGAGGTCCCCACCGCCAGCGGCCAGTGGGGCGTCTGGGCCGACAAGGGAGCCTGCGGTGGTGGGACGACGCCGACCACCCCGCCGGCGACCACCCCGCCGACCACCCCACCCACGACCCCGCCCACCACGCCGCCCACCACGCCGCCGACGACGCCGCCCACCACGGTGCCGCCGAGCAACGGCACGCTGCCGGCCCACTTCATCACCGGCTACTGGCAGAACTTCGACAACCCGGCCAACGAGCTCAAGCTCGCCGCCGTGCCGAGCACCTACGACCTGGTCGCGGTGGCCTTCGCGGACGCCACCAGCACCCCGGGCGCGGTCTCCTTCAGCATCGACGCCGGGCTGTCCGCCTCGGTCGGCGGCTACACCAACGAGCAGTTCAAGGCCGACATCGCGACGCTGCACGCGCGCGGCAAGAAGGTCATCATCTCGGTCGGCGGCGAGAAGGGCTCGGTCGGCGTCAACGACGCGGGCGCGGCGAGCAACTTCGCCAACTCGGTCTTCTCGCTGATGCAGACGTACGGCTTCGACGGCGTCGACATCGACCTGGAGAACGGGCTCAACCCGACGTACATGGGCCAGGCCCTGCGCAGCCTGCGGGCCAAGGCCGGGGCGAATCTCATCATCACGATGGCCCCGCAGACCATCGACATGCAGAACCCGGCCGGCTCCTACTTCAAGCTCGCGCTCGACATCAAGGACATCCTCACGGTCGTCCACACCCAGTACTACAACTCCGGCGCGATGCTCGGCTGCGACCAGAACGCCGCGTACGGCCAGGGCACCGTCAACTTCCTGGTGGCGCTGGCCTGCATCCAGCTCGAAGCCGGGCTGCGCCCCGACCAGGTGTCGCTCGGCCTGCCCGCCACCACCAGCGCGGCCGGCGGCGGCTACGTCGCGCCGGCCGTGGTCAACCAGGCCCTCGACTGCCTGGCCCGCGGCACCAACTGCGGCTCGTTCCGCCCGCCGCGCACCTATCCCGGCATCCGCGGCGCGATGACCTGGTCGATCAACTGGGACGTCACCGCCGGCAACGGCTGGGCCAACACCGTCAAGCCGCACCTGTCCACCCTGCCCTGATCCAGCTTCCCCCCACTGGAGAGATCCCCTCATGAAGCTCAAGAGCAAGTACGCCGCCGCGCTCGCGGTGGTCCTGGCCGCGGCCGGGGTCGGCACCACGGTCGTGCTCGCGCCGGGCGCCTCGGCGGCCGTCGCCTGCGCCCCGGCGTGGAGCTCCTCGGCGGTCTACGTCAAGGACAACACCGTCTCGTACCAGGCCAAGAACTACACCGCGAAGTGGTGGACGCAGGGCGAGGTGCCGACCGCCAGCGGGCAGTGGGGCGTCTGGGCCGACAAGGGCGCCTGCGGTGGCGTCGTCGACCCGACCACCCCGCCCACCACCCCGCCGACCGGGCCGACCACCCCGCCGGCCACCGGCACCAAGATGGCCGCCGCGCCGTACATCTACCCCGGGTGGGGCAACCCGCCGGCCCCGTCGACCGTCATGAACGCCACCGGCATCAAGGCCTTCACCATCGCGTTCGTCCTGGCCAACGGCTGCAACCCGGTCTGGGACGGCGAGGGCGGCCTGACCGGCGGCTCGCACGAGAGCACGATCAATGCGATCAAGGCGGCCGGCGGCAGCGTGGTCCCGTCGATCGGCGGCTGGAGCGGTAACAAGCTGGGCCCGAACTGCGCGACGCCGGAGGCCCTGGCCGGCGCGTACCAGAAGGTGATCGACACCTTCGGCCTGAAGGCGATCGACATCGACATCGAGAACAGCGACGAGTTCGAGAACACCGTGGTGCAGGACCGCATCCTCGGCGCCCTCAAGATCGTCAAGCAGAAGAACCCGTCGGTGAAGACCATCCTCACCTTCGGCACCTCACCGACCGGCCCGAACTACTACGGCACCCGGCTGATCCAGCAGGCCAAGGCGCTGGGCGCGAACGTCGACATCTTCGCCCAGATGCCGTTCGACTTCGGCGGCGGCGCGGACATGTACGGCGCCACCGTCGGCGCCTCCGAGGGCCTGAAGAACCAGCTCAAGTCGACCTTCGGCTGGACCGACGCGCAGGCGTACTCGCACATGGGCATCTCCGGCATGAACGGCCTGTCCGACCAGCAGGAGCTGACCAGCACCGACACCTGGACCCGGATCCGCGACTACGCGAGGAACAACAACTTCGCGCGGTTCACCTTCTGGGCGGTCAACCGGGACCGCGGCTGCGCCGGTGGCGGTGTGGTCTCCGACTGCAGCGGCATCGCGCAGTCCGACTGGGCCTTCACCAAGATCAGCGCAGGCTTCTAGCCCGCCGGCGCCGGCGCGCGGCCGTGGATCTCACCGATCCGCGGTCGCGCGCCGCCGTTTGCGCAGCTTCTTGATCACCCAGCTGGCGATCGCCAGCGCGAAGAACGCCATGATCGCGTAGTCGAACCAGCTGCTGTACCTCTCCAGCTGCTGCCACCGTGAGCCCAGGGCATAGCCACCGCCGATGAACAGGCAGTTCCACAGCCCGCTGCCGATGGTGGTGAGCAGCGTGAACATGCCCAGCTTCATGTGGTTGGCGCCGGCCGGGACGGACACCAGGCTGCGTACCACCGGGGCCATCCGGCCGAAGAAGACCGCGCCCTTCTCGTGCCGTTCGAACCAGCGGTCGGCCAGGTTGAGGTCGTCGGCGTCGACCAGCGGGATGCGGTCCAGCCAGCGGCGCAGTCGCTCCTCGCCGAGCGCGTAGCCCAGCCAGTAGAGCGCCAGGGCGCCCAGCACCGAGCCGGCGGTGGCGGCGATGGCGACGAGCACCAGGTCGACCCGGCCCGAACTGGCCAGGTAACCGGCCATGGACAGCACGATCTCGCTGGGGATGGGCGGGATCAGGTTCTCCAGGGCCACGAGCAGGCCCACGCCCAGCTCGCCGAGCGACTCGATGACCGATGCCACCCAGCCGGTCAGGCCGCCCAGCTGACTGGGCTCGGTCTCCGCGGCCAGGTAGTACGGCACGCTCATCCGGCGCTCCTTCATGTCGGTGCTCGGTGGTTACCCGGCCTCCAGCGTACGAACCTCTTGCCGTATATACCTTTCATCGGTATATGCTGCCGGACATGACCGACACACCGCTGCGCGAGCCGACCTTTCTCGTGCTCACCGCGCTGGCCGCCGGCCCCCAGCACGGCTACGCCGTGATCGAGGACGTGGCCCGGATGACCGACGGCCGCGTCCGGCTGCGGGCGGGCACGCTCTACGCCGCGCTCGACCGGCTGCGCACCGACGGGCTCATCGAGGTCGACCGCGAAGAGGTGGTGCAGTCCCGGCTGCGCCGCTACTACCGGCTCACGGGGGTGGGGGAGAAGCGGCTGGCCGCCGAGAGCAGCCGCCTGCGCCAGCAGGCCACCCTGGCCGAGGGCCGGCTGCGCGCCCGCCACGACCTGGGCGGAGCACCCGCGTGACCGCGCCGCTGGAGGTCCACTACCGCCGTCTGCTGGCGATCTATCCGGCGGCGCACCGCCGGGCCTACGAGGAGGAGATGGTGGGAGTCCTGATGGCGGGGGCCGAGCCCGGTCAGCGCCGGCCCGCCCTGGGCGAGGCCGCCGACCTGCTGTGGGGCGGCCTCCGCGCGCGCCTCGGCCGCGGCGCGCAGAGCCTGCGCACCTCGGCCTGGCGCGACGCCGCCGCGGTGGCGGCCCTGTTCGGCGCGGTGCTGCTCGCGGCCGCGGCCGGCCGCCGGCTGATCGTCGGCCTCACCTACTTCCGGGAGTACGACGACCCGATGCGCTTCCTCGGCATCGACGGCGGCCTGCTGATCGACGTGGCCGCCCGTACGGTGGCCTGGCTCGCCGTCGTGGTCGCCGTGCTGCTCGCCGCGCGCCGCACAGCGGTGGCGCTGGCCGGGATGGCGGTGCTGGTCGAGATCGCCGCCATCGCGGTGTGGCAGCCGAGCCAGGAGTTCCGGGCGGTCCGGATGTCCTGGGCGCTGGCCCTGGCCCTGCTGACAGTGGCGTTGCTGGTGCTGTCCCGGCCGGGTCGCCCGGCCCGCGCGACCCTGGGCCGGCGCGGCGGCACGCTGATCACCGCCGGTCTGGCACTGGCCGCGGTGAGCGCCCTGCTGCTGCCCTGGTGGCCGGCGCCGCCGCAGATCCTGGGCCTGCTCCCGGTCACCGACGCCATGCTCCTCGCGGCCGGGGCGATGCTGCTGGCCGGCCTCCAGCGGATCCCCGCCGGCACCCGGCGCCGGATCCTGGTGCTGCTGGCCGCGGTGGTCGCGGTGCCGATCGCCCAGCGGCTGCTGGAGCAGGCGATCGGCATCCCGCTGGCCCGGTCCGTGACGCCCGGCATCGTCGTGGTCGACGTGCTGCTGATGGTCGGGGTCCCGCTGCTGGCGTTCGCCCTGGCCGCCGCTGTGCTGCACCTGCGGGAAACCGTCCGGGTGACGGTGAGCCGGGTCCCGGAGGAGTCGCCGTCCGTGTGAACGCCGCCGCCGCGACGCGCCGGGATGGTCCGGGGTGGCGCGGCGGCGGTAGTGTCCCGGCGCGATGGAAACGTTGAGCACGCGCGGGCGCGCGATCCGGGTCGCCGTGACGGTGGTGGCAGCGGTGCTGCTGCTGCTCGGCACCTTCTGGGGGCAGGACGACGACTTCCCGTTCGGGCCGTTCCGGATGTACGCCACGGCGCCCGACCCGGACGCCGACGCCCCCGACACCCGGGTCGAGGGCGTCGACTCCACCGGCCGCACAGTCGTGCTGACCGAGGCCAACAGCGGCCTGCGCCGCGCCGAGATCGAGGGCCAGCAGCAGACCTATGTCGACGACCCGGCCCGGCTGCGGCAGCTGGCCACGGCGTACGCGGAGAAGAGCCCCGGCGCCGAGCCGCTGCGGACCGTGCGCATCGTCATCCGCTGGGAGGGCATCGAACACTCCCGGCCCACCGGCGCCAGCCGGGACGAGATCATCGCCACCTGGACCGCGCCGTGAACCGGGTCACCGGCTGGCTGACCGAGCCGGTGCCGCTCGGCCGGGTCGCCGCGTTCCGCACGCTGATCTACCTCTTCGTCGCGGCCGACCTGGTGATCTTCACCCCCTGGGTCCGCCACCACGCCAGCACCCCCGGCGACCTGTACCGGCCGCTGCTGGTCGGCCGGCTGCTGCACCTGCCCACCCCGACCCCGCTGCTGGTGCACGGGATCTTCTGGGTGCTGCTGGCCGTCACGCTGCTGGCGGCCACCGGGCGGGCGCCCCGGCTGCTCGGCTGGACGGTCTTCGCGTTGTACTTCGAGTGGATGATCATCGCGATGAGCTACGGCAAGGTCGACCACGACCGGGTCGGCCTGCTGGTCGCGCTGGCCGCGCTGCCGACCGTGGGGCGGGCCCGGCACGGCGACCCGAGGGCCACGGAGGCCGGCGGGTGGGCGCTGCGGGTCACCCAGCTCGCGGTCGTGTGCACGTACTTCCTGGCGGCCTGGGCCAAGCTGCGCTTCGGCGGCCTCGACTGGGTGACCAGCTCGGTGCTGGCCCGGGCGATCATCCGGCGCGGCACGGAGCTGGCCGACCTGATCGCCGGGGTGCCGTACCTGCTGATCCTGGCCCAGTTCGGGATCATGGCGTTCGAGCTGGCCAGCCCGGCGATCTTCGTCCTGCGGCCGCGCCTTCGCGGCTACGCGGTGGCGTTCTTCTACTCGTTCCATCTGGTCACCTTCGCGACCATCACCATCTCGTTCGCGCCGCACCTCGCCGCGATCACCAGCTTCCTCGCGCTGGAGAAGGTTCGCCCGCTGGTGTGGGCCCGGGGTTTCCTGAACCGGGGCCGGGGACAAGTAAGAGGCCATGAGCGACCGGTGGTATGAGAAGGCCGTCATTTACTGCGCGGACATCGACACGTTCGCCGACTCCAACGGCGACGGCGTCGGCGACATCAGGGGGATGATCGGGCGACTGGACTACCTGGCCCGGCTGGGCATCACCTGCCTGTGGCTGAACCCGGTGCACCCCACGCCCAACCGCGACGACGGCTACGACGTGGCCGACTTCTACAACGTCGACCCCCGCCTCGGCTCCCTGGGCGACTTCACCGAGCTGGTGCACCAGGCCCGCGACCGGGGCATCCGGGTCATCATCGACCTGGTCGTCAACCACACCTCGGACCAGCACCCGTGGTTCCAGTCCGCGCGCTCGTCGCCGGACTCGCCGTACCGCGACTGGTACGTGTGGTCGCAGGCCCAGCCGGAGGACCGGCACCAGGGCATGGTGTTCCCCGGCGAGCAGGCCGAGACGTGGACCTACGACCGCACCGCCAAGCTCTGGTACTACCACCGGTTCTACAAGTTCCAGCCGGACCTCAACATCAAGAACCCCGAGGTCCGCGAGGAGATCAAGAAGATCTGCGCGTTCTGGCTGCAGCTGGGCGTCTCCGGCTTCCGGATGGACGCGGTGCCGTTCATCATCGAGGAGACCGAGCCGGGCAACCCGAACTCGCCCAAGGACATGGAGTTCCTCAGCGAGCTGCGCCAGCACATCCAGTGGCGGCAGGGCGACGCCGTGCTGCTGGCCGAGGCCAACGTCGAGCCCGAGCAGCTCAAGGACTTCTTCGGCGACGCCGGCGGCTCGGCCAACCGGATCCACATGCTGTTCGACTTCATGCTCAACGGCCGGCTGATGCTCGCGCTGGCCCGCGGCAACCCGGAAGCGATCATCGACGCGCTGCGCGACACGCCCAAGCTGCCGGACGGCGGCCAGTGGGCCACGTTCCTGCGCAACCACGACGAGGTGGACCTGTCCCGGCTCACCGCCGAGCAGCGCAACGAGGTGTTCGCCCAGTTCGGCCCGGACGAGAACATGCAGCTCTACGGCCGGGGCATCCGCCGCCGGCTGGCCCCGATGCTGGGCGGCGACCGCCGGCGCATCGAGCTGGCCTACGCGCTGCAGTTCAGCCTGCGCGGCACCCCGGTGCTGCGGTACGGCGAGGAGCTGGGCATGGGTGACGACCTCACCCAGGACGGCCGCGACGCGATCCGTACCCCGATGCAGTGGAACATGGCCCCCAACGGCGGCTTCTCGACCGCCCCGGCCGGTCAGCTCGTGCGCCCGGTCATCACCGGCGGCGAGTACGGCTACGAGAAGGTCAACGCGACCCTGCAGCGGCACGACACCAGGTCGCTGCTGTCGTGGTTCGAGCGGATGATCCGGACCCTGCGCGAGGCGCCCGAGGTGGGCAGCGGCAGCTGCGCCCACGTGGACGTGCCAGCGCCGTCGGGCCTGCTCGTGCACCGCGCGGACGACGTCACGGGCACCATGGTCTTCCTGCACAACCTGGCCCCGGAGGACGGCGTGGTCGACCTGAGCAGCCTGTTCCCGGAGGCCGACTTCCCCAACGACGTGCTCGCCGACCAGGAGTACGCCGAGCCCGGCAAGCTGGACAAGCTGGCGGTGGCCGGTTACGGATACCGCTGGATCCGGCTGTGCCGCAAGCCGTGACGGGAAACTTGCAGCCGTGATGCAGAAAGATGACCCCGCCGGGTAACCCACGGGTAACCCCTGGGTTAGAGTCGGCCGACTGCGTAACAGATCAAGCGGGAGGCCAGCAATGACCCAGCCGAGTCGGGTAGCGATCGTGACCGGGGCCGCACGCGGCATCGGCGAGGCGACCGCGCGCAAGCTCGCCGCCGACGGGATGTCCGTGGCGGTCGTCGACCTGGACGAGGGCGCCTGCGCGAACACGGTGACCGCGATCCACGACGCCGGCGGCACCGCCCTGGCCGTCGGCGCCGACGTCTCCGACGCGGTCCAGGTCGCGGCGGCCGTCGAGCGGGTCACCGCCGAGTTGGGCGCGCCCACGGTGCTGGTCAACAACGCCGGCGTGCTGCGCGACAACCTGCTGTTCAAGATGAGCGACGACGACTGGGAGACCGTGATGGCGGTCCACCTGCGCGGCGCGTTCCTGTTCAGCCGGGCCGTGCAGAAGCACATGGTCGACGCCCAGTGGGGCCGCATCGTGAGCCTGTCCAGCACCTCGGCGCTGGGCAACCGGGGCCAGGCCAACTACGCCGCCGCCAAGGCCGGCCTGCAGGGCTTCACCAAGACCCTCGCCATCGAGCTGGGCCGCTTCGGCATCACCGCGAACGCCGTGGCCCCGGGCTTCATCGTGACCGATATGACCGCCGCCACCGCGGCCCGGGTCGGCGTCGACTTCGCGGACTTCCAGAAGGCGGCGATCAGCCAGATCCCGGTCGGCCGGGCGGGCCGTCCCGAAGACGTGGCGAACACCGTATCCTTCCTGGTCAGTGAAGGAGCGGGGTTCGTCTCCGGCCAGGTGATCTACGTGGCCGGCGGTCCGCGCGACTAGCCGTCACGGCTTGCCGGGGCGCGCTACACATGAAGCAGCGGGCCGGACGGGCCGAAAGGTGGAGAAGCCGACAGTGAATCGACGGATGAGCTCTCGTAGCGTGTCGCTGACCAGCACGTTCCTGCTGCTGGCCGCGGGCGGGGCAGCCGCGTGCGACAACGACAACGACTATCAGGACGAGGGCTTCTACTGTGCCGACGCCAACGGCGTCGTGGTCGACGAGGACTACTGCGACGACGATGACGGCGGTGGCGGTGGCGGCGGCTTCTTCATCTGGCACTCGTCCGGCTACCGCTCCGGCTACCCGGTGGGCTACCGGCTGCCCGCGGGCGGCAGCAAGTTCGCCTACAACGACCGGGCTGCGCGCTCCTCGTTCGGGCTGCCCTCGTCCGGCCGGATCAGCAACGGCACGGTCAAGACCAGCGTCGTCGGCAAGGGCGGCAGCGGCACGTCCGGCAAGTCCGGCCGGTCGGGCGGCTGAGTCTTGCGGCGCATTCCCTACGGACCGGTCCGCGACGGCTGGCGGCTCACCAACTACAGCCTCGGCCTGACCTACAACGACACCGAGCTGCCGGACGGCACGATGATGTCGTACTGGCAGGAGGGGCCGTACTACGACTTCAGCCCGGCCGAGATCGAGGAGCTGGAGACGGCGACCGAGCTGCTCAACAGCATGTGCCTGGAGGCCGGCGACTGGATGGTCCGGCAGTGCCCGCGGAACACCCCGCAGGGCCGCCGGGACGGCTACTTCGCCTCGGTCTGTAGCCCGGAGACCTGCTTCCTGGCCAAGATCGGCATCCCCGAGTACGCCCACGAGCAGATCATCCGCACCTGGTTCGACGGGGACGCCGAGACCTGGACGCACCAGGACAAGGACCCCGACGGCCGGCTGCCGATGCAGACCCCGGACTACTCGCCGAGCATCTACGGCCGCTTCGACCTCTGGTACAACGGCGCCGGCAGCGTCCCCCGCCTGCTGGAGTACAACGCGCAGACCCCGACGTCGCTGGTCGAGGCCGCCGTCATCCAGTGGCACTGGGTGGACCAGACCGGCGTGACCCAGCACCCCTGGCGGCAGTGGAACTCCATCCACGACCGGCTGGTCGGCTGGGAGGCGGCCGACGGCGAACCGGCCAACCCCGGCGCCTGGCGGCGCAACATCGGCAAGCTGCGCGAGGCCCGGCCGTGGCTGCCGGAGAAACCGAAGATCTACTTCGCGTACGAGACCAGCGAGACGTCCGGCGAGGACCGGATGAACGTCGCCTACCTGATGGCCACCGCCGAGGAGGCCGGCTACCCGGTCGAGCTCATCGCGATGAGCCAGATCGGCTGGGACGTGGCCGGCGACCGGGTGCTGTTCGTGCCCGGGCCGGGCCAGGAGCACAAGGCGCAGCCGATCGACCTGATCTTCATGCTGTACCCCTGGGAGTGGTTCTGGACCGAGGAGGGCGGCAAAGCGTTCTTCCGCAACATGGCCGACCCGGCCAAGCGGGGCACGGTGTGGATGGAACCGCCCTACAAGGCGGCGCTGCTGGGCAACAAGGCGCTGCTGCCGGTGCTGTGGAAGCTGTTCGGCGACGACCCGGAGCGCGGCAAGTACCTGCTGCCGGCGTACTTCGCGGAGTCGTCGAAGGCGGCCGGCCTGACCTCGTACGCCAAGAAGCCGGTCTGGGGCCGCGAGGGCGGCTCGGTCAAGCTGGTCAAGGACGGCGTCACCCTGGTGGAGAACCCGTCCGAGTACGGCGCCGACGGCCGCTACGTGGTGCAGGAGCTGCTGGAGCTGCCGTCGTTCGACGGGCTCGAGGGCACCGTGCACCCGGTGATCGGCGCCTGGCTGATCGACGGCGAGCCGGCCGGCATGGGCATCCGCGAGGGGCTGGGCGTCGACGGGCTCGTCACCCGCGACAACTGCAACTTCCTTCCGCACTCCGTCGGGGCGGCCTCCTGAGGCTCAGGCGCGGGGCCGGTTGCGCCACAACCACCAGAGGCCGATGACCGGCAGCACCAGCGGCACGTAGCCGTACCCGCTGCCGTACCCCGACCAGACGGTGGCGTCCGGGAAGGCCTCCTGGTCGAACACGCTCAGCGTGCCCACGACCAGCACCCCGACCAGCTCGATCGAGCAGCTGGTCAGCGCGATCAGCCGGCCCCGGACGCCGCCGATGGCCAGGCCCGCGGTGGCGGCGATGTAGACCAGGGCGGCGAAGGCCGACAGCAGGAACGCCAGCGGCGCCTCGGAGAACTTGGTGGCGATCTGCACGCCGGCCCGGGCGCTGGCCGAGACGGCGAAGATGCCGTACACCAGCAGCAGCACCCGCCCGGCGCCGGTGCCGATGGCCGCGTCGCGCGGCCGGGTCGGTGCGGGTGTCGGCTCAGCCACCGGTGGCCTCCGCGATCTGCTGCAGGCGCAGCACGAGAACCGGCAGCACCAGGCAGGCGACGCCGAGGATGAGGGTGCCCCAGCGGGTCGGCTCCAGCCGGGCCAGGTAGAAGCCGACCGGGGCGAACGCGATGGTGGTGATCAGGTAGCCGACGAAGGTGGTCCACTCGCCGGGCCGGTCGCCGCCGATCAGCCCGATCACCGCCACCAGCACCAGCACCGCGACCAGCGCGCTGAGGCCGAGCATGGCCCACAGGTCGGCGTTGCTGGGGGCGCGGTCGAGGGCGCAGCGGATCAGGTACCAGATCCCCAGCAGCAGGGCGACGACGATCGTCGCGGTCGACAGCGGGCCGTTCATCACCGGCCCAGCGTACTGATCAGCCTCCGCGTGTTAGCTTTCGGCCGGGTGTGATCTTCAGGGAAGGCGGCACGGCGATGCGGTTCGGACTTTTCGGTACGGGACCGTGGGCGCACCAGGCGCACGCCCCGGCCCTGGCGGCGCACCCGGACGTGGAGCTGGTGGGCGTCTGGGGCCGGGACCCGGCGAAGGCGGCGGCGTTGGCCGCCGAGCACGGCGCGCAGCCGTACGCGGAGATCGACGCCCTGATCGCCGACGTGGACGCCATCGCGGTCGCCCTGCCCCCGGACGTGCAGGCGGACATCGCCCTGCGCGCCGCCCGGGCCGGCAAGCACCTGTTGCTGGACAAGCCGATCGCCTTCACCACCGAGGCCGCCGCCGGGATCGTCGCCGCGGCCGCCGAGCGCGAGGTCGCCGGTGTGGTGTTCTTCACCCGCCGCTTCATGCCGCAGATCCAGCAGTTCATCGACGAGGTGCGCGAGGCCGGTGGCTGGCTGGAGGCGCGGATCGACCACCTGGGTTCGATCTTCCAGCCCGGCAACCCGTTCGGGGCGTCGGCCTGGCGCAAGGAGAGCGGCGGCCTGTGGGACGTGGGCCCGCACGCGGTCGCGTTGATCCTGCCCGTGCTGGGCCGGGTCGAGCAGGTGACCGCGCTGGCCGGCGACCGCGACATGACCCACGTGCTGCTGCGGCACACCGGCGGCGCGGTCAGCACGCTGACGTTGTCGGTCGACGCGCCGGCGGCGTTGGAACGCGAGGACGCGGCGTTCTTCGGCGAGTCCGGGGTGGCCACCGTGCCGGCGGTGCCGTGGCTGCCGGTGGAGGCCTTCGGGCGCGCGGTCGACGCGCTGCTCACCGCGTCGAACGGCGGCCCGGCTCCCGCGCTGGACCTGACCTTCGGCGCGGAGGTCGTGGCGATCCTGGCGGCGGCCGGCGAGTCGATCAGCACCGGCCGTACGGTCACGCTCTAGGCAAGCGGCGGGTCCGGGCCAGGCCGCCGAGCGCCGCGCCGATGAGCCCGAGGGCCACCGCCGCGTAGCCGCCGACGATGCCGTTGCCGGTGCCCGGGCCGCCGTCGGCGGTGGCGATCACCCAGCCGCCCACGACGATGCCGGTCACCCCGGCCACCAGGGCGACGAGGCTGCCGCGGCCGGCGGGGCGGGACAGGGCCCGGCCGCCGGCGATCGTCGCGGCCAGGGCCACCAGGGCGGCGGCGCTCGCGATGACGCGGTCGGCGGTCACGGTGCTCGCGGCGACGGTGGACGCGGCGTACAGGTCGTCGATGCGCATGGGATCTTCCTCGTCCTCGGGGGTCGGCTGTCGACTCCGAGCCTGGTCGCGGCGCCCCGGCCGGTCATCGTCCCGGCGTGGCATTTCGCGCTGCCGCGGGCGCGTGATGCCGCTACGGCGGATGCAGTCGTCCGCCGGAGAACTACCGCAGGCGTGGTAGCTCCCCGCTGACCGGCCGCCGTGACCCATCCGCGTAGCCGTCCGTGCCGAATGAGAGTTGACACGGCATGAGCGATGGAGAGGCTGACCCCATGACTGAGCGCGGCGCGGCCCGCCGGCCCGACCATCTGTCGGCCGTGCCCGACCCGGTGGCCGGGCCGGTCACCGACATGGGCGAGCTGGTACGGGCGGTGGCGCGCGGCGAGGAGCCGGCGTTCGCCCGCCTCTACGACCTGGTCGCGCCCCGCGTCTACGGCCTGATCCGGCGGGTGCTGCGCGACCCGGCCCAGGCCGAGGAGGTGGCCCAGGAGGTGCTGGTGGAGGTGTGGCGCAGCGCGGCCCGCTTCGACGCCGCCCGCGGCAGCGCGACCTCCTGGATCTTCACCATCGCCCACCGCCGCGCGGTGGACCGGGTCCGCGCCGAGCAGGCGGCCGCCGATCGCACCATGAAGGTCGGCATCGCCTCGGTGGAGACCCCGTACGACGAGGTCGTCGACGAGGTGGCCGGCCGGCTGGAGCGTCAGCAGGTGCGGCACTGCCTCGACGACCTCACCGAGCTCCAGCGCCAGGCGGTGACGCTGGCGTACTACCAGGGCCACTCGTACCGCGAGGTGGCCGAGCTGCTTAAGACCCCCCTGCCCACGGTCAAGACCCGGATGCGCGACGGCCTGATCCGCCTGCGCGACTGCCTGGGTGTGGAGGTGCCGGCATGACCACGACGGATATTCACGCCCTGGTCGGCGCGTACGCGCTGGACGCGGTGGACGACCTCGAGCGGGCCGCCTTCGAACGTCACATCGTGGCGTGCGAGGGGTGCCGGGTGGAGGTCGACGAGCTGCGCGAGACCGCGTCGCGGCTCGCCGACAGCACCTGGTCGGTGCCGCCGCCGAAGCTGCGCACGGACGTGCTGGCCGCGATCGGCCGGACCCGGCAGCTGCCGCCGGCCGAGTCGGCCCGGCCGGGGCCGGATGCCCGGGCGGCGGTGTCGCGCTGGCGCCGGTTCACGGCGGGCGCGGCCGCGGCGGGCGTCCTGGCCGCCGGGGCGGGTGCGGCCACGTGGGCGGTGCAGGAGCAGCGGGTACGCGAGAAGAACACCGCTGTCGCCGCCGCCCAGCTGCGCGAGGCCCGTACCCAGGCCATCCTGGCCGCTCCCGACCTGGTGGTCCGGACCGCGCCGATGACCGGCGGGGGCCGGGTCACCGTGGCGTCGTCCGCCCTGCAGGCGGCCAGCGTGGTGTCGCTGCGCGCCGAGCGGGCGCCCGCCGCCGACCGGGCCTTCCAGCTGTGGACGATCCGCGACGGCGCCGCTCCGGTCAGCGCCGGTCTGCTGCCGGCCGGGGAGGCCTCGGCGGCGCAGATCGTCAACGGCGTGCCCGGCAACGACGTCTTCGCCGTGTCGGTGGAGCCCGCCGCCGGCTCGGCCCAGCCCACGCCCGATCAGATCGTGGCGAAGGTTCCGCTCATCTAGACCCATCCGTGGGGCATACCGCTCCGAATCCCATGCAGAGATAAAAAAAAGGGGCGTAAGCCGCTCCAGCGCTGTCGGCCGCCGCCGATCCGGCCCGGCCCAGTGACAAGCGCCATCGCGCGCATCCATTCGAGCAGTTCGTTCTGAATTCGCAGTGACATCCACATCCGAAGGGGTTTTCACCATGCGCGCCACCAAGCTCACCGCAGTCGCCGCCGCTCTCATCTTCTCCGCCTCCCTGGCGGCGTGCGGCGGCGACGACACCGACTCCGACGCCGGCACCGCCGCCCCGGCCGCCACCACGACCTCGGCCGCGCCATCCATGGCCGCCACCGACGCGATGGCCAACTTCGGCGCCGGCTGTGCCGCCGTGCCGACCGACTCGGCCGACCCGGGCAGCTTCGACGCCATGAGCAAGCAGCCCGTCGCGACCGCCGCCTCCGGCAACCCGCTGCTGTCCACGCTGGTCACCGCGGTCAAGCAGGCCGGCCTGGTCGACACGCTGAACACCGCGCCCGCGCTGACCGTGTTCGCGCCGACCAACGACGCGTTCGCCAAGATCCCGGCGGCCGACCTCAAGGCCGTGCTGGCCGACAAGAAGACCCTGACCAGCATCCTGACCTACCACGTGGTCGAGGGGAAGCTCACCCCGGCGGAGCTGGCCGGCACCCACAAGACCATCCAGGGTGACGAGGTCACGGTCGAGGGCAGCGGCAGCGACTTCAAGGTCAACGAGGCCTCGGTCATCTGCGGCAACGTCCAGACCGCCAACGCCACGGTGTACATCATCGACTCGGTGCTCATGCCGAAGAGCTGATCACCAGCGGGAATGCGCCGGCCGTGGCGATGCCCACGGCCGGCGCCCGGGCAGGGAGAAGGAGAGCCGTCATGCGTCGAATCGTCCCGCCCGCCCTCATCGGTGTGCTCTCGGCCGCCTTCGGGGTCGCCCTCGCGGAGGTGCTCGCGGCCGCGACCCGGCCCCAGGCCGGGCCCCTGATCGCCGTCGGGGGCGCGGTGATCGACGCGGCGCCGGCCCCGCTCAAGGAGTTCGCGGTACGGACCCTGGGCACGAACGACAAGCCCGTCCTGCTCGCCACGATCGGCCTGGCGCTGGTCGTGTTCACCGCCGTCGTCGGCATCCTCAGCGTCCGGCGTCGCTGGGTCGCCGTCGCCGGCGCCGCCCTCTTCGGCCTGGCCGGTGCGGCCGCCGCGGCCCTGCGGCCGGCCGCCGTCGCCTACGACGTCGTACCGTCCATCGTGGGCGCCGCGATCGCCGGCGGCACCCTGTTGTTCCTGCTCCGCCGCTCCTACCGGCCCACCGCCACAGCCTTCGACCGGCGCGCCTTCCTGCGCACCGCGGCCCTGGTGGCCGGGGGCGCCGTCGTCGCCGGTGGCGCCGCCGAGGCGGTCAAGCGGGTGCGCGGCGGCGCGGCGACCAGATCACGCGACGCGGTCGCGCTGCCCGCGGCCGCCGACCCGGCCAAGCCGCTGCCCGCCGGCACCGCGCCCGGCTTCGTGACCCCCAACGCCGATTTCTACCGCGTGGACACCGCGCTGACCGTGCCGAGCGTCGACCTCGGCGCCTGGCGGCTGCGGATCCACGGCATGGTCGGGCGGGAGGTCGAACTCTCCTTCGACGACCTGCTGCGCCGGCCGCTGATCGAGCGGGACGTCACCCTCAACTGCGTGTCCAACGAGGTGGGTGGGCCGTACATCGGCACGGCCCGCTGGCTCGGGGTGCCGCTCGCCCCGCTGCTGCGGGAGCTCGGCGTCGACCCCGGCGCCGACCAGCTGGTGGCCCGCTCGGTCGAGGGCATGACCATCGGGACGCCGGTGGCGACGGTGCTCGACGGCCGCGACGCGATGCTCTGCGTCGGGATGAACGGCGAGCCGTTGCCGCTGGTGCACGGCTTCCCGGTCCGGATGCTGACCCCCGGCCTGTACGGCTACGCCGGCGCCTGCAAGTGGCTGACGGAGATCGAGCTGACCACCTTCGCCGACTTCGACGCGTACTGGGTGCGCCGGGGCTGGGGCGCCCGCGGCCCGGTCAAGACGGCGTCGCGCATCGACCGCCCGGCGCCGTTCGCCAAGCTGGCGGCGGGCCGGCTCACCGTGGCCGGGGTCGCCTGGGCGCAGGGCCGCGGCATCACCTCGGTCGAGGTACGCGTGGACGACCGGGCCTGGGCCAAGGCCGAGCTGCTGCCGGCCCCGTCCACGGACACCTGGGTGCAGTGGCGCTACGACTGGGCCGCCACCGCCGGCCTGCACACCCTCTCGGTGCGGGCGACCGACGGCACCGGCGCCGTGCAGGTCGAGCAGCGGGCCACCCCGTTCCCGGACGGCGCGACCGGCTGGCACACCGTCACCGCGACGGTGGAATGAGCCGGCGCCGCGCCGCGCGGGCCGCCGGGTCAGGGGACGGTGCGCTCGATGGCCGCGGCGCCGTCGCGCTCCAGCTCCCGGCGGGCCCGCTCGATGTTCTCCGGCGTCGGGTCCCAGCCCTTGGCCACGGCCAAATCGACCGGCTCCCACGGCTGTTCCGCCCCGGTGCGCAGCCTCGGCTGCTCGCCCGGCGACAGGAACACCGGGTTCTCGGCGTCCGGCCCGCCGCCGGTGACGAAGGCGCTCACGGCCACGTCGTCCTCGATGGCGTCCGCCACCTCCGGGCTCTCCTCCAGCGGCGGGCGGTTCTCGTCGGTCATGGCTCCTCCATGGTGGGTACCTGCGTCCATCGATCCTGTCCTACCCCGGGGCGCGCCGCCTCATCCAGGGCCGTCCTGCCCTCATAAAAGGGACGATCATGCCCTTCCGCCTCCAAGCGAGCGTGATTCGGACAACCGCCGCGCGCATCGGATGGACGGTGTGTAGCGAGCCGAATACATTTCTGCGTTGGCACGTGTATGAGTGTTCCGGCGGGGACCGCTCGGTGCGTGGGCCGCCGGCGGCGACTCGCGGCACGTGGCGCGAGGGGAACGTGACAGATGATCGATCGCTGGGATGTTCAGAGGTGAGCAGCCTGCCGGACGCCGAGCGGGACGCGAGCGAGGTCGTCCAGATGCTGGCGGGGCTCGTCGCGTTGCTGCGCGGCCGGGAGCCCCTGTCCGACGACGACACCCGCACGCTGCTGCACATGGCTCTGGAGGGCAGCATCTCCGCGGCCCGGGTGCTGGAGTATCTCCGCGCCCTGCAGGGCTCCGGCGACGGGGCGGCCACCGCGGTGCCGCCGCGTCTCGGGCCCTGGCGGGACTGGGTGCCGCCGCGCGGGGACCTGCTCGGTCAGGGCGCCGGCGCGCCCCGGATAGAGCAGCTGCCGCGCCACCGCCCCCGCCACGACCCCGGCGAGTAGGGCCGCGCCCGGATCGGGTGCGGCGCGCGTCACGAGCGGCCGGATGGTGGTCAACTGATGACCTCGGGTCCGAGTTGGATCACTGCTGCCAGGTGGTTGCCGACGCGCGCGCCGTTGCGTGACCGATCCCGCACATTCCAGCCGGATGAACTACTCTGGCGTTCCGCGCCTACCTGGCGTAACTTGCAGACCAGCGGACTGTTGTTGGACGCGGTAACCGGTCGGCGCCCGGGTGAGGCGCCGAGCTGCGCAGCTGGTCAGCGCAGAGACCCCCGCGCGGAGGTGGCGTCGCCCGCACGACGCCCAGGAAGAGGGCAGCTGTGTATCTGCCGATCACCACTCGCCAGTTGGCCGACGGCACCGTCGAGATCGCGCCCAGCGGCGAGATCGACCTCGACAACGCGCACGTGATGCGCGACGCGGTCAACGACGTGCTCACCACCTCCACGCCCGGGAAGATCGATCTCGACCTCCAACGGGTGATGCTGATCGACAGCATCGGCATCGGCATCCTGGTGGCCTGCTTCCACACCGCCGCCGCCAGCGGCGTCAAGCTCGTGGTGAGCCACCCGAGCCCGACGGTCTACCGGCAGCTCTGGATCTCCGGCCTGGTCGGCCTGCTCGGCTGCGCCGAGCCGCCGTCGCCGCGCACCTCGGTGGGCCTGCGCCCCAGCTGATCCCGCCGCTCTGCTGGAATGCAGCACATGTCCGTGCTGCGTTCCGTCGCCCTGTTCCTGCTCGCCGCGCTCGCGGAGATCGGCGGGGCGTGGCTGGTGTGGCAGGGGGTGCGCGAGCACCGCGGCCTGTGGTTCGCCGGCGCCGGCGTGCTCGCTCTGGGCGCGTACGGCTTCGTCGCCACCCTGCAGCCCGACGCCGACTTCGGCCGGATCCTCGCCGCGTACGGCGGCGTCTTCGTCGCCGGGTCACTCGCCTGGGGAATGCTGGTCGACGGTTTCCGGCCGGACCGCTGGGACGTGACCGGCGCGCTGCTGTGCCTGGCCGGGGTGGCAGTGATCATGTACGCGCCGCGTGGGGCCTGAGCGCCGCCGGTCGCCTACCGTTGACAGATCATGGTGCGACGGCTCACGGTCACGATCCTGGTCCTGTACGCCCTCGGCGTCGTCGCCGTCACGATCTTCCCGATCCGGGTACGGCCGCCGGGCTACTGGACCGGCGAGCCGTGGTGGACGGTGCTGCGCTGGATCCCGGGCGAGGTCGACGCGCCCAGCTTCGTGCTCAACGTGATCATGTTCGTGCCGCTGGGGGTGCTGCTCCCGCTGCTGCGGCCGGGGCTGGACGCGTACCGGCGGCTCGCGGGGGTGGCCGTCACGGCGAGCCTGGCCATCGAGGCGACCCAGTTCGTGCTGGGGATCACGCTGGGCAGCCGCCGCACCGTCGACGTCAACGACCTGATCGCCAACACCGCCGGGGCGCTGGCCGGGCTGCTCATCCTGCGGCTGGCCGTGCCGTCACGCCGGCACCGCGCAGCGTTCGGCGCAGGAAGCCGGCCGTCGCCGCCACCGCCTGGCTGACGTAGGGCTCCTGGTCGTACAGGTCGATGTGCTCGCCGGCGTCCAGCCAGACGATCTCCTTGTCGCCCGGGGTCCGGTCGTACATCCGGGTGGCCAGCTCGGGGCTGCAGTAGTCGTCGCGGCGACCGTGCACGATCAGCAGCGGCGTCTCGGCGAGCAGGGCGGCCCGGCCGAGTGCGTCGAAGGTCAGCAGCGCGTGCAGCGAACCCCGGGTCACCCTGTTCTCCCAGGTGGCGGCGGCGGACCGGGCGGTGCCGTAGTAGGCGAAGGGCTCGTCGCCGGCCATCGCGGCCGCGCCGCCGTCCGGCGCCACGGCCGGCAGGTGGTCGTCGTAGGAGTCGATGAAGCCGCGCAGGGCGGCGCGGTAGCCGGCCGGGTCGCCGGCGAAGAAGGCCGGGCTGTTGTAGGCGCCGGCGATCCCGGCGACCGCGCGGACCCGGGGATCGGTGGCGGCGGCGGTGACCGCGTACCCGCCGCCCAGGCAGATGCCGACCAGGCCGACCCGGTCCGGATCCACTTCGGAGCGGTCGCGCAGCAGCGTCACCGCCGACCGCAGGTCGGCCAGCTTCCCCTGGGTGTCCTCGTGGCCGCGCCGGCCCTCGCTGGCGCCGAAACCGCGGTGGTCGAAGGCCAGCGTGATCAGCCCCGCGCGGGCCAGCCGGTCGGCGTAGAGGCCGGTGACCTGCTCCCGGACGCCGGTGAAGGGCCCGGTCAGCGCCACCGCGCTGCCGTCCGCGCCGGCCGGCACGCGCAGGGTGCCGCGCAGCGTGAGGCCGTCGGCGGTGAAGGTCACTTCTTCGGTACGGATGTCGTCCACGCCCCGACGCTAGGCTCTGCGCGGGTGGTTGCCCAGAAGGCACCTCGCGGTGCCCATCCGGCTCGGGGGTGCGGACGATGACGCTGGTGATCCCGGACGTGCTGCAGGAGAGTTGCGCGACCCGGCAGGCCCTCGAGCGGCTGGCGGCGAAGTGGCGGGTCCTGTTGATCTACGCGCTGCTGGCCGGGCCGCAACGCCCGGCCGAGCTGCGCCGGCGGCTGCCGGGGCTCACGCAGAAGGTGCTCACCGAGACGCTGCGCGCCATGGCGGCGGACGGCCTGGTGCAGCGGCGGGTCCTGAAACAGGAACCGCCGCAGCACGTGGAGTACGCCCTCACGCCGCTGGGCCGCACGCTGGAGCAGCCGCTGGCGGCGATCTGCGGGTGGGCTCTGTCCCAGGCGGACGCCGGAGCCCCGTCCGGCGGGCCGGCTCCGGCGGTTCGCTGAGCCCGGCCGCGCGTCAGACCAGGAGCTCCGGCTCCACCTGATGAATCTTGATCGGCATGCCCTCCGGGGTCTCTACGTGCAGCCGCACCCCGAGGTCCCGGTCCGCGGCCATCCCGACCACGGTGACGCCCCGCTCGCGCAGCATCCGCTCGAGGCGTTCCAGGGGCATCGTGGCGGTGAAGTTGAGCTCGACGGTGCTCTCCCCGCGCGAGGCGTCCGGCGGGCGGGTGACCAGGCCGATCTGGGCGGTGCCGACCTGCATCAGCACCCAGTCGCCGTGCCGGTCGCCGTGGTTGATCTCCCCGCCGAGCTTCTCGTAGAAGGCGACAGCGGCGGCCATGTCGTCGACGTGCACGGTGGGGTGCAGTTGCAGCCCGGGCAGCAGCGGGCGGACCGGCACCTTGGCGACACCGGCGGTCTCCGGCCGGCGGCCGCCGGGGCCGGCCGTGTCCTCCGGGGACGGCAGGCGGCGCGGGCCGGGCATCGGACGGCCGGAGGTCCGGACGAACGGCTGGTCGTGGGGCGGGCCGACCGCGCTGGGGATGTCCCGCTCGGCGGGCAGCTCCGCGGTGAGCTCGGCGGTGGGCTCCGCGGCGTCCACCTCGACGGCGTCCGGCCCGGCGTCAGCGAATATCTCGACGGTACCGGGCTCGACGGCACCGGGCTGCTCGGGAACCTCGGGCTGCTCGGCGGTGTCCCGTTGCGCGGCGACGGAGGGCTGCGCGGCGACGGAGGGCTGCGCGGCTACGGAGGGCTGCGCGGCTACGGAGGGCTGCGCGGCCCGGGCGGGCTGCGCGCCCGGGTTGTCATGGGCCGGTTCCGGCTGTCGGCCGGGAACCGTCGCCATCCCGTGAGCCGCAGTGACCGGCGCGTGGGGCGGGGGAGCCGCCTCGTAGCCGGCCGCCCCGGGCTGCATGAAGGGGGCCGCGATGGGGCGAGGGTCCGTCGGGTCCCCGGCCGTCGGCCGACGGGGGCCCGGCGGCGCGGGCGCGGTCTGGGGACGTACCGGGGTGGCCTGTCGTTCCCGGGCGTTCGCCGGCTTCCTGCCTCCGGGCGGGACCGGTCGTTGCTTGGCCATGGCGGGCTCCTGTCGAGCGGACTTCCGGCGTCGGCGAGGTACCGCCGCCGGAAGGTTCAACGACCCGTGGCGCTCATCGATACATCTCCACGCCGGTCCGGGCCGCGACCGCGGCGCAGCCGGGCCGTCCGTCGTGGCGTCGGGCCGCACGATCATCGGCACGACGACCGCCGCCCGCGCCAGGGGGAAGATCCCGGTGACCGGGCCGCGCCGGCCGCCGCCGGTCAGTCGTTCAGCTGGGCCCGCTCGATCTCGCCGAGCGCCAGCGCCAGCAGCTCCGGCAGCTCCCGCGGGCCCAGCAGGTGCGCGATCAGCAGCGCCGAGTGCCGGGCCAGGGCGTCCGGGCGCACCGCCGGCTCCTCGTCGTCGTGCACGCCGAGCGCGCCCGCGAGCAGCACCAGCACCACGTGCGGATCCACCTCCGGCTGCCACGCGGCCGCCGCCCGGACGCTCTGCTCCAGCACCCCGCGGATGTCGTCGCCGTCGAGGCCGTCGGGATGGGTCAGCTCGAGCAGCAGCCGTACCGTCGTGCCCAGGATCAGGCCCGCCTGGGCCTGATCCTGACCGGCCAGCTCGTCCACCGCCGAGGTCAGCGCCTCGGCGTCGTGCTCACGCGCGGCCGTGACCGCGGCGTCGGTGGCCGCGGCGATCGGCCGGGCGGGAGCGGGCAGGTGCCGCCATTGGTTGGTCACGCCCGGACGCTAGCGGCCGGGTCCGACAGAACCGCCGGGCCGGGGAACCGGTCGATGTTGTCGACCACCCAGTGGCGCAGCAGCGCCAGCGGCTCGCAGGCGTCCCGGCCCAGCTCGGTCAGCGAGTATTCGACGTGCAGCGGCACCGCCGGGTAGACCGTGCGGTCGACCAGACCGTGCTCCTCCAGCCGGCGCAGGGTGGCGGTGAGCACCTTCGGGCTCACCCCCTCCAGCCGCGTGCGGATGGCCCCGAAGCGGCGTGGGCCGTCCTCGAGCGCGCCCAGGGCCAGCGCGCTCCACTTGTTGGCCAGCAGGTCCAGCATGTCGCGGCACGGGCACGCGGCCGCGTAGACGTCGTGCGGCTTGCCGCAGGAGGTGGTCACCATCGGCCCATCATAGTTCCCATCGGATACCAGTGTCCGTTGACGGTAACTAGGGTCTCTGGCATAGCGTCACTGACATGGCTGAACTCATGCATGCGGTGGGCTACCGCCGCAATCTTCCGATCTCCGACCCGTCGAGCCTGCTCGACCTCGAGCTGCCGGTGCCCGTCCCGGGCCCCCACGACCTGCTGGTCCGGGTCGAGGCCGTCTCGGTCAATCCGGTCGACACCAAGGTCCGGGCGGGCACCGACCCGGGCGGCACGCCCAAGATCCTCGGGTACGACGCGGCCGGCGTCGTGGTCGCGGTGGGCGACGCCGTCACGCTCTTCCGGCCCGGCGACGAGGTCTGGTACGCGGGCTCGATCGCGCGTTCCGGCACCGACGCCCAGTTCCACCTGGTCGACGAGCGGATCACCGGTCCCAAGCCGGCGACGCTGGACTTCGCGCAGGCCGCCGCCCTGCCGCTGACCACGCTCACCGCCTGGGAGGCCCTCTTCGACCGGCTCCGGCTCACCGCCGCCAGCACCGGCACCCTGCTCGTGCTCGGCGCGGCCGGCGGCGTCGGCTCCATCCTGGTCCAGCTGGCCCGCCGGCTCACCGGGCTGGAGGTCGTCGGCACCGCGTCGCGCCCCGAGTCGCAGCAGTACGTCCTCGACCGCGGCGCGCACCGGGTGGTCGACCACCACGGCGACCTGACCGCGGCCCTGCCGGACGGCGTCGACTACGTCTTCTCCCCGCACTCGGCGGGAATGGTCGACACGTTCGCCCGGCTGCTGCGCCCGTACGGCGCGGTGGTGGCGATCGACGAGCCGGACGGCCTGGACCTGCGGCCGCTGAAGGCGAAGAGCATCGCGTGGCACTGGGAGCTGATGTTCACCCGCGCGCTGTACGACCCGGCCAGCGCCGCGCAGCACGACATCCTGCGTGAGGCCGCCGCGCTGGTCGACAAGGGTGTGCTGCACACCACGCTGACCGAGCGGATCGACGGCATCAACGCCGAGAACCTGCGCCGGGCCCACGGCATCGTCGAGCGCGGCTCGGCGATCGGCAAGACGGTGCTCGCCGGGTTCTGATTTTTGTCGGTCCCGGGTGGCAGGGTGGTGGTCATGCAGACCTCCAAGGTGCGAGAGGCGATGGCGGCGCGCGTCGGGCGGGGCGAGTTCCCCGGCATCGTCACGCTCGTCGCGCGCGGTGACGACGTCCGGGTCGAGGCGATCGGCGACACCGCGTTCCGCGGCGGTGTGCCGATGCGCCGCGACACCATCTTCCGGATCGCCTCGCTGACCAAGCCGGTGCTCGCGGCGGTCACGATGATCCTGGTCGAGGACGACATCATCGACCTCGAGGAGCCGGTCCACCGGCTGCTGCCCGAGCTGGCCGGCCAGCGGGTGCTGGCCCGCGTCGACGGCCCGCTGGACGAGACCGTCCCGGCGCGCCGGCCGGTCACGGTGGAGGATCTGCTGACCTTCCGCAACGGTTTCGGCACGCTCATCGAGCCGACGTTCGACCCGCCGTTCCCGGTCGTCGAGGCGGCGGCGCGGCTCCGGCTCGTGCTGGGCGCGCCCGACCCGCGCACGCCGCACGACCCCGACGAGTGGATCCGCCATTTCGCCACGCTGCCGCTGATGTATCAGCCCGGCGAGCGCTGGCAGTACAACGTCGGCTCGCTGATCCTGGGCGTGCTGCTCGCCCGGGCGGCCCGGCAGCCGCTGGGCGAGCTGATGCGCGAGCGGCTGTTCGCCCCGCTGGGCATGGCCGAGACGGGTTTCCGGCTGCCGGCCGAGCGCGCCGCCCAACTGCCGGCGTGCTACCAGACCGATCCCGCGTCGGGTGAGCTGACCGAGCAGACGGCCTCGCCGCCCGAGGTGTGGAGCCGGCCGCCGGTGTTCCCGTCCGGCGCGGGCGGGCTGGTGTCCACGGTCGACGAGTTCCACACGTTCGTGCGCATGCTGCTGCGCCGCGGCGTGCACGGCGGCACCCGCCTGCTGTCGGAGCAGTCCGTCGAGCTGATGACCACCAACCGGCTGACCCCGGAACAGATCGCCACCGGCGGGGTGCTGCTCGACGGCAGCGGCTGGGGCTTCGGCATGGGCGTGACCCTGACGCCGTCGCCCCCGGTCACCCACGCCGGGCAGTACGGCTGGTCCGGCGGTTCCGGCACGACCTGGTTCAACGACCCGCACCAGGACCTCACCGCCATCGCGATGACCCAGGTCAGCGACTTCCTGTGGAGCGGCGCGCTCACCGACTTCCGGCAGGCGGTCTACGCATGAGCCCGGTGGAGATCACCGGCCTCGACCACCTGGTCCTGACCGTGGCGTCGATCGAGCGGACGGTTGCCTTCTACGCCGGCGTGCTCGGTCTGCGGGCCGAGCCCTTCGGCGCCGATCCGGTGCGCTGGGCGCTGCACTTCGGCACGCAGAAGTTCAACCTGCACGAGGCCGGGCACGAGTTCGAGCCCCGGGCGGCGAGCCCGACCCCGGGCAGCGTGGACGTCTGCCTGATCACCCGCACCCCGCTCGACGAGGTGGTGGCCGCGCTGGCCGAGCACCGGGTGCCGATCATCGAGGGGCCGGTCACCCGCACCGGGGCGCAAGGGCGGATCCGCAGCGTCTACGTCCGCGACCCCGACGCCAACCTGGTCGAGATCGCCACCTACTGACGACACCCCGTGGGTACGCTGACGGGCGCGGTCCGCGCGGAAGGGGAGACGATGAGCAGCCTCGACGCTGTCACCGCCTGGGTGCACAACTACCGGCGCGCCTGGGAGTCCAACGATCCCGAGCACATCGGCGGGCTGTTCGCCGACGACGCGGCGTACTTCACGGAGCCGTACGCCAAGCCCTGGCTCGGCCGGGACGAGATCGTGGCCCAGTGGCTGCGCCGGCGGGACGAGCCGGGCGGCACCACCTTCGAGTGGCATCCGCTGATCGTCACCGAGGATCTGGCGGTCATCGAGGCCACGACGGTCTACCGCGCACCGGCCCGCACGTTCAGCAACATGTGGGTGCTGCGGCTGGACAATCTCGGTCAGGCCCGGCAGTTCACGGAGTGGTGGATGCAGCACCCGGCGCCCACGGCGGAGTGACGGCCTTTTCTCCCCATCTGCAAGATCTCCCCGTGACGGGCCGCTCACTTTCCGATTTGAGCGCTCTGTCGCCGCCACGCGCGAAGATGAGCCGCATTCCCCGGTGGCGTACGGTGCGGAACCGGCTCGTTACCGGCAGACTGCCTCGGGTGGAGGTGCAGCAGCAGATGCTCGGCGGCCGGTACACGCTGGTGGACGAGCTCGGCCGGGGTGGCATGGCGGTCGTCTGGCGGGGCCGGGACGAGGTGCTCGGCCGCGCCGTCGCGGTCAAGGTGCTCGCCGGGCGGTACGCCGGGAACCCGCAGTCGCGGGCCCGGATCCGGGACGAGGCCCGCGCCGCCGCGACCCTGTCGCACCCGGCCATCGCCCAGGTCTACGACTTCGGCGAGTCCGAGGAGGACGGCCGGCGCGTGCCGTACGTGGTCATGGAGCTGGTCCACGGGGTCACGCTGCAGCAGCGGATGAAGGACGGGCCGATCCCGCCCGCCGAGATCTTCCGGGTCGGCGCCCAGGTGGCGGCCGCCCTCGCCGCGGCCCATGCCGACGGGCTGGTGCACCGCGACATCAAGCCGGGCAACGTCATGGTCACCGGGGACGGCGCGAAGGTGGTCGACTTCGGCCTGGCCGCGGCCGCCGGTCCGGCCGACCCCGACGACGAGGTGTTCGGCACCCCCGCCTACCTGGCGCCGGAGCGGCTGACCGGCGGCCCGGTGGAGCCCGCCTCCGACGTGTACGCCCTGGGCGTGCTGATGTACCGGCTCCTGGCCGGCGAGTCCCCGTTCGCCGTGGACACCACGACCCAGATGCTCAGCGCGCACGTGTACGTGGAGCCGGCGCCGCTGCCCCCGCTGGAGTCCGTGCCGCCGCCGGTCACCGACCTGGTCAACCGATGCCTGCGGAAGGACCCGGCCGAGCGGCCGAGTGCCGCGCAGGCGGCCGGCGTGCTGCGGCAGGCGGCCGGGACCGGGGCGGGGGCCGAGCCGCCGCCCGGTGTCGCCGTCCCGCGGCGGCCCGGCGGGCGGCTGATTCTCGGCTGTGTCGCGGCGGCTGTCGCCTCGGTGGCCCTGCTGTGGACGTTGCTGCCCGGCGGGGCCGGGAGAGAATCGGAGGCCGCGGCGCCGCCGACGCCGTCGGTCTCCGGGCGGGTCGGAACCGGTGCGGCTCCCCCCGGCCCTGCGGCGACGGCGACCCGGCCGGCGGCCGGGGCCCCCGAACCGACCCGGGCGGCGCCGTCCGCGGCCCCATCGGCGGTGGGGACGGCCTCCGCCCCGGCCGCCGAGTCCCCGCGTGCCTCCGCGCCCGGGCCGGAGCCGACGCCGACGGCCGAACCGACCAGCGCGGAGCCGACCGCCACCGCGCGGACGTTCACCTCCCGCGGCGGCAGCGTCGAGGCGCGCTGCGACACCGCCGGCCAGGCGGAGCTGATCTCCTGGACCGCGGCGGACCGGTACGAGGTGCAGAAGGTCGACGAGGGGCCGGCACCGGCGGCGGAGATCGTCTTCAAGAAGGCCAAGAGCCGCATCCGGATGACGGTGACCTGCGTCGACGGCGACCCCACGGTGGCCGTGCTGCCGTTGTGAGCCCGGCCGCTAAATGCGATGTCCGGCCAGGGCGGCCAGCCGGGCGAGCGCGGCCGCGGACAGGCTGCCGGGTTCCGCCTGATACGCGATGATCACTTGTTCCTCGGCGCCCGCCACGGCCAGGGCCTGGCGGCGCAGGGTGAGCGGGCCGACGACCGGATGGTGGAAGTGTTTGGTCTCGTCCCGGGACGGCCGCGCGTCGTGCCGCGCCCACCAGCGCCGGAAGTCCGGGTCGGCGCTCAGGTCGCCGACCAGCGAGATCAGCTCCGGGTCGCCGGCGTCGGCGCCGGCCCGCAACGCCGCCACGGTCCGGGCCGCGACGTCCGCCCAGTCCGGGAAGAGCTTGCGCACGGCGGGCTCGTGGAACATGTCGTGCGCCAGGTTGTGCCCGGGGGCGTACATCGGGGACAGCGCCGTCGCCAGCCGGTTGCTCGCCAGCACGTCGAGGCGGGGTCCCCGGACGTAGGCGGGGGTGCCCGCCCAGTCGTCGAGCAGCCGCTGGACGGCCGGGTCGAGCGGGCGCCGCGCCGCCGGTCCGGCCGGCCGGGCCAGGGCGTGCAGGTGGGCGGTGGTGTCCGCGTCCAGCCGCAGCGCCCGGGCCAGCGCGTCCAGGACCTGCGGGGACGGGCGCCGGTCCCGGCCCTGTTCCAGCCGCGTCAGGTAGTGGGTGCTCACGCCGGCGAGCCGCGCGAGCTCGTCGCGCCGCAGCCCGGCGACGCGTCTGCGCCCGTACGGGACCAGCCCGACGTCTCCCGGCAGCAGCAGCGCCCGGCGCGCTTTCAGGAACTCCCCGAGGAGGTTGGCGTCCGCCATCGCTGCAGGGTAGCCCTGGCGCGGTACTGGCTACCGCCGCGCGCCGGCGTCAGCGTGGAGGCCATGACGACATGGTTCATCACCGGTGCGGCCCGCGGTCTTGGCAACGTCTGGGCGCGGGCGGCCCTCGGCCGCGGGGACCGCGTGGCCGCCACGGCCCGGCGCCCCGAAGACCTTCAACCCCTGATCGACGCGTACGGCGACAGCGTCCTGCCGCTCGCCCTCGACGTCACCGACCGGCGGGCGGTGTTCGCGGCGGTCCAGCGGGCGGCCGGGCACCTCGGCGGCCTCGACGTCGCGGTCAACAACGCCGGCTACGGCCTGTTCGGGATGGTCGAGGAGGCCACCGAGGAGCAGGCCCGCGCGCAGCTCGAGACCAACCTGTTCGGGGCGCTGTGGGTGACCCAGGCGGTGCTGCCGCTCATGCGGGCCCGGGGCGCCGGCCACATCCTGCAGGTGTCCAGCATCGGCGGCGTCGCGGCCTTCCCGACGCTGGGCCTCTACCACGCGTCGAAGTGGGCCCTGGAGGGGCTGAGCGAGTCGCTGGCCCAGGAGGTGGCGCCGCTGGGCCTCAAGGTCACGATCGTCGAGCCGGGCCCGTACGGCACCGACTGGTCCGGGGCGTCGGCGGTGCACACCGAGCCGATCGCCGCGTACGAGCCGATCCGGGAGGCGCGCCGGGCCGGGGCGGCGGGCCGGGCGCCCAACGATCCCGCCGCCACGGCCGGGGCCATCCTGGCGCTGGTGGATGCGCCCGAGCCGCCGCTGCGGTTGTTCCTGGGCGCGTTCCCGTACGCGGTCGCCGAGCGGGTCTACCGGGAGCGGCTGGCCACCTGGGAGCAGTGGCGCGCGGTGGCCGAGACGGCCTGATCCGTGGTTCCGGACCGCCCGCCGGGTCAGGCGGTCCGCCAGACCCGCCGCGCGACCCGGTGACCGCCGCCGGACCGGCGGGGCAGCTGGGCGGCGACCATGATCAGCCAGGCCACCTCGGTGCCGGCGTCGCCGGCGTGCGCCGCCCGGGCCGACGGCAGGGCGACCGTGGCGCCGCCGGGTGCGGCCGACCGGACCGCCGCCACCGCCTCGGCCACCACGCGGGCTTCCACGGCGGCCTCGAGCCGGTCCCCGGTCAGGCCGAGCCGGATCGACGCGGCCCGCGCCTCGGCGGCCACCCGCGGGTTCGTCCACGGGCACACCACCGCGTACCCGTCGAGAATCTCCGTGGTCATTCTGATCAGCCGCATGCGGGCGCGGGCCAGGGTTCCGAGGCGGTCCCGCAGGACCGGCCAGTCCCCGAGGGTGATCTGCGGGGCCACTTCGGACACCAGCAGCCACAGCGGTTGCAGCCGCCGGCAGGCCCGCCACGCCTCCACCTGTTCGGCCACCTGGTCCAGTCGCAGCCGGCGCCCCCAGGAAAGGATCATCACGCCGACCACCATCACCAGCACGGCGACGGCGTAGGTGAGGAAGGTGAGCCGGTAGAGCAGCGAGGAGACCGCCGGCTGATGGCGAACCGCCAGGTTGACGACCTTGAGGCCGACGTTGGCGAAGTGGAGGAAACAGCCGGCCGCGATCATCCGCAGGGCGATCTGCACCGGGCGCCGCCGAGCCACCGTGGCGTAGCGGGCGCACAGCCGGCCCACCCGGGGCAGCGACCAGAGCATGAAGCAGAGGTAGGCGGCCAGGTAGGCGGCCGGTGGCGGATGCAGCGAGGCGTAGTACTCCCCGCTGCGGACGAAGGGATCGGCCGTGCGGTACGGCGCCGGCGTCATGGCGTACGACCCGATCATCGTCGCCCAGCACCCGGCGGTGATCACGTACTGGGCCCGGACCCGGCGGCGCGTCGCCGGGCCCGGGTCGAGGGTGTGCAGCAGGAACGCCTGGCCGGTGGCGACGACGGCCACGGCCAGCAGGTTGCCGGCCAGGCGGCAGACGTCGAGCAGGCCCAGCAGTTGGTCCACGCGTGCGCTCAGCGGCTGCATCGAGACGGCGACGGTGCCCATGGCGATCGTCAACCAGAGCAGCCGGCGCAGACCGTCGTGGCGGTGCCGGGCGAGATCCCACAACCGGCCGACGGTCAGGCCGAAGCAGATCAGGGCCGTCGCGGCGCCCGCGGCGAGCAGGACGTCATCCATTCTCGTCGGTGCTTTCCAGCAGGCCGGTCAGCCGCCGCAGGGCCGCCTCGTCGCTCTCCGTGCCGCGCGCGGGCGGCCTTGACCAGTCGGTGATGCGCTGGGCGACCAGGGTTCCGAAGATCTCGGCCCGCCGCTCGGGGAGTTCCTCGTACGAGCTGCGGGCCTGCCGGGCCGCGGCCGACAGCTCGGCCGGGTCCATGGCCGTCGGGTCGGCCGGGGCGGGGAGCGGGGGAGCGGGGTCGTCGAACAGCATGTGGCCGTACTCGTGCCCGACGATCACATGCCGCCGTACCGGCGACGCGGCCGCCGGGAAGAAGACGTAGTCCGCGTCGCGTCCGGCGACCCACAGCCCGTGCGGGCCACCGGGCGGCAGGGGCTGGGCGATCACGTGCACGGGCCGTCCCCGGTACGCCTGCATCTTCTCGTGCAGCCGGTCCTCGGTGAACCGGCCGCGCAGGCCCAGCCCGGTCAGACCCTGCCGGGCCTGCCGGACCAGCTCGGAGAAGCCGTCCGGCCGGCGACGGGTCGCTGACCGCGGGGTCCACCTCGGCACCCGCATCACCTGCCTGGCCTCACCGCGCCACCCTAACCGACATCGTCCTGTGTGGATGCCGGGCGAGTGGTGCGGCTGGCGTGGTTCCGCCGGTCAGTCGCCCGTCCCGGGCGGGTTGCCGGAGCCGCCGGGGGGCGCGTTCCGCTGTCGCGCCGCCTGCTCCAGGAGCACCACCTGCTCCACCATGGCGGCGACCGCGGCCTTGCCGGCGGCGGACATCTCGGCCTCGCCCATCCGCATCGCCACCGCCTGGATCGCCGGGTCGCCCAGGGCGCGGGCGAGCCGGCGGTCGACCTCGCTGTCGTCGTCGTCCTGGGTGAAGTACGCCAGGCTGACGCCGAAGAGCGTGGCGAACGCCTGCATCTCGGATCGCCGCGGGTCCGCCTCGCCGCGGCGCAACTTGCCGACATGCGTGTGGGACACCGGACACCCCAGCTCCGCGAGCGCGGCGGCCGCGGCCCGCGTGCTGTACAGGCGTCCCTCGCTGGTGACGACCGTCCGGAACAGCTCGTCCAGGCGGTCGGCGAAGGTGCGGCGCGCGTGCGAATCGCCAGTCACCGTCAGTGGCCCTCCTACCTTCGTCAACCGCAGATTACACGTCGCGGATTGTTGGAATCAATCGTTGACAGCCCTCGATCGTCTGGCCACTATGGAGCCGTAAGTTTTCAAGGATTCCATTTTTGGAGCCAGGCGTTTACGAGGCGCCTCGCCGGAACCGGCCAGACCTCGAGCACCGATGAGAGGAAACCATGTCAATCGGCAGGCTACGCCGTGCGTTCACGACCAGCACCGCACTCTCCGCCGCCCTGATGGTGGGCGCCGCCGGCGGGACGGTGGCGGCCGTCTTCGGCGCGCAGGCCGCCGTCGCCGCGTCCAGCGTCGGCGGCCCGGTCACCCGCTCGGAGACGCTGCAGCGGTCGCAGTACTGGGTGGACCGCGGCGTCACCTACACCCAGACCGGCCCCTGGGCGCCCGACCCGCAGGGCCGGACCTATCGCCGCGACTGCTCCGGCCTGGTGTCGATGGCCTGGCACCTGCCCGACTCGCGCAGCACCAGGACGTTCCTGAGCTGGAGCGGCAAGCACCAGCTGCCCAGCCTGCACGACCTGCGGGCGGGCGACGCGGTGCTGCGCGACGGGCACATCGAGCTGTTCGTCAAGTGGGTCAACGAGGGCCGGCACGAGGACGGCGCCTTCGTGTACTCGTTCAACAACCCCGGCGAGACGGTGCAGAACCCGTACGCCCCCGACAACTTCGGCCGGATCGGCCGGGACGGCTGGAGCGAGCTCACCACCTACCTGCCGATCCGGTACAACAACATCGCGGACGACGGGCCGCCGCCGGCCAGCCCGGACAGCTCGGTGCTGCGCGAGCCGAACGGCGCGATCAGCCTGGTGGTCGGCGGCGCGCCGTTCCACCTGACCCCGGCCGAGTACGCCGCGCTCGGCTCGCCGCCCGCCACCGCGGTGGCGGCCGGCACCTTCGCCGCCATGCCCGGCGTGATCGCCAACGGCACGTTCGTGCGGACCGCCGACGACGGCGCGATCTACGAGATCGCCGGCAGCGCGAAGTACCACCTGAGCCCGGCCGAGTACGCGGCGCTGGGCGGGCCGCCGGCCCGCAACGTGCCCAACCGGCTCGTCGCCGGACTCGGCGCCGTCCCGGCCGACAACACCTTCCTGCGCGACCCCGCCAGCACCGCGATCTACCAGGTCGTCGCCGGCGCGAAGTACCACCTCGGGCCGGCCGAGTACGCCGGCCTGGGCAGCCCCGCGGCGACCAACGTGCCGGCCGGCTTCATCGACACGGTGACCGGCTCGGTGCCGGCCGATTCCGTCTTCCTGCGCGACCCCGGCACGACCGCGATCTACCAGATCGTGGGCGGCGCCCGGTACCACCTGAGCCCGGCCGAGTACGCCGCCATGGGCAGCCCGACCGCGATCAACGTGCCGGCCGGCTTCATCGCCCGGACCGCGACCGTGCCCCGCGACGGCAGCTTCATCCGGGACATCACCGACGGCGCCATCTACCAGATCGTCGGCGGGGCCAAGTACCACCTGTCCCCGTCGGAGTACAGCGCCCTGGACAGCGCGCCGTCGACGAACGTGCCGCACGGCCTGATCCTGTCGATCACCCGGACCCTGCCGTCGGCCGGCTACCTGCGCAACGCCACCACCGGCGCCATCTACCAGGCCGTCAACGGGGCCAAGTACCACCTGTCGCCGGCCGAGTACGCGGCGCTGGGCAGCCCGGCCGCGGTCAACGTCCCGGTCGGCTTCATCGACCGCCTGGGTGTCGTACCGGCCGACAACTCGTTCCTGCGCGACATCACCGACACGGCGATCTACCAGATCGTGGGCGGGGCCAAGTACCACCTGTCGCCGGCCGAGTACGCGGCGCTGGGCAGCCCGGCCGCGGTCAACGTCCCGCACGGCTTCGTCACCGCGGTGACCGCCAGCGTGCCGGCCGGCTCGCTGGTGCTCCGCGACCCGGTGTCGACGGCGATCTACCAGGTGGTCAACGGCGCGAAGTACCACCTCGGCGTCGCCGAGTACGCCGCCCTCGGCAGCCCGGTCAGCCTGAACGTGCCCGCGGGCCTGCTGGCCCGGCTGGGCGCCCGGCCCACGGACGGCACGCTGCTGCGGGACCCGGTGAGCACGGCGATCTACTCCATCACCGCCGGCCGGAAGCACCACCTCACCCCGGCCGAGTACGCGGCCCTGCCCAGCCAGGCCTACACCGACGTGCCGGCCGGCTTCATCGCCACCTTCCCCGACGCCTGACCCCGTACCCCATCACCGTCGCCGGGACGAGGAACCGCTTCTCGTGCCGGCGACGGCTCGGGCGGCATCCGGCCGTCCCCCTCACTCACCGGGGCTGATTGACCGCCCGCCGGCCGCACGTGCGTCCGGATCCGGCCGCACCAGGCACCTCAGCCGGCGCTGCCACCGGCGCAGGGACCCGGCGTCGTCGAGCAGGGACAGCCCGCCGCCGGCCAGCGCCAGCCCGAACGTGCCCAGGATCGGCACCGCGACCAGATCCGGTCCCGCCCCCGCGAACCCGATCAGCCCGCCCAGCGCGGTCAGCGCGAGGCCGGCGAGGGCCAGCAGCACCCCGAAGAACGGACCGTGCCGCTCCGGCAACCACAGGACGACCTCCGCGCCGATCACCGCCAGGCCGGCCACCACGAGCAGGACGGCCGCAGCCACCCGGACCGCCACCCGGCCGTCCGTGGTCAGCACGCCGAGGCCCGCCAGCAGGGTCAGGCCGCCGAGCGCGGCGAGCACGCCGAAGCCGGCGCCGTCGGTGACCCACCGCCGGAGCCCGCCGAGCGTCGCCAGGCTCAGGCCGTTCGAACGGATCACCTGTTCGGGGTGGCTGAGCACGCCGAGACCCACCAGCGCGAGCAGGACGCCGCAGCCGGCCAGGAAGCCGGTGACCACGATGGACGATCTGAGCTGGGTGGCGCTGAACACCAGGGCGACGCCGTAGGAGAAGACGCTGATGCCGATCAGCGCGGCCAGGGCGTCGCCGCGCCGCCGGGTCAGCAGCAGGGCGAGGACGATGAGCCCGGTCAGGCCCGCGATCACCGGGCCGGTCCAGGACGCCGGCAGCAGCATCGCCGCCACCACCCCGGCCGCGATGACGCGCAGCAGCACCCGGGGCAGCCCGCGCACCAGCGGTGCCGTCCGGTCGAGCCGGCTGAGGCCGTACAGGATTGCCAGCACGGCCGCAGCCACCGCGACCGCCGGATACGGCACCACGTCGGCGATCTGGTTGAGCGCGACGCCGCACACGGCCGGGCCGAGCCGGCGCACCAGCGTCCGTTGCCAGGGCGGCACCGCCGATCCGGGCGGCGGCGACTCGTCGGCGGACATGGCCCCATTCTGCGGGCCGATCGCCAGGGCCGGTCACTTCCAGGGCCGTTGGGCCCTGCCTCCCGGCGGCGCCGGCGACTAGCGTCAGGCCGTCACCGGACATCGGCTGCCCGGTGGACTGCCCGCGTAGCGCCGGGGGTGTGTGATGCCGTGGAGAAGTGTCGCCGTGGGTGGCGCCGTGACCGGAGCGGGCCTGGCGGCTCTGGCCCTGCGGTACGCCGCCGGCACGGCCCGCGCCGACCGGTCCTGGCCGGTGCAGGTGGAATCCCGCCTGCGGAACCTGGGCGAGGTCGACGAGGTGTCGATTCTTCCCGTGGTGGAGCGGCTCACCCGGGACGGCGGTGAGCTGGTCGGCGAGCCCGGCCTGTCGTACCTGGTGCGGGCCGGCGGCACCCGGCTGTTGTTCGACGTCGGCCTGTCCGGCGGCCGGGACCGGTCGGCGCTGGTCCGCAACGCCGGCCACCTCGACGTCGATCTGCGCGACCTGGACGCGGTGGTGATCTCGCATCGGCACGCCGACCACGTCGGCGGGGTGGGCGCGATGCGCCGGCACACGTTCGCCTTCGCCGGCGAGCCGCTGGAACCCGCCGGGGTGCCGGCCTACGTCCCCACCGACATGCACCACGACCGCGCCCGAGTGGTGCCCACCACCGGGCCCCGCGTGGTGGCGCCGGGCGTCGCCGTGCTGCCACCCCTGCCCCGGATGCTGTTCTGGCTGGGCGCCGTCGCCGAGCAGGCCTTGCTGGTCAACGTGCGCGGGTTCGGGCTGGTGCTGATCTCGGGCTGCGGGCACCCGCCGATCGAGCGGATGCTGGGCGTCGCCGAGCTGGTCCTGGACGTGCCGATCCGTGCGGTGGTCGGCGGCCTGCACCTGCCGGTGCACCCGGTCGGCACGCCGCTGCTGCCGCAGGCGATCCTCGGCAGTCCCCACCCGCCGTGGCAGCCGATCGGCGAGGCCGACGTGGCGCACGTGCTCGACGAGATCACCGCCCGGGGCCCGCGCGTTGTGGCGCTGTCGGGCCACGACAGCACGCCGTGGACCATGAACGAGTTCGGCCGGCGCCTGGGGGATCGATACCGGACGCTGCGCGTCGGCGAGGAACTCCTGATCAGCGCGGCTCGGTCCCGGTCGGCGGAGGGGGCCGGCTGAGCGACCCGCACGGCCGCGGCCGTGCGGGTCGGGACGGCCGACGCTCAGCGCAGCCCGTACGCCATCCGGTCGCCGGCCTCGATCTCGATGAGCCGGTTGTACTTCGCGACCCGCTCGCCGCGGGCCGGGGCGCCGGTCTTGAGCTGGCCGCAGCCGGTGCCGGTGGCCAGGTCGGCGATGAACGTGTCCTCGGTCTCCCCGGACCGGTGGGACACCATCTGCGCCCAGCCGGCGTCGCGGCACAGCCGCATCGTCTCGAGGGTCTCGGTGATGGTGCCGATCTGGTTGACCTTGATCAGGGCGGCGTTCCCGGCCCGGCGGGCGATCGCCTCGGTGACGATGGCCGGGTTGGTGACCAGCAGGTCGTCGCCGACGATCTGGAGCCGTTGGCCGAGGCGTTCGGTCAGCCGGATCCAGCCGTCCCAGTCGCCCTCGGCCAGGCCGTCCTCGATGCTCCACACCGGATAGCGCTCGATGATCGCCTCGTACCGGGCGATCATGTCGTCGCTGCTCAGCCGTTCGCCGGCGACGTGGTACCCGCCGTCGCGGTAGAACTCGCTGGCCGCCGGGTCCAGGGCGATGGCCACGCCGTCCCGGCCGGGGGTGTAGCCGGCGTCGGTGATCGCGTCGACCAGGGCGGTCAGCACGTCCTCGGGGGCGTCGATCTCGGGCGCGAACCCGCCCTCGTCACCCAGGCCGGTGGCGAAGCCCTTGTCGGCGAGGCGGCGACGCAGCGCGGCGTACACCTCCGCGCCGGCCCGGACCGCCTCGGCCAGGCTCGGCGCGCCCACCGGGGCGATCATGAACTCCTGGAAGTCGAGCCGGTTGGGGGCGTGCGCACCGCCGTTGACCACGTTGAAATGCGGTACGGGCAACCGCGGCGTCACCCCCTCCGGGGTGAGATAGCGCCACAGCGGCACCCCGGCCGCGGCGGCGAACGCGCGGGCGGCGGCCATCGACACGCCCACGATCGCGTTGGCGCCCAGCCGGGCCTTGGTGTCCGTACCGTCGGCCTCGATCATCGCCCGGTCGACGGCCGCCAGGTCGGGGAACTCGCGCCCGCACAGCAGGTCGGCGAGTTCGCCGTTGACGTTGCCCGCCGCGCGCAGCACCCCCTTGCCGGCGTAGCGCGCCGGGTCGCCGTCGCGCAGCTCGACCGCCTCGCGGCTGCCGGTGGAGGCGCCGGACGGCACCCCGGCGTGCACGCTGCTGCCGTCCGGCAGGCTCAGCGTGACGGCCAGCGTCGGCCGACCGCGGGAGTCGAGCACTTCCACGGCGCGCACGCCGGTGATGGTCAACGTCATGTCACAGCTCCTTGTCGAAGACCGATACCTCGACCCTGACCCCCACGGCCGGCGCGTGTCGCGGGTCCAAGGTCCCGTCCTGTGAGCCTTCCGGGGCTGCGGAGCGACATTGATCTATTACTCCTTGTGCTCCCGACTGGTTATCGTGACGTGTCCACGGTGGAGTGCCTGGGCCGAGGGAGCCGTCATGAGGAGGCCGTGTGGTTGACCGGGCTGCACAGGATGCGGACGGCGGGCACACGCCGGCCGCCGACGGAATCGCGACGGTCGACCTGGTGGGGGTCGCGCGCAGCGTCGTGGTGGCCACCGTCCCGGAGCAGCTCGACCTGCTGACGGAGGTGGCGACCCGGTGGGAGGCCGGCGCCGGTCCCGACGGGCCGCGTCGTGGCTGGACCGGAGGGTCGGTCGGATCCGGGATCGAACCCCTGCTGCTCGGTGAGGTCATCCTGCCGGTGTTGCTCGGCGCGTCGGCGGAGGTGCTGGGGGACGCCGTGGTCGCCGCCTGGCACAGCCGTCCCCGGCCGGTCCGGCGGTGGCGCCGGCGAGCGCGCTCCGGCCGGGACGAGCCGGTCGCGTTGCCGGCGGCGCCCGTGACACTCGACGCGAGCCAGGCGGAGGCGTTGCGGTCGGCTTGTGTACGCCACGGAGCAGCCCTCGGACTGTCCCCCGAGGAGGCGACGGTGCTCGCCGACGCCGTGTACGGCGCCCTGTGCCGGGCGATGACGGAGCCTCGCCGCGACGATGACTAGCGCGGCCGTCTCCCCGCGCCGCCTGTCCTCGCTGTATCTGCTGGTTGTGGTGGCGCTGGCGCTGCTGGGCGGCGGCGCCGCGACGGCTCTGCGCGACGCGTCCAGCGCCCGGCACCCGGCTGCGGCCATCCGGTGTCTCGCCGAGCGGGGCATCGACAGCGCGGCCCTGCAGGGGGTCGACTCCGTGTGGCTGCAAACCGCGGCCGGCCGGGATCAGGTGTGGGCCTGCATCGCCGGCAACGCGCGGGACCTGAGCTGGTGGATGCTGCTGGGGGCCGTGCTGCTGCCCGCGGCCGCCCTGCTGTCGATGATCGGCGGCGGCCTGGCGGTCCGGTGGCGGCTGGCGGGGAGTGCCGTGTCACCGGCCGCCGGCGCGGCGTCCGGGCGGGCCCGGGACCGCTTCGAGCACTGGTGCGACCGGCTGGGGCTGACCGGCCGGCGCCGGCCCCGGCTGGTGATCACTCCACCGTCCCGGTACGGCCGGCAGGCGTTCACCACCGGACTGCCTTTCCGGGCGCCGGTGGTCGTGGTCCCGCTAAGTCACGCCTACCTCGAGCCGGCCCAGTTCGACGTGGTGGTGCTGCACGAACTCGCGCACGTACGGGCCCGCGACGTGTCCTGGGCATCGGCGGTGTGGTGGACCGGGTGGCTCAACGTACCGGTCCTGCTGCTCGCGCTGAGCCCGTTGGTGCGGTGGCCGCATCAGCGGTCGGGGATCTTCGCCGTGTACCTTCCCGTTCTGGCCCTGGCGGTTGTGCTGTCGGCCGTGGTGCTGGGGTTGCGCGCGGCGCTGCTGCGCCGGCGGGAGATCGCGGCGGACCGTTACGCCCTCGACGTCCTCGGCTCCGCCGACGCCCTCCGGGCCCTGCTCGGCCGGCCGGCGAGCGGCGCCGCCGGGCGGGGCCGGGTCGCCCGGGCCGGCGTCGCCGGTCTGGCCCGCCGGGTCGTCGCCTCGACCAGGCGGGGAATCGCGGTGCATCCGCCGGCCGCGGTACGGGCCGACGCCGATCCGGTCGCGCCGCAACGGTGGGAGGGCGGGTTCGCTGTCACCGCCGTGGCCGGCGTGCTGGCCATGTCCACGATGCAGAGCGCCTACACCGTCCTCTCGGCGACGGACTGGGCCTGGCGGTCCGGCCGGCTGTCGCTGGACGTCGCGGCGGCGTTGGGCGGCCTGCTGTGGGCGTGCGTCGTCGTCCCGGCGTGGCGCCGCCGCGCCCGGATCGCCGCCGCCGCGGGCTCCACGCCGAGCTGGTCCGGCCCGATCGCCGGCGCCGTGCTGGGTACGGTCGCGGGCTTCCTCACCCAGGCGCCCGGTGGCGGTGCCGCGTCGGCCCGCGGGCTGGTGCCCGTCCTGTTCGCCGGCCGCCTGATGCCGGGCGTCGGCGTCCTGGCGGTGGTCACGGCCGGGACGGCGGTGCTCACGGCCGGACTCGCCGCCGCAGTGCCGGCCGCCGGCCGGCCCGAGCGGGCGTGGGCGGTGGCGGCTGCGGTGGTCGCTGTGGCCACGGCGTGGGCCACGGCCTTCCCGACGGCGATCTGGATGCTGGTCGGCTATCTCCCCGGCGCGAGCCTGAGCCGGGTCCGGACGTCGCTGATGGGCGCGGGGCTGTGGGAGTGGCGGTGGGCGCCGCTGCTCGTCCTGGCCGGCTGCACGCTCGTCGCGTGGGCCCACCGGCGCGGCCCGGACGCCCCGGTGGTCCGGAGCCGATGGCCCGGGCTGGCGGTGATCGGTGTCGCGGTCCTCGCGGGCGGCGTCGCCGCCGGGCTCACGTGGCAGCTGCGGATCGGGGCCGCCGACTCCGAGGACGCCGTGTTCGTGCTGGTGAGCCACCGGTCGATGATCTGCGCCTTCGCCGGCTGGGCGGCCCTGGCGGTGCTGCTGTTCGCGCGCCCGGCCGACCCCGCGAGCTCGAGTCCGGCCCGGGTGCTGCCGCGGGTTCCCTCGGCGCTGGCTGCCGGGTTCGCCACCGCGGCTCTCGCCGGTGTGGTGCTCTTCGGCATCGCGGCCGCGGGCGGCCGGGGACGCGAAGTGGACGTCCTGGTGGACGCGGTCCGGTGGCCGATGTGGCAGCTCCTCGTCGCGGTCGTGCTGACCCTGCCCGGGCTGGCCGCCGTCGCCGCCCGGGCGGATCGCCTCAGCCGGCGCGCCCGCGGGTGGGCCGCCGGCCCGGGCACTGGCGTCGTCATCACGGCGTTCAGCGCGGCACTGGTCGCCGGGGCGATTCCGCCGCTGGCCGTCGGCCCGCACGACTGGTCGGACTACCTGGCCGCCCCTCACGCGAAGCGCGCCGCTCCCGCCGTTGCGCCCACGCCGTCGACGCCCCCGGACGACCCGCCCCCGGGCGCCGACCCGGGCCGGCCGCTCGACGACGCCGCGGTCGGCGCGGCGCTGACCGGCATCCATCGGCTGCTGCCCGCCGGGTACCGCCGGCTCCCGGACGACACGGACGCCGCGAAGCCCTTGAAGCTCCAGCCGGAGGCCTGCCGGCAGGCGCTCGACCGCAGCACCGACGCCCAACGGGCCCGGCCCCGCACCGCGGACACCGCCCGGCGGTACACGATCGCCCTGGGCCCCCACCCCGAGGTCACCGTCGAGGTCGGCATCGTCTCGTACCGGACGCCGGTGCCCGACTTCACCCTCTACCGGGAGGCGACGGCCCAGTGCGGGCGCCTCACGATACCCAGCCGGGCGTCCGACACCGGCACCGCGGAGGGCTCGTACACCGAGGGGCCGCCGCCACGCTCGCCCTATCCCGGGTTCCGCAGCGACTTCACGCTCACCGCCTCGGTCCGTACCCTGCCCGTGGTGACGATGTGGCTGGCCGAGTACGCACTCGCCGGCCACAACCTGGTCTCCGTCAGCATCACGATGAGCAGTTCCGGCGGGCCGCCGACCGAGGCCACCCGGCGGGACCGCGACCGGCTCGCCGAGGCGCTGCTGAACGCCGTGCTGCAGCGCCTCCGGCACGATCCGCCGAGGTGACGACGCCGGATCGGCCGGTCGCGCCGACACCGCGACCACGTCGTCGTGATCGCGGGCCGGGAGTCGACGGTCAGGCCGTGGGCGCGACGATGACGGTCTTGCCGGGCAGGTCGCCCGCCGCGGCCCGGGCGTGCACGGCCGGCAGGTCGGCCAGCGGGACCCGCTGGGCGACGTCGACGCGCAGCTCGCCGGAGTCGACCAGCGAGACCAGCCGGGACAGCTGGCCGGCGTCGCTGCGGACGAACAGGTCGATGCCGCGTACGCCGCGCTGCTCGTCGCTGGGCGCGGGCATCCACACCGTGGTGTTCACCAGCACCCCGCCGGGACGGATGAGGGTGAGCAGCGCGGCCAGCCGTTCCGGGTCGATCGGGGCCAGGTTGAGCACGACGTCGACCGGCTCGCCGACCGCCGCGGTCACCTCGGCGGTGGTGTGGTCGACGATCTCGTCGGCGCCCGCGGCCTTGACCTGCTCGGCGCGGCGGGGGCCGGCCGTGGCGATCACGTACGCGCCGGCGCTCCGGGCCAGCTGGGTGGCGTAGCCCCCGACGGCCCCGCCCGCGCCGTTGATCAGCACGCGCTGGCCGGCCGCCAGCCTGGCGTGGTCGTGCAGCGCCTGCCACGCGGTGAGACCGACGGCCGGCAGCGCGGCGGCGTCGGCCAGGGGGACGGTGGCGGGCGCCGGCGCGAGGATCTCGGCCGGAGCGACGACGTACTCCGCGGCCGCGCCGTCGGCCCCCATGGGCAGGAACCCGATGATCCGGTCGCCGACCGCGAAGCCGTCCACGCCGGTGCCCAGCGCCGCGACCGTGCCGGACACGTCGATGCCCGGCGTGTGCGGCAGCGTCACCGGGATCGGCCCCTGCATGAAACCGGCGCGGATGTTGCCGTCGACCCCGTTGAAGGAGGTACCGGCGACCCGGATCAGCACCTGCCCGGCGCTGGGGACGGGCGGCTCGACGTCCTCGTAGCGCAGGACGCTCGGGTCGCCGTACTCGTGGAAACGCACTGCCTTCATCGCAAGCCCTCGTCTCTTCTCCTGCTTGTGCTTCGTTTTCGAAGCACTTCATGACCATAGCGCGCTTCGAGTTCGAAGCAAGTGGTGTCCGGTGTGAGCCGGCCGACAGCCGCCGGCAGGCGGACTGCTCAAGCCTGGCGCGGGCCGGGAACCGGAGGAATGGCGCCGTTATCCACTGACCATCAGTCCGTGGATGACGAGATCAGGCGCCGCAGCTTCCCGTCGCTCGGCGAGCCGGGCTCGGCCAGGAAGACCAGCAGGTCCTGACCCTCGTCGGGGTCCGTCAGGCGCCGGCTGTGCAGCTCCAGCTCGCCCAGCTCCGGATGCCGGTAGCGCTTGAGCTCGAGATGATGGGTGACATCGACCTCGTGCAGCCGCCAGACCTCGGCGAACTCGGGGCTGACGGCCAGCAGCGCCGCGACGATCTCGCCGGCCGGACCCGCCGGATCGGCCGTGTAGGCCGCCCGGATGTCCACAGTGAACACCCGGCCCCGGACGGCGTGGTCCTCCGGGGGATACAGGGCACGTTGCGCCGGGTCGGTGAACCACCGGTAGACCAGGAAGCGGGACATGCCGTCGAACCGGGTGTAGTCGCCGAACAGGGCAACCGCCGCGCGGGTCTGCAGCAACGTCTCGCCGAACCGGGAGAACACCATCGCGGGCGTGTCCGGCAGCCGCTCGACGATGCGCCGCATGGCCGGACTGACCTGCTCGTCCCGCAGGACCCGGCGCGGAGCCGAATGCCCGCCCAGGGCGAACAGGTGCTCCCGCTCGACCGGGCTGAGCCGCAACGCCCCGGCCAGGGCGGTCAGCATCTGCTCGGACGGCATCGGACCGCGCTGCTGCTCGAGCCGGCTGTAGTAGTCGGCCGACATGCCGGCCAGCACCGCGACCTCCTCGCGCCGCAGTCCGCCCGTACGGCGCCGCGAGCCCCGGGGAAGCCCGACATCCTCCGGCTGCAGCCTCTCCCGTCGAGCCCGGAGAAAATCCGCCAGCAGTGCCCGATCCATCCCGCCCGCCGCCCCTCAGCCGGCTCGGTTACGGCCGGCGCGGGGCTTGGCCGACCGCGGCGGGGTGGCGCGCATGTGGTCCCGGACGCGGCCGAGCACGGTGCTGAGGGCGGCGAGGTCCTTGCCGGTCATCGGTTCGAACAGCAACTGCCGGACGCGGTCGACATGCCCGGGAAGGACCCGGGCGATCAGCTCCCGGCCGGCGTCGGTGACGGTCACCATGACACTGCGCTCGTCGTCCGGCGAGGGTGAGCGGGTGATCAGGCCACGCTTGTCCAGCAGCCCCGCCTGGTAGGTGAGCCCGCTGCGGCTGTAGACGACACCGTCGGCCAGGTCGGTCATCCGCAGGCGGCCCTCGGGGGCGTCCACCAGCCGGGCCAGGATCTGGAACTGGACGTAGCTGAGGTCGCCGTCGGCGCGGAGGTGCTCGTCGACGGCGTACTGGAGAAGGCTGCTGACCTCCATCAGGGCGAAGTACGCGCCGAGTTGCTCGGAGTTCAGGCCGGGGGCCGGGTCGCTCACCCGGCGATCTTACTTGCTTTGAATTCGAAGTGCGGTTCGGGTGTTCCACCCACTCCCCGCCGGCCGGTCCGATTGCGTGATCGCCCTTTCGTGATCAGGGCGGATCACTTCTCACCGCCAATTCGTCATTAATCTGACACGGGGGAGAGCGGTGTCGTAAGTCCGCCCGTCGGGATACGGCGGGAGTAGGCTGGTGTCGGTTCAGCCTCCGGAGCTGCAGAAGTGCTGATTCTCGCGTCTCCGCCCGGCTGCTGTGGCGTTCGGAACAACGGAGGCGTTCGGAATAACGGAGGAAACTTCACCATGAGCCACGAACCTCGCTCCGTCATTCCTTCCAGTGAGACCGGTGGTGCCGAGGCCATCCTGCGCAAGGTCCTCTACGAGTCGCGACAAGACGTCAGCGAAGCATCGCAGCTCGCTTCCGACGCCGCCCGCGATCCCCTCGTTGAGGGCCTCCGGCACGGCCTGCAGGTGCCGGACGCGGACGCGGCGGCCGCCAGCACCGAGACAGTCGACATCGCCGGTCAGGCCCTGAGCGTGTTGGCTGCCGACCCGGCCTACCGGCGCGCGGTGAACGCGGTGCGGAGCGGATCGGGCGGCGGCGTGCGAAGCCATGATCGCGACTTCGCTGTCGATCCGATCTCGTTTGTCAGCGCGGCCACGCTCGCTCTGGTGGTGCTCAACATGTACGTCAAGCTGGAGCGGGACAAGAACGGACAGTGGATCTTCGAGTTCCGGCTCAACCCGGCCAGCAAAGCCATTCAGGCGGAGCTGCTCAAGCTGATGCGCGCTCTCCTCGAACTGGTGCAGAGCAGGTAACCGGACCGAGGCCGCAGCGGGAAGGCGGGTGACGGTGTGGCGGTGCTCGAAATCGCACAGGTCGGACGAGGAGACGAACCGCTGTTCGAGGTGCGGTGGCGACGATCGGCTCTGGTGCCGGCGTCGGGGGATGACTCGTCGTTTGCGCTGACCGCGCTACGGGAGTCATTGGCGCCGCCCGCTCATGCGCCGCCACCACGAGTCTGGCCCGTGCCGGTGGATCGGGACACCACCTTGGCCGAGGCGTTGTCCTGGTATCTGGAGGACTACGTACACCATCCCACCAGACCTGGCGATCACCGCTCCCGGTACGTCCTGGAGGCCCTGCGCGACTGGGGACGATACGTATTCCACCACTTGTTCTCGACCCGATCCGCGCGGGCGGCGCTGACCGAGGCGGTGAGCGGGGCGCTGTTTCAAGGTCATCGGATAGCGGTTCTTTCGGACGATCCCACCGTATTGGCCTGGCCGTGGGAGGCGCTGTTCGGGGAGATGTCCGAACCGATTGGCCTCTCCGCGGTGCTGGAGCGGTGCTACACCGGCGAAGTGGCGACCCGGGATCGACCAGAGGGCGCCGTTCGGGCAGCCGGTCTCGAAGTTCTTCTGGTCACGGCGAGGTCGGTCGCCAATGACATCCCGTACCGGATCATCGGGCGCGACCTGGCCGCGTCGGCCGACGTCCGATTGACCTTGCTCCGGCCCGCCACGCTGGATGCGCTCGTCCAGGCGACCGGTGCGCATGGGCGCCACTGGGATGTGCTGCATTTCGACTGTCACGGCTGGTGGGGCGCGACCAGCGACGGCCTTGAGCAGGCTCATCTACTTCTACCCGACATTGACGGCAACCTTCGCCCGTATTCGTCGCGGCAACTGGTGCAGGCGCTCGGCGAGCGATGTCCCCGCACAATCGTGATAAACGCGTGCCGGTCCGGGAAAGCCGAGGGTGCGGCGGTGCTGCCGTACGTCTCCCTGGCCACCGGTCTGCTGCAGCACTCCCGGGTCGAGGAAGTCACGGCGATGGGGTACAACCTGCATCGTGATGCCGTCGCCCCGTTCGTTGAGGCCTTCTACCACTGCCTGGCTGAGGGGTCGTGCTCCGCGGACGCCGCGCTGAGCGGTCGGCGGCTGATGAAGCAGCGACCGGAGCGGACGTGCGTCGGCGGAGCAATAGCTGTGGAGGACTGGCTCATTCCGGTCGTCTACAGTCGGGCCGACGAGGATCTTCACCCCGACGTGCGGGGCGCGGTCGCGATGTGGCCGCCGGCGTTCACGCCTGACGCCGCCGTGCCGTTGTCCGCGCCGGCCGGGAACGAGCTGTTCGTCGGGCGCGACGAGCTGATACAGGCGCTGGATCGTGCGGTCGACACTGGCTTCCAGCTGGTGTATCTGCACGGAATCATCGGTCAGGGCAAGACGGCGCTGCTGTCGGAGTTTCTGTGGTGGCGGGATCGAACTGGCGATCATCGCCCGGCCCTTCGGATCGACTTCGAGGAGCGGTCTGACGCCTCCGATGTGTTGTGGACGATGGCTCAGTCGTTACCGAACACACCCGCGGTGCGTCCAGCGGACGACCATCTCGAGACATTTGTCGTCGACGCTCTCAACGACCACCCTCGGATAGTGATCTGGGACCATACCCACGTCGCGGATCGGCCAGTCGACGGTCTCGCATTGCCCGGCACCTACACCTACACCGACACCGATCGAGATCGTCTGGCGAGGCTGGTAGGGCGGGTACGGGCCGGCACCTCGGTGGTCCTGGCGGCCGGGCGCCGGGACAGTTCCTGGCTGCAAGCCGGGTGCCGCTCATCCACCCTGCTCGTGCCCGGCTTGGGGGAGGACGACCGGTGGGCGTTGGTGCGAGCCGAGCGTGGACGCAGCCGTCCCGATGATGTGGGCGGAACCCGTGTGGCCCCGGAGGGGCACTTCTCGAACTTGGTAACGGTTCTGAATGGTCATCCGGCCCTGACCCGGCACGTTGCCGCACTCCGGCTGGACCGTACGTCGGCTGGCGACCTGCTGCACGCGCTGCGGGAGAAAGCCGGGATCCCGGCCGTCATCGACAAGGACGGTGAGCGGCTAGGACCGGTATTGCACTGCTTACGGGAGCCGGTGCTGGCGCGAGCCATCCCGCAGATCCTGCTGCATGGTCCGGCGGTCAATCCGCCGGTGTTGGGCGAAGCCTTGCGGGAGATGCACGGCGCCGGAGCGGAGAACGATGGGGCTCAGGTGATGTCGTTGTTGCAGGCGGCAGGTCTGGCGGACAAGCAGGGAGCGCTCCATCCGATGCTGCCCTCGGTGATGCGGGCGCAATCCGCTGTCGCCCCGGTCGATCATGAGCAGGCGTTGGCATTCCTGTCCGCGGTACGCGTCTGCCTGCAGGAAGGCAGGGAACCAGGGCTAGCGGTGGAGCTGCTCGACCATGCGGCCGACCTTGCCATCGAACATGGGCAACTTGGCTACGCACGCCAGTTCGGCTTGCAACTGCTGCGGGTGGGCGAGGCCGACCGTGGCCGGCGGGTACTGGCGCTGTGCGTGACACGATCCGCGCTCGGCTCGCAGCCTCCGGACGTCGAGGTGGCCACGGCGCTTCAGCTGGCGGAACTGGCGCTGTCGCGCCGCCAGTTCGACCAGGCCCACCGATGGACCGAGACAGCGCAGGCACGGATTCGGTCAACGACGGGTGCGGTGCCGGCCGACCTACGGGCAAGGTTGTTGTTCTACCAGGGCAGGCTGGCCGAAGCCACCAGCGACTGGAGCGGCTTCAGGGACTCCATGATGGCCGCTTCGCGGTTGATCGCCGAGATCAGCGACAGCGCGCTCGCCGTTCAGATCGCCCATTACGTGAGCCAGCTCGCCGCGGACCCTCAGCTGGTGGTCGAGCTCGTCGCAACCATCGCCATCGATGAATCAGCGGAGGACAGCCCCGATCTGCTCAGCTACCTGTACCAGGTACGTGCACGCGCGAGCCAGACACAGGGGGAGATGTCGAAGGCGGGTGAGGCCGCTCGACGAGCGGTATCCCTGGCCAAGCTGTCCACGGACGATCGGACATACGCGAATGCGCAGGCAGTTCTGGGGACCGTCGAGTTGGCGGCCGGGAATCTCGCCGCGGCGGTGTCCGCGTTCACCGAAGCGGCGACCCGCTTCGAGGCGACGGGGGACCGCCTCGGCGCCGGCGCGGCCTACAACGCACTCGGGCGCGCCTACTACAGACACGACAGGATGGAGCAGGCCGGCGAATATCTGATCCATGCGGCTGTCTGTTTCGCCGAATCCGGGCACGAGCACAATCTGCAGACGGTGGAAGTGAACTTCGCCACCTATCTGGAGCAGTTGACCCCGGAGTTCGCGGACTTCATGTCGATCAGATGGGCCGGTGCGGGGCTCCCACCGTTGTCCGGTCGTTCCTCGGAACCCCCCGAACTGGTGGAGTTCAGTCCTGCGATGGGAGCCGCACTCGACCAGATCAAGAATGCAGCCGCTGCGGCGCCGCAACCCCTGGCCGCATCTGCCCCGCTCGTGTCCGACGGCGACCTGCCTCGGCCGACACCAGAACGAGCTCTTGCCGATGACCTGAGTCGTCGCGGCGTTCGCCTGGCGGGAGAGAGGAGATTCGACGAGGCCGAGATGAGCCTCACCGACGCCGTGGAGATCTACCGTCGGTTGGCGGACACCGGCGCTGCGGACTCCGAGCTCTCACTCGCCCAGGCGTTGCACAACACTGCGGTGGTCCTGGCCCGACAGGAGCGCAACGAAGACGCGTTGACGTCACTGGCGGAGGCGGCGGAGGTCTATCGCCGGCTCGCAGTCACCGACCCGTCTCGGACTCCTGCCCTGGCCGACGCACTTCACTTGCTCTGTCAGCACCTGCTGGAGTCGGACCACTTCGAGCAGGCCCGGGACGTTGCGGCAGACGCGGTCAACACGTACCGGTCCCTCGCGGCCGACGCACCGGAGTTCGCGCCGAAGCTTGCCGAGTCCTTGTATGAGCAAGCCATGGCGCTGAGCGGGACAGACCAGCGCGACGACGCCGCGGGCCCCATGCGCGAGGCAGTGCAGGTATTTCGGGAGCTGTCCGAAGCCCGCCCGGGTGAATACGACCGCGAACTAGCTCACGCGTTGCACGGGCTCGGCCTCCTGCACGCCAGCGGTCAGAGGACAGGAGAGGCACTCTCGGCCGTGGCCGCGAGCGTAGCGACCGTCCGCGCAATGGCCGCCGACGGCGCCGAGGAGTCGACCGCCGAGCTTGCCGAGTATCTGGGACACCAGGCTGCGCTGCTGCTGGCGTTGGACGTCAGGCAGGACCAAGCATCAGCGGCGGCTGACGAAGCGGTGCGCATCCTGCGACGGCTCAGCCGTGACCGCCCGCAGGCGTACCGCGAACGACTGAGCCGAGCCGAGGCGTGCAGGGCGGCGGCGGCTCAAGCGCTGAGTCGGGCGCGGCTGGGACCCGTCTAGTCCCGAGGTGGGGAGTACACAACCGGACATGACAAGAAAGTGTGCTCCGCAGGGTGATGTGCGCCAGTCGTCCGCCCAATGATCTGCGACAGGCGAGCGCGGATCGCGGCAGGGCACCTTCATGTCGGCATAGGCCAAAGCGTAGTTTTCTGGCATGCAACTGCGGATCCAGCCAGCTGACGAGCCGTACGAGAGCCGGGATCTCGAACTCGGAGTTGCCCTTCGGTCTTGGGCTGCTGCGCAATCCAGCGCTCTCGCCGTAAAGCTGGACGGCCCCTTGGAAGCACCCGGCATGGATCCCACTTGGAGCCTCGAGATGCGCGGGGAATACCTCGAAGCCTTGGTCCACCTGTTCTACGGGCCTATCGCTGATGTCAGCGTGATCTGGTCACCCGAAGATGAGATCTACGTCGGCGCCGCGCAGGACTTCTCGGATCTTCAACTGGTGAGCATGCTTGACGATCTCGCGGCGGCAAGCCAATGCGGCGTTGTTCCGCCGTGGTTGCGCCCAGCAGCGGAAGCATGAGCAACCCTCACGCGTCGCGGCGCACATCCCCTCTTCGGCGGATCCGGACGTTTGCCCGCCATGGATGGAACCTGTCGCACATCACCGGGCGGATCCACGTCGCACATCAGTTGGCTGGTTACAGACATGACAAGAAAGGCCACTGACCGGCTCTCGCCTGGTCAATGGCCTCGTCTGCCCTGCTAAGCCTGGGTGCCCCCGGCAGGATTCGAACCTGCGCTTTCGCCTCCGGAGGGCGACGCTCTATCCCCTGAGCTACGGGGGCTCAGCGGTGATGAGCCTAGCAGGCGCCGCGGAGCCATCGCCAATCGGTTCCGCGGCGCGCCGCCGGTCAGCTCGTGGGGAGCTGCTTGAGCATCGAGTCGATCAGGTTGATCTCGCTCTGCTGGCCGCGGACCTGGGACTCCGCCAGCCACGTGACGTCGGCGTCGTCCGATTCGTCGAGGATCTCCTGGGCCATGTGGATGCCGCCCAGGTGGTGCTGGCGCATCAGGGTCAGGAACTGCCGGTCCAGCGCCGTGCCGGTGGCCGTACGGAGCTGGGCGAGCTGCTCCGGGGTGGCCATGCCCGGCATGAGGCCGTTCTGCACCGCGCCCGCCGAGTCCTTCATCCAGGCCATCGGGGGTTGCGAGCTGGTCGGGCTCAGGTGCCAGTCGCGCAGCCAGGCCTGCATGTAGCCGATCTGGCCGTGCTGGGTCAGGGCGATGTCCGCGCTCAGCGTGACGACCTTCGGGTTCGTCGAGTTCGCGTGCGCGATCATCGACATCTCCACCGCCTGGGCGTGGTGGGTGCTCATGTCGCGCAGGAAGCCGGCCTCGACGGAGTCGTCGCCCGGGGTGCTCAGGCGGGGGCCCAGCAGGCCGATCGCCAGGCCGACGAGCAGGCCGAACGCGAGGGCCGCGGCGAGCCACGCCGCCCCGAACCGGCGGCGGCCGGCCGGGGCGGCGTCGTCGCTCGGCGTCCCGGCGGGCGCGCTCGACGCGGTCGAGACGGACATCAGTTGCCCGCGGGGGCGGCGGCTTCGACCGGGCCGGTCTTCGTGTTGCCGCTGGAGCAGGCGGCGTTCGGCTCGAGGGACGCGTTCAGGCGCAGGGCCTTGATGAACTCGTCGATCCGCTTGTCGTCGGCGTTGTCGACCTTGAGCTGGTAGCCCCACGCCTGCAGGGAGATGTTCTTGTCGAGGTTCGCGATCGGGCTCATCAGCATGTAGTCGCGGCCCTGGACCTTCTCCTGGAGCTTGGCGACCTGGTCGGCGGCGAGGCCCTGCTTGTACGTCACCCAGACGGCGCCGTGCTCGAGGCTGTGCACCGCGTGCTCGTTGGCGATCGGCTGCGGGTAGACGTCGCCCATGCAGTTCTGCCACACCGAGTTGTGCGCGCCGCCCACCGGCGGGTTCGTCACGTAGGTGAGCGGGCCTTCCTTGTGCTCCTGCGAGTTGATCGCGGGGTTGTTCTGCGCCCGGTAGTTGACGACGCCGTCGATCCCGGCCGCCCGGTCCTGCCAGGACTCGGTGCCCTTGATCGAGGCGAACACGCCGTACCCGATGATGCCGAGCGCGATCAGCACGACCACGCCGGCCACCGCGATCGGACCCCAGTTGCGGCCACCGCTGACCTTGACCGGCGCGGTGGGCTTGCGGCCCTTGCCGCCGCCCTTGCCCTGCGGCCGGGCGCCCGGCCGGCCGGCCGACTTGGCGCCGGCGGCCTTCGCGGCGGGCGGCTTGCCCTGGCCCGACGTCTTGTCGACCTTCACGGTGGACGGGACCCGCTCGGGTCCCGGGGTGCTCATGCTCATCGTTCCTCGTCAATCCGATGGAAAGGTCGGGCCGGGCCCGCGAGCAGGCCCCGGTACGCCGCCGGGCGGCAAAGTCTACCCGGATAGCATGGCTCAGTGACTCCCGCTGACCTCGCTTCCACCGTTCTCACAGCTGCGCGTGCCGTATTCGTCACCCGCGGCCTGGATGTCTCCCTGCTGCCGGAGACCACGACGGTGGAGCGACCCCGTAATCCCGAGCACGGCGACTACGCGTCGACCATGGCCATGCAGCTCGCCAGGAAGGCCGGTGTCGCGCCGCGTGAGCTGGCCGCGGCGCTCGCCGACGAGCTCAGCAGCCGTCCCGGCATCAAGTCGGTGGAGATCGCCGGGCCGGGCTTCCTCAACATCCGGCTGGACGCGGCCGCCGCCGGGGTGCTGGCGCGCGACGTGGTGCTGGCGGGTCAGGAGTACGGCCGCACCGACCGCCTGGCCGGCCAGCGGATCAACCTGGAGTTCGTCTCGGCCAACCCCACCGGCCCCGTGCACATCGGCGGGGTGCGCTGGGCGGCTGTCGGTGACGCCCTGTCCCGGCTGCTGCGGGCCGCGGGCGCCGACGTCGGCACGGAGTACTACTTCAACGACGCCGGCTCGCAGATCGACCGGTTCGCCCGCTCGCTGTACGCCGCGGCCCAGGGCGAGCCGGCGCCGGAGGACGGCTACGGCGGCGCGTACATCGCGGAGATCGCCACCGCGGTGCTGGCCGCGGCCCCGGACGCGCTCAAGCTGGGCCGGGACGAGGCGCTCGAGGTGTTCCGGGTCGAGGGCGTCAAGCTGATGTTCGCCGAGATCCGGCAGTCGCTGGACGAGTTCGGCGTGCACTTCGACACGTACTTCAACGAGAAGGACCTGCACGACCGGGGTGAGCTGCAGGAGGCCCTGGACCGGCTGCGCGAGCAGGGGCACATCGACGAGCGGGACGGCGCCACCTGGCTGCGGACCACCGACTTCGGCGACGACAAGGACCGGGTGCTGCGCAAGTCGGACGGCGACTGGACCTACTTCGCCGCGGACTGCGCCTACTACCTGGACAAGCGCAAGCGCGGCTTCGACCGGGTCGTGATCATGCTGGGCGCCGACCACCACGGCTACATCGGCCGGATGAAGGCGATGGCCGCGTGCTTCGGCGACGACCCGGAGACCAACCTGGAGATCCTCATCGGCCAGCTGGTCAACCTGGTCCGCGACGGCGAGCCGCTGCGGATGAGCAAGCGCGCCGGCACGGTGATCACCCTGGAGGACTTCGTGGACGCCCTCGGCGTCGACGCCACCCGGTACGCCCTCGCGCGCTACTCCTCGGACTCGCCCATCGACATCGACATCGCCCTGTGGACCCGGGCGTCCAGGGACAACCCGGTGTACTACGTCCAGTACGTCGCGGCCCGCACGGCGAGCGCCGCGCGGCAGGCCGAGGCGGTCGGGCTGACCCGCGGTGACGCCGCCGACTTCCACCCGGAGCTGCTGGCCCACGAGAAGGAGAACGACCTGCTCAAGGCCCTCGGCGAGTATCCGGCCGTGGTCGCGAGCGCGGCCGAGCTGCGGGAGCCGCACCGCGTCGCCCGCTACCTGGAGGAGGTCGCGGGGGCCTACCACCGGTTCTACGACGAGCCGGCCTGCCGGATCCTGCCGAAGGGCGACGAGCCGATCGGCCCGGCCAACCGGGCCCGCCTGTGGCTGAATGACGCCACCCGAACGGTGATCGCGAACGGTTTGGCACTGCTGGGCGTCTCCGCCCCCGAGAGGATGTAGTCATGCGGGCACATGAGGCCGGGGCGCTGCACGGCGACATCGGCAACCGGGGACCGGCGTGGCTGCGGCCCCCGCAGGATGTGAACGCGCTGGTCCCGCAGCTGTGGCCGCGGACCGTGCGCCGCGCCGAGGCCGGGGCGCTGGAGATCGGCGGGGCGAGCGTGCTCGACCTGGCCGCGGAGCACGGCACTCCGGCGTACCTGTTGGACGAGGACGACCTGCGCTCGCGCTGCCGCGATTTCGCGGCCGCCTTCGCCGGGGCGGACGTCTACTACGCGGGCAAGTCGTTCCTCTGCAAGGCGGTCGTCAAGGTCATCGACGAGGAGGGCCTCTTCCTGGACGTCTGTTCCGGCGGTGAGCTGGCCGTCGCGCTGGCGGCGGGCTTCCCGGCCGAGCGGATGGGCTTCCACGGCAACAACAAGTCGGTCTCCGAGCTGACCCGGGCGCTGGACGCGGGCGTCGGCCGGATCATCCTGGACTCGTTCCAGGAGATCGACCGGCTGACCGCGCTGGCCCGGGAGAGCGGCAAGCGGCCCAAGGTGCTGATCCGGGTCACCGTCGGCGTCGAGGCGCACACCCACGAGTTCATCGCGACCGCGCACGAGGACCAGAAGTTCGGTTTCTCGCTGGCCGGCGGGGCCGCGTTCGAGGCGGCGATCCGGGTGCTCGACGAGGGCGTGCTCGACCTGCACGGGCTGCACTCGCACATCGGCTCGCAGATCTTCGACACCTCCGGCTTCGAGGTGGCCACCCGCCGGGTGCTGGAGCTGCAGGCGCAGATCCGCGACGCGCGCGGGGTGGAGCTGGCGGAGCTCGACCTGGGCGGCGGGTTCGGCATCGCCTACACGACCCAGGACGACCCGTCGCCGGCCGGCGACCTGGCCAAGCGGATCAACAAGATCGTCGACGCCGAGTGCGCGGCCGAGAATCTCCGCCGGCCCAAGCTGTCGATCGAGCCCGGCCGGGCCATCGTCGGACCGGCCGTGTTCACCCTGTACGAGGTGGGCACGGTCAAGGACGTCGACGGCATCCGGACGTACGTGAGCGTGGACGGCGGGATGAGCGACAACATCCGCACCGCCCTCTACGACGCCTCGTACTCGGCCACGCTGGCCGGTCGCAAGTCCGACGCGCCCCCGCTGCTCGCCCGCGTCGTGGGAAAGCATTGTGAATCCGGGGACATTGTCGTGAAGGATGAATTCCTGCCCGCCGACGTGCAGCCCGGAGATCTTCTCGCGGTGCCGGGTACGGGCGCGTACTGCCGGAGCATGGCCAGCAATTACAACCACGTGCCCCGGCCGCCGGTGGTCGCCGTGCGCGACGGCGCGTCTCGCGTGATCGTCCGCCGGGAGACCGAAGATGATCTGCTCGCATTGGATGTGGGATGAGTTCTGACAAGGTTCGGTTGGCGCTGCTCGGCTGCGGCACGGTCGGCACCGAGGTCGTACGCCTGCTGCACGAGCAGTCGGCCGACCTGACGGCCCGGATCGGCGCCCCGCTGGAGCTCGTCGGCATCGCGGTGCGCCGCCCGGGCCGGCAGCGCGGCAGCGACATCGATCCGGCGCTGTTCACCACCGACGCGCTCGGCCTGGTCAAACGCGACGACGTCGACGTGGTCATCGAGGTGGTGGGCGGCATCGAGCCCGCCCGCTCCTGGCTCACCGAGGCGCTGCGGGCCGGCAAGAGCGTGGTCACGGCGAACAAGGCGCTGCTGGCCGAGGACGGCGCCACCCTGCACGACGCCGCCGCCGAGGGCGGCGCCGACCTGTACTACGAGGCCGCCGTGGCCGGCGCGATCCCGCTGCTGCGCCCGCTGCGCGAGTCGCTGCACGGCGACAGGGTGACCCGGGTCACCGGCATCGTGAACGGCACGACCAACTTCATCCTGTCGTCGATGGACGCCACCGGGGCCGGCTTCGGCGAGGCGCTGGACGAGGCCACCGAGCTGGGGTACGCCGAGGCCGACCCGACCGCCGACGTCGAGGGCTTCGACGCCGCGGCCAAGGCCGCCATCCTGGCCTCGCTCGCGTTCCACACCCGGGTCACCGCCGCGGACGTGTTCCGCGAGGGCATGACCGGCGTGACGGCCGCGGACATGGCCAGCGCCAAGGAGATGGGCTGCACGATCAAGCTGCTGTGCATCGCCCAGCGCGGCCCGGACTCGGCCGGCACCGACTCGGTCAGCGTCCGGGTGCACCCGGCGATGATCCCGCGCAGCCACCCGCTGGCCGGCGTCGGCGACGCCTTCAACGCGGTCTTCGTCGAGGCCGAGGCCGCGGGGCAGCTGATGTTCTACGGCCGGGGAGCCGGGGGTACGCCCACCGCCAGCGCCGTGCTCGGCGACATCGTGGCGGCGGCCCGCAACCGCCTCTCCGGCACCCGCGCGCCCAGCGAGAGCTCGTACGCCCACCTGCCGATCCGGCCGATCGGCGAGTCGGTCACCCGCTACCACATCAGCCTCGACGTGGCCGACCGTCAGGGCGTGCTGGCCACCGTGGCGGGCGTCTTCGCCCAGCACGAGGTGTCGATCGCGACGGTCCGCCAGTCCGGCCGGGAGGACGACGCCACCCTGGTGATCGTGACCCACGGCGCGCCGGATGCGAACCTGGCGGCCACGGTGGAGGATCTGCGGGCGCTCGACATCGTCCGCTCGATCGCCAGCGTGCTGCGCGTCGAGGGCGGCGCCTGATCCCGAGTCGTGGACGGTCGGTCCCGCTATTCGGGTACGTACGGCATGCTGGCACAGTTGACGACGAAGGGGCAGGGCCATGTGGCGGGGTTTGATCGAGGCGTACCGGGACAGGCTGCCGGTCTCCGAAGCCACGCCCGTGATCACTTTGCACGAGGGGAACACGCCGCTCGTGCCGGCGCCGGTGCTCTCCCGGCGTACGGGCGCCGACGTGTACCTCAAGGTCGAGGGGGCCAACCCGACCGGCTCCTTCAAGGACCGCGGCATGACCATGGCCGTGTCCAAGGCGGTCGAGGAGGGGTCGAAGGCGATCATCTGCGCCTCGACCGGCAACACCAGCGCGTCCGCGGCCGCGTATGCCGCCCGGGCCGGGCTGACCTGCGCGGTGCTCGTCCCACAGGGCAAGATCGCGCTCGGCAAGCTGGCCCAGGCGCTGGTCCACGGGGCCAAGCTGCTCCAGGTCAACGGCAACTTCGACGACTGCCTGGCGCTCGCCTCCAAGCTGTCCCAGGACTTCCCGGTGTCGCTGGTCAACTCGGTCAACATCTTCCGCCTGCACGGGCAGAAGACGGCCGCCTTCGAGATCGTCGAGGCGCTGGGCAGCGCGCCCGACATCCACTGCCTGCCGGTCGGCAACGCGGGCAACATCTCCGCGTACTGGATGGGCTACCAGGAGGACCAGGCGGCGGGCAACAGCAAGATCGTGCCCAAGATGTACGGCTTCCAGGCCTCCGGCGCCGCCCCGATCGTCAACGGCCAGGTGGTGCCGGAGCCGTCGACCATCGCCACCGCGATCCGCATCGGCAACCCGGCGAGCTGGACCAAGGCGCTCGACGCGCGGGACAGCTCGGGCGGGCTCATCTCGGCGGTGACCGACCGGGAGATCCTGACGGCGTACCGGCTGCTGGCCCGCGAGGTCGGCGTGTTCGTCGAGCTGGGCAGCGCGGCCAGCGTGGCCGGGCTGCTTCAGCAGGCGGAGGCGGGGATGATCCCGGCCGGCAGCACGGTGGTGTGCACGGTGACCGGGCACGGGCTCAAGGACCCGGAGTGGGCGATCAGCACCGCCCCGTCGCCGACCACGATCATGAACGACGTCATGGCCGCCGCCCAGGCCCTCGACCTGGCCTGACCCGGCCCTGACGGCCCGGCCCGGCCGGCCCGCCGGCGGTGGTGGTGGTCAGGCCGAGGCCGGCCCCGCCGGGCGGTGGTGATCAGGCCGAGGCCGGGTCCTCTACCGGGGCCGCCCCGGGGGCTGCGTCCTGCGCCCGGGCCGCCGCGGCGCACGGTTCGTCCCCGCTCAGCTCGGCGTCCTCGCCCGCGACCCGGACCAGCGCCCGCATCGCCTCCGCGACCGTGCGCAGCTCCGCGTCGGTCAGCCGGCCCAGCAGCCGGGCCTGCTTCTCCGTCCCGGCCGTGATGATGTTGCCGATCATCTCCTTGCCGGTGCGGCTCAGCGCGATCCGGCGGACCCGCCGGTCGTGCCGGTCCTCGGCCCGGGTGACCAGGTCGTGCGCCACCAGGCGGTCGACCATGCCGCTCATCGTGGCCAGGCTGACGCCCATCAGCCCGGCCAGCTCGCGCCCGGACGTGTCACCCAGCCGGTACAGCAGCAGCAGGATCTTGAGCTGCGGCATGGTCAGCTGCGACGCGAAGAGCGGGTCCGAGCGGTCATAGGCGAACAGGTGCTGGAGCCGCTGCTGGGCGGCCATGATGTCAGCGATGAGTCGTTCGTTCCCGGCCACCGCACCTCCAGTGTTGCGCGCCGGTGGCCGGAGCGCGTCCGTTACGTGACGGGACGCTATCAGCGGACCCCGGCGATAACCATTTGTTCGCGTCGGGCAAACTATATGCCTAAGCCGAACTTTCACGGGGGAGCAGATGTCGTTTCTGACCAGGCTCAGTCTCGCCAACCGGGGGCTCGTCGCCCTCATCGCGGTGGTGATCACCGGTTTCGGCATCTACACGGTGCCGACCCTCAAGCAGCAGCTCTTGCCGTCGCTCGAGTTCCCGGGCGCGTTCATCGGCGTGGTCCTGCCGGGCGCCAGCCCGGAGATCATGGAACAGCAGGTCACCAAGCCGATCGAGGACGCCGTGAAGGGCGCCGACGGCCTGGACACGATCACCTCCACCACCCGTGAGGGCTCGGCCACCATCCAGGTCCTCTTCGAGTTCGGCACCGACCTCGACAACGCGGTCAACCAGCTGACCACCTCGGTCAACCGGATCCAGCCGACGCTGCCCGACGACGTCGAGCCGACCATCTTCGCCGGCAGCACCGACGACATCCCGGCGATCATCCTGGCCGCCTCCGACGGCGGCAAGGACCAGGCCGCGCTGGCCAACCGGCTCCAGCAGGTCGTCGTGCCCGAGCTCAACGCGATCGAGGGCGTCCGCGAGGTGGCCGTCACCGGCACCCGCGACCAGCAGATCGTGATCACCCCCGATCCCGCCAAGCTCGGCGCCGCGGGCGTCGACCCGCGGTCGATCACCACCGTGCTGCAGGCCAACGGCATCTCCATCCCGGCCGGCGCGGTCTCCGACGGCACCCGCTCGCTGAGCGTGCAGGTCGGCTCGCCGATCACCTCGGTCGACGAGCTGAAGGGCCTCTACCTGACCGGCAGCAAGGGCCCGGTCAAGCTGGAGTCCATCGCCTCGGTCACCCCGCAGCTGGCCGCGGCCACGTCGTTCACCCGCACGGACGGCGTCGAGAGCCTGGGCATCGCGGTCACCGCGTCGCCCGACGGCAACCCGGTCAACATCTCGCACGAGGTGCGCGACAAGATCGCCGAGCTGGAGCGGTCCTCGAACGCCACCCTGACCGTCATCACCGACCAGGCCCCGTTCGTCGAGAAGTCGATCGAGAGCCTGACCACTGAGGGCCTGCTCGGCCTGATCATGGCCGTGATCGTCATCCTGGTGTTCCTGCTGTCGGTGCGCTCGACGCTGGTCACCGCGGTCTCCATCCCGCTGTCGGTGGTCATCGCGCTGATCGCGCTCAAGCTCGGCGACTACTCGCTCAACCTGCTCACCCTGGGCGCGCTCACCATCGCGGTCGGCCGGGTGGTCGACGACAGCATCGTCGTGCTCGAGAACATCAAACGGCATCTGGGGTACGGCGAGACGAAGGTCCACGCGATCACGTCCGGCGTGAAGGAGGTGGCCGGCGCGGTCACCGCCTCGACGCTGACCACGGTGGCCGTGTTCGCCCCGATCGCGCTCGTCGGCGGCTTCGTCGGGCAGCTCTTCGCCCCGTTCGCCATCACCGTCACGGTCGCGCTGATCGCCTCGCTGTTCGTGGCGCTCACGGTCGTACCGGTGCTCGCGTACTGGTTCCTCCGGCCCGCCGCCGGCGGCTCCGAGTCCGAGGAGGTCCGCCGGGCCGCCGAGGCGAAGGAGCTGCGCAGCCCGCTGCAGCGGGCCTACCTGCCGATCATCCGCTGGGTGACCCGCAGCCGGATCACCCGCTGGAGCACGGTGGCGATCGGCGTGGTGATCCTGATCGGCACGCTCGGGCTGGCCACCCGGCTCGAGACCAACTTCCTGGATGAGTCCGGCCAGGACCAGATCAACCTCACCCAGGACCTGCCGGTCGGCACCAACCTCGCGACGACGGACGCGGCGGCCAAGAAGGTCGAGGCCGTGCTGGCCGCTCGCGACGACGTCGAGCACTACCAGGTGACCGTCGGCAACGGCGACTTCAACCCGTTCGTCGGCTCCGGCGGGGCCAGCGGCGCCAGCTTCAACGTGGCCCTCAACGACGGCGCCGACGCCGCCGTCGTCTCCGACGAGCTGCGTGAGCAGTTCAAGGGCATGACCGACATCGGCGAGGTCACCGTCGGCGCCGACAGCGGCACCGGCTTCGACGGCAGCGCGCTGGCCGTCGTCGTGCAGGCCAGCGACCAGCAGGCGCTGACCGCCGCGACCAAGCAGGTGCAGGACGCGATGGCCGCGACGCCCGAGGTCACCGACGTGAGCAGCACGCTCGCGGCGAGCGTCCCGCGGCTGGACGTCAAGGTCGACCGGGCCGCCGCCGCGGCGCGCGGTCTCACCGAGGCCACGATCGGCCAGGCCGTCGCCGGGGCGTTCCGCTCCGCGCCGGCCGGGCAGATCAGCATCGACGGGGTCGGCCAGGACGTCGTCGTCGCGCTGGGCGCGCCGCCGGCCAACGCCGACGCGCTGCGCAAGCTGCCGCTGCCCACGCCGAACGGCCAGGCCGTCGCGCTCGACGCGGTCGCCGACGTGGCCGAGGTCGGCGGCCCGGAGGAGGTCACCCGGATCGACGGCAACCGCAGCGTCACGGTCAAGGGCACGGCGACCGGCTCGAACGTCGGCCAGACCACCACCGAGCTGAAGAAGAAGCTCGACGCGCTGCAGTTGCCGGCGGGGGCCAGCTACGAGATCGGTGGCGTCAGCCAGGACCAGGCGGACGCGTTCGCCGACCTCGGGATGGCGGTGCTGGCGGCGATCGCGATCGTCTTCGTGATCATGGTGGCGACGTTCCGCAGCCTGCTGCAGCCGCTGCTGCTGCTCATCTCCATCCCGTTCGCCGCGACCGGCGCGATCGCGCTGCTGCTCGCGACGGGCACCCCGCTGGGCGTACCGGCCCTGATCGGTGTGCTGATGCTGGTCGGCATCGTGGTCACCAACGCGATCGTGCTGATGGACCTGATCAACCACTACCGCCAGGGCGGGATGGGCGTGCAGGAGGCGGTCGTCGAGGGCGGCCGGCACCGGCTGCGGCCCATCCTGATGACGGCCATCGCGACCATCTTCGCGCTGCTGCCGATGGCCCTCGGGCTGACCGGGAAGGGCGGCTTCATCTCGCAGCCGCTGGCCATCGTGGTCATCGGCGGCCTGGTGAGTTCGACGCTGCTGACCCTGGTGCTGGTGCCGACGCTCTACACGATGGTGGAGAACACCAAGCTGAAGGGCCGCAACCGGCGCCAGGAGCGCCGGGCGCGCAAGGCGGCGGAGCGCGGCGGCACGCCGGTGACGGCCGAGACGCCGAAGCACGCGGCGGACGAGCCGGACGGGCTGGTCGGGCCGGACGACGCGGCGCCCGACTCGAGCGGCGGCGCGCACGAGGCGCCGGAGGGCGCCCCGGCCGGGCAGCCGGCGCGGGCGTCCGCCGAGCCGCAGAGCGGGGCGTTGCGGGGCTACACGGACCAGTTCGAGGTCCTGAAGATGCCGCGCCGCCCGGCCACCCCGCCGCCGGCCTGACCCGGCGCACGGTAGGAACGGATCGCGGCGGCCGGCCCCCAGGGGTCGGCCGCCGCGCCGCGTCCCGTCCCGGCCGGTAGATTCCGGTACGTGGCAACTCCCTTCTCGGTCCTTACCCGTAACCGTGACTTCCGGCGGCTGTTCGGGGCCGAGCTGGTGGTGTTCGGCTCCGACTGGTTCGTCATGGTGCCGCTGCTGGTGCTGCTGCCCGAGCTGACCGGCAGCGGGGTGTGGGGCGCGCTGGTGCTGGCCGCCGACACCGGGATCAACGCGCTGCTGCTGCCGTACACGGGCACGATCGCCGACCGGCTGGACCGGCGCCTCATCCTCATCGCCGCGAACCTGGCCGCGCTCGTCGCGGTCCTGCTGCTCTTCGCCGTCCGCTCGGCGGCGACCGCGCCGCTCGCGCTGGTGGCCATCGGCGCGGTTGCGGTCGCCAAGGCCTTCTACTCCCCGGCGGCCTCGGCGGCGCTGCCCAACGTGGTCGACCCCGAGGACCTGGCCGCGGCCAACTCCGTCGCCGGCTCGGCCTGGGGCACCATGACCATCGTCGGCGCCTCCCTCGGCGGCATCGTCAGCAGCGCCTTCGGCCCGTACGTGAGCTTCGCCGTCGCCGCGGTGAGCCTGCTCGCGGCCGCGGTGCTGACGGCCCTGATCCGCCGCCCCCTGCAGGCCCCACGCGAGCCGGACCACGTGCCGCCCCGGGCCTGGCACGCCCTGATCGAGGCGCTGCGCTACATCGGGGCCCGCCCCCGGCTGCGCGCGCTGGTCACCGTGAAGTCCGCGGTCGGCCTCGGCAACGGCGTGCTGACCGTGTTCCCCCTGCTGGCCGGCCGCTACGGCGTCGGCGCTCTCGGCGCGGGCCTGCTGTTCGCGGTACGAGGCGCGGGCGCCCTGGTCGGCCCGCTGGTCATGCGGCCGGTCCTGAACCACCGCACCTGGCTGCTGCCCGGCCTCGCGCTGTCGATGGGCCTGTACGGGCTGGGCTACCTGGGGGTGGCCTTCGCGCCGTGGTTCCCGGTGGTGCTGGCGCTGGTCTTCGTGGCCCACTTCGCGGGCGGCACGAACTGGGTGCTGTCCAACTACGCGCTGCAGGGCGAGGTGCCGGACCGGTTGCGCGGAAGGGTCTTCGCCACCGACATGATGCTGGCGACACTGGCCATCTCGGTGAGCCAGCTCGGCGCCGCGGCGGTGGTCGACCAGGTCGACGAACGCGTCATCCTGATCGGCTGCGGCCTGATCACCCTGGTGTACGCGATCGGCTGGCGCATCGCGACCCGCAACCTCTCCCTGGCCGACGGGCCGGACCCGGACGGAATCCCGCCGACCGGCGCTGTCCCGGCTGCCGAAGGCGTCCCGACCGCGGGCGACGGCCGAGCCGGGCTCGAGGGAAAGGGCTGAGCCGCCTTCGACGATGGAGCCGAGTCGCAGGCTCGGCGGCCCGGGTCCCCAGCCGGAGGTGCAGGGACCAGCCACGGTCAATCGAACCGCAGCAGTTCGCCGGCGACTGCGGTGATCGGTAGGTCGCCGCGGTGGCCGGAACCTGCCAAGTCCTTCGCGGGCACGCCGGCGCGGTTCGCCGCCCACCCCTTCCCCGGCCCGGAGCCGACGCCATATGGCCGGAATGTGCCACTTCCTTCGCGGGCGCACCGGCCCGGTCCGCCGCCCCACCCCTTCCCCGGCCCGGAGCCGACGGATGTGACCGGCGCCGGGGACTGACTGCGCCGGCCCGGCGTCCGTGGGGTGCGGCCGGCAGCGGCCGTCGCTGGCTTGGCTGCATCGGCCCGGCGTCGGCAGGGTGTTGCCGGCGGTGGGCGCCGCCCAGCTTTCGGGCGGTGGACCGGGCGGGGGAGGCAGTCCGCCGTGATGGTGGGGCAGGTCGCGGGCGGCTAACCCGTGGACGGCGGCCCGCCCGGCCGGTCACCGGCCCCGGAGGCCACGCCATCGTCGCCGCGCGGCCCGGGGAGATCCCTCCCCTCGGCACCGGGCGGTCCGGCCAACGGCGGTCCCTGGCCCGGCTCACCGGCAAAGGATGGGCCGTGGCCGGGCTGCGCGGAGAAGGTTTGACCCTGCCCGGGTTGGGCGGCGAAGGGTTGTCCGTGGCCGGGCTGGCCGGCGAACGGTGGGCCGTGGCCGGGCTGCGCGGCGTAGGGCTGTCCGTGGCCAGGCTGGCCGGCGAAGGACGGCCCATGGCCGGGCTGGCCGTAGAAGGACTGCCCTTGCCCAGGAGGACCCGCGAAGGGCTGGCCCGCGAACGCCGCCCCGGCCCCGGAATCCCGGCTGACCAACGCGGCGACCAGCAATCCCACCCCGGCCGCAAAGATCACCGCCGTGAGCAGGCTGACCGCGGAGAACAGCATCCCGTACTGCGACGCCGAATAGTCCAGCCTCGAATACAGGGTCGGGACCAGCAGCGTCCACGCGAACTGGAGCAGGCTGCCGAGGATGAGAACGCTCAATCCCAGCCGGGCGAAGAGCAGCCTGCGCGGCCCGATGCGCTCGCGGCGGCCGGCCAGCAGGATCAGGCCGGTGATCAGCACCGCCAGCAGCGGCAGGTGGCCCACCACGCCGGAGAAGAGGTATCCCAAGCTCATGCCGGCGACCCTAGTCCCCGGGTGCGACAACCTCCGGTCGCCGCGGTGACGCGTGGGTGATGATCTACGCCTAGCATGAGGCGATGGGCCTGACCTTCGTCTCCGAGCCGGTGCAGGTGCGTACGCCGGCCACCAGCGCCAACCTCGGTCCGGGCTTCGACTCGCTGGGCCTGGCGCTCACCCTCTACGACGATCTGAGCGCCCGGGTCACCGGCGCCTCCTGGACCGTCTCGGTGACCGGTGAGGGTGCCGGCGAGCTGCCCACCGACGAGAGTCACCTGGTCGTCCGGGCCATGCTCGCCACCTTCGACGAGTTCGGGGCCCGGCCGCCCGGGGTGGCCGTGGAGTGCGTCAACCGCATCCCGCAGGCCCGGGGGCTCGGCTCGTCGTCGGCGGCCATCGTCGGGGGCGTGCAGCTGGCCCGCGCGCTGATGCGGGAACCGATGGACGACGCCGCGGCGCTGCGGATCGCCGCGCGGCTCGAGGGGCATCCCGACAACGTCGCCCCCTGCCTGCTCGGCGGCTTCACCATCGCCTGGACCGAGGCCGCCGGCTCCCGGGCCGTACGGCTGGACGTCGCTGCCGGCGTACGGCCGACGCTCTTCGTTCCGCAGGAACGGGGCCTGACCGCGACGGCGCGGGCCGCGCTGCCCGGTGCCGTGCCGCACGCGGACGCCGCGTTCAACGCCGGCCGCTCCGCCCTGCTCGTGCATGCCCTGACCAGCGACCCGGAGCTGCTGTTCGAGGCCACCGCGGACCGGCTGCACCAGAGTTACCGGGCCGTGGCGATGCCCGGCACGGCGTCGCTGGTGGCGGGCCTGCGTTCTGTCGGGGTTGCGGCAGTTGTCAGCGGGGCCGGCCCGACCGTGCTGGCCCTGAGCCCGGTACCTGCGGATTTTCACCCCGGAACCGAATGGCGCGCCCACTCGTTGGGCGTGGATGGCGGCGGCGCCCTTGTCAGAGGGAGTATGGTGGAACACGCCGAGCGGGGCCCTGTTGCCGCAGGTCGTCAGAGTTGACTACGCTCAAGACCTAGCACAGCCGCGAAGCAAGCGATCTCTGCGGTTCGGCGCGCACCCGAGACTCACGGTTTCTGCCGGTCTCAATTCCCATCAAGGCACGTCGCCGAGCAGCGGAGCCTCAGATCGCTGCACTCGCCGAGACCTATCCGTCACTGTCCGACGGGTCGGGAAACCGTCGAGCTGCCGTGCTGCAAAACTCCCGCGCCGCAGGTGCGAAGCGGGCTCCGAGGGCACCCGGCCACCAGGCTGCAGACCCGGGTGGACTTGGCTTTTTCGACGGAAGGAATCCATTGAGCGACACCACCGACGTGACGTCGGGTGTTTCTGACGTCGCTGACGACGGCGCCACCACCGCTGCTGTCACCAAGCGTCGCCGTGGCGGCACGGGGCTGTCGGCGATGCTGCTGCCCGAGTTGCAGAGTCTCGCCGCCTCCCTCGGCATCTCCGGCACCGCCCGGATGCGTAAGGGCGAGCTCATCACCGCCATCTCGGAGCGCCAGAACGGCGGTGCGCCCGCCGCCCCGGCCAAGGCGTCCGGCACCCCGCGCCCGCGTTCCACGAACGGCTCCGGCGCCGCGGCGGCCGAGCCCGCGACCCTGCCCGTAGCCCAGGCCCCCGCAGCCGAGGCTCCCGTGGCGCAGGCCCCGGTGGCCCAGGCTCCGGTCGCCCGGGCCACGGCCCAGGTTCCGGCGGCTCAGGCCCCGGCTCCGGTGTCCGAGGCGGTTCCGGCCCCCGCTGCCGCGCAGTCCGCGGCCCCGGCGACCGAGCAGCCCGCGACCGAGGCCGAGCCGAGCCGGCGCAGCCGCGGCGATCGGAGCTCCCGCGACCAGGGCGGCCGCGACGCCGGCCGCGAGCAGGGCGGCGGCCGCGACGGCAACCGCGACCAGAACGGCCGTGACCAGAACGGTCGCGACCAGGGCGGCCGTGACCAGGGCGGCCGTGACCAGGGCGAGAGCCGGCGCGAACCGGCCGAGGTCCAGGGTCAGGGCGAAGCCGAGCGCACCGACCGGGGGGACCGGCCGGAGCGTGGCGAGCCCCGCAACCGCGACCGTCAGCGCAACCCGCAGCGGGCCGAGAACGGCGACCGCAACAACGACCGCGCCGACCGGGGCAACGACCGCAACGACCGCGGTCCGCGCAACGACGGCCCGGAGGACGAGGACGGCGAGAACGGCGAGGGTGGCCGGCGCAGCCGCCGCAGCCGGTTCCGCGACCGTCGCCGTGGCCGCGACCGTGACGGCGAAGGCGGTGGCGGTGGTGGCCGCGACGGCGGTCGTGACGGTGGCCGCGAGGGTGGCCGGGACAGCGGCCGCGAGCCGCACGTCAACGAGGACGACGTCCTGGTGCCTGTGGCCGGCATCCTCGACGTGCTGGACAACTACGCGTTCGTCCGCACCACGGGGTACCTCTCCGGCCCGAACGACGTCTACGTCTCCATGTCGCAGGTCAAGAAGCACGGGCTGCGCCGCGGCGACGCCGTCACCGGCGCCGTACGGGCCGCGCCCCGCGACAGCGGCACCGGCGACCAGCGGCGGGACAAGTACAACCCGCTGGTGCGGCTGGACACCATCAACGGCATGGAGCCCGAGGAGGCCCGCCGGCGTCCCGAGTTCTACAAGCTGACCCCGCTGTACCCGCAGGAGAGGCTGCGTCTCGAGACCGAGGCGCACATCCTCACCACCCGGGTCATCGACCTGGTCATGCCGCTCGGCAAGGGCCAGCGCGCCCTGATCGTCTCGCCGCCGAAGGCCGGCAAGACGATGGTGCTGCAGGCGATCGCCAACGCGATCACCCACAACAACCCCGAGTGCCACCTGATGGTCGTGCTGGTCGACGAGCGGCCCGAAGAGGTCACCGACATGCAGCGCTCGGTGAAGGGCGAGGTCATCGCGGCCACGTTCGACCGGCCGCCGCAGGACCACACCACGGTCGCCGAGCTGGCCATCGAGCGGGCCAAGCGCCTGGTCGAGCTGGGTCACGACGTCGTCGTGCTGCTCGACTCGGTGACCCGGCTCGGCCGGTCGTACAACCTGGCCGCGCCGGCCTCCGGCCGCATCATGTCCGGTGGTATCGACTCGACCGCGCTGTACCCGCCGAAGCGGTTCCTCGGCGCGGCGCGCAACATCGAGAACGGTGGCTCGCTCACCATTCTCGCGACGGCGCTGGTGGAGACCGGCTCGATGATGGACACGGTCATCTTCGAGGAGTTCAAGGGCACGGGCAACGCCGAGCTCAAGCTCGACCGGAAGATCGCGGACCGGCGTACGTTCCCGGCCATCGACATCCACCCGTCCGGCACCCGCAAGGAGGAGATCCTGCTCGGCAAGGAGGAGCTGGCGATCGTCCACAAGCTGCGCAAGGTGCTGAGCTCGCTGGAGTCCTCGGCGGCGCTGGATCTCCTGCTCGACCGGCTCAAGCAGTCCCGGACGAACATCGAGTTCCTGATGCAGATCGCCAAGTCCACTCCTGGCGAATAAACGCCCGAAAACGGCATAAAGGGGCAGTCACCGCGAGGTGGCTGCCCCTTTGTCGCACTTGCAGTGCGTTTGCCCCCGGACGGGGTCGTGCGAACCTCCCGTAGCGCCAGCTCAAGTGTGGGGAGGACTGCCCGATGATCGTGCCTGGGTACCGGGACCATCCGACCGAGCGGTGGGACCCGGTCGCACCGGTCGACCCGGGCGAGGCCGAGGACTTCCTGCGGCAGTGCTACGTCGAGAACCCCCGGCTCGGGCCGGTCGAGCCGCGGCTGGCGATCGTCCGGGCCCAGATCGCGGCGACCGGCGGCTACGTGCACACCACCGAGGAGCTCGGCTACGGCGCGAAGATGGCCTGGCGCAACGCCGGCCGCTGCATCGGCCGGCTCTACTGGCGCAGCCTGGTGGTGCTGGACCGGCGCCGCGCCCGTACCGCTGACGAGATCTTCTCGCTGCTGGTCCACCACCTGCAGACCGCCGGCGGCGGCGCCGGCAAGCCCGGCGCGATCCGGCCGGTGATCAGCATCTTCGCCCCGGCGCTGCCCGGCCAGCCGTACGCGCGGGTCTGGAACGAGCAGCTGATCCGCTACGCCGGCTACCGCACCGAGGACGGCAGCTCGGTCGGCGACCCGCGCAACGAACAGTTCACCGCCGCCATGCGCGGCTTCGGCTGGCAGGGCAAGGGCGAGGCGTTCGACGTGCTGCCGCTGGTGATCGAAACCCCGGCCGAGGGCGTACGCCTCTACGAGCTGCCGGAACGCGCCATCCTCGAGGTGCCGCTCACCCACCCCGAGTTCGGCTGGTTCGCGGAGCTCGGCCTGCGCTGGCACGCGGTGCCCGCGATCGCGAACATGCGGCTCACCATCGGCGGCGTGCAATACCCGCTGGCGCCGTTCAACGGCTGGTACATGGGCACCGAGATCGGCGCGCGCAACCTCGCGGACACCGACCGCTACAACATGGTGCCGATCGTCGCCGCCCGCATGGGCCTGGACACCAGCCGCGAATCGACGCTGTGGCGCGACCGCGCCCTGATCGAGCTGAACCGGGCCGTCCTCCACTCGTTCGAGCGGGCCGGCATGAAGATCACCGACCACCACACCGAGTCGGCGCGCTTCCTGACCCATTTGCGCAACGAGGAGAAGGCGGGCCGGCGCGTGCCGGCCGACTGGACCTGGATCGTGCCGCCGATGTCCGGCGGCATCACGCCGGTCTTCCACCGCTACTACGACGAGTTGGACCTGCGGCCCAACTTCTACCTCGACCCGGAGGCGCAGGCGTTGTCCCAGCACGGGACGCGCTGCCCGGTGACCGGGTGAATCGGCACGGCTATGTCGTGCCTGGTTGCAGATAACTGACCGTCGCTCCCGCCGATTGCCGGCTGCGTGCTTGGTCCTGTCCGGCTTGGTGGGTTGGGTCACTCACCGTGGGCGGTCAAGCCTGGACTATGCGGCCAGCCCTGTGGTGGTCCGGCCGGGGGCCTGCCGCCGTCGGGTGCCACTCTGCGGTTCTCGGCGATTTCTCCTACTGCGGCTCCTCGCGCGCTGTGCGGGGGGAGCGGGCTGGTTGCTCGCTGGGTTCGTGGATCTTGTGGCGCCTTCTGTACGTCTTCGCTTCACCAACGTTGCGTCGCTCGTCTTCTGCCGGTGCGGATCTTGTGGCGACCATCCCGCTCAACGCGCCACCGTTTCACACGATCTGGCAGTGCTGTCTCCTTGAGCTTGGATCTTGGAGCGGCTGCCCTGCTTGAGGGGTCGCCTCGTCACAAGATCGGGGTAGGGGCTGTCTCCCTGAGGGCGGATCTTGTGGCGATCACTCCGCTGGAGGCGCGACCGCTCCACAAGATTGAGCCGTGCTGTCGGTCGTGTGCGGATCTTGTGGCGTCC
>NZ_BOMQ01000083.1 GCF_016862275.1 Actinoplanes nipponensis | reverse complement strand
TCCGTGCTGAGGGTGCGACCGCTCCACAAGGTCGAGTTGTGCTGTCGGTCGTGTGCGGATCTTGTGGCGTCAGCCCCGTTGAATGCGCCGATACTTCACAAGATCGAGCCGTGTTGTCGCCTGCGCGCGGGTTCTGGCACCGACCCTTTCCAGCGGCGCCACGGCTTCACAAGCGCGTGCCGTGCTGTCGCCTGCCCCACGCGTCACCACTTCACAAGATCGGGCCGTGTGGTTCCTTGAGTTCGGGATCTTGGGGCGGCTGCCGTGGTCGAGGGGTCGCATCTTCACAAGATCGGCTCCTGCTGGCCCGTTGAGTGCAGATCTTGTGGCGTCCACCCCGCTGGATGCGCCACCATTCCACAAGATCGAGCCGTGTTGTCGCCTGTGCGCGAACTCTGTGACACCGACCCCTGTCCAACGCGCTACGGCTTCACAAGGGCGGGCCGTGCTGTCGCCTGCGCGTGAATCTTGTGGCGCCCGGCCCGCTCAACGTGCCACCACGCCACAAGATCTGGCTGCGCTGCCCTCGAGCTTGGATCTTGGGGCGGCGGCCCTGCTCGACGAGCTGCACCTCCCCAAGATCGGCTCGTGCCGCCGCCGGAAGCTCGGATCTTGTGGCGCCGACCCTGGCCAACCCGCCCCGGCTTCACATGAGCGGTCCGCGGATCTTGTAGCGACCGGCCCGCTCAACGTGCCACCACGTCACAAGATCTGGTCGAGCTTGGATCTTGAAGCGGCGACCCCACTCAACGAGCCGCACCTCCCCAAGATCGGCTCGCGCCGCCGCCACAAGCCCGGATCTTGTGACGCTCACCCCGCCGAACGCACCCCGCCTCCACAAGATCCACCCAACAGGCCCCGAAAACGCCACGGATCTCGGAGCACCCCCGGGCGGCCGACGGCTCCACAACATCGCCGACAGAGCCGGTCCCCCGACCCCACACCGCCACCCGCTCACGCGAACTCGTTAAGCGGAAAGTCATCCCGGTGGCGCCACGCCGCATCCGTCCGGACGTGGTCCTCGCGAACCCACTTCAGCACCCGATGGGAGAACTCCGCCGCCGGGATGCGCCCCGCGCTGCGTACCACGAAACCCTCGGAGCTCTCGGGATCGCGGCACCTCGCCCACGCCCCCCGGGCCTCCGTGAGGCTGCCACCGCGGTACAGGACCGGAACCACCGGCAGCTCCAGCCGTTGCGCCCAGTCCACTGTGTCGTCCCAGCCGAGCAGGGTGCCGGTCTCGTCCCAGATGCCGAAGACGATGAAGACGCCGGGCAGGTCGGTGTAGGCGATGCTGCGCCGGGCCCACATCGACTCGCCGCACACCCGCCAGTCGTCGGGGATCCGGTACGCCGTCATCGCCCAGAGCGCCTTGGCCGGCCGGTCCCACGGTTGGGTGCCGGAGTCGACCGAGCGGGCGTACATCGCGTCGCGGGTGAAGGTGAGGTTGCCGCCGTCGAGTTTCTCCGTGACCACCAGCTCGCCGTCCAGCCAGGACAGATCGTGCTGGATCTTGTCGTCCGCGCCGGCGCCGGGGGAGTCGGGCAGGTGGAAAGTTCGCGGGTACTTCCCGTCCTGCCCGGCCATCAGAAGTCCCCCTCCGCCACCTGGAACACGGTCAGCCCCAGGGCGCGCCACATGCGTACCACCTGCTGGCGGTCGTCGAACACCCCGACCACCCGCCACCGGTCGCGGATCTCCCGGTCGAAGATCTCCCGCTTGACGATCGCGTCCTTGCGCGAGTCGCCCTCCGGCCGCATGAACAGTGCCTCGTACGGCACGTCCACGTAAAGATCCAGCCAGGCCTCGGTCTCGGCCCGGCACACCGCGTCGCGTCCCGAGCAGAAGACGATGGCGTGTCCGGCCGCGTGCATGGCCCGTACCGCCGCGATGACCGCCGGGTTCGGCGTGTCCGAGCCGACCCGGTCCCAGTCGTACGGGCTGCGGCCGTTCATCAGCGCCACCGTGCCGTCGATGTCGACGAGCACCACCGGCGGCAGTTCGGGATCCGGGTCGTACACCACGCCCGGGCCGCCCCGCTCCACGTACGGGACGGGCAGCGGCAGGTTCCGGCCGGCCAGGTAGCGCTCGTGCATGCGGCGGATGCCGGCCTCGCCGACCCGTTCGTCCTCGGCCCGGTCGGCGTCGCGGCGCAGGCACTCCTCCAGCGGCACGTCGGTGAAGTCGTGCACCTCGAACGACGCCTGGAAGCGCGCGGCCAGCTCGGCCCACTCCCGTACCGTCTTGGCCCGCAGGTTGGTGTCGTCGACGATCACGTCGGCGTGCGCGCGCAGCAGCGCCTCCACGGCGGCCCGCTGGGCGTGCGTCACCTGGCTCTCGGCCCACTGGGTGAACAGCCGCTGCCCGTGCAGCATCCGCCGCAGGTCGTCCCGGTTCACCCGGACGACCTGCGGCTGGAGCTTGCGCGCGAAGGTGGTCTTGCCCGAGGCGGGCAGCCCGCGGGTGATCAGCAGTCTGGTCATTCCTCACTCACCTGGTTGCCGCCGGGGGTGACGTCGCCGGCCGGGCGGACGAGCTGCCACAGCCCGGGACGGTAGTCCTTGCCGTCGAGACGCAGGAACAGCGCGCCCCGGTGCTCGCTGCGCACGGCCCGGCCCGCGAATTCGCGCCGTCCCCAGCCGTCCGGCAGCTCCGCGACGATCGCCGCGAACTCCGCCTCGACCGCCTTCGCCAGGGTCGCCACCGCCTCGGTCAGCTCGGTGGCCACGGCCGTGACCCACGCGTGGAACTCGTCGGGCAGCGGTTCCGTCAGCGCGTCCAGGTCGCCGCCGGAGACCAGCACCTCCCACACGGTACGGGCGGACAGCCCCGTCACCAGCCGGTGCAGCCGCACGTACTCGGCGTACTTGATCTTCATCCGCTCGTCGGAGTCGGTGAGGTGCACCACCAGCCCCTCCCGCCCGTCCCGCGGCGGCGCGGCCAGCGCCTCGGCCAGCGTCGCGTACCCGAACGAGTCGACCACCGGGCCCGGCCAGTCCGGCACCGCGGCCGGCCCGAAGGTGCGCCCGGTCGCGATGTCGACCGCGCCGAGCAGGATCAGGTCGTCCAGGTCGCCGTAGTCGAGCACGATCCGGTTCCCCGGGTAGACGATCTCGACCAGCACGGTCAGCCCGGCGGGCGGCACGAAGCCGGCGTAGCGGGTGCGCAGCACCGCGGTGGCGTGCCGGGCCTGCTCCGACGCGAACGAGCCGCGGGTGGCGACGGCCAGCTCGTCCCCGTCCCGGTAGATGATCCCGAGGCTGCCGTCCGCCTTGTCCGTCACGGCCACCGGCGCGTCCAGGCGCAGCTGCGGCGCGTGGCTCTCCGAGTGGTTGAAGAACTTGCCGAACGGGCGGGCCAGCACGGTGTCACCGGAGACGATCAGGCCCCGGCAGGCCAGGGTGACGGGGGTCCAGGCGCCGGCGTACTGGCAGGCCTCGGTGTAGTTGTAGATCTCGTACGGCCGCGCCGGGTGACGCTGGACCCGCACGTGCCCGTTTTCGACCGCCGTGGCCAGTTCGGCCGGGTCGAGGACGTCCGCGAGCAGCGTCATGACACTTTCCCTCCGTGCGCAGCCGCCGCGGGAATGCGACGGGGGCCGCTCACGTTATCGACCATGGACCAAGCAGTGCCTCCTGATTTCTGATCGGGGCAGGTGGCATGGCAGACTGGTCCATCGGCCAGCAATGGTTCCGGTTCACGCTCGAGTCGTCCGCCCTAGCGGGGCGGTTCGGTGCTGACGGCGACCCGGCGACCACATCATCGAGAGGGACCGAGACACCATGAAGAGCGGAATCCACCCGGAGTACACCTCGACCGAGGTCATCTGCTCCTGCGGTAGCACGTTCACGACCCGCAGCACCGCCAAGGGCGCCGAGATCCGCGTCGAGACCTGCAGCGCCTGCCACCCGTTCTACACGGGCAAGCAGCGCGTGCTGGACACCGCGGGCCGGGTCGCCAAGTTCCAGGCGAAGTACGCGAAGGTCAACGCGGCCAAGAAGAAGTAGCTGCCTCGACGGCGCCCACCCCGGTTCCCGGGGTCGGGCGCCGTTCGTGTTTCCCCGGCCAGACGACCGAAGAAGGCGGCACCCCATGAGCACCGACCGGCTGACCACGCTGCTTGCCGAGTACGCGGACCTGGAGAAGCAGATGGAGGACCCCTCCATCCACTCCGACCAGGCCCTGGTGCGCCGCGTCGGGCGCCGGTTCGCCGAGCTGGCGCCGCTCTACACCGCCCACGTCGAGCTCGAGGCGGCCCGCGCCGACCTGGCCGCCGCCAGGGAGCTGGCCGCCGAGGACCCGTCGTTCGCCGGCGAGGTCGAGGTGGTCGCGGCCGCGCTGGCGCCGCTGGAGGAGAAGCTCGGCGAGATGCTGATCCCGCGCGATCCGCACGACGCCAAGGACGTCATCGTCGAGATCAAGGCCGGCGAGGGCGGCCAGGAGTCGGCGCTGTTCGCCGGCGACCTGCTGCGGATGTACACCCGGTACGCCGAGAAGCACGGCTGGGTCGTCGAGGTCATCGACGCCCAGGACTCCGACCTGGGCGGGGTCAAGGACGTCTCGGTGGCGGTGAAGACCAGGGGTGTGCCCGAGGGCGGCCACGGGGTCTGGTCCCGGCTCAAGTGGGAGGGCGGCGTGCACCGCGTGCAGCGGGTGCCCGTCACCGAGTCGCAGGGGCGCATCCACACCAGCGCCGCCGGGGTGCTCGTGCTGCCCGAGGCCGAGGACGTCGACGTGCACATCGAGCCGGGCGACATCCGGGTCGACGTGTTCCGCTCGTCCGGGCCCGGCGGCCAGTCGGTCAACACCACCGACTCGGCCGTACGGATCACGCACCTGCCCACCGGCACCGTGGTGAGCTGTCAGAACGAGAAGAGTCAGCTGCAGAACCGCGAGTCGGCGATGCGCATCCTGCGGTCCCGGCTGCTGGCCATGGCGCAGGAGCAGGCCGACGCGGCCGCCTCCGACGCGCGCAAGCTCCAGGTGCGCACGGTGGACCGCTCGGAGCGGATCCGGACGTACAACTTCCCGCAGAACCGGATCAGCGACCACCGGATCGGCTACACCGCGTACAACCTGGATCTGGTGCTCGGCGGCGAGCTGGATCCGGTGCTCGACGCGCTGGCCGAGGCCGACCGGGCCGCCCGGCTGGCCGGCGAGACGGAGATCAGCCGACGTCCGTGACGGTCAGCCGGCTGTCCCGGGTGGCGCACACGACCAGGGCGTCCTTGCTCTGGCAGCCGAAGTCCTGCACCGCCGGGATCGTGCCGCGCAGCAGCGTCTCGCCGGTCCGCTGATCCACCCGGCTGATCAGCATGAGGTCGCCCGGGGTCCGGGGGTGCGCCAGCACGTACGGCGTGCCGTCGAGCCGGAAGTCCCACACCGGCGCGGCGGTGCCCAGGTCGGCGATCTGCCGGCCGGTCGCGCTGTCGACCAGGCGGTGCCGGGCGCCGGTCTCGTCGTCGTCGACCAGCAGCAGGCCGTTGCGCAGCGGAAAGGCGTTGGCGGCGCCGGGGATCCGCCAGCGCGGCCGGCCGGTCCGGCGGTCGCGGCCCTCGGTCCCGTCGGGTCCGGTGACACAGACGACCGGGCCGCAGCCGTAGATGCCGCCGGGCGCCGCTCGCGCCGTCTGCCACAGCTGGCGCAGCGTCTCGGTGTCGAAGGCGGTGACGGTCATCCGCCCGTCCCGGCTGCGGTCCAGGTAGAGCTGCCGCCCGTCCAGGGTCATGGCGGTGTAGTCGTCCTGCTGCCGCGGTTGCGGGACGTCGGGCAGGTTCCCGGTGGTCAGCAGCGAGCCGTCGGCCAGGTCCACCACCTCGGCCCGGCCGCCGGCGGTGAGAGTGACCAGCCGGTCGCGGGTCGCGCCGACGGCGGTGTCGATGACCCAGGAGTCGACGTCGCGGCCCGGGCGGGACCAGACCGTGCCGCCGTCGCGTACCCGCACCACGCGGAAGGTGGTGATCTCGTCGCCGTCGGCGTTCCATTCGCCGAGCAGGGCCCGGTCGCCGGCGACGGTGATCAGTTCGCCGGCCTGCCGCCAGAGCTGCCGGCCGGTGGCGGCGTCGACCGCGGCCGTGTCCCGGCTGAGGTCGCGGGTGACCGTCGAGCCGTCCGCCTCCTGGTATTCCGCCGTCGCCATCCCGGCCGGCAGCAGCAGGGCGCCGGCCGCGATCTCGCTGAGCCAGCTCGCCTCGTCCGGCGAGGGGCGGGACCAGCGCTTCGCGCCGGTCCGCAGGTCGTACGCGGCGAGCTGGTCGGCGCCCGGCTGGGTCAGCACGTAGACGCTGTCGCCGTTCAGCATGAAGGCGCCCGTGCCCTGCTCGTAGGCGATGCTCCAGAGCTGTGGCAGCCCGCGCGGGTCGGGCCGCGCCGAGCCGGTGACGGTGAGCACGCACAGGGCGGTCACCGCGGCCACGAGCACGCGCCGCAGGTCCCGCCGTCCCGGCGGGCGCCGGGGCGGGTCGTCGGCCTCTTCGCCGCCGCCGGAGTGGACGAGCCCCAGCTCGATGACGGCCATAGGGCGAGACTAAGGCCGGCGGGCGTTACGCGGGGGTACGGTGCGAGGCCGCGGCGGCCAGGGCGGCGCTGAGCGTCCGGCCGTTCGTGCCCACTTCGGACCAGCCCGCGGCCAGGCCGATCGGCGTGCCCGGGACCAGGACCTGCCAGTTCTCGCCGGCGGCGGCCGCGCTGATCCGCCGCGAGACCTCCGCCGCCTGGGTCGGCCCCGCCCCCGGCAGCACCACCACGAATTCGTCGCCGGCGAAGCGGGCCACGAAGTCGCCGCGGCGCATGACCCGGTTGAGCACCCCGGCGATGCGCTGCAGCACCAGGTCGCCGCAGTGCCGGCCGTGCCGGGCGTTGACCGCGGTGAAGCCGATCAGGTCGCAGACGCCGATCGCCGCGCGCTCGCCGCGGGCCAGCATCGCCGCGACGTAGCGTTCGAGCTGGCGGCGGTTGGGCAGGCCGGTGAGCGGGTCGGTGAGGGTCTCGTCGCCGTAGCGGTCCACGTCGCGGTGGGTCTCCTGGGCGTCCAGGCGGGCCGCGACGCCGTCCAGGTAGCCGTCGCGCAGCCGGTCGATGCGCTGCGCGGCCAGGCGGAAGGCGTGCCGGTCGGCCGCGTGGGCGGCCGCGTGGTCGCCGGCCGAGGCGTGGCAGATGCTGCGCAGCCGGGCCGGCTCGGCCGGGCCGAGGATCTCCTGGGACACCGGTACGGCGTCGAGCTTGCGCAGCGCCTCGCCGGCCTTGTCCGCCGCGATGTCCAGGCAGACGGTGCCCAGGTGTCGCAGGTCGCGGGAGCGGACGCTGTCGCCGCCGCTGGTCAGCAGCGCCGCCACGTCGGTGCCGGTGGGCTCGCCCAGCGCCGCCCGGCGGGCCAGCGCGTAGCCGTAGACGGGCCGGCTGCTGGGGCGCAGCCGCACGTCGGCGCCGGTGGCGACGTAGCGGGTCAGCTCGGCGTCGATGTCGCGCAGCACCCGCAGGCAGCCGTCGGTGTCGCCCTGGTGGTCCAGCGAGACCGCGTTGCGCAGCCGGATGCCGGGCGCGGCGAAGACCTCGCTGGGCATGCCGGCCGCGGCGCCGACCTGCCGGGCCTGCTCGATGGCGGTGAGCGCGTGGCCGTGGAAGCCGAGGTAGCTGTACGCCATGGCGAGGTCGTGCCAGCCCCACGCCGTCTCGCTGTCGCCGTCGGGCACCGCGGCCAGCGCCCGGGACGCCTGCACGAGGTGGGTGACGCCGCGGTCGAGGGCGCTCTGCAGGTGGGCGCCGAGGGCCGCGAACGCGTGCATCTGCCCGCGCAGGTACGGGTCGGAGGTCTCCCGGACGGCGTTGGCGGCCAGCGTCATCGCGGTGGCGAACTCCGCCACCCGGCCCAGGTTGATCAGCGCGCCGAACCGCTGGACCAGCGCGTACGCCCGGGTCATGGGGTCGGTCGTGGTGGCGAGCACCTTGTCGAGGATCGCCAGCGCCTCCGCCGACCGGCCCACCTGCTGGAGCTGGCCGGCGCTGCGCAGCTCGTCGACGGAATCGGGAAGCTGATCCAGCCACGTCATGGTGCCGCCACGGCCATCCAGGCCCCTCCTGCCGGCGCCGTTCATCGACAAGTGACCCGGCCGGTCACCGTCGAGAGACGACGTTCCATGATTATGCCGTGACGCCGACGCACGAACACCCCTCGGAGGGGACGGAACGGACGCGCTTGGCGCCGGTGCTGGCCACGGCCACCGCGCGGCTGGCCGAGGCGGGGGTTTCCTCGCCGCGCGTCGATGCCGAGCTGCTCGCCGCGCACGTGCTGGGGGTGGGCCGGGGCCGGCTGCTGCTGCTCGACACCGTGCGGGGCGACGAGGCGCGGCGCTTGGGCGCGCTGGTCGAGCAGCGGGCCCGGCGGGTGCCGTTGCAGCATCTGCTGGGCACGGCCGCCTTCCGCCATCTCGAGCTGGTGGTGGGCGACGGCGTGTTCGTGCCGCGGCCGGAGACCGAGCTGCTGGCCGGCTGGGGGATCGAGCGGACGGCGCCGGGCGCCACCGTGGTCGACCTGTGCAGCGGTACGGGAGCCATCGCCCTGTCCGTCGCCGACGAGGCCGCGCCGGGCCGGGTGTTCGCGGTGGAGCGCTCGCCGGCGGCGCTGACGTACCTGAGGCGCAACGCGCAGGCGTTCCCGGCGGTGCGGGTCGTCGCGGGGGACGTCACCGATCCGGAGCTGCTGTCCGACTGCCGCGGCCGGGTGGACGTGCTGCTCTGCAACCCGCCGTACGTGCCCGACGGCACCGCCGTGCCGCCGGAGGTCGCCGAGCACGACCCGGCGGAGGCGGTCTTCGGCGGCGCCGACGGCCTGGCCGTGATCCGGCCGGTGATCGCCCTGGCCGCCGCGCTGCTGCGGCCGGGCGGCGTCGCCGGCATCGAGCACGACGACGGGCACGCGGCGGCCGTACCGGAGTTGCTGCGCGCGGACGGTCGCTTCACCGACGTCGTCGCCCACGAGGACCTGACCGGTCGCCCGCGCTACGCGACCGCCCGCCGCGTGTAGGGCACTCCGGGCGCACCATGGCACACTGCAAGTTGTGATGCTCTACGACTGTCGGGCCGTGGCCGAGCGCGATCGCGGTGTCGCCGCCGCCGTCGAGGCGGTCAAGAGCGGTGAGCTCGTCGTGCTGCCCACCGACACCGTGTACGGCGTCGGCGCGGACGCGTTCACCGCGCACGCCGTCAATGCCCTGCAGAACGCCCGCGGCAGCGACCGGCGGGTGCCTCCGCCGGTGCTGGTCGGCTCCCGGCACACCCTGGACGGCCTGGTCTATTCGCTGCCGAAGGCGGCCCGCGAGCTGGCCGACGCGTTCTGGCCGGGCGCGCTGACCATCATCGTCGAGCACTCGCCCAGCCTGCAGTGGGATCTCGGCGACACCGGCGGTGTGGTCGCGGTCCGGATGCCGCTGCACCCGGTGGCCCTGGAGGTGCTGCGCGAGGTCGGCCCGATGGCGGTCACCACGGCCAACAAGATCGGTCAGCCCGCGCCGGCCACCGCCGAGGAGGCCCGCGACCAGCTGGAGTACGCCGTCCGGATCTATCTGGAGGCGGGCGCGGCCCTGGACCCGGCGCCGAGCACGATCGTCGACGTCACCGGCGACGGGCCGCGGGTGCTGCGCAACGGCGCGATCCCGTACGAGAAGCTGCGCGACGTCGTCCCGGACATCCTGGCCGTGGAGTCCTGACGATGCCGTTCACAGTGCTGCACGTGTGCATGGGCAACATCTGCCGCTCGCCGATGGCCGAGCGGCTGCTGGTGCTGGCCGCGTCCCAGCGGCTCGCCAAGGCCGATCCCGACGCCGACCTCGGTGACCTGCTGCGCAGTGTGAGCGCGGGCACCGGCGGCTGGCACGAGGGCGAGGAGATGAATCCGCCCGCGGCCCGGCAGATCACGCTGCGCGGCGGCAGCCCGGACGGCTTCACGGCCCGCAAGCTGACCATCGCCCAGCTCGACGAGGCCGACCTGATCCTGACCGCGACCGCCGACCAGAGCGACTACGTGCACGCCCTCGTGCCCGGCGCGGCCGCGCGGACGTTCGTCCTCGGGCACCTGGGCCGGCTGCTGCGCGACGTGGAGCTCAAGGCGTTGCCGCCGGCCGGCGTCGACCCGGAGACCTTCGCCGCCCGGGCCGCTGCCCTGGTGGCCGCCCTCGACCGGCTGCGCGGCGAGACCGAGCCGCAGCCCGGCGACGACCTCGACGATCCGTGGGGCCGCGGAGACCAGACCTTCCAGCGCATCGCCGACGACATCGACGAGGCGCTGTACGCCCTCGTGGACGCGCTGCTGCCGGGAGCGCCGAGGCCCGCGTGACGATCGTCGAACCGGACGCCGCCGGCCTGCGCCGGGCGGTGGAGCTGCTGCGGCGCGACGCGGTGGTCGCGTTCCCCACCGAGACCGTGTACGGCCTGGGCGCGCACGCCTTCTCCGCGGCGGCGGTGGCGGAGGTCTACCGCCTGAAGCATCGCCCGTCCTGGAACCCGCTGATCGTGCACGTGCCCGGGGTGGCGGCGGCGCGCGCGCTGGCCGAGGAGTGGCCGGACGTCGCGAACGAGCTGGCCGCGCAGTTCTGGCCGGGCCCGTTGACGCTGGTCGTCGCCCGCGCGCGGCACCTGCCGCAGGTGGGGGCGCCGGCCACCACGATCGCCGTCCGGGTGCCCGCCCACGAGGTCGCGCTGCGCCTGCTGGAGGCGTCGGAGTTGCCGCTGGCGGCGCCCAGCGCGAACCGCTCGGAGGGCATCTCGCCGACCACCGCGGCCCACGTCGCGCGCAGCCTGCCGGACGTGCCGCTGGTGCTGGACGGCGGCCCGGCCTCGTGGGGCATCGAGTCGACGGTGCTGGACCTGACCACGCCCACCCCGACGCTGCTGCGCCCGGGCGCGCTGGCCCTGCGCGCGCTGCGCGAGGTCACCGGCGCGATCGCGCTGCCCGGCGCGGTGGCCGACGGCACGGCCCGGCCGTCGCCGGGGATGAGCCGCCGCCACTACGCGCCCAAGGCCACGGTGCTGCTCGTCGACGACGTCGCGGCGGTGGACCGGGCCGGCCTGGCCGCCCCGGTGGCGGTGCTGAGCTACGAGGCGGCCGGCGACTTCGACGCGGCCGAGGTGCTCAGCGCCGACCCGCGGGAGTACGCCGCCGACCTGTACGCGGCCCTGCACCGGCTGGACGACGCCGGGGCCGGCACCATCGTCGTGCAGGCGCCGCCGGACACCGAGGACTGGCTGGCCGTCCGCGACCGGCTGGGCCGCGCCGCCCGTTAACGGGTCGCCCGGTTGGCGATGTTGCGCGCCATGCCGCTGAAGATCACACCGTGGAACGGCAGCACGCCGGCCCAGTACGCGTGCCCGGCCAGCCCGCGCGGCACGAAGATGGCCCGCTGCCGGTAGACGCTGGTGCCGTCCGGCCCCGGTTCGGCCGACATCTCCAGCCAGGCCCGGCCCGGCACCCGCATCTCCGCGCGCAGCCGCAGCAGCCGGCCGGGCTCGATCTCCTCCACCCGCCACCAGTCCAGCGCCTCGCCGACCAGCAGGTGGTCGCGGTCGCGCCGGCCGCGGCGCAGGCCGACGCCGCCGACGAGCCGGTCCAGCCAGCCGCGCACCGACCAGGCGAGCGGGAAGGAGTACCAGCCGTTCTCGCCGCCGACGCCCTCGATCACCCGCCACAGCGCCCGCGGGGGCGCGGCGACCTCGCGGGTGCGCTCGTCGACGTAGATGTTGCCGCCGGACCAGTCCGGGTCGCTGAGCAGCGGCTCGGCGGCCGCGTCGCCGCCGACCGCGTTGGACCACCGGGTCTCGACGTTGGCGTCGCGCACCTTGCCGAGGGCCAGGGCGACCGCCTCGTCGAAGCCCAGCAGGCCGCCGTCGGGGATGTACCGCGCGATGTCGTGCTCGTGCGCGAAGGCCTCGTGGATGAGGCTGCCGACCAGCGGGCGGGCGATGGCGTTGGGCACCGGCGTGACCGCGCCGACCCAGTGCGCGGACAGCCACGGGCTCAGCGGGCGCAGCGGCAGGATGACGCGCCGGTGCAGGCCCGCCACCCGGGCGTAGCGGCGCATCATCTCCAGGTAGGTCAGCACGTCCGTGCCGCCGATGTCGAAACCGCGGTTGACCTCGGCCGGCAGGGTGGCCGCGCCGATCAGGTAGCGCAGCACGTCGCGGACCGCGATCGGCTGGATGCGGTTCTTCACCCAGCGGGGCGTGACCATGACCGGCAGCCGCTCGGTCAGGTAGCGCAGCATCTCGAAGGACGCCGAGCCGGAGCCGATGATCACCGGCGCCCGCAGCACGGCCGTGGGCACCCCGCTGTCCAGCAGGATCCGGGCCACCTCGGCGCGGGAGCGCAGGTGGGCCGAGGGGTGCTCGTCGGCGGGCGGCTCCGGACCGCCGAGGTAGACGATCCGGGTCACCCCCGCGGCCCTGGCCGCGGTGGCGAAGTTGCGGGCCGCCTCCCGGTCGATGCGCTCGAAGTCGTGCTGCCCGAGCGAGTGCACGAGGAAGTACGCGACGTCGACGCCCGCGAACGCGGCCGGCAGCGTGGCCGGATCGGACAAGTCGCCCTCAACCACCTCGACCTGTCCGGCCCAGGGCACATCCCGGAGCCGGCCCGCGCTGCGCGAGAGGCAGCGGACGGCGTGGCCGGCCTCGAGCAGGCGGGGGGCCAGGCGCCCGCCGATGTAGCCGGTGGCGCCCGTGACGAGACAACGCATACCAACACTGTGCCCGCAGACAGGGGCGGGCAAGCCATATGCTCGATTCCGGCAGCGTCGCCGACCTGAGGGAGCGCGCCATGCAGACGTTCTGGGGCCCGGACTTCGACGCGCTCGAGCACGAGGATCCGGAGATCGCCGAGGTGGTCCTCGGCGAGCTCGCCCGCCAGCGCGGCGGCCTCCAGCTCATCGCGAGCGAGAACTTCACGTCGCCGGCGGTGCTGGCGGCGCTCGGCTCGACGCTGACCAACAAGTACGCGGAGGGCTACCCCGGGCGGCGCTACTACGGCGGCTGCGCCGAGGTGGACCGGGCCGAGGAGCTGGCCGTCGACCGGGCCCGGGAGCTGTTCGGCGCCGAGCACGTCAACGTCCAGCCGCACTCCGGCTCGGCGGCGAACATGGCGGCGTACGCGGCGCTGATCCAGCCGGGGGACACGGTGCTGGCGATGGGCCTGCCGCACGGCGGCCACCTCACCCACGGCAGCCGGGTCAACTTCTCCGGCAAGTGGTTCCACCCGGTGGGCTACACCGTGCGCCGCGACACCGAGCTGATCGACTACGACGAGGTCCGCGACCTGGCCCAGGCGCACCGGCCCAAGCTGATCGTGTGCGGCGCGACGGCGTACCCGCGGTTGATCGACTTCAAGGCCTTCCGCGACATCGCCGACGAGGTGGGCGCCTACCTCATGGTGGACGCGGCGCACTTCATCGGGCTGGTCGCCGGCCGGGCCGTGCCGTCGCCCGTAGCGCATGCCGATGTGGTCACCTGCACCACCCACAAGGTGCTGCGCGGGCCGCGGGGCGGCATGATCCTGTGTCGTGAGGAGCTCGCCGCGCGCATCGACAAGGCCGTCTTCCCGTTCACCCAGGGCGGGCCGCTGATGCATGTCGTCGCCGCGAAGGCGGTCGCCCTGCGGGAGGCGGCGCTGCCCGGCTTCCGGACCTACGCGAGCCAGGTGGTCCGCAACAGCCAGGCGCTGGCCGCCGGGCTGGCCGCCGAGGGCATGCGCCCGGTGTCCGGCGGGACGGACACCCACCTGGCCCTGGTCGACCTGCGCGACGTGGGGGTCAGCGGCCGCGACGCCGAGGCGCGCTGCGACCGGGTGCGGATCACCCTGAACAAGAACGCCATCCCGTACGACCCGGAGAAGCCCATGACGGCCTCGGGCATCCGCGTCGGCACGCCCAGCGTGACGACGCAGGGGATGCGCGAGGGGGAGATGCGCCAGATCGCCGGGCTGATCGCCGCGGCCGTGCGCGCCGATCCGGCCTCGGTCGGCGGTGCGTCGCAGCTGCGCGCGGTCGCCGACGAGGTGGCCGAGCTGGTCCGCGCCTTCCCGGCGTACGCCCAGGAAGGAGTGCCCGCGTGAACGACTCCGCCGACCGCGTGGTGCCGGCCCGGCCGGGCCCGGTCCGGGACGACTGGGACGACGACCGACCGCTGCCCGACCTGCCGCCGCTGCCGGCGGACCCGCGCTGGCGGGTGGAGCACCTGCCGTTCCTGACCGCCTTCTCGGTCGCGCTGATGATCTGCGCGGCGTCGGTCGGCTTCTTCGCCGGTGGCGTCCCCGCCGCGGTGGGCGCCGCGGCCGGCGTGGGCATCGTGACGGTCAGCTTCACCATGTCGACGCTGGTGTTCGCCTGGGCCGACACGGTGCGCCCGGCCCTGCTGATGCCGCTGGGGCTGGGCACCTACATCGTCAAGTACACGCTGCTCGGCGTGATCATGGCCTTCGTGATCTCCTCGGAGTGGCCGGGCCGGCTGGCGCTGGGCTGGGGGATCGTCGCGGGGGTGCTCGGCTGGACCGCGGTGCAGATCTGGTGGGTGGCCCGCACCAGCCTCGCCAAGTGATCTTCAGCACCGGCGTTTCGACTGGTCAGTGCCGCTTTCGCCGGACCCGGTCCACGATCCGGTGACGGGCCTGCGACAAAGTTGTCCGGTTCTGGCGGCGGGGGAGTACCGTGTTGCCGAGTTGCGAGACCCCTGACGCCTGGACAACTGCGGTTGTGCGGGGGGTCCCGCTTAGCTTCGTGTTTCCTGCTGATATCGTTCGGGCCGTCATGACCGGTCAAGAACCTCCCAGCAAACCCCACGGCGACGACGGTCAAAACCCGCCCGACACGGGCATGGGCATGACGGCGGTCAGTTACCTCCTCGGGGGCATGTTGGTCTGGGGCGGGATCGGCTGGTTGGTCGACCACTACGCCGGCACCAAGGGCATCTTCGCCGGAATCGGCGCCGTCGTTGGTATCGCCGGCGGTGTCTACCTCATCGTGCGCCGTCTCGGCGCCTGACAGGAAAGGGCTACGGTGATCGGTCAGTCGACGGTCCTCGCAGCGGAGTTCCCGCCCAGCGTCGAGGACTTCTACCTGCCCAGCATCCTGCCGTGGGGCGCTCACGACTCGTACTGGTTCACCAAGATCACGCTGCTGATCTGGGTGTCCGTTGCCGTCATCATCATCTTCTTCCTGGTGTCCTACCGGAAGCCGCAGCTGGTGCCCACGAAGAAGCAGTGGCTCGCCGAGAGCCTCTACGGATTCGTGCGCAACAACATCGCCGTCGAGATGATCGGGCCGCGAGGTGTCGCGTTCGCGCCGTACCTCACGACGCTGTTCTGTTTCATCCTGCTGAACAACTTCTTCAGCATCGTGCCGCTGATCCAGATCTCGCCGAACTCGCACATCGCGTTCCCGGCGCTCCTCGCGGTCATCAGTTACGTGATGTTCATCTACGTCGGCGTCCGGCACCACGGCGGCCTGTTCAAGTACCTGAAGGCCGCCCTCATCCCCCCGGCGCCGTGGTTCATCCTGCCGCTGCTGATCCCGATCGAGTTCTTCTCGAACTTCATGGTCCGCCCGTTCTCGCTGGCGGTCCGACTCTTCGCCAACATGTTCGCCGGCCACATGCTGCTGCTGGTGTTCACGCTCGGCGGCTTCGCGATGGTCAGCGCCAACGTGTGGTTCACGCCGTTCTCGATCGTTTCGTGGATCATGACGATCGCGCTGACCTTCCTCGAGTTCCTGGTGATCGTCCTGCAGGCCTACGTGTTCACGGTGCTGACCGCGAGCTACGTCCAGGGCGCGCTCGCCGACGAGCACTGAGCTGTTCGAGTACCACCCCGTTGTCGTCCCGCGTGACAGTCACGCGAGATACCAGGAGGAACTGAGCAATGATTCTCGCCGAAGTTGTGGGTAGCACCGCCGCCATCGGTTACGGCCTCGCCGCCATCGGTCCTGGCATCGGTGTCGGTCTGGTCTTCTCCGCCTACATCCAGTCGACGGCCCGCCAGCCGGAGTCCTCGCGACTGACCCTGCCGTACGTCTGGATCGGCTTCGCCGTCATCGAGGCGCTGGCCCTGCTGGGCATCGCGTTCGGCTTCATCTGGCAGAACCTGGCTCCGAACGTCGGCTAGTTCTCCCCCTGCGGAACGGAGCTTCCATGCTTGCGTATCTGGCCGCCGAGGGCGGCGAGACAACTGAACACAACCCGATCATTCCCGCGTGGGAAGAGATCGTGGTCGGTACGGTCGCGTTCGCGCTGCTCTGCTTCGTGCTGATGAAGTTCGTCTTCCCGATGATGGAGAAGACGTTCGCGGCCCGGGTCGACGCGATCGAGGGCGGCCTCAAGCGTGCCGAAGCCGCCCAGGCCGAGGCCAACGAGCTGCTCGAGCAGTACCGCGCGCAGCTGTCGGAGGCTCGTACGGAGGCCGCGCGCATCCGTGACGAGGCCCGCGCCGACGCCGAGGGCATCCGTCAGGACGTCCTGGCCAAAGCCCGGGAGGAGTCCGACCGCATCATCGCGGCCGGGCGCGACCAGCTCGCCGCCCAGCGCGAGAGCATCGTGCGCGAACTGCGTACCGAGGTGGGCACGCTCGCCGTCGACCTGGCCAGCCGGATCGTCGGGGAGTCGCTCGCCGACGAGGCGCGCAGCCGGGGCACGGTGGACCGGTTCATCTCCGACCTGGGCGCCGGCACGGGCACCGGGCGGCGCTGATGGCGACCGTCAACCGGGAGTCGTACGCGGCCGCCGTGGAGAAGTTGACCGCGGACACGCGGACGGCCACCGCCGCGCAGCTGGCCACGACTGCCGACGAGATCCTGTCGGTGGCGCGGCTGCTGCGCGGCCAGCCGCGGCTGCGCCGGGCCCTGACCGACCCGTCCCGCAGCGGCGCCGACCGGGCGGAGCTGTTCCGCTCGCTGGTCGCCGGCAAGCTGGGCGCGACCGCCGTGGAAGCGGTGGCCAGCCTGGCGGCCGGGCGCTTCAGCCGGCCCGCCGAGCTGCTCGACGCGGTGGAGCGCCTCGGCGTCGACACCGTGCTGGCGGCCACCGAGAAGGCCGACGAGCTGGCCGAGGTGGAGGACGAGCTGTTCCGCTTCGGGCAGGTCGTGTCGGGCGACCCCGAGCTGGCGGTCACGCTCAGTGATCCCGGCGCATCGATCGACCGCCGGGTTAAACTGGTTCGGGACCTGCTGAAAGGCAAGGTCCGGCTGGGCACGGGGCGGCTCATCGAGGTGGCGATCGAGGGCCTGGGCGGGCGTGGCTTCGAGACCTCGCTGAGCCGGCTGGTCGAGCTGACCGCCGCGAAGCGGGACCGCGAGGTGGCCTACGTGACGGTCGCCAAGCTCCTCGACGACGCCGAGGAGCAGCGGCTCGCCGCCAAGTTGTCCGACATCTACGGTCGGCAGGTTTCGCTGAAGGTCGATGTGGATCCGAGCATCATCGGCGGCGTCAGCGTCCGTGTCGGCTCCGACCTCTACGACGGCACGATCCTGCGGCGACTCAACGAAGCCCGGCAGGCGTTCGCTAAATAGTTTTTCCCCTCGGTGGCGGCGACGTCCCGAGCACGCCCTCGGCGGCGGCGACGCCCCGAGCCGACTAGAGAAGGCAGAGGATGGCCGAGCTGACCATCTCCTCGGACGAGATCCGGGGGGCGCTAGAGCGCTACGTCTCGTCCTATTCGCCCGAGGTCTCCCGTGAGGAGGTCGGCATCGTCTCCGATGCGGGCGACGGCATCGCGCACGTCGAGGGCCTGCCCTCGACGATGGCGAACGAACTGCTCGAATTCCAGGACGGCACGCTGGGTGTCGCCCTGAACCTCGACGTCCGCGAGATCGGCGCCGTGGTGCTGGGTGACTACACCCACATCGAGGAGGGCCAGCAGGTCAAGCGGACCGGCCGCGTCCTCTCGGTCCCGGTCGGCGACGCCTACCTGGGCCGCGTCGTGAACGCGCTGGGCGAGCCCATCGACGACCGCGGGCCCATCGAGAACGAGGGCTTCCGCGAGCTGGAGCTGCAGGCCCCGAACGTCATGTCGCGCCAGCCGGTGAAGCAGCCGCTGCAGACCGGCATCAAGGCGATCGACGCCATGACGCCGATCGGCCGCGGCCAGCGTCAGCTGATCATCGGCGACCGCAAGACCGGCAAGACCACGGTCGCGCTCGACACGATCATCAACCAGCGGGCCAACTGGGAGTCCGGGGACCCGGACAAGCAGGTCCGCTGCATCTACGTCGCCATCGGCCAGAAGGCCACGACGATCGCCAGCATCCGGGGCACGCTCGAGGCCCAGGGCGCGCTGCAGTACACGACGATCGTCGCGTCGCCGGCGTCCGACCCGGCCGGCTTCAAGTACATCGCCCCGTACACCGGCTCGTCCATCGGGCAGCACTGGATGTACAACGGCAAGCACGTCCTGATCGTCTTCGACGACCTGACCAAGCAGGCCGAGGCGTACCGCGCGGTGTCGCTGCTGCTGCGCCGCCCGCCGGGCCGCGAGGCGTACCCGGGCGACGTCTTCTACCTGCACAGCCGCCTGCTCGAGCGCTGCGCCAAGCTCTCCGACGAGCTCGGTGGCGGCTCGATGACCGGTCTGCCGCTGATCGAGACCAAGGCCAACGACATCTCGGCCTACATCCCGACCAACGTCATCTCGATCACCGACGGCCAGATCTTCCTCGAGTCGGACCTGTTCGCCTCGGGTGTGCGCCCGGCCATCAACGTCGGCACCTCGGTGTCCCGCGTGGGCGGTTCGGCGCAGGTCAAGGGCATGCGCCGGGTCTCCGGCCGGCTCCGCCTCGACCTGGCCCAGTACCGCGAGCTGGAGGCCTTCTCGGCCTTCGCCTCGGACCTGGACAAGGCGTCGCGGGCCCAGCTCGAGAAGGGCGTCCGGCTGGTCGAGCTGCTCAAGCAGCCGCAGTACTCGCCGCTGTCGGTGGCCGAGCAGACCGTCGTCATCTGGGCCGGCACCACGGGCCAGCTCGACGACATCCCGGTCGGCGACGTCAAGCGCTTCGAGGCTGAGCTGCTCGACTGGATCAAGCGGAACCGCAGCGAGACCTTCACGGCGATCGAGTCGACCGGTCAGCTCACCGACGAGCAGGTCGAGATCCTGCAGAGCGGTGTCGACGAGTTCAAGGTGCTGTTCAAGCAGGGCGAGACCGGCATCAGCCTCAACGAGGCGCCGGCCGAGCCCCTCGCCGAGGGCAGCGAGACCCGCGAGACGGTGACCCGCGAGGTCCGTTCCGCGTCGGACTCGGACGAGCGTTAAGCCATGGCCGGTCAGGTACAGGCACTTCGACGGCGCATCCGCACCGTCAAGTCCACGAAGAAGATCGCCAAGGCGCAGGAGCTGGTGGCCACCAGCCGCATCGCCAAGGCGCAGGAGCGGGTGACCGCCTCCAAGCCGTACGCGGAGGCGATCACCGAGGTGCTCACGGCGCTGGCGTCCAACGCGTCGGTCGACAACCCGCTGCTGCAGCCGCGTGAGCGGGTGCGGCGGGCGGGTGTCCTGCTGATCACCAGCGACCGAGGCCTGGCCGGCGCCTACAACGCCAACGCGATCCGCACCGCGGAGCAGCTCATGGCCCGCCTGCGGGCAGACGGCAAGGAAGTGGCGCTGTACGTCGTCGGCCGCAAGGGCGTCGGGTACTACCGCTTCCGCAACCGTCCGATCGAGACGAGCTGGACGGGCTTCTCCGAGCGGCCGTCGTTCTCCGACGCCCGCGCCATCGGCGACGCGCTGCTCGAGGCGTTCGTCGCGGGCGCGGACGACGAGAACGGCCACTACGGCCCGGACAGCATCCAGGGCGTCGACGAGCTGCACATCGTCAGCACGCGGTTCAAGTCGCTCATGACCCAGGCCGCGGAGGCGCGCTTCCTGGCGCCGATGCAGGTCGAGGAGCGCGAGCGCGAGCCCGGGCTGCGTCCGGCCTACGAGTTCGAGCCGGAGGCCGAGGAGCTGCTGAACGCGCTGCTGCCGAAGTACCTCAACACGCGGATCTACGCGGCGTTGCTGGACTCGGCGGCCAGCGAGTCGGCGTCCCGGCGCCGGGCGATGAAGAGCGCGTCGGACAACGCGGACGACCTGCTCAAGCGGTACACGCGCGAGATGAACTCCGCGCGGCAGGCTGCGATCACCCAGGAAATCAGTGAGATCGTCGGCGGCGCCAACGCGCTGGCCGCGGCGGGAAGTGATGGATGATGACTGCTCTAGCTGAGCCCACCAAGACGCAGGCCGGTGTTGGTCGCGTAGTCCGGGTCATCGGCCCGGTCGTCGACGCCGAGTTCCCCCGCGACGCGATGCCCGAGATCTACAACGCGCTGCACGTCGACGTGACCCTCTCCGAGGGCACCAAGACGCTGACCCTCGAGGTCGCGCAGCACCTGGGCGACAACATCGTCCGGGCCATCTCGATGCAGCCGACCGACGGCCTGGTCCGCGGCTCCGAGGTGCGCGACACCGGCTCGGGCATCTCGGTGCCGGTCGGCGACGTGACCAAGGGCCACGTGTTCAACGCCCTCGGCGAGGTGCTCAACGCCGACCCGGCCAGCCTGGACATCCAGGAGCGGTGGAGCATCCACCGCAAGCCGCCGGCGTTCGCCGACCTCGAGCCCAAGACCGAGATGCTGGAGACCGGCATCAAGGTGCTCGACCTGCTGGCGCCGTACGTGCGCGGTGGCAAGATCGGCCTGTTCGGCGGCGCGGGCGTGGGCAAGACGGTGCTCATCCAGGAGATGATCATCCGCGTGGCCCGTAACTTCGGCGGCACCTCGGTGTTCGCCGGCGTCGGCGAGCGCACCCGCGAGGGCAACGACCTCATCCTGGAGATGGAAGAGGGCGGCGTGCTGGACAAGACCGCGCTCGTCTTCGGCCAGATGGACGAGCCGCCGGGCACCCGCCTGCGGGTCGCCCTGACCGCGCTGACCATGGCGGAGTACTTCCGGGACGTCCAGAACCAGGAGGTGCTGCTCTTCATCGACAACATCTTCCGGTTCACCCAGGCCGGTTCCGAGGTGTCGACGCTGCTCGGCCGCATGCCGTCCGCCGTGGGTTACCAGCCCACGCTGGCCGACGAGATGGGCGAGCTGCAGGAGCGGATCACGTCGGTCCGGGGCAAGGCGATCACCTCGCTGCAGGCGATCTACGTGCCCGCCGACGACTACACCGACCCGGCGCCGGCGACCACCTTCGCCCACCTGGACGCGACCACCAACCTCGAGCGGTCGATCTCCGACAAGGGCATCTACCCCGCCGTGGACCCGCTGGCCTCCAGCTCGCGGATCCTGGCGCCCGAGTTCGTCGGGGCCGAGCACTACGCGGTCGCCCGCGAGGTGCAGCGGATCCTGCAGAAGTACAAGGACCTGCAGGACATCATCGCCATCCTCGGCATGGACGAGCTCTCCGAGGAGGACAAGGTCACGGTGCAGCGGGCCCGCCGCATCGAGCGCTTCCTGTCCCAGAACACGTACGCCGCCGAGCAGTTCACCGGCGTTCCCGGCTCGACGGTCCCGCTCAAGGAGACCATCGAGGCGTTCAAGAAGATCAGCGAGGGTGAGTACGACAACTACCCCGAGCAGGCCTTCTTCATGTGCGGTGGCCTCGAGGACCTCGAGAAGAACGCACACGAGCTGATGAAGGGCTGATCCTTCCGGATTCCCTGGGGCCGCGTCGGCGATTGCCGGCGCGGCCCATCCGTGTCCAAATGCCCGTTTTGCCCGTTTGACCACGCGGTGTGCGGGTACGCGGACGCGAAGTTTTCTTTTGTTGTTCGGATACTCTTGGCACTGCTTGTGGCGCGGCCCCGCGATCACGCCCGTTGATCGCGTCAGGTATCGACCGGCATGGTTGGGGAACGAGTGGCGAAGAGCAGCAGACCCAGGAACGGCCGGCGTGCGCCCCTGTGGGCGCGGCTGTGCGCGATCTTCGGTTGCGCCCTGATGGTCATCAGCGGCGGCGCGCTCGTCACGAGCCAGGTGCTCGTGGCGCGCTACGCCAACGCGGTGCAGACCAAGGACCTCTTCGGCAACGCCGCCTCCGGCGCCACCAAGCAGCAGGTCAGCGACATCAAGGGCCCGCTGAACATCCTGCTGGTCGGCATCGACCCGCGCAACGACACCACGGCGCCGCTGTCCGACTCGATCATCGTCGTGCACATCCCCCGCGGGCTGAAGCAGGCGTACCTCTACTCGATCCCGCGGGACCTGCGGGTCGAGATCCCGCCGTTCGAGAAAACCGGCTTCAAGGGCGGCACCTCGAAGATCAACGCCGCGATGTCGTACGGCAGCTCGATCGGCGGCGGCAAGCACGACGTGGCCCAGGGCTTCGACCTGCTGGCCAAGACGGTCGGCAAGCTGACCGGCATCAAGAAGTTCGACGCCGGCGCGATCATCAACTTCAACGGCTTCAAGGACATCGTCGACGCGATGGGCGGCGTCACGATGACCATCGACCAGAACGTGAAGTCGGAGCACCTGAAGCCGAACGGCAAGCCCCGCGACCGGCGGCCGGAGTGCGCCGACAACAAGTGCGAGCACCCGTACATCGGGCCGCAGGCGCAGTACAAGAAGGGCACGTACCACCTGGAGGGGTGGCAGGCGCTGGACTACGTCCGGCAGCGCTACGGCCTCCCGCGCAGCGACTACGACCGGCAGCGGCACCAGCAGCAGTTCATCAAGGCGATGGCCGAGCAGGCGCTGAGCAAGAACGTGGTGACCAACCCGGTCAAGCTCGACAAGGTGCTCAAGGCCGCCGGCGACGCGCTGATCTTCGACGGCAACGGCCACTCGGTCGTGGACTGGGGCCTGGCCCTCAAGAGCCTGCGCTCCGACGACATGACCCTGGTCAAGCTGCCCGGCAAGAGCCTGATCACCAACGGCCGGTATCTCGGCGAGGCGCTCGACCCGAGCGCCGAGGACTTCTTCGCCGCCGTGCAGAACGACACGATCTCGTCGTTCCTCATCGACCACCCCGACTTCCTGCAGAAACTCTGATGCCCCGGCAGTGGTGGTCGCCACCCCAGGCACCGGCAGGTCACCCGGCCGTTTAGACTTCATCCCAATCGGCTCCGCGGGCTTGCGGAGCCGGCCCGCGGCGGAAACCCCGACAAAGTCGTAAGGAGACAGCGTGGCCAAGCAGCTGCACGTCCAGGTCGTCGCCGTCGAGGAGAAGGTCTGGTCCGGCGAGGCCGAGATGGTCGTGGCCCGCACCACCGAGGGCGAACTCGGTGTCCTGCCCGGCCACTCCCCGCTGCTGGGCCTGCTCAAGGAGCCGTCCCAGGTGCGGGTCAAGCTCGCCGGCGGCGAGCAGCTCACCTACGACGTGGCGGGCGGCTTCCTCTCGGTCGACGCGAACGGCGTGACCGTGCTCGCCGAGAGCGCCACCGCCGCCACCCCCGACGCGCACTGACGCCGGCGATGCGGGTTCTGGAGATCATCGGAATCTGCGTCGTCGCGCTGCTCGTCGTCCTTCTCGCGATCTTCCTCCGCCGCCGGCTGCTCATGGCCGGCGGCGGCACCATCCGGCTCCAGGTGCGGGTCAGCACGATGGTGCCGGGCCGCGGCTGGTCCTCGGGCATCGGCCAGTTCGTCGGCGACGAGCTGCGTTTCCACCGCATGTTCAGCTTCGGCGTCCGTCCCAAGCGGGTGCTGAACCGCCGCACCCTCGCCGTCGGGTGCCGCCGCCTGCCGGCCGGCCCGGAACGCCTGACCATGCCCGGCCACTGGGTCATCCTGCTCTGCACGACGGGCCGTAACGAGCTCGAGATCGCCATGGCCGAGTCCACCGTGACCGGCTTCCTCTCCTGGCTGGAGGCGGGCCCGCCGGGGCAGCCCGGCTCCGTGGCCCCCCGTCCGACCATCACTCCTCGGCCGGTCGAGCGCTGATCTATGCTCCGGCGGTGTCCACCACCGCCGCCCGGCTCGTCGCGCTGCCGTTCGCGTTGGCGGCGTTCGGGCTGCGGGTGCTGGACACCTTCTGGGTCACCCCGCTGACCTGGCGGATCGGCGCCTGGCCGCCGGCTCTGGCGGCCTGGGTGGTCACCCTGGCGGCCAGTGTGGGCCTGCCCCTGGGCGGCTACCTCCTGGTGACCCGGCGCGCCCGGCGGCGGGGGGCGACCTGGCGGATCGAGCCCGGCGGCCCGGGCGGCCCGGCATGCTTCGCGGCGCCGCCAGCCCCGCGCTGGACGGGGCCGTGGGCGGTGGTGATGGGCTGGCTGGCCGGTGCGGGACTGGTCACCGAGCGGGTGCCGGGCGGCGACCGGATGCGGTTCGCGACCTTCGACCGCGCGCTCCCGATCAGCGTCGTCGCGGTGGGTGCCGTGGTGCTGCTGGTGGCGGTGCTGGTGGTCAGCGACCGGCCCCGGCTCACCCTCGACCGGGAGGCGGTGACCCTGCGGCGCTACCTGAGCCGATCCCGCGTGCCCTGGGACGACCTGCTGCCCGGCGGGCCGCCGCTCCCGGCCAGGCGCGACCCGGAACACCTCGACCTCTACCGCCTGACCGTCGGGGTCACCGCGCCGGTCCGGCTGCCCGCGGGACGGCTGCAGGTGGACTCGGCGTACCTGGCCCATACGATCCGGTACTACGCCGAGCACCCCGAGCGGCGGGAGAGCATCGGCACGGCGCAGGGCCAGGCGGCGTTGCGGTCGTCGTTCGCCGGTTAGGGCTCAGGACACCCCGCCCGGCACCCACTTCACGTCGCCACCGGGGTTGGCCGTGCGGCCCAGGATGAACAGCAGGTCGGAGAGCCGGTTCAGGTACTTCGCCGGCAGCAGCGACGTCCGGTCCGGCTCGAGCTCGTACAGCGCCCACGCCGAGCGTTCCGCGCGCCGCGCGACCGTCCGGGCCACGTGCAGCAGCGCCGCCCCCGGCGTCCCGCCCGGCAGCACGAAGGAGTCGAGCTCGGGCAGCTGTTCGTTGTACTCGTCGCACCAGCCCTCGAGCCGGGTCACGTACGCCTCAGTGATCCGCAGCGGCGGGTACGGCGGGTCCTCGGCCAGCGGGTTGCACAGGTCGGCGCCCACGTCGAACAGGTCGTTCTGCACCGCGGTCAGGACGCTCTTGACGTCCGGGGCCAGCGCGCCCATCGCGAGCGCCACCCCGATCGCCGCGTTGCACTCGTCGGCGTCGGCGTAGGCCACGACCCGGGGATCGGTCTTCGCGGCCACCTCGTTGTTGCCCAGGCGGGTCGAACCGGCGTCGCCGGTGCGGGTGTAAATGCGGGTGAGATGCACGGCCATGCCCCCCACCCTACGGATGCCGGTGAGCGCGACCCATACGATGGCCCGCGTGGATGTGATCAGAGTCAAGGGCGGCGCCCGCCTGTCCGGTGATGTCTCGGTGGGCGGCGCGAAGAACTCCGCGCTCAAGCTCATGGCCGTCGCGCTGCTCGCCGAGGGCCGCAGCGTGGTGGCCAACGTCCCCCGCATCACCGACGTGGCGATCATGGCCGAGGTGCTGCGCCGGCTGGGCTGTGAGGTGTCGCTGGCCGGCGGCGAGGCGACCATCGACGTGCCCGCCGAGCCGGGCAGCGAGACCGACTACGACCTGGTCCGCCGGCTGCGCGCCTCGATCTGCGTGCTGGGCCCGCTGCTGGCCCGCCGCGGCTACGTCCGGGTGGCCCACCCGGGTGGCGACGCGATCGGCTCGCGCGGGCTCGACATGCACGTGGCCGGGCTGGCCCGGATGGGCGCCGAGATCTCCGGCGAGCACGGCTTCGTCATCGCCTCGGCCCCCGGCGGGCTGCGCGGCGGCAAGATCTGGCTGGACTTCCCGAGCGTCGGCGCCACCGAGAACCTGCTGATGGCCGCCGTCCTGGCCAAGGGCGTCACGGAGATCGACAACGCCGCCCGCGAGCCGGAGATCGTCGACATCTGCGACATGCTGACCGCGATGGGCGCGCAGATCACCGGCGCCGGCACGTCGACGCTGACCGTCGAGGGGGTCGAGGCCCTCAAGCCGGTGCGGCACACCACGGTGGGCGACCGGATCGTCGGCGGCACCTGGGCCTTCGGCGCGGCGATGACCCGCGGCGACGTCACCGTGCACGGCGTCCAGCCGGCCTACCTGGAGATCGCGCTGGACAAGCTGGTCTCGGCCGGCGCGGTGGTCGAGCCGGGCGACAACCTCTTCCGGGTCCGCATGGAGGACCGTCCCAAGGCGATCGACATCGTGACGCTGCCGTACCCGGGCTTCGCCACCGACCTGCTGCCGATGGCGATCGGGCTGGCCGCGGTCAGCGCCGGCTCGTCGCTGATCACGGAGAACATCTTCGACGGCCGGTTCATGTTCGTGAACGAGATGGTCCGGCTGGGCGCGGACATCCGCACCGACGGCCATCACGCGGTGGTGAACGGCCGCGAGCGGCTCTCCGGCGCGCCGGTGCGGGCCACGGACATCCGCGCCGGGGCCGGGCTGGTCATCGCCGGGCTGTGCGCGGACGGCGTCACCGAGGTCGGCGAGGTGCACCACATCGACCGGGGCTATCCGGACTTCGTGGCCGACCTGGCCAACCTGGGCGTGGACGTGGAGCGCGCGGTGGTCGCCGAGCCGACGTTCGACTTCTAGCCTCAGAGGGCCGGCGAGCCGCCCACCAGCCGCCGGGCCTCGTCCACCTCTTCGCCGAAGACCAGCACCAGCAGCCGCCCGTCCGGGCGGAGGGCCGAGGTCGAGCGGATGCCCGCGGCGGCCAGCAGGGTGCGGATCTCCTCGGCGATGTCCGGGTCGTCGGTGGCCGCGGCCGGGCAGAGCAGGCCGTAGTCGTCGGTCTCGCCGAAGATGGCCAGGCCGGCGTACAGCTCGCGGAGCGGGTCCTCCCGGGTCCGGGTCCACTGCAGGCCCATGCGCCAGAAGACGGCGCCGAGGAATCCGACGAGGGCGACGGCGATGAACGGCCCGATGAGGTACCAGCCGTCGCTTGGTGGCATGGGCACAGTCTGGCATCGCCAACGGGAGTTTTCCTCGGATTTGCCCCGATCGAGGCCCTGAGCGTTCGTTAAGCACGGCGGCTAGGCTGTCGGCGTTACCTCAACGTGGAGAAGGAGAGCACACATGGCGGGTCGACTCGCGGTCATCGGCTCCGGTCTGATGGGTTCGGGCATCGCCCAGGTGGCGGCCCAGGCCGGCTGGCAGGTCACGATGCGGGACCTGGACGAGGCCTCGCTGAGCCGGGGTGTGGCGGCGATCCGGGAGTCCCTCGGCCGCTTCGCCACCAAGGGCAAGATCTCCGCGGAGGACGCGGAGGCGGCGGTCGGACGGATCACCACGACCACGGAGCTGGAGGCGATGGCCGACGCGGACGTGGTGGTCGAGGCGATCTTCGAGAAGCTGGAGGCCAAGCACGACGTCTTCCGGGCGCTCGACAAGATCTGCAAGCCCGGCGCCGTGCTCGGCACCAACACCTCCGCCATCCCGATCACCCAGATCGCGGCGGTCACCGCCCGCCCGGAGTCGGTCGTCGGCATCCACTTCTTCTCGCCGGTGCCGATGATGAAGCTGGTCGAGCTGGTCCGCGGCTACCAGACCTCGGACGAGACCCTGGCGACCGCGCGCAACTTCGCCGAGGAGGTCGGCAAGACCTGCGTCGAGGTGAAGCGGGACGTCGCCGGCTTCGTCTCCAACCGGCTGTTCTCCGCCCTGCTGGTCGAGGCGATCAAGCTGGTCGAGACCGGCGTGGTGTCCGCCGCCGACCTGGACACGGTGATGAAGCTGGGCTTCGGGCACGCCATGGGCCCGCTGGCCACCGTCGACCTCACCGGGCTGGACGTCATGCTGAACGCGGCGTCCAACATCTACCACGACACCGCGGACGAGAAGTTCTTCCCGCCGGAGCTGCTGCAGCGCATGGTCACCGCGGGCGACCTGGGCCGCAAGACCGGCAAGGGCTTCTACACCTACTGAGGCTTCTGCACCTGCTGACCGGCCGCCGGGCCGGTCAGCCGTCGCGCTTGGTGGTCCATCGGAACGTGGTCAGGCACAGGACGAGGGCCACCAGGCACCACACCCCCAGCACCAGGGCGACCTTCGGCAGATCGTAGGAGCCGCCGGGCTCGCGCGGGCCGAACGACTCCGGCAGGAAGACCGCGCGCAGGCCCTGGCACATCCACTTCAGCGGGAAGATCGACGCGACGTTCTGCATCCAGCCCGGCAGGCTGGTGAAGACGAAGAAGACCCCGGAGATGAACTGCAGGATCAGCGCGACCGGGGTGACCACGGCCGGCGCGCTGCGACCGGTACGGGCCAGCGACGAGAACGCCACCCCGCACAGCGTGCAGGCGGTGATGCCCAGCGCCGACACCCACAGGAAGGTCAGCCACTTCGCCCCGGTGTCCGGCAGGTCCAGACCGAACAGCAGCGTGGCCACGGTCAGCAGGATGACGGTCTCCAGCACCGCGATGAACGCCACCATCAGCACCTTGCCGGCGAAGTAGACCCAGCGCGGCATCGGCGTGCCGAGCAGCCGCTTGAGCACCCCCCGGTCGCGTTCCTGCGGGATCTGGATGGCCAACGACTGGAAGCCGGCGGTCATCAGCCCGGTGGCGATCATGCCGGTGACGAAGTACTGGGTGAACTTGACGCCGTTGCCGATCTCGCCGGTGAAGATCGAGCCGAAGACCAGGATCAGGATGGCCGGGAAGGCCAGCGTGAACATCACCTGCTCGCGACTGCGCAGGAACTGCTTGATCTCCAGCAATCCCTGCCACAGGCCCAGCCTCATGCCGCTGCTCCGATGGGACATGCTCTCCTGGTCCTCCGCTTCGCTCCGGTGCAGTCGCTCATGTCGTGATCATCGAGAGGTAGATGTCCTCCAGGGTCGGCCGGGAGACGGTCAGGCCGGGGACCTCGCCGCCGAAGCGCGCGGCCAGCTCGGCCACCAGCGCCGTCGGCGTCGCGCTCTGCGCGCTCTCCCAGGACCCTTCGGGGGTACGCCAGGAGACGGTGGCCAGCGCCGAATCCCGGTCGCCGAGCCGCTGGGGCGTGTCGACCGCGATGAGCCGGCCCGCCGTGATGACCCCGACCCGGTCGGCGAGCGCCTCCGCCTCCTGCAGGTAGTGCGTGGTCAGCACGACCGTGGTCCCGCCGCGGGCCAGGTCGCGGATCAGCGCCCAGAACTCGCGCCGCGCCTCCGGGTCGAAGCCGGTCGTGGGCTCGTCCAGGAAGAGCAGCTCGGGGCGTCCGACGATGCCCAGCGCGACGTCGAGCCGGCGTTTCTGCCCGCCGGACAGGGTGTGGGTGCGGGCGCGGGTCTTGGCGCTCAGCCCGACCCGGTCGATGACCCGCGCCGGGTCGTCGGCGCCGGGGTAGAACCGGGCGAAGTGGGTGACGACCTCGCCGACCGTCAGCTCGTCGAACTCGCCGGTGCCCTGCAACACGATCCCGACCCGCTCCCGCCAGCGGCGAGCCGTCGGATCCGTGCTGGTGCCCCGCTTGCCGTGCACCACGGCGGGGTCGATGCCCAGCACGCTGACCCGGCCGCCGTCCCGCCTGCGGTAGCCCTCCAGGATCTCCACGGTGGTGGTCTTGCCGGCGCCGTTCGGGCCGAGCAGCGCGAAGATCTCGCCCCGCCGCACGGTCAGGTCGAGGCCGTCCACGGCGACGGTGTCACCGTAGAGCTTGCGCAGGCCATCGACCTCGATCGCGGAATCGCTCATGGTGCATGACCATACGAGGTCGCCCCGGCGGGTCAGCGCGAGGAGGCGAAGGTGACCGACAGTACGGTCGCCGCGAGCATCCCGCCGATGAGCGTCAGCCCGATCCCGCCGATGTCCAGACGCGCGTGCAGCTTGCGGTGGGCCAGGGCCGCCGCCACCGGCACGCCCGCGGACGGGGCCAGCAGGAACGCCAGCCAGCCGAGCCCGCGGATCGCGGCGCCGCCCGGCAGGCCCGTACCGCCGAAGGTCACGAGCCCGGCCGCGATCAGGCCGCAGAGCCCGGCCACCAGGGCGCCCAGCAGCGGCAGCAGGGGCAGCGCCCAGCGCGGCAGCGGGTGGCGCAGCTGCGGGCGCACGGTCACGTCGATGCGCCCGGCGGCCCGGGAGAGCAGCGTCCGCGCGGACTGCCGCGGCGCCGGCAACGCGCCGCCGGAGCCCGGGCCGCTCTCCAACGCGGTCCGGGGCAGCGCCTCGATGGACAACGGCTCGGGCAGCTCGCCGAGGGCCCGGACGCGCATGCCGCGGGCCCGGCGCAGCTGGTCCCAGAGCCGGGCCGCCTCCCGGTCCACGTCGAGCACCTGCGCCGCCGCCGCGCCCGCCCAGCGGTCGGCGGACAGCGCGTCGCCCTCGGCCCGGGCGAGCTCCCCGGCGGCCTGCGCGGCGCTGGTCTGGTACGCCTGCTCGGCGTCGGCCAGCGCGGCGTCCCGCCGCCGGGCGACATCGGCGAGCGCGGTCATCATGAGCTGGTAGTCGCGGTCACGAGTGGTCACTGTTCACCTCGTAAGGGATGATCACTTCCGGATGGCGGTGCACCGAACGGTCGAAGAACAGTGCCCGCCGGGCCCGCGGATACCAGGCCGGGCCGCCGGGCTGCGGCGAGAGCGGGCTGAGCTCCGGGCCCTGCACGTCCAGCGCCACCCACGCGCCGATGGTGTCCAGCCGGGCTCCCGGACCGCCGAGGGCGTCGCGCAGCCGTGGCACCGACCGCCACCAGCCGAGGACGTGGATGCGCTGCTCCGGCCCGTCGGTCAGCAGCGCGCGCCAGCGGTCGCGCCAGGAGGCCCCGGCGGCGTCCAGGGCGTAGCCGAGGACGTAGTGCGGGATGCCGTCCGCCGCCAGGCTCGCGAAGAACTGGTCCAGGTCGTGGGGGCCGTACCAGTCGGCGTCGGGCAGCTCGGCGACGAGCCGGGCCGCCGGGCGTTCCGCGCCGGGGTCGAGGCAGACGAGGCTGAACCGGGCCGGCCCCTGCGCGGCCAGCGACAGCGCGGCGGCGGCGAGCACGTCGCAGGCCTCGTCGGTCCGGGTGCCGAGCACCGCCAGGTTGCGCCCGGGCATCCGGCCGAGCCGCAGCCGGGCCGGCCGGGCGGCCACGTCGATGCGCTCGCCCAGCACCGCGCCGGGTGACGAGCCGATGTCGGCGCCGGCCTGCGGCACCCGCCCGGACGGCCGGTACGCCTGCGGCAACCGGGGCACGGCGTCGCCGTCGAACAGCCGGGGCGGCCCGCAGGTGTCGGGCCGGCGGTGCCACAGCTTGCGCTGCAGCGTGCGCCACGCCTGGCGGTCGCTCGCGTCGGGCAGCCGCACGATGTGGTTGGCCCCGTCGGCGCCGGAATCGGCGTTGACCACCGCGTGGAAGCGGGGGATGACCGCCGCGGCCAGGTTGGTGTCGGCCAGGATCCGCCGGGCCTTGGGCAGGGCGATGCGCAGGGTGAACTGTCCGACCAGGCCGGAGCGGCCCCACAGCGCCTCGATGCCGGAGACGTCCTGGCTGGCCAGCACGAGGTGGATGCCCTGCGAGCGGCCGCGCCGGGCGAGATCCTCCAGCAGGGTCACCGCCTCGTCGGCCAGCGCGTCCCGCCCGGCCAGCAGCACCTGGAACTCGTCGATGACCGCGACGATCCGGGGCCAGTGCCCGGCCGGGTCCTCGGCGCGCAGCTCGGCCAGCTTCGAGGCCTCGTACCGCTTGGCCGCCTGGGCCCGGGCCCGCAGCTCCTCGCCGAGATGGCGCAGCATGGCCAGGCCGAACTCCCGGTCGCCGTTGACGTTGATGCCGGCCAGGCGCACCTGCGGCAGCCAGCTCGGGTCGCGCGGGCCCGGCGCGAACCGGGCGAACGACACCCCCTCCTTGAAATCGAGCAGGTAGAAGGCCAGCTCGCCGGGGTCGTAGCGGGCGGCCAGCGAGCCGATCCAGGCGTAGATCAGGTTCGTCTTGCCGGAGCCGGACGGACCGCCGATCAGCGCGTGCGGTGGGTCGTCGCCGAGCGGCACCCAGCTCAGCGACCCGTCGGGGCTGTCGCCGATGGGCGCGCTCAGGCCGTGCGCGGACGACTCGAGCCAGAGCTTCTCCGGCTCGAGGTCGGCGAAGCGGGCGGGCGGCGGGCCCTGGCGCAGCCGTTCGGCCGTCGCCCGGCAGAAGCCGGCGATCCGGTCGGCCGGCGGCGGCGCGTCGAGCCGGACCGTCAGGTCGCCGATGGAGTCGCAGGTCGCGGTCCCGGGGTGCACCTCGATGCGCTCCACGGTCGGGTGCGGCGCCAGGTCCAGGCCCCGGACCAGCAGGTGGACGCCGCAGGCCACCCCGGTACGGGCGATCCGGTCGAGCTGGGCCCGCTGGCCGGCCGGCAGGTCGGCGTCCGCGAGCAGCACGATGATCCGCCACGGCTCCCGGCGCGGGCCGGCGGTCGCCTCGGTGAGCTCGGCCAGGGACGCGTACTCGCCGGCCAGGACGGTCTCGTTGACCCGGCAGATCTGTTCCACCAGGTCGTCGAGGACCGGGCCCAGCCCGCCCGGGCCGACGAAGGAGAGCAGGCCGGCGTGGCCCAGCGGGGCGAAGGCGGCCAGCGTCCCGCCGAGCTGCTCGGGGTCGTAGACGGTGAGCCGGACGTCGCCGGGCCGGGTGGTGCCGAGGGCGCGCAGCAGCAGGCCGGCGATGACCCCGTCCGCGGCGGCCCGGTCGCCGGCCAGGTGGACGTGGGCGTGGTCGAGCAGCGGGACCAGCGCGGGCAGGCGGCGTTCGCCGTCGCCGGGGTCGTAGCCGATGGTGCCGATCCGCAGCAGCCCGGGACGGGTGACCCGGCCGGGCTCGGTGGGAGTCCAGTAGCGCCAGGCCGTGCCGGCCGCGCCGGAGGCGTACAGCGCGGCCAGCGACTCGACGTTGCGGGTCAGCGTGCCGGCCTCGGTCCGGGTCCGGCGCAGGATGTCCGCCCGGGCCGTCTCCCGCGCCTCGGCCAGCTGGGCCAGGCAGGTCGAGTACGCCTCGCGGATCAGCTGCTTGCGGCGCTGGGCCTCGTTGCGGGCCGACTCGGCGGCGGCCAGCACGGCCCGGGCGGTGCCGCGCGCTTCGGCCAGCTCCTGCCGGACGACGGCGACCAGTGCGTTGCGGTGGCTACCCACTGCACCCCCCGGAATCCACGTTGGGGGATTTTAACCATTTTGGGGGGCTTCCTGCCCTGATGTGGCGCGTGTCGCTGTCGAACCGTCACCGCACGGGTTGCCGCCGCGGCGCCGCTCCCGCCCCGGTCAGCCAGCGCGGATCGGTGCTCACCAGCTCCCGCCAGAGCTGCGCGGCCACCAGCGCGGCGCCCTCGGCCTGCCACCGGTGCAGCGAACGCCGGGGCACGTACCGGCGGAACCAGTCGACCGCCCGCCGGGCGTCGCGGTCCAGGCCCTCGGGCTGCGGGCCACGCCTGTACGGCCGCAGCCCCCGGACGCTGCAGTAGTGCAGCGCGTTGAAATACCGCCACTCCTCCGTGGTGCCGAACGCCCCGGCCGGCTTGAGCCGGGCCACGTGCTCGCCCAGCACCGCCCGCAGCTCGGCCGCCCGGGCCAGCGGCTGGTCGGCCACCGCGGGACCGCGCGCGGCGAGCCGGCGGTCCACGGCGGGCAGGTCGATCAGCGGGTTGCGGAGCAGCCGGCCCACGTCGCCGAAGTCCTCGAGCGCGCGGCGGGTCAGCCGGCGGAACTCGTCGGCGTCCAGCGCGGGCATCCGGTGCCGCTCGCGCCGCCGGGGCAGGGCCTCGGCGGCGAGGTGGAGGACGGTACGGCTGTGCCGCAGCCGGTCGTCCTCCAGGAAGGCCAGCCGGTCCAGGCCGGCGCGCAACGGCGCGGCCAGGCCCACCGCGCTCAGCACCGCCGCCACCAGCACGAACTGCAGCACGACGACCGCCGACCGGCCGGGGACGGCCAGCATGGTCAGCGCGGCCGGACCCCCGCACACCAGGGTCGCGAGCACCCCGGCCAGCAGGGACCGGCGCAGATCGGGCAGCAGCCGTTCCCCCGAGTCGAGCGCGTCGGCCACCGCCACCAGGTAGCCCATCAGCAGCAGGTCCAGCCCGAGCGCGGCGAGCACCAGCACCGGCGGGCCGAGGTCCATCGGGCCCAGCACCACGACCAGGCCCAGCGCGTAGAGCAGGGCCGCGGCGGCCAGCGCGGACGGCAGCGCGGTGGGGCGTACCCGTTCGCGGTAGCGCAGCAGCAGCACCATGCCGCCGGCCAGCGGCGCCAGGGCGACCAGCTTGCCCACGTCCGGCAGCGCGGCGGCCAGCAGCAGGAAGACCAGCGCGGCGGCCGGCCAGCCGCGGTTGACCTGCGCGTGCTCCGGCGCGCCGGGCGGCAGCAGACCCACGACCACCCCGGCCCAGCACAGGGCCGGCACGCAGAGCAGCACCTGCGCCGCCGCGGAGCCCGGAGCCAGCGTCCAGGCGGCCACCGCCACCGCGTACGCGACCAGCGCCCCGCCCGCGCGCCACAGCACCGCCCGGGTGGGATCGCGCCCCACCAGATAGCAACCGAGCCACCAGGTCAGGGCGAAGGCGGGTACGGCGATCGCGGGCACCGCAGCAGTCAACCAAACAGACGCTGGGTCCCGACACCCTCTGGCGCCCGCCGTTCCCGCTTGCGCTGCCGGCGTCGCCTCATCACCCACCAGCCGCCGAGCACCAGCAGCACGAGTCCGAGCAGGACCAGCACCGGCAACAGGATCGCCAGCAGGGAGAGCACGACGCTGCCGAAGTCCTCGGCGGTGCTGGCCACCGGCGCGCCGACCCCGGCCGTGGTGGCGTTCACCACCGGCCGGGAGGCGGCCTTCACCCCGTGCACGCAGAGGGCGATGACGACGCCCGCGGCCACCGGCACCCACTGGTGGGAGCCGAAGAACGCGCCCGGGTCGGACACGGTGACCGTCTCGGACGACGAGCCCGCCCCGAACGCGAGCCCGCCCGCGGTGGGCCGCACCACCGTCTGCACGACGTCGTTCACGTGGTCCACGACCGGGATCTTGTCGGCCACCACCTCGACGGCGAGCAGCACCGCCAGGATGGCGATGACCCAGCCGTTGGACAGCCACTGCCAGCCGCCCGGCAGGTCGATGGTGTCGGTGTATCGGGCCAGCAGACCCATGGTGAGCAGGGGGATGTAGGCATTCAGACCGGCGGATGCCGCCAGGCCGGTACCGGTGAGCGCTTCGAGCACGTCCTCAGCATGGCACCGCCACGCTCGCCCCGCCGGACCCGGAGGCTACCCTCGTCGGGTGCGCCTGGTCATTGCGAGATGTTCCGTGGACTACGTCGGCCGTCTCTCCGCCCACCTGCCACCCGCGACCCGCCTGCTGATGGTCAAGGCCGACGGCTCGGTGTCCATCCACGCCGACGACCGCGCCTACAAGCCGCTGAACTGGATGAGCCCGCCCTGCAAGCTGCAGGAGGCGCCCGGGGTGTGGAAGGTCGTCAACAAGGCCGGCGAGGAGCTGCGGATCACCCTGGAGGAGATCTTCCAGGACACCTCGTACGAGCTGGGCGTCGACCCGGGCCTGGTCAAGGACGGCGTCGAGGCGCACCTGCAGGAGCTGCTGGCGGCCCACCCGGCGACCTTCGGCGAGGGCTGGAGCCTGGTCCGCCGGGAGTACATGACCGCGATCGGCCCGGTCGACCTGCTCTGCCGGGACGCGGCCGGCGGCGCGGTGGCGGTCGAGGTCAAGCGTCGCGGTGAGATCGACGGCGTGGAGCAGCTGACCCGCTACCTCGAGCTGATGAACCGGGATCCACTGCTCGCGCCCGTGCAGGGCGTCTTCGCCGCGCAGGAGATCAAGCCGCAGGCCCGGGTGCTCGCCACCGACCGCGGCATCCGCTGCGTGGTGGTCGACTACGACAAGCTGCGCGGCATGGAACGCAACGAGCTGACCCTCTTCTAGCGCCCGCTCAGCTCCACCCGGTCGGCCTCGGTGGTCGCGTTCAGGTACGCCCGCGCGCCGATCACCGCCACCGCCGCCTGCACCGCCACCCCGGTCCAGCTCAGCGGGCCGCCCTGGGTGAGCTGCACGACCGTCGGCAGCCCGAGCAGCAGCACGTCGAGCCCGGCGACGGCGTTGAGCAGCGGGCCGGTCGAGACGGAGCCCATCGGCGTGTCCAGCGGCATCAGTCCGTTGTCGACGAAGCCCACCCGGGCCCGGCGCATCGTGGCCGCCGCGCCGACCGGGCCCAGGGCCAGCCCCAGCGCCCACCACGGCCCGGCCGGCCCGTCGCCGATCAGCGTCAGCACGGTCAGCGCGGCGGCGTACCACAGGCCGCTGAGCACGCCGGGCACCCAGAGCCGCTGGCCGATCGCCTGCCGCGAGCTGAGGCCGAGCAGGCGCAGCAGGACCGGGTTGCCGGCGTCGATGCGGATGGTCCCGGCGGTCACCCCGCCGGCCGTCAGCCCGCCGAGCAGCACGGCCAGGCCGACCAGCCAGCCCGGGGCGTTGGCCAGCAGCGCGGGCAGGGCGGTGGAGCCGACCACCCACAGCACCCGGCGCGGGCGGCGCCGCAGCAGCAGCAGATCCTGCGCGACCAGCACCGGCACGCGGCGCCACAACCGCCGGGACCGCAGCTTGCGGTGGGCCCAGTAGCGCCGCTCCACCATCTCGGTGACGAACGACGGTTCCAGGCCGTACGCCGAGTCGAAGAGCGTGCCGGCCGTCTTGGCCGCCTCGAGGATCCGCTCGTTCGGGGTCGTGGCGAGCCGCCGTACCGCCAGCAGCAGGAGCACGGTCACGACCACCGCGAGCGCACCGGCCAGCGCGGTGACCACCGGCGCCGCCGGCCACCCGGCGTCCGCCCGGGGCGCGCCCACGGCCGAGTCGGCCACCAGCCCGGCCAGCCCCACCCCCACCAGCAGGTACGCCGCGTGGTCGGACCACGCCGCCCACCGGCGCCCGGCCTGCGCGCCCAGCGCGACCAGCAGCAGCACGCCGCCGAGCAACGCGCCGACCAGCGGCAGCAGGCCGTCGGCGCCGGACACCGGCCGGGCCGCGACGTGGCCCAGGACGGCCAGCCCGCCCACGGCGCCGGCGACGGCGGCGCCGGTCAGCGCCACCCACAGCGACGGCAGCAGCAGCCGGCGCCGGCTGACCGGGGCAGTGAGCAGCCAGGACGCCGCGGGCCGGCTCAGCGCGAGCGGGCCGAGGCGGCGCAGGGCCAGGTAGAGCCCGCCGGCCAGGACCACCAGCAGGGAGTCGCCGGCCAGCTCGGAGGCGTTCGGCCCGGCGGGCCACACCACCGCCGCGATCTGCCGGTGCACCATGCCCCCGACGATCAGCACGAACAACACGGCGAAGTAGACGTTGCCGAGCCGCTCGCCGCGCTCCCGGTGGGTCGACTGCGTGCGGCGCACCCAGCGGCGCAGCTCGCCGACGGTGACCGGGGCGGTCACTGCGCGTCGGCGGCGTGCAGCTCCGCCATGCTCACCGTGCCGGTGCCGGCCGCGGCCGCGAACGCGTCGTCGTGGCTGGCCATCAGCACCGTGCCGCCGTCGGCGAGGTAGTCGCCCAGCAGGCCGGCCACCATGGCCCGGCCCTCCGGGTCGAGGCGCTGCTCGGGCTCGTCGAGGATGAGCAGGCGGCTCGGCCGCAGCAGGGCCAGCGCCAGGGTCAGCCGCTGCTTCTGCCCCGACGACAGCGACGGCGGGATGGCGTCGGCGTGCCCGGCGATGCCGAAGCGCTCCAGCGCCTCGTCGACCCCGGCCGCGGCCGGGTCCAGGCCGTGCGCGCGGCAGACCAGCTCGGCGTGCTCGCGCGCGGTCAGCCCGGGATACCAGGTCGGCGGCTCCACGGTGGTCACGACGGCCCGCCAGAACTCCGGGGTGGAGCCGGGCGGGCCGCCGAACACCTCGATCTCACCGGCGTCGGCGCGCTGCAGGCTGGTGATGCAGCGCAGCAGCGTCGACTTGCCGATGCCGTTCTCGCCGGTCACGCAGACGCCGGCGCCGACCGGCACGCTGAGCCGGACGCCGACCAGCACGGGGGTGGAGCCGTAGCTCACCGACAGGTCGCGGACCTCGATCGCGGATTGATCCACCGGGTGACGCTAGCAAAGGTGGTCACGGGCGGCGGCCGTACAGCAGCTTGACGGCCTTCACGATCCGCTGCACCTGGGCCGGGGTGCGCTCGAAGGTCATCGCCGGCAGCAGCGACGGGGCCCGGCGTACGGTGATCGACTTGGCCCGGCCGAACTCGCGCAGCCCGTCCTCGCCGTGGATGCGCCCGAAGCCGGAGTCGCCGACCCCGCCGAACGGCAGCGTGGCCATCCCGACGAAGCTCAGCGTGGAGTTCACCGCGACCATGCCGGTGTGCAGCCGCCGGGCGATCCGGATGCCGTTCGCCTTGCCGAAGACCGCCCCGCCCAGCCCGTACGGCAGCGCGTTGGCCCGGGTGACCGCCTCGTCCGTGTCGGCCACCTTGGTGATGGTGACCGTGGGGCCGAAGGTCTCCTCGCGGATCGCGGCCGAGTCCTCCGGCACGTCGACCAGCACGGTGGGCGAGACGTGCGGCGGCTGCACCGCGTCGGCCCCGCCGAGCAGGGCGCGGCCGCCGCCGGCGAGCGCGTCGTCGATGTGCCGGCGGATGATGTCGATCTGGCTGGGCATGGTGATCGGGCCGATCTCCTCGCCGATGCGCAGCTTGCCGGCCTTCTCGACCACGGCCGCCACGAACGCGTCGTAGACCGGCGCCACCGCGTACACCCGCTCGATGCCGATGCAGGTCTGGCCGGCGTTGGTCATGGAACCCCAGACGGCGGCCTCGGCGGCGGCGTCCACGTCCGCGTCGGCGTCGACGATGAGGGCGTCCTTGCCGCCGGCCTCCAGCAGCACCGGGGTGAGCGTCTCCGCGCAGGTGGCCATGACCTTCTTCGCGGTGGCGGTCGAGCCGGTGAACGCGATCTTGCCGACCCCGGCGCGGCACAGGGCGGCGCCGACGTCGCCGAGGCCGTGCACGGCCTGCAGGACGGGCTGCTCGGGCACGATCTCGGCGAACGTGTCGGCCAGCCACTGGCCGACCGCGGGGGTGTACTCGCTGGGCTTGAGCACGACCGCGTTCCCGGCGGCCAGCGCGCCGCTGATCGGGCCCAGCGGGGTCAGGATCGGGTAGTTCCACGGGCCGATCACCCCGATCACGCCGTACGGCTGGTACTCCAGGTGGCCGGAGTGCTCGGCGACCAGCAGCCGGGTCCGCATCCGGCGCGGGCCCAGCACGCGCTTGGCGTTGCGGGCGGCCCAGTCAATGTGTTCGATGGCCGCGGTGGCCTCGACGATGGCGTCGGCGGGCGGCTTGCCCGTCTCGGCGTGGGTGAGCGCGGCGAGCTCCTCGATGCGCTGGGCGAGCAGCGCCCGCCACTGCAGGAGCCGGGTCCGACGGGCGTCGAAGCCCAGCCCGGCCCACCAGGCGCCGGCGGTGCGGGCGCGGTCCACGGCGGCCTGGACCGCCTTCTCGTCGCTGATCGGGACGCGGCCCGCCTCGGCGCCGGTCGCAGGGCTGGTCGAGACGAGGAATCCGTCCTCGACCACGGGCATGCCGGGAGTACGGGTAGCCGTCATGAACGCGAGTCTAAGTCGCATTCGGCGTGCCGCACCTCACACGTACGCTTGATTATCGTGAGTCCTCGCCGTAATCGCCCCCGCCGCGACGCCGCACCCACCCCGCTGGGTGACGAGCGCGCCCGCAAGGGCATCGAGGGCGTCCAGCAGTACCAGGACGGCGAGTGGACGGTCCGGTCGATCTTCGGCGGGGCGGCCACCAAGACCTACCGCTGCCCCGGCTGCATGCAGGAGATCCGTCCCGGCGTGGCGCACATCGTCGCCTGGCCGGCCGACGAACGCGGCGACGAGAGCGACCGGCGGCACTGGCACACCGGCTGCTGGCGCGCGCGGGACCGGCGCGGCCCGGGGGTGGAGCGCTCGCGCAGCGCCCCGCGCTATGGGTGACTATGAAGACGTGACAAACGAGATCCGCGCGAACTCCGTCCTGCCCGCCCGGCGCGAGGACATCGAGCTGCACACCGCCGACGGCCTCACCCTGGTGGGCGAGCTGGCCCGCCCGCTCGACCGGGATCCGGTCGCGACGCTGGTCTGCCTGCACCCGCTGCCCACCCACGGCGGGATGATGGACAGCCACGTCTTCCGCAAGGCGGCCTGGCGGCTGCCCGCCCTGGCCGGGGTGGCGGTGCTGCGTTTCAACACCCGCGGCACGTCCAGCGTGCGCGGCGCCAGCGAGGGCGAGTTCTCCGCGGGCGTCGACGAGCGCTACGACGTCGCGGCCGCGATCGAGTACGCGGAGTTCCACGACCTGCCGAACATCTGGCTGGTGGGCTGGTCCTTCGGCACCGACCTGACCCTCATGCACGGCCTCGACCCGGCCGTCGCGGGGGCGATCCTGCTGTCCCCGCCGCTGCGCTTCTCGGACGCCGAGCACCTGGCCGCCTGGGCGGCCGGCGGGAAGCCGCTGACCGCGCTGGTGCCGGAGTTCGACGACTACCTGCGGCCCGCGGAGGCCCGCACCCGCTTCGCGGCGATCCCGCAGGCCGAGGTCGTCGGCGTCCCGGGGGCCAAGCACCTGTGGGTCGGCGACGCCGAGAAGGTGCTGGACGAGATCGTGCGGCGGGTCGCCCCGGAGGTGCCGGTCCCGCTGCCCCGCGCCTGGGACGGGCCGATGGAGGCGGGCGACACCGCGGCGTACGCGGACCGCACGGTGGCCGCCTTCGCGGACGTCCCGGTGCCCAAGCCCCTGAAGGACTGACGCCGTCGCCCGGATTCCACCGGGTCAGGCTGCACCAGCCGACGAATGCCCCGTCGGAGACCCGATCCACGGCAAGCCGAGCCCCGGTGCCGTCCTCTGCCAGCTGCCGACAAGCCGCGATGAATCGCTCGGCGCGCCCGCGTTCGCTCCACGGCGGCGCGTCCCAGTAGCGCAACTAGTCGCTGCTGTGCAACGCGTAGTGAGCGTCGGCGTCCGCGTCGTCGAAGGGCCGCAGTCGAAGGCGACCGGAGGGCAGCGTGGGGGTGGGCAGGGACATACGTGCCATATTCCGTTGAACGTGCGTCACGAAGCGCTGCGGAACTGGATTCGGCCGGCCGAGGCCGACGCGGGTGAGCAAAGGCTGGCAGGGCGCGTTCCTGCATCGCGGCTGGCGCAGCGGGTCGACGCGGCCGGACCCGCGGCCCACGCCGGCGCTGAAACTGAATCTGGTCGACCGCCACTTCACCGCGGCCGGCCCGAACCGGCTCCGGGTCGCTGACGCCACCCGCATCCGGTGGTGAAGGCGTGTTCTGGCTGGCCGCCGTCCGCGACGGCAACTTGATCAACTACAGCGACGGCTGGTACGACACCCGCCGCATCCAGAAGGAGTTGGGCTATCTCAGCCCCACGAATACGAGATCGCCCGGAACGAGAAGCTCACTGCCGGGCCACCCAGAGATGAGCCGGAGCCGGCGATGATCCGCTGCTGGCTCGGGTCTTGCGCCGTCTTCAGCCCGGCGCTCCCGCAACGGCCCGGCACCGCACTCCGGCCGGGTGGAGTGTCACGCAACCATCCGAGTGTCCCCGTACCGTAAAAAGCCTACTTCTCCTCCATACTCGGATAAACCACCTCCCGGACGACGAGCTGGATCGCCGCCACCATCGGGATGGCGATCAGCGCGCCGATCACCCCGAACAGCCCCACCCCCAGCAGCGCCGCCGTCACCGCCGCCACGTCGCTGACCTTCACCGAGCGGCGCATCACGTTCGGGTAGATCAGGTAGTTCTCGACCTGCTGGTAGACGACGAAGAAGACGATGCAGGCGATGCCGGCGCCCAGCGAGTCGGCCAGGCCGACCAGGCTCACGATGATCGCGCCGAGGGTGGCGCCGATCTGCGGGATGAGGTCGCAGACGGCGACCACGACCGCCAGCGCGAACGGGTAGGCCAGCCCCACCACCATCGCGAACACCCAGGTGCAGACGCCGGCCAGCACCGCGATCGCGATCGCGCCGACCATGTACGCGCCGACCTTGCCGAGGATCTCGTCGGTGAGCAGCCGCACCCGTTGCCGCCGCGAGCGGGGGACGAAGGCGTAGCCGGCCTCCTTGATCCGCTCGAAGGCGGCCAGGAAGTAGATGACCAGCACGATCACGGTCAGCACGTTGAAGATCGTGCCGAAGAGCAGTTTCGCGCCGCCGACCACGCCGCCGAGGGCGTTGGTGACCGTGCCGGCGTCCAGCGCGCCCTGCACCTTGTCGAGGATGTCGTAGCGCTGGACCAGGTCGCGGACGGCCTCGTTGCGCTGGAGGCTCTCGATGTAGTGCGGCACGTTGCCGACGAGCTGGCCGGTCTGCGTGACCAGGGGCGGCACCAGCGCGAACAGGCCACCGCAGAGCAGCAGCACCACGCTCAGCGCGATGACCGTCACGGCCAGGCCGCGGGGCAGGCCCCAGCCGCGCAGCCGGTCGACGGCCGGGTTGAGGCCGATGGCCAGGAACAGCGCGATGAAGACGAGCACCAGGATCGACGCGGCGTTGCGCAGGCCGAGGAAGATCCCGTACGCGACCAGCACGCCCAGGCCGCCGAGCAGGCCCATCATGAACGGGTTGCGGCGGTTGAGCGGCGGGCCCGGCGGGCCGAACCTGTCGTCGCCCTCGCGCGGCGCGTCGGCCTCCGGCGGGCCGGCCTCCGGGGGCGGCGGGGCCACCGGTGGGTCTGCGCCGGGCTCAGCCGGGCGGGACTCGTCGGCCGTCACCGGAACCTCCACACAAGACCATCGGGACGCCCGGGCAGCGGTCGGCGACCGGTGCGGCGACCGGACTTCCCGGCGGGGAATGTATCGGCCGGCGCCAAGCGCCCGCCACCCGCCGGGCCGGTGCGGACGGTCAGTCGGCGTCGACGCCGACGCGGCTGCCGGCCGGGCGGGGCGTCACCTTGGCCGAGGCGGAGACCTTGGCCGGGGTGGCGGACACCGCGCCGGTCTGGTCGGGGGTGGCCTTCTCGGCCCCCGCCGGCTTCTCCGGCGCCGCGTGCTGGGCGGCTGCTCCGGCCGGCTTCTCCGCCGTGGCGGGCTGGGCGGCCGGTCCGGCCGGCTTCTCCGGCGCGGCGTGCTGGCCGGCCGACGTGACCGGGGACGCGGTCCGCGGGGCGACCGTGGCCTGCCCGGTGACGACCGGGGCCGAGCCGTGGGCGGTCGCGCCGGGCGCCGCTGCCGGCTCGTCGTCCTCGTCCTCGTCGTTCGGGGAGGCCGCGGCCGCGAGCACGGCGGCGGCGGCCAGCTCGGCGACGCGCTTGGCTTCCTTCTGCACCTGGCGGCGTACCTCGGTGGCCCGCCGCTCGGCGGCCTCGCCGGCGCGCTTGGCCTCCTCCACGTGCTCGAGCTCGCGCTCGAGCTCGTTCTTGACCTCGGCCAGGCGCTGCTGGGCCCGCTGGGCCTCCCGCTCAGCCTGCCGGGCCTGCTCGTTGGCCTCGGCGGCCTTGGCCTCGGCCTCGGCCGCCTTGGCCTGCGCGGCCGTCAGGTCCCGGCCGGCCGCGACGATCTTCTGCTGCTGACCGGCGATCTCGTTGCGGATCGCGGTGGCCTGCTCGTCGGAGCGCCGCAGCACCTCCTCGGCGTACTTGTCGGCCTCGCTGCGCAGGTCGGCGCACTGCTTCTCGACGGCCGAGCGCATCTGGGTGAGCTCCTGGGTCAGCTCCTGGCGGCGCTGGGCCAGCTCACGGTCGGTGGCGGTCTTCAGCTCGGCGCGTTCCCGCTCGGCGTCCGCGCGCAGCTTGGCCACGTCCTGCTGGGTCTTGTCGCGCAGGGCCTTGAGCTCCTGGTCGGCCTGGACCCGGGTGGACTTGACGTAGCCGTCGATCTCGGCGCGCTGGCGCTGCACCTCCTGCGCGGCCCGCTGGGTGAGCTGCTCGGCCTCGGCGCGGGCGCGGGTGAGGGCCGACTCGGCCTCGGCGCGCAGCTGCTCGGCGGCCTGGCGGGTGCTGGCGACGGCCTTCTCGGCCGCGGCGCGGCGGGCGACGTCGGCCTTCTCCTCCTCGGCCCGGCGGGCGGCCAGGGCGATCTCGAAGTCCCGGATGCCGTCGTGGGCGTGCGCCTCGGCCTCGGCGCGGATCCGCTCCGCCTCGGCGAGCCGGGCGGCGATGTCGTCGGTCGCGGAGCTCTTGATGTCGGCCGCGACCTCCTCGGCCTTGGCGAGGATCTCCTCCACCTTGGGGCCGAGGTGCCGGAACGAGACCTCGGCCAGGCCGGGCTGGCGGCGGGCCTGGGCGGCCTCCTGCTGGAGCCGGTCGATCTGCCCGGCCATCGCCTGCAGCTGCGAGTAGGCCTGCTCGCGCTCCGCGGCCAGGGCGGCAATCTCGTTCTCGGCCCGGGCGACGTAGCGCTGCACCTGCTTCTTGTCGTAACCCCGCATGGCGATCTCGAAGCTGGGCTCGGAGGCTACGTCCCCACCGAGACCGAAGATTTCCCCGCCGTGCGACATGCTTGCCATCCTCACATACGCATCGTCCCGTGACGTGTGGATACACACGGCCTGGCAGGACTATGTGTCTGGTAGTGATTTGTCGGTACTCAGGCTACTGGCGGAAACAAACGGGCCGTACCGGAGGACTCCGGTACGGCCCGCAGACGCTTTGCACAGCCGACCCGGCCCTTTCAACCGTTGCGCACCGCTCGGGGTGGCGCAACCGGGGACCAAGTGGCGAACGACTCAGTTCGTCTTGGCCACCTCGGGCTTGCCCGCCTCGCCGGCCTCGGCCGGTCGCTGCGCCGGGGCGTCCGCCTTGGCCTCGGCCTGCTTGACGGTCTCGGCCGCCTTGGCCGCCGCACCGACCGTCGGCACCAGGCCGGAAAGGCCGGAGAGCATCTGGCCGAGCTGGTTGGTGACGGCGTCCTTCTGCCGGGTGAGGTCCTCGACCTCGCGCTTGGCGGCCTGCGTGGTGAGCTCCGCCTCGGTGCGCGCCTCGCTGAGCAGCCGCTGCGACTCGGCGCGGGCCTCGGTGACGGTCTTCTCCGCCAGGGCGCGGGCCTTCTCGACGGTCTCGACCGCGCTGCGCTCGGACTCGACGCGGCGGCTCTCGGCGCGCTGCTCGATCTCCTTGGCCCGGTCCTCGGCGGCGCGGGCCCGCTCCTCGGCCTCGGCCACCATCTTCTGGGTGGCGCTGACCTGGGCGGCGTGCCGCTGCGACTCCTCGCGCTCGCTCTTCTCGCGGCGCTCGGCGGTCTCCAGCGCGAGGGCCTGGAGGTCCTTGTCGCGCTTGTCGCGGGCGTCGGTGAGCATCTTGGTGGCCTCGGCGCGCTTCTCCTCGGCCTCGCGGGCCGCCTTCGCGCGCAGCTGGGTGATCTCCCGCTCGGCGGTGGCGCGCAGCGAGGCGACCTCCCGCTCGACGGTCGACTTGAGCTCGGCGACCTCGTGGGCGGTGACCGTGCGCAGCTGCTTGGTCTCGCGGTCGGCGTCCGAGCGCAGCGTGTCGGCCTCGCGCCGGGCCTGCACCCGGTTTTCCGCCGCCTCACGCTCGGCCTGCGTGCGGAGCTGCCCCGCCTCACGCTCGGCGGTCGCCTTCATCGCGGCGGCCTCGGCCCGGGCCTTGTCGGTGATCTCGCGAGCCTCGAGACGCGCGGCGGAGAGGATGCCCTCGGACTCCCGCTTGGCCTCGTTGCGGTGGTCGTTGGCCTGTTCCTCGGCCAGCCGCAGGATCTGCTCGACCCGGGTGCCCAGCCCGGAGAGGGTCGGCCGGTTGTTCTCCTCGAGCAGCTTGTTGCTGTCGGCCAGCTTCTGCTCGAGGGCGTTGAGGCGCTGTTCCGCCTGGCGCAGCCGGCGCTGCGCGTCGTTCATCCGCTGTTCGGCCTCGCCGCGGGCCTGCTCCGACTGGTTCAGGGCGGCGATGAGCCGGCCGAGGTGGGCGTCCACCTGTCCGCGGTCGTATCCGCGCAGGACAACAGTGAAGTCGTGCTGCGAATTTGCGGTCTCGAAGAACGCGAGATTGGCATCCTGCTGCTGGGGCATTGGGACATACTGGCAGACCCCCCAGGGGGCCACGCAAGACCGTACGGGCCGGGTATTCCGCCCTGAGATCAGCTCGGTCCCGCCCGCCGAGGGGCGAGGTCGGCCGTTCGGGTGGCATCGACGCGCCCTTTGCCCGCGCAGCGTTGCCGCGCCGCTACCTGCTGTGGCATTCGGAGCAGAAGATCGTCTCACAGGGGCGCCCGGCGCCGGCGTTCGATGCCGACGATCCTGCCAGGCCATCGCCGCGTCGTCAGGATGTTTCACCCGCAAGGCTGACGAATCAGGCGGGTTGCACCAACTCCACCAGAACGCCCCCGGCGTCCTTGGGGTGCACGAAGTTGATCCGGGACCCGGCCGTGCCGCGGCGCGGCTCGTCGTAGAGCAGCCGCAGCCCGCGGGCGCGCAGGGCGGCGGCGGCCGCCTCGACGTCGGCCACCGTGTAGGCGAGCTGCTGGAGCCCGGGGCCGCTGCGATCGAGGAACTTCGCGATCGCCGAGTCGGGGCGCAGCGGCGCGAGCAACTGGATGCGGGCGCCGGCGCCGTCGTCGCCGGCGGCCAGCATGGCCTCGCGGACCCCCTGCTCCTCGTTCACCTCCTGGTGCACGCACCGCATCCCGAAGGCCCGGTCGTAGAAGGCGAGCGCCTCGTCCAGGTCGGCCACGGCGATCCCGACGTGATCGACTCGCAGCAGGCCGACGGTGGGCAGAGAATCCATGCTGGAGAGTGTACTAGGCTGTGCTTAACCATCGTTCAGGCCTGTAGAAAGCGAAGCTCCCGTGACCAGCTCGGTGATCGTCAGCGGCGCCCGTACGCCCATGGGCCGCCTCCTCGGCAACCTCAAGAACCTCCCGGCCACCGCGCTGGGCGGATACGCCATCGCGGCCGCCCTCGAGCGCGGCGGCGTGGCGCCGGACCAGGTGCAGTACGTGATCATGGGTCAGGTGCTGCAGGCCGGCGCCGGCCAGATCACCGCCCGGCAGGCCGCCGTGGCCGCGGGCATCCCGATGACCACGCCGGCGGTGACGGTCAACAAGGTGTGCCTGTCCGGCCTCGACGCGATCGCCCTGGCCGACCAGCTCATCCGGGCCGGCGAGTTCGACATCGTGGTGGCCGGCGGCATGGAGTCGATGACCAACGCCCCGCACCTGCTGCTGGGCCAGCGCCAGGGCAAGAAGTACGGCGACATCCTGGTCCGCGACCACACCGCCTTCGACGGCCTGATGGACCCCTGGGACGGCATCTCGATGGGCGAGTCCACCGAGCGCAGCGGCGCCGATCTCGGCATCACCCGCGCCGAGCAGGACGCCTTCGCCGCGCTCAGCCACCAGCGGGCGGCCGCCGCCCAGCGCGAGGGCCGCTTCGCCGAGGAGATCGTGCCGGTCAAGGCCGGCCTGCGCGGCGTCGACAAGCTGATCGACACCGACGAGGGCGTCCGCCCCGACGCGACGGCCGAGTCCCTGGCCGCCCTGCGGCCGGCGTTCGCCAAGGACGGCACGATCACCGCCGGCAGCGCCTCGCCGATCTCCGACGGCGCCGCCGCGGTCCTGGTGATGAGCCGGGCCAAGGCCGAGGAGCTGGGCCTGACCTGGCTGGCCGAGATCGGCGCGCACGGCAACGTGGCCGGCCCCGACAGCTCCCTGCAGGCCCAGCCCGCGAACGCCATCCGGCACGCGCTCGGCAAGGCCGGCCGGACCGTCGCCGACCTCGACCTGATCGAGATGAACGAGGCGTTCGCCCAGGTCGTGCTCCACTCGATGCGCGAGCTCAAGGTCAACGAGGAGATCGTCAACGTCAACGGCGGCGCCATCGCGCTGGGCCACCCGATCGGCATGTCCGGGGCCCGGCTGGTGCTGACCCTGGCCATGGAGCTGAAGCGGCGCGGCGGCGGGCTGGGCGCGGCCGCCCTGTGCGGTGGCGGCGGCCAGGGCGACGCGCTGCTCCTCACGGTGCCCGCCGCCTGATCGTGGGGCACCATGGCAGGGTGATCAGAGACGTGCCCACGCTGGTGGCCCGCGCCCGCGAGGGGGACGCCCGCTCGGTCGCCCGCCTGATCAGCCTCGTGGAGAACGGCGATCCGCGGCTGCCCGAGGTGGCGGCCGCGCTGGCCCCGTACGCGGGCCGGGCCCAGGTGGTCGGCCTGACCGGCTCGCCCGGGGTGGGCAAGTCGACCACCACCAACGAGCTGGTCCGCGCGCTGCGGGCGGCCGGGCACCGGGTCGGCGTGCTGGCGGTGGACCCGTCCAGCCCGTTCACCGGCGGGGCCATCCTCGGCGACCGGATCCGGATGCAGGACCACACCACCGACCCCGGGGTCTACATCCGCTCGATGTCCAGCCGCGGGCAGCTCGGCGGGCTGGCCGCGGCCACGCCCCAGGCGGTGCGCGTGCTGGAGGGCGCGGGCTGCGACGTCGTGCTGGTGGAGACCGTCGGCGTCGGGCAGGCCGAGGTGGAGATCGCCTCGCTGGCGGACACCACCCTGGTGCTGCTCGCGCCCGGGATGGGCGACGCGATCCAGGCGGTCAAGGCCGGCATCCTGGAGATCGCCGACGTCTTCGTGGTCAACAAGGCGGACCGGCCCGGCGCGGACGCCACCTACCGCGACATCCAGGGCATGCTCTCGCTGGGCGAGCGCGGCCCCGGCGAGTGGCGGCCGCAGGTCGTGCGGGCGGTGGCGGTCCGGGGCGAGGGCCTGGACGAGGTGGTCGCGGCCATCGAGAAGCACCGCGCCTGGCTGGAGTCCGACGGCCGGCTGCAGGCCCGGCGCGAGGCGCGGGCCGCGGCGGAGGTCGAGGCGATCGCGCTCGGCACGCTGCGGGCGCGGCTGGGCTCGCTGCGCGACGGTACGGCGCTGAGCGACCTCGCCGCCCGGGTGGCCGCGGGCGGGCTCGACCCGTACGCCGCCGCCGACGAGCTGATCAAGGGCCTCTAG
>NZ_BOMQ01000082.1 GCF_016862275.1 Actinoplanes nipponensis | reverse complement strand
CGGCGGCGGAGAAGCTTGCAGCGATGGTCGCGCCAGGGAGAATCGTTGCGCCAGCGGCGTTCGCCGCCCTCGTGATGGCGGTCGCGCTTGTGGTGGGGTTCGCGCTGGTGATGGCGGCAGCGTCCGCGCCCGCGGCGGTGTCAGCAACGGCGGCAGCGAGGGCGGTCGTTCGAGGGTTGACCCAGGTGACCACTTCGCGAGCGCGAGAGCTCCTCTCTGTCGCGGCGGCTGCGGTGGATATTCGAGCTGCGGCGGTCCGCCCGGCTCTGCCCAGCGCAGGTGTTTCGCCCGTTCCCGGCGCGGCCGGTCTGATCCGCGGGATTCGGCTCTTCGCATGGGGTTCGCCGGTCGTCCAGCCGTGGCCGGATGCGCCGGTGCTCCGAGCACTCTCCACTGCGGTTGGTCCGCTGTTCGCTACGCCCGTTGTCCCCGAGCCGGTCGCCTCCGCGCCGGCTGGCCCGGTTGGCCGTGCCACGGCTCCCGTCCCGGCCTCGTCGGGCGGCCAGGCCGGGTTCGTCGTGACGGCCTCCGCGTCAGCCGGCCAGGCGTCGTCCTCGGCGGGGGCCGCGCCGGCGGGGCTCGGTCCGCGCCGTCTCCCGGCGTGGTAGGCGTGCCTGGCTTGGCCGCCGGTGTCGGCGCCCCCGGCGAACCGGAAGGTGGCTGCGGCGTTGCCGGCCGGTTCTGCTTCGCTTCGGCCGTGGAGTTCGCGGGCAGGCCGGATCTTGCCGTAGGCGATGGCTTCCCCCACCGGCGTGCCTTCCGGGCGGAGCCGAGCGTCCGTGGCGGCTGCCCGAGCCATTCCCGCGGCGGCCCCGACTCTTTCCGCGTTGCGCCTGCCGCGCGCGCAGTCTCGCCATGCCGCGTCGCCGGGTTGCGCCATGCCGGCTGGTCCGGCCGGCTGGCCGGGGGTCGTCGCGCTGCGAGCCTCGGCCGGCCACGCCCCGTCGCGCCTGTCCGGCCGGGCGTTCGTCCAGGATGGATGGCGGTGCTCCGCGCCTCCGCGCCGGCGACCGGCGATGACGGCCGGACCCGCCGTGACCCCCGCCGCGTTCCTCGCCTCGGCCCGCAGAATCGCCGTGGCCACGTTGCTCATCGGGCGGGGGTCGCCCCAGGTGCTGCTCGCTGCTGTGCCGTGTGGCTCTCCGCGCCACTGCGTGGGGGCGACGGCCGACGGGCGTGGTTCCGGCGGGTAGGGGAGTCGCGGCGCCGGGACCAGGCTGTCCACGCAGGGTGCGGGGAGTCCGCACGAGCAACGCCGCCACAGGGAACGCCAGACGCGTCGATGGGACGGTTGGTGCGGGACCGGATCCAGGCGTCGCTTACGAGGGATTGTCATGCGGCCACCGTAGTTGACGAGTGACTAGCTGTCGTTTGCGAAGTTGACCCATGACTAATAGTCATACGTCTACGGTCGATCATGTGGCAAGCAAGCCGATTCGATTGATGGGCGCGCACGAGATCCGCCTGCGCCTCGGCGGGGTCAGCCGTCAGCGCGCCTACCAGATCACCAGCCGGGCGGACTTTCCCGCTCCGGTCGCCGACCTGGCCCAGGGCAAGGTGTGGGCGACCGAAGATGTCGAGGCCTGGATGAAGGCCCACCGCCGGGACCTCGACGACACCGAGGCCTGACCCCGCCCTCCGCACCGCATCGCCGGTGCGAGGCGTCCCGGTCACCCCGGCGGCGCGCGCCTGGCCGGACGGGCCAGCGCCACTCCGTTGTGCCGGCGTACCACCAGGCCTGCCATCTCCAGCAGCGACAGTCGACGCAGGACCGTACGGACACCCAGCCCCGCCCTTGCCGCCAGTTCCTCGGGCCCGACCGTTCCCCGGTGCGGCATCGCCTCCAGCACCAGCGCGGAATCCTCGTCGAGGTCGTCCCGCGCGTGATCGCGGCCGCGCGGCACCTCCGCCAGGTACTCGCCGATCCGGCCGACCTCCTCGAGGACCTCGCCCGTCCCGGTGACGACGACCGTCTCGGGATGCCGGCGCAGCAGTTCGTGGCAACCCACCGACATCGCGGACGTCACCGGGCCGGGCACCACCATGGCTCGCCGGCCCAGGGCCACGGTCCGGCTCAACGTCTGCACCGCGCCGCTGCGGGCGGCCGCCTCGACGATCACCGTGCCGACCGTGGCCGCCGCGATGACCCGGTTGCGGATCAGGAAACGGTGCCGCAACGGCTCGGCGCCCGGCGGCCACTCGCTCATCAGCAGGCCGCTCTCCGCGATCTGCTCGAACATCGCGGCGTTGCCGACGGGGTACGGCCGGTCGACCCCGCACGCCAGCACGGCCACGGTCAGGCCGCCCGCCGCCAGCGTCGCCCGGTGCGCGGTCGCGTCGATGCCGAACGCGCCACCGGACACCACCGTCCACCCGTGCTCGGCCAGGCCGAAGGCCAGTTCATGAGTCACGTGCGTGCCGTAGCTCGTGGCGGCGCGCGCACCCACCACGGCGACCGAACGGGCGAACGCCTCGTCGAGTCGCCGCTCCCCGCGGACCCACAGGCACAGCGGCGGGCGGACGTCCCGGTTGATCCGGCCGCCGCCGTCGAGTTCGAGGGCACTCAGCGCCTCCACGCCGGCCGGCCACTCCGCGTCGGCGGGAACCACGACGCGGGCGCCCAGCCGGTCGGCCCGGTGCAGCGCGGCCTCGGCGAGCCGGCGTGGATCGGTGGCCGAAGCCCGGGAGATCACCGCCGCGCGCAGCGTCGATTCCGGGATGTTGCCGTCGAGGAGCCGCTCCAGTGTGGCCTCGGCGCCGCCCGCCTGGACCAACTGCCAGACGGCCCGGTTACCCGGCTCGGCGAGCCAGGTGAGGGCGATCCGGGCCATCCGGTCGGCGTCGTCGCCGGCCCGTGACCCGGTCATGCGGCCCACCCGCCGCCGTCGCCGGGCGGGACCTGACGGCTCCGGAACGGCCGGCGCCGTGACCCGGCACGGTGACGGCGCCCGTCGGACGGCCAATCGATCACCGTCGCCGTCGGGGGCGAGCCACCGGAACCGACAGCCGGCGACGCTGGGAAAGCCGGTGGCGCCGAGGCGCCAGGGGGAGCCGACGGCGGCGGGGCGCCGGAGCCGGCTGCCGGCGGCGCAGGGAGAACCGGCGAGGGCGGGGCGCCAGGGGAAGCCGGTCGCGGCGAGGTGCCAGGCCCGCCTGCCGGCGGTGCAGGGGGAGTCGGTGGGGGCGGGGCGCCAAAGGGAGCGGGTGGCGGCGGGGCGCCAAGGGGCGCCGGTGGCGGCGAGGTGCCATGACCGGCTCCCGGCGGCGCGGCGGCGGCCGGTGCCGCCGCACCCGTCGGCGAAGGCGTGAATTGCCGGTCAGTCCTCGTCTCTGCGGTCATGTGCCTCTCCCATCCGTAGTTGTGCCGCCTCATGGACGTCCGAGCCCGTCGGCCGGTCCCGCCCGTCCAGGTCCGCGATCGACCAGGCCAGCCGCAGGATCCGGTCGAAGCCCCGGGCCGACAGCGCCCCCCGGTCCAGCCCTTTCCGCAGCGCCGCCGTGTCCGCCGCCGGCAGGCGCCACGGCGGCCGTCGCAAGTGCGGACCCGGCACCTCCGCGTTGACCCGCCATCCCGCCGCCGACCAGCGCTCCGCCGCCGCCGCGCGGGCTCGGGCGACCCGGGCCGCCACCACCGCCGAGGGCTCGGCCGGTGTCGTGGTGGTCATCAGCTGGGCCGCGCTCAGGGGCTGGATCCGGATCTGGATGTCGATGCGGTCCAGCAGCGGGCCGGACAGCTTGGCCAGGTACCGGCGGCGGGCCAGGGCGGTGCATGCGCAGAACCGCTCGCCCGCCGGGTTGGCGCACGGGCACGGGTTGGCCGCCAGCACCAGCTGCACGCGGGCCGGGTATTCGGTGGTGCCGCGGGCCCGGGCCAGCAGGACCCGGCCGCTCTCCAGGGGTTGCCGCAGCGCCTGGAGGGTCGCGTTGGCGAACTCGGGACATTCGTCGAGGAACAGCACCCCGCGGTGGGCGAGCGAGAGCGCGCCGGGCCGGGCCAGTCCCGGGCCGCCGCCCACCAGCGCCGCGAGGCTGGCGCTGTGGTGCGGGGCCTGGAAGGGCGGGCGGCGGATCAGGCCGCCGTCCGGCGGCAGCACGCCCGCGATCGACTGCAGCGCGGTCACTTCCAGCGCCGCCGCGTCGTCCAGCTCGGGCAGGATGGACGGCAGGCGTTCGGCCAGCATGGTCTTTCCCGCGCCGGGCGGTCCCATCAGGGCGAGGTGGTGTCCGCCGGCCGCGGCCACCTCGACCGCGTGGCGGCCCAGCTCCTGCCCGGCGACCTCGGCCAGGTCGGGGCCGGCGGCCGGCGGGCGGGGGAGGGCCGGGGGTGGCTCCAGCAGCCGGTCCTCGCCCCGGACGTACGCGACCAGCCGGTGCAGCGAGTCGACCCCGCGAACCGTCACCCCGGGCACCACCGTCGCCTCGCGCGCGTTGCCCAGCGGCACGATCACCTGCCGGATCCCGGCTCGCACGGCCGCCGCCACCATCGGCAGCACCCCGCGGACCGGCCGCACCGCCCCGTCCAGCCCGAGCTCGCCGAGCACCACCACGCCCTCCAGCGGCGCGACCGGCAGCTCGCCCGCCCCGGCGAGCAGCGCGCAGGCGATCGCCAGGTCGAACCCGCTGCCCTGCTTGGGCACGGTGGCGGGCCGCAGGTTGACCGTGATGCGCCTGTTCGGCCAGCTCCGGCCCGAGTTCACCACCGCGGCGCGCACCCGGTCGCGGGCCTCGTGCAGCGCCGTGTCGGGCAGCCCGGTCAGCACCACCGCCGGCAGGCCGGGCGACAGGTCCGCCTCCACCTCGACGAGGTGGCCGTCCACGCCGACGAGCCCGACGCACAGCACCCGTGCGTAGCTCATCTAGAACGCCGCACGGACGTGCTCGACCACCGTCGCGCCGCGGGGCTGGGGTAGCACCGCCACCACGTCGAAGCGGACCTCGCGCGGGCGTACCGCGGTCTGTTCCAGCCAGCGTGCGGCCAGCCGGCGCAGGCGGCGCACCTTGGCCGGGCCGATCGCCTCGGCCGGGGTGCCGAAGCGGTCGCCGCGGCGGGTCTTCACCTCGCAGAACACGACGTCCTCGCCGTCGCGCAGGATCAGGTCGACCTCGCCGTCGGCGCAGCGCCAGCTGCGGGCCAGCACCACCAGGCCCTGGTCGCGCAGGTGCCGCTCGGCCAGCCGCTCGCCGTACGCGCCGAGCGCCCTTCTCTCCGTCGTCATGCCCGCGACCGTCGCGCATCCGCCGGCCGGCCCGCGCGGCCGGTTGTGGACGGAGTGCGATTGTGGATAACCGCAGCGTCATAGTCGCCGTCTGATAAGGCGTCAGCGGTGGCATCCCGCCGCCGCGTCACCTACGGTGCGAAATCGTGGAAGGACATCGCCGGTACGCCGAAGAGCCGGAACCCAGCTGGTACACCGGTCAGCGGGCGCCCGAGATGCCGAGCCCGTACGCGGCTCAGGCGCCGGACGTCAGCCCCTACGACTCGGCGGTGCACGAGCGTCCCAGTGGCGCCTTCCGGTTGCCGGACCAGCGCTCGGCCGACCCGTACTCGGCCCCGCCGGCCGGTTACGGCGTACCCGATCCGGTGACCACCTCCGGCAGCCACGCCCTGTCGTCGGCCGACTCCGGCTCGATCCGGATCCCGGTGCGCGGCCCGGAGTATCCGGCGGTGCGCCCGAGCGGCGCCGCCGCGCCGGTCGACGCCCCCGCCGTCTCCACGGTCACCACGACCACGACGTACGGGGCCACGCCGGAGCCGCCGCCGGCGGCCGCCTACAACGAGCCGACCAGCATGGTTCCGCTGACCGGCGCGGGTCCCGCCGACGCGGTGTACCGCTCCCGCCGTCCGGTCTCGGCCGTGGTGTTCGCGGTCGTCACGGGCGTCCTGTTGATCCCGGCCGTGCTGCTGCTGATCCAGGCCGCGTTCGTCGGCGATCCGACCGCCCGGGGTGTCGTGCCCGCTGTGCTGCTGACCCTCGGGCTGCCACTCACCGGCTTCGGGCTGTACTCCCTGGCCGGTGGGGGCCGGACGAGTGTCCGTGACGCCTGGCTGCGTCCCCCGCTCGCGTACCTCCCGATCGGCCTGGTGCTGCTGCTGGCCGCCGGCCTCGCAGTCGCCTAAACCGACATAAGCCCCGGAACTCGGACGACGGCCGCCCGGCAGCGGGCCCCGTCGCGAACGGCGTATGCTGTTACCCGGCGACCGCCCCGTGCGGTCGACTTCGCGCGCCCTCTGCACGAGCCATGATTGATCGTTAGCCGGCCGTACCTCGCCGGCGAGGGTCATGAGCCGTCAGCGACGGTCCTCCCTGGTCCCGATTCTCTCGGGCCCGCCTGGGCCGGCGACCGGGCGCCAGGACGCACACCGCCGGTGAGCGTGACAACCAGGGAAACAGGGAGCAATTCACCATGGCCGTCGTGACCATGCGTCAGCTGCTGGAGAGCGGTGTCCACTTCGGGCACCAGACCCGGCGCTGGAATCCGAAGATGAAGCGATTCATCATGACGGAGCGCAACGGTATCTACATCATCGACCTGCGCCAGACCCTCGACTACATCGAGAAGGCCTACGCGTACGTCCGGGACACCGTCGCCGAGGGTGGCCACATCCTCTTCGTCGGCACCAAGAAGCAGGCCCAGGAGGCGATCGCGGAGCACGCGACCCGCGTGGGGCAGCCGTACGTCAACCACCGCTGGCTCGGCGGCATGCTGACCAACTTCCAGACGGTGTACAAGCGGCTCCAGCGCATGAAGGAGCTCGAGGCGATCGGCGACCTCACCGGTACCGCCGCCGGCTACACCAAGAAGGAGACCCTTCAGCTGTTCCGTGAGCAGACCAAGCTCACCAAGACCCTCGGTGGTCTGCGGGACATGACGAAGGTGCCGTCGGCGATCTGGGTCGTCGACACCAAGAAGGAGCACATCGCCGTCGACGAGGCCCGCAAGCTGGGCATCCCGGTCATCGCGGTGCTGGACACCAACTGTGACCCGGACGAGGTCGACTTCCCGATCCCGGGCAACGACGACGCGATCCGCTCGGCCGAGCTGCTGACCAAGGTCATCGCCGCCGCCGTCGCGGACGGTCTGATCAAGCGCTCCGGCCGCAACCGCGGCAACGCCGACGACAAGCCCGAGCCGGGCACCGTCGCCGCCGGTGAGCCGCTGCCCGAGTGGGAGCGCGACCTCTACGAGGGCGCCGACAAGAAGGCCGCCGACACCGCGCCGGCCGCCGACACCGCGCCGGCCGCCGACACCGCGCCGGCCGCTGCCGCCGCGCCGGGCAACGACGCCACCCCGGCTGTCAACGCCGTTCCGGACAACCCGACCGCGGTTGCCGAGCCCGTCGCCGCCTCCGCGGAGTAACACCTGTAGGAAGCCGGCCGCCGGAGACGGCGGCCGGCCCCTGGAGATCCGGACTTCAAGTATCGAGAGAGAGTCATGGCCAACTACACCGCCCAGGACGTGAAGAAGCTCCGCGACCTCACCGGCGCCGGCATGATGGACTGCAAGAAGGCGCTCGACGAGTCGGACGGTGACTTCGACCAGGCCGTCGAGTTCCTGCGCATCAAGGGTGCGAAGGACGTCGGCAAGCGGGCCGGCCGCACGGCGGCCAACGGCATCGTCGCCCACTCCGGCAAGGCGCTGCTCGAGCTCAACTGCGAGACCGACTTCGTCGCCAAGACCCCCGACTTCGTCGCCCTGGGTCAGACCCTGGTGGAGCACGGCGAGCAGGCCAAGCTGGCCGACGCCGCCGCGCTGCTGGCCTCCACGCTGGCCGACGGCCGCGCCGTGGCCGACGTGATCCAGGACTTCTCCGCCAAGATCGGCGAGAAGATCGTGCTCAACCGCTTCGCCATCCTCGACGGCACCGTCGCGGTCTACCTGCACCGCAAGGCGCAGGACCTGCCGCCGCAGGTCGGCGTGCTGGTGGAGTACGCCGGCAAGACCGACGAGGCCGGCGCCGACGACGCCCGCGCGGTCGGCATGCAGATCGCCGCCATGCGGCCGAAGTTCCTCACCCGCGAGGAGGTGCCCGCGGAGACCGTCGAGACGGAACGCCGCGTCGCCGAGCAGACCGCGCGCGAGGAGGGCAAGCCCGAGCAGGCCCTGCCCAAGATCGTCGAGGGCCGGGTGAACTCCTTCTTCAAGGACTTCGTCCTGCTGGAGCAGCCGTCGGTCACCGACAACAAGAAGACCGTCAAGCAGGTCACCGCCGACGCCGGGATCGAAGTCACCCGCTTCGTCCGGTTCGAGGTCGGCCAGGAGTAATCCAGGCACCAGCGCACTGCGCGGGAGGCCGGGACGCGACACAAGCGCCCGGCCTCCCCGTCACATAGGGTCTCGGGTTAGCGAAGGAAAGGGCGGACCGGCATGACGATGGTGACCGAGCAGGCTGCCGTGGCGGACGAGCTCACGGCCCCGCGTGCCGAGCGGCCCCGGCGGGTCGTGCTGAAGCTCTCCGGCGAGGTCTTCGGCGGTGGCGCCGTGGGCGTCGACCCCGACGTCGTGCAGGGCATCGCCCGGCAGATCGCCACGGCCACCCGCCGCGGGGTGCAGATCGCGGTCGTCGTCGGCGGCGGCAACTTCTTCCGCGGCGCCGAGCTGCAGAAGCGCGGCATGGACCGCAACCGGGCCGACTACATGGGCATGCTCGGCACGGTCATGAACTGCCTGGCCCTGCAGGACTTCCTCGAGAAGGAGGGCATCGAGACGCGGGTGCAGACCGCGATCACGATGGCCCAGGTGGCGGAGCCGTACATCCCGTTGCGGGCGATCCGGCACCTCGAGAAGGGCCGCGTCGTCATCTTCGGCGCCGGCGCCGGCATGCCGTACTTCTCCACGGACACGGTCACGGCGCAGCGCGCGCTGGAGATCCACGCCGACCTCGTGCTGATGAGCAAGAACGGCGTCGACGGCGTCTACACCGCCGACCCGCGTACCGACCCGGACGCCCGCAAGATCGACCACATCACCTTCGCCAGCGTGCTCCAGCAGGGCCTGCGGGTGGCCGACCAGGCCGCGTTCAGCCTCTGCGAGGAGAACGGCCTGCCGATGCTGGTCTTCGGCGCCCAGGGCGACGACACGATCGTCCGCGCCGTCAGCGGCGAGAAGATCGGCACCCTGATCACCACGTGATCCCGCGCTTGGCCCACACTTTCGCAACGACCATGAGGAACAAGGAGGCGACGGAGCGGTGATCGACGAGACCCTCTTCGAGGCCGAAGAGAAGATGGAGAGCGCGGTCGAGCACGCCAAGGAGGAGTTCGCCGCGATCCGGACGGGCCGCGCCACGCCGGCGATGTTCTCGAAGATCGTCGTCGACTACTACGGCGCCCTGACCCCGATCACCCAGATGGCGTCGGTCGGCGTGCCGGAGCCGCGCATGGTGATCGTGAAGCCGTACGACGCGTCCCAGCTGGGACCGATCGAGCGGGCGATCCGCGACTCGGACCTCGGGGTCAACCCCAACAACGAGGGCACCCAGCTGCGCATCAACCTGCCGCAGATGACCGAGGAGCGGCGCCGCGAGATGATCAAGGTGGCCCGCCACAAGGCCGAGGAGGGGCGCGTCGCGATCCGCAACGTGCGCCGCAAGGCCAAGGAGCAGCTGGACCGCCTGGTCAAGGACGGCGAGGCCGGCGAGGACGACGGCCGCCGCGCCGAGAAGGAGCTCGACGACCTCACGCACCGCTACGTCGCGGTGGTCGACGAGCTGGTCAAGCACAAGGAAGCAGAGCTGCTCGAGGTCTGATGTCGTACCTCGAGCCCCGCGGTGGGCAGACCCCTTCCGGTGGCCGGGCGTCCGGGCAACCCGACGTCCCGGCCCCGTACGGCCCCGACGCGCCCGCCGGGGAGCCCGACCCGTACGCGGCCCATCGCCGTCAGGCGGCCCAGCGGGCCACCGAGAGCGGACCCTCCTGGAACGCCTTCACGCCCGGGCCGGCCGGCGAGCCGGCTCCCCAGCCGGGCCCGCCGGCGTGGGAGGCGCCGGTTGCGGCGACCTCGACCTCGCAGGCGGAGTGGGAGTTGACCGCAGCTGAAGCCGACGGTCCGCGCGGACCGGGAAGGCGCCGCGCCGGGCGCGGCAAACCGGGCGCGAAGCCGGTCGGCCGGGCGGGCCGCAACCTGCCCGCCGCCATCGCGGTCGGGGTCAGCATGGTCCTGGTCGTGCTGGCCTCGCTGTTCGTCTGGAAGGAAGCCTTCCTCGGGGTGATCGCCCTGGCGACCGGCATCGGCATCTGGGAGATGGCCCGGGCGCTCAGGGTCACCGGCGCCCGGCCGCCGCTGATCCCGCTGGTCGCCGGCGGCGTGCTGATGACCGGGCTGGCCTGGTACGGCAGCACGGACGCGCTGATCCTCGGCCTGCTGGTGACCGTGCTGGCCACCCTGCTGTGGCGGCTGGCCGACGGTGTCGCCGGAATCACCAAGGATCTCGCCGCGACCGCGCTCATCGCCGTCTACGTGCCGTTCCTGCTCAGCTTCGGCGTCCTGCTGGCCAAGCCCGACGACGGCGACTACCGGGTGCTCATCACCCTGCTCGCGGTGGTGTTGTCCGACACCGGCGGCTACGCGGCCGGCGTGTTCCTCGGCAAGCACCCGATGGCCCCCACGATCAGCCCGAAGAAGTCCTGGGAGGGCTTCGCCGGCTCGGTCACCGCGGCGGCGATCGGCAGTTCGCTGCTGGCGTACTTCCTGCTCGACGTCCCGTTCTACTGGGGTCTGCTCTTCGGCGCCGTGATCTCCGTGGTCGCGGTGGTCGGGGATCTGGCCGAGTCGATGCTCAAGCGCGACATCGGCATCAAGGACATGAGCAACCTGCTGCCCGGCCACGGCGGCCTGATGGACCGGCTCGATTCCATCCTGTTCGCGGTGCCGACGGCGTTCCTGCTGCTCTCGCTCATCGCGCCGCCGGGGTAGGCATGTGCTCACGACGTGGGAGACTGGATACGCCATGACGATTCTTCCGGTCATCCCGACCAGCCCCGACACCCCCGACGCGGTGGTCACCCGCCGCCGCCCCGCGATGCCGCCGCGCCACCTCGCCGATCTCGACCTGGCGGGCCGCCGCGCGGCCGTCGCCGAGCTCGGCGAGCCGGCCTTCCGCGCCCAGCAGCTCTCCACCCACTACTTCGGGCGGCTGGTGCGTGACCCGGCCGCGATGACCGACCTGCCCGCCGGCTCGCGGGACAAGCTCGCCGGGGAGCTGCTGCCCACGCTGCTCACCCCGCAGCGCGAGCTGGCCTGCGACGACGGCGCCACTCGCAAGACGCTGTGGAAGCTGCACGACAACGCGATGGTCGAGAGCGTCCTGATGGGCTATCCCGACCGGATCACCGCGTGCGTGTCCAGCCAGGCCGGGTGCGGCATGGCCTGCCCGTTCTGCGCCACCGGCCAGGCCGGGCTGACCCGCAACCTGTCCATCGCGGAGATCGTCGACCAGGTCGTCTACCTGGCCGGGGTCGCCGCCTCCGGCGCGGTCACCGGCTCGCCGCCGCGGCTGTCCCGGGTCGTGTTCATGGGCATGGGCGAGCCGCTGGCCAACTACCCCCGGGTGATCGAGGCCGTGCGCCGGCTGGTGGCTCCGGCCCCCGAGGGCCTGGGTCTCTCACAACGGCACATCACCGTCTCCACCGTGGGCCTCGTGCCCGCTATGCGGCGGTTGATCGCCGAAGGGTTGTCCGTGACTCTTGCGCTGTCCCTGCACGCCCCCGATGATGATCTGCGCGATGAGCTTGTGCCCGTCAACCAGCGTTGGAAGGTGGCCGAGGTGCTCGATGCCGCGTTCGACTACGCGGCGCGGACCGGGCGTCGGATCTCCATCGAATACGCCCTGATCAGGGACGTAAACGATCAACCCTGGCGTGCCGACCTGCTTGGCAGGCTGCTGCACGGCAAGCTGGCGCATGTGAATCTCATCCCGCTGAACCCGACGCCGGGCAGCAAGTGGGACGCCAGCCCCAAGCCGGTGGAGCGCGAGTTCGTCCGCCGGCTGCGGGAGTCGGGCGTCGCGACCACTGTCCGCGACACCCGGGGGCGCGAGATCGACGGTGCATGCGGCCAATTGGCCGCAAGTGAGCTGACGGTGGTGGACGCTGGGGGCGCCGTCGCCGACGCGGAGGTGGCACGATGACGGGGCTCAGTTCCCTGCGGACGCTGATTTGGGAGACGTTGTGACGAGTCAGGGACAGCGTTTCCGGCGGCGCGCGCTGCGCCGCGGTTACAAGGTCGACGAGGTCGACGCTTTCCTGGACCGGGTCGAGGCGACCCTGGCCGGTGAGCAGTCCGGCGCGCCCGTCGGCGCCCAGGAGGTGCACGACGTCGTCTTCCGCGTGCGCTTCGGCGGCTACGACGAGTGGCAGGTCGACCTGCACCTGGACAGGGTGGAGCGCCAGCTCGCCGAGTTCGAGGACCGCGGCGGGCGTGCCGCCGATCCCCGGATGACGCCGGACCGGATGCAGCCCGAGCCGATGCGCGGCGGCATGCCGGGCGACCGGATGAGCCAGGCGCTGGGCCGTTCCGCGCCGCCGACCGAGCGGCTGCCCGCGCCGCCGGTCCGCGACGACCGCCAGTACGCCCGCGAGGACCCGTACGGCCGCGACGACCAGTACGCCCGCGAGAGCCAGTTCGCCCGCGAGGACCCGTACGGCCGCGAGGACCGGATGCAGCCGCAGCAGCTCCCGCAGCGTCCCCAGATGCCCGGCCCGGACCCGTACGGCCGCTACGACGAGCCCACCGGCTACGGCCAGCAGCCGCAGCAGCGCCCGCCGGCCCCGGCCGGCTACGACACCGGCAGCTACGACGGCTTCGAGCCCGGCCGGCACGGCAAGACCGACATGACGGCCGAGATCCGGATGCCCGACCGGGACCGCGGCGGCTTCGGCGGCCCCGCCCCGATGAGCGCGCCCCCGATGAGCGGCCCACCGATGGGTGGCCCCCCGATGGGCGGCCCGCCGATGGGTGGCGGCCCGGGCGCCAGCCCGGAGCTCTACCGGGTGGACCAGCTGCGCCGCACGTTCCAGCCGCGCCGCTTCGGCAGCGGCTACGACCCGGTGCAGGTGGACCGGCTGTTCGAGAGCATCCTGCAGGCCATGACCGGCCGCGGCCCGATGCCGGTGCCCGAGAACGAGCTCGACACGCTGCAGTTCGGGCTGGTTCCGGGTGGCTACTTCGAGGCCGAGGTCGACGCGGCCCTGCGCGAGGTCAAGGACATCCTGCTGCGCATGCGCTGAGCCCGTACGGGAAAGGCCCGCTCCCGGCCGGGAGCGGGCCTCCTGCGTGCGTGGGCTACTGGTCGTTGGGCTTGAGGCCGTTGCGCCGCAGCACGACGTCCACCAGCACCCAGCCGATGAGCAGCAGCGCGGTGCCGATGAGCCAGATGTTCTCGGTGTTGCCCTCGTGGTTGCCGAAGAGCATGGCCAGCAGGATCACGGCGGTGCCGACGGCGCCGATCCGGGACCACTTGCGGTTGCCCGGCTTGAGCTGGTCAGGGGCGTAAACCGGCTCTTCTGCCACGACTCGGTCCTCCTGCGACGATGGTGATGACAACGCGATCAGTTTCGCACGGCGGCTCCGCGCGCAACCCACCAACCCGGACCCGGTACCTTCGATGCCGTCGGACATCGGTGGAGCGAGGGAGCTGAGCGGTGCGGATCACGGGCACTGGCCACGCGAGCATGCGGATCGACACGGGCGCGGGCAGCATCCTGTGCGACCCGTGGGTCAACCCGGCGTACTTCGCGTCGTGGTTCCCCTTCCCCGACAACTCCCAGCTGGACTGGGAGTCGCTCGGCGACGTGGACTACCTCTACGTCTCCCACCTGCACCGCGACCACTTCGACGCGGCGCACCTGAAGCGCTTCGTCAGCAAGAAGGCCACGGTGCTGCTCCCGGAGTACCCGACCAGCCAGCTCGAGGACGAGCTGCGCGCGCTCGGCTTCACCAGCTTCCTGAAGACCAGAAGCAACGAGGTGCACGAGCTCGACGGCGGCCTCAAGGTGATGATCCAGGCGCTGATCAGCCCCACCGACGGCCCGATCGGCGACTCGTCGCTGTGGCTCGAGCACGACGGCGTACGGGTGCTCAACCAGAACGACGCCCGACCGACCGACCTGTCCGTCTTCGCCGAGCTCGGTCACGTGCACGCCCACATGCTGCAGTTCTCCGGCGCGATCTGGTACCCGATGGTCTACGAGCTGCCGCAGGCGGCGAAGACGGCGTTCGGCAAGCAGAAGCGCGACCGGCAGTTCGACCGCACCTGGCGCTACATCGACGACCTGAAGGCCGACCACGTCTTCCCGATCGCCGGCCCGCCCTGCTTCCTCGACGACGAGCTGTGGCAGTTCAACGACATCCACGGCGACGAGGGCAACATCTTCCCCGACCAGTCGGTCTTCCTGAGCGAGTACGCCAAGGTCGGCGGGACCAACGGGGTGGTGCTGCTGCCGGGCAGCGTGTCGACGCTGACGGCCGAGTCGATCGAGACCACGCACCCCACGGACGTGGCCGGCTACTTCGCCAACAAGAAGGCCCACCTCGAGGAGATGCGCGAGCGCAAGGCGCCGATCATCGCCGCCGAGAAGGCGTCCTGGCGGCACCCGGAGATCGACGTGCTCGGCGAGCTCAAGAAGCGCATCGAGCCGCTCCTCGAGGAGTCGATCTACCTGGCCAAGGGCGTCGGCGGCCCGGTCCGCTTCGACCTGGTGGCCTACGACGGCGAGGCTGTCGAATCGATCGTGGTCGACTTCCCGGGCAAGCAGGTCCGCCCGTACGCCGACGAGAAGGTCCGCTACCGCTTCCGGACCCAGCGCGAGCTGATCGAACACCTGATCTTCATCGACGAGGGCGACTGGGTGAACTCGCTCTTCCTGTCCTGCCGCTTCTCCGCGGCCCGGATCGGGCAGTACAACGAGTTCGTCTACGCGTTCTTCAAGTGCCTGTCCGAGGAGCGCCTGCAGTACGCCGAGGGCTGGTACGACGAGCACGAGAAGTCGGTCGACGCCGAGGACACGGAGCTGGGCGGCTGGACGGTGCAGCGCCGGTGCCCGCACCTGAAGGCGGACCTGAGCCGGTTCGGCATCGTGGACGGCAATGTGCTGACGTGCCAGCTGCACGGGTGGAAGTTCGATCTGCCCAGCGGGAAGTGCCTGACCAGCGTGGGGCATCAGATCCGGGCCGAGAAGACGTCTTCGTAGGGAAGATCAAGATCAATTTCATGTCGTGCGTGGGTGCATGGTGCTGACCGTCGCTCCCGCCGATTGCGGGGTTCGTGCTTTGTTCCAGTCGGTTCGGGCTGGGTGCATGGTGGGCTGGGACGCGAAGCTGATACTCGGGCCCGGCCGGTGCCGCTACACGCCCGGACACCTTCCGGTCTGAGTGGGCCCGCTGCGGCCGTCTTTCGTGCTGCTCGTCGGGGGTTTGGGTGGGCACCACCTTCAGGGGCCTTCCGGCACGCGTGAGCGACAGGTCCCGCTCAGATTTTCGGCCCGCTCGGCTTGTTGTCCGCCCCGCCTGGCCTTGCGCCAGAGCTTCGAGCATCGTGGCTGTTGCTCCCGGGGCCGCCACACCGCCGAGCTTCATTTCCCGCTGAATCTTGAAGCTCTCGCTGAATCTTGATGCGCCATGGCCCAAAATCCCGCCCGCACCCCACAAGATCCGTGCGGGGAGGGAGAACGTGATGTGCCGGCCGCCCGCCGGCGCCGGAAGCGGCGTTCCGCCGAACCGCCGCTCCCGCGTCGTCGCCGAACCGCCGCTCCCGCGCCGTCGCCGAACCGCCGCCCCCGCCCGTCGCCGAACCGTCACCGAGCGTTGTGGCCGCAGCCGCGCCCCCTACCGTTGCCGAGTCATCAGGCCCGCCGCTGCGCAGCCGCCGCGGTCCAGCCGCCATCTCGCGGTGGTC
>NZ_BOMQ01000081.1 GCF_016862275.1 Actinoplanes nipponensis | reverse complement strand
GGGCCGTCGTCGTGGCTGCCGTCTCGGGGTCGTCGAGCCGCCGTCCGGGCCGCCGCCGCGCCGCCGCGGCCGTAGCCTTGCGCCCATCACCCCCAAGCCCACCAGCCGGTCACCGCCCGGGCCGCGCCCGAATGATCAGCGGCCCAGATCCCGCAGGATGCGCTTCGCCGCGTTGTGGCCCGCCGCGCCGATCACGCTCCCCGCCGGGTGCGCCCCGGCCGATCCCGCGTACAGCCCGTCCAGGCCGGTCGCGTACGGCATGCGCTCGTTGAAGGCCACCGTGTTGTCGACGTGGTGGATGTGCCCGCCGGTGATGCCGAAGTGTTTCTCGATGCCCGGCGGGGTCAGCGGCATCGTGTCGGCCACCAGCTCCGAGGTTCCGGGCGCGTACCGGTCCACCAGGGCCAGCAGCCGGTCCACGTAGCCGGGCAGCTCCGCGTCCCAGGTCGAGGTGGCCAGCTCGTACGGCACCGACTGGACGAACAGGGCCGACGAGTGGTGGCCCGCCTCGTCCTGCAGCGACGGGTCGACGGTCGTGTGCAGGTACCACTCGATCGTGGGTTCGGCCGGCAGCCGGCCCGCCTGCACGTCCGCCCACATCGCGCGCAGCGCCGCCATCGGGGAGTCCGTCTCGGCCAGGCCGGCCAGGCCCGCCGAGCCGGGCAGCAGGTGGATCGTCGAGCCGAACGGCGACGGCGCGTCCTCGGGCAGGCAGGCGAAGCGGGGCAGGCCGCGCAGGGCCAGGTTCACCTTCAGCGTCGTGCCGGGGCGGCGGACCGCCGCCATCCGGTCGGTCAGGGCCGCGGGCAGCGCGCCGTCCGGGACCAGGCTCATCAGCCTGTACGGGTCGCAGGAACCCAGCACCACCGGGGCCTGCACGGCCCGCCCGTCGGCCAGGACCACGCCGGTGGCGGCGCCCTGGGACACGGTCACGGACGCCACCGGCGTGCTCGTGAAGATCGCGGCGCCGGCCGCGCGGGCGGCGTCGGCGAACGTGCGCGACACCGTGCCCATCCCGCCCCGGGCGATCATCCAGGTGCCGTCCGAGCCGGGCAGCCGGCACATGTTGTGGACCAGGAAGTTGTGGCCGGTGCCCGGGTCGTCGGGGCCCGCGTTCAGCCCGGACAGGCCGTCGGTCACCGCGTACATGCTCATCAGCAGTTCGCTCTTGAAGCCGAACCGGGCGAGGTAGTCGGCGACCGAGCCGCGGACCAGGTCGATGAACGTGCTCTGCAGCTGCGGGCGGATGTGCCGGTCGGCGACCTGCTCGACGGTGCCGGGCTCCTGCAGCCAGGCCGGGGCCAGGTCGGCGCGCAACGCCGCGATCTCCACCTGCATCGCCTCGTCGGCGGCCACGTCGCGGGGCGAGAAGAACCGTTCCATCTGCGCCCGGGTCGCCTCGCGGTCGGTGCCGAAGAGCAGGTACGGCGCCCCCGGCCCGCCCGGGGTGGGCAGGAAGTAGTGCGGGTCGCGGCGCAGCACCGGGATGTCCACGTCGAGCGTGCGCAGCAGCTCCGGCGGCATGAGACCGAGCAGGTACGAGCCGGTGGACTGGCCCAGGCCGGGCACCCCGGCGAACGGCCGCTCGGTGCGGGTGGCGCCGCCGAGCACCCCGGCGGCCTCCAGCACCACGACGTCGAGTCCGGCGCGGGCCAGCAGCACCGCGGAGACCAGGCCGTTGTGGCCGGCGCCGATGATCACCACGTCCGCGCGTTCGGGCAGAGAGCTCATGGCAGCGCAGCCTAGCGCGCCATTCGGCTGACCATCCGCGCCAATTCGACCTCGAAAAGTGGCTCCACGTCCGTCATGGCCCACCTCAGGTGACCGAACACCTCCATCGCCACGATCCCGTACAACCGGGTCCAGGCGGCCACGAACAGGTAGATCACCGGCAGCGGGAAACGATCACCGAAGGTGTCCAGGTACGGCGCGAACAGCTCGCGCAGCGCCGGGTCGGGCAGATCGGGGGCGGCTCCGCCGAACGGGTGGCGGGCATAGTGCTCACCCAGCACAGTGAAGAAGGTCTCCCCGAACCGCGCGCCGGCGTCGTTGAACGGGCCGCACTGCTCGGCGAACGGGGTGATCCCGGGCACCGGGCTGCCGAACATCAGCGCGAACTCGGCGGGCCGGTCCAGCGACCAGCGGCGGAAGGCGCGGGCCATGTGGCCGACCCGGACCAGCGGTTCCTCGTCGCCGTGGTCGGTGGCGGCGTCCGCGACCGTGGCCCGCAGGTCCTCGAAGAGGTCGGTGACGATGGCCAGCACCAGGGCGTCGAGGCTGGCGAAGTACCGGTACAGGGCGGGGGCGGTCATGCCGAGGTCGCGGGCGATGGCCCGCAGCGAGATGGCGGCGGGGCCGCCGGCGACGAGCAGGCGGCGGGCGGCGTCCTTGATCTCGGTGACGGTCTCCGCGCGCAGCCGTTCGCGGCGGCTGGGCGTGGTCGTCGTCATAGCGGGCTCCGTTGACGGGGGCGAACGGCGCTTGTGAGAGTAAACAGCGTTCACCATAGTGGCCGGGAATCTGAGGCGACTGTAACGGGCGTTCCGGGAGGAAGGCACATGTTCGGCTGGTGGGGCGGAGCGGTCGTCCGGCTGCGCTGGTGGGTTCTGGGCGCCGCGCTGGCCCTGGTCGTGGCCGGGGCGACCTGGGGCGCGGGCGTCTTCGGGGCGCTGACCGGCGGCGGCTACGACGACCCGGACAGCCAGTCCAACCGGGCGGCCCGGGCCATCGCCGCCCAGCTCGGCCAGCGCGACCCGGACCTGGTCGTGCTCTGGTCCAGCGACACGCTCACCGTGGCCGACCCGGCCTTCCGGACGGCGGTGACCGAGGCGGTGGCGAAGATCCGCGCCGAGGCCGACGTGGCCCAGGTCGCCGCGTACACCGACCGGGGCGCGCCGCCCACGCTGGTCAGCAACGACCGGCGGGCCACCTACGCGGCGGTCTACCTGCGCGCCGGGGCCGAGGACGGCCGGGCGGCGGCGTACCACCGGATCGAGCCGGCCCTGGCCGCGCCCGGGCTGACCACCCGGATCGGTGGCCTGGTCGCGTTCACCGACCAGGCCAACGCGCAGACCAAGAAGGACATCACCCGGGCCGAGATCTTCTCGCTGCCGGTCCTGTTCCTGCTGCTGGTGCTGATCTTCCGGGGGCTCATCGCCGCCCTGTCCCCGCTGGTCATCGGCGGCATCGCCATCCTCGGCGCGTTCGTCGCCGTGCGGGCGCTGACCTACGTCACCGACATCTCGGTCTTCGCGATCAACGTCATCACGCTGCTCGGCCTGGGCATGGCCGTGGACTACTCGCTGTTCGTGGTGAGCCGCTTCCGCGAGGAACTGGCCAACGGACGCGACGTGGGCAGCGCCATCCGCGCCACCGTGGCGACCGCCGGCCGTACCGTCATGGTCTCCGGCCTGACCATCGTGCTGGCGCTGTCCAGCCTGCTGATCTTCCCGCAGCCCTTCCTGGGCGGCATGGCCATCGGCGGCATGGCCGCCGTGCTGGTCGCCATGCTGGCCGCCCTCACCGTCCTGCCCGCGGCCCTGTCCCTGCTCGGCCACCGCATCGACAAGCTGCGCATCCCGCTGCCGCAGCGCGGGCGCCCCGGAGCCGGCTGGGCCCGGATCGCCCGCAGCGTCATGCGCCGCCCGGTGCTGTACGTCGCCGGCGTGCTCGTCGTGCTGACCGCCTTCGCGGCGCCGTTCCTGCGGGTCGAGTTCGGCGGCTTCGACGAACGGGTGCTGCCCGCCGCCAGCTCGGCCCGGATCGTCGGCGAGCGGCTGGCCGGCGACTTCCCCGGCGGCGGCGAGAACCCGATCACCGTGCTGGTCACCGGCGCGCCGGCCGGCGCCCTGGCCGGGCGGATCGCCGCGCTGCCGGACGTCACCGCCGCCACGGTCACCGCCGAGCGCGGCGCCGCCTCGCTGATCACGGTGACCTATCCGCGCACGCTGTCCGGGGCGCAGGCGCGCGACCTGGCCTCACGGGTCCGCGACCTGCCCCCGCCGGCCGGCGCCGAGGTGCTCGTCGGCGGCCGGCCCGCCATCGACCTCGACCTGCTGGAGAGCCTCGCGGCCCGGCTGCCCTGGATGGCCCTGATCATGGCGGTCGCCACGATGGTGCTGCTGTTCCTGGCCTTCGGGTCGGTGCTGCTGCCGGTCAAGGCCGTGCTGATGAACCTGGTCTCGATCGGCGCGTCCTTCGGCGTGGTCGTCTGGATCTTCCAGGAGGGCCACCTCGAGGGCCTGCTGCGGTTCTCCTCCGTCGGCTACATCGAGCCGAGCAACATGATCCTGGTGCTCGCCGTGCTGTTCGGCCTGGCCACCGACTACGAGGTGTTCCTGCTCTCCCGGGTCCGCGAGGAGTGGGACGCCACCGGCGACAACACCGCTTCGGTGGCCGCCGGCCTGCAGCGCACCGGCGGCATCATCACGGCCGCCGCGGTGCTGCTGATCACGGTGGTGGCCGGCTTCGCGACCGGCGAGGTGACCGTCATCAAGACCATCGGGGTCGGCATGATCGTGGCCATCATCGTGGACGCGACGCTGGTCCGGGCGCTGCTGGTCCCCGGGACGATGCGGCTGCTGGGCCGGTGGAACTGGTGGGCGCCGGGACCGCTGGGCCGCTTCTACTCCCGCTACGGGATCCACGAGACGGATCCGCGGCCGCCGGCGCCGGATCGGCAGCCCGAGCCCGTCTAGCCCGCTGGAAGGCGCTGGCGCTCTGTGTCGCGGCGAAGCCGGCCAGCAGGATCACGTGGAAGAGATAGAGCCACAGCCCGACGGCGACCGTGCCGCCGATCTCGGTGAAGCCGCCGAACGGCACCCCGAGGTCCAGTGGCAGCGCGCAGAACAGCACGAAACCGTGCAGGAACCCGGACAGGTTCGCCGCGGTGAACGAGCCGACCAGCACCGTCGCCAGCCACTCGGGCCGGCCCGGGGCCACGCCGCGGTAGACCCAGATCACCACCGGGGTCAGCACCAGCCAGGCGGCGAAGAACGACAGCACCACCCCGGCCACCGCGTACCAGCCGCCCCGGACCCAGAGGCCGCTGGTCACGGGCAGGGCCAGGAACAGCGCCAGCAGCAGCGCGGGGGAGGCGGCCAGCAGGGGCAGCCAGAGGATCCGGCCGCGCCAGCCGACCAGCGCCTCGCCCGGCTCGCGCAGGGACACAAACGCGCGGCGCAGGCCCTCGCCGTACAGGGTGGCGGGGAGCAGGCTGGCCACCGCGAGCATCGGGGTCAGGTGCAGGCCGGCCTCGATCAGCGCGGACAGGGCCCGCGGCGCCCCGATCGCGTCCGGCAGGGCCTGGATGGTGTGCCCGGTCAGCCGGCGCACCCGGTCGGCCCCGGCGACCAGGCCGGTGATCCAGATCGCCAACAGGGCCACCGGCACCACGGCGATCCCGGCGTAGAAGGTCACGGCGGCGGCGTGCAGGGCCAGGTCCCGTCCGCGGAGGGGCCGGAACGGCGCCGACAGTCTTCGGCGCAGGTCCGCCACCCGGGATCTCATGCCCCCCTCCATACCCACGGTGGCGCTAGGATCCGCACGATCATGGGAGCTGATATGCCACTGTCCTTCGCGGCCGAGCCGGACGAGCGTCTGCTGGGCGCCGCCGTACGCCACGTCAGCCGGCAGCGATTCATGGTGCTGCGCGTCGCGGGCCTGCTGCTGGGCGCGGTCGGCTCGCTCTGCTGGCTGGTCCTGGACGGCAGCAGGAGCTACCTGGTGCTGGGCCTGACGCTGGCCATCGCCCTGTTCTTCGGGGTGGTTCTCGTCGAGCTCGCCGCGCGGCAGGCGACCCGGATGAGCGTCAAGCGGGTGTCCCGGCCGACGACCTACCGGTTCGGGCCGGCCGGTGTGGGCGTCGGCACCGAGCTGGTGCGCACCGAGATGAGCTGGGCGGCGATCCGGAGCACCGAGGAACTGCCGGGTCAGGTCATCCTCGCGCTGGCCGGCGGCGGCTTCGTCCCGGTGCCGGTCGGCGGCCTGACCGGGGAGCAGCTCGCCGAGCTGCGGGCCCTGCTGAGCGGCAACGTCGGCCGGCCGGCGGCCGCCCCGCCGCCGGTACCGCCGCCGGTCCCGGCGTCCGGGCCCGCGGCGGACCGGCCCGGACCGCCCGGGGTACGCCCGCCGACGCCGTGACCCGGCAGGGGAAGATGGACGGCATGCGTGAGTTGGTACTGCTCGGCTCCACCGGGTCCATCGGCACCCAGGCCATCGACATCGTCCGGCGCAACCCGGAGAGGTTCCGAGTGGTCGCGCTCGGCGCCGGCGGCGGCAACGTCGAGCTGCTCGCCGCGCAGGCGCTGGAGCTCGCCGTCGACGTGGTCGGGGTGGCCCGTTCCAGCGTCGTGCAGGACCTGCAGCTCGCGTTCTACGCCGAGGCGCAGAAGCGCGGCTGGGCCACCGGCGACTTCAAGCTGCCGAAGATCGTGGCCGGCCCGCAGGCGATGACCGAGCTCGCCGCGTGGCCCTGCGACGTCGTGCTCAACGGGGTGGTGGGCAGTCTCGGGCTGCCGCCCACGCTGGCGGCGCTGCGCTGCGGCCGTACCCTCGCGCTCGCCAACAAGGAGTCGCTCGTCGCCGGCGGCCCGCTGGTCCGGGCCGCGGTGACGCGGCCGGGGCAGATCGTGCCGGTCGACTCGGAGCACTCGGCGCTGGCCCAGTGCCTGCGCGGCGGCTCGGCCGGGGAGGTACGGCGGCTGGTCCTCACCGCCAGCGGGGGAGCGTTCCGGGACAGGCGCCGCGCCGAGCTGACGAACGTCACACCCGAGGAGGCGCTCAAGCACCCGACGTGGGACATGGGCCCGGTGGTGACGATCAACTCCGCGACCATGGTCAACAAGGGTCTCGAGGTGATCGAGGCGCACGAGCTGTTCGACGTGCCGTACGACGCCATCGAGGTGATGGTGCACCCGCAGTCGGTGCTGCACTCCCTGGTCGAGTTCGGCGACGGCTCCACGCTGGCCCAGGCCAGCCCGCCGGACATGCGGCTGCCGATCGCGCTGGCGCTGGCCTGGCCGGAGCGGGTGCCGGGCGCCGCGGCGGCGGTCGACTGGACGCTCGCGCACAACTGGGAGCTGCGCCCGCTGGACCACGAGGCGTTCCCGGCCGTCCGGCTGGCCAAGGCCGCCGGCACGGCGGGGCGCTGCCGCCCGGCGATCTACAACGCCGCCAACGAGGAGTGTGTGGCCGCGTTCGTGTCCGGTCGGCTACCTTTTCTGGGCATCGTCGACACCCTCGAGGCGGTGCTCGCGGCGGCGCCGGATTTCGACGAGCCGGGTACCGTCGAAGACGTGCTGACCGCGGAGGCCTGGGCGCGGGCCCAGGCGCAGCGGATGATCGCTACTGCGGCTGAAGGAGCCTGATGCTGTACTGGTTGGGGACGGCGGCCTTCGCGCTGGCAATCTTGATCTCGGTGAGCCTGCACGAGCTCGGCCACATGATCACGGCCAAGCGGTACGGGATGAAGGTCACCCAGTACTTCGTCGGGTTCGGCCCGACCATCTTCTCGTTCCGCCGCGGTGAGACCGAGTACGGCCTCAAGGCCATCCCGCTCGGCGGCTTCTGCAAGATCGTCGGCATGACGCCGCAGGACGACGACGTCTCGGAGGCCGACCAGCCGCGGGCCATGTGGCGCTTCCCGGTGTGGAAGCGCACGGTCGTCATGTCGGCCGGCTCGCTCACCCACTTCGCCCTGGCCATCGTGGCCGCCTGGTGCGCCGCGGTCTTCGTCGGCCTGCCCAACCCCGACGTGCCGCAGACGGTCCAGCAGCAGGTCGCGCTGCCGGCCCGGATCACCGTGGCCGACTGCGTGCAGGTCGTGCTCTCCGAGCAGGAGTGCAAGGCCGGCGCCGGCACCGACGTGGCGGCCCCGTCGGCCGCCGCCGGGCTGCGCACGGGCGACGTCATCACCAAGGTCGGCAACACCCCGATCACCAGCTACGGCCAGCTCACCGACGTGATCCGGGCCACCAGGCCGGGCCCGACGGTCTTCGAGTACACCCGCGACGGCCGGCCCGGCAGCACCACGGTGACGATGATCGCCGCGAAGCGCCCGCCGCTGGCCGACCCGGAGGGCCCGGTCACCGAGGTCTCGGTGGTCGGCATCGGGCAGAGCATCGACATTCCCGGCACGCTCACCTACGGCCCGATCGACGCCGTCGGGGCCAGCCTGCGCTACGACTGGAGCCTGGTCGAGGGCTCGTTCGTGGCGATGAAGCGGATCCCCGAGAAGATCCCGGCGCTGTGGAACTCGATCACCGGCGACGAGCGCGACCCGAACACCCCGATCAGCGTCATCGGCGCCAGCCGGCTGGGCGGCGAGGCGATCGAGCGCGGCGTGCCCGAGATCTTCCTGCTGATCTTCATCTCGCTGAACGTCTTCATCGGCATCTTCAACCTGCTGCCGCTGCTGCCGCTGGACGGTGGGCACATCGCCATCGCCTGGTACGAGCGGGTCCGCTCGTGGATCTACGGCAAGCTGCACAAGCCCGATCCCGGCCGCGTCGACTACTTCAAGCTCATGCCGCTGACCTACGCCGTCATCCTGATCGGTGGGGCGTTCACCCTGCTCACCGCCACGGCCGACGTGATCAACCCGATTACCATCTTCTCAAAGTGAGAGTGCGCACATGACCGCTGTCAGTCTCGGTATGCCGGCCGTACCGCCGCCGCCGCTGGCCCCCCGCCGGCACAGCCGCCAGATCATGGTCGGCAACGTGCCGGTCGGCGGGGGCGCGCCGGTGAGCGTGCAGTCGATGACCACCACGCTGACCGCCGACGTCAACGCGACCCTGCAGCAGATCGCCGAGCTCACCGCCTCGGGCTGCCAGATCGTCCGGGTCGCCGTGCCGTCGCAGGACGACGTCGAGGCGCTGCCGGCCATCGCGAAGAAGTCCCAGATCCCGGTCATCGCCGACATCCACTTCCAGCCCAAGTACGTCTTCGCGGCGATCGACGCCGGCTGCGCGGCGGTCCGGGTCAACCCGGGCAACATCCGCCAGTTCGACGACAAGGTCAAGGAGATCGCGAAGGCCGCCGGCGACGCGAACGTCCCGATCCGGATCGGCGTCAACGCGGGCTCGCTGGACAAGCGGATCATGCAGAAGTACGGCAAGGCCACCGCCGAGGCGCTGGTGGAGTCGGCCCTGTGGGAGTGCTCGCTGTTCGAGGAGCACGGCTTCCGCGACATCAAGATCTCGGTCAAGCACAACGACCCGGTCGTGATGATCCGCGCGTACCGCCAGCTCGCCGAGCAGTGCGACTACCCGCTGCACCTGGGCGTGACCGAGGCTGGGCCGGCGTTCCAGGGCACCATCAAGAGCGCGGTCGCGTTCGGCGCGCTGCTGGCCGAGGGCATCGGCGACACCATCCGGGTCTCGCTGTCCGCCCCGCCGGTCGAGGAGATCAAGGTCGGCCAGGGCATCCTGGAGGCGCTGGGCCTGCGCGAGCGCGGGCTGGAGATCGTGTCCTGCCCGTCCTGCGGCCGCGCCCAGGTGGACGTCTACACGCTGGCCGAGCAGGTGACGGCGGCGCTCGAGGGCTTCCCGGTGCCGCTGCGGGTGGCGGTCATGGGCTGCGTCGTCAACGGGCCGGGTGAGGCCCGCGAGGCCGACCTGGGCGTCGCGTCGGGCAACGGCAAGGGCCAGATCTTCGTCAAGGGCCAGGTCGTCAAGACGGTCCCGGAGTCGATCATCGTGGAGACGCTGGTCGAGGAGGCGCTGCGGCTGGCCGACCAGATGGGGGCGGAACTGCCGGACGAGCTCCGCGAGCTGCTCCCGGGCCCGACGGTCACGGTCCACTGACACTTCCGGTACGGGGTCAGCGCCGCTGACCCCGTCACCTTTGGGCCACCCGGTGCCTTCGGTGCCCGCACGGCCGGGACGGTCGGCGCCGTCCCTGTCCGCTCCCTGCTCCCGCCGGGCCGGTCAGGTTCCCGTTCGCCCCTGGCGCCCGGCGCGTTCTGGTCCCGCCGGGCCGGTCAGGTTCCCGTCCGCCCCTGGCGCCCGGTGCGTTCTGGTGCCGCTCGGCGGGCGCCGGGGCGGGCGGCGTCGCGCCACTGGGCCGGGGTCGCCCGGTGCTCGGCGCGGAACCGTTTGATGAAGTAGCTGACGTCCGGATAGCCGACCCGGTGGCTGATCGCCGCCACCGTGAGGTCCGTGCCGGTCAACAGCAGCCGGGCCTGCTGCATCCGTCGCTGGGTGATCCACTGCTGCACCGTGCGGCCGGTCTTGCGGCGTACCACCGTGGTGAGGTGGCCGGCGGTGAGGGCGAGCTCGGCGGCGACGTCGGCCAGCGAGATCGGCTCGTGGTAGCGCCGCTCGACCACCTCGAAGACGGCACCCAGCAGGGGCTCGTCGGAGGCGCGGAGCTGGTCGGCGACGTCGGTCGACAGCCGGGCCGCGGCCACCAGCAGCAGGGTCAGGTGGGCGAGGGCGGCCTCCTGGTAGCCGTCGCGCCCGGCCCGCAGCTCGGCCTCCAGCGCGGCGAAGCGTTCCACCCAGCCGGCCCGGTCGGCCGCGGGGATGCGCAGCCGCTGGGCCCGGTCGATCCCGCGGGCGAACGGGAACAGCAGCGGGTGGGCCCGCCACGACGCATAGGCCCCGGACGTGCCGGGCCGCAGCACGTCGGCGGGGAACCACGCCAGCCACCCGTCGACGGCCATCTCCGCCGGCGGTCCGGTGAAGGACACGACCTGTCCGGGGGCGATGACGAACAGGTCGCCGTCGGTGACCGTCCACTGCCGATCGTCCAGCACCACCGTCCCGTGGGCCCGGTGGGCGTAGAAGAGCACCAGGAAATCGTGGGTGTGCGTGCCGATGGCCGGCGGGTTCCCGGCCGGGGCGTCCTGCGGGAACCGCGCGACCGCCACCGGCGCCGTGCCCGGTGAGTGCCCGAAGGACATGACCGGCACCCCGTGCCCGGTCGTGCCCACCGGCCCGGCGAGCCCCGGGGCGACGGCCACAGATTGTCGCATCGCAACCACGGATCCACCGTTGTTCCCTCGCACGCCTGGCATGAGGCTCAGAGTACGACCGAAATTCGTCGGATTCGAGGAGGAGCAGGCCATGACGGAGACGCCCGCCCGGGGCCAGCGGCACTACCTGCCGGCCATGGGCAAGCACTGGCTGCTGCCGCTCTACGACCCGTTCACCCGGCTGGCCGGGGTCGGGCGCATCCACAAGCAGCTGCTCGACCGCGCGGACCTCCGGGCCGGCCAGCGGGTCCTGGAGATCGGCTGCGGCACCGGAAATCTGCTGACGTCGCTCGGGCGGCGCGGGCCGGACGTCGACGCGGTGGGCATCGACCCGGATCCGGCCGCGTTGCGCCGGGCGCGGCGCAAGGCGGCGCGGCGCGGCCTGCCGATCCGCTACGAGCAGGCGTTCGCCGGCGAGCTGCCGCTGCCCGACGCCGACGTGGACCGGGTGCTCTCGGCCTTCATGCTGCACCACCTGGACGAGGGCGAACGGCTCCGCGCCCTGCGCGAGGTGCGAAGGGTGCTCCGCCCGGGCGGTCAACTGCACATTGTGGACGTTGACGGCACCCCGCCGGAGGACGCTTCGGGTCGCGGCCGGAAGCCTCGCCACCCGCTCGTGGCGGCCAGCGTCCCCGAGCGGGTGCTGGCGGCCCTGGCCGAGGCGGGCCTGACGAACCCCACGATGACCGGCCGGGACACGTTCCGCTTCGGCGCCTACGCCTTCTACCGCGCCGAGCGGTGAGGCGGACGCCCGAGCCAGGAGACCGGCGCCGAGGGGTGACGCGGACGCCCGAGCCGGGTGCACCGGCGCCGAGCGGTGACGCGGACGCCCGAGCCGGCTGGCCGCTGCGCTCGCCGGCGGTGAGCCGGCGAGCGCGACGGCGATGCCGCCGCTCTCAGCCCGGCGGCGGCTGATGAGCCGGTGTCCCGGGCGGCCCGCGGTGTGCGGGTGGATGACGGTGTTGCGGTTGGGGACTTCCGGCGCCGTACCGGAAGAAGCCCTGGACCCTCACTCGTCGGCGAGGATGGCGTAGAGCTTGCGCTTGGTCTCCGTCAGCACGGCCAGGGCCTTGTCGCGCTGCTCCGGCGTGCCGTTGAAGCCCACCTGGCGCAGCGCGTCCATGATCCCGACCGCCGCGTCGCGGAAGTCCTGGACCTGGGACATCGTGTCGTTGCTGAACTGGGCCCACGGCGGGTTCTCCGCCGCGGTGGTGGCCTCCTCGCGGCCCGCGTCGGTCAGCGTGAAGCGCTTGCGGCCGCCGGTCGCCTCGGCCTCGATGAGGCCCTCGTCCTCGAGCAGCTGGAGGGTCGGGTAGACCGAGCCGGGGCTCGGCCGCCAGATGCCGCCGGTGCGGCTCTCCAGCTCCTGGATCATCTCGTAGCCGTGCATGGGCCGCTCGAGCAGCAGCGCCAGCAGGGCGGGGCGCACGTTGGGCCGGCTGCCCCGGCCGCCGCGGCGATGGCCGTGCCCGCCCGGGCCGCCGGGGCCGAAGCCGCCGCCGAAGCCGCCCGGGCCGCCGGGGCCGAAGGGGAAGCCGGGCGGGAAGCCGAAGCCGCGCATCAGACCCTCGCGCAGGCTGCCGGGGTGGACGTGGCCCTCGCGCATGTGGTGGTGTCGCATGATCTTCTCCGATCTGTTGTCGATAGTTAGACGATATATCGGCAACATGTTTGCCGCAAGGCTTTCTCGGATCCGAGGGGGCGGTGTGGGTGCATCGGCCCGGCCATCTGGCAATCTGGTAGCTGTGTTGACGGTGCCCATCCGCCAGCTCGGCGAGTCCGAGCGGGCCACGGTCGAGCGGATCCTCGACCAAGACCCCTACGCCGGCGCTCAGATCGCCGAGCGCGTGGCGGCGCACGGGCTCAACTGGTGGCGCTCGGACGGCCGGATCTACGGGTACGGCACCGGCCGGCGCGTCGAGTCGATCTGCTGGTCCGGCGCCCACCTGGTGCCGGTGTGCACGACCCCCGCGGCCGTGTCCGCCTTCGCCGACCTGCTCGGCGCCGAGCCCCGCATCTGCTCGTCGATCATCGGGCGGTCCGACGCGGTGCTCGAGCTCTGGGACCGCCTGGGCGGGCACTGGGGCCCGGCCCGCGACGTCCGGCCGCACCAGCCGCTGCTGGTCGCCGACCGTGAGGCGCCGGTCGCGCCCGACCCGGAGGTGCGCCTGGTGCAGCCGGACGAGGTGGAGCAGCTGTTCCCGGCCGCGGTGGCGATGTACACCGAGGAGGTCGGCGTCTCGCCCCTGCTCGACGACGGTGGCCGGGGCTACAAGCGGCGGATCTCCGACCTGGTGCGGTCGAAGCGGGCGTACGCGCGCTTCGTGGGCGACCGGGTCGTCTTCAAGGCCGAGCTGGCCATCGTCACCCGGCGCACCACGCAGGTGCAGGGCGTGTGGGTGGACCCGGAGTTCCGTGGGCGCGGGCTGGCCGCGGGGGCCATGGCGGCGGTGCTGCGGGACGCGCTGCGCCGGGTCGCGCCCACCGTGAGCCTGTACGTCAACGACTACAACGCGCCGGCCCGGCGGTTGTACGCCCGCTGCGGATTCGTGCCGAACGGCAGCTTCGCGACCGTCCTGTTCTGAGCCTCGGGCCGGCCCGCCGTCAGGCCGGGCCCAGCCTCGGGATCAGGCCGGCGAGGGTGGCCGCCCCACCCTGTTCCAGCTCCGGCGTGGGCACCAGGGCCATCACCGGGACGTCGACGCCGGCCGCCGCGTAACGCGCCACCTGCGCGCGGCACTGCTCCGGCGAGCCGTGCACGATCAGCTCGTCCACCACCTCGTCGGGGATCGCGGCGAGCGCGCCCCGCCGGTCGCCCGCCGCCCAGGCCGTCCACATCGCATCCAGCGCGGGCCCGCGGCCCAGCCACCGGTGGAACTCCGCGTACGCCGGCACGGTCAGGTAGGCGGCGATCATCCGGCGCCCGACGGTGCGCGCGTAGCCGGCGTCCTCGGTCGGGCACACGAAGATGCGCGCGACCACGTCGAAGTCCGGCCGGTCGGACTTGGCCTCGGCCAGCGCCCGGGGCACGTCGGTGGCGGCCAGCCAGTTCAGGATCACGCCGTCGGCGGCCGAGGCGGCCAGCCGCAGCATGCCGGGACGCAGGGCGGCGAGCAGGACCGCCGGCGGTGTCGCCGGCGGGCGCTCGAGCCGGAAGCGGCGCACCCGGAAGGTCTCGAACTCGCGGTCGACCACCTCGCCGGCCAGCGCCGCGCGCAGGAACTGCAGCATGTCGCGGCTGCGGGCGAACGGCCGGGTGAACTCGGCGGCGTTCCAGTCGCCGACGACCACCGGGGACGAGGCGCCGATGCCGAGCTGGAAGCGGCCGGGGGCGGTCTCGGCCAGCGCGGCCGCGGTCATCGCCAGCAGCGCGGGGCCGCGGGTGAACACCGGGGTGATCGCCGTGCCGAGCCGGGCGCGCGGCTGCCAGGCGGCGGCGAGCGTCAGCGGGGTGAAGGCGTCGGCGCCGGCCACCTCCGACGACCACAGGTCGGTGAAGCCCGCGTCGGTCAGCGCCGCGAACACGGCGGCGTGCTCGGCCAGCGGTACCCCGCCCAGCGGTACGGTCATTCCCCATCGCGTCGGCATGTCCCGATCCTGCCCTGTGATCGTGGTGAGGTCCACCACTGCGGCTTCCATCGACGAGGATCACGCGCAACTATTTGAACTGACCAGTCAGTATTAAAAGTGGGTGTCGTGATGCCGGTTCTGACCGCCGCCGGGGCGGGTGTTCGTCACCGCCGCCGGTGGCTCTTCCAAGACCTCGACGTGAGCGTCGAGCCGGGGGAGATCCTCGCGATCGTGGGCCCGCCGGGCAGCGGGCGCACGACGGTGCTGCTCGCCCTGGCCCGCCGCTTCCGGCTCTCGGCCGGCCGGGTGACCGGGTCGGCGTCGCTGGGCTGGGTACCCGGCGTGACGGCGCCCGAACCGGTGCTCACCGTGCGGGAACACGTCCAGGAACGGCTGCTGCTCGTCGGCCGCCGGCCGCGGGAGGCCGACCGGGTGCCGCTGCTCGGCCTCGACCCCGGAACCCGGGGGTACGAGCTCAGCCCGTTCCAGCGCCAGCTGCTCGGCCTGGTGACCGCCCGGCTCGAACGTCCCGCCGTCATCGCCCTGGACGCGGTGGACGAGGGGCTGGACGAGGCCGAGACGGACCGGCTGTGGACGCTGCTCGGCGCGATCGCCGCGGAGGGCATCGCGGTGCTGGTGACGGCCCGGGAGATCGATCCGGCGCGGGTGTCCACGGTGGTGCGCCTCGGCGGCTCGCCGGCGCCCGAGGTCGTCCCGGAGACCGGCGGGGACGCCGCGGTGGCCGGCGACGCGCCGGCCGAGGCGGACCCCGAACCGGCGGCGGACCCCGAACCGGCGGCGGACCTTGAACCGGCGGCGGACCCCGACCCGGCGGCGGACGCCGAGGCGGAAGCCGAGGCGGCTGATCGCGCGCCCACGGACAACGACCGGCCGCAGGCCGCGGACGACGAGCGGAACAGGAAGAAATCGTGACCGGATTGTCCAGCGTGCGCCTCGCGGGCTTCGAGCTGCGCCGCTTCCTGCGCGGCCGCCTGCCCGCCGCCGCCCTCGCCGTGCTCTGCGTCATCCCGCTGCTCTACGGCGCCCTCTACCTATACGCCTTCTGGGACCCCTACGGCCGGCTCAACCACATTCCCGCCGCCCTGGTCGTCGAGGACGTCAGCGCCACGGCGAGCGACGGCACCCCCGTGCACGCCGGGCGCGACCTCGCCGACGAGCTGCGCCAGCGGGAGGTCTTCGACTGGCACGTCACCGACGAGCGCGGCGCCGAGGCCGGCCTGGCCGACGGCCGCTACCAGCTGTCGCTGCGCATCCCGCGCGACTTCTCCCGGAACCTCACCACCGGCCCGGACCCGGCCGCCGACCCGCGGTCGTCCCAGCTCGTCGTGGTCAACGACGACGCCACCAACTACCTGTCCGGGGTCTTCTCCCGCACCGCGTTCGAGGAGGTGCGGGCCGCCGCCGCGCAGAGCGCGCAGGCCGGCTACTTCGACAAGATGCTCGTCGGCTTCACCGACGCCAAGGAACAGTCCGAGCGGGCGGCCGAGGGCGCCGGGAAGCTGCGGGAAGGGCTGAGCGACGCCGGCGACGGCGCCGAGCGGCTCGAGGACGGCCTGGCCGACGCCGACCGGGGCGCCGGGCAGCTGGCCGGGGGACTGGGCAGCGCCGCCCGGGGCGCCGACGAGCTGGCCGACGGCCTGGACACCCTGCGGGCCGGTACGGCCCAGCTCGCCACCGGCACCCAGCAGGCGGCGGCCGGCGGGCGGAGGCTGGCGACCGCGGTCGACGCGGCCGCCGACAAGGCCGAGCCGCTGCTGCGGCAGAACGCCGGCCTCATCGCGGACGCCGCCGGCCAGGTGGCGGACGGCGCCGACCTGCTCGCCGGCAACCTCGACAAGCTGGACGACGCGTCCGGCGACGCGGTGCGGCGGGCGCGGGAGCTGCGGGACGGCATCGACGCGCTGCCCGCCGGGACGCCGAACCGGGCCGAGCTGAAGACGCTGGCCCGGCAACTGGTCACCGCGGCCGAACGGGTGCAGTCGACGATCCACTCCGCCGACCTGGACGCGCTCGGCGCCCGGCTGCACGAGGTAGCCGCGACCGCGCGCCGGGTCGCCGCGGCCGCGCCGCACCTGGCCGACGACGTCGCCGCCGCGCGCCGCAGCGTGGACGAGCTGGCCGCCGGCCTGGGTCAGCTCGCCACCGGGGCGCAGCGGCTCGACAGCGGCGCCGCGAACGCCGCGGCGGGCGCCGACGACCTGCGCGGGGGCCTCTTCCGGCTGGCCTCCGGCGCGCGCGAGCTGCACGGCGGCCTGGACACGCTGACCGCCGGCGGCCACCAGCTCGCCGCCGGCCTGGGCGACCTGCAGGGCGGCGCCGCGAAGCTGGCGTCCGGCCTGGCCGACGGGGCCGACCGGCTTCCCGGGTACGGCGACGACCCGTCCGGGCGCGCGGACGTGCTGAGCGACCCGGTGGCCGTGAGCCGGACGGTGCGCCACCCGGCCGCCACGTACGGCGTGGGCTTCGCCCCGTACTTCCTGGCGCTGGCGCTGTGGGTGGGCGCCATGTTCACCTACATGCTGCTGCGCCCGCTGAACCGCCGGTACGTCGTGTCGGGCGCCCCGGCGTACCGGGTGACGCTGGCCGGTCTGCTGCCGGCGGTGGCGGTCGGGCTGACCCAGGCGGCGGTGCTGTACGCCGTGGTGGTCCTCGGTCTCGGGCTCAGCCCGGTGCAGCCGCTGCTCACCCTGGGCCTGCTGATGCTCACCGCCACCGCGTTCGCGGCGGTCATCCAGGTGCTCGGCGCCGCGCTCGGCCCGGCCGGCCGGATCGTCGCGCTGGCCCTGCTCATGCTCCAGCTGACCTCGTCCGGCGGCACCTACCCGGTGCAGACCTCGCCGGGCTTCTTCCAGGCGGTCCACCCGCTGCTGCCGATGACCTACGTGGTGGAGTCGCTGCGCCACGCGATCGACGGCGGCCCGGCCGGTACGGTGGTGACCGGCGTGCTGGCGTTGCTCGGCTACGGGCTCGCGGCGCTGGTCCTGACCGTGGCGGTGGCCCACCGGTCGCGGCGGCTGACCCCGTCCGGCCTGCATCCGGAGCTGGTGATCTGACAATCGTGGACGGACGGACCCGCAGGCGCGAGGACACCCGGCAGCGCCTGTTCGAGGCGGCGGTCGAGCTGATCGCCGAGCAGGGCTTCTCGGCCACCACGGTGGACGACATCGCGCTGCGGGCCCGGGTCGCCAAGGGGACCGTCTACTACAACTTCGCCTCCAAGTCGGTGCTCTTCGAGGAGCTGCTGCGGCACGGCATCGGGCTGCTGACCGACGAGTTCCGGGCCGCGGTCGCCGGGCTGCCGCCGCGGGAGGCGGTCGCCGCCCTGATCCGGGCCCAGCTGGAGTACATCCGCCGGTACCGCGCCTTCGCCCAGCTGCTGCTCTCGGAGATGTGGCGCACCAACCGGGAGTGGCAGCAGACCCTCGTCCTGCTGCGTGAGCAGGCCATCGGGGTGATCGCGGAGACCGTGCGGGCCGGCGTCGACTCCGGCGACCTGCCGCCGGAGCTGGACGTGCGGGTGGCCTCGTCGGCGCTGTTCGGGGTCGGCCTGGTGGTGGCCGTGGACTGGCTGGTGTTCCAGCCCGAGCGGGCCATCGAGGACGTCGAGCAGTCCCTGCTCGCTATCGTGCGCCGGGTCGCCTGAGCGTCGGCGCGGGCCCGGCCACCGGGTCCCGCCCGGCGGCGCCGGGCCGGGCGAGCACCACCGCCGTGCCGATCAGCCAGCTCACCGCCACCACCAGCGCCACCCGTTCCAGGGTGGCGCCGGCCGGTCCCCGGCCGGCCAGCAGCATGGTGAGCCCGAGGGTCGCGCCGAGCGGCACGATGACGGCCACCGCCACGGCCGCCAGTCGCCGCAGCACCGCGCCGAACGGCGCGGAGAGGGCGATGAGCGCCATCGCCCCGGCCAGCAGCACCATGCCGATGACGCTGGCCGCCGTGTGGGTGACGTCGGCGACTGTGGTCTGCTCGTACGGCGGCAGCGGGCAGCCCGCGGTGCACGGCACCACGCCGGAGGTGGCGGCCAGCAGCGCCGCCAGGCCGAGCAGCGTCGCCACCGGCCGCGAGGAGCGCCGCAGCACCCCGCCCAGCAGGCCGACGCCCACGGCCAGCCCCAGCAGCCCCCAGCGGTACGCGGCGGCCAGCGGCATGCCGGCGGTGCCGGCCTCGCTGACGTAGCCCTGCGTCCACGGCCCGGGGGCGGCGACCAGCCCGGCCAGCATGGTCAGGGCGCCGGTCAGGACCGCCGCGCCGGCCCAGGCGGCGAGCCGGTCGGGGCGGTGGGCGAGCGGAACCATGATCTGAACCGTAGCCGGGCGGGCCGCCGGGGCTGATCCAATGGGGGCATGGCGGAGCGGCGCACGATCGTGGTCACCGGCGGCAGCTCGGGCATCGGGCTGGCCGCGGCCGCCGCGTTCGCCCGCGGGGGCGCCGAGGTGGTGCTGCTCGGCCGGGATCCGGGGCGGCTGCGGCACGCGGTCGAGGTGGTCCGGGCGGCCGGCGGGCGTACCCCGGCGGCGTACCGGGCCGACTTCGCGGTGCTGGACGAGGTGCGGGCGGTGGGCGCCCGGGTGGCGGCGGCCCACGAGCGGATCGACGTGCTGGTGAACAACGCCGGGCAGCTCGCGCCGGCCCGGGTGCTGACGGCCGACGGGTACGACCCGGGCGTGCAGATCAACCACCTCGGCGGCTTCCTGCTGAGCCACCTGCTGCTGGACCGGTTGCGGGCGGCGGCGCCGGCGCGGATCGTCACGACGGGCTCGATCGCGGAGGCGTGGGGCACGCTGGACGTGCGCCGCCCGGGCCGGCGCCAGTTCAGCCGGTGGGCGGCGTACGGGGCCGGCAAGCAGGCGAACCTGCTCTTCACCGTCGAGGCGGCCCGGCGCTGGGGCCCGTACGGGATCGTGCCGACCTGCTTCTTCCCGGGCCTGATCCGCAGCCGCTTCGGCGGCCGCAGCCCGCTCTTCTCCCTGGGCAAGCTGGTCTTCCGCGGCCCCGAGCAGGGCGCGGACACGCTGCTGTGGCTGGCCGACGACCCGGCGGCCGCGGTGCCGGGCGGCTACTTCGCGTGGCGCCGGCCGCTGGGGGCGACCCGGCGCGCCGTCGATCCGGTGCGGGCCCGGCTGCTCTGGGAGGCGAGCCTGGCCGCCGTCTACGGCGCCGAGGCCGACCGGTCGCCGCGCGGCGAGGGGTAGTAGCTGGGGGTGGCGATGTCGGGATGGGTGGCGGTCGGCAGGTCGGCGTCGTCGTCGGCGGTCAGCGTGCCGCCCAGCTCGACGATGCGCCGGTGCGCCACCGACAGCCGGTCCTCCAGGGTCACGAGCCGGCAGGCCGCGGTGAGCGGCATGCCCTCGTCCAGCAGCTGCCGGACCCGGGCGGCGAGCCGCAGCTGGTGCCGCGAGTAGCGGCGGTGCCCGCCCAGCGAGCGTTCGGGCTCGATCAGGCCGGCCGTGCCCAGGCTGCGCAGGAAGGCCGGCGTCACGCCGATCATGTCGGCGGCGCGGCCCATGGTGTACGCCGGGAAGTCGGCGTCGTCGAACGTGGTGCTCATGCTGCCTTCCGGGCCGGGGGCGGTGCCCATGATCAGGTGGGGGAGACAGTCCAAGGCCCCGGCGGGTTACCGGGGCCTTGGCTGTTCAATTCTGTGGCCGACCGTCGTCGGCGCGGCCGTTCCGCCTGCGTGCCGCTAGCGGACGGCGCGAGTGATGGGCATCGGCTGCGATCACCTCTTGTCGGGTCGGGGACTTCACGAGTTCGCGTTGCTGCGGTATCTCGTCCTCCTTACCAACTCAGCCAATCTGTGCCAGTTGCTGTCGGCGGTGCGTCGCCGACCCTTGTGATGTTATTCCTGTCAAGCTAAAAATCCTAGAGTCGTCACTGTAGATTTTTTGGACGAATGGGGCGGCGGCGCGGGACGGGCGCATGGCACAGCGCGATGCCGTGTCGAGAGAGGTGACCGCGTCCCGCGCCGCCGCGGGAGGGGAGCCGGAGGCTTCCCCGGGTGTCCGCGAGGCCTGCCGAGGGCCGGTCGCTGGATACGAGTGTGCGGCCCGGCGCGCGCGCCGGGCAACGCAATTAACACAGCTCATTGACGGCCGTAACACCTCGGGTAGATCATCACCGGACAGCCGTGGCCCAGGTCACAGTGCCCCATGAATCACGGGAGTGGCAATGAGCGTTAGCCCTGCCCCCAGCACCGACGAAGAACGCCTCGCCCAGCTCGGCTACCAGCAGGAACTGCACCGCCGACTGTCCGGCTTCTCGAACTTCGCGGTCTCCTTCTCGATCATCTCCATCCTGGCCGGCGCCATCACGTCGTACGGCATCGCCATGAACGCCGGCGGCCCGGTCGCCATCACGCTCGGCTGGCTCTTCGTCGGCATCATGGTCACCTTCGTGGCCCTGGCCATGGCCGAGGTGTGCTCGGCCTACCCCACCGCCGGCGCCCTCTACTGGTGGGCCGCCGCGCTGGCCAAACGCAACAAGGCCGCGTGGGCCTGGTTCATCGGCTGGTTCAACTTCCTGGGCGAGGTGGCCGTCACCGCGGCGATCGACTTCGGCGCGGCCATCACCACGTCGGCGTTCCTCAGCCTGACCTTCGACATGGAGGTCACCAAGGGCCGGACGTTCCTGATCTTCCTGGTCCTGATCGTCATCCACGGGCTGCTGAACACCTTCGGGGTCAGCCTGGTGCGGCTGCTCTCCGACGTCAGCGCCTGGTGGCACCTGATCGGCGTCGCGGTGATCGTGGTCGTGCTCGCCTTCGTGCCGGACCAGCACAAGCCCATCTCGGAGGTGTTCTTCGAGGTCCGCAACGAGACCGGCTTCACCTTCCAGGGCGCCGCGATCTACGCCGTGCTGATCGGCCTGCTGATGGCCCAGTACACGTACACGGGCTACGACGCCTCCGCGCATGTGGCCGAGGAGACCCACGACGCCGCCCGGGCCGCGCCGCGCGGCATCGTGCTCTCCGTCGTCGTCTCGGTCATCGCCGGCTTCGTGCTGCTGGTGGCCATCACCTGGTCGATCCAGGACTACGACGCCGAGCGGACCACCGACCTGGGGCTGCCGCCCGCGCAGATCTTCATCGACGCGGCCGGGCACAACCTGGGCACGTTCCTGCTGTTCATCTGCGTGGTCGCCCAGTTCTTCTGCGGCATGGCGTCGGTGACGGCGAACTCCCGCATGTCGTACGCCTTCGCCCGGGACGGCGCGCTGCCCGGCTCCCGGCTGTGGAAGAAGGTCAACCCCCGCACCGGTACGCCGACCAACTCGATCTGGCTCTGCGTGACCATCTCCACCCTGCTGGTGCTGCCGTCGCTGTGGAACACCACGGCGTACGCGGCCGCGACCTCGATCGCCGTCATCGGCCTCTACATCGCCTACGTGGGTCCGGTGCTGCTGCGCCGGATGAGCGACGACTTCACCCCGGGCCCGTGGAACCTGGGCCGGTGGAGCGCCGCGGTCGGCTGGATCGCGATCGTCTGGGTGGTGGCCATCTGCGTGCTGTTCGTGCTGCCGGTGGCCGGCCCGATCACCGCGGCGAACTTCAACTACACGATCGTCGCGGTGGCGGTGGTGGTCGGCGGGGCGACGGTGTGGTGGTTCGCCAGCGCCCGCAAGTGGTTCACCGGGCCGAAACAGAACCTGATCGAGAAGGCGGCACACGGAGAGCCGACGCTGCCGGCCGGGGAGTGATCTATTAGAGGGGGCCGGGCGGCCGCCCGGCCCCACGTCCCCTGGAGGGAACCGGATGGATCTCGAAGACCTGGACGTCGCCGTCTCGAACGGCAGCATCGACACCGTTCTGCTCGCGCTCACCGACATGCAGGGCCGGCTCCAGGGCAAGCGGCTGCACAGCAGGTTCTTCATGGACGAGGTGGTCTCGGGCGGCAGCGAGGGCTGCAACTACCTGCTCGCGGTCGACGTGGACATGAACACCGTCGACGGGTACGCCATGTCGTCGTGGAACAGCGGTTACGGCGACTTCGTGATGCGCCCCGACTTCGCCACGCTGCGCCGCGTGCCGTGGCAGCCCGGCACGGCGATGGTGCTGGCCGACCTGGAGACCACCGACGGTCAGGCCGTCTACGCCTCGCCCCGGCAGATCCTGCGCCGCCAGCTCGACCGGCTGGCCGAGCACGGCCTGACCGCGTACGCGGGCACCGAGCTGGAGTTCGTGCTCTACCGCGACTCCTACGAGCAGGCGTTCAGCCAGGACTACCGGCGGCTGACCCCGGCGAACCAGTACAACGTGGACTATTCGCTGCTGGGCACCGCCCGGGTCGAGCCGCTGCTGCGCCGCATCCGCAACGAGATGTACGGCGCCGGCCTGATCCCGGAGAGCGCCAAGGGCGAGTGCAACCTGGGCCAGCACGAGATCGCGTTCCGCTACGCCGACGCGCTCACCTGCGCCGACAACCACGTGATCTACAAGAACGGGGCCAAGGAGATCGCCGCCCAGGAGGGCATGGCGCTGACCTTCATGGCCAAGCCGAACGAGCGCGAGGGCAACTCCTGCCACATCCACTTCTCGCTGCGCGACCGGGAGGGCCGCTCGGCGATGCTCGGTGACGGCCCGGCCCACCTGAGCCCCGTCGGGCAGCGGGTGGTGGCCGGCCTGCTCGCCACCATGCGCGAGTTCAGCCTGCTCTTCGCGCCCAACATCAACTCGTACAAGCGCTACCAGCCCGGCTCGTTCGCGCCGACCGCGCTGCGCTGGGGCGTCGACAACCGCACCTGCTCGCTGCGGATGGCCGGACACGGCCAGGGCATGCGGGTGGAGAACCGGGTGCCGGGCGGGGACGTGAACCCGTACCTGGCCATCGCGGCGCTGGTGGCGGGGGCGCTGCACGGGCTGGAGAACGAGCTGGAGCTGGAGCCGGAGTTCCGGGGCAACGCCTACGAGGACGCCTCGGCGCCGCGGGTGCCCGCGCATCTGCGGGACGCGGTCGAGCTGTGGGACCTCAGCCCGGTGGCGGCGGCGGCGTTCGGCCCGGAGGTGGTCGCGCACTATGCCAACATGGGCAGGATCGAGCTGGCCGCGTTCGACGCGGCGGTGACCGACTGGGAACTCAAGCGAGGTTTCGAAAGGCTGTGAGTCTTCAGGCAGGTCAAGGGCGGTGGCGGGGTGGTTGGATGGGGCCTGTGACAGACGTGATCAATCCGGCTACGGGGACTGTGCTCACGTCCGTACCGTCGCTGGGTACCGCTGAGACCGACGCCGCGATCGAACGGGCGCAGCAAGCCTTCGCCTCCTGGCGGCTGGTGGCGCCCGGGGACCGGGCGCGGCTGCTGCGGCGCTTCGCCGCGGTCGTGGACGACCACCGTGAGGAGCTCGCCCGGCTGGAGGTCGGCAACGCCGGGCACACCATCGGCAACGCCCGCTGGGAGGCGGGCAACGTCCGCGACGTGCTCGACTACTACGCGGGCGCGCCGGAGCGGCTCTCCGGGCGGCAGATCCCGGTGGCCGGCGGCCTCGACGTCACCTTCCACGAGCCGCTCGGCGTGGTCGGCATCATCGTGCCGTGGAACTTCCCGATGCCGATCGCGGGCTGGGGCTTCGCGCCGGCGCTGGCGGCGGGCAACACCGTCGTGCTCAAGCCGGCCGAGCTCACCCCGCTGACCGCGATCCGGCTCGGTGAGCTGGCGCTGACGGCCGGGCTGCCGGAGGGCGTGTTCACCGTGCTGCCGGGCAAGGGCAGCGTGGTCGGGCAGCGCTTCGTCACCCACCCGGCGGTACGCAAGGTGTGCTTCACCGGCTCCACCGAGGTCGGGAAGTCGATCATGGCGGGCTGCGCGGACCAGGTGAAACGCGTCACCCTGGAGCTGGGCGGCAAGAGTGCCAACATCGTCTTCGCCGACGCCGACCTGGAGAAGGCCGCCGCGGCGGCGCCCGGCGGCGTCTTCGACAACGCCGGTCAGGACTGCTGCGCCCGCTCCCGGCTGCTGGTCCAGGACTCGGTGTACGACCGCTTCCTGGCTTTGCTGGAGCCGGCGGTCAAGGCGTACCGGGTGCAGGACCCGGCGCTGGAGACCGCCGAGATGGGCCCGCTGATCTCGGCCGGGCACCGCGCCACCGTGGCGTCCTACACCGAGGGCGCCGACGTGGCGTTCGCCGGCGAGGCGCCCACCGGCGACGGCTGGTGGTTCCCGCCGACCGTGCTGCTCGCCGGCTCGGCCCAGGACCGGCACTGGCGCGAGGAGGTCTTCGGGCCGGTGCTGTCGGTCCTGCCGTTCCGCGACGAGGAGGAGGCCGTCCGGCTGGCCAACGACACCGAGTACGGCCTCTCCGGTTCGGTGTGGACCCGCGACCTCGGCCGGGCGCTGCGGGTCTCCCGGGGCGTGGAGACCGGCAACCTCAGCGTCAACTCGCACTCGTCGGTGCGCTACTGGACCCCGTTCGGCGGCATGAAGCAGTCCGGCCTCGGCCGGGAGCTCGGCCCCGACGCGGTGCTGGCGTTCACCGACGTCAAGAACGTGTTCATCTCGACGGAATCCTGAGGGGTCAGCTGTGGAGCGTTTGCAGGATCGCGTCGCCGTCATCACCGGCGCCGGAAGCGGCATCGGGCTGGCCACCGCGCGGCGGTTCGCGGCCGAGGGGGCCAAGGTCGTCTGCGTGGACATCTCGGCGGACGCCGGCAAGGCCGCGGCCGGCGAGGTGGGCGGCGACTTCGTCGCCTGCGACGTCAGCGACGAGGAGGCGGTCCGGTCGCTGTTCGACGGGGTGGCCGAGCGGTACGGCCGGGTCGACATCGCCTTCAACAACGCCGGCATCTCCCCGCCCGACGACGACTCCATTCTGGTCACCGGGCTGGAGGCGTGGGAGCGGGTGCTGCGGGTGAACACCACCAGCGTGTTCTTCTGCTGCAAGTACGCGATCCCGCACATGCAGCGCCAGGGCAAGGGGTCGATCATCAACACGGCCTCGTTCGTGGCGCTGCTGGGGGCGGCGACCTCGCAGATCGCGTACACCGCGAGCAAGGGCGGCGTGCTGGCGATGACCCGGGAGCTGGGCGTGCAGTTCGCCCGCGAGGGCATCCGGATCAACGCGCTGTGCCCCGGGCCGGTCGCCACGCCGCTGCTCATGGACCTGTTCGCCAAGGATCCGGAGCGGGCCGCGCGCCGGCTGGTGCACGTGCCGATGGGCCGGTTCGCCGAGCCCGAAGAGATCGCCGCCGCGGTGGCCTTCCTGGCCAGCGACGACGCCTCCTTCATGACCGCTTCGCAATTCGTCGTCGACGGAGGTATCACCGGCGCGTATGTGACCCCTCTGTAGTGTTTGAACCCCGCAATCGGCGGGGACCAAGCGAACACGCCCAGTTCACGCCGGGCGAAGGGGTCGAATCTCCGCTCGCGCACGCTGCGATCGCTGCACGGGTGGGTCCGAGGACCCGGGTGCGGCGCCGACTCATCGAGCCGGCGCCGCGCACTCCCTCTCCGGATCACCCGCACGGTTGATCCGGTCCGCCGCCGATCGTGGATACCGTGGTGAAGATGCGACCCGTCATCGGCATCACCACCTATGTGGAACCGGCCACCTGGGGTGTGTGGCACAACCTGCCCACCACGCTGGTGCCGCACGACTACGTCGCCGCCGTCACCGCAGCCGGCGGACGGGCGGTCCTGCTGCCGCCCGACGACCTCGACACCGACGTGCTGCGCATCCTCGACGGCCTGGTGCTCAGCGGCGGCGCCGACGTCGGCCCGGAGCTGTACGGCGCCGAGCCCGGCCCGGAGACGGACACCCGGCCCGACCGGGACACCGCCGAGATGCTGCTGGCCCGGGCGGCCCTGACCCGGGACCTGCCGGTGCTGGGCGTCTGCCGGGGCATGCAGCTGCTCACCGTCGCCGCCGGCGGCCGCCTGCACCAGCACCTGCCCGACGTGCTCGGGCACGATCGGCACCGCCCGGCCCCGGGGGTCTACGGCGAGCACGAGGCCCGGTTCACCCCGGGCAGCCGGATCGCCGACCTGATGGACGACGACACCCGGGTGCACTGCTTCCATCACCAGGGCGTCGCCGATCCCGGCACGCTGACCGTCACCGGCCGGGCCGAGGACGGCCTGCCCGAGGCGGTGGAGGACCCGGCGCACCGGTTCGTGCTCGGCGTGCAGTGGCACCCGGAAGTGACCCGGGACAAGCGGCTGTTCGGCGCCCTGGTGGCCGCCGCGACGGCCTAAGACATCCGGTGAGCCCGCCGATACGCAGGTTCTACGGACGAAGGAGGAGCACCGGAGCATGCGAAGGCCCCTGATCGGATTGACCGCGTACGCCCAACAGGTCCAGTACGGCAGCAATGAGCAAGTCGTCGGCATGCTGCCGATGTCATACGTCCGGGCGGTGCACGCCACCGGCGGTCGCGCGGTCCTGATCACCCCCGACGACCCCGGCACGGACGTGCTCGAGTCGCTCGACGGCATCGTCTTCGCCGGCGGCGGCGACGTCGACCCGGCCAACTGGGGCGCCGAACGGCACCCGGCCACCGACGCCGACCCGGTCCGGGACGCCTCCGAGCTGATCCTCATGCGCGCCGCCCTGGCCGCGGACCTGCCCGTGCTCGGCGTCTGCCGCGGCCTGCAGGTGATGGCCGTGGCCACCGGCGGCTCCCTGCACCAGCACCTGCCCGACCTGGTCGGCCACGACCGGCACCGGGCGGCGCCCGGCACCGACCCGCTCGCCGTGGACTCCTCGGCCTTCGGCCGGCACGACGTGGTGCTCACCCCCGGCTCGGCGGCGCGGGCCCTGCTCGGTCCCCGGCTGACCGTGAACTCGTTCCACCACCAGGCCATCGACGACCCCGGCACGTTCACGGTGGTCGGCCGGTGCCCCGACGACCGGGTCATCGAGATCATCGAGGACCGCGCGCGGTCGTTCGCGCTGGGCGTGCAGTGGCACCCCGAGCGCACCGGCGACCTGCGGGTCTTCGCCGCCCTCGCGGAGGCCGCCGCGGCCCGCGCCGGGCTCGGCCGGACCGCCCTGGCCGCCTGACCGGGCTCAGGCCGCGACCGGGTGGGCCGCCTGGAACGCCAGGCGCTCGTCCGCGCCGGCCGCCAGCTCCTGGAGCACGTCGTCCAGCACCAGGAACGCCTCCCACGGGGCGCCGCCCAGGTGGAGGCCGACCCGTTCCTCCAGCTCCGGGATCCGGGCCGCCTTCCACACCTTGTCGGCCAGGCTGACGAGCAGATCGTCCAGCGTGGCCTCCGGCGCCGTCCAGCTGCCGTGGCTGCCCGCGAACCGCGCCAGGTGCGCCGGCACGCCGTAGCGCAGCAGCAGGTCCCGGCCGGCCTCCTCGTGCCGGTGGCCGGGCCCGGACAGCTCGGCCACGTGCAGCACCTTGCCGATGTCGTGGGTGGCCGCGCCGAACAGCACCGCGGCGGTGTCGAACCGCAGCTCCGGCCGGCGCCGCCCGAGCGCGTCGGTGAGCGACCAGGCGACGTCGTGCACCGCCCGCAGGTGCGCGCCGAGCCGGGGCGGCGCGTCCAGCGCCCGCAACAGCTCGGCGGCCGTCGCGGGCAGCGGCCGCAACGGGGAGTCGGTCAGGGCGCGGTCGAGGGCGGACGACGTCACCCGGGCAAGGCTAGAGACCCCCGGCTGCGACGGAAAGCCGCACCGGTCGGTGTTACCGTGCAGATCCTGTCGGCCGGAACTTCCGCAGGAGGACGTATGGGGGCCAGCGCGGATCGGGCGCTGCCGCGGCGGTTGCGGACGGCTTTCGAGCGCGGCGGCGAGATGGGCCGCCGGATGCTGGAGCTGGACTGGCCGTCGACCCCGCTCGGCTCCCCGGCCGGCTGGCCGGCGGAGCTCGCCGACGCCGTCGCCACGATGCTCGCCTCCCGGGCCCAGATGGTGCTCTTCTGGGGCCCGGACTACTGCGCGCTCTACAACGACGCCTACATCCCCACCATGGGCGTCAAGCATCCGGGTCACGTGGGCCGGCCGGGCCGGGAGATGTGGGCCGAGACGTGGTCGGTGCTCCAGGAGCTGTTCGACGGCGTACGGGCCCGCGACGAGTCGTTCTGGGCCACCGACTACCTGTTCATGATCGAGCGCTTCGGCTTCCTCGAGGAGACGTACTTCGACATCTCCTACGACCCGATCCGGCTGGACGACGGCACCGTGGGCGGCGTCTTCTGCGTCGTCAGCGACACCACCGGCCGGGTGCTGGCCAACCGTCGGTTCCGTACCCTCAGCGCCCTCGGGTCCCGCCTGGCCGACGCGCCCGACCAGCGCGGCCTGGGCATCCAGGTCGCGCAGGTCCTCGGCGAGAACGACGCCGACGTGCCGTTCGCGGCCCTCTACCTGAACGCCCCGGACGGGACCGGCGAACTGACCCTGGCCGGCTCGTGCGGGCTGCCGCCGGCCGCCTGCTGGCCGCTGAGCGCGCGGGCCCGCGAACAGGTCGAGGCGGTCATGCGCGCCGACCGGCCCGGCACGCTCGCGGTCGCCGACGCGGCCCGGCCCGCGCCGTCGTCGGCCGCCGACGAGGCGTTGGTGCTGCCCATCGGCGCCGGCACCAGCGGGGTCGGCGCGCTGGTGGTCGGGGTGAGCCGGTTCCTGGCGATGGACCGCGGATACCGCGACTTCCTCGAGCTCGCCACCGCGCAGATCTCCCGCGCGGTGGCCAACGTGCGCGCCTACGAGCAGGAGCGCCGCCGGGCGGCCGAGCTCGCCGCCCTGGACACCGCCAAGACCAACTTCTTCTCCAACGTGAGCCACGAGTTCCGCACCCCGTTGACCCTGATCCTCGGCCCGCTCGAGGAGCTGCTGGAGAGCCGCGGCCTCACCGCCGAGCAGCGCGAACGGCTGGCGCCGATGCACCGCAACGGCCTGCGCCTGCTCAAGCTGGTCAACACCGTGCTGGACTTCTCCCGCCTGGAGTCGGGCCGGCTGCGCGCCGCCTACCGGCCGACCGACCTGGCCGACTACACCGCCCGGCTGGCCAGCACGTTCCGCTCCGCGGCCGAACGGGCCGGGCTGCGCCTCGAGGTCGACTGCCCGCCGCTGGCCGCGCCGGTGCACGTGGACCGCGAGATGTGGGAGAAGATCGTCTTCAATCTGCTCTCCAACGCGGTCAAGTACACCCCCGCCGGCCGGATCACCGTCCGGGTCCGCCAGCGGGACCGCGCCGCTGTGCTGGAGGTGAGCGACACCGGGGTGGGCGTCTCCGAGCACGAGCAGCGGCTGCTCTTCGACCGCTTCCACCGCGTCACCGGCGCCTGGTCCCGCAGCCACGAGGGCACCGGCATCGGGCTGGCCCTGGTGCGCGAGCTGGCCGAGCTGCACGGCGGCACGGCGACCGCGACCAGCCGGCTCGGCCAGGGCAGCACGTTCACCGTCAGCGTCCCGCTCGGCACCGCCCACCTGCAGGCCGAACGGATCCTGGACGAGGGCCCGGCCGACCTGCCGGAGGACCAGTCCCGGCTCTACGTCGAGGAAGCGCACTGGTGGGTCGGCGAGCCCGCGCCGGCCCCGGTGGCGCCCGGCGAGGTGCACGCGGGCCGGCGCGGCCGGGTGCTGCTCGCCGACGACAATGCGGACCTGCGCGACCACGTGGCCCGGCTGCTGCGCCCGTCCTACGACGTGACCAGCGTCAACGACGGTCAGGAGGCGCTGGAGCTGGCCCTGACCGAGCAGTTCGACCTGGTCCTGACCGACGTGATGATGCCCCGGCTGGACGGCTTCGGCCTGATCAAGGCGCTGCGCGCGGACGAGCGCACCCGCGACGTGCCGATCGTGGTGCTCTCCGCCCGCGCCGGCGAGGAGTCGTCCGTCGAGGGCCTCGCCGCGGGCGCGGACGACTACCTGGTCAAGCCGTTCTCGGTGCGGGACCTCACCGCCCGGGTCCGGGCCAACCTCGAACTGGGCCAGACCCGCCGGCAGATCATCAGCCGGCTGCGGGGCCTGGTCGACGCCGCCGCGGCGGTCAACACGGTCAGCACCACCGCCGAGGTGCTCGACGTGGCCGCCCGGCACGTGCGGGCGATGACCTCGGCCGGCCGGGTCGTGCTGACCACGCCCGGGGCCCGCGCGGAGGTCGACGGCGGCGCGATCGGCTCGGCTCCCGCGGACACCGTGCTGCCGCTGCCCGACACCTCTGGCGCCGCCCTCGGCGAGCTGAGTGTCTGGTCCGGCCCCGACGGCCCGCCCGAGCCGGTGCTGCTCACCCAGCTCGCCCGGCTGGTCGGCCTGCGGCTGGAGAACGCCCGGCTCTACGAGGCCGAACACCGCATCGCCAGCACCCTGCAGCACAGCCTGCTGCCGCAGTCGCTGCCCCGGGTGCCCGGCGCCATCGTGGCCAGCCGCTACCTGCCGGGCAGCACCGAGGCCGAGGTGGGCGGCGACTGGTACGACGTCATCCTCGCCCCCGACCACCAGCTCTTCCTGGTGATCGGCGACGTGGTGGGCAAGGGGGTGCAGGCCGCCGCCGGAATGGGTCAGCTGCGCAACGCGCTGCGGGCGTACATCCTCGAGGGGTTCGACTGCGGCGAGGCGCTGACCCGGCTGAACCGGCTGGTCGACAACCTGGGCCGGCGCCAGTTCGCCACCGTGGTCTGCGTCCGTTTCGACCCCAGCAGCCGGGAGCTGCACTTCTCCTCGGCCGGGCACCCGTCGCCGATGCTGGCCGCGCCGGGGGAGGAGGGCGAGCTGCTCCACACCAGCGCGCTCGGGCCGCCGGTGGGCGCGCTCAGCGACGTGACGTACCCCACGCTCGCCGCGGTCCTGCGGCCCGGTCAGCGGCTGCTGCTCTACACCGACGGGCTGGTCGAGGACCGCCGGCTGGGCATCGACACCGGCCTGGCCGAGCTGCGCGCCGACCTGGCCAAGCCGGCCGAGCACGTCGAGGACCTGCTGGACAGCCTGCTGGCCAAGGCCGCGCAGCAGACCCGCCGCGACGACATCGCCCTGCTCGTCCTGCAGGCCACCGAGCCGCGCGAGTTCGTGCTGCGGCTGCCCGCCGACCCGACCCGGCTGAGCGTGCTGCGCCGGCGGCTGGAGGACTTCCTGACCGCGCACGCCGTGCCCGAGAACGACATCTTCGACCTGACCGTGGCCATCTCCGAGGCCGCCGCCAACGCCATCGAGCACCCCGTCGACCCGGCCGAGCCGGTGATCACGATCGAGGTGTCGCTGGACGACGAGGCGGTGCTGGCCACCGTGCGGGACACCGGGAGCTGGCGCCCGGCCGGGGCGGCCGGCTTCCGCGGGCGCGGGCTGGCGTTGATCGGCGCGCTGTCGGAGCTGTCGGTGGCCCGTACGGAGGCCGGCACGGCCGTGACGCTGCGGCGGACGTTCAGCCCCGCCTGACGGTCAGCCGGGCTCGTCACCCGCCAGCCAGGGCTGGGTGCTCAGGCCCGAGATGTCGAGCACCCGGCGCACCTGCGGCGACGGGATCACCTCGAAGCCCTGCGGGAAGCGGTCGACCAGCCGGATCAGCGCGTGGATGGCGGCGGAGTCGAAGAACGTGACGCCCCGCAGGTCGAGGACGGCGCGGCCGACGCCGGCGCCGGCCGCGGCCTGGTACATCGCGTCGGCCGTGGACATGTCCACCTCGCCGCGCACCACCACGGTGGTGCGGTCGCCCGCCACCGAGGAACTGGCCGAGAAGTCAGTCCCGGCGCCGTCTTGATCCACGCTGACACGATTACACAGGCGCCCAGGAGCGGCAACAACCGGCCGGAGCATCCCGGCCCGGCCGGGCGCCGCCGTCACTACCTCGGGCCCGTCCGGGAGGCGACGATAAGCTGGGCCGATGACCGTTCGTGCCCCTCTCGTTCCGGGAAAGCTCTCACCCTGGCGGGCGGTGCCGCCGCACATCGTCCGCCCCGAGTACGTCGGCAAGAAGCGCCCGAAAGAGTGGCGCGGGTCGCATGTGCAGACGCCCGGGACCATCGAGAAGATGCGGGTCGCCGGGCGGCTCGCGGCGCAGGCCACCCAGCTCGCGGGCGAGCACTGCAAGCCGGGCGTCAGCACCGACGAGATCGACCGGGTGGTGCACGAGTTCCTGGTCGACCACGGGGCCTACCCGTCGACGCTGGGCTACAAGGGCTTCCCCAAGTCGTGCTGCACGTCACTCAACGAGGTCATCTGCCACGGCATCCCGGACACGACGGTGCTGTCCGACGGCGACATCGTCAACGTCGACGTGACCGCGTACCTCGACGGGGTGCACGGCGACACCGACGCGACCTTCTGCGTCGGCGAGGTCAGCGAGGAGGCCCGGCTGCTGGTCGAGCGCACCCACGAGGCGATGATGCGCGGCATCCGCGCGGTCGCCCCGGGCCGGCAGATCAACGCGATCGGCCGGGTCATCGAGGCGTACGCCCGCCGCTTCGGCTACGGCGTGGTCCGCGACTTCACCGGCCACGGCATCGGCGAGACGTTCCACAGCGGCCTCTACATCCCGCACTACGACAACCCGCGGCTCGACACCGTGATGGAGCCCGGCATGACGTTCACCATCGAGCCGATGATCACCCTCGGCACCCACGAGTACGAGATGTGGGCCGACGGCTGGACCGTGGTCACCAAGGACCGCAAGTGGACCGCCCAGTTCGAGCACACGCTGGTGGTGACGGAGGACGGCTACGAGATCCTCACCCTTCCGTGATCGTGCCCGAGCACCACGCGGACGTGTCGGGCGGCTGGCTGCGGGCGGCCACCTTCGGCGCGATGGACGGCCTGGTCACCAACATCGCCCTGATCGCCGGCGTGGGCGGGGGCGGCGTGAGCCGGCACACCCTGATCCTCACCGGCGTGGCCGGCCTGGTCGCCGGGGCGATCTCGATGGGCCTGGGCGAGTACACCAGCGTCCGCACCCAGAACGACCAGGTGGCCGCCGAGCTCGACAAGGAACTGCGCGAGCTGCGGCTCAACCCGGAGGGCGAGGCCGACGAGCTGGTCGAGATGTGGACCGCGCGGGGGCTGCCCGGCCCGCTCGCCCGGCAGGTCGCCGACGTGCTCAAGGCCCACCCGGAGCAGGCGTTGCGGGTGCACGCGCAGGAGGAGCTGGGGGTCGTCCCGGACGAGCTGCCGAGCCCGTGGACCGCGGCGCTGAGCTCGTTCGTGTGTTTCGCGATCGGGGCGGCAGTGCCCTTGCTGACCTACCTGCTGGGCTACGACAGCCTGCTCGCCGCGCTGCTCGTCGGCGGGGCGGGGCTGTTCGGGGCGGGCGCGCTCATCGCCCGCTTCACCGGGCGGGCGTGGTGGCGCAGCGGTCTGTGGCAGCTGACGCTGGGCGCCGCGGCGGCCGGGGCCACGTACGTGATCGGCGCCCTGATCGGCGTCGGCGTCTCCTAGCCGGGGTCAGTCGAAGAGGGCGCTGAGCGGGCCGTCGACCGGGCGGCCCCGGGCGGTCAGATCGTCGGCCTGGGTCTTGAGCACCGTGCCGAGCTCGGTCATGTCCACGCCGGCCAGCCCGGTGCGCTTCACGGCGTCGGCCCGGTTCCGGAAGTACGTGCGGCTGAGCAGCCCGGTGACCATCGCGGCGTGCAGCCGCGCCTCGGCCAGCAGGACGAGCGCCGCGTCGGTCTCGTACCACTGGGCCAGCCGCACCGCCCGGGCGTGCGACGCGGCGGCCACGCACCAGTTGCGCCGGGCCAGCCCGCTGAACTCGCCCGGCCTGGTCTCGGCGAGCTTGCCCAGGTGGGCGTCGCGCTGGCCGGCGAACCAGCCGCCCGGGTCGAACAGATCGCGGGTGGTCAGGTAGCGGTCGGCCTCCAGCGGCCAGCGGGGGGTGAGCTCGCGGGCCCGGCGCAGGCCGTCGTCGGCGGTGCCGACGCTGAGATCGACCAGGATGCCGTCGACCTTGCGCAGGGCGGCGCGCGGCCCGGCGTTCGGGCGGTACGTGACGACGTGCAGGTTGAGATCGCTGCTGTCGGAGTCGTCGCCGTGGGCCAGGGAGCCGTGCACGCCGATCGCCCGCACCTCGGCCGACCAGCGCCGCAGGATGACGTCGCGCAGCCGGGTGGCCAGGTGCCAGCGGGGATTGGCCAGGTCGTACTCGTCCTGTGACACCGCGTCATTGTCGGGCATCGCGGCCTTGGGTGAAAGGTCCTCGGATGCCGCCGGCCCGGGCGGGCCCGATAGTCCGCTCAGGCGCGGCCGGGCCAGGGCATCGTCGCCGGGGTGAGCGCGCCGAGGCGCCGCCACCGGGTCGCCCGGACCGCGGCGTCGACCAGCGCGTTCAGGCCGGTCGCCCGGTCCGCCCCGGTGGTCACCGGGAGCACGGCGCGCCAGGCCTGCGCGACCCCGTCCTCGACCTGGGCGGCGAGCTTGATCGCACTCGCCCGGTCGGTCACCTCGAACGGCAGCGTGTACCCGGCCGGGGCCGGCGCGGTGCTGGCCTGCAGCGCGGCCAGCCGGCTGACCAGCACGTCGCGGCGGGCCCGGTGGACGGCCTCGGCGGCCCGGGCCTCGGCGCGGTCGCCCGCGCCGGTCAGCTTCACCCCGAGCACGCCGTAGGCGTAGATCGCCGCCTCCTCGGCCGCCAGCGCGGCCGCGAGCTGCGCGCTCATGCCGGCCCCGCCGGGTGCGCCGCCGCCGGTGGCGCGTTGCGGTGTTTGCTCTTCGTGGGCCACCGGGGCGCGTTGTCGCGCTGGACGGGGGTGGACGCCTGCGGCGCGTTGCCGCGCTTCACCGCCGCGGGCGTGGCGGTGGGGGAGGTGGGCTCGCTCATCGCAGGGCCTCCGCGTGCGCGGCCCGCGCGGCGGCGATGGAACCGGTCAGCCCGGCCCGGTCGGCCGGCGCCGTCCGGCAGGCCGCGGCCGCCGTCTTCTGCGCCGCCTGCTCGGCCTTGCGCAGCGTGGCCACCGACTCCGCCGCGCCTCCGCTCGGCGCGCCGGAGGCGGGCGCCCCGGACGCGACCGGCCGGCCGATCACCCGGGACAGCTCGGCGGCGTGGACCCGGTGGTCGTCGGCCAGTGGGGCCAGCCGCTCGGCCAGCCCGGGCTCGGCCAGCGCCGCCCGGTCGTACGCCGCCGCCAGCGTCAGGGCCTCGTCGAGCAGGGGCTGCAGGGCGTCGGGAGGCGGGGCGGGCTCCGGATCGCCGTCGAAGAGCCCGCAGCCCCCCAGTGCCGTCGCGCTCAGCGCCCCACCGGCGGCCACGCCGATCAGGTGACGTCTTTTCACGCGGTCAGTCAACACCATCGGGGCCAGGCCGGGCCTGCCCCGCTCGGCGCCGGGGCGGGCGCGCCGCCGCACCGGAGATCGACACCCGGGACCCGGGCTCCGGCGTGCGCGTCGTTGACCTGGGCCGGATCCGGAATCGGAGCGGCGGCGGCCGGTCGCCGCCCCCGGCGCGTTACGCTCTGCATCAGCCGCCGGGGATTTCCGCCCCGGTGGCATGCCGGTGTTGCCGGCGAACGGCGCGCGGAGCACCTGCCGCGGGCCGCATTCGAGCAGAAGGGTTGGGCCCCATGACGCAGCGTGGTCGCGGCGGAGCCCGGCCGGCGAGCCGCCGCCCCGGCGCCGGCCGGGGCCGAGAGGCCGCCGAGGAGACGCGTCAGCCCGCTGCTCCGCGCATCGACCTGGTGGCCGCGAGGTCCCGCGTGCGCGCGGTGATCGAGCCGGTCGTGGTGGCCGCGGGGTTCGACCTCGAGGACGTCGCCCTGTCCCGCGCGGGCCGCCGGCACGTGCTGCGGGTGCTGGTCGACGCGGACGGGGGCATCAGCCTCGACGACGTGGCGGTCGTCTCCCGGGAGATCTCGGCGGCGCTCGACACGGCGGAGGAGTCCCAGGGCGAGGTGCTGGCGGGCGAGTATCAGCTCGAGGTCGGCTCGCCCGGCGTGGACCGCCCGCTGACCCTGCCCCGGCACTGGCGGCGCAACGTCAGCCGGCTGGTCACGGTCACCGTCGCCGGTCGGTCGCTGACCGGGCGGGTCACGGCGGCCGACGAGACCGGCGTGGTGCTCGACGTCGACGGCACGAGCCGGGAGGTCCCGTACCCCGAGCTGGGGCCGGGCAAGGTCCAGATCGAGTTCAAGCGGCTGGACGAGGCCGTCTTCCCCGACGAGCCCGACGCGGGCGACGAGGACGACGACGATGAAGAAACCGATGACGAGGATGGGGAGGGCGAGGACAGATGAACATCGACCTCGCGGCGCTGCGCGCCCTGGAGCGCGAGCGGGAGATCCCGTTCGACACGATCCTCGCGGCGATCGAGACGGCGCTGCTGACCGCGTACCGGCACACGGACGGGGCCGAGGGCCACGCCCGGGTGGAGATCGACCGCAAGACCGGCTCGGCCCAGGTCTTCGCCCAGGAGCTGGACGCGGACGGGACGATCGTCCGGGAGTGGGACGACACCCCGCACGACTTCGGCCGGATCGCCGCGATGACCGCCAAGCAGGTGATCCTCCAGCGGCTGCGCGAGGCCACCGACGAGGTGCACTTCGGCGAGTACGCGGGCCGCGACGGTGACCTGGTCACGGGCATCGTGCAGGCCGACGCGGCGCGCGCCGAGAAGGGCATCGTGATCGTCGACCTCGGCAAGCTCGAGGCGGTGCTGCCGCAGGCCGAGCAAGTGCCGGGCGAGACGTACGAGCACGGGTCGCGGATCCGCTGCGTCGTGGTGCACGTGGCCAAGGGCTTCCGCGGGCCGCAGATCACCCTGTCGCGGACCCATCCGGCGCTGGTCAAGAAGCTGTTCGCGCTGGAGGTGCCGGAGATCGCCGACGGCACCGTGGAGATCGCCGCCATCGCCCGTGAGGCAGGTCACCGTTCGAAGATCGCGGTGCACTCCCGGGTGCAGGGGGTCAACGCCAAGGGCGCCTGCATCGGCCCGATGGGTCAGCGCGTGCGGGCCGTGATGAGCGAGCTGCACGGCGAGAAGATCGACATCATCGACTACTCCGACGACCCGGCCCAGTTCGTGGGGAACGCGTTGTCCCCGGCCAAGGCCCTGCGGGTCGAGGTGGTCGATGCGGCCACCCGCACCGCCCGGGTGACCGTGCCGGACTTCCAGCTGTCGCTGGCGATCGGCCGGGAGGGGCAGAACGCCCGCCTGGCGGCCCGGCTGACCGGCTGGCGCATCGACATCCGCCCGGACAACGAGCAGCCGGATCCGGCCCCTGAGCGCGATGCCGCCGAGACCGGAAGCTGACCGGATACGCGCGTACGGAGCACGCGGGGTAGACTTTCGGGTGGCCGGTCCGACACGCACCTGTGTTGGCTGTCGCTCACGCGTGCCGGCCTCCGAATTACTGCGGTTCGTCGCGGTCGGAGCGGGAGGTCAACTCCGGCTCCAGCCCGATCCGGACCGCCGGCTGCCGGGCCGGGGAGCACATGTGCATCCTGATCCGGCCTGCTTCGCGCAGGCGGAGCGGCGTCGCGCCTTCGGGCGTGCGCTGCGACTCACCGGTGTTGCTGACACCGGCTTGCTTGCCGAGCACATCCGAGCGGTCACCGTGCCGTCCGGAACCACCGATGACGAGACGTAGGCGTCCCGTCCATGTCCAGCAAGGTAGGACGACCCAGATGAGCACACGATGAAGTCCCTGAAATGACCAGGCTTCTAGTGCACGAGTGAGGTCGGCGGGCGCTGCTCGTACGACCTCGAGATGAGGAGTGCAGTGCCAGGCAAGGCCCGCGTTCACGAGCTCGCCAAAGAGCTCGGGGTCGACAGCAAGACCGTTCTCGCCAAGCTCAAGGAGATGGGCGAGTTCGTCAAATCCGCATCCAGCACGGTCGAGGCCCCGGTGGCCCGGCGACTTCGTGGTGCCCTCGACGCTCCGGGTGGTGCCGCTCCGGCGGCTCCCGCACCCGCCGCGCCGAGCGCCCCGAGCGCGCCCAGCGCCCCCCGGGCCAACCCATCGGCCATGCGGCCGCAGCCTCCGCGCCGTCCGGCCGCGCCGACCGCGGGAGCGCCCACCAGCGCCCCCACGTCCTCGGCGCCGTCACCCGGCCCCCAGCTGCGACCCAAGCCGCCGGTCCCCGGCCGTCCGGGCCCGGTGCCCGGTCCGGTCGCCAAGCCGGCGAGTGCCCATGACATCGAGGTGGCGGCCGCCGAGGCACGCGCCTCGGCGCTGAAGGCCGAGCAGGAGGCCGCCGTCAAGGCTGCCCAGGCGGCCCGCACGCGGGACGCCGAGCGCCGGGCGCAGCAGCCTCCGGCCGACGGCGCCACCCGTCCGCGGCCCCCGGGCCCGGGCACGGTGCCGCCGCGTCCCGGCTCTCCCGCCGCAACGCGTCCCGGAGCCCCGGGCGCGCCCACTACCGGCCGTCCCGGCCCGGGCGGCTCGCCGCGCCCGCCGGCGCGCGGTCCCGGTAACAACCCGTTCGGCGTCTCCGGTGGCGCCCAGCGGCCGACTCCGTCGGCGATGCCCCGGCCCAACCAGCCGGGCATGCCGCCGCGGCCGAGCCCGGCCTCGATGCCGCCGCGGCCCAGTCCCGCGTCCATGCCCTCGCAGCGTCCCGCCGGTCCCGGCGCCGGTCGTGGCGGTCCCGGCGGTGGCGCCGGCCGTCCCGGCGGTCCCGGTGGCGGTCGTGGCGGTCCGGGTGGCGGCGCCGGTGGCGGTTTCCGTCCCGGTGGCGGCGCCGGCGCTGGTGGCGGCGGTTACCGCGGTGGCGGTGCCGGCGCTGGTGGCGGCGGTGGCTACCGCGGTGGCCCCGGTGGCGGCGGCGGTGCTGGTGCCGGTGGCGGCTTCCGCCCCGGTGGCGGCGGTCCCGTCGGCGGTGCCCCCGGTCGTCCGGGTGGTGGCGGTCGCGGTCGTGGCGGCGGCGCCGCGGGTGCCTTCGGGCGTCCGGGTGGCCGGCCCACGCGGGGCCGCAAGTCGAAGAAGCAGCGGCGTCAGGAGTTCGACAACCTGTCGGCTCCGCAGATGTCGTCGGGTGCTCCCCGCGGCTCGGGCCAGGAGGTCCGGCTGTCGCGTGGCGCGTCCCTCTCCGACTTCGCCGACAAGATCAATGCCAACCCCGGTTCGCTGGTCCAGGAGATGTTCAACCTGGGCGAGATGGTGACGGCGACGCAGTCGTGCTCCGACGACACGTTGCTGCTGCTCGGCGAGCACCTGGGCTTCGACGTGCAGATCGTCAGCCCCGAGGACGAGGACCGCGAGCTGCTGTCGCGGTTCAACATCGACCTCGACGCCGAGATCGCCGAGGACCGCCTCGTCACCCGGCCGCCGGTCGTGACCGTCATGGGTCACGTCGACCACGGCAAGACGAAGCTGCTCGACGCGATCCGCAAGACCAACGTGGTCGCCGGCGAGGCGGGTGGCATCACCCAGCACATCGGCGCCTACCAGGTCGTCGTCCCGCACCAGGGTGAAGAGCGCGCGATCACCTTCATCGACACCCCGGGCCACGAGGCGTTCACCGCCATGCGTGCCCGTGGCGCCCAGGTGACCGACATCGTGATCCTGGTGGTCGCGGCCGACGACGGCGTCATGCCGCAGACGGTCGAGGCGTTGAACCACGCCAAGGCGGCCGAGGTGCCGATCGTGGTCGCGGTCAACAAGGTCGACAAGCCGGACGCCAACCCGGACAAGGTCCGCCAGCAGCTGACGGACTACGGCCTGCTCGCCGAGGAGTACGGCGGCGACACGATGTTCGTCAACGTGGCCGCCAAGCCGGGTCTCGGCATCGACGACCTGCTCGAGGCCGTGCTGCTGACCGCCGACGCGTCGCTGGAGCTCACCGCTCCGATCGACGGGCCGGCGCAGGGTGTCGCGGTCGAGGCCCACCTGGACAAGGGCCGGGGCGCGGTGGCCACGGTGCTGGTGCAGCGGGGCACGCTGCGGGCCGGCGACTCGATCGTGGCGGGTGGCGCGCACGGTCGCGTCCGGGCCATGCTCGACGAGAACGGCCAGCAGGTCACCGAGGCGGGTCCGGCCCGGCCGGTGCTCGTCCTGGGTCTGACCTCGGTGCCCGGCGCGGGCGACACGTTCCTCGCCGCCGAGGACGACCGCACGGTCCGGCAGATCGCCGAGCAGCGGCAGGCTCGCCGCCGTGCGGCGAGCTTCGCGAACTCGAAGGGCAAGGCCACGCTCGAGACGCTCATGGAGCAGCTCAAGGAGGGCGAGAAGACCTCGCTCACCCTGGTGCTCAAGGGCGACGGCTCGGGTTCGGTCGAGGCGCTCGAGGACGCGCTGTTCAAGATCGAGATTCCGGACGAGGTGCAGCTCAAGGTCATCCACCGCGGCGTCGGTGCGATCACCGAGAGCGACGTCAACCTGGCGTCGGCGTCCTCGGACCAGACCGCCACGATCATCGGCTTCAATGTCCGGGCCAGCAACAAGGTCAAGGAGATGGCCGACCGCGCCGGCGTGGAGATCCGCTACTACAGCGTGATCTACCAGGCCATCGAGGAGATCGAGGCGGCGCTCAAGGGCCTGCTCAAGCCGGAGTTCGAGGAGGTCGAGCAGGGCACGGCGGAGATCCGCGAGGTGTTCCGCTCGTCCAAGATCGGCCTCATCGCCGGCTGTGTGGTCCGCTCGGGCCTCATCCGCCGCAACGCCAAGGCGCGCATCCTGCGCGACGGCACCGTGGTGGCGGACAACGTCACGATCAGCTCGCTGAAGCGGTTCAAGGACGACGCCACCGAGGTCCGCGAGGGCTTCGAGTGCGGTCTGACCCTGTCCGGTTTCGGCTCGCCGCAGACCGGCGACGTGATCGAGACGTTCGAGATGCGGGAGAAGCCGCGGGCGTAACAGTCCACGGTTGACGGCCCCCGGCGCTCAGGCGCCGGGGGCCGTTGTCTTTACTACTGGAATGTCTCGCTACGCCCTGCTCCTCGCGCCCTCCGCCAACCGCGTCTACGCCGATCAGGCGGGCCGTCTGTCCCGCGCCGAGCTGGCCGCCTTCCGCAAGGTGCTGTCCTCGGAGGTGGCGGACGTCGACGCGACCCGGATCGGCGGGGTCGAGTACCTGACCTTCACCGCGGACCTGCAGCCCCGGGACGTCGCCTACCTGTCGAACATGTCGGCGGCCTACGCCCTGTTCGAGCGCGAGGGCGAGGAGCTGCTGCGGCCGCTGGAGCTGACCCCGCTGGCCCGCTACGACAGCGACCTGATCACCATCCCCAAGTACGCCGGCAAGACCAACGAGCAGTTCACCAAGCTGCTGCTCAACCTGACGCTGCTGGCCTCCGGCTCGGCCCGCCGGATGCTCGACGGCCCGGTGATCGTCGGCGACTTCCTGGCCGGCCGCGGCACCACGCTCAACCAGGCGCTGATGTACGGCTACGACGCGGTCGGGGTCGAGCTGGACGGCAAGGACGTCGAGGCGTACAAGCTGTTCCTGCAGACCTGGCTCAAGCGCAAGCGCCTCAAGCACACCGCCGAGCTCAACCCGGTCCGCCGGCAGGGCCGGAAGGCGGCCCGCCGGCTGGAGATCACCCTGGCGGCGAGCAAGGAGGACCACAAGGCCGGCGCGGTGCAGAAGGTGACGATGCTCAACGCCGACACCACCCAGCTCGACGGCCTGCTCCGGGCCAACTGCGTGGACGTGCTGGTGGTCGACCTGCCGTACGGGGTCGCGCACGCCAGCTACGAGGACGAGGGCGGCATGTCCCGCCGGCCGCTGGACCTGCTGGAGCGGGCCGTGCCGCAGTGGGTGCACCTGCTGCGCCCCGGCGGCGCCATCGGCCTGTCCTGGAACACCAAGGTGGCCCGGCGGGAGCTGGCCGAGGACATCCTGGTCGCCAACGGCCTGGCGCTGGTGCCGTACGAGGACCTGAGCCACCGGGTGGACCAGGGCATCGAGCGCGATGTCGTGGTGGCCCGGAAATCGAGCTGACCCGCGGCGCCCGCCCGCGTAGTCTTTCCCGCTGATGTATATCGAGACCGCACTCTTCGACCTGCTGCTGCCCGGCGACTCCCGCTCGCTCAAGCAGAAGCGTTCCTACGTCCGCCCGATCATCGCGATGCTGCGCAAGTACGAGGTCAGCGTGGCCGAGGTGGGCGATCACGACCTGCACGGCCGGGCCAGGATCGGGGTGGCCGTGGTGGCCGCCGAGCCCGCCCAGGCGCGCGCGGTGATCGACACGTGCGAGCACCAGATGGCCGGCCGGCCGGAGATCGAACTTCTCTCGGTGAAGCGCCGGCTGCACGGCGACGACGACTGATCCGGCCTGGTCATGGCCGCGGCCGGCGACGGACCGGCGGGACGTTCGGGCCCGGGCGGTCATGGGTAGGCTTCAGGCGTTGGACGGGGTGGTTCGCCCCGGAGGCTCGGTTGTCGGAGGTGGGCGATATGTCGGACCCAGCCAAGACGCGTCGGCACGCGGAGCGCATCCGCGAGCTGGTGGCATCGCTGGTGCGAGAGATCAAGGATCCCCGGCTCGGCATGGTGACGGTGACGGACGCCCGGATCACGGGTGACCTGCGCGACGCCCACGTGTACTACACCGTTCTGGGCGACCAGACCGAGCAGGCGGCCACCGCGGCGGCGCTGGAGAGCGCCAAGGGCATGCTGCGCACCCGGGTCGGGCACGCGCTGGGCCTGCGGCACTCGCCGAGCCTCGCGTTCGTCCTGGACAACGTCCTGGACCACGCCAAGGAGATCGACGAGCTGCTGGCCGCGGCCCGGCACCGCGACGCCGAGGTGCAGCGGCTGGCCGCCGGCAAGCAGTACGCCGGCGACCCGGACCCGTACAAGGCCGACGACGAGGACGACGAGGACGTCGACGAGCGGGTCGGCGCCCGCGAGGACCAGGGGTGACCGAGGCGGTCACCGTGTCGGCGGACCCGCCCGCGACCGCCGACTTCCCGGCGGCGGTCGCGGCGATCCTCCAGCTGGCGCCGGCCGGCCGGGTGCTGCTGATCTGCCATGTCAGCCCCGACGGCGACGCCCTCGGCAGCATGCTCGGCTTCGGCCTGGGGCTGCGCCGGCTCGGGGTGTCCCAGGTGCAGGCGACCTTCCCCGGCCCGTTCGAGATCCCGGAGCCGTTCGCCGAGCTGCCCGGCCTCGACCTGCTGGTCGGCGAGGAGCAGGCGGAGCCCCGGCCCGACCTGGTGATCGTCTTCGACGTGGCCGCCGAGTCCCGGCTCGGGGCGCTGGCCGACCGGCTGCCCCGCGCGCGGGCCACGGTGTCGCTGGACCACCACGCCTCCCACACCGGCTTCGCGGGTGTCAACCTGGTCGACCCGGGCGCGGCCGCCACCGCGGTGGTCGCCGAGGAGCTGCTGAACCGGCTGGACGTGCCGCTGGACGTGGAGATCGCGGAGTGCCTGTACGTGGCGCTGGCCACGGACACCGGCTCGTTCCGGTTCGACATGACCACGCCCCGGGTGCACGAGATGGCCGCCCGGCTGATCGCCACCGGCCTGCGCCCGGGGGACATCTCCCGCCGGGTCTTCGACAGCCGCCCGTTCGGCGCGATGAAACTCTCGGCCGACGTGCTGGGCCGGGCCCAGCTCGATCCCACGGCGGCGGGCGGGCACGGGATGGTGTGGACGTACGCGACCCTGGAGGACCTCGAGCGGCACGGGCAGCGGCCGTACGTGCTGGACGCGCTGATCGACCCGGTGCGGTGTGTGGCCGAGGTCGACGTGTCCGTGGTGGTCAAGCAGCTGGCCGAGCGCGAGTGGGCGGTGTCGCTGCGCAGCAAGGGCGCGGTCGACGTGAGCGCCGTGGCGGTCGCGCTGGGCGGCGGCGGGCACCGGCTGGCCGCGGGCTTCACCGGGTACGGCGCGCCCGGTGAGGTGGTCACGGCGGTTCGTGACGAGCTGCCCCGGCACCTCATCGGGTGATCGCCGCTACGACGGGGCCGGCCTGCGGGCCGGCCCTTTGTCGTTGATCCGTGTCCCGTAGTGCGGGACACGATGAGCAGACAGCGGGACTGAACGATAGTTTGAGTTAACGGTGATTTGGTTTCTGCACGGGCGCTACCACCGACCGCCGCAGCAGCCTCGAGCCACCCGGGTCCACCATCCCGGGCTGTGTCGCCCCGCCACCCGTCCGGCGATCCCGGACCGGCCCCTCGCGACACGCCGCTCGATCGATCAGTGGGTGTCCGCACCCGTCCCGCCGTGGAAGGACCACGATCATGGCTGCCAAGCCCAAGCCCCAGCCCTCCGACGACGCCCGCGAGCAGGCCCGCCGCGCGCTGCAGACGTCGCTGGACACGCGCCAGTAACTGGCCTGGGCGCGTTGCGCCCCTTACGGCGCGGCGGGCATCATGACTGTTCATGAGCCCGCCCGCCGTGGAGCCCCGCACCCTCACCCGGCGCATCGCCGCGCTGGCCCTGCCCGCCCTGGTCGTGCTGGCCGCCGAGCCGCTGTACGTGCTGGTGGACACCGCCGTGGTGGGCCATCTCGGCCGCGTGGAGCTCGCGGCGGTGGCCGTCGGCGGCACCGTGATGTCGGTGGCGGTCTGGTTCGGCACGCTGATGGCGTACGGCACGACCGGCCGCGCCGCCCGCAGGTTCGGCGCGGGTGACCGTACCGCCGCCGTCGCCGAGGGTGTCCAGGCCTCCTGGCTGGCGCTGGCCACCGGCGCCCTGCTCGTGCTGCTCGCCCAGCTCTTCGCCGCGCCCGTCACCCGGGCCCTCGCCGCCGACCCCGCGGCCGCCGAGGCCGCCGCGGGCTGGCTGCGCATCGCGTCCCTCGGCGTCCCCGGCCTGCTGCTGGCCGCGGCCGGCAACGGCTGGATGCGCGGGGTCCAGGACACCCGCCGCCCGCTGCTGTACGTGCTCGGCGCCAACGTGCTCTCCGCGGTGCTGTGCCCGGTGCTGGTCTACCCGGCGGGCTGGGGCCTGACCGGCTCGGCCGTGGCCAACGTGGTCGCCCAGTCGGCCACCGGCGGCCTGTTCCTGTGGGCGGTGATCCGCGAACGGGCGCCGCTGCGGCCCAGCCCGGCGGTGATCGTCCGCCAGCTGGTGCTGGGCCGGGACCTGCTGATCCGCGGCGCCGCGTTCCAGGCCTGCTGGCTGTCGGCGACCGCCGTGGCGGCCCGGTTCGGCGTGGCGGCCGTCGGCGCCCACCAGATCGGCCTGCAGCTCTGGTTCTTCTGCGCCCTGGCCCTGGACGCGGTGGCCATCGCGGCGCAGTCCCTGGTCGGGGCGGCCCTGGGCGCGGGTGACGACACCGCGGCGCGGGCGGTGGCCCGGCGGGTCACCGCGGTCGGCGCGGTGGCCGGTGTCGGCTTCGCGGTGCTGGCGGCGGCGGGGGCCGGGGTGGTGCCCGGCTGGTTCACCGGCGACCGGGCGGTGCACGAGCAGGCGGCGAACGTCTGGCCCTGGTTCGTGGGGATGCTGCCGTTCGCCGGGGTGGTCTACGCGCTCGACGGCGTGCTGATCGGCGCCGGGGACGTGGGCTACCTGCGCACGATGACGCTGGCGGCGGCGCTGCTGGGCTTCCTGCCGGCCATCTGGCTAGCCTTCGCGCTGGACTGGGGTCTGTCCGGGGTCTGGTTCGGGCTGGCGTTGTTCATGCTCATCCGGCTGGCGTTCCTGCTGGTGCGGTGGCGGAACGCGCGGTGGGCGGTGCTCGGGGTCACCCGGTAGGCCCGCGCTCGGTGCGGGCGCCGAGCGCGGTGGTGAACGAGCTGAGCAGCCGGGCGAAGGTCGCCCGGTCCGCCGCCGGCCAGTCGGCCATGGCCCCGGCGAAGACCTGCTGCCGGGTGCGGTGGGCGCTCGCGAGGTGGGACCGTCCCGGCTCGGTCAGGGCGAGCAGCGTCCGGCGGCCGTCCCGCTGATCGGCCCGGCGGACCACGAGGCCCTGCTCCACCGCGCGGGCCACGAGCCGGCTGGCCCGCGGCTGATCGACGCCCAAGGCGGCCGCCACGTCACCCACCGTGGCCGGGCGGCCCAGCTCCTCCAGCGCGTCCAGCACGCCGAAGATCACCTGGTCCGCCTGCGGCACGAGCCGGCTCAGGGCCCGCCGGCTCTGGCTGCGGCGAATGGCGATCATCGCCCGCTCGACGGTCACCAGGATGTCTTCCGGCTCCATGGATGTTACCGTACAACTATATGTACGATGACATCTAATGGGGGCCGGCGATGCGACCGCTGGGGTACTGGATCAAGGAGATCGACCGCCGGGTCGAGGCGGAGTTCGGTCGGGTGCTGGCGGCCGAGGGCGTCACCCGGCGGCACTGGCAGGTCCTGACCACCCTCGCGCAGCGGCCGGCCGTCGCCGGGACGGAGCTGGACGCGGCGCTGGCTCCGTTCGCGCCGACCGTGCGCCCCCAGGTCGACGATCTCGTCGACCGCGGCTGGGCGGCCGAGACCGCCGGCACGGTGACGCTCACCCCGGCCGGGCGCGCGGCCCACGACCGGCTGGCCGAGCAGGTCGAGGCGTTCCGCGCCCGGGTCACCGAGGGCCTGTCGGCGCAGGACTACCGCACGCTGATCACCCTGCTCGAGCGGGTGGCCGGCAACCTCACCCCGGCCTGACCCGGCTCCCGGGCGGTCTGGTTGGCTGGTGCCCGTGAACGTGGACGGGCTCATCGTTGTGGACAAGCCGGCCGGGATGACCTCCCACGACGTGGTCGCCCGGATCAGGAGGCTGGCCCGGACCCGACGGGTGGGGCACGGCGGCACCCTCGACCCGATGGCCACCGGCGTGCTGATCATCGGGGTCAACAAGGCCACCCGGCTGCTGACGTACGTGATCGGTTCCGGCAAGAGCTACACCGCCACCATCCGGCTCGGCCAGACCACGGTGACCGACGACGCCGAGGGCGAGGTCACCGCCACCGTGCCCGCCGGCGGTGTCACCGAGGAGGCGATCAGGGCCGGGCTGGCCGCCCAGACCGGCGAGATCGAGCAGGTGCCGAGCGCGGTCAGCGCCATCAAGGTCAACGGCCAGCGCGCCTACAAGCGGGTACGCGACGGCGAGCAGGTCGAGCTGGCCGCCCGCCGGGTCACCGTCTCCCGGCTGGAGGTGCTGGCCGTGCGGCGCCCGGCCGACGGCGACTTCGTCGACGTGGATGTCGACGTGACCTGTTCCAGCGGCACGTACATCCGGGCCATCGCGCGGGACCTGGGGCGCACCCTCGGCGTCGGCGGGCACCTGACCGCGCTGCGCCGCACGGCCGTCGGCGACCTCACGCTGGCCGAGGCGTCCACCCTCTCCGAGCTCGAGGAACGCGCGCCCGACGTGATCTCGCTGCCGATCGCCGCGGCGGCCCGGCGGGCCTTCCCGCAGCGCGAGGCCGACGCGGAGGAGACCCGGGTGCTCAGCCACGGCGGGCCGCTGCCGCCGGTCGGCATCGAGGGACCGTACGCGGTCTTCGGCCCCACCGGCGAGGTGCTCGCGATCGTCTCCGAGCGCGACGGCCGGGCCCGCGCCGAGATCGTGCTGGCCCCCGCCTAGACCACTTAGCTCGCCGCGCCGGCGCGGCGAGCCAGGTGGTCGGCGACCGTCGCGACCAGGTCCGCCGCCGCGTACGGCTTGTCCAGGAAGCCGTCGCACCCCGCCGCCAGCGCCGCCTCGCGGTCCTGCGGCAGCACGCTCGCGGTGACCGCGACGACGGTCGGCCGGGGGCGGCCCCCGCCGATCCGGCCGGCCGCGAGCTCGCCGGCCAGCGTGAGCCCGTTGCCGTCGGGCAGGTTCATGTCGAGCAGGATCAGGTCGATGTCCTCGGCGTCGAGCTGCGCGCGGGCGCCGGCCAGCGTCGACGCGTCCAGCACCTCGGCGCCGCGGACGGCCGCGATTTGGGCCCGGGAGAGGACGGCCTTGACCAGGGTGCGGTTCAGTTCCTCGTCCTCCACCAGCAGGATGCGCGGGTTCTCGGCCGTCACGGGTTCTCCCTCTCGTCCGGTCCGGCGGTCGCGGATCCGGCCAGCAGCGGCGCGAGGGTCTCCCAGCCGGCCCGGCCCGCCATCGCGGTCGCCAGCACGCCGCCGGCCAGCGCCGTCGCGACCAGGGGGGCGGCCGTGCCGGCCCGCCGCTCCGGGCCGGCCACCCCGGTCAGCCCGAGCACGGGGGTGTGCCGGGTGGCCGGGTCCTGCTCGATCGCGGCCAGCATGCTCAGCCCGTCCACCTCGGCCGAGTGCATGTCGCAGACGATCAGGTCGAAGTGGCTCTCCCGGCTCAGGACCAGGCCGTCGCGGCCGTCGGCGCAGGCGACCACGTCGGCGCCGCCCGCCCGCAGGCCGTCCTCGATCGCGTGCCGGACGTCGTCGTCGTGGTCGACCACCAGCACCCGGGGGACCGGCCGGTGCGCGATCCGGCGGGCCAGCGCGCCGAGCAGGGCGGCCTGGTCGACCGGCTTGACGAAGTAGTCGTCCGCGCCCAGGGCCAGCCCGGCCTGCCGCTCGTCGATGATGGTGGCGAAGAAGACGGGGATGTCGGTGAGCCGCGCGTCGGCCTTGAGCCGGCGGAGGACCTCGAAGCCGTCGATGCCGGGCAGGGCGACGTCGAGCACGATCGCGTCGGGCGGGTGCGCGCCCGCGGCGGCCAGGCCGGCCTCGCCGGTGCCGGCCACCTCGACGTGGTAGCCCGCGCCGGCGAGCTGGGTGCTGAGCAGCTCCGCGGACTGCGGGTCGTCCTCGACCAGCAGCACCCGGGCGCCGCCGGCCGGGCCGTGGTCGAGCTGCAGGACCGGCGCGGCGGGCAGCCGCACGGTGAAGGCGCTGCCCCGGCCCGGCGCCGACACCACGGTGATCTCGCCGTCGTGCGCGTGCACCAGCCGCCGGGTCAGGGCGAGCCCCAGGCCGGTGCCGGCGCGCTGCCGGTCCGCGTCGCCGACCTGCTGGAACTCCTCGAAGACGCGGTCCAGGTCGGCCGCCGCGATGCCGACGCCGGTGTCGGCCACGGTGACCTCGACCAGCTCGCCGGCCGGGGCGGCCGTGACCGTGATCGAGCCGCCCTCGGGGGTGAACTTGATCGCGTTGGAGAGCAGGTTCTCGACGATCTGCCGGAACCGGACCCGGTCCGCGAGCGCGGTGGTCTCGGCCAGCTCGGTGGTGACGGCGAGGTGCTTGGTGGTCAGCAGCGGCGACAGGCCGGTCAGCAACTCGGCGACGGCGGTGTCGACCCGCAGCGGGGCCAGCCGCAGGTCGAGGCGCCCGGCCTCCACCTTGGCCAGGTCGAGGATGTCGTTGATCAGGCCGAGCAGGTGCCGGCCGCTGGTGTGGATGTGGTCGACCCACTCGGCGGGCACCCGGCGCCGGTCGCCGTCGGGCTCCTCGAGGCGCATCAGGTCGCTGAAGCCGATGATCGCGTTGAGCGGCGTGCGCAGCTCGTGGCTCATGTTGGCCAGGAACGAGCTCTTCGCCTGGCTGGCCCGGGTCAGCGCCTCGACCGACTCGCTGAGCTCGGCGGTCAGCCGGCGGCCGGCGGCGGTGACGGCCTGGCGTTCGGCCAGGATGCCGGCCTGGCCGCCGAGCGCGGCCAGCAGCCGCAGGTCGTCGTCGCTGAACAGGCTGCGGTGCCGGTTGAACAGCAGCACCGCGCCCTCGGCGTCCGGCGGCACGGGCATGCTCACCACGGTCACGAAGTCGTCGCCGAGATCGTCGCCGTAGTGGGCGACCAGCGCCGCGTCGCTGTCCCGCAGCCGGGCGGGCTGGCCGGCCCGGATCAGCGCCGTGATGTCGGCGAAGCCGAGCTGGTCGGGGGTGGTCACCGGGGGACCGGCGTACGCGGCCGGGGCCAGCATGCCGTCGGCCCGGGGCATCAGCACCGCCACCGCGTCGGTGCCGGTCTGCTCCCGCATGATGTCGGCGTAGATCTGCCAGACCTGCTCGGCGGACTCGGCCGGGGCCCGCAGCAGCCGCTCGGTGACCGACTGGGCGGCGGACGCCGCGAAGATCCGGCGCAGCCCGCGCGGCGGCACGAAGGCGGCCAGGTAGCCGAGCCCGCTGATCATGGCCAGCACCCGGTTGGCGGTGTCGAACGCCGGGCTGGTGCCGGGCACCGCGCCGATGCCGATCAGCACGATCATCAGGCCGAACGCGCCGGTCGCGCCGGCCGCGATCATCAGCCGGGCCCGGTTGGCGCCGGTCCGGGTGCGGGCCTTGCCGAACAGCAGCGCCGCGGCGATCAGCTCCGCCGTCAGGAACGCCGTCACCGCGGCGGACAGCTGGACCGGGTGCAGCGGCCAGGGCTCGAACGCCAGCCAGACGGCGACCGTGCCCAGCACGAGCAGGACGCCCCGCTGCAGCCAGCGGGGGACCGAGCGCAGCCGGGCGGCGAGCCGGACGGTGAGGTACGGCTGAGCCAGCAGCGCGGTGAGCGTGATGACACTCACCCACGCGGGCAGGGGGCCCTCGTGGAGCCGGCGGGCCACGTCGGCGCAGAACAGCACCGTGCACGGCGCGAACACGAGCGTGACGTCGCGCTGCAAGGGGTCGCGGCGGCGCAGGTAGCCGATCAAGGCGCGCAGGAAGAGCACGGCGAAGGTGAACTCGGCCGCGAGCAGGACAAGGTCGCTCCAGTCAGCACGCATATCGGGATCAACTGTAGCGTTTGAGGCAGTCGTGGAGACCGATACGCTTACCCCCGGGTTCTCCAGGAAGGGCGTGGAATGCAGCGGTGGCGCGGATACGAAGCCGTACCGGGCGGGTTCGGGCGGTCGGTGGTCACCATCGGCGTCTTCGACGGCGTGCACCGCGGCCATCAGGCGATCATCGGGCACGCCGTGAAGCGGGCCCGTGACCTCGGCCTGCACTCGGTCGTGGTGACCTTCGACCCGCACCCCGCCGAGGTGGTCCGGCCCGGCTCGCACCCGGCCGTGCTGACCGAGCCGGTCCGCAAGGCCGAGCTGATCGAGCAGCTGGGCGTCGACGCCCTCTGCGTGGTGCCCTTCACCCCCGCCTTCTCCCAGCTCAGCGCGGAGGCCTTCGTGCACGACGTGCTGGTCGACGCGCTGCACGCCGCGGTCGTGGTGGAGGGGGACAACTTCCGCTTCGGCCACAAGGCGGCCGGTGACCTGGCCATGCTGACCCGGCTGGGACGCACGTTCGGCTTCACGGTCGAGGAGGCGCCGCTGGTGGCCGAGGAGGGCCTGGTCTACTCCTCGACGTACATCCGCAGTTGCGTCGACGCCGGGGACGTCTCGGCCGCGGCCGCCGCGCTCGGCCGGCCGCACCGCCTGGGCGGCGTGGTCGTCCGCGGCGACCAGCGCGGGCGCGAGATCGGCTTCCCGACCGCGAACCTCATGTGTCACCGGTACGCGGCCATCCCGGCCGACGGCGTCTACGCCGCCTGGCTCGTGCGCGGCGGCCGGCAGGGCGGACCGCAGCCGGCCTCGGTGTCGATCGGGACGAACCCCACGTTCTCCGGCCGGGAGCGCCGGGTCGAGGCCTACGTGCTGGACTTCGCCGGCGACCTGTACGGCGAGCGGGTCAGCCTCGACTTCGTGGCCCACCTGCGCGAACAGCGGGTCTACACCGGCATCGAGCCGCTGGTCGCGCAGATCCGCGAGGACGTCGAGCAGACCCGGCGCGTGCTCGGCGGGGCGCCGATCTAAGCTGCTGATAAGCTTGCCGTGACGTCGGCTATTCCGACGACCGGACTCGCCTGCCTGCCCGACGCCGCGGGCCGCGAGCCCGCCCGGTTCCCGGGCGGGACACCGTTTGAATCGGCAACACAGAATCACGGAGAACATGGCGCTCGACCAAGAGACCAAGACCAAGATCATGACCGAGTACGCGACCCTCGAAGGCGACACCGGTTCGCCCGAGGTGCAGGTCGCGATGCTCACCAAGCGGATCGCCGACCTCACCGAGCACCTCAAGGTGCACAAGCACGACCACCACAGCCGTCGTGGTCTGCTGCTGCTGGTCGGCCGGCGCCGCCGCCTGCTGAACTACGTCCAGAAGAAGGACATCGCGCGCTACCGGACGCTGATCGAGCGTCTCGGCCTGCGCCGCTGATTCGACGGGGGAGTGGCCGTCTGGCCGCTCCCCCGAGCTCTACCCACGGACCCGCGCGGCACCAGGCCTCCGGCCCCGGTCCTCGGTAGTGGTTCCCGAGCATCACAATCTCGGGCACTTCGATCGAAGACCGGCCAGCCTCTTCCGCGCTGTGTGAACCGCCGGGTCCTCGACGAAGGAGTACCGCACCACATGTCTGAGCAGAAGGCTCTCGGCACCGAATCCCGCACCGCGATCATCGACAACGGCTCCTTCGGGACCCGTGAGGTGACCTTCTCCACCGGCAAGCTGGCCCGCCAGGCCGCCGGCTCGGTCATCGTCCAGCTGGGCGAGACCACCGTGCTCTCGGCGACCACGGCCGGCAAGCAGCCGAAGGAGCACTTCGACTTCTTCCCGCTGACGGTCGACGTCGAGGAGCGCATGTACGCCGTGGGCCGCATCCCCGGCTCGTTCTTCCGGCGCGAGGGCCGTCCCAGCGAGGACGCCATCCTCACCTGCCGCCTGATCGACCGGCCGCTGCGCCCGTCGTTCACCAAGGGCCTGCGCAACGAGGTCCAGGTCGTCGAGACCGTCCTCGCGCTCGACCCGCAGCACCCGTACGACGTCGTCGCCATGAACGGCGCCTCGATGTCGACCAAGCTCTCCGGCCTGCCGTTCAGCGGCCCGGTCGGCTCGACGCGCGTCGCGCACGTCGAGGGCCAGTGGGTCGCGTTCCCGACCCTGGAGGAGCTCGAGCGGGCCACCTTCGACATGGTCGTCGCGGGCCGCGTGCTCGCCGACGGCGATGTGGCCATCATGATGGTCGAGGCCGAGGCCACCCCGCACGCGATCAAGCTGATCCAGGCCGGCGCCGTCGCGCCGACCGAGGAGGTCGTGGCCAGCGGCCTCGAGGCCGCCAAGCCGGCCATCCGCGAGCTGTGCCGCGCGCAGAGCGAGCTGGCCGAGGTCGCCGCGAAGCCGGTGCAGGAGTTCCCGGTCTTCCTGGACTACCAGGACGACGTCTACGCCGCCGTCGCCGACGCCGCCAAGGGCGAGCTCGCCGAGGCGCTGAAGATCGTCCAGAAGGCGGACCGCGAGGAGGCCCTGGACCGCGTCAAGGCCAAGGTCGTCGAGGCCGTCGGCGGTCAGTTCGAGGGCCGCGAGAAGGAGATCAGCGCCGCGTTCCGCTCGGTCACCAAGACCGAGGTGCGCAACCGGGTGCTGCGCGACCAGGTCCGCATGGACGGCCGCGGCCCGCGTGACATCCGGCCGCTGACCGCCGAGGTCGGCGTCCTGCCCCGGGTGCACGGCTCGGCGCTGTTCGAGCGCGGCGAGACCCAGATCCTGGGCGTCACCACGCTGAACATGCTCCGCCTGGAGCAGTCGCTGGACACCCTCGCCCCCGAGAAGTCCAAGCGCTACATGCACAACTACAACTTCCCGCCGTACTCGACCGGTGAGACCGGCCGGGTCGGTTCGCCGAAGCGGCGCGAGATCGGTCACGGCGCGCTGGCCGAGCGGGCCCTGGTGCCGGTGCTGCCGACGCGCGAGGAGTTCCCGTACGCGATCCGCCAGGTCTCCGAGGCCCTGAGCTCCAACGGCTCGACCTCGATGGGCTCGGTCTGCGCCTCGACGCTGGCCCTGCTCAGCGCCGGTGTGCCGCTGAAGGCGCACGTCGCCGGCATCGCCATGGGCCTCATCTCCGACGAGGTCGACGGCAAGACCCAGTACGTCACGCTGACCGACATCCTGGGCGCCGAGGACGCGTTCGGCGACATGGACTTCAAGGTCGCCGGCACCCCGGAGTTCGTCACCGCGCTGCAGCTCGACACCAAGCTCGACGGCATCCCGTCGGACGTGCTGGCCGCCGCCCTGCAGCAGGCGCACGACGCCCGGGCGACGATCCTGGCCGTCATGGACGAGGCCATCAACAGCCCGGCCGAGATGAGCGAGTACGCCCCGCGCGTCACCAGCGTCAAGATCCCGGTCGACAAGATCGGCATGGTCATCGGCCCGAAGGGCCAGACGATCAACGCGATCCAGGACGAGACCGGCGCCGACATCTCGATCGAGGACGACGGCACCATCTACGTCGGCGCGACCAACGGCCCGGCGGCCGAGGCCGCGGTGGAGCGGATCAACGCCATCGCCAACCCGACGATGCCGAAGGCCGGCGACAAGTTCCTCGGCACGGTGGTGAAGACGGCCGCGTTCGGCGCCTTCATCTCGCTGCTGCCCGGCCGCGACGGCCTGCTGCACATCTCCAAGGTGGGCGACGGCAAGCGGGTCGACAAGGTCGAGGACTTCCTCAACGTCGGCGACAAGGTCGAGGTCTCGATCGCGGACATCGACAACCGCGGCAAGATCTACCTGGACAAGGTCCGTCCCGAGGGCGCCGAGGCGCCCGCGGACGCTCCCGCCGCCTCCGGTGGCGAGGGCGCCGAGGGTGGCCGCCCGCCGCGCGAGCGCGAGGACCGCGGTCCCCGTGGCGAGGGTGGCGGCGAGCCCCGCCGCCGGCGTCAGCGTCCCAGCGGCGACCGCAACTGATCCACGCATGACAGCGAGCAACCGCGGGCCGGCCGAAAGGCCGGCCCGCGTTGTCACCCCTTCCGACCGCCCCACCACCGCCCTCAACCGGATGAAAACCCAAACCCTGCAGGACGGCGTGAAACGCACCGTGCTGCCCTCTGGTCTGCGCATTCTCACCGAGTCGATCCCCACCACCCGCAGCGCCGCCCTCGGCGTCTGGGTGGCGGTCGGCTCACGCGACGAGACCCCGGCCATGTCGGGCGCCTCGCACTTCCTCGAGCACCTGCTCTTCAAGGGCACCGCCAAGCGCACCGCGCTGGAGATCTCCGCGGAGATCGAGGCGGTCGGCGGCGAGACCAACGCCTTCACCACGAAGGAGTACACCTGCTACTACGCGCGGGTGCTGGACGCCGACCTGCCGCTGGCCGTCGACGTGCTCTGCGACGCGGTCGCCGGCTCGCTGCTCGACCCGGCGGACGTGGAGACCGAGCGGGGCGTGATCCTCGAGGAGATCGCCATGCACGACGACGAGCCCGGTGACGAGGTGCACGACGTCTTCATCGAGGCGGTCTTCGGTCCGGACACCCCGCTGGGCCGGCTGATCTCGGGCACCGAGGAGACCATCTCCCCGATGACCCGCACGCAGATCAACCGCTTCTACCGCGCCCGGTACAAGGCGCCGCAGATCGTCATCACGGCGGCCGGCAACCTGGACCACGCCCGCGTCGTCAAACTGGTCCGGGCCGCCGTGGCCGGCAGCCCGCTCGACGCCGGGACCGGCGTGCCCGCCCCCAAGCGCCCGTCGACCGGGGGCGGCCGCCCGCGCAAGCCGGTCACGCTGATCCGCCACCGCGACACCGAGCAGGCGCACATCGTGCTCGGCTGCGCCGGCATCAACCGGGCCGACGACCGGCGGTTCGCGCTCGGCGTGCTGAACAACGTGCTCGGCGGCGGCATGTCCAGCCGGCTGTTCCAGGAGATCCGGGAGAAGCGCGGCCTGGCCTACTCGGTCTACTCCTACGGCAGCCAGTACGCCGACGCCGGCCTGTTCGCGGTCTACGCCGGCTGCGCGCCGGGCAAGGCCGAGGAGGTGCTCGACCTGATCCGGGCCGAGCTGGCCACGGTGGCGGCCGAGGGGATCACCGCCGACGAGCTGGCCCGGGGCAAGGGCATGGTGAAGGGCTCGTACGTGCTGGGCCTGGAGGACACCAGCTCGCGGATGAGCCGGCTGGCCAAGTCCGAGCTGCTGCACGGCGACCTGATGGCCGTCGACGAGCTGCTGGCCCAGGTGGACGCGGTCACCCTCGACGAGGTGAACGCGCTCGCCGCGGAGCTGCTGTCCCAGCCGATGTCGCTGGCGGTCGTCGGGCCGTTCGCCGACGACGCGTTTCCGACCCACCGCTAACCTGGGACGCCGTGACCATCCTGAGCCCCGCGCCCGTACCGGAGAAGACGTCGCCGGACCGTCGCCGGCGCACCGTCGGCATGCTGATCTGGGCGGTGCTGTTCGCGGTCGGCACGTACTTCATCGGCGTGCCGACCAGCGACCCGCTGATCGCCTTTGGCTGGCTGTGGCTGGCCACGATCGCCTGGCGCAGCGAGCTGCCCTGGCGGCAGCACCTGCTGTTCCTGCGTGACTGGTTGCCGATCGCCCTGCTGCTGGTGATCTACAACGTCTCCCGCGCGTGGGCCGACGACCTGTTCCAGCCGCACGTCACCGAGCTGATCCACGCCGACGAGGCGATGTTCGGGTGGCTCACCGGCGGTCAGGTCCCGACCACCTGGCTGCAGGAGCACCTCTACCAGCCCGGCGTGGTGCAGTGGTGGGAGGTCGTGGTCACCCTGGTCTACGTCTCCCACTTCCTCACCGTGCCGACGGTCGCGGTGATCCTCTGGGTGCGCTCCCGCGCGCAGTGGGCCCGGTTCGTCCGCCGCTGGTTCACGCTCTGCGTCTTCGGGCTGGTCACCTACTTCCTCTACCCGGCGGCGCCGCCGTGGTGGGCGTACAAGTACGGCTACCTGCCCGAGCACGTCGAGCGCATCTCCACCAACGGCTGGGACGCGATCGGGCTGCACGGCGCCGGCAACACCCTGAACGCGTTGCAGGTGGACGCGTCCAACCCGGTGGCCGCCATGCCGTCGCTGCACACCGCGTGGGCGATGATGGCCGTGGCGTTCTTCCTGCCGGTGGTGCGCCGCCGGTGGTGGCCGGTGCTGCTCGCGTACCCGCTGGCGATGACCTTCACGCTGGTCTACACCGGCGAGCACTACGTGATCGACGTGCTGGTCGGCTGGGCCTACGTGGCGGCGGTGTTCCTCGTGGTGGGGCTGGGCGAACGCTGGTGGGCCAACCGCAGTAGGTTGACCTCGTGACAGACGCGCAGCAACCGATCCGGGTGGGCGTGCTCGGCGCCCGCGGCCGCATGGGCCTCGAGGTGTGCAAGGCCGTCGACGCCGCCGCCGACCTCGAGCTGGTGGCGATGGTCGACCAGGGCGACCGGCTGTTCAACGCCTCGGAGGCGAGCGCCCAGGTGCTCGTCGACTTCACCACCCCCGACGTGGTGATGGACAACCTGCGGTGGGCGGTCGACCAGGGCATCCACACGGTCGTCGGCACGACCGGCTTCACCGAGCAGCGCCTGGAGCAGGTGCGCGGCTGGCTGGCCGACAAGCCCGGGGTGGGCGTGCTGATCGCCCCGAACTTCGGGCTCGGCGCGGTGCTGATGATGCAGTTCGCGGCGCGCGCGGCCCGCTACTTCGAGTCCGCCGAGATCATCGAGCAGCATCACCCGCGCAAGCTGGACGCCCCGAGCGGCACGGCGACCCACACGGCGAAGCTGATCGCCGCGGCCCGGGCCGAGGCGGGGCTCGGCGCGATGCCCGACGCCACCAAGGAGGAGGCGCCCGGCGCCCGCGGCGCCGACATCGACGGCGTGCGGGTGCACGCGGTGCGGGCCGCCGGCCTGGTCGCCCACCAGGAGGTCCTGTTCGGCACGACCGGCGAGACGCTGACCATCCGGCACGACAGCCTGGACCGCGCCTCGTTCATGCCGGGTGTGCTGCTGGGGATCCGCTCGATCGTGTCCCGCCCGGGCCTGACCATCGGCCTCGACCCGCTCCTCGACTGAGCGACCGGGCCGGCGGCCGCCGATCGCCCACCGGCTCAGTCGAGCCGCAGTCCGGCGGGCCGGCCGGTCATCGTGGCGGCGCCCGTGGCGTCCACCCGCACGTCCACCGGCTCGCCGGCGATGCGCAGGCCGCGCACGTCGAGCGGCCCGAACGGCGTCCCGGCGAGCGGCCGCAGGCGGACCCGCCCACCCGGCACGTCGGGCTCCAGGCCCAGCGCCGCCTGCGTCAGGAGCACCGCCGCGGCCGCCGACCACGCCTGCGGCCGGCACGCCGCCGGGTACGGCATCGGCCGGCTCAGCGCCGCCCGGGCGTCCCCGGCGTGCAGCTCGGGCAGCCGGTAGCCGAACGCCTCCGCGGCGGTCAGCAGCCCGTCGATCAGCGTGGTCGCCTCGCCGTCGAAGCCGGCCCGGGCCAGCCCGGCCGCCACGATCGCGGTGTCGTGCGCCCAGACCGAGCCGCAGTGGTACGACAGCGGCGCGTACCCGGCGTCGCGCGCCGACATCGTGCGCAGCCCGTACGCGCCGGACATCGCCTCGCCGCCCAGCGCCGTGGCCACCGCCCGCTCCTCGGCCGCGTTCAGCAGCCCGGTGCCCAGCAGGTGCCCGATGTTGCTGGTCAGCGCGTCGACCGGGCGCTGGTCGCGGTCCAGGGCCGGCGCCGGGTAGCCGCCGTCGAGCCAGAACGCCGAGCGGAACCGGTCCGCGAGCGTGGCCGCGTACTCCCGCCACCGGTCGCCGCCGGGCCGGCCGAACGCCGCCAGCAGCGCCGCGCCGTCCAGGGCGGCCCGGTGCGCGTAGCCCTGCGCCTCGGCCAGGGCGATCGGCGGCTCGGCGTGGCCCAGCGCGTCGGCGGAATCCTTCCAGCCCTGGTTGGCCAGGCCGTGCCCGGTGGTGTCGTGGTAGGTCAGGAAGCCGCCGGCGTACCCGGCGAGCCAGCCCAGCGCCGCCTCCAGGTGCGGCAGCAGCGCGCCGACCTCGGCCTCCGGCAGCCCCCAGCGCCAGGCGTCGTGCAGCAGGCTGACCCAGAGCGGGGTGGCGTCGACGCTGCCGTAGTACGCCGCGGGCAGCCGCAGGCCGGTACCGGGCAGGGCGAACTCGTGCCGGCGCAGCTCGTGCAGGATCTTGCCGGGGGCCTCGCCGGACTGCGGGTCGGTGCGGGCGCCCTGCCGGCGGGCGAGGACGCGCAGCGTGCCCGCGGCCGGGCCGGTGCCCAGCGGCAGCAGCATCCGGGCCGCCCAGATGCTGTCGCGGCCGAACAGCGTCAGATACCACGGCACCCCGGCGCCCAGGTAGACGTCGTCGCCGTCGGCCAGGCGCAACGCGTGCAGGTCGTCCAGCGAGCGGGCCACCAGGCGGCCCAGCCGCTGGTCGCCCGAGCTGACCCGCGCCGCGCTCCAGTCGCGGGCCCGGGCGGGCGCGTGCACCACGGCGGACGGGTCGTCCACCCGTACCGTGAAGCTCAGGGTCCGGTCGCCCCGGGGCCCGAGCGTGACCGCCCAGCGCAGCCGCCCGCGCTCGTCGAGCTCGGCCCCAGCGGCGGTGACCGTGACCGCGACGCCGTCGCGCGCCCAGCTCAGGCCCCCGGCCGAGCGGGTCGCGGCCACCGGCGTCCCGCGGCCGCCGGACCGGACCAGCTCGATCGGCGCCAGATCGGCCGCCAGCTCGACGGTGACCGTGGTGCGGACGCTCGCCGCGGCCGTGGAGCTGAGCCGGATCTCCTCGGCCACCCGCGCGGGTGTCACCGTGCGGGCCCGCTCGATCCGGACGGTCGGGTCGGTGCCGGGATCACCCAGCCAGCGGGCCAGCGAGACGAAGCGGGTGGTGCCCGCGCCCGCGTCCGCGTGGCCGATCGGCTCGGGCTCCCGCTCGTCCAGGCGCAGCACGGCCGTGGAGAGCACCCGCACGTCCGCGTGGAACGCCCCCTGCACGCCCGCCGCCCGGATCTGCCCGTCCGCGCCGGACAGCGCCGTGGTCGGCGCCGCGACGGTGGCCACGAGCTCGTGCAGGAGCGGCTGGAGGCGGTGCACCCCTAGGACGCTCCGCGCGCCTGGGGATCGACGGCGACGTGCAGGCGGAGCTGCGGGACGAGCATGTCGTCGACGTCCAGCGCGCGGCCGGCCCCGTCGGGCTCCCAGCCGGTCGAGACCAGGAACTTCCGCATCGCCTCGTCCGCGTCGTACGCCCAGGCCACGGCGGCCTTGAAGGCGTCCTCGCGCCACAGGTCGACGGTGGCCGCGAGCAGCCGGCTGCCGTGCCCGCGCCGGCCCCAGCGGGGCTCGACCAGCAGGTCGGTGATCGCCGCGACGTCGTCGGGCAGCGGTGGCTCCTCGGGCGCGAGCGCCTGCTCGTCGGCCGGCCCGGAGGCCGCGAAGCCGACCACGTGGGACGCCGCCTCGCCCTGCTCGACGGCGATCAGCACCCGGTGCCGCGGCGACGGCGGGGCGCCGATCGCCTCGGTCCAGCCCCGGGCCAGGTACGCCTCGTCCAGGTTGGCCAGCACGTGCGCCGGGAACAGCCGCCGGTATGCGGTCCGCCAGGTCGTCAGCTGGATGCGGGCGATCTCGCCGGCGTCCTCGGGACGGGCGGGACGGACGAAACCGAGTGCCATGCCCGGCAGCCTACAGACGCGCCGAGTAGCGCACCTCGGGCAGTTGCTCCGTGCGGCCGCGGGGGGTGTAGAACTGCCGGGCCCCGTCCGGCGTCAGCCCGGCCCGCTCGTAGAACCGGCGGGCCCGCTGGTTGTCCGCGAAGACCCAGAGCCGCATCGCCGGATGGCCCGCCTCGGCCAGCCCGGCCCGGGCGGCGGCCAGCAGCTTGCGGCCGGTGCCACCGCTCCACCGGGCGGGGTCCACGTAGATGGCGTAGAGCTCGCCGATCGCCGGGTTGAACCCCGCGCCGCTGTCCACCCGGTACGGGCCGAACGAGGTGAAGCCGATGACCGTGTCGTCGTCCACCGCCACCAGCGTCCGGGCCCCGGGCGGGGGCGTGCGCTCGCGGCGGTGCCGGGCGAACGCGGCCGGGTCGAGCCCGGCCAGGTAGTCGGGCGGGAGGATGCCGGCGTAGCCGATCTGCCAGGCGCGGACGTGGACGGCGGCCACCGCGTCGATGTCGGCGTCGGTGAGCGGGCGGAGGACGGCCATCCGGCGACTTTGTCACACCCCTGGGCTAGCGTGCTGACCCGTGGCCGTACCCGAATCGCTCTCCGCCGCCCAGGCCCGGCGCGTCGCGCTGGCCGCGCAGGGCTTCACCGATCCCCGCCCGGGCGGCTCCCTGGACCTGCGCCACCTGCGCCGGGTGCTGCGCCGCCTGCACCTGATCCAGATGGACTCGGTCAACGTCCTGCAGCGCGCCCACTACCTGCCGCTCTACAGCCGCCTGGGTCCCTATCCGACGGCGCTGCTGGACCGGGCCGCCTACCAGCGCCCCCGGGAGCTCTTCGAGTACTGGGGGCACGAGGCCTCGCTGCTCACGACCGATCTGCAGCCGCTGTTCCGGTGGCGGATGCAGAACGCGGCCGAGTACGCCTGGGGCGGCATGGTGCGCGTCGCGCAGCAGCAGCCCGCGCTGGTCGCCCGGGTGCTCGGCGAGGTCCGCGACCGGGGCCCGCTCACCGCCGCCCAGATCGAGCACGACGTGCCGCGGTCGAAGGACAACTGGGGCTGGAACTGGTCGGCGGTCAAGCAGGCCCTGGAGTGGCTGTTCTACACGGGCCAGATCTCCGCCGCCGAGCGCACCACGTCGTTCGCCCGCCGCTACGACCTGACCGAGCGGGTCCTGCCGGCCGAGGTGCTGGCGACACCCACCCCGGCGCCGCAGGACGCGTTCCGGGCCCTGGTCGCCCTGGCCGCCCGGTCGCTCGGGGTGGCCGCCGAGCCGGAGCTGCGCGACTACTTCCGGCTGCCGGTGGCCGGCTTCAAGCAGGCCGTGGCCGAGCTGGTGGAGGACCGGGTGCTGCTGCCGGTGACGGTGGCGGGCTGGAAGGGCCCGGTGCACCTGCACCACGAGGCCCGGCTTCCCCGCCGGGTCGGCGCCGCGACCCTGGTCAGCCCGTTCGACCCGCTGATCTGGGAGCGGGCCCGCACCGAGCGGCTGTTCGCGATGAACTACCGGATCGAGATCTACGTCCCGGCCGCCCAGCGGCTGTACGGCTACTACGTGTTGCCGTTCCTGCTCGGCGACCGGTTCGCCGCCCGGGTCGACCTCAAGGCCGACCGCAAGGCCGGGGTGCTGCGGATCCCCGCGGCCTGGCTCGAGCCCACCGCCGATCAGGAGGAGACCGCGGCCGCGCTGGCCGCCGAGCTGCACCGGCTGGCCGGCTGGCTGGGCCTGGAGAGCGTGGCCGCACCGCAGCGCGGTGACCTCGCGGGCCCGCTCACGAGCGCGCTGAAGCTTGCCTCCGCGGGTGTACCGTGACGCCCATGAGCAGCACGACCGATCCCGTAGCGGTCCACCCGCGACCCGACGGGCCGCCGGTCTACGGCCCGCCGCCGTGGGAGCCCGCCCAGCCCGACCGGGTCACCCGGTTCATCCAGCGCAAATGGCGCGAGTCGCCGATCTGGGTGGCCCCGGCGGCGATGCTGGTCTGCATGGCCGGCGCGGTCGGCTACACGCTGGCCACCAGCCCCACCGAGGCCAACGCGGGCGCGACACCGAGCTGCCTGCTGAAGTACACCACCGGTTTCATCTGCCCGGGCTGCGGCGGCACCCGCGCGGCGTGGTATCTGCTGCACGGCGACGTCCCGGCGGCGGCCCGCCACCACGCGCTGTTCGTCTTCGTCGTCCCGTTCCTGCTCTACATGTACGTCGCCTGGGCCGGCCGCCGCCTCTTCGGCTGGCGGCTGCCGCAGCTCGACCTGAGCCCGGGCGTGATCGGCGCCTTCATCGCCGTCTGGGGAGTCTTCAGCGTGCTGCGCAACCTCCCGTGGGCCCCGTTCACCGCCTTCTACGTCTGAGCTCCCCACCGGCGACGGGGAAACCTCTCCGGCCGTCCGATAAGTTGTCGGTATGACGCACGACCTCGCGCGGCCCTTCGGCCGGCTCGTCACGGCCATGGCGACCCCGTTCAGGGCGGACGGCTCGCTCGACGTCGACGGCGCGGCCAGGCTGGCCACGTGGCTGGTCGACGAGCAGGACCACGACGCCCTGGTGATCAGCGGCACCGGCGGCGAGTCGCCCACCACCTCCGACGCGGAGAAGGAGACCCTGCTCCGCGTCGTCGTCGAGGCGGTGGGGGACCGGGCCCGGATCATCGCCGGGGTCGGCACCAACAACACCGCCCACACGGTCGAGCTGTCCCGGGCGGCGGAGAAGGCCGGCGCGCACGGCCTGCTGGTCGTGACGCCGTACTACAACAAGCCGCCGCAGGCCGGCCTGATCCGGCACTTCACCACCGTCGCCGACGCCGTCGGCCTGCCGATCATGCTCTACGACATCCCGCACCGCGCCGGCGTGCCGATCGCCACCGAGACGCTGGTGCGGCTGGCCGAGCACCCCGGCATCGTCGCGGTCAAGGACGCCAAGGGCGACCTGGCCGGCAGCGCCGACGTGCTGCGCCGCACGGATCTCGCGTACTACTCCGGCGAGGACGCGGCCGTCCTGCCGCTGCTGTCGATCGGCGCGGTCGGCGTGGTCGGCACCTCCACCCACTTCATCGGCCCGCAGACCAAGGCCATGATCGAGGCGTACGAGCGCGGCGACAACGCCGGCGCGCTGGCCCTGCACCGGCAGCTGCTGCCGCTGTTCACCGGCATCTTCCGGACCCAGGGCACCATCCTCGTCAAGGCCGGCCTGCGCCTGCTCGGGCTGCCCGCCGGCCCCGTGCGCTCGCCGCTGGTCGATGCCACCGAGGCCGAAACGAACCAACTGCTCGAGGACGCCGCCGCGGCGGGACAGCACCTCGGCACCAATTAGAGAGGCCTCGCATTTGAGCCAGGCACACGTCGAGCTGGAACCACCACCCCCGCTGCCGGAGGGCGCCCTGCGCGTCATCCCGCTCGGAGGTCTCGGGGCCATCGGCCGCAACATGACGATTTTCGAGTTCGACGGCAAGTTGCTGGTCGTCGACTGCGGAGTGCTCTTCCCGGACGTCGAGCAACCCGGCGTCGACCTGATCCTGCCGGACTTCGACCCGATCCGGGACCGGCTGGAGGACGTCCAGGCGATCGTGCTGACCCACGGGCACGAGGACCACATCGGCGCGGTGCCGTACCTGCTGGCCCTCAAGCCGGACATCCCGCTGGTCGGCTCGGAGTTCACCCTGGCGCTGGTCGAGGCGAAGCTGGCCGAGCGCCGGCTGGACCCGTACACGCTGACGGTGCGCGAGGGGCAGACCGAGCGGCTGGGGCCGTTCGAGTGCGAGTTCTTCGCCGTCAACCACTCCATCCCGGACGCGCTGGCGGTGGCCGTGCGGACGCCGGCCGGGCTGGTGCTGCACACCGGCGACTTCAAGATGGACCAGGTCCCGCTGGACGGGCGGATCACCGACCTGGCCGGCTTCGCCCGGCTCGGCGCCGAGGGCGTCGACCTGCTGCTGTCGGACTCGACCAACGCCGAGATCCCCGGCTTCGTGACCCCGGAACGCGACATCGGCCCGGTGCTCGGCGCCATCTTCGGCAAGGCCCGCGGCCGGATCATCGTGGCCAGCTTCGCCTCCCACGTGCACCGGGTCCAGCAGGTGATGGACGCCGCGTACGAGTACGAGCGCAAGGTGGCCCTGATCGGCCGGTCGATGGTCCGCAACATGGGCATCGCCCGTGATCTCGGGTTGCTCCGCATCCCGGACAACCTGCTGGTCGGTCTGGACGAGGCGGCGAAGATGCCGCACGACGAGATCGTCTTCATGTCCACCGGTTCGCAGGGTGAGCCGATGAGCGCGCTGGGCCGGATGTCGACCGGCGACCACCGGCACATCACCATCGAGTCCGGCGACACCGTGGTGCTGGCCAGCTCGCTGGTGCCGGGCAACGAGACCTCGGTCTACCGGGTGATCAACCAGCTGGCCCGGGCCGGCGCCACCGTCGTGCACAAGGACACCGCCAAGGTGCACGTCTCCGGGCACGCCCCGGCCGGCGAGCTGCTCTACCTGCTCAACGTCGTCCGCCCGAGCAACCTGATGCCGGTGCACGGCGAGTGGCGGCACCTGCGCGCCCACGCCCAGCTGGGCATCGAGTCCGGGGTCGCCCCGGACCGGGTCGTGCTCTGCGAGGACGGCGACGTGGTCGACCTGGTGGAGGGGCACGCCCGGCACGTGGGCCGGGTCAAGAACCGCTACGTGTACGTCGACGGCCTGGCCGTGGGCGACGTCAGCGAGTCGCTGCTCACCGAGCGGCGCATCCTCGGCGACGGCGGCTTCATCTCGGCCACCGTGGTGATCGACTCGGTCACCGGCAAGGTGGTCGGCGAGCCCAGCATCTCGGCCAAGGGCTTCTCCGAGGACCCGCAGGCGTTCAACCCGGTGATCCCGCTGCTGACCGCCGCCCTGCACCGTTCGGCCGAGGACGGCATCAGCGACACCCACCAGCTGCAACAGGTGGTCCGGCGCACGGTCGGCCGCTGGGTGAACGACGCCTACCGCCGCCGGCCGATGATCGTGCCGACCGTCGTGGAGGTGTGATCGGCAGCCATAGTTTTCTGTGAATACCGGATTTTTTGATCCGGCCGCGACCCCCTTGCGTATCTGAGGGCACGGTGCCGCCCCCACGGCACTGAATGCGAGGGGAGTTACGGATGCAGCGGAGAACGGTCGTCGCGCTCGCGGCGACGGTGACGGCAGCGGGAGCGGCGGTGGCGTTCACGCTGCCGTCCATGGCGGGCACGAACGCCGGCCGCCGCCCCGCGTCGCAGTCGACCGGCGCAGTGGCACCCCAGCTGCTCGCCGCGATGCAACGAGACCTCGGCGTCAGCGCCGACCAGGCCGCGGCCCGGGTCAAGCGGGCCGCGTGGGCCAGCGGGGTGGCGGCGCAGCTGCGCAGCGCGACCGGTGACTCGTACGCGGGCTCCTGGCTCGGCAAGGACGGCACGACGCTGAACATCGCGATCACCGACGCCGGCCTGGCCGGCCGGGTGCGCGCGGCCGGCGCCACGCCGCGGGTCGTCGAGCGCAGCGTGGCCGAGCTGGACAGCGCCAAGAGGGCGCTGGACGCCGAGGCCACCAGGGCCGACCGGGACCTGCCCGGCTGGTACGTCGACGTCGCCGCCAACCAGGTCGTCATCCAGGCGCTGCCCGGTGACACCGAGCACGCCGAGGAGCTCGCCGACGACGCCGGCATCCCGGACGCGGCCGTGAAGGTGGTCGTCACCAAGGCGGCGCCGAAGCCGCTCGCCGACGTCATCGGGGCCGAGCCGTACTTCGTGAACCTCGGCGGCGGCCAGGCGCGGTGCTCGATCGGGTTCGCGGTGGAGGGCGGCTTCGTCACCGCCGGGCACTGCGGCGCCGAGGGCACCCGGACCACCGACCGCGAGAACCTCGACCAGGGCGTCGTCGTGGCGTCGGTGTTCCCCGGCAACGCCGACATGGGCGTGGTGCAGACCAACGCCGGCGTGACGCTGCAGCCGTTCGTCAACGACTTCGACGGCAACGCGCTGCCGGTCGGCGGCAGCACGGAGGCGCCGGTCGGGGCCGCGGTCTGCCGTTCCGGTTCCACCACGGGCACGTTCTGCGGCACCATCCTGGCCAAGAACCAGACGGTGAACTACCCGGAGGGCGCGGTCACCGGCCTGACCCGGACGGACGTCTGCGCCGAGGGCGGTGACTCCGGCGGCCCGTGGCTCTCCGGCGACCAGGCCCAGGGCGTGACCTCCGGCGGCTCCGGCGACTGCACGGTCGGCGGCGAGACGTTCTTCCAGCCGATCACCGAGATCCTCGAGACCAACGGCCTCACGCTGCTCACCACCGGTGGCGGCGCCGCGGTCGCGGCCGCCCCGCCGGCCGAGGCCACCACGGCCCCGCCCGCCGCGGCGACCGGGGCGCCGGCCGGCAACGGCAACGGCAACGGCCGGGGCAACGGTCACCACCGCCGCGGTCACCGCAACTGACGCGCCACCGTAGACGTGCTGCCCGCGCGGGCCATCCTCCGTCCTGCGCGGGCAGTGCTGCGTCGCCTACCGTGGACCCGTGGGCTACCGAATCCTGATCGCCGCGGCCGTGGGCGCGCACTTCGCCTTCCTGGCCTTCGGCATCTTCGGCGGCTTCCTCGCCTGGCGCTGGCGCAAGCTGATCTGGCTCCAGGCGGCGGCCGCCGGCTGGCTGGTGGTGATCGTGGTGGCCCAGTGGTACTGCCCGCTGACCTGGCTGGAGGACCGCGGCCGGGAGGGCCTGGGACTCGGCCCGCTGGCGGGCGGCTTCCTGGACAACCACGTCGCGGGCGTGTTCTACCCGCACGGCTACGAGTGGGCGGCCCGGATCGCGGTGGCCGTGCTCGTGCTCATCTCGTGGGCCGGCTTCGCCCTCCGCTCACAGCTCCGCGACCGCGTCGGCCAGCTCGCAGCCGGTCGCGATGCCGCAGATCATCAGCTGGTCGAGCTGCGCCGGCGTGACCCCGCGCTCCCAGTCGCCGACGACCTCCCCGACCACCCGGACGGTGCCGTCGTCGGCCGTGTGCACGTACGCCTTGGGCCACAGCCGGTCGTGGTTCCAGGCGTTGCAGAAGGCGTAGAGCCGGGGCACGTCGTCGGTGCTGAAGACCGTCCGGGTGAGCGTACGGACCTGCAGGACCTCCGCCTCCTTCCCGAGCCGGAAGAAGTAGATCAGGCAGCCTTGCCAGTTCCCGCCGATGTCACCGTCGTCGTCGACGAAGTGGGCGAACTCGCGGGCGTTCAGCGCGTCGATGATCATGTCGTGGCTGAGCGGTTGCGGCGAATCGGACATGCCGTTGATCCTAAACGGGGGAAAAAGTGAAACCTGGTCACGGTGCGGCGCGCGGACTCGCGAGAGTGATCCCGTTACGGTAGTGCCCATGGCGGGCCGTACTCCTCCGGCGAGCCGGGGCCGCGCCGCGTCCACCACGCGCGGTGCCGCGTCGGCGCGTGCCCGGCAACCGGCGGCGCGTCAGCCCGCCCGCAAGACGGCGGCGAAGAAGGCGGCGCGTCCGGCTGCCCGTAGCCGGGCCCGCAGCGCCACCCGCGCCCGGCCCGGCGTCGGCTCGGCGCTGGCCGGCGGGGTCGGCCGCGGCGTCGGCGCCCTCTGGATGGGCCTGGCCCACAGCGTCGGCTGGGTCGCCCGCGGGGTCGGCCGGCAGGCCGCGACGGCCAAGGAGATCGACCCGGAGCACCGCCGCGACGGCGCCGGGCTGCTCATGCTGGGCCTGGCCATCCTGGTCGGGGTGGCGGTCTGGGCCGGTTCCGCGGGTCCGGTCGGCGCCCGGCTGGCCGACGCGGTCCGGCTGTTCTTCGGCGCCCTGTCGGTGTTCCTGCCGCTGCTGCTGCTCTACGGCGCGGTCCGGCTCATGCGCAAGCCCGCCGATCCGGAGCACCGGGGCCGGTCCGTCGTCGGCTGGGGCGCGCTGATCGTCGCCACGGCCAGCCTGCTGCACGTGGCCCAGCGGCCGGCCGACGACGTCGAGCTGAACGGCGCGGGCGGGCTGATCGGCTTCGGCGTGGGCGCCCTGCTGGAGAACGCGGTGACGGCGTGGGTGGCCGTACCGCTGTTGGTGTTGCTGTTGATCTTCGGTCTGCTGGTCATCACCGCGACGCCGATCAACCGGATCCCGGAGCGGCTGATGCTGCTCACCGACGTGCTGCTCGGCCGCTCGTCGGCCCGCGCGCCGCTGCCCGGGGCCGACCCCGACCTGCCCGACCTCGACGAGCCCGGCGACGGCGAGAGCAAGCGGCGGGCCCCGGCCCGCCGCCGGCAGGGTTCGCTGGCCGACATCGGGCTGGCCCCGGATCCCGACGACGGGCCCGCCGTGGTCTTCGACGAGGACCCGATCGTGCACGACACGGTGCTGGTCCCGCGGGGCAAGAAGGTGCCGGCCAGCCGCAAGACACCCGAGCCGCCGGAGCACTCGCCGCTGCCCACCCGGGCCGAGCAGCTCGACATCTCGGCCGTCGAGGGCGACTACCGGCTGCCGCCGCCGAGCCTGCTGGGCAAGGGCGCGGCGCCGAAGTCCCGCAGCAAGGCCAACGACGAGATCATGGCCGCGCTGACCGGCGTCTTCGACCAGTTCAACCTGGACGCCCAGGTCACCGGCTTCACCCGCGGCCCGACGGTCACCCGCTACGAGGTGGAGGTCGGCCCGGGCGTCAAGGTCGAGCGGATCACCCAGCTCTCCCGCAACATCGCCTACGCGGTCAAGTCGCCCGACGTGCGGATCCTCAGCCCGATCCCGGGCAAGAGCGCGGTCGGCGTGGAGATCCCCAACACCGACCCGGAGAACGTGTCGCTCGGCGACGTGCTGCGCTCGCACGCGGCCACCGCCGACCACCACCCGATGCTGGTGGCCCTGGGCAAGGACATCGAGGGCCGGTTCGTGGTGGCCAATCTGGCCAAGATGCCGCACATCCTGATCGCCGGCGCGACCGGCGCGGGCAAGAGCTCCTGCCTCAACTCGCTGCTCGTGTCGATCCTCACCCGGGCCACCCCGGACGAGGTGCGGCTGCTGCTGGTCGACCCCAAGCGGGTCGAGATGACCGCCTACGAGGGCATCCCGCACCTGGTCACGCCGATCGTCACCAACGCCAAGAAGGCCGCCGACGCCCTCGAATGGGTCGTCCGCGAGATGGACATGCGCTACGACGACCTCGCCGCCAACGGGGTACGCCACATCGACGACTTCAACCGCAAGGTGCGCAGCGGCGAGATCACGGCTCCGCCGGGCGTCGACCGGGTGATGAAGCCGTACCCGTACCTGCTGGTGATCGTCGACGAGCTGGCCGACCTGATGATGGTCGCCCCGCGCGACGTCGAGGACTCGGTGGTCCGGATCACCCAGCTCGCCCGCGCCGCGGGCATCCACCTGGTCCTGGCCACCCAGCGACCCAGCGTCGACGTGGTCACCGGCCTGATCAAGGCCAACGTCCCGTCCCGGCTGGCCTTCGCCACCAGCTCGCTGGCCGACTCCCGGGTCATCCTCGACCAGCCCGGCGCCGAGAAGCTGCTGGGCCGCGGCGACGGCCTGTTCCTGCCCATGGGGGCCAGCAAACCGGCCCGGTTCCAGGGCGCCTGGGTGGACGAGTCGGAGATCGCCGACGTCGTCAAGTTCTGCAAGGACCAGCGCGAGCCGGAGTTCCGCCCGGACGTGACCGCGCCGCCGGAGAGCAAGAAGAAGCAGATCGACGAGGAGGTCGGCGAGGACCTCGAGGTGCTGCTGCAGGCCATCGAGCTGGTGGTCACCTCGCAGTTCGGCTCGACCTCCATGCTCCAGCGCAAGCTGCGGGTCGGCTTCGCCAAGGCCGGCCGGCTGATGGACCTGATGGAGACCCGCGGGATCGTCGGGCCGTCGGAGGGGTCCAAGGCCCGCGAGGTGCTGATCAAACCCGACGAACTCGAGGAAACGCTCGCAACACTGAGGGTCGACTGAGGCTTTCCGGGGGGCTTCAGGCCTTATCCGGTACGGCGCACCAACGCCACAACTGCAACACCACGTCTCCGCCTCACGGAGCGACTTGTGGGGTCGGTCACCGAAGTGCGGCCCGTTCCGGGCTGAGAGCTGAACCCGGCGAGCCCTCTGCGTCTGCTCGCGTCGAAGCGGCTCGTGATCACCGGTGAGGGCGGCCTAGAGGTCCCGGGTCGGCGAGGACGGTGCTCGACGGCCCGCGGCCGTCCGGGTCCGCCTCGTTGTCTTCGCTGCTCGCCGCTGCCTGTCCGGCTTCCGGCGCCGCCCCGGCCCGCGGGCCAGCGGCACGGGCAGGGCCCGGCCGCGTCAGTCGGGCGCCGCCCAAGATCAACACTTGCGGGATCGGCGGGCACCGGTGGCGGGGGATCGCGCGGTCAGCCCGGCGCGCCGGCCCGGCGGGTGGCCCGGCAGGGGGTCGGTTCGTCGGGGCGGGAGGTGGTGGTGCGGTTGGGGCGGGGTGTCGGCGTACCGGATCGGGTTTCGTACTGGATCGGGTTTCGTGCCGGATCGGGTTTCGTATCGGTGGGGGTTGGATCGATATTCGGCCGCTGGCTGGACGGGCGAAGGCAGGACAACGCGCGCCCGGTAGCCTTGTCGGAGTGTCGGTAACCCCTGCCCCCCGCCGTGTCGCCCTGCTCACCCTCGGCTGTGCCCGCAACGAGGTCGACTCCGAGGAGCTGGCCGCCCGGCTCGACGCCGGTGGCTGGCAGGTCAGCACCGATGCCGACAGCGCCGACGTGGTGCTCGTCAACACGTGCGGCTTCGTCGAGAAGGCCAAGCAGGACTCCATCGAGACGCTGCTGGCCGCGGCCGAGACCGGGGCCAAGGTGGTCGCCGCCGGCTGCATGGCCGAGCGGTACGGCAAGGAGCTCGCCGACAGCCTGCCCGAGGCGCAGGCCGTGCTCGGCTTCGACGACTACACCGACATCGCCGCCCGGCTCGACGGCGTGCTGGCCGGCGAGCGGTTCGACGCGCACACCCCGCGGGACCGCCGCGAGCTGCTGCCGCTGACCCCGGTCGCCCGGCAGGCGGCCAAGGTGGTCGTGCCCGGCCACGCCACCGTCGACGAGCACACCCCCGCGCACCTGCGCCAGGTGCTGCGCCGCCGGCTGGACAACGGCCCGGTGGCCAGCCTCAAGCTGGCCAGCGGCTGCGACCGGCGGTGCACGTTCTGCGCCATCCCCGCGTTCCGCGGCGCCTTCGTCTCCCGGGACCCGCAGGAGCTGCTGGCCGAGGCCGAGTGGCTGGCCGGCACCGGCGTCCGCGAGCTGGTGCTGGTCAGCGAGAACAGCACCTCCTACGGCAAGGACCTCGGCGACCCGCGCGCGCTGGAGAAGCTGCTGCCCCAGCTGGCCGCGGTGCCCGGCATCGTCCGGGTCCGGGCCAGCTACCTGCAGCCCGCCGAGACCCGGCCCGGCCTGGTCGAGACGATCGCCACCACGCCGGGCGTCGCGGCGTACTACGACCTGTCCTTCCAGCATTCCAGCGAGCCCGTGCTGCGCCGGATGCGCCGGTTCGGCTCCACCGACCGGTTCCTCGACCTGCTGGCCTCCGCCCGCGCGCTGGCCCCCGAGGCGGGCGCGCGCAGCAACTTCATCGTCGGCTTCCCCGGCGAGACCCGGCAGGACGTGGACGAGCTGGTCCGGTTCCTGACCGCGGCCCGGCTCGACGCCATCGGCGTCTTCGACTACAGCGACGAGGACGGCACCGAGGCCGCCGGGCTGCCCGGCAAGGTCCGCGAGGACACCATCAAGCGCCGGTACGCCCGGATCAGTGACCTGGCCGACGAGCTGTGCGCTCAGCGGGCCGAGGACCGGCTGGGCTCGATCGTCGAGGTCCTGGTGGACACCGTCGACGACGGCGAGATCGAGGGCCGCGCCGCGCACCAGGCGCCCGAGGTGGACGGCTCGACCACGCTGGTCGCCGGCGACGAGGGCGTCGACCTGGCGGTGCTGCGCCCCGGCGACTTCGTGCGGGCCCGGGTCACCGGCACCGAGGGCGTCGACCTGGTCGCCGTGCCGGTCGCCATGATCTCCGCCGCGTCGGGGGCGGTCTCCGCGGTAGCGACGGCAGCGTCGTGACCGACGAGCCGGTGCCGGTGGCCTCCCCGCGGCCGGTCTCGCTCTACAACCCGGCCAACCTGCTCACGGCCGCCCGCATCGTGCTCGTCCCCGTGTTCGTCGCGTTCGTCATCGTCTCCGGGATGACCGGGTCCGGCTGGCGGATCCTGGCCTGCCTGACCTTCTGCGTGGCGTCGGCCACCGACTTCGCCGACGGCTGGATCGCCCGGCGCTACCAGCTGGTCACGTCCTTCGGCAAGGTCGCGGATCCGATCGCCGACAAGGCGCTGACCGGCAGCGCGCTGGTGCTGCTGTCGGCGTACGACCGGTTGTCGTGGTGGGTGACCGGGCTGATCCTGCTGCGCGAGTGGGGCGTCACGGCGCTGCGCTTCTGGGTGATCCGGTACGGCGTCATCCCGGCCAGCCGCGGCGGCAAGCTCAAGACGGTGCTGCAGATCGCGGCGATCGCCTGGTTCCTGTGGCCGGTGCCGGAGCCGTTCGACGTGGTCGGCCCGGTGCTGATGATCGCGGCGCTCATCGTGACCGTGGTCACGGGGGCGGACTACGTGCTGCAGGCGCTGCGGTTGCGCCGGCGGGCCGAGCGGGTCTGACCCGGCGCCCCGCCCGCGGTTGGCACAATCGGGGCATGAGCGAGGAGCAGATCGACGATCCCGGGGTGGCCGCCGCCGCGGCGGTGCACGCGCTGGTCGAGCGGCGCCAGACCCTGGCGGTCGCGGAGTCGCTGACCGGGGGCCTGCTGGCGGCCACGATCGTGGAGATCGCCGGGGTCAGCGCCGTGTTCCGGGGCGGCCTGGTGGTCTACGCCACCGAGCTGAAGCACACGCTGGCCGGCGTGCCGCGGCAGCTGCTGGACGAGCGCGGGCCGGTCGACGCCGATGTCGCGCTGGCGCTGGCCGAGGGGGCGCGGGAGCGCTGCGGCAGCGACTGGGGCCTGGCCACGACCGGGGTCGCCGGCCCCGAACCGCAGGACGGCAAGCCGGTCGGGCTGGTCTTCGTGGCGGTCGCCGGGCCGGGCGGCGCCACCGTCCGGGAGCTGCGCCTGCCGGGCTCCCGGGCGGACGTCCGGAATGCGACTGTGACCTCCGTCCTGTCGCTGCTCGTCGCCGAGCTGCGCGGATCGACCGCGGGAATCGCGAGCTGAGCTGCCGCGTTGCCCCGTACGGGTGAGTGGGCGCGGGCTGCCCACCGGCTGTATCAGCAGCCCCGCGGGCGGTCGGGCGTCCCCGCCGGCCGGAGGATTTCGGCGGGGCGGGATGTCGGTGTAGCCCTCAGCGGGTACGGTTGCGGGAAGCCTCCGGCGGTTGCCGGCGGCCCCGCCGCAGGAGGAGGTGCCATGGTCCTGCTACGCCGGGTTATCGGTGACGCACTTCGGGCGCGCAGGCAGGGTCAGCATCGCACGCTGCGTGAGGTGTCGACCGCCGCCAACGTCAGCCTGGGGTATCTCTCCGAGATCGAACGTGGCCAGAAGGAAGCGTCCAGCGAGCTGCTCGCCGCGATCTGCGAGGCGCTCGGCGCCCGCCTGTCCGAGGTGCTGGGCGAGGTCAGTGGCACGCTCGCGCTCGCCGAGGGCGTCGACGGCGTGCTCGCCCCGCTGGAGCCCGTCCCGGTCGGAACCAGCGGCGCCGGCGCGAGCCCCGTCCCGCTCAAGGGCGCGCCGCTCAAGGCCGCGCCGGGCAAGCACAGCGAGGCCCCGGCCGTGCGCCAGGTCACCTCCGACGGGACGGTCTCCGTCTCCGTCCGCCAGGAGTCGCCGCTCAAGGCCACTCTGCACGCGACCCGCAAGCGCGGCCGCGACGTCGTGTACGCAGCCTGATCCCCGCACCGACCGCTACGCGTTCCGGCGTCGCCGGAACGCGTATCGGCGCGTAGCCTCGTTGTCGGGGGAACCCTCGCTAGACCCTGAGATCCCCCCGAGGTCACGTGACGCCGGTGGCGTGGAGCTGACACGATGGACTCCGCGCCATCGTGAAGACCCCTCGGTCCCGCGTCGGTGGCGCGTCCGACTGAGCGACATTGAGGGGATACCGCGGATATGGCGAACCCGTTCGTCAAGGGCTGGCGCTACATGATGGCGCTGTTCGGCGCCAAGATCGATGAGTACGCCGACCCCAAGGTGCAGATCCAGCAGGCCATCGAGGATGCCCAGCGCCAGCACCAGGCGCTCGTGCAGCAGGCCGCCGCCGTGATCGGCAACCAGCGGCAGCTGGAGATGAAGCTGTCCCGGCAGATGTCCGAGGTCGAGAAGCTGCAGGGCATGGCCCGCCAGGCCCTGGTGCTGGCCGACCGGGCCCGGGCCGGCGGCGACGAGGCCGAGGCGCAGAAGTACGAGTCGACCGCACAGACGCTGGCCACCCAGCTGGTCTCCGGCGAGCAGTCGATGGAAGACCTGAAGACGCTGCACGACCAGGCGCTGTCGGCGGCCGGGCAGGCCCGCAAGGCGGTGGAGAACAACGCGATGGTGCTCCAGCAGCGCATCGCCGAGCGCTCCCGCCTGCTCAGCCAGCTCGAGCAGGCCAAGATGCAGGAGACGGTGGCCAAGTCGCTGGAGTCGATGTCCTCGCTCTCCGCGCCGGGCAACACCCCGTCCCTGGACGAGGTCCGCGACAAGATCGAGCAGCGGTACGCCAACGCGATGGGCCGCGCCGAGCTGGCGTCGAACTCCGTCGAGGGCCGCATGCTCGAGGTGCAGAAGTCGAGCCTCGACATGGCCGGTTCGTCCCGGCTCGAGCAGATCCGGGCGAGCATGGCCGGCGAGCAGCTCGGCGGCGCCGCGGCGAAGCCGGCCGTGGAGGCGGGCAGCACCGGCGCCGCCCCGGCGGCCGACCCGGCCAGCGTGGCGCGGCTCGACGAGATCAGGGCCAGCATGAACGCCAAGCGCGGGGACACCTCGGCCGCAGGCTGAGTCCCCGCTCCCGAAGGAGTGAACGGTGGACGAGCGGACCCGGTACTTCCGCCGGCTCAGGAAGCTGCGCGGGTCGGCGCGGCGGTGGAGCGTCGTCGGCGGCGGGCTCACCGCGGCCGCCGCCGTGCTCACCCCGTACGCGGGCATCGGGCTCGCCGACGCGGCCTGGGCCGCGTCGGCGGGTGCGTCGGCGGCCCTGGCCTGGTGGCGCTGGAGCGACCACCGCGCCCTGGCCGCGATCCCGGCCCCGCCGCCCGCCCCGCCGGCCATTCCCGGCCAGCGGCTGGTGGCCGCCGTCGAGCGGTTCCCGGCCGGCCGGCAGGTCCTCCAGGAGGTCCGCCGGCACAAGGAGCGCTACGCGCTGCGCGGTTCCGCCGTGGCCCAGGCCTGGGACAGGCTGGACCGGGCCGCGATCACGCTGACCGGCCTGGCCGGCCGGCTGACCGGCCCCGGCGAGGCCGCGATGCTGGAGGCCGCCGTGGCCGAGCAGTGGCTGCGCGACCTCGGGCAGCGGGTGGCCAGCGTCGAACGGGCGATCCCGCTGTCCCCGCCCGACCAGCGCGCCGGGATCGAGCACGCGCACCAGAGCCTGGCCAAACAGTTCACCGAGGGCGTGACCGCCTACGAGCGGCTGGTCGCGGCCGCGGCGAGCTACGTGGCCGAGGAGGGTCAGCCGGCCTCGGCGCAGCACCCGGCGCTGAGCGGCCTGGTCGAGGCGACCGACCGCCTGCGCGGCATCGCGGACGGTCTGTCCGAGCTGCGCCGCCCGGCGGCTTAGGTCTTTTCCGGTACGCGTGCCGGAGTCCCCGACCGCAATCGCGGGGCTGGCGTCGGGCGGCCTTTCGCCGGTGCCACTCCGGGCCGGGGATCTGCCGCCGGGCTGGCCGGGTGTCGGGGTTGCGCCGTCGGCGATGATGTCGGTGTGGAGTATGTGTCCAGGGTGCCCGGTTCGCCGCTGGACGGGCTGATCGACGACCTCTACTACCTGGAGGGCGCCCCGCCGTACCCCCGGTTGCTGCTGCCGGCGGCGCCCGCGCCTCTGCTCATCGTCAACCTCGGGGCGCCGTTTCTCATCCGCGCAGGCACCGACGTCGACGCCGTGGAGTACGCCGACGGCTGCGCGGTCACCACGCCCACGCGTGCCTGGGAGTTCGGCTACCCGACCCCGACCCGGTCCTTGGGCGTCCACTTCAAGCCGTGGGGGCTGGCGCCGTTCCTTCCGATGCCGGCGGCCGAGTTGTGCGACCGACCTGCGACGGTGGAGCAGATCTGGGGCCGGCCCGCTGTCGCTGAGTTGCGACACCGGCTGACCCTGGCGGACGTACCGCACGAGATGCTGATGGTGCTCGAGGGGGAGCTGGTGCGACGGCTGCGCGCGATCAACGGCCTGGACATCGTCCGCCACATGAGCAGCGCCATCGCGGATACCGGCGGAGCGGTACCGATCAGCAACTTCGGCGTGGCAGCCCGCGTCAGCAGCACGTACCTGGCGAAGCGGTTCAAGGAGATCATCGGCGTCACGCCGAAGCGGCTGGCTCGCAGCTACCGCTTCAGCTCCACCGTGTTGGCGCTCGACGTGGCTGCACCGATCGACTGGGGCGACGTCGCCGCCGGCGCGGGCTACTTCGACCAGGCCCACTTCGTGCGCGAGTTCCGGGAGTTCACCGGGCTCACGCCGACCCGGTATGTCGAGGTCCGGCAACGCTTCCTCCGCGAACATCCCGACCACGCGCTGGATGGCTGGCCGCTGCCAGTCGATTGATTTCGTACAAGAGCGACCACTCACGCCACCCGAGACTGGGGACTCCGAACAGAGGAGGAACCCATGGGGAAAGTGGTCATGAACGCGTCGGTCTCGGTGGACGGCTTCATCGCGGCTGAGAACGACGATCCCGGTCCACTGTTCGCATGGTTGGTCAGCGGTGGCGTGCCGTTGGACGACAGCGGCGTACTGAACGTGTCGCAAGCGTCCTACGACCACATCCGGCCGTACTGGGACCAGATCGGGGCGACAATCGCCGGCCGCCACGTCTTCGACATCACGGACGGCTGGGACGGAAAGCCCCCGAGCGGGATCGACCACGTAGTCGTCGTGACACACCGGCCGGCGCCCGAGGGATGGGACCCCGCCGCGCCGTTTCACTTCGTCCACGGCGTCGAGGCGGCCGTGGCCAAGGCGAAGGAGCTCGCGGGTGACCGCATGGTCGAGGTCGCCGCCGGCGACGTCGGTGGGCAGGTGCTCGCGGCAGGTCTGGTCGACGAGGTGCGCATGGACGTCGTACCCGTCGTGTTCGGGTCGGGTAAGCGCTACTTCGGCTCCGTCGAGGCGCAGCACCTGCTGGCAGGCCCAGACGTGGTTGTTCAGGGCAACCGGGTGCTTCACCTGCGCTATCGGGTGCGCCTTTGACCGGTCTGACAACGGACCGACGGAGGCCGTCAACGGCAGGCTCGGGCCTGGGCGCGTACCGGAGAATGTCAGGGTTTCGGCTGGCAGCGGGGGCACCAGTAGGTGATCCGCTCCTCGGTGTCCTGTTTCTGGATGGCCGAGCCGCACCGCCGGCACGGCTGCGCCCGGCGCCCGTAGACGTAGCTGGTCTGGCCCCGGCGCAGGGAGCCGGTGGTGGTCTGGGTCCAGCGCCCGCGGTTCGACGCCACGAGCTTCTGCGCGAGCTGCACCGTTCCGGCCAGGTCGGGCACCGCGGCGACCGGCGTCCACGGCCACAGCCCGCGCAGGAACAGCGTCTCGGCCTTGTAGAGGTTGCCCACCCCGGCCAGGTTGCGCTGGTCCAGCAGCGCCTCGCCGATCGGCACGTCCGGCTTCGCGGCGATCCGGCGGACCGCCTCGTCGGTGTCCCAGTCGGCGCCGAGCAGGTCCGGGCCGAGGTGGTCGAGGTGCCGGCCCTCCTCCGCGGTGGGATAGAGCGCCACCTCGTGCAGGTGGTAGCCGACCGCCACCGACCGCTTGGTGCGCAACACCACCCGGATCAGGTACGCGGGCCGGCCGGTCCAGCGCTCACCCGGCGCGTACGCCCGCCACGCGCCGTCCATCCGCAGATGCGAGTGCAGCGTCATTTCCCGCTCGCCGTGGGTCAGTCGCAGCAGCAGGTGTTTGCCGCGGCTGGCCGACTCGGCCACCGTCCAGCCGGTCAGGTCGGTCGTCGCGAGCTGCGGCACCCGGAAGTCGGAGCCGGTGAGCACGTCGCCCTGCAGGGCGCGTTCGAGGACGCGCGCGGTGTTCCATACGGTGTCACCTTCGGGCATGGCTCTGCTCCTGCCCCGCCCACAGCGTCGCAATCATCGCGGCCTCGTCGAGGGCGGCCCCGTCGGCCTCGGCGGCCGCCCGGGTCACCGGATCGAGGGCCTCGTCCAGGGCGGCGGCCAGGGACGTCGTGGTGGCCGGGTCGGTGGCGTCGGGTCGCAGCCCGCGGCGGGACCCGTGCCGGCGTACGGCGGCCAGCAACGTCGCGCCCTGCGCCGGGCGGCCGCTCAGCGTGACCGCGTACGCGCCGGTGTGCAGGCAGGACAGCACGTTGCCGACGTCGTCCTCCTCGCGGAAGCGTTCCAGCGCGGCGCCGAGCGCCCGCAGCGCCGCCGCCGGATCGGGGTCGGCCGGGGCCAGCCAGGCCCGGGCCAGCAGCAGCTCGCTCATCGCGGCGATCCAGTTCTGCCGCAGCTCCCCGGCGTGCGCGGCGGCGGCCTCCAGCACCCGGCGGCCCTCGGCCAGCTCACCGGAGCCGGCGAGCGCCCCGCCCAGCGCCATCTCGCCCGCCGGGGTGGCCCACCGCTCACCGATCCGCTCGCTCACGGCCATCGACTCCCGGGCCCGGGCGGCCCCGGTCGCGTAGTCCCCGGTCGCCGCCCACAGCAGCGCCTCGTAGTACAGCAGCTGGCTGACCAGGCGCCGGCCGTCCTGGCTGTCCGGCTCGGCCAGCAGGGCCTTGGCCTGCCACAGGCATTCGGCGGCGCCGTCGATGTCGCCGCCGATGAACCGCAGGATCCCGCAGCCGGCCAGCGCGAGCGCCCGGTCGACGGCCGGCGCGTCCGGCGCGGCGGTCAGGGCCGCGGTCAGCATCCGCAGACCCTCGCTCACGTGCCCGCCGCGGAACCAGAACCACTCCAGCAGGCCCGCCGACCGCAGCGCCGCCGCCGGGTCGGCGCCCAGGTCGTGGGTCAGGCCGGCGCGCAGGTTGGGCACCTCCCGGTTGAGGAGCCGGATGGCGTGCGCGGAGCGTTCCCCGCGCAGCTCCGGCGCGGAGCGCTCGATCAGCGCGCGGACCCAGGCGGCGTGCGCGGCCCGGCTCGCCGCCGGATCGGGGTCGTGCTCGCGGCAGTACGCCCGGATGATGCCCAGCAGCCGGTAGCGGGTGGGCGCGACGGTCGTGTCGGCGGCCACCACCGACCGGGTGACCAGCGAGGACAACGCCTCCAGGTCGGAGCCGACGGACACCGCCGCCTCCATCGTGAACCCGCCCTCGAACGGCCACAGCCGCAGCAGCAGCGCCCGGTCGGCGGCCGGCAGCAGGTCGACGCTCCAGGCCACCGCCGCCTCCAGCGTGGCGTGCGGGGCCAGCGCGCCCCGCGGCACCCGGCCCAGCGCGGGGAACCGCTCACCGAGCAGCGTCACCAGCTCGCCGAGACCCAGCACCCGGGCCCGCGCGGCGGCCAGCTCGAGGGCCAGCGGTATGCCGTCCAGCGCGCCCGCCAGCCTCTCCAGCTGCGCCTGCTCGCCGGGGTCGGGGCGCCAGCCCGGCCGGACCGTGCCGATCCGGTCGACCAGCAGCGCCACGGCGTCCTCCGGCGGCAGCGGCGCCACCGGCAGCAGCCGTTCGCCGTCGACGCCGAGCGGTTCGCGGCTGGTCGCCAGGATCCGCAGCCGGGGGCAGCGGGCCAGCAGGGCGACGACCAGGTCGGCGACCGCGGCGACGAGGTGCTCGCAGTTGTCGAGGATCAGCAGCGCCGCCCGGTCGGCCAGGGCCAGCGCCAGGCCGTCCGGGCCCGGCTCAGCCGGCTGGTGCACGCCGGCCGCCGCCGCAACCGCCGAGGTCAGCAGGGCGGGCTCGGTGACGTCGGCCAGCCGGACCAGCCAGGGGCCGTCGCCGGCGCCGTCGTGGCGGGTGGCCGCGTACTCCACCGCCAGCCGGGTCTTGCCGGCGCCGCCCGGGCCGACCAGCGTGAGCAGGCGCGCCGACGGCCCGGTGGCGGCCAGCGTGGCGATCTCCGCGGCGCGGCCGACGAACGTGGACAGCGGGCGCGTCACCACCGGCCGAGGCGCCGCCGGGCGTGGCCGCGCGGGGGGACGGCTGGGGAGCAGCAGGCCCGGGTCCTGGGCGAGCAGGCGGCGCTCCAGGCTCTGCAGGGCGGGACCGGGATCCACCCCCAGGTCGTCGGCGAGCAGGGCGCGGACCTGCCGCAGGGCGGACAGCGCCTCGGCCTGGCGGGCGCTGCGGTAGAGACCGAGGATGAGCAGCTCCCAGCGGCGTTCCCGGTACGGCTCCGCGCGTACCGCCGGGGCCAGCTCGGCCACCGCCCCGGGCGCGTCGCCCGCGGCCAGGCGCGCCGCCAGCCGTTCCTCGACCGCGACCTGGCGCAGCTCCTCCAGCCGGGCCCGCGGGGCCTCGACCACGGCGGTCCCGGCCAGATCCGCGAAGGCCTCCCCGCGCCACAGCCGCAGGGCCGCGTCGAAGACGCGGACGGCCTCGGCCGGCCGCTCGGCGTCGAGCAGCTCGCGGCCGCGGGCGACCTCCGCCTCGAACGCCGCCGCATCCGTCTGCGCGCCGGTCAGCCGGTAGCCGTCGCCGACGCGTTCCAGCGCGTCGCGGTGCCCGGGCCCCAGCGCCCGGCGCAACCGCGACACGTACGCCTGCAGCGACACCTCCGGGCTGGCCGGCGGCTCGTCCCCCCACACGGCCTGGGCCAGCGCGTCCCCGCCGACCGGCCGCCCGGCCGCCGCGACGAGCGCGGTGACCAGCCGGCGGGGCAGCGGGCCGCCGAGCTCGACCGGCCCGCGGCCCGCGCCCAGCTCGGTCGGCCCGAGAACGCGGCAGGTCAGCACGGGTGGAGCATACAAACGCAGGCCGGTTGCAGGCAGTCTGCAAGCCGACCCCGGCACCCTGAGCCCCATGACGACTGAGCCCCACCGTGGCGGGGAACCCACCCAGGTCCGTGACCAGACCGCGCGCGTCGACACCTGGGAGATGGTGCTCGTGCACCGGGTGTTCCGCCGCGAGTTCCGCATCCTGCCCGCGCTGATCCGGGCGGCGCCGCCCGGCGACACCGCCCGCGCCGAGACCATCGGCTCACACCTGGCCAACGTGGCCGGGGCGCTGCACCACCACCACGCGGCCGAGGACGAGCTGCTCTGGCCGGTCATGCTGAACCGGGTCGGGCTGCGGGCCGACCTGGTGCACCGGATGGAGGCCCAGCACGAGCGCCTGGCCGGCCTGCTGACCCGCATCGACGACCTGACCGCCCGCTGGCGGGCGCACGCCGCCGCCGACGTCCGCGACGAACTGGCCGACGTGCTCGCGCAGGCGTCGGGCGGCCTGGACGAACACCTCGGCGACGAGGAACGCGAGCTGTTGCCGCTGGTGTCGGAGCACGTGACGCCGGCCGAGTGGGACGCGCTCAACGAGCGGGCCCGGGAGGCGATCCCGAAGAACAAGCTGGCGCTGGTCTTCGTCGGCGCGATCCTGGAGGAGGCGAACCCGCTGGAGGCCAGGAAGTTCCTGGCGCAGCTCCCCGCGCCGGCCCGGGTGCTGTGGCGGCTGTTCGGGCCCCGCACGTACGCGAAGTCGCGGGACGCGATCCGCCGGGGGTGACCCTCCGTCCCCTGCCGGCTCCGCGCCGGGGCGCGGGTGGGGCGTCAGCGTTCGGCGACGCGGACGACGTCGCCCGGGCGCACCGAGAGCAGGACGACGGCGCGGCCGCCGTTGACCGCGATCGCCACCCGGCCGGCCGAGTCCTCGTACACGATCATCTCGCCCGGCTGGGCCTCGGCGAAGGTCTGCGCCCGCCGGGCCTTGATCCCGCCGATCACCAGGTCCGGGCCGAGCCCGGCGAGCGTGCCGCCGCCGGCCGCGAGCTGCACGTTGCCGAACCGGTCGACCGTGACGACCTCGGACTCGATCCAGCCGTCGCCGACGGCGACGATCGGATCGGGCAGCCGCACCAGCGTCGCCGGGGCGACCGCCGGCCCGGCCTCGCTCAGCGGCGCGCCCAGCGCCAGGCGCGCGGCGGCGGGCGCGAACACGTCCCGGCCGTGGAAGGTCCGCGAGACGTCGCCCAGCAGCCACTCCTTGTTGGCCAGCTCGACCACCGTGTCGATGCCCCCCAGGGCCTCGGCGGCCCAGATCAGCAGCCCGTTGTCCGGGCCGACCAGGACCCCGCCCGGGGTGCCGACCGCGATGCCGCGGCGCTGGGTGCCGACGCCCGGGTCGACCACCGCGAGATGCACCGACGCCGGCAGGTGCGGCGCGGTCTGCGCGAGCACCGCCGCGCCGCGCGGCACGTCGGCGGGCGGCACGTGGTGGGTGATGTCGTTGATGCGCACCTCCGGGGCGATGCGCGCGATCACCCCGCGGCACGCGGCGGCGAAACCGTCGAAGGTGCCGTAGTCGGTGGTGAAGCTGATCCATCCATAGCCGCCCATGGTGGTCCACGTTACTGCCCCGGCACGCTCGGTGTCCGGAACGCCGCCGGGCGCGTCGGGCGGCATCTGGCACTGTTGATCTATGCGTCTTGTCATCTTCACCGAACCCCAGCAGGGTGCCGCCTACGACGACCTGCGGCGGGTGGCCCAGCTTGCGGAGCAGACCGGCTACGACGGCTTCTTCCGCTCCGACCACTACGTCGCGATGGGCGGCGACGGCACGCCCGGCCCGACCGACGCGTGGCTGACCCTGGCCGCGCTGGCCGTGCAGACCTCCCGCATCCGGCTCGGCACGCTGGTCACCTCGGCGACGTTCCGGCTGCCCGGCCCCCTGGCGATCGGCGTCGCCCAGGTCGACGCGATGAGCGGCGGCCGCGTCGAACTCGGACTCGGCGGCGGCTGGTTCGAGCGCGAGCACGCCGCCTACGGCATCCCGTTCCCGCCGCTGGGCGAGCGCTTCGACCGCCTCGAGGAACAACTGGAAATCATCGAGGGCCTGTGGACGACCCCGCCCGGCGAGCAGTACACCTTCACCGGCCGCCACTACCAGGTGACGGACTCCCCGGCCCTGCCCAAACCGGTCCAGTCCCCGCGCCCGCCGATCATCGTGGGCGGCGGGGGCAAGAAGCGCACCCCCGCCCTGGCGGCCCGCTTCGCCGACGAGTTCAACGCCCCCTTCGCGAAGCTCGAGGACCTGCCGGAGATGTTCGACCGGGTCCGCGCGGCGAGCGAACAGATCGGCCGGGAACAGCCGCCGGCCCTGTCGGCAGCGGCGGTGCTCTGCGTCGGCCGCGACGACGCCGAGGTACGGCGGCGGGCGGCGGCGATCGGACGCGAGGTCGGGGAGATGCGGGAGAACGGCGGGGTGGTGGGGACGCCGGATCAGGCGGTGGAGATTCTGGGGCGGTACGGGGAGGCGGGGGCTTCGCGGGTTTATCTGCAGGTGCTGGATCTGGGGGATCTGGAGCAGGTGGAGTTGGTGGCTGCGGAGGTCATGGGGCAGGTGGGGTGAGGGCTGGGGTGGTGGTGGTTGAGGCGGGCCTTGAGGGCAGTTGGTCATCGGGGCGTTGAGGTTGCTGTCCTTTTTGGGCTGTAGCGCGGGTGGGTGCTGGGCCGGTTTGAGCTGAGGTTGCGTTTTCGCGTGTTTGCGGCTTTGCGGGGGTCCGCGCTTTTCCTTCTCCGGGCTTTGCGTGCCTGTCGCGTCTGCGGGTGCTGCGCGTCGAAGGATTGCGGAGTTGCGGAGCTGCGGGGCTGCAGGGCTGCACCCTCCGCGCCTGCACCCTCCGCGCCCGCACCTCCGCGCCTGCGGGTTTGCGCTTCTGTGGGCTTGCGCGCCGGTATGCTTCCGCGCCTGCGGGCTGCACGCCTGCGGGTATGCGCGCCAGCGTGCTCCCGCCCTTCCGTGGCTGCGGGCTTCCGCGCCCATGGTCCCGCGCGCTTCCGTGCCTGCGGCCTACTCGCTTCCGGGCCCCACGATTCCGCGTTTCCGCGCCCGCGCGATTCTGCGTCTGCTGGCCTGCGCGCTCTCACGCTCCCGCGCCTGCGGTCTACGTGTTTCCGCGCCTATGCGCCTCTGCACTCCCGCGCTTGCGGGGCGCCGCGCTGCCGCGCTGTGCCGCGTGTCCACTCCCGCGCGTTTCCACACCCGCGTCTCTTTCCGTTCCCACGATTCCCACGCTTGCGTGATTCTGCGCTCCGGGTCTCCGGGCTTCCGCGCTTCCGCGCTTCCGGGCTTCCGCGCTTCCGGGCTTCCGCGCTTCCGGGCTTCCGCGCTTCCGCGCTTCCTCGCTTCCGCGCTTCCGGGCTTCCGCGCCTCCGGGCTTCCGGGTTTCGCGCTTCCGGGCTCGCGCTTCCGCGCTTCCGGGCTCCCGGGCTTCGCCCTTCCGCGCCTCACGCCTCCGCACCTCACGCCTCCGCACCCCCGCACCCCCGCACCCCCGCACCCCCGCACCCCCAGCGTTCCCACGCCCACGCCGTCCCCCGCCTTCCCACAAATCCGGCACCCCCACATCCCCACATCCCGCACCCCCACATCCCGCACCCCCAGCCAGGCGCCAGTCATTGCGGGCGGTTGGCCCTGGTGGGGACGGTCTTGATGGTGGCGGGACGGAGCTGTCCGGGCTCGGGGCCTAAAGTCTGTTGCGTGGAGATTGTCACCGCGCGACTCGCTTTGCGTCGCCCCGAGCCCGCCGACCTCGAAACGATCTTCGCGATCCACCGCGATCCCGAGGCCTGCCGGCACAACCCGTCGGACCTGCTCGTCACCGTGGCCGACGCGGAACACCTGTACAGCCGGTGGGACGATCACTGGCGCCGGCACGGCTTCGGCTACTGGGTGGTCGAGGAGCGCGGGTCCCGGAAGATCCTGGGCTTCGCCGGGCTGAAGGTGGTCCGCTTCCGCGAGATCGAGGTGCTGAACCTCTTCTACCGCCTCGACCCGGCGGCCTGGGGCAACGCCGTGGCAACCGAGGCGGCGACCGCGGTCGTCTCCTGGGCCGGGCAGCACCTGCCGGACTGGCCGATTCTCGCCCGGGTCCGCCCGGCCAACGTCGCGTCGCAGCGGGTGGCGCTGCGGGCGGGCCTGAGCCGAGCCGAGCACCTGGACGATGAGGGCGAGGACGGCCCCGACTGGCTCTTCGTCACGCGGTGGCCCGCCGACCGGTCCTGACGCCAACCGGCCGGCGGCGGGACATGGATCGAGCCGCCGTCACCCGCGCAGCCGCAGTCCTCTCGGCGTAGCGCGGAAACCGGCTCCGGTCAACGCGTCCCGCAGCGGCGAGGAATGCACCGACTCCCCGTCGGCCCGCTCCACCGACATCGGGCCCAGCGCCCCGGACCGTACCGATCCCGCCAGCGCCTGCCCGGCCGCCGTCAGCGCCTCGGTGTCGTCCACGTAGGACAGCAGGGTGCGGCCGCCGCGCTCGACGTACAGCACGAGGTCGCCGCCGACCAGGACGACCAGGGCTCCTGCCTTGCGGCCCGCCCGGTGGCCGGTCGCCGGTGTCGTCTCGCCGTTGCCGCTGTCGACCACGCGTTCCGGCCAGGGCAGCGCCGCCCCGTACGGGTTGGCCGGGTCCGTCGCCGCCAGCACCACGGCGCTCGTGCCCGTGCGTTTCGCCAGCTCCGCCGGCTCGGCCAGGGCGCGTAGCCGGTCCACCGCCCCCGGGACCGCGAACTGGGCCGCGCCCAGCCCCTCCACGAAGTACCCGCGCCGGGCCGCGCCGCGCTCCTCCAGCGCCCCCAGCACCGGATACACCGCCGCGAAGCCGCCGGTGACGCCCTCGGCCATCACCGCGCCGCGGGTCACCACCCCGTGCCGTTCCAGCAGCAGGTCGGCCAGGGCCGCCGCCCGCCGGGTGGGGTCGAGGTCGCGTTCCGGCAGGCGGGACCAGCGGCCGGCCATCATCAGCGGACCCGACCGGGCCGGCATCGTCGGCCGGCCGGGACGCCGGTAGCGGGTGCGGGCCGGCGCCGCCTTGGCCTTGTGTGCGCCGCTGCCGCCGAGCAGGGCGCGCAGCGGGGCGAACGTGTCGTTGGTCAGGTGCCCGGCCCAGACCAGCTCCCAGATCGTCGCGGCCAGGGCGGTGTCGTCGGTGGCGCGCACCTTGTCGGAAAGGTTGCGGAAGAACAGCGCCTGGCCGTCGGCCAGCGCGTCGAGCACCGACTGGTGTTGCTCGGTCAGGGTCAGCCCGTCGTCGGGTGGCGGGAGCAGCAGGGGGGCGCTGTCGGCGTACGCCAGCGTCACCCAGCCGTCGCCGCCGGCGATGGAGCCCGAGCCCGCCCACAGCACCTCGCCGCTCGCGCAGAGCTCGTCGAGCTGGGGCGGCGCGTAGTCGGCGATCCGGGCCGGCAGCACCAGCCGCTCCCACGCCGAGGCCGGCACGGCCACGGACTGCAGCTGCTCGATGGTGGCGGCCAGCGCGTCCACGCCGCGGGCGTTGCCGCCGATCTGGTGCCAGCGGGGCAGGAATGCGGCCAGCACTCGCGGCGGCACCGGCTCGATCTCCTTGCGCAGCGCGGCCAGCGACCGGCGGCGCAGCATGCGCAGCACCTCGGCGTCGCACCACTCGGTGCCGGCGCCGCCGGGGGAGAACTCGCCGGAGACCACCCGGCCGGTGGCGCTGAGCCGCTTGAGGGCCTGCTCGACGACGAAGACGCCGAGCCCGAAGCGGGCCGCGCAGGTGGCCGCCGCGAACGGGCCGTGGGTGCGGGCGTACCGGGCGACGAGGTCGCCGAGCGGGTCGGCCACCGGCTCGAGGTAGGCCTCCGCGACGCCGACCGGCAGGGCCACGCCGAGGGCGTCGCGGTAGCGGCCCGCGTCCTCGACGCCGATCCAGCGTTCCTCGCCGGCGATCCGGACCTGGATCGCCCGGCGGTTGGCCTGCAGCGTCGACGCCCAGTCGAGCTCGACGCCGCGGGCGGTGAGGTCGGCCGCCGACAGGTCGCCGAGCAGGCGCAGCAGCTCGGCCGCGTCCTCCGGGTCGCGCGGGCTGCGGTTGGTGGTGAGCCACTGCAGCTGGGCCTCGGTCTCGGCCACCACCGTCGGGTCGAGCAGCTCGCGCAGGTCGACCCGGCCGAGCAGCTCACCCAGCAGCGTCGAGTCGAGGGCCAGCGCCGCGGCGCGCCGCTCGGCCAGCGGCGCGTCGCCCTCGTAGAGGAAGGCGCCCACGTAGCCGAAGAGCAGCGAGCGGGCGAACGGCGACGGCCGCGGCGTCTCGGCCTCGACCAGCCGGACCTTGCGCCCGCCGATCTCGCGCATGAGCCCGACCAGGCCGGGCACGTCGAAGACGTCCTGCAGGCACTCGCGGGCCGCCTCCAGGGTCACCGGGAAGTCGGCGAACTCGCGGGCCACGTCGAGCAGCTGGGCCGAGCGCTGGCGCTGCTGCCAGAGCGGCTGGCGCCGGCGCGGGTCGCGGCGCGGCAGCAGCAGCGACCGGGCGGCGCACTCGCGGAACCGGGAGGCGAACAGCGCCGACGTGCCGACGGACTCCTCGACGATCTGGGCGATCTCCTCCGGGTCGAAGGCGACCAGCTCGGCGCCGGGCGGCTCCTCGGCGGTGTCCGGCAGCCGCACCACGATGCCGTCGTCGGAGGGCATGACCTGGCCGTCGACGCCGTACCGCTCGGACAGCCGGCGGGCGATGGCCAGCGCCCAGGGCGCGTTGACCCGGGCGCCGAGCACGCAGTGCACCGTCATCCGCCAGTCGCCGAGCTCGTCGCGGAAGCGCTCGACCACGATGGTGCGGTCGTCGGGCAGGTTGCGGGTGGCCTCGCGCTGCTCGCGCAGGTAGGCCACCAGGTTGTCGGCCGCCCACTCGTCCAGGCCCGAGGTGCGCAGCGAGGCGATCGCCTCCGGGTCGCCGGCGCGGGTCAGCGAGCGCAGCCGGGCGCCGATGGCCCGGCCCAGCTCGATCGGGCGGCCCAGCGCGTCACCCTTCCAGAACGGCATCTTGGCCGGGGCGCCCGGCGCGGGGGAGACCAGCACCCGGTCGGGGGTGATGTCCTCGATCCGCCACGAGGTCGAGCCGAGCAGGAAGACGTCGCCCACCCGGGACTCGTAGACCATCTCCTCGTCGAGCTCGCCGACCCGCGAGGCCTTCTCGGAGCCGGCCAGGAAGACGCCGAACATGCCGCGGTCGGGAATCGTGCCGCCGCTGGTGACGGCGAGGCGCTGCGCGCCCGGCCGGCCGGTCAGCTCGTCGGTGGTGCGGTCCCAGACCAGGCGGGGACGCAGCTCCGCGAACGCGGTGGACGGATAGCGCCCGGACAGCATGTCGAGCACGGCGTGCAGGGCGGAGTCGGGCAGCTCCGCGTACGGCGCGGCCCGGCGCACCAGCGCGGCCAGCTCGTCGACCGGCCATGCGTCGAGCGCGACCATGGCGACGATCTGCTGGGCCAGCACGTCCAGCGGGTTGCGGGGATAGCGCAGCTCCTCGATCGCGCCTTCGCTCATCCGCTCGGCGACGACCGCGCAGCTGACCAGGTCGCCCCGGTGCTTGGGGAACACGACGCCGCGGGAGACGGCGCCGACCTGGTGCCCGGCCCGGCCGATGCGCTGCAGCCCGGCGGCGACCGAGGGCGGCGCCTCGATCTGCACCACCAGGTCGACGGCGCCCATGTCGATGCCCAGCTCCAGGCTGGAGGTGGCGACCACGGCCGGCAGCCGGCCCGACTTGAGCGCCTCCTCGATCTGCTTGCGCTCCTCGCGGGAGACGCTGCCGTGGTGGGCGCGCGCGACGACCGGCGCCGCGCCGGTGGCGACGGGCGACTGGGCCATCATGGCGGCGGGCATCTCGGCCGGCGGGGCGGCGGCCTCGGCGGCCAGCTCGTTGATCCGGGCGCAGAGGCGCTCGGCGCCGCGCCGGGAGTTGGTGAACACGATGGTCGAGCGGTGCTGCTGGATCAGCTCGAGCACGCGTTCCTCGACGGCCGGCCAGATCGACGCGGTGCGCCGGGTCGCGCCCGGGTCGTCCGCGTCCACCTCGGGCACCTCGTCCAGCCGGGTCATGTCCTCGACCGGGACCGTCACCGAGACCTCGATCGTCTTGGCGCTGCGCGGCTGCACGATCTCGACGTCGCGGGCGCCGCCGAGGAACCGGGCCGTCTCGTCGATCGGCCGTACGGTGGCCGACAGCCCGACCCGCTGGGCCGGGCGGCCCAGCATCGCGTCGAGGCGCTCCAGGGAGAGCGCCAGGTGGGCGCCGCGCTTGGTGGCCGCGACCGCGTGCACCTCGTCGATGATCACCGTCTCGACGCCCTTGAGTGATTCCCGGGCGGCCGAGGTGAGCAGCAGGAACAGCGACTCGGGCGTGGTGATGAGGATGTCCGGCGGGGTGCGGCTGAAGGCCCGGCGCTCGTCGGCCGGGGTGTCGCCGGTGCGCATGCCGACGGTGATGTCCGGCGGCGGCAGGCCGAGCCGGCCGGACGCCTGCCGGATGCCGGTCAGCGGCGCCCGCAGGTTGCGCTCGACGTCGACGGCCAGCGCCTTGAGCGGGCTGATGTAGAGCACCCGGCAGCGGTGCTTGGGCTCGGCCGGGACGCTCTCGTGGGCGAGCCGGTCGATCGACCACAGGAAGGCGGCCAGCGTCTTGCCCGAGCCGGTCGGCGCGACCACCAGCGCGTTGCGCCCGGCGCCGATCGACCGCCACGCGCCGGCCTGCGCGGCCGTGGGCGCGGCGAAGGCGGCCCGGAACCACTCCCGGGTGGCGAGGCCGAACTGCTCCAGCACGTCTGACACGTGTCCATGGTGCCCCCGGGGTGTGACAGAAATCGGGGGGCCGGCGAAAACATCCGTCCGGGCCACGGCTCCGAACCAGAGGTGAATGGCCTTCGGGGAGGGGCATCAATCAGACGTTGGCCCACAGGATGGGCACTCGGCCGGCGTCGACCGGCCACCCGGCGGACCATGGTGCAGGCACAGTGACGTGCCGCACATCAAGGGCCGCCACCGCCGATGCCGTACAGGCTCCACGATCAGGAGGCACCGTGACCCACCGCGTACCCGCCCTACGGCGCCTCGGCGGCGCGGCGGCCGCGCTCGCCGCGCTGGCGACCGTCGTCCTCGCCGTGAGCCCGGCCCGGGCGGCCGGTGACGGTTACGTCCGGCTTGCCCATCTCTCGCCGGACACGCCCGCCGTCGACGTGTACCTCAAGTCCGACTCCGGCGCCGCCGGGGCCCAGAAGTTCGACGGCGTCGCGTACGGCGCCATGTCGGACTACCTGCGCCTGCCGACGGGCACGTACTCGGTGGCGATGCGCAAGGCCGGCGCCGCGGCGAGCACCCCGCCGGTGCTGACCACGCAGGTCACGGTCGAGAACGGCGCGGCGTACACGGTGGCCGGCGTCGGCCGCTACGCCGACCTGGGCCTGCGCGTGCTCAAGGACGACCTGAAACTGCCGCGGGCGGGCGAGTCCAAGATCCGGATCATCCAGGCCTCGGTGCGCGCGCCGGTCCTCGACGTCGGCGGCGCCAACGGCCGGAAGATCGCCGACGGCGTGCAGTTCGCCACCACGACCGCCTACCGCCCGGTCAACCCGGGCAAATGGACCGTCCGCGTCCAGCCCACCGGCGGCGGTGACCCCAGCGACCTGCCGTGCACGCTCGGCGCCGGCAACGTGTACTCGCTGCTCGTGCTCGACGACCGGAACGGGGGCCTGAGGCCGGAGCTGCACATCGACGCGGCCCGCCAGGGCGGCGTGCCACAGGGCGGCGTGGCCACCGGCGCGGGCGGCACGCAGCCACAGTCGCCGATGCCCATGGCGCTGCTGCTCGCCGGGGGCACAGCGCTGGTGACCGGCGGCGGGATCGTCGCGCTCCGGCGCCGCTCCCGCTTCCGCTGACGGCGTACCGGATGACCATCGACACCCCCGCGAGCGCCCGCGATGCCGGGTCCGGCCCGCTGCGGCCGGACCGGGCCGCGGCGCCGGAGAAGCCGGCGGTACGCCCCGGAGCGCCGCGCCTCCTGCTGCCGATCGTGGTGCCGCTCCTGGTGGCGCTGATCGTGGCGACCGGGTACCTGCTGATCCGCGAGCCCCGTGACCCCGCGGGCCTGGGCCGCTGGGCCGGCGCCCCGGCCTCGGCGCCGCCGGCGGAGAACATGACGGGTGCGCCCAACCCGTTCCGTACCGTGCCCTCGGACCTCAGCGGCCCGCCGGCCCGCCTGCGGGTCGCGGCGATCGGGGTGGACACCGCGCTCGAGACCCTGAAGCTCGGCACGGACGGCGCTCTTCAGCCGCCCCGCACCAACGAGCGGGCCGGCTGGTACGCCGACGGCACGGCCCCGGGCGACGTCGGCCCCGCGGTGCTGGCCGGCCACGTCGACTCCCGGCGCGGCCCGGCCGTGTTCTACCGGCTCCGCGAGCTCACCACGGGCGACAAGATCGAGGTGGTCCGGGGCGGCCGCACGGTCACCTTCACGGTCACGGCCACGGCCTGGTACCCGAAGAAGGCCTTCCCCACGGACGAGGTCTACGGGCCCACCCCGGACCGGCAGCTGCGGCTGATCACGTGCGGCGGGGTGTTCGACCGGACGCTGCGGTCGTACCGGGACAACCTGGTGGTCTACGCGGTGGCCGGGTGATCGACGTTCCGTGGGCCGGCCGCCGGTGACTATCCTGGCCGGAGAGGCGACGGGTGGAGGCTGATGGCGGTCAGGCGCATGCTCATCGCCGGTCGGTACCGTCTGCTGGAGCCGGTCGGCTCCGGCGGTATGGGACGGGTCTGGCTGGCGCGCGACGAGATGCTCGACCGGGACGTGGCCGTCAAGGAGTTCGTCCCGCCGGAGTGGATGACCGACGAGGAACAGGCCCGGCTGCGCACCCGTACGCTGCGCGAGGCCCGCAGCGCCGCCCGGCTCAACCACCCGCACGTGGTCCGCATCTACGACGTGGTGCACGCCGACGACCTGCCCTGGATCGTCATGGAGTACGTCCCGTCGCGCTCGCTGCACCAGGTGGTCGACGAGGACGGCCCGTTCCCGGCGGCCGAGGCGGCCCGGATCGGCCTGGACGTGCTGGAGGCGATCACCGCCGCGCACCGCGCCGGCGTGCTGCACCGCGACGTCAAGCCGCACAACGTGCTGATCGGCCCGGACGGCCGGGTCGTGCTGACCGACTTCGGGCTGGCCACGTTCGTCGACGACGGCTCGGTGACCGGTCCCGGCATGGTCGTCGGCTCCCCGCAGTACGTCTCCCCGGAACGCGCCCGCGAGGGGGCGTCGACCGTGGAGTCCGACCTGTGGTCGTTCGGCGCGACCCTGTACTTCGCCGTCGAGGGGCGGTCGCCGCTGGCCCGGGACAGCGCGATGGCGACGCTGATGGCGCTGGCCACCGACGAGCCGGATCCGCCGGTCCGGGCCGGGGCGCTGGCGCCGGTGCTGGCCGGGCTGCTGCGCCGGGAACCGACGGAACGGCTCACCGGGGCCGAGGTCGCCGAGCGGCTCGCGGTGATCGCGGCCGGGGCGGGGGCGATCCCACCGGCCCCGAGGACGCCCGGGACGACGTCCGGCCGCGCGGTCGTACCCGCGCCGCGCCGGCCCGCCGACGATCAGCCCGCACCGGACCCCCGGCCGGTCCAGGCGAGGACCGGGCCGAACGGCGGCGGCCCCGGGGCGCCGGCCACGGCCGCGCCCGGCATGGGTCCTGCGCCGGTCACGGCCGCACAGGATCCTCCGCTCGAGCCGCCGATCCCACCCGCTCACGACGCCCCGGCCGCGCCCGTCCCGCCGCGCCCGCGCCGCCGCATGCTCGTCTCCGGGCTGGTCGTGGCCGTGCTGGCCGGCGGCGGCATCGCCACCGGCCTGGCCCTGCGCGGCGACGCCGAACCCTCGGCGGCCCTGCCCGGCGCCACCGGCCGGACCCCGGGCGCGGTCACGTCGTCGGGCACCGGCGGCAGCTCCGGCGGTTTCAGCCCGGTCAACTGCTCCAGCCCGGCGCCCGCCGGCCTGCCCCGCACGCCGGTCGCGGGGGCCGGCAAGCTGCGCGACGGCTGGGCCCTCTACCCCGGCTGGTCGTACTTCAGCGACGCCGGCTTCCACATCGCGGTGCCGGACGGCTGGACATACCAGACGATCGGCACGACCATCTGCTTCCGCGACCCGGCCGGTCCGCGGATCCTCAGCATCGATCCCGGCCGCAGCCCGCAGGGCGACCCGGTGCAGGCCTGCCGCCGCGAGGTGAGCCGGCTGCGGGCCGCCGGCGACCTGAGGAACTACACCCAGCTGCGGATCGACCGGGTGCCCGGGCTGGCCCGGGCGGCCGACTGGGAATACACGTACGACGGGCGCGACGGCGCGCGGGTGCACGCGATGACCCGGTGGCGGACGGCCGACGACGGCAAGGCGTACGCGATCGGCCTGATGACCCTGGACCTGGACTGGCCCGGCAACTTCGAGAAGTGGGGCATGATCCAGAGCACCTTCTTCACGGACTCCTGAGATATGGCTCAAGCGGTATGAGTCCATAGACCGCCCTCTCTGCCATGCTCGGCGTGGCCGTCGCCACACCCTCGGCGACGGCGCCCCGAGCCCCGCGGAGGACACCCCGTGAGAGCAGTCCCCTTCATCGGCGCTACAGCCCTGGTCGGCGCCCTCTTCGCCATTCCCGCCCAGGCCGCCCCCGTCCTGGCGGCCGCGGCGGCCCCGCCGGACATCGCCGTCGCGAACGTCAAGGCGCACCTGAACCAGCTCCAGTCGATCGCCACCGCCAACGGCGGCAACCGCGCGCACGGCCGGCCCGGCTACCTGGCCTCGGTCACCTACGTCAAGGGCCTGCTCGACGCCGCCGGCTTCACCACCCAGCAGCAGTCGTTCACCTACAACGGCGCGACCGGGTACAACCTCATCGCGGACTGGCCCGGCGGGGACACCTCGGACACGGTGATGATCGGCGCGCACCTGGACAGCGTCACGGCCGGGCCCGGCATCAACGACAACGGCTCCGGCTCCGCGGCCAACCTCGAGGTGGCCCTCGCGGTCGCCCGTACCGGCTTCCAGCCCACCCGGCACCTGCGCTTCGGCTGGTGGGGCGCCGAGGAACTGGGCCTGCGCGGCTCCACGGCATACGTGAACTCGCTGAGCTCGGCCCAGAAGGCCGCCATCGGCGCGTACCTGAACTTCGACATGGTCGCCTCGCCGAACCCCGGCTACTTCCTGTACGACGGCGACAACTCCGACGGCACCGGCGCGGGCCCCGGCCCCGCGGGCTCCGCCGAGATCGAGGACACGCTGGAGGCGTACTTCGCCTCGATCGGCGTGCCGACCCGGGGCACCGACTTCGACGGGCGCAGCGACTACGGCCCGTTCATCTCGGCGGGCATCCCCGCCGGCGGCATCTTCACCGGTGCGGAGGGCCGCAAGACCTCGGCCCAGGTCAGCCTCTGGGGCGGTACGACCGGCGCGTTCGACCCCTGCTACCACGCCGCCTGCGACACCATCGCGAACCTCAACGACACGGCGCTGGACCGCAACTCCGACGCGATCGCCTCGGCCGTGTGGTCGCTGTCCTCCGGCACCGTGCCGCCGCCCACCGGCGAGACGGTGTACTCGGACACGTTCGAGACCGCCACCGGCTGGACCACCAACGCGGGCGGCACGGACACGGCCACCCTGGGTCAGTTCGAGCGCGGCGACCCGGCGGCCACCACCTCCGGCGTGGCGACCCAGCTCGGCACCACCGTGAGCGGCAGCAACGACCTGGTCACCGGCGCGGCGGCGGGTGCCAGCGCCGGCGCCAACGACGTGGACGGCGGCGCCACCACCGTCCGGTCCCCGGCGATCACGCTGCCCACCGGCACGCTGAGCCTGTCGTTCTCGTGGTACCTGGCCCACCTGAACAACGCCACGAGCGGCGACTACTTCCGGGTCCGGGTGATCTCCGGCACGACCACCACCACGGTCTTCACCCAGGCCGGGGCGGCCAGCAACCGGGCCGCCGCGTGGCAGACGGCCACCGTCAACCTCTCCGCGTACGCCGGGCAGTCGATCCGGCTCCAGGTCGAGGCGGCGGACACCGGCACGGCCAGCCTCGTCGAGGCGGCTGTGGACAACGTCACCATCACCCGGGCCTGACGCACGGGGCCAGGCGGGGGTGCGGCTCAGGCCGTACCCCCGCTCGGGTTTCTCCCAGCGACCGCGCAGCCCCCGCTGCTATCTTTTGTCGATGAGCGGCAGTATCCAGCCGGGCTCGGCCCGGCTTCTGGTCTTCCCGGTCCGGCCATGTTGATCCTGGTCGGCCTTCTTCTTGTCATCCTGGTGACGGCCGTGACGGGCTACTTCGTCGCCCAGGAGTTCGGCTACGTCGCGGTCGACCGCAGCCGCCTGCGCCAGCAGGCCGAGCACGGCGACAAGGCCGCGCTCCGGGCGCTCCGGGTCACCGAACGGCTCTCGTTCGTGCTGTCCGGCGCGCAGCTCGGCATCACCGTCACCGCCCTGATCGTCGGCTACGTCGCGGAGCCGTTCCTCGGTGAGGGGCTCGCGGACCTGCTCGGCGTGGCCGGCGTGCCGGCCGCGGTGAGCATGCCGCTCGCGATCGTGCTGGCCCTGCTCATCGCCACCGTCGTGCAGATGGTCCTGGGCGAGCTGGCCCCGAAGAACTTCGCCATCGCCCGCGCCGAGTCGCTGGCCAAGGCGCTCGGCCGCTCCACGCTGCTGTATCTGGCGGTCTTCGGGCCGGTCATCAGACTCTTCGACGTCGCCGCGGCCAAGCTGCTGCGCCGGGTCGGCATCGAGCCGATCGAGGAGCTGCCCGAGGGCGCCACCGAGGAGGACCTCGAGCAGATCATCGCCGAGTCCCGTGCCGAGGGCCACCTCGACCCGGAGCTGTCCGCGCTGCTCGACCGCGGCCTGGACTTCCGCCGCCGGACCGCGGCCGAGGTGATGGTGCCCCGGGTGGACGTGCACACGGTCCGCGGCAGCGACCCGGCTGCGCGCGTGGTGCAGCTGCTGGACACCGGCCGCTCCCGGTTCCCGGTCCGCGCCGACGCCGGCGTGGACGAGATCATCGGGGTGGTCGGCATCGCCGACGTGCTGGCGGTGCCCGCGGCCGACCGCGCGACGGTGCCGGTCGAGACGCTGATCGTGCCGCCGCTGTTCGTGCCGTCCTCGCTGCGGCTGCCCGGGGTGCTGGACCGGCTGCGCGGCGACCACCGCCAGCTGGCCTGCGTCGTCGACGAGTACGGCGGCTTCGCCGGCATCATCACCCTGGAGGACATCGCCGAGGAACTGGTCGGCCCGATCCGCGACGAGGACGACCTGCCCGAGCCCGCGCCGGCCCGGCAGCAGGACGGCTCGTGGATCGTCCCGGCCCGCTGGCGCATCGACGAGGTGAGCGACGCGACCGGCGTCGACCTGCCCGAGAGCGACGAGTACGACACGGTGTCCGGCCTGGTGATGTCGGCCCTGGGCCGGGTGCCGCAGGTGGGCGACGCGGTGTCGCTGGCCTCCGGCACCGACCTGGCGGTGCTGTCGGTGGACCGGCACGTGCCGCAGGCCGTACGCCTGTCCGCCACCCCGGCCCGCGCCGTCTCCGCCACCGCCCGCGCCCACGAGGAGCAGTCCCGATGAGCCCCACCTGGGCCGCGATCAGCTCCGTGCTGCTGCTCGCCGGGAACGCGTTCTTCGTCGCCGCCGAGTTCGCCCTGGTGGCCAGCAAGCGCTACCGGCTGGAACACGCCGCCGCCGGGGGCAGCCGCGCCGCGCGGGCGGCCCTGGACGGCAGCCGCGAGCTGTCCCTGATGCTGGCCGCCGCCCAGCTCGGCATCACCCTGTGCTCGCTGGGCCTGGGCGCGCTGGCCGAGCCGGCCATCGAACACCTGGTCCACCCGCTGCTGCACGGCATCGGCCTGCCGGACGTGCCCAGCGGCATCATCGCGTTCCTGCTGGCGCTGCTCGTCGTCACGTTCCTGCACCTGGTGCTGGGCGAGATGATGCCGAAGTCGTGGGCGATCACCGACCCGGAACGCTCGGTGACGCTGCTGGCGCTGCCGTTCCGCGGCTTCGTCCGGCTGGTCCGCCCGGCCCTGGTGGCGCTGAACGCGCTGGCCAACCTGGCCCTGAAGCCGTTCGGGGTGCACCCGCAGGACCAGCTCGCCCAGGCGCACGGCCCGCAGGAGATGCACATCCTGCTGGAACGCTCCCGGGCGGAGGGCCTGATCGGCGCGGAGCAGACGGAGCTGCTGACCAGCATGCTGAAGCTGCAGGACACCAAGGTCGGCGACGTCATGACCCCCGACGACCAGCTGGTGACGATCCCGCCGGACGCCCCGGCGCTGGAGGTGGAGGCGGCCTCGCTGCGCAGCGGCCGGTCCCGGCTGGCCGTGGTGATGCCGTCCGGCGAGGTGCTCGGCGTCGTGCACGTCCGGGACGCGATCCGGGTCACCACCCCGGGCGGCTCCGCGACCGCGGCCGAGCTGATGGACCCGCCGTTCACCCTGGAGGCGGCGGTGACGGTGACCGACGCGGTGACCCGGATGCGCGCCGCCCGCGCGCAGTTCGCGCTGGTCACCCGGGCCCGGGCCCGGGTCGGCTTCGTGGCCCTGGAGGACCTGCTGGAGCAGGTGATCGGCGAGTTCGACGACGAGACGGACCCGGTGCCGGTGGGAAGGCGCATGCGCTGATGGTCTTCGCGAGAATGCGGCGGGCGTTCGGGGTCGGCGGCCCGAGCGTCGACACGGTCCTGGCCGATCCGGCCTCCCGCCCCGGCGGCACGCTGACCGGCACGGTGCGGGTGGCCGGCGGCGACTACGACGTGCTGATCGACAACATCGTGCTGGCCCTGGTGACCCGCGCGGAGGCGGAGGACGGCGAAGCGCTGCTGGACTTCCACCGGGCGTCGGTGGCGGGCAACTTCACGCTGGCCGCCGGCGCCCGCGAGGACATCCCGTTCACCCTGGCGGTGCCGTGGGAGACGCCGGTGACCCACCTGGCCGGCAAGCCGCTCGCGGGCATGACGATGGGCGTGCGCACCGAGCTGTCGGTGGCGAAATCGGTCGACCGCGGCGACCTGGACGCGGTGGAGATCCACCCGCTGCCGGCCCAGGAAACCATCCTGGCGGCCTTCGACCGCCTGGGCTTCCAGCTGAGGCACGCCGACGTCGAACGCGGCGGGATCTACGGGGTACGCCAGGAGCTGCCGTTCTACCAGGAGATCGAGTACGCGGCCCCGCCGGAGCACGCCTCGTCGATGGACGAGGTGGAGGTGACGTTCGTGGCCGACCGCGAGGGTGTCGAGGTGATCCTGGAGTTCGACAAGCGTGGGGGGTTGTTGCGGGAGGGGCGGGACTCCTATGCGCGGTACCGGGTGGCGCATGGGGACGTCTCGGGGGTTGATGTGGTCTCGGTGGTGGAGGGGTGGGTTCGGCGGGGGGTTGTTTCGCTTCGGGGTGGGGCGGGGTAGCGGTTCGGTTTTGTGTGGGGCGCTGTCTCCGTTTGATGGGGTTGTGTGGCTTGCGCTTCCATGGCTCCCGAACCGCGCCACAGCCCCGGAGCCAGACCTCGAGCTTTGCCCGATAGGTGGCGCGCCGGCCCGAACCGGTGGTCAGCCGGTGGTAGCAGTGGCGAGTTTGACGCCGAAGCCGACGAAAACCGCCCCCACCCCGGTAGCGACGCCCGCGGAGAGTCGCCGCCGGCGCCGGAACTGGCCGGCCAGGAACTGGCCCCCGAAGATCAGTGCGGTGAGGTAGAGCGCGCTGAACACCTGCAGGACGGCGCCGAGGACCAGGAACGAGAGCGCGGGATGGGCGTACCCCGGCTCGACGAACTGGATGAAGAACGAGACCACGAACAGGATCGCCTTCGGGTTGAGCAGACTGACGACCAGGGCTCGGCGGAACGGCCGCTGCAGGCCGGCGCTGAGCCCGGTCGGCCGCCCGTCCTCCGCCAACCGCTTGCGTTCGTCTGTCTGCCTGTGACCCTCAGCGTCCCGCACCTTGCGCCAAGCGCCGCGGATGATGCCGAGCCCCACCCACGCCAGGTAGGCGGCGCCAGCGTATTTGATCACCATGAAGACCGGCGGATAGGCCCGGAGCAGGGATGCGACCCCGGCGGCGGCCAGCGCCATGAGCACGGCGTCGCCGATGAACACCCCGGCGGCGGCCCGATATCCCGCGCGGACCCCGCGTTGCGCGCCAACGGTCAACACGAAGATCGAGTTGGGCCCGGGCAACAGCACGATCGCGGCAGTGCCCAGCACGTACGTCCAGAAGTCGGTGATTCCCAGCACGGCTCCCATCCTCAGCGTGTCGGCGCCGGGCCGGCAGTGCCCGGAGAGTCAGAACGTTGTGGCCTTGCCCACGGCGCCAAGGACGCTGTCACCGCCCGTCAGCCCGTCAGCCCGTCAGCCCGTCAGCCCGTCAGCCCGTCAGGCCACGGCCCAGCCGTCACGCCGCCGCCAGCCGGGCCCGGAGCCGTTCGGCCGCGGCGGGCCATTCCTCCACCGTCATGGCGAACAGCACCGTGTCCCGCCACGTGCCGTCAGGCCGCAGCCGATGCCGCCGAATCACTCCGTCCCGCGTCGCGCCCAGCCGCGCGATGGCCCGCTGCGACCGCTCGTTGCGGATGTCGGTGTACCAGAACACCCGTTCCGCGCCGAGCACCTCGAAGGCCCGCCGGAGCAACATCAGCTTCGCCTCGGTGTTCACCCCGGTACGCCACCACCGGCGCCCCAGGACGGTGTGGCCGATGCCGACGGCCCGCCGTTCCGTATCGATGTCGTGATAGCTCGTCATGCCCATCACCTCGCCGGTCCGCGGATCCACCTGCGCCCACGACACCCGCTCGCCTTCCCACTGCTGGCGGGCGGCGACGGTGATGAGTTCGCTGATCTCGGCGACGCCGCGCGGCCGTTCGGTGGGCAGGAACTGCCACACCTCGTCGTCCCCCAACGCCGCGAGCAGTCCGTCCGCGTGCCCGGGAGCGAGGGGCTCCAGCGCGACGTGTTCTCCGCGCATCGGCGCCGCGAGGTGCCACGGCGACGTCGGTCCCGGCAGGTAGGCGGGCGGTGGCCCGCTCACTCCGGCATCCGGCTCGGGCGGCCCGGCGATCCGGCGGAGCGGCAGCACGCCGGCCCAGTGCGACAGGGACGCGTCCTCGATGTCGTCGGCGACGCCACCGGTGCGGGCCCGTACGGAGACCTCGACGAGCGGCAGCGCCAGCACCGTGGTCGTCGCCAGTTCCCGGGCCGTCGGCGGTCTGCTCTCCGCGCTGCGGCCGCGGCCCATCCGCTCCACCAGGGCGTTCATCGCTGCCCGCTTCTCGGCCTCGTCCGCAACCGGCCGGGCGTTGCCGTGCACCACCACCGACCGATAGTTCGCACTGTGGTGGAACTGGGAGCGGGCGTAGACGATGCCGTCGAGCAGCGTCACCGACACGGCGACCGGCACGCCGTCGGCACGGGCCTGCAACCCGAGGCGTCCGCCCGTGGAGGCGTGCAGGTACAAGGTGTCCTCCACACGCACGTGCAGTGTGGGCAGAACCCGCGGCTCACCGTCGACCACGAAGGCGACGGAACAGTCGTACGCCTCGTCGAGAATGGCGTGCGCCTTCTCCCGCTCGTAGTGCATGCGGTCGCGGTTCCGGGTCGCCGTGGTCCGAGCGGTGGGCTGGTAGAGGCCGGTCACGGGACCCTCCTTGCGTTGAAGCTTGTACTAGTACACAATCTCTCGTGTGTCAGCACAGTATCAGGTCACCGGTTCCAGCGCCGCCTCGATTTCCGCGAGCATCGAGGCCGGGGTCCGTCACGGCGACTGGGGATGGGGCGATCGACTGCCGCCCATCCGGGTCCTCGCCGACAACCTGCACGTCAGCCCGGCGACGGTCGCCAAGGCCTATCAGGAGCTGCGGCAGCGCGGCATCGTCGAGTCCGTGGGCCGGCAGGGCACCCGGATCAGGGTCCGGCCGGCGGTGGCCGGCCCGCGTTCCGCGCTGCGCCTGCCGGTGCCGCCGGGCGCGCTCGACCTCTCGGCCGGCGACCCGGACACCCGGCTGCTGCCGGCCCTGGGCAGGCATCTGCGGGCGGTGTCCGAGGAGGTCGGTCCACCCCTGGGGTACGCGGCAGCCGGCGCGATGCCCCAGCTCGTGGACGCGGCCCGGCCCCGTCTCGCCGCCGACGGGGTGCCCGTCGACGACGCCGCCATCACCGTCACCAACGGCACTCTCGACGCCATCGAGCGACTCCTGACGGCCCATCTGCGACCCGGCGACTCGGTCGCGGTGGAGGACCCGGGCTGGGCCAACCTGCTCGACCTCCTGGCCGCCCTGGGCCTCACCGCCGTCCCGGTCGCCGTCGACGACGACGGTCCGCTGCCCGATCACCTCGGGGCCGCTCTCGCCTCCGGTGTGGGCGCGGCGGTGATCACTGCGCGCGCGCAGAACCCCACCGGAGCCGCAGTCAGCGCCGAGCGTGCCACCGAGCTACGCGCCGTTCTCGCCGACCGACCCGACGTGCTCCTCATCGAGGACGACCACGCCGCCGAGCTGGCCGGTGTACCCCTGCACTGCCTCGGTGGCGTGACCAGGTCGTGGGCGTTCGTCCGGTCCGCCTCGAAGCCGTTCGGTCCCGATCTGCGCATCGCCGTCCTGGCCGGCGACGAGGCGACGATCGCCCGCGTGGTGGGCCGCATGCGCATCGGGGCCGGTTGGGTGTCCACATTGCTGCAACGCCTCCTGCTGAGGCTGTGGCTGGACGAGGAAGCCCAGGCCCACATCGTCGCGGCAGGCGCGGACTACGACCGGCGGCGCCGTTCGCTGTGCGAGGCGCTCGGGGCCAGGGGAGTGCGGGCGCGCGGTGCCACCGGCATCAACATCTGGGTCACCGTCGAGGACGAGACCAGCATGGTGGCCAGCCTGCGCGACGCCGGCTATGCGGTCGCTCCGGGTTCCTTGTTCCGCATGCAGGCGCCTCCCGGCGTACGGCTGACAGTGAGCCCCGTGGATGATGACGCGATCGAGGCCCTGGCCGACAAGGTCGCCGCTGCGGCCCGGCCCACCGCCGTGTCGGCTCCCTCGCGATGATCCCCGCCGCGTCGTCGGCCGCGACGATCCGGAATCCACCAACACCGCCCGATTTCCGCACGCGAGTCGTTCTCCCGAGGGCACCAGCCACGGCTGCCGCATCGAGCCCGCATGTCGATCATGCTCGATCCGGTGAGCCCCGCGCGTGGACCGCCCGCCAAGGGGTAGAACGTCTGCATGGCTACGACGCAAGCCCCGCCCGGTGCCCAGGAGTTCATCCCCGCCGACGCGCACAGCCTCGGCGAGCTCAAGGCGGCGGCGCCCGCCTGCCGCGGCTGCGAGCTCTACGAGGACGCCACCCAGGTGGTCTTCGGCCGAGGCGCCGAACACGCCCGGCTGGTGCTGGTGGGGGAGCAGCCCGGGGACATCGAGGACCAGCAGGGCCTGCCGTTCGTGGGCCCGGCGGGACGGCTGCTGCGCGATGCGGTCGGCGACGCGGGCATCGACCCGTCGGTCATCTATCTGACCAACACGGTGAAGCACTTCCGTTTCGAGCTGCGCGGCAAGCGCCGCATCCACCAGACGCCGGGCCCGGCGCACATCACCGCCTGCCGGCCGTGGCTGGTCGCGGAGTTCTCGCTGCTGAAGCCGGATCTGGTGGTGGCGCTCGGCGCGACCGCGGCCAAGGCCCTGTTCGGACCGTCGTTCCGGGTCACCAGGTCGCGCGGCGAGCTGCTGCCCTGGCCGGCCTCGGCCCAGCGGCCGCAGGACTTCCCGGTCGCCGAGTCGCGCGCCCTGGCCACGATCCATCCGTCCGCGGTGCTGCGGGCCGACGACCGGGACGCCGCCTACCGCGGCCTGGTCGACGACCTCAAGGTCGCCGCGGAGGTGCTGGCCTGACGGGGTACGCGCACCTCGCCGGTGCTGTCTCGCGGCAAGAGCGACCGGCCGGGCCGCCAGCCTGGCTGAACCCGCTCAAGACGGGGTAAATCCGACGCGAGACCCCACGAGCCGCCGACTGCCGTGGCGCTCCCCGGCGTGCGCTCGGCAAAAGGTCCACAGTCTTCCGTCAAAGTGACGTGCATCTCAGCGTGGTGGCAAGGAGGGCCTCTCGGCCGCCGCGGGTACGCTTTCCCCGTGCGGTTGACGGACTTCTGGGGGCGCCTTGAACAGGCCTTCGGCCCCGCCTATGCGCGGAGTCTCGCCGCGGACCAGACGTTTTCCGCCCTCGGCGGACGCACCATTAACGAATCCATAGCTCAGGGTGTGGAGACGGTTACTATCTGGCGTGCGGTGGTTTCCGCGTACCCCGATCGGGTGCCTTCCCGCCTGCGCTGACGTCTTTTTTCGTACGCTTGTTCTGGCGTGTCGCTCGTAGTCGTACACCTGTTCGGCTATTCTCCTCGGCGGCGTAGTCATCCACAGGTCAGGGCCGGCCGCCGGTTTTTGTCAGACCCAAGGTCTAGCGTGACCCGCGTGGTGAACAGAAGCTCTTCGGCGAAGACGCCTGGGAAGTCGAATACAGGGGTGGCGGACATGGTGGCAGGACCTGACCGGGACAAGGCGCTAGATCTTGCTCTCGCGCAGATCGACAAGCAGTTCGGCAAGGGCTCGGTGATGCGCCTCGGGGAACGGCCGGTCATCCAGATGGCCGTCATCCCCACCGGCTCCATCGCGCTCGACATCGCGCTCGGCGTCGGCGGCCTGCCGCGCGGCCGCGTCATCGAGGTCTACGGACCGGAGTCCAGCGGTAAGACGACGGTGGCCCTGCACGCGGTGGCGAACGCCCAGCGCAACGGCGGCATCGCGGCGTTCATCGACGCGGAGCACGCGCTCGACCCGGAGTATGCGCGCAACCTCGGCGTCGACACGGACGCGCTGCTCGTGTCCCAGCCCGACACCGGTGAGCAGGCGCTGGAGATCGCGGACATGCTGATCCGTTCCGGCGCGCTCGACATCATCGTCATCGACTCGGTGGCCGCGCTCGTGCCGCGCGCCGAGATCGAGGGCGAGATGGGCGACAGCCACGTCGGTCTGCAGGCCCGCCTGATGAGCCAGGCGCTCCGCAAGATCACCGGCATCCTGAACAACTCCGGCACGACCGCGATCTTCATCAACCAGCTCCGCGAGAAGATCGGCGTCATGTTCGGCTCGCCCGAGACCACCACCGGTGGCCGGGCGCTGAAGTTCTACTCGTCGGTGCGTCTCGATGTGCGCCGCATCGAGAGCCTCAAGGACGGCACGGACGTGGTGGGTAACCGCACCCGGGTCAAGGTCGTGAAGAACAAGGTCGCCGCGCCCTTCAAGCAGGCCGAGTTCGACATCATGTACGGCAAGGGCATCTCCCGCGAGGGCTCGCTGATCGACGTCGGCGTCGAGCAGAGCATCGTGCGCAAGTCCGGCGCCTGGTACACGTACGACGGTGACCAGCTGGGCCAGGGCAAGGAGAAGGCGCGCGAGTTCCTGAAGGAGAACCCGGACGTAGCCGCCGAAATCGAGAAGAAGATCCTCGAGAAGCTGGGCGTCGGCCAGACCACCGGCGACGCCGCCGGCGGCCCGGAACTGCCCCCGGTCGACTTCTGATCCGTACCCATGCCGACGCCACCGTCCATCGAACCCGGCCCGCGAGGGCCGGGTTCGACCCGGCGAGCCGCCGGGCTGTGGCCTGCGGTCCGATCAGATGAGGTAAGCGCGGAAGAGCGGAATGCCGTGAGAACTACGGTGCGTGTGGTCAGAACACCTCTGCCCGCCTCGAAGTTCCCGCCGTCTTCTCTCCCAACGCCTCACGAAAGTCCTGAGAACGCACTGACGATGGAGCTCTCGCCCGCAGAAATGGCGAGATCCATCTCTCTGCCGGGGTGGAGCTGAGACATGGCCGGTCGGCGTGGCGCCAGGTCGGGACGAGGCTGGGATGCGATCCCCCCACGGCCGACGGCGGACGAGTCTCCCGATGCTGAACTCGGCCCCGACGACTCCGAACGCGGCAACGGCGCAGGCCGGCGCCGCTTCGGCTCGTCAGGCGGATCCTCGTCCGGAGCCTTCGGCGCATCCGGCAGTCGCGCCTTCGGCAGCGGAAGCCGCTCCGCCGCCGGCAGACGCCTCGCAAGCCGCGGCGACCGCACCGACGACCGCGGCGACCGCGGCGACCGCGCCGAGGCTCGTGACGGTCACACCGAGGCCCGTGACGGTCACACCGAGGCCGGTGGCGGACGCGCCGGCGACTCCGACGGACATGCCGGAGACCTCGACGGACGTGCCGGGGACCGCGGCCGGGGCGCGTGGGAAGACGACGGACTCACCGACAGCCGTGGCAAAGGTGCCGGCGGTCGCTGGCGTGCCGGCAGCGGCGGCCGCGGCGGGAAGGGCGCCACCGAGCGGCCCCCCGAGCCTCCGCGCAGCGAATCCGAGGTGGCACGGGACATCTGCCTCCGGCAACTCGCCGTGCGCCCCCGCACCCGCGCCGAGCTGGCGAAGGTGCTGGCCCGCAAGGAGATCTCCGAAGAGGTGATCGCGGAGGTCCTCGACCGTTACGACGAAGTCGGGATCATCGACGACGCGGCCTTCGCGCGGATGTGGGTGTCGACCCGGCACCAGGGGCGCGGGCTGGCCCGCCGGGCCCTCGCCAACGAGCTGCGCCAGCACGGCGTGGAGTCCGAGGTGGCCACCGAGGCGCTGGAGACCCTCGACGACGAGGCGGAGGCGACCACCGCGCGTGCCCTGGTGGACCGCAAGCTGCGCTCCGCGCGGGGCACACCGGACCAGGTGTTCCGCCGGCTCGTCGGCATGCTGGCCCGCAAGGGTTATCCGGCCGGCGTGGCCATCCAGGCGGTGAAGGAAGCGCTCGCGGCACGAGACGAGGAGGCCGCCGAATTCGCCGACCAGATCGACGCCGACGCCCTCGCGGACGAGGCAACCGATTCCCTGTCCTGACAGCTCGAGTCGTCTCCTCTTGCCGCCGCGATAAAACCGGCTGTTCCCCCGTCCCGGTAAGCGGCGCTCTTCGTCGTCCCGGCGAGTGCATGATGTCCGTGGTGGTGGCGAGCGGTGCCCTTCGTCATCTGGTGAACTCGAAGGCGGGCAGATGCGCGTCGACAACCAAATAGGCGCTCGCGAACCGTCCGCGAATCTCGATGCACCATGTCCGCCTCGCCAACCCCGTGGCGAGACAGGCGCCGTCACCGCTCACTATGGACATCGGCGAACCTTGGCGAGCCCCACCCGCCGGCCTTCAAGAACCGTTCACCGCCCACCGTTAAGCAACTGGTCTCGCGCAGCGGTGACCTGGATTTAGTTCTCGGGTTCGGACCCACCTCGCCGCTCCCCAGCCCGGCGCCCAGCGCCCGCGGGGCCGTCGATGGGTCCGAACGGAAGCATGTCGGTGTGACTGCACCGGAGTGTGCGCCCTTTCCGCGGCGCCGATGTGCCCGAGATGGCTCTGCGTGTAATCCTCTGGCGCCCGTACGCCTTGGCCGGCGCCTTTCCGCCATGGCTGCGGCCGGTTCGAAAACGCCCGCGACTGCCCGTCGGCGAGAGTTGTCCGACTTCTGCCATATTGTCAACCGTGGATAGAAGTCGGGCGCTGTTTCCCGGTAGGTTGCAGCCCGGACTAAGGGGACCGCTGTCCATTGCGGACGGCGGTCCTTCCACGGTACGGGGAGGAAAATGAAGACGAATCGACTCGCGCGCCATCGCGGCGTGCGTGCTGCGGCTCGATTGGGCGTCATCATCGGTGCCGTTGGTGTGGCTGCGTTCGCGGGCGCCAACGCCGCCAGCGCCGCGACCGTCACGGACTCCCTGCGGGGCGTCGCCGTGCTCGCCGAGCCGGCCACCGGCGACGACGGCACGGTGACCAAGGCCGAGGAGGATCCGCCGGGAGGCGGCGGTGGCACCGAGGACCCGGGTAACCCGGGTGGCGAGGACCCGGGTAACCCGGGCGGTGAGGACCCGGGTAACCCGGGCGGTGAGGACCCGGGTAACCCGGGCGGTGAGGACCCGGGTAACCCGGGCGGTGAGGACCCCGGCAACCCGGGTGGCGAGGACCCCGGCAACCCCGGTGGTGAGGACCCGGGAAGCCCCGGCGGTGAGGAGCCAGGGGGAGGCTCCGGTCCCACCGACCCGACCACTCCGCCTGACTCCGGCACGGGCGGCGGTTCCGGCTCCGACACTGATTCCGGCAACGGTGGCGGTTCCGGCAACGGCGGCGACAACGGCGACTCGAACACCGCAGGCAACGGCGGCGGTTCCAACGGCGGCGGCGGTGGCCTCCCGGTGACCGGCGCCAACGCCATCGGCATCGCGGGCCTCGGCGCCGCGATCGCCGCGGGCGGCGTGGGCCTCGTCCTCGTGACGCGGCGTCGTCGTCCCGAAGGCGCGGACGCCTGATCCGATCCGGATCATTCGGCTGCGAGTGCCCGGTCCGAACCGGACCGGGCACTCGCCCTGCCAACACCACCAGGACCTGACCGGTACGCCCGACAGCTCCGCATCGATCGACGATCACCACCCAGCCGAGCCGACCCCGACCCGCACCCGTCCGGGCTGGTTGCTCAGAAAGGCTGGCACCGGTGCCTCAGCAAGAGTCCGTGCCGGTGCCCCGGCAAGAGCCCGCGCCGAGCTCTCCGCAAGAGTCCGTGCTGGTGCCTCGGCAAGTCTCGGGCTGACGGCTCAGCAAGAGTCCCGGCTGATGGCTCGGCGCAGGAACGCGGGATGGTTCCTCAGCAAAGGTCCGGGCTGGTGGCTCGGCAAAGGGCGCGGGATGGTTGCTCAGCAAGGCCGGTTGCCCAGCGGGGGACCGCCCCAGTCGCTCAGCAAAGGCCCCGCCGATTGCCAGCAAAGCCCCCGCCCAGCACGGCCAACGCCGACCGCCCATCACGCACCCTGATGAGCCATAACCACCACCACGGCCCCGAAAGAACACCCCACCCCGAACCCCGCCCACCCCCACCAACCTGCAGATCCACAATCCACAGCTGATCTTCCGGGACCTCCCCGATCGCCCAGGGCTGGTAATCTGCTGCGTCGTGACAGACGACTTCCACCCTGCTCAGCGCGGTGGCGGCCCGCTTCGCGAGGACGCCGACGCGACGGCTCACGTCGTCCAGCACACCGCGCCCGCCGGCCAGCCCGAGGCCCCGCCCCTGGCCGCCGAAGTGCCTGCTCACTACCCCGATCCGGCCCACCAGCCCGGTCACCCGCAGACCTACCGGCCCGTCGCGCCGGCGATCCATCCCCAGGCGGCCGGCCCCGGACCCGCTCCCTATCCGACAGCCCTCGGCGCAACGACCCCGCCCGCCCCTGCAAATAGGGCCACAAGCGGCACACCTGGCTATCCCACCGCAACGCCCGCCGCCTGGAACACCGACCCGTCGGGAACGAACCCCGCCCCCGAAGGCGCCCCACCGCCTCCCCAAGCCGACGCGCCCCTCGAAGCAGACCCGGCCTACGGCGCAACCTTCGGCGCGACGCCACCGCCAGGAGCAGGCCCAACCTTCGGCGCGCCCCCACCGCCAGGACCAGGCCCAACCTTCGGCGCAACCGCACCGCCAGGAGCAAGCCCACCCCCACCGACCGATTCCTACCCGACCTCAGGAGCAAACTCCCCGTACGGACCAATCCCCACCTCGGGATCCGGCCCCACCTCAGCCCCACCGAACTGGTCCGCCGCCGACCCGATCTCCGGCAGCACCCCCCTCGCCGACCCGTACGGCTTCTCCTACAACCCGGGCCCCCGCATCGAGCCCACCCCCAAGCAGCCCAGAAGCCGCCTCCTCCTCCCCGCCCTGGCCGGCCTCCTCGCCGGCCTCGTGATCTTCGGAACCGGCGGCTGGTTCCTCGGCCGTTCCACCGCCGACGCCCCGGATCCCACCCCCACCCAGGCCGCCCCGGCCCCCAGCGCCGCCGCCCTGCCGCCGTACGAGCAGAACCAGGTGACGATCAACCAGCCGAAGTTCACCGGCCCGCTCGCCGTGGTCGCCCAGGGTTGGCTTCCGCAGCTTTCCGGCTGTTCCCGCAGCGGGGAGAAGGACGGCCCGGTGCTCAACAAGGGCGAGAAGACCCGCGTCCGCTGCGAGATGGACGCCATGAGTGTGATCTTCGTGGAGTACATGACCGTCGCCGATCGCGACAAGGCCCGGGTGAAGACGCTCGGTCAGAACGTCGATGCGCGCACCCTCACCCCGGGCGTCGCGGATGCCGCCGTCGAGCGGGCCAGCCCTTCGGGCCGGACCAACGGCAACTACGTGGAGTACGCGTACCAGACAGCCGGCCGGACTGTCAGCGGCATCTGGTGGGACGACTCGGCCACTCCGGTGGCCGCCTACCTGCTCGCGTACTGGAAGGAAGGGACCGGGCAGAAGTGGGAGCCGATGCGCGACGTCTGGGCCCGCTACGCCTGAATTGCCCCCAACGTTCCTGAGCAGGGCGTGAGCAGGTCTGTGCCCTACGTCCCATCCGCTGCCGAATCATGAGTCCTTGACCGAAGCGGCACTCGCGACCTAGCCTCGCGTTACACAAGGTTTGCTCGACCATCGCAGGCTAATCGCACAACATAGATCGCATTACATTACGGCATCACTTCCAGGCGCAGGGCGCCGTCGATGCCTCCGCCGCCCGCAGACCGCGCGGGTGGGGGCCAGACATACCCGGCGGTCGGCCATCGACGCCACTTGTGGCGCCGACGGCTGTTCACGCCTGCGGTTCCGTCGCCTTGGTCGGGCAACCCCTCAGGCAGCCGACGCAGTGATGCGGCGCGGCGAAGGGAGACTCGGCGAGATGACCGCCCTGGAGTGGGTACTCGTAGTGGCGTTCGTCGTTCTCGCCGTCTTCCTGGTGGTCGGGCTGTCCCTGGGTCTGCGCGCCCTGCGGCAACTGCAGGAGACGAAAACCGCCGACCGGGATCGTCGCGAGCAGACACTCGACGCCGCCAAGGCCAAGGTCGACGACGCGAACGCGAAGGCTGCGTCCGTACGCGCGGAAGCCGCCGCCGCCAAGGCGGAGGCCACCTCCGCCCGGGCCGAGGCCCGCCGGGTTCTGGAGGCCGCCCACGAGGAGGCCGACACGATCCTCGAGCACGCGCACCGCCAGGCCGAGTCCGACGCCGAGCAGGTCCGCGCGGCCGCCCGGCGCAGCGGCGAGCGCGAGGTCGCCCTGCTGAACGCGACGGCCAAGGAGCACGCCGCGGAGGTCGAGCGCCGCGCGGCCCGCATCGACGAGCGCGAACGCCTGCACGCCGACGAGGTGGAACGCCTGGTCGAGCGGGAGCGCCGGCTCGCCGCGATGGACACCGACCTGGCCGCGCGGGAGGCCGCGCTGTCCGTCCGCGAGGCCGAGCTGACCGCCGCGGAGGAGAGCCGCCGCAAGGAGCTCGAGCGGGTGGCCGGCCTGACCGCGGACGCCGCCCGCGCCGAGCTCATCGACTCGATCGAGAACCAGGCCAAGCGCGAGGCTGCGATCCTGATCCGCGACATCGAGAGCGAAGCCAAGCACACCGCCGACACCCGCGCCCGGCACATCGTGGTCGACGCCATCCAGCGGATCGCCAGCGAGCAGACCTCCGAGAGCGTGGTCAGCGTCCTGCACCTGCCCAGCGACGAGATGAAGGGCCGGATCATCGGCCGCGAGGGCCGCAACATCCGCGCCTTCGAGTCGACGACCGGCGTCAACCTGATCATCGACGACACCCCGGAAGCGGTGCTGCTCTCCTGCTTCGACCCGGTGCGCCGCGAGGTGGGCCGCCTCACGCTGGAGAAACTGGTCCTGGACGGCCGCATCCACCCGCACCGCATCGAGGAGGTCTTCGACAGCGCCCGCAGCGAGGTCGACCGGCTCTGCGAGCGCGCCGCCGAGGAGGCCCTGGTCGACGTCGGCATCACCGACATCCACCCGGAACTGGCCACGCTGCTGGGCCGCCTGCGCTACCGCACCAGCTACGGCCAGAACGTGCTCAAGCACCTGGTCGAAACGGCCCACATCGCCGGCATCATGGCCGCCGAACTCGGCCTCGACGTCCCGACCATCAAGCGGTCGGCCTTCCTGCACGACATCGGCAAGGCGCTGACCCACGAGGTCGAGGGCAGCCACGCGCTGATCGGCGCGGACCTGGCCCGCAAGTACGGCGAGTCCGACGACGTCGTGCACGCCATCGAAGCGCATCACAACGAGGTCCAGCCGCAGACGATCGAGGCCGTGCTGACCCAGGCCGCGGACGCCTGCTCCGGCGGCCGGCCGGGCGCGCGCCGCGAAAGCCTCGAGGCCTACGTGAAGCGCCTGGAGCGCATCGAGGAGATCGCCGCCGGCAAGGTCGGCGTCGACAAGGTCTTCGCGATGCAGGCCGGCCGCGAGATCCGCGTCATGGTCCGGCCCGAGGACGTGGACGACATCGGCGCGGCGGTGCTCGCCCGCGACGTCGCCAAGCAGATCGAGGAAGAACTCACCTATCCCGGACAAATCCGCGTGACGGTCGTCCGCGAATCCCGGGTGACGGAGCTGGCACGGTAACGACCGGTTCAAGATCAAAATCTTGAAGGCGATGTCGTGCCTGATTGCATGGCACCGACCGTCGCTCCCGCCGAACGCAAGGTCCGTGCTTTGTCCCATCCGGTTCGAGCTGGTTGCCTGGCCGGGCTTGTCTAGCGCCGGCACAGCCGGTGAGGGGCGCGGTTTTCCGAACCCGCGAGGCGGATTGACCTGCCTCCCTCGCTGGATCTTGAAGCGCTTGGACCTCAACGCACGGACGAACTCATCAAGATGCAGGCAGGCAGGCAGGCAGGCAGGC
>NZ_BOMQ01000080.1 GCF_016862275.1 Actinoplanes nipponensis | reverse complement strand
GGGCAGACGGCAGGCGGGCAGACGGGCAGACAGGCAGACGGGCAGACAGGCAGACGGGCAGACGGGCAGACGGGCAGACAGGCAGACAGGCAGACAGGCAGACAGGCAGACAGGCAGACAGGCAGACGGGCAGACGGCAGGCTGCGCAGGCGGTGCGGAGGCAGGTTATTGGGGCGCAGCCTGTGAAGGACGCACGCTGTCAGGGGCGCAGGCTGTCAGGCGCAGGCTGTCAGGCGCAGGCTGTCAGTGGCGCCCGCTGTGAGGGGCGCAGGTTGTAAGCAGTGCACGCTGTGCGGAGTGCACGCTGTGAGGAACGCAGGTAGCGCGGGTGCGGGGTGTGGGAGCCGTGCGACTCGCGGACCTTTAGCTGGATCTTGCCGCGCTCGAGCCGAAAATCCCGCTCTAACTCACCAAGATCCGGCCAGCGCGGGCCGTGAGGGGCCGCGGGCTGTGAGGGGCGGGCTGTGAGGCGCGGGCTGTGAGGCGCGGGCCGTGAGACGCGGGCTGTGAGGCGCGGGCCGTGAGACGCGGGCTGTGAGGCGCGGGCTGTGAGGCGCGGGCTGTGAGACGCGGGCTGTGAGGCGCGGGCTGTGAGCGGTGCAGGTTGTGAGGAGCACAGCTAGCGCGGGTGCGGGCGTAGGAGCGGGGGCGGCCTGGCAGGGCCTTAAGCTGGATCTTGAGGCGCTCAGGCCGGAAAGCCCACTCGAACTCACCAAGATCGGCGCAGGCGAGCGCCTGCACGGGCAGACCCGCCACGGCTGGGCTGGTGGGGTAGGACTCGCGAGCGGATACGCCTCGCTAGCCGGATCTTGGTGAGTCCAAGCCGAAACGCCCACCCAAACTCACCAAGATCCGCCCGGACGAGCGCCCCGCACAGGCGGACTCGCGGGTGTGAGCCGCGCGGGGGTAGGGCTCGCAACCGGAAACACCCCGCTAGCTGGATCTTGAGACGTCCAGGCCGAGAACCCCATCCGAACTCACCAAGATCGGCGCGGGTGAGAGCGCGCCGCAGGGGAGAACTCGCGGAAGCGGGGCTTGCGGCGGCAAGACTCACCACCGGACACGCCCCTCTAGCCGGATCTTGAGACGCTCGGGCCGAGAATCCCAAGATCCGCACGGGCGAGCGCCCCGCACAGGCACACTCGCAGGCGTGAGCCGCACGGGGACAGAACTCGCGACCGGACAAGCGGACTACTTGATCAATCGTGCACCCGAACCCCAGCACCGCTGAACCCGCAGACCACGCAGGGCGGTGCGACCTGCGCCTGCCGCACGCCACTCCACAGAGGACGTCCCCGGCGCAGATCTCGATCGCCCCGGAAGCGCCCCGGCTCAGGAGCCGTCCGCATCCCCCGCCTGCACCGCGGCAGCCGGCACCGGCCCGGTCGGTACGGTCGGAGCCCGCCCCTGCCGCCGGGTCCGCCGTTCCAGCCACCCCGCGAACGCCGTCAGCGAGGCATTCACCGTGATGTAGATGACCGCCGCGACGATCGCCGCCGCCACGATGTTGCCGTAGTTGGCGGCCAGCGTGTTCACGCCGTCCTGCAGCAGCTCCGAGTAGCCGATGATGTACCCGAGCGCCGTGTCCTTGACCAGCACCACGAGCTGGCTGACGATCACCGGCAGCATCGCCCGGGCCGCCTGCGGCACCAGGATCTCGCGCATCACCTGGCTCTTGCGCATGCCGATGGCGTAGCCGGCCTCGCTCTGGCCGCTCGGCACCGACCGGATGCCCGCGCGGAACGCCTCCGCCAGCACCGAGCCGTTGTAGAGCGTCAGGCCCGCGACGACGGCCCAGAACGGGTCCATCGGCGCCTCGGTGATGAACGGGACGCCGTAGAAGATGAAGAACATCAGCAGCAGCAGCGGTACGGCCCGGAAGAACTCCACCACCACGCCGGACGGCACGCTGAGCCACCAGTGGTCGGAGAGCCGCCCGATCGAGAAGAGGATGCCGAAGATCAGTGAGAGCGCCATCGCGACGGCCGCCGCGCTCAGCGTCGCCCACAGGCCCGGCAGGATGTAGTCGGTCCAGGTCGACGACTCGGTGAACGGCTGCCACAGGGCCGCCGCCCACTGGCCCTTCTCGTCGAACTTGCGGTAGATCCAGTACGCCAGCGCCAGCGCGGCGAGGCCGAAGGCGCCGGTCAGGATCCTGTTGCGGAGCTTGGCCCGGGGTCCCGGGTGGTCGTAGAGGACAGCGTCGGCGCTCATCGCTTCACCGCCAGCCGGTTGGCCAGCCAGCCGAAGGCGTAGCCGGTGGGGATCAGGACGAGCGCGAAGGTGCCGGCGAAGACCAGGAAGATCGGTATGACCTGGTCGCCGTTGGCGTTGATGAGTTCCTTCATCGCGTTGGAGGACTCGGCCAGGCCGATCGTGCCGACGATGGTGGCGTTCTTGGCCAGCGCGATGAAGATGCTGCCGAGCGGGGCGATCACCGCGCGGCCGGCCTGGGGCAGGATCACCATCGTGAGGGTCTGGAAGAACGACATGCCGATGGCCCGCGCGGCCTCGGACTGACCGGCCGGCACCGTGTTGATGCCGGAGCGGATCGCCTCGCACACGAACGCGGCGGTGTAGACCGACAGGCCGACCACGCCGAGCCAGTAGTTGTTGAGGTCGATGTCGTCGGCCAGGGACAGGCCCAGGGTCGAGAACAGGCCGAAGTAGCAGAAGAACACGATCAGCGTGAGCGGCGTGTTCCGGAACGTGTTGACCCACAGCGCGCCGAAGCCGCGCAGCACGGGCACCGGCGAGACCCGCATGGCCGCGAGCACCACGCCGATCACGAGCGCGCCCGCCGCGCCGGCCGCGGTCAGTTTCAGGATCCACAGGAATCCCGTCACGTACACGTCGATGTTGCTGGGATCGGAGAAGACGTCCATCGCCCTCACTTCCTCGCGCCGCGGCAGGGAACAACCGGGCGGGGCCGGCGTGGCCGGCCCCGCCCGTCGTCAATCGATCAGCTGCAGTTGGTCAGCTTGGTGACGTCGAGGGTCGGGGCCGCCTGACCGCTCTTGCCGAGCGTGTTGTCCCACGCCGCCTTGTACGAGCCGTCGCTCGCGGCCGCCTTCAGGATCTCGTTGATCTTGTTGCAGCCCTCGGTGTCGTCCTTCTTCAGGCCGACGCCGTACGGCTCCTCGCTGAACTTCTTGCCGACGACCTTGAACTTACCGGCGTACTGGTCCTGCGAGGCGTAGCCGGCGAGGATGATGTCGTCGGTGGTGACCGCGTCGACCTGACCGCCGGCCAGCGCCGTCACGCACTTGGAGTACGCGTCGAACTGCTGGAGCTTGGCGTCCTTGTACTCGTTCTGGATCCGCTTGGCCGGCGTGGAGCCGGAGACCGAGCAGACCTTCTTGCCGGCCAGCGACTCCGGACCGGTGATCGGCGAGGCGACCGGGACCAGCAGGTCCTGGCCGGCGATGTAGTACGGGCCGGCGAAGTTGACGACCTTCTTGCGCTCGTCGTTGATCGTGTACGTCGCCACGACCATGTCGACCTGGCCCTGCTGGAGGAACGGCTCGCGGTTCGACGAGACGGTCGTCTTGTACTCGATGCCGGACTCCGGGACGCCCAGGCCCTTCGCGATGATCTTCGCGATCTCGATGTCGAAGCCGGTGTACGTGCCGCCGGTCTGCAGGCCGAGGCCCGGCTGGTCGGCCTTGACGCCGAACACCAGCTTCTTGTCGCTGGCCGCCTTGCCCACGATGCCGCTGGCCTTGGAGCCGGAGCCCGACCCGCTGTCGTCGCCGCCACATGCCGCGGCGGTCATCGCCAGGGCGAACGCCCCGACCACTGCCGTCATTCGGGTGATACGCATCGTCCTGCTCCTCTGAGGTGAAACTGCGATCTGCGGGAAACTGCGAACATTGCGAACCTGCACGCGTGATGCAGAGGGGGCCATCCGCTGTGGACGTTCAGTGGGTGAGGATCTTCGACAGGAAGTCCCGGGCGCGCTCGCTCTTCGGGTTGGCGAAGAACTCGGCCGGCGGCGCCGACTCGACGAGTTGACCGTCGGCCATGAAGACCACCCGGTTGGCGGCGTGGCGGGCGAAGCCCATCTCGTGGGTGACGACGACCATCGTCATGCCCTCGGCCGCGAGCGCCGTCATGACGTCGAGCACCTCGCCGACCATCTCCGGGTCGAGCGCGCTGGTCGGCTCGTCGAAGAGCAGCGCCTTGGGCTGCATGGCCAGCGCCCGGGCGATGGCGACGCGCTGCTGCTGGCCGCCGGAGAGCTGCGCCGGGTACTTCTCCGCCTGGCTGGCGATGCCGACCCGGTCGAGCAGCGCCATCGCGCGCTCGCGGACCGCGGCGGGCTTCTCGCCCCGGACCTTGACCGGCCCGAGCATGACGTTCTGCAGGATGGTCTTGTGCGCGAAGAGGTTGAACGACTGGAAGACCATGCCGACCTCGCTGCGCAGCCGGGCCAGCGCCTTGCCCTCGGCCGGCAGCACCTGTCCGTCGAAGGTGATGGTGCCGGAGTTGATCGGCTCGAGCCGGTTGATCGCCCGGCACAGCGTCGACTTGCCCGAGCCGGACGGTCCGATCACGACGACCACCTCGCCGCGGTCGACCGACAAACTGACATCCTGCAGGACGTGCAGGGGCCCGAAGTACTTGTTGACGCCGTCGAGGACGATGAGAGGCTCGCTTGTCGGCACCGTCGGACCACCGTCCCGTCGTTGGGCTTCACTCGGATGGGGTCACTCTATGGGCGCGGTTGTATCGGTTCACGCCGAGATTGGTCACGGAGCGGTAACTGTGCAGGTGTACGCCCGAAGGGATGTCCACGATGAGCGGTATGGCTGACGCCGATCCGACAGACGGGCTCTGGAGCTGGTGTGCCGCCGGCCGCCTGGACGCGGCGGTCGTCCGCGAGGCCCTGTCGGGCGCGGCGCAGCGTCCGGTGACGACTCTGGACGCTCCGCTCGACGGGGCCGTGCTCTGCGACGTCTGGCACGTCGGCGGGGACTTCCCGACGCTGATCGAGTGCTTCCTGACCCCCGGCGAGCTGGCCGAGACGACCATCGCCAGCGCCGTCGCGGTCCGGCTGGGCGCCGACGTCCTGCTGCCCGACGACACCCTCAACCCCACCCGGTACGTGCTGGCCGAGCCGGACGGGACGCTGCGGGCCGTGCACGTCGACGAGGTCGAGACCGACGACGGTACGGAGCGCCGCCACGTCCGCCCGTGCACGGGGTCCGACCCCGCCTGCGCCCGCGGCCCGGGCTGCGGCCGTTCGCGGTTCAAGCCCGCCCCGACGCCGGAGCGACCCGCGGCGGCGTAGGGACTACCCTGGTCAATTGCCATGACTACCGAGACTTCTCCCGCCGCCGCCCGCACCTATGACGTGCGCACCTACGGCTGCCAGATGAACGTGCACGACAGCGAGCGCATCTCCGGGCTGATGGAGGGCGCCGGCTACGTGCGGGCGAGCGACGCCGACGCGGCGGACGTGGTCGTCTTCAACACCTGCGCGGTACGGGAGAACGCCGACAACCGCCTCTACGGCAACCTCGGCCACCTGCGCCCGACCAAGCTCAAGCACCCGGGCATGCAGATCGCGGTCGGCGGCTGCCTGGCCCAGAAGGACCGCGGCGACATCGTCAAGCGCGCCCCCTGGGTGGACGTGGTCTTCGGCACCCACAACATCGGCTCGCTGCCCGCGCTGCTGGAACGCGCCCGGCACAACCAGGAGGCCGAGGTCGAGATCCTCGAGTCGCTCGAGGTGTTCCCGTCGACCCTGCCCACCCGCCGCGAGTCGACCTACGCCGGCTGGGTGTCGATCTCCGTGGGCTGCAACAACACCTGCACCTTCTGCATCGTGCCGGCGCTGCGCGGCAAGGAGAAGGACCGCCGCCCGGGCGACGTGCTCGCCGAGGTGGAGGCGTTGGTCGCCGAGGGTGTGCTCGAGGTCACCCTGCTGGGCCAGAACGTCAACTCGTACGGCGTGGAGTTCGGCGACCGGTTCGCGTTCGGCAAGCTGCTGCGCGCCTGCGGCGACGTGCCGGGCCTGGAGCGCGTCCGCTTCACCAGCCCGCACCCGAAGGACTTCACCGACGACGTGATCGCCGCGATGGCCGAGACGCCCAACGTCTGCCCCTCGCTGCACATGCCGTTGCAGTCCGGCTCCGACGACGTGCTCAAGGCGATGCGCCGCAGCTACCGCTCGGAGAAGTACCTCGGCATCATCGACAAGGTGCGCGCCGCGATGCCGGACGCCGCGATCACCACGGACATCATCGTCGGCTTCCCCGGCGAGACCGAGGAGGACTTCCGGCGCACCCTCGACGTGGTCCGGGCCGCCCGCTTCTCCAGCGCCTTCACGTTCCAGTACTCCAAGCGCCCCGGCACCCCGGCCGCGACCATGGACGAGCAGCTGCCCAAGCAGGTCGTCCAGGAACGCTACGAGCGGCTGATCGCCACGCTCGAGGACATCACCTGGGCCGAGAACAAGAAGCAGGTCGGCCGCGCGGTCGAGGTGCTGGTGGCGACCGGCGAGGGCCGCAAGGACGAACGGACCGGCCGGATGAGCGGCCGGGCCCGCGACGGCCGGCTGGTGCACTTCGCCACCGGCGACCTCACCGGCATCCGGCCCGGCGACATCGTCACGACCGAGATCACGTACGCGGCCCCGCACCACCTTAACGCCGACGGCGCGCCGCTGAGCCACCGCCGCACCCGGGCCGGGGACGCGCACGAGGCCGGCCGGGCGCCGCGTACCGCCGGGGTGACCCTGGGCCTGCCGACCGTGGGCGTCCCGGCGCCGCTGCCCGCGACCACCGGCGGCTGCGCGCTGTAGAAGGCTCAGGTCCGACGGTCCCCGGCCGATCCGGGAGCCGTGGTCCTGCGCTGGTACGCCGTGGTGTCCTTCGCCCTCGTGGCGGGGTACCCCCTGCTGTCCTACGACGCCCGCACGGCCCCGTTCCTGCTGGTCACGCTGGGGGCTGTCCCGGCGGTGCTGATCGGGGTGCGGCGCTCGCCGCGGACCGCCCGGCTGCCCTGGTGGCTCCTGCTGTCCGGGCTGGTGACGTTCAACGCCGGCAACCTGGTCTGGCTGTGGATGATCTACGGCGAGGGCCGGCCCGGCGGGGACGGCTCGGTCGCCGAACCGCTGTTCAACCTGGCCAACCTGCTCCTGCTGGCCGGTTCGGTGGTGGTGGTGCTGCGGCGCGGCCGGCGCGACGTCGGCGGCATCATCGACTCGGCGATCACCGCGCTGGCTCTCGGCGGCCTGCTCTGGGACGCCGTCCTGCTGCCGCAGCTGACCGCCGTCGGCACGCCGATGTCGACTCAGGCCCCGATGTTCATCGACGTCCTGGTCATGGCCGGCTCGCTGGGCGCGCTGCTGCGGATCTCCCTGGTGGCCCGGCGGCTCCCGGCCCTGTGGCTGCTCGCCGGGGGCACGGGGGCGGGGCTGCTGGGCAACGTGCTGTCGGCGCTGATCCTCGATCCGGCGACCGGCGTCCGCGCCGACTGGATCACCATGGTCTACCTCGTCGGCTACTCCCTGCTCGGCTGCGCCGCCCTGCACCCCTCGTCCGCGCTGATCACCCTGCCGGGGCCGCCGCCGGCCGACGACCTGACGCCGGCCCGGCTGACGTTCCTCGGGGTCATGACGGCGCTGGTCCCGGTGGTCGGCGGCGGGCGGGTGATCCTCGGCCTGCCCACCGATGGGCTGCTGATCGCGGTCGGCTCGGCCGTCGTGATCCCGCTGGTGATGGTCCGCGTCGCCCGGCTGGCCGGCCAGCGCCGCCGGGCCGAGCAGGCGCTGCTGCGGATGGCGACCCACGACGCCCTGACCGGCCTGCCGAACCGGGCGGCCTGCCTGGACCGCCTCGAGACCGACCTGGGCCGGCTCCGCGCGGAACCGGACCCGGCCACCGGCCGGGCGCCGGGCGGGACCGGGCTGGCCGTGCTCTTCACCGACCTCGACGGCTTCAAGCCGGTCAACGACCGCCTCGGCCACGCCGCCGGCGACGAGCTGCTGATCGCGGTGGCCACCCGGCTGCGCGCCTGCGTGCGCGAGCACGACCTGGTGAGCCGGTTCGGCGGGGACGAGTTCGTGATCGTGTGCCGGGACAGCGACCCCGCGGCCACCGTCGACGCGATCTGCGCGCGGATCCGCGAGATGGTCGAGCTGCCGCTGACCGTGGCCGGGGAGACGGTCCGGATCGGCCTGAGCGTCGGCGTGGCCTACGCGGACCCGGCCGCCGGCGCCGACGAGGTGATCGGCCGAGCCGACCTGGCCATGTACGCCGCCAAGCAGTCGAAGTCGATCGGCACGCTCAGCCTCGCGCTGGCCTGATCAGAAGCGGATGCCGCTGCGCTCGGCGCGCGCCACTCCCCAGTCGTACAGCGCCTGGAGCACCGGCGCCAGGCTGCGCCCCTCGTCGGTGAGGTCGTACTCGACGTGCGGCGGCACCGTGCCCCGGTCGCGCCGGCGCACCAGGCCGTCCGCCTCCAGCTCGCGCAGCCGCTGGGAGAGCATCTTCTCGCTGATCCCGGGGGTCAGCCGGCGCAGCTCGCCGTAGCGGTGCACGCCCTCCTTGAGGTGGGAGAGCAGCACCGTGCGCCAGCGGCCGCCGACGACGTCGACGGTCAGCTCGACCGGGCAGGAGTAGCGCTTGGGCACGCACCATTATGTGCGTTCTTGTGGCGGGCACGGCCCCCGTGGTGGGGTGATCGCCATGGGGGACACACCGACGCTCTACGAATGGGCGGGCGGCGCCGACGCGTTCGCCCGGCTCACGACCGCCTTCTACGCCCGGGTCGCCGACGACGACGTGATCGGGCCGCTCTTCGCCGGGATGGACCCGGACCACCCCCGGTACGTCGCGCTGTGGCTGGGCGAGGTCTTCGGCGGCCCGGCCGCCTATACCGGCGAGCGCGGCGGCTACCCGCGCATGCTCGCCCAGCACCTCGGCCTGGCGATCACCGAGGCGCAGCGCCGCCGCTGGATCGCGCTGATCCAGGACGCCGCCGACGAGGTGGGACTGCCCGCCGACCCGGAGTTCCGGGCGGCGTTCCTGGGCTACCTGGAATGGGGCACCCGGCTGGCGCAGCAGAACTCGCAGCCCGGGGCCGACGTCGTGCGGCAGGCGCCGGTGCCGCACTGGGGCTGGGGAGTGGCGCCGCCGTACCGGGGATGATGGCGGGATGGATCTCAGCTTCGCCCAGGTGATCGCCGCCCGCCCGGTGGTGGCCCGGCACCTGGCCCCCACGCCGCTGTCGTCGCACCCGGCCCTGGACGCCGCGGTCGGCGCGTCCGTCCTGGTCAAGCACGAGAACGAGCAGCCGGTGGGCGCGTTCAAGGTGCGCGGCGGCCTGACGCTGCTGGCCGCCATGTCCGAGCAGGACCGGGCGCGCGGCACGGTCAGCTACTCGACCGGCAACCACGCGCGGTCGCTGGCGTACGCGAGCAAGGTGCACGGCGCGCCCTGCACCGTGGTGATGCCGGCCGCGGCCGCCCCGGCCAAGGCGGCCGCGGTGGCGGAGCTGGGCGCCGAGGTCGTCCTGCACGGCCCGGACCTGGAGGCGGCCCAGCACCACGCCGAGGCGCTGGCCGGGCGGAGCGGGGCGCGGCTGGTCAGCCCGGGCGACACCCCGGAGCTGCTGGCCGGGGTGGGCACCCTCTACCTGGAGATCTTCGAGGCCGAGCCGGACCTGGACGCGGTCCTGGTGCCGGTCGGCAGCGGTACGGGCGCGAGCGCGGCCACCGTGGTCGCCCGCGAGCTGGCGCCGTCCTGCGCCGTCATCGCCGTCCAGTCGGAAGCCTCCCCGGCCGCCCACGACTCGTGGCGCTCCGGCACCCTGCAACGGCGCCCGAACCGCACCCGCGTCGACGGCCTGGCCACCGGCCGCGGCTTCGCCCTGCCCCAGCGGATCATGGCCGCGGGCCTGGCCGACTTCCTGCTCGTCCCGGACGAGGCGATCACCGCGGCCCAGCGCCTGCTCAGCACGACAACCGGCACCATCGCGGAGGGCGCCGGCGCGGCGGCCCTGGCCGGCCTGCTGAGCGCCCCGGCCCGTTTCCGCGGCAAGCGGGTTGCCGTCGTCTGCACGGGCGGCAACGCGACCGAGGCGGAACGAGCCGAGCTGCACTAGC
>NZ_BOMQ01000079.1 GCF_016862275.1 Actinoplanes nipponensis | reverse complement strand
TAGGGCGACCCCAGCTCCCGCCGCCGAAGACGACAGCGGGCTACTACCGGCTTGCACCCGCAGACCGGTCCATCCCTCACCTGAAGAAGGACGCGACTTTGACGTCACGTACCTGGCTCGGCGGGCTCACCGCCGTGACCATCGCCTCTCTGCTGACCGTGGCACCGCAGCCGGCATCGGCGGCGTCTCCGCCGCAGACCGCCGTGCCGGCCCGGGCGGCGGTCTCAGCGACACCCTCCGACGACGACGTGGTCTCGCCGTTCATCATCGGCGGCAGCGACGCCACCGAGCCCTACCCCTTCGCGGCCCGGGTGCTGACCACGTTCCCCGGTATCGGCACCGCAAAGTGCACCGGCACCTTCGTGCGAACCACGCGCGGCCGCATCGGGGTGGTGAGCAACGCCCACTGCTTCGAGCTCCCAGGCGACAACCAGCCTGCACCGTTGGCCAACGTGCAGGTCCAAGCCGGCTCCACCCACCTGGACAAGCTGGTCACCCTCAACGCCACCGGCCTGCAGCTGCACCCGGAGTGGGACTGGATGACCGGCACCGACCGGGTCGCCGACGTCGCCGTCATCATCCTGAAGATCCCGGCCGGCCTGGCCATCCGAGCGATCCCGATCGCCGACTGGGCTCGCGCCTACCAGAAGGTCCGTCTGCTCGGCTGGGGCAAGACCACCTACGACGCCACCCAACCACCGCCGGTCTTGCAGCAGCTCGACACCCGCCTCACCGCGTCCTCCGCCTGCGCGGTAGCCGGGATCACCGCCGGCGAACTCTGCGTCGCCGCCGCCAGCAACGGCGGCTCCCCCTGCTTCGGTGACTCCGGCGGTCCCGCCCTGCGTGCTCGCGCGGGTTCCTGGGCGCTGCTCGGCAGCGCCAGCCGCGGGACCGACGAGTCCACGTGCACCGGCGCGATGATCTACACCGACGCCACGTACTACGCCGGTTGGATCGAACGCGCCGTCGACGGCAAGCACAAGCCGCACCGGCCACGCCCCGCCGCGCCGAGCACGACCAAGCGGCACTGGGCACTCGCCGGCTGACGTTGCCGAGAGCAGGGTCGCGGTGTGCCGGGCTGCCTGCCGCACCGGCACACCGCGACCCCGACCGGCAACCAACGACTCACCGCACCGGCGATGCACCACAACAAGTCCAGCTGATCGCGGGCGCTGGACGCCAGCTCGACGGCCCGCAGCAGATCAGCCGTGCGCCCGACACGGGCCAGATCTGGGCTGCCCTGCGCGAACGGCTCCGCACCTGACTCGCGGAAGCTCGACGCGCCCTGCTCTCCGGCGGGTCCCGACCAATCCACGGGGCGGCCCGCGAATCCGGTAGCCCCACCGAACCATGACCTTCACGCCGGCAGCAACCCCTCCCGCACCGTCCGGACATCTCACCGAAAGGACCCCGCGATGCCCATCCTGCTGCCCGCCGTCACCTACAACTACGAAGGCGGCGGCTACGACAGGACGACCCGACGCCACCGCTTCACCGGCCTGCAGAGCACACTCGAACGAGCCCCGAACCCCCCGGCCATAATCCTGTTCTGCGAGGCCAAGCACTACGAAGCATCGGGCAACATCGGTCTCTACCAGGCCGCCGAAGCCATCACCGACGTCTTCGGTGGCCCCTACGCTGCCCTGCTCGGCCGCGGTGACCGCGGACCGATCCCGCCCGCGATCTTCTACGACACCAGCCGCCTCATCCCACGAGCCTTCATCGACCGCAGCGACCCCGACCCATTCACCGACCAAATCAACATCTGCCGGTTCGCCGTCCTCGACAGCCGCGACGATGCCGGCCGCCGCCGAGAGCTGATCGCCGCCGTCGACCACTTCCCCGGCGCATCCCCGGACGCACGCATCACGGCCGCCAGCCGCCTTCATCGGTGGGCGAAAGACCCGATCCCCGTCATCCTCGGCGGTGACCTCAACGAACAGCCCTCCGGCGATCACTACCCTCGCTGGGAGCCCGACCGGTGCACCCCACTGGTCCGCCGCCGCAAGGCCCGCCAGGTCGACGGGCGGTGGATCCACTCCACCGACGCCCTCGACAGCCTCGTCGGCCGCTGGCACCCCGACCGCGCAGTGCGCGAGGACGGCATCGGCTTCCACCTAATCTCTGAGCTCGCCTGGCAGGCCAGCGGCCGGGCCACCGCCATCGAACCGACCGTCGTCGACAAACCCGGCGAAGTTCGTCTCACGATCGACCACCTCATCACCAACGAGGCGATGCGCCCACATGTCGCCGCCGAGACCTTCCGCACTTTGCCTGCCTCCGCAGGCGAAGACGAGGCGTCGGACCACATCGCCGTCTACGCCGAACTCACCCTCTGAACCAACACGGCCCCACACACGCACCTTCGCCCCAGCCCCACCCCTTACCCCCAAGAGGACCGGCACATGGCCACCGAGTTACAGCAAGACCGCACTGCCCGACGGCACCGCTTCACCTACACCGACCAATTCCGATCGTTGACCACCAGCGACCGCGAGAAGGAGCTGACGCTGCTGAAGAAGCTCTACGAGCAAGACCAGCTGACGATCCGGCAGATAGCAGCCCTGCTCGAAGCCTCCTTCGGCTTCATGCAAAAACGCCTCGCCGACGCCGGTGCAACAACCAGCATCACGAGAAGGAAAAGACCACCCGTGTCAGCCGACGCCGCCGCCACCATCGCCGCCTTGCCCACCCGCCGCCAGGCGCCTTCATGACCCGGGTGATCGGCGTGGACGCCTACGCCCTCGGCTGGGTCGCCGTCGAACTGCACGACGGCGTCTTCACCCGGGCCATGCTTGCGACCACGCTGTACGAGGTCATCATCAACGGCTCCGGTGCCGCGGTCATCGGCGTCGACGTTCCCCTCGGGATGATGCCCGACCGGTGGCGCGCCGCCGACGCGCTCGTCGCGGAAAAGCTCGGCCCGCGCCGCGGCAGCATCGTCCGGATCCCGCCAGAACCGGTGTGGAATGAGCCAGACTTCACCACCGCGAACAAGCGTTGTCGCGAACTGACCGGCCAACGACTCAACCGGCAGGCCTGGTCTCTGCGCCCCAAGGTGCTCGAGGCCAACGCCCTCTGGCAACGGCATCCCACCCTCCTGTTCGAGGCACACCCCGAGCTCTCCTTCCGCACCATGGCCGGCGCGCCGCTGGAGCACGCCAAGAAGACTTGGACCGGGCAGAACCATCGACGGCATTTGCTGGCCCGCAACGGCATTAGCGTCCCGGACAACCTCGGCTCAGCTGGTCAGGCACCCACCGATGACATCTTCGACGCAGCAGCGATCGCTTGGACCGCACACCGCAAGGCGACCGGTCAGGCTTACAGCAGTCCCAGCCCGCCGGAGGACAAAGGCGACGGTGTCTACGCCGCGATCTGGGCCTGAGCCTTCGGCTCACCCTCGGTGCCGACGACGGTTTGACTGATCTCGGCGGGCTCCGGATGCGCCCCAACCTAGCTCAGCGCGATAAAGTCTCAAGATCACTATGGGTGCGAGATAAGGCGCTGCAGCTGTGTCGGGAGCCGAGACACGATGCCGGCGTGGGTAGCGAGTTCTCCGAGGTTGCGGTACCACATTTCTCGTACGGCGGTCTCGGACTGACCGGTCAGAGCCGACATGCGTTGTTCGAGGAAAGCCGTGTCGCCTGGTTGCCGCGCCTGAGTCGTGCGCCGGCTGCTCGGGAAGTCGGTTTCGGGCAGCAGACGGTCACGGGGAAACCAGGCCAGGCGTTCGTCGCTCATGGCCGCGTTGACCGAGAAGTAGCAGCCCATCGCCGCAGCCCGCTCGATCTCGTTACGGGTGCCGTTGAACCAGTGCAGGATCGCGCCGGCGTGAGGACGCTCTTGCAAGACGTCGAGGAGCTGGCTGGTCCGGCCGGTGCTGTGCAGAGACAGCAGCACCGGCTGGTCGGCACACACACGCAGAATGAGGTCGAGCGCCCGGGTTTGAGGCTCGAGGGCGCTTTTGCGGTCGAGGCCGATCTCACCGATGATCGGGTGACGTGTTGTAGCGCGGCGGATGCCGTCCTCGGTGAGCGCGGCAATGGCCCCGGGGACGCCGGGGTGCACGCCGTAACCCCAGAGGATGGTGGGATCGTCGCGGTTCGCGGCGTAGTTGGCCTCGGCCGGCGTGCGGGTCATCGCGAAGATGATGGCGCCGTTCAGTCCCCGGATCTGCGGCGCCGTGACGTCGGGGGCGATGTGGGCGTGGCAGTCGAGTGCGGGCAAGTCAGACAGTGACAAGAGAGAGTTCCTCCAGCCCTCGGTCACAGAGGCCGAGTACGGCGTCGAAGTCGGTGTGCGGCGGCCACACCCCGGAGGCAAGGATCCGGTACTCGTCGAGGCCCGCGCGGGTCGCGTACGTCGCGGCGGCGATGTCGTGACGGCGAAGGTGCTTGAGCTGTTCGAGGGATGCACCGGTCAGTGTGGTGGCGAGGTAGCGGGTGTTGTCGGCTCGTCCGGCTGCCGCGAAGGCTCCCCGGCGTACGAAGCAGGCGATGCAAAGCCCACAGTTGAGGTTGGGGTTGGCGCCGGGGAGCCGGCCGGCGTTTTGCTTCGCGCAGGACACGGTTGCGGCGGCCACCGCCAGATCGTCGGCGGATCCGGGCCGCAGCGCGGCCGCTACCAGGTCACCTTTAGTCATCATGGCGTGCGGGTTACTGATGGCGATGCCGGCCAAGGGCAGCTCGTCGAGGATCTGCTGCACGAGGTGGAACGTCCAGGGATGGGTGGACCGAGTGGTCAGCGGCCCGCCGCGTGACGGCTCCAGCGGCGGGTTGATGCTGGTGAAGCCATTCTCGGGCACAAGAATGCGCGTGGCACCGCGACCGGAGGCCAGCACGGTGGCCATGGCCTGGAACAGCAAAGACCTGGTTCGCGGGGTCGACTCGCGCCGCGGCAGGAGTGGCCGGAACGCGTACCGCACGTAGGTGAAGTCCGGTTTGCGCGCCAGTAGATCCGCGCGGACGGTGTCCTGGGCGCGGCGGATCGAGGTGGAGCTGTCGCGGTGGCCGAGAAAGACGGTCGTGGCCGTGTAGTCGAGCTGCAGGAGTGCGCCGCACAGCGAGTCGAGACCACCGGAGAGCAGACTGACCGCCTCGGCTGCCTCAACCGGGACACCGGGTCGGATGTGCTCCGGGCCCGGGTCGGCTTGGACCAGCCTGATGCGCCAGGTGTCACCAGACAGCCAGTGCAGCAGGTCAGCAACCCGGTCCAGCATCTGCTCGGTCCACGCCTTGGGCTGCTCGACGTGCACGACGATATTCAGGTCGCGAAGCATGGCGAGCTGCGGTCGCGACACCGTCCGGTCGGCCAAATACGCCGCGGCGACGATGCGCAGGAAGTCTTTGGCCGGTACCGCGGCCGGCCCGAGCTCACACATCGACCAGCCAATCTCGGTCTGAACTGTGTCGCTGCTGCCCGGTTCCGCAGGCCACACACACGTGATCGCCTCGGAACCTGTCGAACCGCTCGGCATCAGCTCAAGGATGCTCACCGCGCTCCTCTGATCTTGAAGACGGCGAAGACCTTGTCCGCGAGCGTGGCTGCGGCGTTGACGAAGGCCTGGGCGCTCATCCGCGCGGTCTTCGGCAGCTTTATCTTCGACACGCTCGTGCGCAGATACTTCTTGGCTTTGACCTCGATCTCCTTAGCGCGTTGCGGCGTGAGGTTCTCGGTTCGCTGCTGGGAGGTCAGCTCGACCAGGACCTGCTCATAGACCAGGTTCTGCAGGAATAGCCGCATCTCCTGCGCCTGGGTCGGCGGCTCCTTGGCCTTTAGGATCTCTACCATCGTGCGCAGTGTCGCAGCGCGAAGGGCAACCTCGTCGGGGTGGCTGGGCGCCCCCAGCAAGGTGTCCACGATGTAGGCGCATCTCGCCCGTGACGAGGGCAGGCTGTCCAGGTGGGCCAGGTCGAGACCGAGTTCGGCCAGCGCGGCACGATCGCCGTTGCGAAGTGCTGACGCGCCCGCTACTCCCGCGGCACCCCGAGCGGTCTGCCGGCCGAAACTACGGCCGCCTCCACCGGAGCTGCTGGACCCACCCCCGCTGCCCCCACCACCGCCGGCTCCGCCTGAGCGGCGGGGCCGCAGCGATGAAAGCGGATAGCCCGACAATCCGGGAGCCGGGCCCGCGGCCCGCGCCAAGGCGTTCATCAACGCGTTGACGAAGTCTTCGACCTTCTCATCGGAAGGCCCGGGTCCGTCCGAGCCGCCCGCACCGCCCGCTTCCCCGGCGGCGCCGTACGCGTCATGGACGTCTTCCCACGGCTTGGCCCCGCTTCCCCCGTACGCGCCTGAGGTCCCCACTAGTGCGGCGGTTCGGAGAGCTCTTGGCGGGCAGCCTCGACGACGTCGATGTCCAGGCCTTCCGTGGTGACGATCGCGTTCAGAACATCCCTGAACCGGCTCAGGTAGATGATGTGATGCGGCTCCAGGACGCTGAACACCGTCGGCCGGTTCAGCACCGCACTGACCGCCTCGGTAAGGTCCTCATCGTCTTCGGTGATCGCGGCCAGGGACTCGACGACCGGCCCGACGTCGGTCAGGCGGGTGAGCTGGTCTCCGAGGCTGTTCACCACGATCAGCCGCTCGGCCGGCTCCAGTCCCTTCGCGTCCGCTACCCCGGCAGCACGCGTCGAGTCTGCAGTGTGGGTCATTTTCTCGATGATCCGCATCAAGGCGCCGGTCACCGCGCCGCCGAAGTGGACGTCGCTGAGCAGGGTGGCCGCGACTGACAGGTATCGCTCAATGGCAGCGTCGTGATCCGTTAGCGACGGCTTGCTGGCCGCCCAGGACTTGGTCTCCTCACTCACCTCCGGCCGCTGCGGGTTGTCATCGTGTGCCCAGCTCTCCCATTCTCCGAGCAGCGCGACACGTTCAGGAGATGTCTTCTCACTCAGCAGCCGGAAGTCGGAGGGATACCTGATCTCGAGCAAATAGAGCTTGAGCAGCACCTCGAGGTCCAGCTGCGCACCGCCGGCGCGGGCAAGATGCTGGCGGACCGCAAGCGCGTTCAGGAAGCGTTTGATCGCCCTGGGGCTGCGCCACACATCGGCGGACAGACCGTCAGCGATCCGGGCGGCCAACTGCAAATGTTCACCGGAAGGACTCGGAGACCCGTCACCGTGGTCCACAACGTAGGGCGCTTTTCCTTCCAGACGCCGCTGGCGTGCCGTCTCAATGACCTGGCTGAGACCGTCGGACGGAAGCTCTCCGGCGTTCTTGCACAGCAGCAGGGCGATGTAGGCCTCGGCCTGCTCGGCGGACAGCACCGGCAGGGTGATCGGCAGCTGAATGATCTTCTCGGTATACAGCCGGGCGAAGCCGCCGCGCGCCGCGCCCTCCAGGTGGACCCCGATCGCCTCGCGGATCAAATCCTCGTCCGCGGCCAGCACGAACGCCATGCCCTTCACCGACAAGAACAGCTTGATCGCTTCGAGCGTGGCCATGATGGTCGGCGGCAGGCAGCGGTCCAGGTCGTCGACGAGCACGACGACCTTCTGGATGCCCTCGACCTCCTTCATCAACTTCTCGAATGCCGCCCGGAATCCGGCCATCCCCTGGGTGACGCCCGCGTCGACGTCGGAGTTGAGGTCTTTAGGCTTGGGCGTGAGCGCCTCGATCAACTCCGGAAGCTTCAGCGACATCGACACGGCACTGGTCACTAGCACTCCAGCGACACGGCCCCAAGCGATCCGCTGCCGGAGACCGTTGAGACGGTCCAGCACCAGCTCACGCTTCGGCGACTCCTCGACCGTTTGCTCCACCCGGCTCTGCAGCTCGTCGAGAACTTGGGCGATCAACGTGCCACGAAGATCCTCGGCGTTCTCCCACTCCCATGGATCGACGCGGACCACGACCACGTGCCCGACCTTCTCCAGCTGGGTCGCGACGAGGTTCAGCGCGGTGGACTTCCCGCCGCCCCACGCGCTGTGAATCCCGACCGTCACCGGATCCAGCCCACCAGACGTGACGACCCGGGTGACCGCGTCAGCAACCGCGTCACCTCCCAGCAGGTCCAGCACAGCCGGGTTGTCGTCAAACAGGGGTGCGCCGAAGTCGCCGTGAGACCTGATGTCGGCCACATACTCTCCAAGATGATCACTCAGTGCACAATCGAGGCCATCGCATTGTAGTGATGCCGGGTGGCGCCCCTTGCGCGGGCGGAGCAGCGGACGGGGACCTGGTCGAGGTGGAATAGCCAGGCTCGTGCAGTTCGCGCCGCCCATCCGGTGGCCTCGTAGCCGAGCAGTGGCAGAACCCAGTCTTCGTCCATCTTTTCGAACTGCCCGAGAGAGGTGGCGCAAGCACACCAATCAGATCCCCGGCCCTCGGGGACAGATCACCGCCCCTGCGGCAGCCAGCTGCCTCGGGCGGCTTGCCAACGCGCCCCACCCGCACCGACCTCCCGACTGCACTGGGCTGAGTCCGTCCCGACCTCGTCGTGCGCCTTGCGGTTCAGGCTTTAATCGGTGCGGCCTGCGGCCGCACTGCCCTTTGCCCTTTCCCGGCCACCGGGACGAGTCCGGCAGTGTGGGTCACGTGCGTCGTCAGTCAAATCCGAGCCGGGCACGCAGAACATCATGCACAACCCGCATGATGTTCTGCCCGAAACCCCCGGCCCGGATTGGACAGCCGCCACCCGCAACCGGTGCGAACAAGTTCGCCCCCGCCGGCCAAGAAAGGGCAGGACGCCTACTAGGAAGCGGCGCACGAAAGACTGCGGGTCACGGCTACGACAAAGGATCTTGAAGAAGATATACCGGCGAGTTGGAGCTCTGATGGTGTACACAGGATCCGCAAATTGGTATCTTAGTAGTTGTCCGGGAGGGGAAGGCAAGCCCCAGCCGAGACACCCCAAACCGCCAACCCGAAAAGGACCATCCAGTGGCCCAGGACAGCAGTGCCACCTCGCCCGTCGACTTCGAGACGCGGGTCGCGTACGTCGCCCTTTCGATCTTCGCCCCCGGCGCCTGGCCCTTTGACACCATCACGGGCGAAGGGCCTTCGGCCAAGCTCGCCGAACTCCCGCCCCCGGTCGCCAACCGCCGCCGAGAGACGGCGTCCGCCATGCTCTCCCGGGCCGACAGGTTGGGCATCCGCGCAATCGTCCCGGGTGACGACGAGTGGCCCCACCAGATCGCCGACCTCAACCACGACAACGCGCTGCGAGGTGCCCCGCTGTGCCTCTGGGCACGTGGAACCGGAAGGCTGCCCGACGTCCTTCGCCGGTCAATCCTGCTCACGGGTGCCGCTGCCGCCAGCGACACCGGTAAGCAACTCGCCCGGCAGATCGGCTACGAACTCGGCGACGGCCCCGGCGGATGGACCGTCGCCAACAGCGGGCGTTACGGTATCGACGCTTCCGCGATCAACGGCGCATCGATCGCGACCGACCGGGCTCCTCGACTGGTCATGCTGCCGCACGGGCTGGACCTTTACCGCGGCCTCGCTCGGCCCGAGTTCTACGAGGCGGTCGCGGCGGAAGGCATGCTGGTCAGCGCCGTTCCCCTCGGGGGCGAGTCGAGCCGGCCTACTCGGCTGGGCAGCTTGGAGGCGCTAGCCGCGATGACGGCAGCGACCGTCGTGGTAGAAGCGCCGATCCGCAGTCTGTGCCTCGCCGGGGCGCGCCGCGCCGCCATGCTGCGTCGGCCCGTCATGGTGTTCCCCGGATCTGAGCGCGACGCCGTGTCGGCAGGTAACCGACAGCTCGTCACGGAGGGAACTGCGCGCCTGGTCAGCGGTGGACCCGACGTGGCCTCCGTGCTCGCCTCCCTCTCGTAGCGCATCACTGCGGCTGGCGGGGATCGACGAATCCTTGATTCCCGCCAGCACTCACCGCGTTTCCATCACCCTCGCCCAGGGAGTACGAATGCAGGCGGCCCGTCGCGGGGATCTTGCGATCCTCCACATCACGACCCGCACCACTCGTTCAGCAGAAAACGACAGGACCAGGCTAGGGCTGGAACTCGCCGTCATCACCTCGATCACGAGGGACGGCCAGCCGAAGGCCGTCCGGCGCATCACCGGCCGCGCCGCCGCCGCAGCCCAAACCAAGCCCATCAGCCTCGACCGACTCCAGCCTCACGCCCTCCGGGTCATCCCGTCTGCGCAGTTGCGCGTGGCGGACGCCCTCACGGCGACGCTGGGCCGTCGTGCAGATCTGGCCACCGGTGAGCTTCCCGCCTACACCAGCCCGGTCGAGTTGCTGCGCGACCTGCACCCGTGGGTTGTCGGCTCGACGGACTGCCTGGCGGCCCTACGTGCCGCTGCGATCATGGAGGTCCGCGACGGCCGCGACCAGCGATGCGGCAGGTGCGGAGTCGCCACGTATGGTGACGGCCGCATCGTCACCGGCGCTGATGGCTGCCCGGTCGCCTACTGCGCCCCAGCCTGTCCGATCGAGGTCAACTTCACCACCGACTTTCCGGTCGGGCTGGAAGTTGTGATTACCGGAGGATTCGCTGCCGGGGCCATCGGCCGGATCGAGCGCGTCAGCGACGCGTATCCTCCCGACCTCGACGGAACCCGGCACTACGCCGGCCGCGCCTACGTGATGACTTTGCCGTACTGGGGTGAGCGTCAATTCACTGAGAGCATTGTCGAGCCCCGCGACGCGCGACTCATCGACCGCTACGCCGTGCGACGAGGTCGCTCAACCGCCTGACGGTGGGCTGCGCGGTCGCTCGGTCCACCGGACTTCGGTAAATCTGACCTTCAAAAGATCTTGGTGTTTCTCTAGCAACTTCTCTTGCCAGGGGTGGACACCCAACCGAAAAAAGGGTATTTTAGTAGTTGTCCGGGAGGGGAAGGCAAGCCCCGATCGTGCCACCCCAAATCACCACCGAGAGGAATCTGATGATTCTCTTAACCCAGAACGGCAGCATCTTCGCCACCGAGGACCGCCCTGGCTTCGCGTCCTTGCTGCTCCGGCTCATCGGCGCCAGCGGCGATGAGCCGCGTTCTGGCGCGGTCGAACTGGTCGAGGACGCCCGCCAGCACGTTCTCCGCGCGCTCGAAGTGACCGCGTGCCACCTGCCGCTCCACGACACCATCGCCCACGACGAGGTCACCCAGTGGACCCACGTCATCGACGTTGCCGACCTCGATGGTTTGGTCCTGCTGGACAAGCTCAGCGGGCCGCAGTGTGTCTTCGCCCCATTCGGTGCAGCGGCCGTTGCCGCCTGGCGAACGCTCGCCAGCCGTGCCGTGGCCTACCGCGACGGCCAGCTCCCCTGGCGCTTCGTCACCGACCAGGCCGAGCACACCATCCGGATCGCCCGCTGGATCTACGACGGCGGTTGCGCCCACACGTTCGGCCAACACTGAGCAACGCCCCTGGCCGGAACCTCGGACCCCGGCCAGGGGCACACGAAGTCGTTCATTGACATCTCAACAGTGACACCCGGTCATCACTTAGATGGATGCGTCCGCCTGAGTACCCGCCGCCCATGAGGCGACGGGCGAACACCAACCTGCACAACTGGTCCCGGCCCGGGAGGCAACCCGGACCGGGACCAGCCAAACCACGAACCATCCAATCGAAAGGGACCCAATCGTGGCTACGACCACCACACCGAGAAGAAAAGCTCGCCGAGCCTCCACCCCAGCCGACCCGCCGCCCACCGAGACCGAGCAGCCGCAGGCCGACACCACCACCCCAGCCGACCCGCCGCCCACCGAGACCGAGGAGGCGGATGACGAAGACGACGATGACGACGTACCCGAGTTGCCGGGTGACTACAAGGCACTTCGGGTGAAGCGGATCCTGCCCAACCCGAAGAACGTTCGCACCAACGCCCAGGCGTTGCCGGGAATCGTGCAGAACCTGGAGGAAGACGGGATCCGGGGACTGCTCGCGCCGCTGATCGTGATTCCCTACGGCACGCACCGCAACAAGCCGCGCTACCTCGCCGTCGACGGCGAGCAGCGCTACTGGTCAGCGGTCGACGCCAAACAGAAATATGTCCAGGCCATCATCCGTGAAGACCTGGCCGGGAACGTCGAGCAGATCGTCAGCATGCTGCGCCAGATTCACCGCACGGATCCCACGGCCCAGCAATTGGCCCAGGGTGTCGAGCAGCTGGCCCTGTACGGCCTGGATGACGACGAGATCGACCGGCGCACCGGCTACGGCATCGAGCGCGTCAAGGCCGCCCGGGCCGTCGCCAAGCTGACCGGTCCCGTCAGCCAACGTGCCCAGCAGTCCGGCTTGGACCTGACTCAGCAGGCCATGCTCTCGGAGTTCGCCGACACTCCGGACACCGTCGACCAGCTACTCGAAGAGGCCGAGGATGGCCCGTTCTCCTTCGCCCGTGCGGTCGAAGAAGTCCGAGCCACCAGAGCCAGGCACGCCACCGTCGAACAACGCCGCGCCGAACTAACCGACGCCGGAGTCACCCTGCTCGCCGACCGGCCTGACTACACCGATCCGAACGTCAAGCCGGTCCATGCCCTGCGTACCGAGGACGGCAAGCACATCAGCGACGACGACCACATCGCGTGCCCCGGGCACGCCGTCGCGGTGTACTTCCCGTCCTACAGCACCACCCTGGTCGAGCTGACCTACTGCACCGACTGGAAGGGCAACGGCCACACCGTCTACAGCTCCACCGGCACGCCGGTCCGCAGCGGAACCATGACCGAGGCCGAGAAGGCCGAGCGGCGCACGGTCATCGAGAACAACAGGGCGATGGAGGCCGCCAACACCGTGCGCCGCAAATGGGTCGCTGACCTGCTCGCAGGCACAGCCGAGCCCAAGGGCAGCAAGAAGTTGATCGCCCAGGAACTGGCGGAGTCGGGCTATCTGCTCGGAACCTGGGTCTCCGGTGGCCGCAAGATGCTGGACGATCTGCTGAACCCCGGCAAGATCAAGCGGCCGGGAACCAAGCGAGTGCCCGCCCGAGGTAGCGAGATGCGCTACACCATGATCGCCCTTGCCTCCGTCGTGGCCGCCCACGAGAGCGCGATCACCCGGACCACCTGGCGCGGCGAGAACGAGAGCACCGCACGCTACCTCCAGTGGTGCACCCTCAACGGCTACGAGCCCGGCAAGGTGGAACAACTCATCATCGACAAGGTCACGGGGAATATCACCAGCGCAGGCACAAGCCCGGCCCTGGCCCTCGTTCCCGAGACCACCGAAGACGTCAGCACTGCGGAAAGCATCGACGGCCAAAGCGCCGTGACAGACACGCCGGGAACGCTGGCCGACGACCAGGCGGAGCCGATCGCCGCCTAAGCATCACCTCGCCGGTCGAGGGTCGCCCTGACCCTCGACCGGCACCACATCACGACTCGTATCAACCTGCGTAGGTGGCCGCTCCGATTTCCGGCCGGTGGCCGGCGAACCAGCCTCCGGCTGGTGCCGGCCCTTGGCGGGCCGGAGTCGAGCGGCCTACGGCCGCGCTGCCCTTCCCTTTTCCGGCCACCAGGGGCTAACGCCCGGCAGTGTAGGTTCCGCTCGTCGGCCGTCAAATCCGTTCCGGGCTCCCAAAACATCATGCACACCCCACATGATCTTTTGGTCGAAACCCCCGGCCCGGATTGGACCGCCGACGCCCGGAACCGGGCGAACGAGTTCGCCCCCCGCCGTCCGAAAAAGGGCAGGACGCCCGAGCTAAGCGGACGAGTGCGGCCAGTCGCGCAGCTCACGCTCACAGGCTTACAAAAGATCTTGATAAATGTCCTGGTCCATGGTCGCCAAGGGTAGACACACAGACCAAAATAGGGTAACTTAGTAGTTGTCCGGGAGGGGAAGGCAAGCCCCGGCCGGACAGCCCCAAACCACCAACCCGAAAGGGAAGACATCGTGACGATCGTCGCCAACATCGACGTCAATCAGCAGTTCGCCACGACCCGCGCCGCGCAGTTCGAGGCGGCCAAGGACGCTTCCGCTGATTTCGACCGGCGCATTGCCGACGGCAAGCTCACCGCGATCGGCAACGGCCGGTTCCGGGTCACCGACCCGGACAGCTGGGACAACGGCGAGATCCTGCTCCGTCAGGCCGACGGGCAGATCCTCCCGCAGCACGGATTGGACACCACCACCGGCCGCGCCGCGCTCTACAGCACCACCCCGGCATGGCACGGCCTCGGCAACATCGTCCCGGGCGGCACCAGCGACATTGACGAGGTGCTCGACCTCGGAGGGATCAACTTCCGGGTGGAGCGGCGGCCCGTGCTGTTCCAGCCCGAACCCGACAGCTCACCGATCATGCTCGCGGACCAGTTCGTCAACTTCCGCGATGACACCTATGCCGGGCTCGGGGTGGTCGGAGCCCGCTACGAGGTGATCCAGAACCGGCAGGCGTTCGAGTTCCTCCAGGACCTCGTGGACGACTACGGCGTCATCTGGGAGTCTGCCGGAGCGCTGCGCGAAGGCCGCAAGGTGTTCGTGTCCATGCGCCTGCCGCAGACGATCACCATCGACGCCGAGGGCATCAACGACGAGATCGTGCCGTTCGTGGTGGCGATCAATTCCCACGACGGATCGAGCCTGTTCCAGAACGTCGTGACCCCGTGGCGGCCGCTGTGCGGCAACACCGAGCGATTCGCCGTCCGCGACGCGTACGCCCGCTGGGGCGTGCGGCACACCAAGAACGCCGCCGAGCGCATCGAGGAGGCCCGCCGCACCCTGAAGCTGTCCATCAAGTACTACGACGAGTTCGCCGCCGAGGAAGAGGCCCTGGCGCGTACTGATCTGGCGCTGGCGGAGTTCCACCAGGTGATCGGCCAGTTGTGGGCCGCGCCCGACGAGACCGCCCCGGCCAAGACCCTCAACAACCACGCCCGCCGCCTGGACGCATTGACCGACCTGTGGGCCGACAACACGGAGAGGCTGGGCCGCACCGCCTACGCCGCCGAACGTGCGATCACCGAGTACACCGACTGGAAGACGCGGATGCGTCCGACCGGCAACCTGCGCGGCAACAACCTGGCTGCGCGCGCCACCGCCGTACTGGAGGGCACCGCCGACGACAAGAAGAGCCAGGCTCACCGCCTGCTCTTGCAGCGTGTGAACCGCTGACCCACCCGCCGGGGTGGGCGCGGCCAGCGCCCACCCCGGCACCAACCACAGCGACCCGCCCTGGCGTCGCAACGCGTAGACCGCGTTGCGAGTGCATCGAGCACCCGCCCCGCGGGCTGCCGCTCGCCCCCCTTACGGCCGAACCACCAGACCTCACACCTGCACCGGAGAACCGCCATGTCATCACTCGCCGCCCGACTGCCCCACGGTGTGCGGCTGCCCACCACCCTGCAGCCGGAAGACGCCCTCGACCTCATCAAAGCCCTCGCCGCGCACTACGGATGCGCCCACCTTCTGCTCACCCCCGACGACGTCGAAGACCACCTCACCGCCAACCGCACCACCGCCGCCGGCCAGCACCGCCGGCGACTCAGCGCCGAGGAATGGACACGCCTCTACGGCACCGACGCCTGGCGGCACCTGCCCACCGCCGCCCACGCCGTCACCGCGCGCAACATCCTCAGCGCCATCCGACAAGCCGCCCTCGAATGCGTTCGATGCGCCACCCCGCTCACCGGGCCACCCACCGCCACCTGGGGACACTGCCCGGCCTGCCTGATCGATGCCGACATCGACGAGCTGCGCCACCGCCCCTGCCCCGCCGCCGGAGCCGACGCACCCCACCGCTGGGGGCCTCAAGTGTGCGACCAGTGCGGCATCCCCACCACCGACACCCCCACCAGCAGGCCGCGCCGACTCACCGCAGTCCCCGCCGCCGCCTGACCCCAAGCCTCATCCCTGGTGGTTAAAGGGCTGCCGACCGCTTGCCAACCCCCACCGGTCGGCAGCCCCACCCACCAGCAAACCCGGCCAAGAAGCGCCCGGGGGACTTTCTCCGTCCCGCAAAACGTGGTATCTTAGTAGTTGTCCGGGAGGGAAGGCAAGCCCCGACCGGACGGCCCCAAACCGCCAACCGAGAGGTCACCTCATGCTCGTCAACCACGCCGGTCCCTACGTCCCGGCGATCATCGACGGCATCAGCTACCGGCCCGGACCGGTCGCCTACCACGGCACCGACGACCACGAATCCGTCTGGCCCGGCCGTGCCGTTGTCGCGGGCGACTGGCCCCGGCCCCGGCCCGAGGAGTGCTCCAGCACCTACGCCACCCAGTGGCTCCGAAACGGACAGATCCTCGTGTGCACCGGATGCGGCCTCGACTGCTCCTGACGATTCCCGCGGCCGAGTGCCCACCAGGGCACTCGGCGGCCATCCGCGTGACAGCGCGCCCCGGGCACCGAGAGGACCACGGTAATGACCGACTTCACTGAGCTGGCAGAGATGCAATTTGCCCGAATCACCAGCACCGAGCAGCGTGCACTGCTGCGCCGGATCTTCTACACCCTCGAATACGACAGCGAGGGAGCGCCAGGCGTGGAGCATGACAGCGACGTCACGCAGGCGATCAGTGAGCTTTTCGGCGCCTACGGCGTCACCTTCACCAACCCCGACTTCGCACCCGCGCAGTTTCGGTACAACGACCACCGCGACACCCGAGGCCAGCAATGCCCCCACGCCCTGCAACCTGCGCCCCCACCCGACCAGTGGGGCGCCAAGATCGACCCGCCGTGGTGCCCGAACGGCCGTGTGGGCAGCGCCATCGAAGGTCACGCCCCGGACACCGAACCCGAGCCCGAACCAGCCGCCGGCCGAGCCTTCACGACGGCGCAGCCCACGCCCCAGCACGCCGACGATACGACGGCCGACCTGATGAAGCTTGACAACAGCGAGCCGACCGCCGTGGGCGAGACCGAGGTGGCGTCATGACGATCATCGGGCCCACCACCGACCTCACGCCGTTCGTCGACGCGCCCGTCGTGTTCACCCGTGAATTCGACGGCCGCATTCACCACTACGAAGGCACGTTCACCAGCCTGGCACACAGCCGCGATCACGTACGGCCCGAGTTCCGCCGTGACGACGCGGGCGGCATGTTCGAGTACGTCGAGAACGGCCAGCGCAAGTCCACCGGCATGCACGTGCCATACGGCTCAACCATCGAGGTGACGGCATGAGCACCCTGACCCGCAACACCGCCCTGTGCGGGCATCCCGAATGCGATCCGTTCCAGCGTCGCAACTCGATCCTCGACGACGAAGGCGACGTGGTCCTCTACAACGACTGCACCGGCGTGAAGTACATGTTCCGCGACACCGTGTGCCACGGGTTGATTCTGGGGCGAGGCTGGACCTTGATCCGCGAAGGTGAATCCGAACCGGCGGCCACCCTCAAGCACGTCGCCGATCGCGCATGGACCGCTTCCTGGCCGTCCGGGCGGGTGTTCCTGCGCCACGACACCGGTTACGGCCTGATCGCGAAGGTGGCGCGCAGGCTGCTAAAGCCGGCCAAGTGCTGCCACGAGGACAGGTAGCCCGACGCTCCGGGGAGCACTCCACCAGTTTATATGGTATCTTAGTTGTAGTTCGGGAGGGGAAGGCAAGCCTCGACCGGACGCCAAACCACCATCGGAAAGGAACCGACATGGTTGAGCCCACCGCTTCGGCCACCGAAGAGCTCGCCGCAGACACCGGCGACCGGCGCACGGCCCGGATCGAAGTCGAGAACTTCGCCACCACCCTCTATGTCCTCGACGGAACCGGCCGCAACACCACCCGCAGCAAGCAGCGGGCAAAGGTGGTGTGGAGCGAGCGCGACGGCGGGACCTGCATCGACGCCGCCGACAGCGCGCTGACCGACCTCGGTTACCAACGGCTCACCGACTGGACCAACCCCGACGAGCAGCCACCGTCGCACGCCATCGGCGACCGCAACGGCTGGCACTACACGACCGTCGTGCCACAGACGCCCACCCAGGCCTGAGCCTCTGCCCGGGGCGGCCGACCGGCCGCCCCGGGCAGATACCCGCCCGCACCGGACGTTCACGGCGTACCCCGAGGACCCCCGCGCTTTGTCCCCCGGGCGCCGCGCCGGCTGCGTGCCGGGCCGGATCCCGACGTGCATCGAGCACGCGGTCTCCGGGCTGCCGCCCGTCCCTCTCACCGTCGCGACCCACCAGCTGAACATTTTCAGCCTGCGCAACCGGACATCACCCGCCGAGGACGCGGACCAGCAACATCTCGCCCGCGTTCGACCCGACCGACAGTCCTTCTGCCCAATCGCGCCCACAAGGGCGCTGCCCACATCGAGAGGCATCAGTCATGAGTAAGTACGTCAACGCGGGCGGCTGGGAAGCAGAAATCCTAGCCCAATCCATCGGGTGACGATGATGTCGGCTCGTCCCCATGCCTCGTGACTCGCACCACCAGTGAGCCGCGGTGTCAGCGCCCTCGACGACGACCAGACTCTCGCCGTAGCGTGCGGCCAGCCCGTCGAGCGCGGCCTCCACCGTCGCCGGCCACGGCCACCGGCGACTCCCCACGCCAGCACCGGGGATCGCTCATCGCGAAGGCCATCACCGTTCTCCCTAGTCTGCGGATCGAGGCCGCACGTCATCATCCTCACCCGGGCGGGCCTTCAACGCTCCCGCCAGGAGCGTGGACCGCCGGACGATCGCGTCGAGGCTCGCCGGGCGGCTTGGGCCGCGACAAGCGAGGCGGCGCGAGCCGGCCGGCGAGCGGGAAGTGGCAGTTCCAGGGCTCTCACCGAGCCTGGACACTGCAGAATCATCGGCGGAATAATTTCGCGCATTTCTGTCGGCATGATGTACGGTCGACGCGTGGACGTGCTCTTTCCTCTCGGCAATCAGGCAGCGAACCCTCAGCTGCTGATTGCCGCGCGGGAAGCGCTCGGGCTGACCCAGGCCGAGCTCGCCGCGCGGCTCGGCGAGTTGTCGGGCAACCCGGCGAAGAGCAACCAGAGCTACGTCTCCCGGGTGGAGAAAGGGACGCTCCCGCTCATCGCTGACCGGCTGCAGCAGTTCGCCGTGGCCCTGGAGTCGACGCCGGAGTTCCTGGTCGCCGAGGCGAAAATGTGGTCGCTGGGCGAGGGCTGCTTGTACCACCGCAACCGTCGTACGACGAAGGCGTCGACCTTGCGGCGGCTGCATGCCCAGATCAATCTCGTCCGGCTGTACCTGACCCGCCTCGCGGTTGCCGCCGGGACGCCGCTGCCCACCTTCGCGGTGTCGCCGACCAGGGTGGAGGGTGTGGTCGGCCCGCAGACCGTCGCCGCCGGACTCCGCGCCGAACTCGGCCTGCCCGACGGCGCGATCGCGTCGGTCACGGCTGTGGCCGAGCAGCTCGGCGCGCTGGTGGTGCCGATGTCGCTGGGCGGCCGCGAGGTCGACGCGACCAGCCTGCATCCGCCCGGTGAACCACCCGTGTTCGTGGTCAACACCGATGCACCCGTCGACCGGCAGCGGTTCACCCTGACCCACGAGATCGCCCACTGTGTGTGCACACCGGGTGTCGGCGCCGACGCGGAGGACATGGCACAGCGGTTCGCCGCGGAATTCCTCGCGCCGTACGACCAGATCTACCCGGACCTGGCCGCGACCGCCGTCACACCGGCACGGCTGCTGCAGCTCAAGGTGAAATGGCGGATCTCCGCCGCCGCGGTGCTGCGCCGCTCCACCGATCTTGGCGTGATCACCGACTCCCGCTACCGGACGATCAGCGCGCAGACCTCGGCGCTGGGCTGGCGCACCGAGGAACCGGAACCGCTGCCGGCCGAGACCCCGCGCCTGGTCCCGGCGATCGTGCGGGCGGCGGTACGGGCGGCCGGATCGGTCGAGGCCGCCGCCGCGGCGGCCGGGACGACGCCGGCCCGATTGACGGGCCTGTTCGGTGACGCCGTCACCGACGCGATACCCCAGCAGGACGGGACATGACTGAGCCTGGCAACAAGGTGACGACCCGCACCACCACGGCCCGTGACGCCCTTCCCACCGAGCTGGTCCAGCAGCTGCAGTGGCTGGGCCGTCAGCCCCGGCCGGCGGCGCCGCCCGGAGCTGTTGGCGTGCTGTGCGACCGGGTTCTCGCGTACGCGGGCCCTCAGCACGTGGCGTCCGTGTTGCCGGTACTGCGCGGCACCGGCAGTGGCCTGGTGGTGGCCGGCCCGCGGCCCGGCAAGCCCATGCCCCGTGCCGCGGATTTCGACTACGACGGCCCGATCGTGCTGGACCCCGACGCGTACGGCTATCACCGGGCCACCCGGGATCAGCCGTTTCTGCTGCCGCGCGGCGGGTTCGCCGGCACCAACCCCACCCTGGACGACGTCCTGGACGCCCAGCTGCGGGCCGGGTATGCCGTGGCGTGCACCCCGACCGGCTACATCGGCGCTGGGGACACCGCGGCCCTGCTCGCCGCGGCGCAGCAGGTCAAGGCGCTCAACCGGACCGACACACTGTTCGTGGTCGCACTGGAGGTCTCGCTGCTCGACCGGACGTTCTTCGATCAGACCCGGGCAATCCTGCAGGACGCCGGCCACCCGGTCGCCCTCGTGCTCGGCATCAAGCAGGGCGACCCCCTCACCCACTCCAAGCGCATCATCCCCAACCTGCGCCTGCTGGCTGCCACCGTGCCGCTCATGCCCATCCGCACCGACTTCAACGCCCTCGACCTGATGGCGCACGGGGCGTTCGCCGCCGCGATCGGCACCGGTGGCAGCGTCCGCCACGCCGTCCCGCCACCGCGTAAGCCGATGGCGTTCGTCCGTGACGCGTCACCCAGCGTCCTGGTGCCCGAGCTGATGTGCTGGTGGAAGGGATCCAAGATCGCCATGCTGTGCGGTGCCGCACCCAGCCGATCCCCGCGATGCAGCTGCAACGTATGCCAGAACCAGCCACTGACCCGGTTCAAGTACAAGGAAGACCAGCCCGAGGCGATCGCGCACGCCGCCACGGCCTGGCAGAACATCGCGGCCGGGATGCTCTCCCAGGCGACGATGCGCGAGCGGGCCGAGTACTGGCGCAACATCTGCAAGGGCGCGGTCAACGAGCACCAGATGCTCGCCAACCGGGTCCGTCAGGTCGATCCGCTGCCGGTGCAGAAGCCCCTCGAGCAGTGGGCCGAGCTGCCGGCCTGGCGCACCGCCTGACACCCCTCGGCAGGGGCGGCGCCCGGGCTCGTTCTAGGCGTTGGGCTCGGCGCCGCGGGACACCTCTTCGGTGAACCACCACCATGCCGCGGTCGGCTGCCAGTCGGTGAACTTCTCCGGCTCGAGCACCACCGTCAGCGACTCGCCCTGGCGCAGCGCCACGCCGACGCCGTAGAACGACGCCTCGGCCAGCGCGACCTGTTCGTCGGCGGGCAGTTCGGGCACCACCATCAGCCGCTCGCAGTACATCGCGAACCTCGACGCCGCCCGCAGACTCTTGGCCCAGTCCGGGCCCTGGACCATGGCCAGCAACGGCATCACCGGAGGGGCGAACCGGCGGGTCACGCTCGTCGACGACCAGGTGACCATGCCCTCGGGCAGCCTCCGCAGCCGGCGCTGCGCGGCCGGCGCCAGCGCGGCGACCGGGACCGGCTGCTCGAGCGGCAGGCCCAACAGGGTGTCCAGCAGGTCGAGGGCGGGCACCGGCCCGATCGGGTGCGTCCGGCGCAACTGCTGTTGATGATGGTCCGGGCGATACGCGACCCATGCCCGGGTTCCGAACAGCCGCACCCTGGCGACGCCGATCTCGTGGTCCGCAGCCCGGGGCATCGTGGCCGCGAACCGCTCCAGCGTGGCCGCGACACTCATGACTCTGTCCCCCCGCCGGCGCCCCGCGCCGATTTCCGTGAGCCAAGATCGTGCACCAACCACTCAAGTCCTGTCCATGCACGCACGTCAGTAAACGCGTAAAGGACCCGGCGGTTGTGCCCGAATGCCGGCAGGCGCCTGACCAGACCGGCATCCACGAGAGCCATAAGCGGGGGCCGGAACACGCTGGTCGGAGCGCCGCACGAGTCGGCCACGTCCTTCACGCAGATCCCTCCTTCACCCGCAGCGAACAGCGCGAGCAGCAGCTCGAGCCGATGCTTGTTGCCGAAGACGGCCGAGGAGACATGCCTCGTCAGGTCCGCCGCCATCCTTCAAGAGTAGTGAAGCGCGATTCGCTACTCATGTCGCGGGTTCGGATGCGCATCACACGTTCGAGGGGGCCGACAACCCGGCGAGGAAACCTGCTGCCCGAGATCGACCGGCGCCGGGGACCGGAGAGGGCATCGTGAAACAAGATCCGTTCGACGCGCATCGGCGAGATCATGACTGCGGCCGGGTGCAGCCGGCCAGCCCTGCAGCGCCGATTACGTCACACCCCCGCTACATACTGCGAGGATGACGGAACTCGCCTCTGATCCGGCCGGTCCTGCTCTCCCGGCATATCTGCTGCGCTATCCCAACCCGTGGGGGCTAGAGCATCGCCGAGAGAAGGGCCTGGAGGAACTGCGGTACGTGGTTGCTCGGTGCCGCTTCGGCTACATCGGACTTCGGCTTGACGAGGTGCTGGAGATCGTTCGTCGGCTGGACGAGCAGCCGGCCGGCACCGCGTCGCTGCTGGTGGACGATCTCATCGACCGGATCGGCGCCATGACGATCGACGAGGTCGAGCAGCTGGTCGACGTCCTGCTCGACCTGCACCGGCGCGATATGCCCGGCTGGTGTCGCCTGGATCTGGATCGTGGGTTGCAACGTCTGCTGTTCCTGTTGCGTGTGCCGAAGGCGCACGACCTGGCTTATGAGTGCGCCCGAAGCGAGCGAACCTACCGGCGTTGGGCGGCGTACAAGTTCTACGGCGAACACGGGCTCGACGAGCGGGCGCGGCGCCTGCTGGCCGGCCAGGTTGCGGCGGGAACGATCGAGCAGCCGTCGAGCGCGGCGTACTCGTATTACCCGGGAGCGCTGGTAGCCAGGGACCAGACGCTGGTGAACCGGCTCGGCCTGGCGGCTGTCCTCGCGGTCGCTCCCACGACCCAGCAGCGGAAGGAAGCGATCGAGTTCGCGATGGCGCAGCTCGCGCCGGAGACCGTCGCCGGCATCTGCGAGGACTACCCGCAGGAACTGGTCTGGGCGGTTCGGTCCCAGGGCCGCACCGACTACCTGCCGATCATCATGGACATGGTTGATGACTACCGGGACGACCCATACCTACTGCACCGGGTGGTGGAATGCCTCACGCGGATCGGCGGAACCGCGGAGATTGACTACGCGGTCCACGTCGCGTCGAAGGTCCTCGAATCCGCCGCGGTTGAACTGTAGGGGTCGGCGCGCCGGTCGTGCACTCGGCTCGATGATCGTCCAGAATCCCGTCGCAACCGGGCGGGCGGGCCGGCCGGAGATGCCGAATCGTGGGCCCGGCTCCGGCACGGAGGGTGTACGGGTCAGCCAGCCGGATCTTCACGAAGCGACGCTTTGACCGGACTAAGGCGTGTTTCGTAAGTGCCGCTGAGGTCTGAAGTTGCGGCGTGGCGGTGATCGATAACTGAAGAGGTCTCCGGTATCTGGTTCTGCGACCAAGCAAGAACTTCATACCGGAGACCTCGTGGCCACCTTAGCGGTGACGAGGCGGCATGACCTGACCGACAGGCAGTGGGCTGTGCTGGCCCCGCTGCTGCCTGCCGCGTCGTCCACGGGCCGGCCGCCGAAGTGGGAGAAACGCCAGCTGATCGACGGGATCCGGTGGCGGATCCGGATCGGTGCACCGTGGCGTGACGTGCCGACGGATTACGCGCCCTGGCCGACGATCTACGGGTTGTTCCGCCGCTGGCAGCGTGACGGGACCTGGGACCGGATCCTGTCGGCACTGCAGGCCCAAGGCGATGCCCAAGGCCAGATCGACTGGACGGTCAGCGTGGACTCGATGACCAGCCGCGCCCACCAGCACGCCGCGGGTGCCCGCACCGACGGACATCTACAGAAGGAACCACCCGGCGGCGTCCACGACGAGCCGGCCGATCACGGACTCGGCCGTTCCCGGGGCGGGCTGACCACCAAAACGCATCTGGCCTGTGAACAGGGTCAGAAAGTCCTGTCGATGATCGTCACCGCCGGGCACCGCGGTGACAGCCCGCAGTTCATCCCGGTCCTGCGCCGCATCCGGGTGAACCGGCTCGGTATCGGCCGGGCCCGATCGCGTCCGGTCATGGTGCTGGCCGACAAGGCCTACACCAGCCGCGCCAACCGTCGATATCTGCGCTCCCGGGGGATCAAGGCCTGCATCCCCAGCAAGAGCGACCAGGACGCCCACCGCAAAGCAAAGGGCTCCCGCGGCGGACGCCCGCCGAAGTTCGACCCGCAGCTCTACCGGCTGCGCCACGCCGTCGAGAACGGCATCGCCCGCCTCAAACGCCACCGTGGCGTCGCCACCCGCTACGACAAGTTAGCCGTCCGCTTCCAAGCCGTTCTGACCATCACCATCATCGGCGAGTGGTTATGAAACACGCCTTAGCCGACCAGCCGCAGCTGCGGCCTCAACTCTCGCGAGCCCGCCCAGGCCCTCGATGGCTTTTCCCGGGGATGGTTCCAGGCAAGCCAACCTCGACCCACGCCATGACCCAGAAGCTCGGCCGCCACGGCATCAAGGTCCGCACCGCACGCAACGCTGCCCTCGCTGCACTCGCAGCCGATCTTCCCAGCCCGATCCTCGCCGACCTGACCGGCATGCACCGTCACACCGCCATCCGCTGGGTCCTCTACGCCAGACGCGACTGGGCCGAGTACCTCGCCGCCCGCGCTGAGGACGAAGCCGAGAAGCGGAAGTAGGAGGAGTAGCCGTGAGACTGGCAGCCTTGCGTATTCATGTGAGGCTAGTTCGGGGGCATATGTCCAGGGCAACCACTCAGTAACCGCCCTGTGTCCTCAAACTGACTGCGGCACCGACCGCGATGCGCTAAGTCGAGAACGGCACAGCCCTACTGGGTCGTGCGGAGTCGCAAGGATGGTGATGCAGTGAACACCACGGGCCCAACCCACATCGTCTTCACGCACGGAGACACGTTCTACGCGCCGCCCCCGCCTCCTCCGCCCCGGGTCGACGACAGGATCCGCGACGCTAGTGCCGCGATGGAGGCCAACCGCAGGGTCGAAGAAACGAACCGGCAGGTGCGCGAAATGGAGGACCGGAGGCGGGAGACCGAACATCGCCTGCAAGAGGAGAGGGACCGGCAGAGTCGGCAGCGGATGCAGGAGCAGCAGATACAAGAAGCGGAAAGGCAAGGCCGTGATTTACAGGAGGCTTCACGGCAGGCGCACGAGCGGATGCGCCGTAATGCGGAGGAATTGCGCAGTTTGGACCGCGACCTGACGCGCCTCCGTGAGGTCCACAGAGAGCTAGCCACGCTAGCCGATCCGCTGCCTGCACCCCGATCGTTGATTGATCAACACAGGTCGTGGTGGGGGTTGCGGTTAAACACGGGGCAGCTTGCCGGTCGCCTTGCCAGCCTGGCGCAGGCAAACCCTGAGTACGTTAGCCGGGTGCTTGCCGAACTTTCGGGTCGGCATGCCGGGGACACTGTGCTGCGGCTGGCGGACCAGCTGGAAGACGACCAGATCAAGTCCCTGAGTCAAAGCCCCGCCGGACGGCAGTTGCTCATTCAGATGCTTGGTCATCTGCACTATCCCCGTAGTGGCCGCATCACCTACAACATCATCCGAATCATCAATATTATGTCACCCAGCCACCAACGCCTGCGAGAAGAGCCGTGGGTCAGCGACCCACGGGTCCAGGCTGCGTTGGAACGCTCCGGAACTAGCCTGCAGCGGGCGGAGCTCGGCGCTGACTCATACATCTTCGATGAGTACGCCGTGGTCATCAACGAGATCCCACGTGAGCTCGATTTGTCACGCTTGGTGACCGCTATGGCTGCAGGGATCAACGAGTTCGCCGAGTCCTCCCGTTTCGATATGTTGACGCGCTTTCAGCGGCGAGCTGCGGATCGACCGCCCACCATCGGAGAGCTGATCGACATCGACATCTCAGGCCCGGACGATGGCACGGTCATGCTGGTCGAGCTGACCGACAGCCGATTCGTATACCAAACCGTGGCGACGTCGCCGCATGAGACCGGGGCACATCCGGAGTTCGGCGCCCGCGAGTTCGGGATCGAACGGTTGGACGGCGACAGTGCGATTCTCTACACCCGAGGTTTCTCTCGCGGGGACTGGCTCATCAAGGCCGCCAACGAATTTACCGGGCCGGTCAGCATCCCGTCGATGCTGCAGCGTTGGGCGTGGCAGTCGCTCCTCGACGGTGCGAGTCATGCCATCGGCCGCCAATGGCCCATTCGCACAGCACCGGCTACTTGGTGGTTCGTTGGCTACGACGAACCTCGTTGAACGGTGAAGCCCAACTCGCCGGTCACGACTGAAGGGGAATAGCGCACGGTCGGAATAACCCCCTCACGCCAGTAGTTCTGGCGCTGGAGGCAGGCTGCTGCCCGCAGCCACCCGCGACCGGGTCGGGACGACAGCTGATCTACGCGACGGCTCTCGAGGACGCCGCGCCAGTCGAGGAGGAGCCAGCCCACGCGTTGATACACGGGCGGCAGTTCAAGCACGCTCTCGACGAGGACGGCGTCCATCAATCAGCCGGCGCCGTTCGAGTTCCGTGGGTCGCCGTTCCTCCCGTGGTCACCGCGGTTCGGGTGATGGAACGGCTCAGCCAAGGGACCCGGCTGCTGTTCGACGCGATGGCCGAGGACCGCCGCTCCATCGAGGTCCGCACAGGCCGCTCGCTTTCACCGGTCACGGTCCACAACCGGGTCAAGGCGTTCATCGAGTGGGTCAACCAGCACGCCCGGTCACGCGGGCGCGAAGCCGAGGCCATCCCGGCGGACGCCCACGGCGCCATCAGCCTCGGCCGGTTCCGGCGCACGCTCGCCTGGCACATCGCCCGGCGCCCCGGCGGGCTCGTCGCCTTGGCGGTGCAATACGGCCACCTCCGCACCCTGATCAGCGAGGGCTACGCCAACCCTCGGGAAATGCATCAGGCGGGCGAGAAAACGCAGGCCACCAGGTCGCTGGATGGCCAAGCGGGACATCTAGCGGCCTTGGCCATGGCGTCTTGAGCAGCGAGTTTGCCAGAGCGAACCCGTTTGATGCAAGATCTGCTCTCCAGAAGGGATGGCCTGGAGGATGCAGCAGCGCAGAGTGGGGCTCGCGGAAGCGGCTCATATGGAGCTCGTCTCGGGCGTCGTCCAGTTGCGTCCCGAGGACGCGATGGTCGAGGCGATGCTGCGGGGCTGGCGCGATCAGCAGACGGCACGAGGGTTGAAAGAGGACACGATCGTGCCCCGGGAGCGGCTCGTTCGGCGCTTCCTGGAGTTCACCAACGACTATCCGTGGTGCTGGACACCCGGCCACATGGACGAGTGGTCCTTGAGCCTGACGGCCGAGCTTCACCTGGCCCCATCCACCATTCGCAGCTACCAGTGCACGATCCGGCAGTTCAGCGAGTTCCTGATCGACGGCCGCTACGGATGGGCCGTCGCCTGCGAGCGGGAGTTCGGGCCCGGACAACATCCGGTCGCGATCGCGCACGAGTGGAACACAATCGCGCACCTCAACGACTACGAAGGCAATCCCGAGGCGCGCCCGTTCACTCGCGCCGAGTTGCAGAGGTTCCTGGATTACGCCGATGATCAGGTGGACCGGGCGGTGAAGGTGAAGCGGAAGGGTGCGCTGGCCGCCTACCGGGACGCCACCCTCTTCAAGGTCATCTATGGATGGGGGTTGAGGCGGACCGAGACGGCCAAGCTTGATCTGGTCGACTTCGGCCGGAATCCGGCCGCGCCGGAGTTCGGCTCGTACGGCATGCTGAACGTCCGCTACGGCAAGGCCAAACGGGGCCAGCCACCGCGGCGGCGGAACGTCGCTTCCGTGATGGATTGGGCAGTCGACGCGGTCGCCGACTACGTCGAGAACGTCCGGGCCCGGTTCGGATGCGAGGATCATCCGGCCCTGTGGGTGACCGAACGCGGTGGCCGGGTGAAACCGGCCGAGATCAATGCCCGGTTCGTCGCCTACCGTGACGCGCTCAAGCTGCCGGCGGTCTTGGTGCCCCATTCGCTACGGCACTCGTACGTGACCCACCTGACCGAGGACGGGGTCGACCGTAGATTCATTCAGGCCCAGGTCGGCCACGAGAATGACAGCTCGACGGCCGTATACACCCACGTCAGCGACGACTTCATGAACGCGGCGCTACGGCGTGCGCTCACACCCGCGCTCGGCGCCGAGAACGATGGCACTGCACGGAAGGGACGACGATGACGGCCAAGCTCGACTACCGGTGGCATCTGCGGCAAGTGATGGCGACCCGGAACATGTTCTCGACCACGGACCTGCTCGCGCCGCTGGCCGACCGGGGAATCAAGTTGTCGTCTTCCCAGGTGTACCGGCTGGTCGTCGATCGCCCCGAACGGCTGAGCCTGAAGATCCTTATGGCTCTGCTCGATATTTTGGACTGCACGATGGAAGAGCTGATCGAACCCTTCCCGGTCGCCGGTCAGGCCAAGAAGAGGAAGGCGGTCGGTGAGGAGACCGGGGTCGGCGAACTGCGACCCAAGCGGGCCCGGATCGCACCGACCAGCGAATGAGCGCTGCTCTGGTCGCCGAGGTCATCGCTGATCCAACAGGCCTGGTCGTCCGGCTCGTGACCGCTGTCGAGCCGACACTGACCGCTGCATCCATTCGCGAAGAAGTCGCCAAGATCGCTGGTGGACGGGCCAAGAGCCGGCGCCTCGCCCAGAACCTCCTGACAGATCCGACGATGCTCACCAGCGGAAGGCCTCCCATTCCGTGGGCGGTGGGCCAACTGCTGCTGGGCTTACGCGCCGCCGGCGCGACGGCCATCGCCGCGCCCTGTTGCGGCGAGTGCGGTCGGACCGTCTCATACTTGATCAGCCGGAAGGGGTGCGTGATCTGCTCGCCTTGCCGGGACAAGCCCGAGACCTGCGCCAAGTGCGGGGAGGAAAGACGAGTCTGCACCCGGGACCGGCACGGCCTCCCGCGCTGCGAGCACTGCCCTGACCTTGATGACGACCCGGTGCGCCTGCTCACCCTCCTGATCACCGAACTCGAGCCCGCCCTCAACGGCCGGAGTGTCCTCGATGCTCTCCACCGGGCCACCGTCCGTCCCGCGGGACAAAGGCGTCTGGCGTGGGCGATCCTGGACAACCCTGAGTTGCTCACCGGCGCCGGCTCCCTGGCCCCGGTGCCCGCGGTGCTGCGGTTCATCGACGAGCTGATCAAAACCGGGGCGGCCAAGGTCCTCCCGCCGTCCTGTCCGCGCTGCCAGCGGGTCGTCGCGCTCTCCAAACAGCTTGATGGACATCGGATCTGCCGGAACTGCTTCGCCAAGACCCGGGCCGTGGCCTGTTCACGCTGCGGCAGCGTCCGAGAACCCGCTGCCCGCGACCCCGGCGGCGGACCATTGTGTCCCAACTGCCTGGTCAACGACCCGATCAATCTGGAGGACTGCTCCGGCTGCGGGCAGCGCCGCCGCGTCGCGGCTCGCACCGCGGCCGGCCCGTTCTGCCAGAACTGCCGTCCTCGACCGATCGCGACCTGCGGAATCTGCGGCCGTGACGCGTACTGCGAGATGTCCCGGGCCACGGGTCAGCCCTGGTGCGACAACTGCCAACACCGGTGGATGCGCTGCAGTGGTTGCGGCACTACCGCCCAGCTTCGCGGCGGCACGCTCGATCAACCCTTGTGCGCGAGATGCGTCAACCCCGACCCCGATTTCTGGGATCGATGCTCAACCTGCAAGACAACCTGGGTGCTGAGCCCGCGGCCTTGCCAGCGGTGCGTCCTCGGTCAGGACCTCCGGTCCCTCCTCGCGGAGGACCCCGGACACATCAACGACGATCTGGCGCACCTGCAAAGAGCACTGACCGAGGTCGAGCGACCCGACGTCGCCATGGCCTGGCTGCGACGTCCCCACGTCCGGCAGCTCCTCGCCGGGATCGGACGTGATCCGCGCACCATCTCCCACGACATCCTCGACGAGCTGCCGTCCAGCAAGAAGCTCGACCACCTGCGCAATGTTCTGGTCGCCAGCGGAGCGCTGCCCGAACGCGACGAACGGCTTGCCGTGCTGGAACGATGGACGGCCACCACGCTCGCCGCCCGCGCCGACCCCCACGAACGCCAGATCCTGCACGCCTACGCGATCTGGCACCACCTGCGGCGACTGCGTCGACGGCTCAATGGAGTCCACGCCACTCACCTGCAGTGCCTGAACATCCGGTCCCACGTCACGGCCGCGACCAACCTCCTCGACTGGCTGACCGACAGCGGCCTGACCCTTTCGACCTGCACCCAGGCCGACCTCGACCGATGGTCGACCGACGAGGTCAGCTATCGCCACGAGACGGGACACTTCGTCCGCTGGGCCCTCGCCCACCGGCACGCCCGCGGCCTCACCTTTCCCGCCGCCCGTTGGCAAGGACCGGCCGGCCCCCTCGACAGCGAGAAACGGTGGAACGACGCGCGACGGCTCCTGGGCGACACCACGCTCAAGCCCTCCGACCGGGTCGTCGGTCTCCTCCTGCTGCTCTACGCACAGAACCTCAGCGTGATCAGCCGCCTCACCACCGAGCACGTCAACACCCACGGGAACCGCGTCGAACTCCTGCTCGGCAGCTCACCAGTCGTGCTCCCCGAACCACTCGCCGACCTCGTCCTCGAACTGGTCGAGACTCGCAGGGCCAACACCATCCTCAACAAGACCGCCGACCCCCCCCTGGCTGTTTCCCGGCCGGCGACACGGCCAGCCCCTCAGCCCCGACTACCTCGGCCAACGACTCAAGAAGATCGGCATCCACGCCGGCCGCGACCGCTCCACAGCCCTGTTCGGCCTCGCCACAGAGATCCCCGCCGCCATCCTCGCCCGCGTGCTCGGCATCCACATCAAGGTCGCCGTCGCCTGGCAGCAAGCATCCGCCGGAGACTGGATGACCTACGCCGCCGACGTCGCCCACCGAAGAACCGTTCCGGAGTCCTGAGGCCGCCGGGAGCCAACCGCGCCCACTGGAGAGTGGCACGTACAGTGACTGCCTCCCTGGTCGGCGCGCGATGCAGCGGCATGAGCGGATGTCAAGATCGTCGTTTGGTCGAACGTAGCGCGCATATGACGCCTCGATGAGCGCGTAGGGAATGCAACTGGCCGGCAGCGGCCAGCCTTGACATTGCAGGGACCATCGATGGTGACCAGCGGCTACAGAGGAGGCAACGATGACCGCAGCGTGGGTAGCGGTTGTGTCAGCTTGATTGTTGCGCTGCTTTCATCGTTCTTGACCTATCAGACAACCAGGAGGCTCTCGGGACGTGCGAATCAACTCGCTCACGTCAGTCGGCAGATTAGCCAGCTCTACGGACCGATGCATGCCCTTTCGAGGGCTTCCGAGTCATCATTCCAAGAATTCCGTGAGAAATACGGTCCCGATCGTCGGCATCTTCTGGATGATCCAGTGAGCCATCCGACAGTTAAGGAGATTGAGGGGTGGAAATATTGGCTAGAACACGTCTTCATGCCTCTCAATAGGAGGATGCTTGAAACACTACTGTCGAACACCGACTTGATTGAGGGGGACCAAATCCCGGAGTGCCTGCTATCTTTCTGCGCGCATGTCAACGGTTACGAGGTCGTCCTGGCGCGATGGGCGGAAGGTGACGAAACAGAACTCACGTCCGTGATAGATCATCCGGGTGATAGCTTGCACGAGCACATAGCAGGCATGTATCGCCAGCTGAAGCGCAGCCAGGTTGATCTTCTCGGTACGTAGCCCACGAGCCGAGATGTGTGAATCGCCGTCGTAGGTCACGCTGAAGCAGGTGAGCCCCGGTATCCTGGAACTTATACGTTAAAGACCAATCGTGTAGTTGAGGATGTAAGTGAATAAACGGTCGCGCGTGATGCGTACTCAGCGAGCCGACCAGCCGGGCTCCGCCGCGGCTGAGGAAAAACTTGATCCTTCCACGTCAAATGCAGAATTGAGTCGACTGGCCGAACTCGACTACAAGACTACCTTTGACGCCTGGCGGCAGTTAGTGGATATCCGCTTCAAGCTTATTGCGCTCGTGCCCACGGGCAGTATGGTAGGCGTTGCGCAGGTACTTCCTTGGCCGGCATATGCCGCAGGCATGCTATTCCTGTGCGGAATCACATTGTACGAGATCAGGAATACGCAGGTCCACGATGCTTTAGGCAAACGCCTCGTTCAATTGGACGGCGAGTTTGCTAACCTCGAATCCACACCGCGGCCCGCGGGCGGGGGACCATTTTCGACTCGCCCCAGTGGACGACTGCGACTGTTCGGCGTATTCAGCGTATGGCACAACCGCGCGATAGCGATCGTGTACGCAACTAGCATTGCCGCCTGGACGTGGCGTTTGTTAGCGTCATGGAGAATCAATATCCATTTCGCGTCGAATGGTCGGGGTTTGGCGGCGCTGGGCGCGGCCATCATATGGATGATGACGTACCGGGAGATCATTCGACTTTCCAAGAAGAGCGATTAATGTATCGACGGTCGCACAGGGTCCCGCGTCACCGACGCCAAGTATATTCCGGTCCGGTTGGACGATGACATGTGATTGGCTTTTCGTGCCGTCTGCCGGCAAGCTCGACTGAAGTTGTCGCATTGAACAGCGGGATGGCTCTGACACGATTCGTGTCGGTCGACGCTCCGCTGCACGGTGCTGACTTGCGATCTCCATAGCCGCCTGGCGGTCGCGTGCTGGCCGATCTTCCAGCAGAAGGTGACACCGAGCATCACACTTGGGACCGGATCAAGCGAAACATCAGGCGCACTGGATTCGGCACAGCAGAAGCCATCGCTTCACCAAGGTCACCGCTGGTAACGAGTTCTCGCGCACCCACGGTATCGTGGCCACGTCCTTTCCGTGGCCAACGTCCGCTCATGCAGCCAATGAGGTGTCGATGTATTCTGATGAGCCTACGCGGGTGGACCAGCTCGTTCAGCGCTTCCTCCGTGGTCAATCCGGCGCTGTCCTGGGCGACTCGAGCGGACTCGAAGCCCGGCTGGTTGCCGGCGCCGACGCTCGCGACGATTGCGCGGTGTATGACCTCGCCGGCCCTGTAAGTCTGGTGGTGGGTTCTGACTACGTGCGCGGCTCCAAGTTCGCCCTCTACGAACACGGACTGCTGTCGAACTTCGACATCGGCTACTTCCTCGTCGCTGCCAATCTCAGCGACCTCGCTGCCATGGGCGCGTTGCCGATCGGCGTGCTGACCGTTGTGCGGTATCCGCGGACTTTGAACGATGCGGCCTTTCTGGACATCATGGCCGGGATCAACCAGGCATGTGCCGATGCCGGCACGCTCAATGTTGGCGGCGACATCGGCGATGCTGAGCGCATCGTTCTCTCCGGTACGGCGGTGGGGATCTGCGCACAAGGCACTGCCTTGACCCGCGCCGGCGCGCAACCCGGCGACGTCCTCTGCATAACCGGCGCTTGTGGCACAGCCGGGTCTGCCGTTGCGTACTTTCCCGGCCTGAAGCCAGCCGGCCCGCGCCTTACTGAGGAGCTCGAGCGGACACTGCTTGGGGCATGGCGAAGGCCACGTCCGAGAATCGCGGAAGGCCGGGTCCTGTCCAATGGTAGGTATGCCACGGCCTGCCAAGACACCTCGGATGGACTCAAGGCCACCGTCGAGCAGCTCGCTGCTGCCAGTTCGGTAGGCTTCGACGTCGACGAGGCGGCGATACCCGTCCCGCCCAGCGTGGCCGCTGTGGCCGGGATACTCGGTGTTGACCCGTTGAGCCTGGCCTTTAGTGCGTCAGCCGATTTCCAGCTTGCATTCACGGTGCCAGAATCCGCACTAGCCTCCGTCTTTCATTAAGCGGTGTGGCTTGGTGATCGCGGTGATCGCGGTGGTCCGGGTCTGGTGGTGGCGGCTGTGGGCAGGCGGTGTCGCCCGGCCGTAGGCCGGTTGCTCCGTGGGTCCTGGTCGTTGGTGCGGCGGATTTCGTTGTCAGGGAACGGGTTCGGGTAACTGACCGAGCCGTTGGAAGGCTTGGATGAGGTGTTCGGTCCAGGGCCAGCCTTCGGCGATGCGCAGGGTGGCGATCCGGGCGGTGCGGCTGATCTTCGCGGCGACGTGTAGCAACCGGTAGCGCACCGTTTTCGGCTCGGCCAGAGCCAGGGGCCCGTCCAGGAGCAGGTGCCGGGTCCAGGCGAGCAGGTCGACACCGGTCAGGGCAAGCTCGAGCCAGGCCTGGTTGATGGCGAACTGGCGGGACGGGAACCGGCCGAACCCGGTGGTCTTACCCGTGCGGATGCGGTCCTCGACCCGGGCGTGCGCGCGGTGGCGGACCTCCAGCAGCTGGGTCGACATTCCGGCGCTGTGTGGTGTGTCGGTGGCGAAGACCTGGTGCCGCATGCCGTTGACCTGGTCGAACAGTGACAGTTGAGCGCCGGGATGGGGGACCTCGCGCCGGCAGATCAGCCTCGTGCCGGCCGGGAATCCAGCCAGCGCGGCGGGATCGATCAGGCCTGTCAGCTCCGTGACCTGCGCCTGCTCGCGCAGGCTGCCATCGCTGTCCAGAGCGGGGATCCAGTCGGTGGCGGCGGTGATTGCCGTGCGTATCGGCTCGCCGATCGCGACACCGACGGAGAACTCGATGTGCAGGCCATGCTCGCGCAGCCCGCGGATATGGGCCAGGAACGCGTGGCTGCTGCCTGCCGAATCGCAGCGGACGAGGATCGGGTTGCCGTAACGATGCTGCTCCGGGAGCTGTTCGAGCGCCTGGTCGAGCACGACGACGTGGTCGGCGGCGGTGTTGGATCCGGCGTTGCCGGGCCGCAGCAGGCCGCTCAGGGCCTCGCCGGTCGCGTCGAGGAAACACAGCAACGGATGGAAACCGAACGTGTGTTTCCAGGTCGGCGCTGCGGCTTCCTTCTCCGAATGCGACAACACGATCGTCGCGTCGATGTCCAGGACGAACCCCGCAAGCCGTCGGCCCACGATCGTCGTGGCCGGCAACAACCGGCGGGTCTCGACCAGCTGGGCCCAGGCCAGTTCCCGCGCGGCCGCGCGAGCGGCCCGCAACCGCTGCAGGGCCGGCTCATCAATGCTGTCCAGAACCCGCCACGCGGTGGCGTCCGAGGCCACCGGCCCGAACAGGCCCGGCTGCTGCCGCAACACCGCCAGGTCCGCGATCGCCTCGCCACCATCGGCCAGCAACACCGCCAGATCGACCGCGACCCGACCCGGCTCATGCACCGACCGGCGCACCCGGTCCGAACCCAACGCTTGAACGAAACCGCTGGTCAACCCGGTCTTGTCCGCCAGATCCGTGAGCAGGCGGGTGCCCGCATGACCGACCACACCCCGAGCCCCACCAGTGACGACAACCTTCGGACGCGTGCCGGTATTCTGCACCCTGGAAGTGCCTTCCGAGACGGACAGATGGAACCCTAGACAAGTCCCATCGTTCCAGATCAGAAGGCACTTTCGCGTTCCCGGCCACCGCTACCGGCCGCCCTTACTGAAGGGCCGAGGCTAGACCTGTGTCGCGCGGAGTTCTCCCGTCACGGTCTCGCTTTCGAGCCGATCGGTCGGGCAACTGCATCCGACGGTGAAGTGTGGCTACGACGCCGAGGCGGTTCGCCTGAGCCGTTACCGGGCGTAGCGTGGAAACACCAGACCGACGACCCCGGTCGGCTGGTAGTTGATGCCGTCTCCCGACAACCGCCCCAGCGAGATACGGGGAACACATGAGCCTCCGCTCCGACCGGACATGGCAGAAAGTGAGGGCAGCAACGAGATGGAGAAGCTTGTCCGCGACGGCATCCCTGAGATCATTCGGGCCACCGGGCGACGTCCAGTCGTCCGGGTCGCCTCGGACGCAGAGTACCGTGAGGCTCTGCGGATGAAGCTCTTGGAGGAAACCCAGGAATACCTTCACGCCGAAGACCTCGGTGAACTCGCCGACATCGTCGAGGTCGTGTTCGCGTTGGCAACTGATCTGGGTTACAGCGCAGGCGATCTGGAGGCTGCCCGGCTGTCGAAATACCAACGGAACGGCGGTTTTCGGCAGCGATATTTGTGGACCGTTGATGATTGACGGCTCATGCACGGCTCTTCCTTGTCGACCGAAGCGGGCGGTGTTCTCGGTTAGCGGTACTTGGCCCGACGATTGGAGCGGTGATGTCGATGCATGAGTCTTGTGGGGTCACCGATCATTGCGATTCCATGGGTTGGTCCGACGACGAGGTCTTCAATTCGATCTACGTCGGTGAGCCGCCACATCGGGTCGTTCTGTCGGTTCCCGGCCTACGGCTTATTGTCGATGTCTCCCCGTTGGTCGCCGGTCACTTGTTATTGGTTCCGGAACGTCATTACCTGAGCTTCGGGCATTTGGTACCAGATCTTGCGGGCGTCGTGAATGCGCTCGTCCGCCGGCTGCGGCAGGCCTACGTCGACGTGTTCGGCAGGATGGCCGTAATCGAACACAGGTCCTCGACGACGATGCCGTCCGCGTGCATTACGCACGCACACTGGCATTTGCTCCCCGTCGACGGGAAGCAAATCCGCCGCCATATCGTCAACGACGGGTTGAAGCCAGCACGGATACAAACGTTCGAGGATCTGCATCGCTACGCATCGGCCAATCAGTCCTATTACTATTGCTCTGATGGTAATTCCCATGATGTCTTTGTGGCCGACCGGACCATCCGCCCGCAATATCTTCGTTCGGTCGTCGGCCGCATGCTCGACATCCCGGATCCGGAGTGGGATTGGTCTGTGGTGGTGCGCCGACACCTGATGCGGGAAACCATGCGACTCACGAGCGGGTGGGCCCACGAGCTGCTTCCGTGAGGTCCAGCCACGACGGGCCAGGACTTCCGCCACGATGCTCGAAGCGCCTCCTGCCATTCCATTCGCGGAGCGATCAGCTCGTCCGTTCCGATATGAGCAAGAACCGTCGGCTCACAAACACGCCTCAGTGGGTGTTTTAGAGGGTTGTGGTTCGGGCTTGTCGTCGTTGCTGGCGGCGGGCGGGTCCGCCGCGGGTAAGTCGGCGCAGCATCTGGTGGATGCCGGCCCAGCGGATCATCTCTTCGGACACTGCCGGGTCACGCTCGTAGTCGCGGGCCAGGCGGCGGTGAGCGGTCAACCACGCGAGGGTCCTTTCCACCACCCAGCGCTTGGGATGAACCTGAAAGCCACGCTGCCCTTCGGGCTTACGCACGATGTCGATCACCATCCGCAGCGTGCGGGCGGCCCACTCGACCAGCCGTCCGGCGAAGCCTTGATCGGCGAACACGTATCGGATCGGCGTGAACAGATAGACCCCGAGCAGGGCGGTCTTGGCGCCGTCGCGGTCCTGCCACGACGCCGCGAGAACGGTGACACTGACCAGCAGTCCGAGGGTGTCGGTGACGATGAATCGTTTACGCCCGTTGACTTTCTTGCCCGCGTCGTAGCCACGGGAGTCTCTGCCGACGGTGTCGGCTCCTTTGACCGATTGCGAGTCGATGACCCCGGCCGACGGCTCGGCCTCGCGGCCCTCGGCAAGACGCACCTGCTCGCGCAGCTCATCGAGGATCCGCTCGGTGACCCCGCGGGCTTTCCACTGCCGGAACCAGCCGTAGACGGTCTGCCAGGGCGGGAAGTCCACCGGCAGTTGCCGCCAGGAGCACCCCGACCGATCGATGTACAAAATCGCGTCCACGACGTCACGGAACGGATGCTTCGGAATCCGGCCTGGCTCCTTGATCAGCGGGAGCATCGGCTCGATGATCTCCCACTGTTCATCAGTCAGGTCGGACGGATACGCACGCTGACGGGCCATGCCTGCACTGTCACGCCGTAGCCGGAGATCACTCCGGACACGCCGTCCGGCACCCCTTCAAAACACTCACTCAGATAGGCGTGAGTCTGGCGAGGGCGAAGGGCTGAATGCTAGAGAACGGCACGTAGAACGGGACGGTCAGAGGCCGTCGGCGGCCGAACGGCCTGGCAGCCCTTCCGGTCGCTTGACAGTGACCAATATCGACGCCGTACTGACCCCTCGTCCTTCGATGTGCCCGAAAAACGCGTCAGGACGACGGTTGAATGCGCGCTTTCATCGATTACGCCGCCCGGGCCGACCCCACGAGCTACACGTAGCGTGACGGCGGGCGGGAATGGCAGCGCGCACGTCAGCGGATTCGGATGCCGACGAACTCAAGGCGATGACTTGTAACTCGGCGGCATCCGCAGCGCTGCACTGCACCTCGTACGCGGTACGGCACTCATTCGGACACTTCCGATATCCGACGGTGCCGTTAGCGCGATCCCGCAATGGCATCCACGAACTTCTCGACTTCGAGACCGCCCGCGCGGTCGCCCAGGACCTCACCGACGTCCACGAAGCACTCGACAACGGCGGCGGCGTCTCCGGACCAGCCGCCCGACGCCTGATCAACGCCACCGGCACGCAACACCGCCGGTTCGCCGGCCTGATCACCACCAGCCGCCAAGCCCGCAGCCTGCTGGCCGACCCCACGCTCAACGTCTTCCACAACAGCGAAGCGTTCCTGTTCTGCAACTACGACCGCGCCAAGGCACTCTGCCACCCCGGCCGCGGCGGCCAGACCACACCAAGCCTCGACCGATGCCGCCCCAACTGCGCCAACATCGCCCGCACCGACGAACACGCCAGCCAGATCGAGCACGCGGCAGCCGAACTGCGCGCCCAAGCCAGCTCACCGCTGCTGCCCGACCCGCTCGCCGACCGGCTACGGCAGAAGGCCGATCGCCTGGCTCAACTCGCCTCTGACCACCGCACTTCCCGCATCACCACCGACCAGGAGGACTCATGAACGCCCGCTCCACCACCACCGACCGCGACGCCATCCGAGCAGCGATCGACCGGCTCCTCGCCGGCACGCCGCTTCGTTCCAATGGCTCGCTCACCATCGTCGCACTCGCCGACGAGGCCGACGTCAAACGACACCTGCTCACGCACCGTCACACCGACCTCAAGGACGACTTCTACGCCCGCGTCCGCGCACGCGGCCACGTCCCCGACAACGAACGCAAGCTCCGCGACGACCTCGCCAAGGCACAGAGCCGAATCACCGAACTCGTCGCAGAGAACCACAAACTCCAAGGAGAGAACGACGTACTCGCCCGAATCGTCAACGTGCTTGAACTCGAGAACCACGAGCTGCGCACCGGCACCGGAAGATCCGGCCGCCTGGTCGCCCTACCTACCGTCAACGACTGCTGAATTCCTTCGAGAACGGAGATCCACCAGCCAAAACGCAAGACTCGGATCTAGGCAGCGCCTCCATGCCTCAACCGGCGAAGATGCCTTCCCGAACTACTGAAACGCGTATGGGTCGCCACATCGCGCCGCTTCGGCCGAACGCGATGTCAACGCCTCGATCATCCCGTGAGTCCCGGGCTGCGGTCAGGTCGTGGACCGCGCCGGGCAGCGCCGGTGACCTCCATACCAGCCTGCCCACAGCATCAGCGATGACCTGCACGTTCACGCCATGCCGGTTGTGCTTACCCGAGTAGTACGGCTTCTGGTCCGCGACCCGGTCGATCGGGATCAGCGTGCCGTCCAGGATCGCGTAGGCCAGGGCGCGGATGCGACCTGCCCGACTCGATCCCCGATCCGTCCAGACATTCAGCCGAATGAAGGAACAGTTCCGACACCTCGCAAGGTTAAAGTGCTGCCATGCGGCAGACCGTGCCAACCGGACCCTTGTCCAGACGAGGGGAAACAGGTTCGGCCTGATGTCGGACGGAGGCCCGGACGGAGGATACGACCACAGCCACGACGTGCATCACACGGCCGGGGGTGACGGCGGCGGCCCTGCAACGCCCAATCCTCTTCCAGTCACATCGGCCATATTCTGGGTGTTGGTCGTCGTCTGGGTGATTCAGGGCTTCATGGGTCCAAACACCAAAGCAGCGAATCACCTCAACATGGCGCTATGTGCCGCGATACCGATTATTAGCGCAATCGCGGCCTTCCTCGAGTCGAGCATTGCGAGAGAAGCGGCCGAAAGAAAAGCCGCCGAAGAGGAAAGTTCGTCGACCGGCGACTACTCCTACACGGCGTACGAGCAATTGCCTACCGTGGACCCTTCTTGGAAGCAGGACGCTAGTCGCCCGCTCAAGAGGCAGTCGCGACGGGTGATGAGCGGGTCAGGTCGCAGGCGCAGGATGTGGCGCTTTGTCCTCGCGCTAATCGCCATGGCAGCTGCGATGATCATCGTTGTGGTTCGAAACAATGAACGAGGCAGTACCCGGTCCCCCACCGACGTCCACATCATCTGGAAAGCAGGGCGATCTGAAGGGATCGGTGCGGTCAACTGGTCAAGCCCAGTAGCAGAGGCACTGCTGACCGGAAATCGCCTGTACTACAGGATTGACTCAGCGCTCCGCACGCTAGATGTCGACACAGGAAAACAGGTTTGGCGGCACCCCTCCGATGAACTGCCGCCGAACAATTCCCGAGGCATCATGCAGGAGAGTTCCTCCGTTGTAGGCTCAGACATCACCAGCCTCTTCGCTATTGACGCCCATAGCGGAAAATTGAAGTGGCGCCGTTCATGGCCGCATTCCACTGAGCCTTTCGGGCCAGTGCTGACCGGTGGCATCATTGCGACAACCGACGGAGCGACCGTCCGCGCCTATCAACTTGCGAGCGGCCGGAACCTCTGGGCCAGGCAGCAACCCGACGGCGGATCGGACGGGTTCGAGGACGTGGGTGCTGGAGCTGGAACGATCGTCATCCTGACGAAGACCACCGTCGCCGGGCTGAGGGCCAGTGACGGCAGCCTCCGCTGGCGAGTCCCACTTGGCGCCAAGGGGGATCCGGCCAGCGCGAGCGATATCGCCGGGATTTCTTCCGACCGCGTCATTATTGAAGGGACGACATGGGTTCAAGCTCGCTCCATCCACGACGGTCGAGTACTCTGGCGTTATAGCCTTGCAGAAAATTCCCAGACGCTTACATCTGACAAGGTCATAGTCATAAAGGGGTGTCCGCCGAAGATCACCTGCGATGTGCCCGCAATGATCGGCCTCGACGCACGTTCAGGGAGGCCTCTTTGGACCGTCAAGCTGGCAACCCCATATCCGTCGAGTGGCTGGCTGTATGGCGGCATATTGTTGATCTGGTGGCCGACCGGATCGGACGAGACCGTCGTTCGGGCCATCGTGCCGCTCTCCGGCAGGAGCGTCCGCGACTGGACGATACCGAGCACAAATGCGAAGGCCGTTCTGGCCGACAAGAACCGCCTGTACCTGGTCAATTCCGATAGCAGCGTCGTTGCCGTTTCGCGCTGACACAGATCAGTGAGCCATTTTCAACCTGGGTAGCGGTTAGCTTCGACGTGGTGCAGAACGAGGATGGCCTGCACGATCGCGTTTGCGCGGCGTGGGCAGCAGGGCAGCCTGGCAAGGACTTCCAGGTCTAGAGGGTGGCGAGCGCGCGTTCGCCGCGGGCCCGGATCTTCGCGTGAGCCCGGTTGACGGCCTTCTGCCGACGTGACAGCTTCGGCCGGAAGCGGCGCCGCTTGAACGGGATGTGCACGCTGCCGCGGGCACCCTGATAGCCCTTGTCGGCGAAGGCCATCACGTCCGAGCTGGTCAGCGCCTTGACAATGCGGTGAGCGCGGGCCGCGGTCAGGTCGTGGACCGACCCCGGCAGCGCCGGCGACGCCCAGACCAAGCGGCCGGCCGCATCAGCGATGAACTGCACGTTCACGCCATGGCGTTTGTACGTCGCCGTCGCGGGAGCCGACATCGCTGTCATTCGCCATACCCCTACCTTCCCGCACCGACGACTGCTTCGAGACCCCAGCCATCGGCTCCACATCCCGCACCAGACCTTCAAAGCAGCGACACGACGATCTATCAAACCGCCCGACCGCACAACACGCTGGAACTTGACAGGGAACGCTACTGCCCGTTCCAAAATTCCAGCGCAGGAAGCGGCGAGCTCATCAGCAGATGGGCCGCCCTGCCCGACGGCGCCGTCCAGTCACTCATCCTCGAGCGCGTCGCCACGGCTTATGTATGGCCGAACACTGTGCAAGGTAGCGTGAGTCGATGCCGATCTTGGGTTGGCGGGTGCACTTCACCCGCCGGGAGTTGCCGGTACCGCGGTCGCCCAGGCCGTTGCTGGCCAGCCTTCGGCTGGCCGATGCGCCGGCGTGGCTGGATGCGGAACGGATCGAGGACGGGGCGCCCTGTCTGATCGGCCCGGATGGTACGTACGACGTCGAACTGAACAGCTTTTTCCGTACGCACACAGGGCCGGAGAACACCCAGGCCGCGATCGCGTACGACCTGACGAACTTCCTGACGTTCTTGTGGTCGCACCGGCAGCCCTTGGGCCGGCGTGGGTGGCGGGATGCAGATCCGGAGGATCGGGCGGCCTACCAGCGATGGCGGCGCAGCGACGAGAACGGGCCCGGTGTGCGGGGCTCCACGTGGGCACGGGAGGTCGCCACGGTCAACGGCTTCTACCGCTGGGCTGTCGACCGCGGCTTCGTCGAGCGCAACCCATTCCTCCAGCGGCCGGTACGCGGACGCCCCGGCGCCCGCCTGCGCGCCGGGGAGCAAACACCGGCCGAGGCACCGCACGACGGTCACCGTGACGACCTGGCCTGGCTACCGCCTGCGACCTATCGGCGCTGGCGCGACGTCGGGGTCCGGGGCTACCTGCCCAGCGGCCTGCGCGACGCGTCGTTTCGTGGGCGCAACGCGGCACGCAACGGCACGTTCTGCGATCTGATGGTCCGCACCGGGCTGCGCCTGTCCGAGCAGTCCAGCCTGACGCTCTTCGAGACCCCGGACATCGACCCTGGTCGCGCCTATCAGCCGACCCGCCTGCCGACGGCGATCGCCAAGGGCGGCTCCGGCCGGCGCATCTACATCCCGGCGACCGTGTTACGCGACGTCTGGGACTACATCCAGTTCGAGCGGGCCGAGGTGGTCGCCGAAGCCCGCGCCCGGGGCACCTACGAGCGGCTGGCCGGCAAGCTGGTGGTCGAGGACCGCCCCAGCGCAGCGATCGCCGCGGACCAGCCGCGACGCCGGGGCAGGCCGGTCGAGACCTTAGATCACCGGCAGCGACACCGATTGTTCCTGCGAGGCCCGGACGGGCTTGAGCCCGCGATGCTCTGGCTGGCCCATGACGGGTTGCCGATGATGCCGGGCACCTGGCAGTCGATGTTCACCGACGCCAACAAGCGCTGCCGGCGCCACGAGATCGTCGTCCGCGTCCATCCCCACCTGCTGCGGCACACTTACGCCGTGGTCACGCTGGAGCAGCTGCAACGTGAGCACATCCGAGAGCTGGGGCAGCTAACCTCGCCCGCTCAGCGGACCAGCTATGAACAGGTCTTCGGCGATCCGCTCGACTGGGTCCGGCGGCGGCTGGGCCACCGGTCGGTGGAGTCGACCTTCATCTACCTACACACGCTCAACGAGCTCGCGATGGAGACTCGTCTGGCCCTGGTTCCCAGCGAGTGGGACGAGCATCGTCTGCCCGAGCCGGAGCTGCGCGACGAGATCGACGACGAGTCGTCCGCCCGAATGGATGGCGAGCCGGCGTGAGCGAGGAGCAACAACGCCCGACGCTTGGCCGCCGGGCCGGGACTCGGCGCGGTCTGGCAGCCCGACTTCCGGACGGCGCCTACGAGCCTGCCCCTCTGCTGCAGAACACCCCGGCAGGCATGGAAGTGACGATGGTGGGCGAAGACGGGCGCCGCGCAGTCTTCCGCTTCACGAAGGTTCCGTTGCCTCAGTGGCATCCGGTGCTTGCCGCAGCGCTTTCGCGCTGCACCGGACCACAGGGCACGCTACGCACGCCCGCCAGCGCCAGGGCCGTCTGGCAGGGCATGCGACAGCTACTGACCTTCTTGGACGATCTTCCCCAGCCGCCGCAGACACCGGACACGTTGACCGCTCGGCACCTGCAACGATTCTGGCTCACGCGCTCCGCCGTGGTCGCCAGGCCGACGCTCGTGCAGGAGGTCGCACAACTGCGCGCCCTGTTCCGACAGATCGACCCACCGGATCTGATTCATGACGATGTCCGGGCATGGCTGGCCCAGCGCCGACCCAAAGGTCCCACCGAGCCGCCCAGCGGCTACTCCGACCAGGAGTTCGAGGCGATCATGGCGGCGGCCCGATCGGACGTCGTCGCGATCCGACAGCGGCTGGACAGCGGCCGCCGCCTGCTCGCCAGGTTCGCGCGGAACCCGGACTCGCTCGACATCGAGCAGCAGAAACTCGCGGCCGTTCTGACGGAAATCGCGGCCACCGGCGACGTCCCCGTCATCCGGATGCCCCCGCCGAACACGGGGCTGCGCGATCGGGCAGCGATGCTGGCCCTGGCCCAGCACCTATTCGTCATCGACGCCGATCTCGGGCCGTTGCTCACGCTCGCGGTCGGGCTTTCGGGCCGTAACCCAGAGACGATCAAGGACCTACGCGCCGAGCACGAGATCCTCGAGAACAAGGCCGTCCGCGCCGAGTTGATCAAACGGCGCCGCGGGCCGGGCCACACGTTCGCGACAGCGCACTGGGAGATCGGCTCGCCGAGCCAGCAGCTGAGGACCCCGGGCGGTTTCTACCTTCTGCTGGAGCAGCTCATGCGGCTGGGACGCTCGTTCAGCGGCACGGCGTCGCTCTGGTCGATTTGGGTATGGCGCAACGGCCACATCGGTCCGTTCGACCGCAGTCGAGGGCTGTCCGGGTCCTTCGACTCCTGGAAGAAGGGCCTTGGCCTGCGCGACGACGACGGCTACCCGCTGCGCGTCAGCCTGCCGCTGCTGAAGAAGACCGTCGACGTCCGCACGACGCGGGCGACCGGCGGTCATCTGCCGTCATCCCCGCGCAGCAACGGCATGCCGGTGCTGTTCTCGAACTACCTGCGCGGCGACGCCTCGGTCCGCGAGTGGGCCGGGGATGTCGTCACCGCTGCCCTGGCCGACGCCGAACGCGACGCCCGTGAGTCGCACGCCCGCGTCCTGGCCGCGGCCACGCCCGCCGAGCCCAGGGCGGTCGCCGCCCAACTCGGCCTGACCGAGCAGGCAGCGCAGGACCTGCTCGACGGACGGCTGGACACCGCCTTCGCCGCCTGCGCGGACATTGAACGCAGCCCGTTCAACGGCGGCCAGCGCTGCTCGGCGTCGTTCCTGCTGTGCTTCGGCTGCGAGAATGCCCTGGTCACCCATGCGCATCTGCCCCGGCTCAAGGCCGTCCTGGACTGGCTGGTCGAGCAGCGTGAGAAGCTCGACCTGGCCCTGTGGTGGCAGCGCCACGGCCTGACCTGGCTCGCGATCACCGAGCACATCCGGCCGAGGTTCAGCCCAGCGGAATGGGATCAGGCGTCTACGGCGACCGGGCTCGCGCGGCTGCTCGCCGTCCTCGACGGCCCGCAGGAGCCGGCATGACCACGGCGTTGCGCGCCCCGCGACCGCGCCGTCCCATCGCGCCGGACGCACTGGTCCTGATCGGGCAACAGCTGCGCGCCGGTGATGACCTGGCCTCGACGTCACGGTTCGGGGACGCCGTCTGGGACCTGAGCCCGATCATCCATCAAGCTCACCAACGCCGGCTCATCCTCAACTTCCCGACGATCCCCGCACCGTTGCGCGCTGCGGCCAAAGAACTGTTCTACACGCTGCTGGCCGGCGATCTGCCCGACGGGGAAATGCGTCTCAAGGTCAGTAGCATCCGAGTGCTGTTCACCCAGATCAAGCGGTTTCTGGACTGGACTGGCCAGCGAGGCGGCTCGACGCTCGCAACGCTGACCACCGACGACCTGATCGCATACCAGCAGTTCCTGCTGGCCACTGATCTCGGTCCCACCCAACGCGGCGCCCATCGACGCGCCGCGCGCCTCTTTTGGGTTTACCGTGAACGGCTGTACAGCGACCGGCTGGCGTTCGACCCGCTTCGCCTGCACGAGTGGCGGGCCGACAACTCGAAACCGGATCAACTGGAGAACAGGACCGACCGCATTCCCGAGCAGGTCATCAGCCCGATGCTGGTCTGGGCACTGCGATGGGTCGACGACTTCAGCGCGGACGTGCTCGCCGCCAACGCCGAGTGGCTCGATCTGCTCAGCGGTTCCTACCATCGGCTCGTTGCGGCACCTCAACGCAACACGCGGGCCTCCACCCGCGCCGCCCTCCAGCGGTTGCTGGACGACTACCGGGCCGCCGGCCGGCCGCTGCCCGGTGACGGGCGCGGTGGCGTCAACGAGGTCTTTCTCGCCCGGCAAATCCGGCGCAATCAGTCTTCACTGCGATATCCCACCGCCCGGCGAATGATCGCCGAGGCACGCGCAGAGCTCAGTGTCGCCGCCGACACTTACCTGCGCACCACGTTCCACGCACAACTCAACGGCCAGCCTTGGCTGACCGCGCTGCCGTTCGCCGCCGGGGCACGCTACGGACGGCTGCTGCAAGTCGCCTGCTACATCGTGATCGCCTACCTCTCGGGCATGCGCGACAGCGAGGTCAAGCATCTGCGCCGCGGCTGCCTCACCTACCAGCGCGATCCCGACGGCACCGTCTACCGGCGAAAGATCACCAGCCTCGCGTTCAAGGGCGAGAGCGAACACGCCGGCGTCACCGCCACCTGGATCGTCTCCGCGCCGGTCGAACGCGCGATCCTGGTCCTCGAGCAACTGCAAGGCCCCGACGCAACCTACCTGTTCAACACCCTGCCGGGGTCGAGCGCCTACCGCAGCAACACCCGGGCCAGCACCTCGAGCAGCACGAATCAGAACCTGAACGGCTTCGCCGATTGGATCAACGAATACTGCAGCACTCACGGCCTGCCCGACCGCATCCCGCTGGTTCGCAAAGCCCGTTGGCGCTTGAGCACCAGCCAGTTCCGTCGCACGCTCGCCTGGTTCATCGCGCGCCGACCGGGCGGCGCGATCGCCGGCACGATCCAATACCGCCACCACAGCATCCAAATGTTCGAAGGCTACGCAGGCACCTCCGACGCAGGCTTCCGCGCCGAGGTCGAGGCAGAACAGACCCTCGAGCGCGGCGAGCGACTGCTCACCATGACCGAGGGACACCAGCACCACGACCTACGCGGACCCGCCGCCGAGGAAGCAGCAAGCCGACTTGCGAACTTCGAACGCAAGGTCGCCTACGCCGGCAGCGTGGTCACCGACCCGAAGCGGCTCGCACTGATCATGCGCCGCAACGACCCCAAGGTCTACCTCGGGAAGTTCGTGACCTGCGTCCATAACCCCGACCGAGCGCTCTGCCGGCGACAACTCACGACCGAGGGCCCCGACCTGAACAACTGCCAGCCGCTGCGTTGCCGCAACGTCGCGCTCACCGCCAGAAATCTGCAAGCCCTCGTCGACCAGCTCGGAACACTCGACGAGTTGCTCAGCAACGCCGACGCGATCGCCCCCTACGTCGCCGACCGCCTCACCCAGCAACGCCAGGACCTGCTCACCCTGCTGTCCACCTCCGGACACCAGCCACCACCGGAGAACCGATGAACCGCCCCGCACTGCCTACCGACGACGAGGTCCGGACGGCGGCGGAGCAGCTGCTCACCGACCACCGCGACGGCGGCCTTTTCCCCAACGTCACCACGCTCGCCAAACGCTTCGGCGTCAACCGAACAACCTTCTACCGGCACTTCTCCGCGATCACAGACGCCATGCTTGACTCGGCAGGCCAACAACACACCGACGGCCCGAAGCGCCGCCGCCCGCCGCGCCAGAGCACCGAGCCCGAGCAGGCCCTCCGACGCCTACGAACGGAAAACGAAGACCTCCGCCGCCACCTCGAAATCTACGAGGAACAGATACGCATGCTGACCACAGAGAACAAGCGCTTGCGAGAACTCATTGAGCAGCAGGCCGGGGTTACGGCCATCTCGACGCGCAGGCTAGAACTTGACCACTGAACGCGTTTTAGCCGCCGCATAAGCCGAGGTCCATAACGAGTACGGCGTCGTCGGCTCTGCCTGGTGACGGCGATCAGCTCACTCGGTAGTCGGGTGGCCCTGCTGGACGTCGGCGTACCCGCCGGTGGGACCGTTCACCGTTGAACTGGGCTTTCTTAGACGGCGGGTGGAGACTGAGGCCGACACGAAGTCTCGCCTCAACCGTCCGAAGGATGCGTCCGATGTTGGCGATCGTCTTCTCCTGGCTCGTCGCCGCCGTCCTGATCGTCGGCCTTGCCGTTTTGGTGGGGCGGGTTGTGACCGGCCGGGTGTCCGGCCTACCGGTCGACGCCCGCGGCCGGTACAGCCTCACCCACCTGCAGATCGCGCTATGGACGATCGTGATCCTTTCGTTGATCATGGGTGCCGCCGTCGGGCGGATGGTGCACGGCCTGCCGCCGCTCGGCTTCCATATCCCGGGCGAGCTGCTGGCCGTCATGGGCATCAGCCTCGGCTCCGGGGTGCTGACCACAGTGACCAAGGCGACGAAGGACGCCGCGCGGCCGGAGAGCGTAGCCGCGAGCATACCTAAGCGGCTGATGGATAAGTCGAGGCTGACCACCGCAGAGCAGGCCGAATGGCGCCCACGCTTCTGGCAGATCTACATGCAGGAGGAGGGCACCTTCGCCGACGAGGTGGTAGACATCGGGAAGCTCCAGAACTTCCTCATCACCCTCGTGCTGGTCCTCGCGTACACCGTGGCGGTGTGGCAGGCACTCGACGCCGCCGGCACGGCGGCGAAGTTCGACGCGCTGCCCGGTTTCGCCGGCTCGTTCCTGACGCTGCTTGCGGTCAGCCACGGCGCGTACGTCGCGGCCAAGATCCCGCCGCAGCCCGGTACACCGGACACCAACCTTTCCGAGCGGGACAGGAAGGTCGCCGGCTCGGTGCCGGTGGCCGCCGAGCCGCACGGCGCCCTCGGCCCGATTGCCGAGTGGTCGGACGTCAACCCGATCAGCTCGGTGCCGCGCGGCGCCGCCCTGGGGGTGGTGGACGCGAAGCCGTTCGAGCTCAATTGGCGGTTCAGCGCCGCCGAGCCGTGGCAGACGGCCGAGGCGACGCGGGTGGGTAAGGACTCGTACCTCGCGTTCGTGAGCCGGGAGGGGGCGGACGGCCGTATCGAGGTGACCTTCACTCGGCGGTACCCGGCCGAAAACCGCTGGGAACAGGGCACGCACAAGGTCACGGTGGACGGTTAGCGAGGCTGGACGCCGATGCGGTCGACGTAGAAGTCGGCGCCGAGCGCGTCCACCGCGTACAGGATCACCTCGTTGACCGGTGTCCCGCCTGCCAGCGCGCGCAGGAGCACCCAGTCGCCGGACGGCGCGCCAGTGACGTCGATGCCGGTGCTGCCGCCGTTGCCGGTGCCGAGACCGACCCGGCCGCGCCGCACCAACACCCACGCCGACGCGACCGCCTGATCCGGGCCCGAGCCGGTCGCCGTCCACTGCTGGACTATGCCGCACCCGGCCGCGGTCGTGGTGACGTGCAGCATCCAGCCCGTGCTCCCCGGCCGGGTGGTGGGCAGGACGCGGCTCGCGGTGGTCGCGTCCGCGTTGTTCCAGATTGACCAGTCCTCGGCGGCGGCCGGACCGCCGCGGAACGGCCCTGCCAGCACGGACGGAGGTGTGCGCCGTGCCCGGGTGAAGTCCGGATTGGCGGGTAGGTCCGGCGGCTCGGCGGGTGACCCCAGCACGTCGAAGCGCAGGCCCGCCGACACCTCGCCGGTGCCCGGCTGCCGGGTCCGGGCCCGCCAGCCGATCCGCCGGTCACGGTCGTGTAGCAATCGGTTGACCCGGACCATGCGTACCCCGCCGCGAGCGATCTGCTCGTCGGCCAAGCGGGTCGCGGGGTCGTGCGGCACGAGATGGCCGGCTAGCCCGTCCTCGGGCACCTCGGCGGCGCCGGGCGGGACCGAAGCCGGCTGCCAGCGGTGACGGTTGTCGCCCGAGTCGACGAGCGGGCGCCAGTAGTCGGGAACGGCGGTGCCGAGCCGATAGGTGTCGCCGGACCGTTCGCCGGGATGGTATGCGGGGTCGGACGGCCCGCGCAGGTGCAGCCAGCGGCGGTTGCGGTCGACCGGGTTGCCATCCTCGTCCGGTGTGGTCGTCTCGATCACCCACCCTAGGTTGGCCAGCTCGTCGCGAGCCAGCACGGACTCCTCGAGGACCGGCCCCTCCAGCGGCGGCGGGTTCGGCGGCAGGAAGACGCGTACGCCCAGGGCACCGTCCGCCTCGGCGACCTCGTCCGCAGTGATCTCCCACAGCCGCCAGTGCGCCAGCGTGCCGTCGACGGCCGCGGCGGCCGGTACCTCCACGACGTCGCCGAAGACGTCGGTGACAGTGAGCCGGTCGATCCGGACGACGCCCGGCCGGACCTGCACCGGAAGGAGGAACCAGTCGTTGGAGTATGCGTGCGCGAACCGCACCAGCAGCGCGTGCGCCGGGTCGAGCCCGGCGATCAGGTCGAGGTTGACGTCGCCGGCCTCCATCATCCAGAACCGGGGCTCCGGCATTCCCCGGTATCGGACCGGCTGCGGGTGGACCGTGACCGCGGGCGCCGGCTGGCCGCCGGCGGCGGGCAGCGTGCCCCGGTCGAAGCTGTACCAGTCGAGCCGGCCGCCGTCGTGGTCGCCGCAGCGCAGCGCCAGCGGGCCGGCGTTCGCCGCGAACGCGTACGTCATCCGCTCCTGGTCCCACCGCGTGGGCGGAAGGGTGGCGGCAGCGCTGGCGGTGGGCAGCCGGGTTAGGGCCCAGGCGTACCAGGCGCGGACGGCCTCGGCCAGCTGCGGCGCGGCCCCCGGGTCGATGCCCGGCAGCGCCGGGAAGGGTTCGCCGGACCCGTCGGGGCCCAGCGCCGCGAGGCGCCGCAGGAGCGCGGCCGCGTCGGGCAGCCGCCCGGCGGCGACCGCTTGCGGCGCGTCCGGGCGCACCGGGTGCAACGGGAATTCGGCGGCCAGCGCGGCGCGCGCGGCACCGGCGGCGGCTGGGTCGGCGCCGTGGTCGCGGAACAGCCGGAACAGCTCGGCCGCCAGCCGCACGCGGGCCGCGGTGCCGAGGTCGTCCGGCTCGGCCGCGCGCTCGGCCTCGATCACCGGCGATGCGGGCGGGCGGCCGGAGTCGAGCAGCAGCGGGGTGACGCTGACGCTCAGCGCCGCCGACGCGAGGCTGCCGCCGTTGCCGGCCAAAAGCTCGCCCGTCTGCCACTGGCGGGCGATCATCCACAGCGGATCGCGGACCGGTGTCGCGGCCGCCGCGATGGCCTCGGCGTCGTCGGCCGCGGTGGAGCGTGGTCGCAGGGTGGTCGGCATGGCGGATCTCCTCCGGCGGTCACGCGGGGTCGTCGATGGCGATGGCGGAGTCCGGCACCAGCTCGGCGGCCCGTGCGCGGTCGGCCGCCAGGTCCATGGTGGACAGCACGATCGCGGCCAGCGTCTCCAGATCCCAGGTGACGGGCTCGTGGCCGGGGCCGGTGTCCGGCGCCACGGCGACGAGCGCGGCCTGCGTGGCGCTCGGCGGAGGCTGGTCGTAGTGAAACGCGAGACCGGTGGGCAATTCGTCGGCAGGCACAGTCCGCGGCCAAGCGTCAACGATCAGCCCGGCCACCCGGCTGGGTGGCGCGCCCTCGTAGTGCCGCAGCACGACGAGGTTGACCAGGCCGGGCGGCGGTGTGCCGGTGTCGCCGGCCCACGGTCGCGGGTCGGAGTCGTCACCAGCCGAGGTGACGGCGCTGGGCAGGTGGGTCGCGCGCAGGCTCGGCGCGGTCGTGGCGAGCAGCATCTCGGCGATGTCGTGCGCGTCGAGCAGCGCCGCGACGGCCAGCCGGACCGGAGCATGGTCGTGCAGCCAGGCCCGCAGCGCGGCCGGGGTCGCGCCGGCGATCCGCGGTGGCTGGTCCCCCAGGTCACGCAGGACCAGCGGGTCGGCGGGCACGGGGCACCGGGCCAGCAGTTTCAGCCCGGGCCCGTACAGCGCGCCGAGCCGGATCCGGGCCTGGTCGAGGGCGTCCGGCCGCACGGGATCAATCGGCCCGCCCGCGACGCGGGCCGCCAGCCGGTCCGCGGCCGACCGCCCGAGCGCCGCCAGCTCGTCCAGGGACGGCACCCGGTCGGCAAGCGGCGGGGTGGCCTCCGCGATGCCCAGCGAGGCGACGTCGAACAACACCGCGAAGGCGGAGCCGGCCTCCTGCCACGTCGAGGCGTCGCGCAGCACGCCGAGCACGTCGGCGACGTCCCGCTCCGCCGCGGCGAGCCGATCCAGCACAAGCGGCAGGCCGGCGTCCGCCGGGGGTGCGGCCGCCCCAGGGGCAGCCAGGTCGGCGCCAGTCAATGGTCGGCAGGCACTCAGCAGCGCCCGCGCGGCTCCGGCCGCTGCCACCAGATCGGGAAGCCCTGGCCCGGCGGCGTCCGGCGGGTCGGCGACCACAATCCGGAACGAGGCCGGCAGGTCCGCCGGCGGCTCGGCGGCCCACCGGGCCCGGGCCGCCCGTGCGACCCGTGCCATCAGCTCGGCCCGGTCGGCGCAGAGGCGTAGCCAGTCGAGCGCGCCCAGGTCGAGGGCGTCGGCGGTGAGGTCGAGCGGAGCGCCTGCGGCTCCCGTGGGGTCGATCGGGTACGCCCGCAGCGCCACGCCGGCCGGGTCGGGCAGCAGCGTGCTGACCCAGGCGGCTAGCTCCGGGTCGACGGCGTCGGCCCGGCTGCGGGTCGCCGACGTCCACCGGGCACCGCGGTCCGGGTCGAGCACGACCGCGACCCGGTTGGTGATGTCGTATCCCGGGGTGGGCGTGCGGATCACGTCGAAGGTGTCGGGCACCGCGCCGCCGGCCGCGATGTCCAGCACCGCGCCGGAGCGCACCGGGTTGCCGTTGACGAGGTGGTGTACACCTTCGGCGGTGACCAGGTCGCTGATCGCGTCGACCACGTCGTCGAGCCGGTGCAGCACGGCGAGCAGCGCGGCGTAGTCGGACTCGTCCTGGCCGGGCAGAGTGATCTGCGGGTCCAGCGCCGGTGCGGTCTTCGTCGCGCGGAACGGGATGGTGGCCATGTCCCAGGTAGGCGGCGTGGTGGCGATCGCCGTGCGGTACCGGCCGCGCAGGCCCAGCCCGTCGATCGTCGCGGTCAGCGCCGCCGACATGCTGGCGCCGGCCAGCAGCCGGGTCAGTTCCTGACCCACCGCGCGGATAGCGGCGTCGACGGCGTCCTGCGCGGTCGCGACATGATCGGCCTCTAGCGCTGCGGCGTGCTGTCGCGTCATCCGCTCGTCGACCGCGGTCTGCAGCGCGGCGGCGGCGTCGTTCGCCGCGGCGGCGGTCTGCTGGGCGGCGGCGAGCAGCCCGGTCGCCGGTTCAGCGGCGAGCGCGCGGGAGATCTGGTCGCGGCGGGTCGCGGCGCGGCGCAGCGCGTTGAGGGCGATCTGCAGCTCGTCGGCCCAGTCCGCGGCGGGGCCGGGGGCGTCCGGATCGGTGAGTTCGAGATCCTCGGTACGCATAGGTCCTCAGTCCGGCGCGTTGATTTTGACGGTCCTGGTGCGGACCGGCGGCCGCCGGGCACGTATCCCGGCGATCTTGGCGTTGAGCACATCGATCTGGTGGTCCAGGATGGCCAGCTCCTGTTGCAGGGCGACGTAGGGCGCAGCCGCCGTGACGGCCCGGTCGCGTGTGGCCATGGCGGTGGCCAGGGCGGTCTGCGCCGCATCCACCGCGGTGGTGTCGGCGGCCGCTGCCTGCAGGCCGCGCAGGGTGGTGAGCACGCCACCTAGGGCGTCCTCGGCCTCGCGCCGCGCCTTCTCCCGGGCCTCCAGCTCGGTGCCGGTCGGGAATCGGGTCAGCTTGCGCAGGCCCGTGAGGTACTGCTGCAGGCCGCTGTCGGCGAGGTCGCGTTCGACCTGGTAGCCGAGGATCGCGCCGAGCGGCTGGCCGGACCGGACCGCGTCGAGCACCCATCGCGCCGCGCGGATGCGGCGCGACGACAGGTCGACGGCGAGGGTAAGCGCGTCCTCGGCGGTGGGATCGAGCGGCGCCGCCGCGTCCCGGGCCGCACGCGTGTGGGTCAGCAGCTGGTACGCGTGGGCGACGTCGAGCTGAGCCGCCTGTACCTGCTGCCGCCAGGCGAGCATGTCATCGGGGTCCACCCCTCGGGGCGGTGGATGCGCCCGCAGGAAGGCGAGGAAGCTCTCGGCGTCGGCCCGGCGCTGGTCCGCCGCGTCGACGATTGGCTGCCAGGCCGCCCGCCGTTCGCCGAGGTAGCCGGCGCGGAGCACGGCGGCGGTCGCGGCGTGCTCGAGCGACGGCGCGTGGACGTGGCCGAGGCTGCGGGGCTCGCCGCCGGGTCGTACGTTCTCGAGGTAGCCGTAGGCGCCCACGAACGGTGGTGCGCCGCCGGCCGCCGCGCGCTGGGCGAGCAGGCGCTCGGTGGGCGCGGCGGTGATCCAGGCGTCGATGCGGTGCGAGAGCGCGTCGAGGTGCTCGGTCAGCAACCGGGTCAGCAGGGCGATCCCGTCCGGCTCGGCGCCTGCGTCGGCGAGCGTGCGCAGCACGTCGTTCAGCCGGGCCTCGTCCGGACCGGCGGCTCCCTTGGCGGCGGTGGCGAGGCGCGCGAGCAGGGTCGGCGGCAGCGGACCGGCCGTGCCGTCGGCAATCGTTCGCAGGTAGGCGGCGTCGTCGCCGACCAGCTCGGCCGTGCCACGGTAGGCCGAGCCGTTCGACCAGGCGATCGACGAGCCGTTCTCCCGGAGTATGTCGAGCAGCGCCGAGTTGTCGCCGCGGACCACCCGACGGGCCGCCGACGCCGGGGCGGCGGGCTGCGCGGGGTCAGTGTCGACCGGCCTGGTGTGGGTGGCGGCCCAGGCGGCCAGCATCGGCGCGATCGCGGCGGTGGCCTCGCCCGCAGCCGGCCGCCACCGGGCTGGGGCCGTGGTCGGCAGGATGCCGTACGGCTGGGGACCGACGCGCAAGGCCGGGGCCGGACCGCCGGGCCGGAGCTGTTCCCAAGCGCCGCCGGCGCCGCGGGAGGTCTTCAGCGGGCCGGTCGCGCCGAGCCCGACGAGCAGCCGCATGGCGCCGGCGGCGCCCGACCGGTCGGCGGCCGACCCGGCGATCCGGGCGAAGCCGGCCGGGTCGAGGCCGAGCAGCGTGGCAAGCTGCTCGCCGGTGGAGCCGGCCGCGACGGCGGCCGGCGGGCCGATCAGCGCAGCGGCCACCTCGGCGTCGTGCGCGCCGGTGGCCCCGGAGCGTATGTGGTCGCTGTTGTTGGTCGAGGTGCCGTCGGCCAGGATCTCCAGGCCGGTGGACCAGGCGTGGGCGGCTAGCAGCGCGGCGAGGTCGGCAGGCGCGCCCCGCAGGCCGACCACGACAAGCCGCTCGATCGCCGGTGCCCCCACCGGCATGTCAACACTAAACGCCATCCCGGTGTCGACGGCCATCGCGAAGTCGGTGGTCCAATCGGGTTGTGCCGGGTCGGCGAAGGCGGTCTCGGCGAGGTCGCCGGTGATGTCCGTACCCCAGACGACGTACCGGGGGGCGTTGACGGTGCCCAGGTTCACCGGTTCGCCGGCCGCGTACACGATCAGCGCGAGCCGGTCGGGCAGCAGGGCGGCTCGCGCGGTGACGTCGGTCCACTGCCGGTCGCCCGGTGGCCCGGGCGGGGTCTGCGGATCGGTCACGGTTGCGATCCACGCGGCCCGGGGCGGGCCGGCGGCGCGTACGAGATCGTCCCAGGCCTGTGCCGTGGCCGCCGGACCGCCGGCGCCGCGGGTCGCCCAGTATCGAGCACCCGCCTGCTGCTCGGCCGCGGTGAGCTGCGCATGGTGCTGGTCGACGGTGAGGACGTCCGGGAACGCCCGCACGCGCAGTGTGGCGCCGTTCCAGCTCGCTTGCAGGACCAGCGGCAGTAGGACGACCGGGGCGGTGACCGGCGGCCCGCCGAGCAGCCGGGCCGTGGCCAGGTCGCGGGTCTGGTCGTGGTCGGCGATCCGGCCGGTGAGGTCGATGATCGCGGCCCCGGCCGCTGCGGTGGCATCGGCCAGGTCGGCCAGGTGGGCGCCGCGGGCGGCGGTGTCGTCCCGAAGCACGGCGAGCCGGCTCTGCCAGCCGCTCACCAGCGTGGCGTCCTGCTGGGCGGACTCCAGCTGCTGGCGGCCCTCGGCCTGGGTACGGACGGCTTCGGCCTGCCGCTTCTTCCACCTCTCCAGCTCCCGGCGCCAGACCTGCGGGTCCTCGCCGTCGCCGTCATTCCAGCGACGCATCAGGGCGCCTCCTCGTTGACGGCACGCAGCTGATCCGCGGCCCTGGCGAGCGCGGCCGCCGCCTTGTCCCGGGCCGCCGCCGTGGTCGCCACGGCGCCGCGCACCCCGTCCAAGGCTGCGGACAGCGCCGCGGCTGCCGCGGTCAAGTCGTCGGTCCTGGCGGCGTGCGCGAGCTGCCGCTGCGCCCGCGACGCGGTGACCACCGAGTCCAGGGCGGCCAGTGCCGCCTGCAGATCGGCGGATCCCGCCGCTGCTGGCCAGGAACGGATCTCGGTGGCCAGGGCCGCCACGTCGTCGGCGGCGCCGTCGTGTGCTGTCAGGGTGGCGGCCCGGTCCTGCGCAAGCCCAAACCGCTGCCCGCGCTGGTCGAGGCGAGCCCGCCGGGCCTCGAGCCCAGCCTTCGTCTGCTCGTCGGCGAGCGTCCGCAGGGCGACCTCGTCGGGCGGGTCGGCGCCGACCTGTGCCGCGATCGCGTCCAGCTCGGCCGAGCGGGCCTCCAGCTCGGCGAGGCCGCGGCGGGCCACCTCAAGCTCGACCCCCGCCGCGGCGGCCCGGGCAGCGTCGGCGGCCTGGTCGACAGCGCTGGTCGCCGCGGCTACGGCACGACGCGCGGCCACGGTCTGCGCCGTGAGCTGAGTCCGGAGATGGGTGAACATGGCGACCTCAGGACAGCCACAAGGCGACCGGGATGCGCACCCGGAACGCTGGACGGGTGAGGATCATGGCGAGCTCCGCCGAGTCGGCGCCCCAGGTGAGGCGTACCGCCAGGGCCGGGCCGGGCCGCGTGGTGAGCGGCCGGGTGAGGCCGGCCAGCGGCCCGGCGACCGGCACGTACGCGGCCGCGGCGACCTGCGGGTGCCCCCAGTCCAGGTCGCGCCAGCCGTCGACGGGCGCGGTGCCGCCGTCCGCCGGCGCCGGGTCCAGCCCGAACCGGGGATGGTCCACCCCTTCCTCGATGACCACCTTCCAGCCGGTGATGCCGTCGGCCCCGGCCGGGTTCAGCGCTGTCTCCGGGGTGATCGGGAAGCCGAAGAACGACGTGCCGGCGGCCAGCCGGCCCGCGACGACCGGCGCCATCCGCACCTCGGCGCCGTCCGCCGGCCGGAACCCGGAGAGGTAGATCGACGCGGTCGGGAACCGCCGCAGCAGCGCGCCCCGGACCAGCAGGACCAGGTTGTCCGGCGCGGGCCCGTGGCTGCCCAGCGCGGTGTCGTGCCAGCCGGCGATCTCTCCGACCGTGGGGTCCGCGGCGCCCGGGGCGGCCGCCCAGAAGCGGTGGAACATGGTGCCGGTCGTGTCCAGCGGATAGCGGCGCCACTGCAGTTCCCGGGCGAGCGCGTGGTTGAGCCCGACCAGGAAGGCCTCGGCGAAGGACTGATCGGTGCTCAGCGCGACGACGGACTCGTCGGGGATGTCGCCGGCGCCGGGCAGCAGCCACTCCGGGGCGACCGCCCGCAGCAGCGTGAAGGCGGGCTCGTCGAAGGTGGGCGCGAACCGCCGGGCGGGAGCCGCGGGGGCGGGCGGCGCGGGCATCCCGGGCACCGCGGCCGCTCGCGGCCCGGCGGCGCGGGCGAGCCGGGCCAGGGCGGGCGCCAGGACCGCGACCGGACCTGCGTCCGCCCGGGCGGCCAGCACGGGCCGCATCGCGTCGCCGAGCTCGGGATCGGTGGACGCGGCCGGCTGGATGCCGGCGGCCGCGAGTTGTGTCCAGGCCCGGTCGCTGAGGCTGTCCTGGTTGACCGCGACGGCCCAGGCGCCGAGGCCGGCCGCGAGCCGGTGGCGCGGGTCGGTGTTCAGCTCGGGCAGCCAGCCGGCGCCGGCGGCGTCCACGGCGGTCGCTCCGCCGGCGTAGTCCTGCCCGTACAGCGGTGGACGCAGTTGCGGCCCGGGGCCGGTGGCGCTGATCGCGGCGGCCAGGCGGGCGGCCAGGCCGGGCGGCAGTGGGTCGGCCGCGGCCGTCTTCACCGGCCGCAATGCGCCGGGCACCACCACGGTCGAGCCGGCCGGGCCGACGACGCCCCAGCCGGGTGCGTCCGTCGCCACGACGCGACCGGTGGTGGCCTCCGGGGCGGCGCGCGGCCGTAGGCGGCGGGCGAGCTCCTCGAACGTGCCGGCGGCCCCCGTGGCGAAGCGGAAGGTGAAGTACACCGGGAGCTGAGCCGTGCCGTCGCGCCGCCAGGCGGGGTCGAGCGGCCCAGCGCCGGGGTGCGGCAGGCCGGCCGGGTCGAGACCGGCTGCGAACGCCGGCACCAAGAACGACTGGTACGCCCGGCCGGCAACCAACCGCCGCGGACTGAGTAAGCGGGACACGGCCGTCCCGGTGCCGCCGCCGTCCACATGCGCCCACGCCCAGCTCTCCTCCGGGTCGGGCAGCTCGGCGCCCGGGCAGCTCAGCACCGGCGGGCGGCCGTTACCGCCCGCGGTGACGGTGGCCGCCTCGACGGGCACGGTCACCAGCGCCAGCCAGGGTCGCAGGCGCCGCTGCGGGCCGGGCGGCACCGGCACGGCCTCGGGGTTGGGCAGCGGTGCGGTGCTCGGTCCGGCCGGGCTGAACAGCCAGGGCAGCGCCGGGTTCACCAGTTCCACGTACGGGAAGTACTCGGGCTCGAAGTCGGGGCACCCGTCGAACGGATCGCACCGCGCGATCTGGTCCGAGGGCACGCCGGCCACGTCGCCGGGGCCGGCCAGCTCCACCGGGATCGGGCTGCGCCGAGCGCTGCCGGCCAGCGCGATCGTCGCGGTCAGGTCGGCCCGGGCGCGGCCCGCCGCGGGCGTGCCGGCCACCGCTGCCACGAGCCCGTCGCGTCGCCAGGAGGTGAACTGCCGTTCGGCGCTCATGTCCCCGTCACCCGCCCGCCGCCACCGGCACGCCGCGGACGGCGGCGGTGTCCAGGCTGGTGACCTCGAGCGTCTCCACACCGAGATCACACACCACGCCGGGCCCCTCGTCTCGGGAGCTCAGCGGGTCCAGGCGTACCCCGGAGTGCATGGCCACGAACGACGGCGCGGCCAGCCGCTCGTCGTCGGAGATGCCGGCGCGGTACTGGCCGGGCGGGAACGGATCGGTCGTCGCGGAGACGGCAATACCGGCCGGTGTAGTCGCCGTAACCGAGTAGCTGCGGGCCCCCTCAACCGGCACCCGGGTGCCGACCCGCTCGATCAGCGTGTCCAGCGGCGCCACCCTCTGCCGTACCGCGACCGTGGCGAGGGGGTGCGCCACGAGCGGCCGGTCCGTGGCCGGGGGCGCCACGCCGACGAGCGTCACGCCGGGCCTCGCGGCGGCCGGTAGCACGGCCTCCCAGTTCGCCGGGTCGGTCAGCTCGGCCCAGACGGCGGCGGCGACGTCCGCGGTCTCGACGGGATCGGGCGGTCCGGCGGCGGCTCCGATGGTCAGATCGACGCCGACCCCGACCGAGACGAACAGCAGCTGGACCGTCGCCCGCCCGGTGATGTGCCACGGCTCGGGACCGGTCACGTTCACCTCGACCGAGATGGCCAGCAGCGGCCCGAACGGGGTGAAGACCCGGACCCGGCAGGAGAACGCGACGTCGAACGCGAACGGCGACCATTGGATCAGCGCGTCGAAGGCGCCCGACCCGTCGATGCCGAACCCGCCGGCCTCGGCGAACACGGTCGCGCGCGCGCCGATCTGCAGCGTATTCGAGGTGACCGCGAAGTAGGCCTCGAGTCGTACCCTCGGATTGTCGGACTCGGTGAGGCTGAGGCTGACCCGGTGGAGCGGGCGGATGCCCTGCGGCGACGCGAACTTCGGGTGCCAGCCGCCGATCGAGAGTAGAAACACCGGATCGCTGCCCCAGTTGAGCCGCAGCACCAGGTCGCCGGCGAGCGTGAAACCGGCGACCCGGGAGTGGTGCAGGGAGGCGTCGAGAGCCAGCTCACCGCGTTCGAAGTCGAGAACGCCGATGGCGTCCGCGTGCAACTCCACCACGGCGGCGGACGGCCTCGGCAGGAGGACGCTCAGGGCGGCGAGCAACACGACGCGTACGGGCTGGGGCAGCTCCACGAGCAACGCGGCGCGCAATCGGACGATGCCGGCCGGCCCCCAGCTGATCTCGACCAGCGGCCCGACCAGCAACCGGTCGGCGGCCAGTGGAAACAGCCGGTCGAGCGTGGACAGTACCCGGTCGGCGTTGCGGACCGGGTCCTTGACGAACAGCACCGAGTCGAGCGCGCCGTCGCTGAGCCCGCCGCGTATGGCTTCGGGGTTGACGGTGTGGTTGAGCGCGAGTAAACCGCCGATGCCGGTGAGGGAGAATCCCATGCCCAGCTGGATGGGCGTGAACCCCTCGGCCGTGATGAGCACGAGCAGGGCGAAGCCCGGGGCGCTGCCGGGCAGCTTGGTCGTGATGATGGCGACGGCCTTCACCGCGACCGTGCCGGCGATCGTCAGCTCGAACACGCCGGCGTAGCGCCCCGCCTCGGGATCGAAGCTGAGGAAGCCGCCCCCGGAGACGGCGGCCGCGTCGATCGCCAGGCCCACCCCACTGGGTGGCTTGGCGCGCAGCCGCAGCCGGCCGATGCCCACGTTGGCCGGATCGGCGCCGATGAGCAGCTCGGCGGTGACCCCGATCCGGCTGACGGCCACGGCGAACGGCCCCAGTGTCAGCCCGGCGTCGATCGTCGCGTTCAGCCGCAGCGCCACCGGATCCTGTGGCCGGGTGGTGCCCGCCGTGAGTTCCACCGCGGCGCTGTCGATGTGCACCGGCCCGATCTCGATCGAGGTGGGCAGGCTCCACCGCAGGCCGGCGCCGCCCACGAAGTACAACCCGCGCCGGTACGACCAGCCGGCTGTCAGGTCGAAGGGAATCGTGAGGCCGTCCCGCGGGAGCACCGCCGCGAGGAAGCCGTCGTCGTCGCCGGCCTCGGCCACGATGCGCCACCGTCGGCCTGTGATCCGGACACCGAAGTCCAGGGGGTCGGCCTGGAGGTCGAAGTGGAGGCCCAGCGTGCCGACCTCGAGCCGGGTGCTCTCGGGATCGCCGATCAGCGTGCGCGACTGCTCGGCCACCTCGCCGCGCTCGATGCCGAGCGACATGGCCGCCTTCACCGGGCGCGGGATCTGCTCGGTCACGCTGCCGACGGTCACCTCGCCCGGATAGGCGATCAGACCGAAGGCTACGGTCAGATCGCCAGCAGCCGTGACCACCAGATGCCAGTGCTCGCCGAGGTCGACGTCCTGGGCCGCAGCGCCGGTCGTGAACGGAACCACGGCGAAGCCGGGATGGGGGTGTTGCTGGTCGTCGATCGGCAGGATCTGCAGCCCGATCTCCGCCTGCGCGTCGTCCTGGCCGACCGTGGCGAGCACGATGCGCAGGGCCGGCGGCGCGCCCGGACGGCCGGATAGTAGCGCCGGGAACTGCTGGTCGGATTGCCCGAGGTCGGCCACCGCCGGATAACCCAGCCCGAAGGCGACGGCCTGCAGATGCGCGAGCAGCCGCCGCGCGGCGAAGTCCGGGGTGCCCCAGCCGTACGCCTCGGCCATCAGCCCGTTGAGGTCGGTGACCAGGCGGGGAAAGCGCGCGGGTTCGAGCATCGGCGGCGGGCCGGCGGCGCCGTCGGGAGCCTCGGCCACCAGCCCGAGCAGGGCCAGGGTGGCGAGCAGGAGCGGATGGGCGCGCCGCAGATAGTCGGTGAGCAGAAAGCGGATGAGCCGCCCGCCCGCGTCGGCGGTGGCGCCGGGCTGATCGCCGAGCGCGTGTACCGCCGCGAAGAGGTCCTCCAGGGCGCGGCCGAGCGCCACCGGGTCGGGTGCACCGCCACCCGCGGCCGACTCCACGGACTGCACCACCGGGGCCAGATCGGCGCAGAAGCGCGCCAGGGCGTCGCCGTCGCCGGTCCTGCCGATCCCCGCCCGGTCGAGCAGGACGACGATCCCGCTCGGCACCGGATCCGCGCGGACGGCGTCGGCCAGCGGCTCGATCGCCCGGCCGAGCTCGGTCAGGACCGCGTCGAAGGGTGTGCCGCTCATGCCGGCGTCACCTCGACCCGGGACCGCACGACGTACGGGAAGGAGAAGTCCTGCCCGGCCTCGCCGCCACCGACGGCCTCGACGATCTGCGGTGCGAGCTGGTCCGGGATCACGATCTCCAGTTCGATGTGCTGGCCGGTCATGTCGAAGCCCGGGTTGGTGCCGTTCGACCACTCGAGCGGGCCGAACGACGCCACCCAGCTGTCGATCCTGCGGTCGGGGTCGCCGGTCGGAGGGTCGGGGAACACCCGCTGGTCGTCGAGCCGGCCGAGGGTCCACGGCCGCCGGAACACCGGTATCCGCACCCAGTGCGCCGGCTCCAAGGGGCCGCTCGTGTCGGCGAGCCGCCACAGGTCCACCTCGGACGAGGCGTACGCCAGTACCGGCTTACACTCCACGCCGACCAGCAGCGGGGTGTGCTCGCCGATCCGCGCCGTCAGGTGCGGCGGGTAGAGCGTCGCCAGGTACGTCGACAACTGCCGCCCGATGTCGGGCGTGCCGTCCACCCGCTTGGCCCGGAACCACACGTCCTCGGGGCCGGCCTCGGCGTCCACGTTCTCCCACCGGTTGCCGAACCAGCTGTTCTGCAGCCATGACTCGAACTTGGTGTCCTCGGTGTAGGCCACCAGCAGGGCGCCGACGAACACGGCGACCAGCGCGCCGAGCGCGATGACCTGCAGCCCCGGTATGAACGCCAGCACGGCGTCCGCCGCCAGGAACGTCGCCGCCGCGTCGACGCCTGCGATGACCGCGCCGGTGGCCAGCCCGACCCCCTGCAGGGCGTGGCCGGCGGCTACCGAGAGGTCTCCGTTCTCGTACGACTCCGCCGACGCGTAGATCTCGACGGCGGCGGTGATGACGTCGAGGACCGCGTTGGTCTCGGCCAGCCCGCACTTGACCGCCTTGCCGAGGTCGGTGGCGACGAAGGTCGTCGCGCGTTCCCATTTGGTGGACAATGCGGCCGACCCGAGCCCGGTGATCGACTTGACCAGCCCCAGCACGGTGGTGAACGAGGGCCGGTCCGCCGTCTTGCGCACGGCGACGACGACGTTCACCACCTCGAAGAACATGTTGATCCGGCCGGCCAGCTCGAGGTCGAACCGCGACTTCCAAAGGTCGGGGTGGTCGCGCAGATAGGCCTTGGCGTTGGCGAACCGCTGCTCGAAGTCCTGGGCGGCCGGTAGGTCGTCGGGGAAGTATCGCCCGATGAAGTCCACCAGCAACCCGGTCAGCTTGTCGGGCTTCTGGTCCTTCACCAGGGCCGGCAGCATCTTCATGGCCGCGTGAATCCACAACTTCGCGGCGCGCCGGACGCCGGGCAGGTCCGACGTCAGAAACTTGATCGGTTTCCGGGTGATTCGGTCGGGGTGTACCGCGGGCAACGGGCTCTGGTCGAGGTGGATCGATTTCCGGATGAACAGCATGCCGACGTTCGAGGCCGGCAACTGGTCGAGCAGCGTCGCGAGGTAGTCCAGCTGAGCCTCGTACGAGTAGGCGTCGAGCTCCTCGGCGAGGTCGTTGGATCCGAGGAGCTCGCAAAGGGCCCGGCCGGTTTCCTCGACCCGGCGCCGGAGCGTCTCGATCTGCGTCCCGAAGGCATCGTATTTGTCCCGGTCGAGGACGTTCTCCAGCACGTCCGCTGGCGGGATGATGCGGTCGTCCATGTCCGCCCAGGCGCCACTCGGTCGGCGTCGCTCGACGGTCTGACGGATCACCTGGTAGAGGGTCAACTGTTCAGCGTTCGACGGCTCGTGGCCGGCCGTCAGCCACGCCAGCCAGGCGGCCTGAGCCTCGGCGTACGCCGTATGTGCTGTCAGGGACCGGGAGAGCGCGCCCGGTGCGGACGGGAAGCAGGCATTGCGCATAGGTGCCTCCGTTCCCGCGGGTCGGCAATCAGTCTTGGCGGCCTCGCCGCGGACATCGAGCGGTTAGTAAGAAAGGCGACAGCGGCACCACTCGACCGGCGAGAGGTGGCGGGCCGCCGGCGGCATCCTGGTCACATGGCAATACCGGACGACTCCGGACGCGACCGGCTGGAGCCGGCGAGGCCCACCCCGCCTGCGGTGCTCGTCTCACCGCTAAGCCTCGCGGCGGCCTTCGATTTCCTCGACGTGGTGTGACGGTTGCGCTTCTCCGCCGGGCTGGTCCACCCGCCCGGCGCCGAACACACCACCCGGGTCGCCTACGACTCCAGCAACCAGGGGAAGAATTCGGCAACCCGGCTCGGCGCGCTGGGTGAGTTGCTCAAGGGATTGGACGTGCCCGGCGAAAGGACGAGGCACGGTCCAGCGCATGAGCACTTTCCTCGCCGGCCACCTGCCGGCCGAGTCGCGGCCCCGAGCCGAGCGGGCGATCGATCTGCTGCACGCGGCTACGCAACGCTGGCCAACATGTCGAGGCATCCGCTCAGGCCATGGTAACGCTGGCCACCTTCGGACTGTCCTACCCGGTCGTGGACCATGCCGGGGCATGGCGGCACATCCAGCTTCAGGTAGTCGAGGCGCTCGGCGCGCTACGCGAGGAAATCCACGCCACCGTCTGAATTCCGCTCACCAGCTGGTGCGCCACGGCGTGTAGTTCCCGGTGCTCGCGCCCATCGCGCTTCTTGCCGTCGCTGGTCGGGCGAGCACCGCCGATCTGCACCGTTGACTGCACGGACTGGGTGACGAAGTGGCGGACCATCGATCGGGTCATGCAACACTCCTCCTCGTGTCCGATCGCAGTGAGTTGTCCGGGGCGTACCGCGACCTGATCGATCGGCAGGGCTGACTTGCTTCGCATCGGCGCGATACGCGCAGGAGTGGGCCCATCGCTTGCCGTACCTGGTCATCGACGAGGGAACCGGCCGTACCGGTCGTAGAAACTTCAACAGCAGCGCGAACGCGAGCTTGGTCGGCCATCGTGCTTGCCCGCCAACAGATTGGTCTCTTCAGGCAGCAGCGTCCAGTGAGTGACCAGGTCAGCGAAGGTCTCCGGAAGACGAACCACGGGCCAACATCGTTCTCTGTCGATCATGGTCCGACCATTCCCCACCACTGGATCAATTTTGATCCCTGGTCGCACATCTGTTGGCATCTCACGCAGGCTAGAATTTGACCACTAAACACTTATTGATCCGCCACATAAGCTCGCACTCAACCCCCGCCAAGCCCTGTTCGGGAAACACAGCGCACACCAAGTCGTCGCCGAACATCACCAACTGCAGGAAGCCGCCCACATCGCCGAACGGCAGCTCGACGGGATTCCATGGGCGGTCTGCGACGTGCGCCGGATCTTCCACCCCGCAGCCGGCGACCCGACCCGTAAGGGCCACGCCTGGCGCAGTGTCCGACGGCTCACCACGCTCGACCGCGCTGATGCGGATCTAGCCCTGCACGACTACGCCGAAACCGGCCACATCCCGGTAATCGTCGACGAACACGCCATCCCCCGAGCGTGGCACCACCGTGCCGGCACCGTATTCCCCGCACTCGAGCACACCTCACCACCGCGCCGGCGCTGACCGCCGACAAAGAACGATCGCAGTTCGCGCGAACCTGGCACCAGCTCACCGGACACTAACCCGGACACAAGTCGGCCGGCGGACACCCCGAAGGGAGTACGTCCCAGAGGAACGTTCTGGCAAGACCGCCGGCCGACCCCAAACCACCTTCTCGAAAGAAAGGCAGAACCGTGAGGATACCAGCCGACCACATTCTCACCGTCACTCCCGAGACCGGTCAGCCAACCGCCACCCGACTCGACCACGACCTCGGCGACGCCGGTTTCAGCGTCACGCCCCGAACGCTCGCGCCACCCGGCCCCGACGTGACAGCACCACTCCCAATCATTCGAGGCAGCCGTGCCGCCCATCTGCGACCACGCCCGCGGCAGAAGCCGACGCCCGTCCAACATCACGGCAAATCCGCCCCAGCAGCCGCGCCCGGCCGCGCGACGCGACGGCGGGCCAGGTCGCCCTCAACACTGCCCATACGGCAGTATCGGAGCATGCCCGCACCCGCCGCTGCACCCCGATGGCCCGTTGACCAGGCCGGCGATCCCGCCGAGGTCGTCGGCTCCACCGAGGCTGCCCGCGTCATCGGGCACCCTAAATCCAACCGGCTGCCGCACGGTCTGCTCGACATCGCCGACGAAATCGAGCACAACGACGACGGCACCGTCAAACGGCGCGGCTGGAAACGCGAAACGCTCTGGCACTACGCCAGCACCGTCATGGCCCGCCACTCCACCACCATCAACGGCCGCCTCGCGCTCGACCGCACCGGCATCGCCGACCGACTCGGCACCCACATCAGCCGCGTCGACGCCTTCATTGCCGGCGCCCCCGACAACGGCTTCCCCCAGCCCACCGAAGACCGCTGGTACAACGCCGACGACATCGACGCCTTCGCCGCCGCGCACGAACAACAGCAACGCGACACCCTCACCAAGATCGACTACACCGGCGACCCCGACGACCTCGTCACCAAAGCCGACATCGCCCGCATCGTCGGCTACCGCAGCCCCACCAACCTGAACAAATCCAGCCTGCTCGACAGGCTGCTTGAGCTCAACAAACCCGAACACAACACCACCACGCCCAGCGGACGCACCCGCATGCGCTGGCCCCGCCGCACCGCCTGGAAAGCCGCCGAACAACGCACCGGCCGCACGGGCCGGCCACCCGGCACCACTCGCGTCATCGACCGCAGTGGCGACCCCGACGAACTCGTCGACGCCACCGAAGCGACCCGCGTGCTCGGCTACAAGCGCGTCGCCAACCTGCCCCAAGCACTGCGCGACCAACCCGACGAGCAGGGCCCTCCCCGCAAATGGAAACGTGCGACGCTCTGGAGTCATGCCGCAAGCTCCACGGCAGAATAGATCCAGAGCTCACACCGGTCGCCCCGACTCTCCGGCAGCGGCAGGTGGCTACACCACCGCCAGCCTTCCGGCCACAACAAGGTCAACAGCAAAGGTCAAGGGCGGTTGTCGTACCTAGCTGCATGGTGCTGACCGCTGCTCCCGCCGAGGCCGGGCCCGGCCGGCCCTGGCCGCTGGCGCGTCCGGAACGGACCGGCCGCACCCTTCATTCTGCGTAAATGGGCGGCCTGCTGTTCCGGCCTGCGGCCGGCGGACCAGCCTCCGGCTGGCGCCGGCCCTGGCGGGCCGGAGTCGAGCGGCCTACGGCCGCGCTGCCCTTCCCTTTTTCGGCCACCGGGGGCTAACGCCCGGCAGTGTGGGCCCCGTGCGCCGTCCGTCAAATCCGCCGCGGGCTCACAAAACATCATGCACACCCCGCATGATCTTTTGCTCGAAACCCCCGCGTCGAATTGGACTGCCGTCGCACGGAACCGGGCGAACTCGTTCGCCCCCCGCCGGCCGAAAAAGGGTAGGACGCTCCCCCGAAGCGGTCCGGCACGGCTGGTCGGCGACTCACGCTCCGGAGGAAGCCTGCTAGATGGCCTGGTGAGCCAACACTCGGGTAGACACTCCGCTTGAAATAGGGTATCTTAGTAGTTGTCCGGGAGGGGAAGGCAAGCCCCGAACGCGACACCCCAACCACCAACCCGAAAGGGAACACCGTGGCCTTCACTGCCCTGCTTTTGCTCGCAGTTCTCCTGCAATGCATCACCCTCGGTGGCGGATACCTCGTGTTCGTACACCTGCGCTACACGATCGCCGCCCTGCTCTACCGGGCGACCACCGACAAGCTCACCGGCGTACCCAACCGCGACGAAGCCGAGAAGCAACTCAAGGTCCAACTTGCCAACGGCACCGCGCTCGGTGTGGCCTTCGTCGACGTCGACGATTTCAAAGCCATCAACGACACCTACAGCCACCACGCCGGAGACGCAGCCCTGCGCTACGTCGCCGCTCGCCTCAATGAAGCCGCAGACCCGTACATGGTCGCGCGGTACTCCGGAGACGAATTCCTCATCATCCTCGACGCTGGAGGCCTCTACGTCGCCGAGGTCATCGCCCATGCGGTGCTGCGCCGCATCGAGGAAACCCCGTTCATCTACTTCGGCAGGACCATCCCGATCAAGGTCAGCATCGGAGTAGCCGTCGCCGACGACACCAGCGACCCCGACGAACTCCTCCGCCGCGCCGATCACGCCATGTACCAGGCCAAGCGCAACGACCACATGAACCCCGTCACTTGGATGCCCGGCATGACCATGCCGGAGCCCACCCCCGAAACCCGCCGCACCTTCCGCGACGCCCCGACGCGCTGAACCCCGCACCCGCCCTTCCCAGGGCGGGCGCACCACCTCCCAGCGCCGCCTGATCGCCGAAGGAGAGCCGCCCATGACCATCACCCTGACCGTTGACCGGCGTTTTCCCGCACGCACCGGCTACGCCGTCAAGCTCCTCCACGAAGCCATCCACGACGTACAGCGCGCCGTCAACACGCTCGACCTCTGCGCCGACGCACCGCACTGGCCCGCCGCCCGCCACCTGAGCACGTGGGGCGCGCCCCGATGGGTCGAGATCGTCCACCAGTTCCGCAGCCACGCCGAAGACGCTTGCGCGTGCAACCCGCACGACCGACGCCAAGCCGCCGACCTCACCGGGGCATGGCTGCACCTGTGGACCCAGGCCCTGTGCCACATCGAGCGCCCCGACCGCTACGACAAATACGCCGTACTGCGCGCCCTGTACGTCGTGCGTGACTTCGCCGACCACCTCGCGACTGCCGAAGCGTTCCCGATCCTCGCCTACGACCCGCTCGCCGCCGCCGCGATCAGTAGCGACGATCTCCCGATCTGGCACCAGGTCGAGCACGACAACCAGCCCGACAACTTCGCACCGTCCGGCGACACCAGCGAGGGCGACCGAACCGAACGGCTACCGGCCCACCACGGTCACGGCGACCCGCCGTTCTGAACCCGAACGGCCGCCCGGTGATCTCCGGGCGGCCGCCCCGGCTGCATCTGCGCAGGCCGCGTCTCGGGCGCATCGAGCACCCGATCCACGGACTGCCCCGCTCACCCCGTGCGTGACACCACCGCCGGCCGCGCCACCCGCTTACCCCAAGACCTTCACGGAGCCACGCCATGAGCCACCACGAACTCACCCCGAAATCCCGCTACGTCGAATACCAGATCGTCGTCGGTTGGGATCGACCGCTCGGGAGCTATTTCGCTCAGGTCATCAACCACAACACCGAACCCATCGCCGGACCAACCGCCCGCGCCATCCGAGCCGTCATCTGCCGCGTCGCGGCGATTCTGCATCTGCCCAACCGCTGGCGCCCGGCCGAACCGGTGTTCATTTGGCTCGGTGCCGATCGGGTCGCGATCCTCGAACCCGCCGAGGTGATCGATGCCGTCGCGCCGTACGCAGTCATCCCACCTGACCTAGAAAACACCCTCGCCCGCGATCGACGGCGTGAAGGAAGTCGCCACTACCGCCCCTGATCATCACCAAGGACGTGGGGGTGCCCGCACCCCCACGGGAAGGCACGTCATGACCACAACACTCCGAACCACCACGACGGCGACCACGCTCGACCACGTCACCGTCTGGCGACACCTTGCCATGCCCGGCCGCCGCTCGATCGACATCCGCGAGCGCACATCGGCCGACGGCACCGTCACCTACCGGTTCACCGGCTCCCGCGCAGCCGGGGCGCTCACCATCACACCCACCTACGCCGACGACCTCGAGGCCATCCCCACCCGCATCCGCTTACGACTCGGCATACACGGGCCGGCCACCGACTACCGCAGCGAAACCCGCGAAGAGCTACCCACCATCAACACCGTCACCCTCCACGGCGAAATACCCGCCCTCGACCCGGGCGAATACCTCACCCGTACCCGCCCGGGACTGCACTTCGAGCGCATCGGCCGACGCGAAGTCTCGGACCGTACGAACGACTACTTCTGCCAGATCCTCACCGCCATCATCGGCAGCTACGTCGCCCGCCCGCAGACCGAATACGAACGACGCACCACCGCCATCCGGCACGCCGCCGCCCGCCTACACAATCTCAACCACCGGCACATCCAGCCTGCCCGCAACGCGCTCAACCAGATGCGCGCCCAGCTAGCCGCACTCGACGATGCCGCCACCCACCTACGCCACCTCGCCGACGAGGCCGCCTAACCGCCGATACTGAACCCACCCCGGACAAGCAGGAGAAGCAATGCCACTGATCAACAACGACCCCGCCGGCCGCCGCACCGTTCGAGCCGGCCACATCATCGCCGCAATCGGCCTAACCGTCGCCCTCATCGCCGTGGCGTTGCTCCTGTTCGCCCTTATCTTCCTTCGCTGAACGTCGCCACTTCGCCTACCGCCGAAGCGGCAGGATCACCCGAGTTTCTCGCGGCCCCAGCGGCCGGCGCCGACCCGGCAGAAGCCGTGCCGCCGCCGGACCGGCCACTCCCACGCGGACGCCCCCGACGCCGGACCACGGGAGCACCGTCGCTCAACTCGCTCACCCGCGCGTTGACCTCTTCCGCCGGCGCCCGCTGCTGACCCAACCGCACGCGCGCCGGTGTCTCCTGCATCAGCACCGCGGCGGCATCGGGAGCCATCAGCGACGCCAGCACCGCCAGCGCCACATCCGCGCCCCGCTCCGCCTCTGCCACCATCTCATCCAGCCGCGCGAGCTCCGCCGCGCGCCGCTCCCGCGCGCGGCGGAGCGCCGCCCCCGCATCCGCCGCCGCCTTCAATGCGGCACGCTCCGCCGCGTGCCGCCGCTCCAACGCCTTGATAGCACTGTTCGTCGTCTTACTAGCCATACATCTACGCTAACCATTCCACAGGCTCGCCCTCCACATCTAAAAATCGTTGAATGTTAGTTGTAATTGGTCACCTAATCGTTCAACATTGCTCACACCATCTCTCATCAGCACAGATATCAGGTCACTCTCTAACCTCTTCTCAGAACTAGCACACCCCCTGGCATTCCAATGTCGTAAAGGCGCCTGCCGGGTGCCTACGCTCTGCGGCATGCTCTCGGTAACCCGCATCTCGCCAGGGGCCGGGATCGCCTACCTCACCCAGCAGGTAGCCACCGGTCACCACGACTTCCGCCCCGCCAGCCCAAACGCCGCGGTGGCCTACCACGCCGACCCGCGCGCGCACGGTGAGGCTCCCGGCTGGTGGGCCGGCCAAACCCCTGCCTTGTTCGGAGTGCAGGGACAGGTCACCGAAAAGCAGTTGCAGAACCTCATCGGCGAGGGCAGCCACCCAGAGACCGGCGAACGACTCGGCCGGCTGTGGCGCAAATTCGAGGCCCTCGACGACGACGCACGCCAAGCCGCCGTCGAAAAGGCGTGGAAAGCGCTGCCCGAGGACGCCACTTACGAGCAGATCGCCCAGGTGTGGCTGCGGATCTGGACCGCCCCGGAACGCCACCCGGTCGCCGGGTTCGACGTGACCGTTTCACCGGTCAAGAGCATCAGCCTCCTGTGGGCGTTCGGAGACGACCAGGTCAAACGCGAGGTGATGGCGTCGCACCACGACGGTGTACGCGCCGCCCTGGAGCACCTACGAGCGCACGGGGCGTTCACCCGGCTGGGTACCAACGGCATCGTGCAGGTCGACACCGACGGCCTCGCCGCCGCGGTCTTCGACCACCGCATGTCCCGGGAGAAAGACCCGCAGCTGCACTCCCACATCATCGTCAGCTCGAAGGTCCGCGTCGTCCGCGACGGCCGCGAGACGTGGCTCGCCCTCGACAGCAAAGCGTTCTACCAAGCCACCATCAGCGCCCGGATCGCCTACGAACGCGCCGTCGAACACCAACTCGGCCGACGCCTCAGCGTCCGGTTCGCCGCGCGCGCCGGCTCGCCGATCCGCGAGATCGTCGGATTCAATCCCCGCGCGATCCAGCACTACTCCAAGCGGCGCACCGCCGTCGAAACCGAGCTCGACGGCCGCCACAGCGACCCCAGCACCGGCCGTGAGTGGATCCCCACCGGCCGGTGGCGGCGCTCCGCGCAGGACGCCACCCTGCGCACCCGCCGTCCCAAGGACGGCCCCGAATCCACCCTCGAAGCCGTCACCCGGTGGCAGCGCGAGGACCGGCAAGCGGGTTTCGACACCGCCGCTGAGGTGCGTCGCATCGCCGCAGGCCGCACGGCCGACCCGGTGGACCAGCAGGCCCGGCGGGTAATCAGGCTCGCGCACCGCCACCGCACCGACCAGCCGTTACGGGTTCAAGACCTGGACGCCGCCGCCGTCCAGCTCGGCCTCGAGCGCGACGAACAGCGCTTCCCGGTCGTCACCGCCGCTATCCGGCGGCTGCCGCACCTGGCCGTCGAACGCGCCGTCGACGAGCTCAGCGCCGAACGCGCCGTGTTCAGCGTCGACCACCTGGAACTGGCCATCGGCCGTCAGCTGCACGTCAGCCCGACCATGGACCGCCGCTCCGACTGGCGGCAAGTGCAGCGCTACGCCGCCCACGCCATCCGGACCAGGGCCGGCGGGCTACGGGTCCTGACACCACCAGCATTGCTCGAGTGGGGCGAAACCCTGCTCCGCGGCTCCGACCGGCAGAGCATCTATAGCCGGCACCGCGACTTGAAAATCTCCACCGAACCGGTCCTGGCCGCCGAGAAAGAACTCATCGCCTACGCCACCCGCCACGGCGGCACCCCCGCACCCCGGGCGCTGCTCGACGCGGTCGCTGACCGGCTCGACCTGTCGGATGAGAAGCGCACGGCGCTGCACTTCGCCGTCGGTGACGACCGCCGGGTCACCAGCATCGTCGGCCCGGCCGGCACCGGCAAAACCTATCTCCAACGCGCTGTCGGTGTCGCGGCCCGCCAGGCCGGCATACCCGTACTCGGCCTGACCGTCGGGCAGAACGCCGCGTTCGTCCTCGCCGACGCCACCCGCGACGGCGACCAGCCAGGCATCCGGACCGAGAACATCGCCATGTGGCTGCACGCCCAGACGATGCCACCCGAAGGCACCACACCGGCCGGCTGGGCGTTCCAGCCCGGCCAGTGGGTCATCATCGACGAGGCGTCGCAGGCCTCAACGCTCGACCTCGTGCGCCTCACCCAGCTCCTCAAACCCGTCGCCGGAAAACTCATCCTGGTCGGTGACCCCGAACAGATCTCCGCGATCGGGCCCGGCGGCATGTTCCGCTACCTCGCCTCCCTCGGGACGACTACGCAGCTGCGCGAGGTCCGTCGCTTCATCGATCCGTGGGAAGGCCCGGCCTCCCTGCGGCTGCGTGAGGGCGACACCACCGTGCTCGCCGAGTACGACCGACGCGGCCGGGTCATCGCCGGACACCGCACCGAACTCATCAACCACGTCCTCGACGGGTGGGCCGCCGACATTCTGCAAGACCGGACCAGCCTCATCCTCGTCGAAACTCAGGCGGAAGCCGCCGACATCGCCACCCAGGCCCGGCGCCTGCTCATCCGGGCCGGCATCGTGCAACCTGGCCCCGCCGTCGCCCTCGCGGACGGCACCCACGCCGGCGTCGGCGACCTGATCGTCACCCGCCGCAACAACCGCACCCTGATCGCCGGCGAGCAATTCGTCGCCAACCGCAGCCAATGGCGCGTCCTCGAACTCGGCCCCAAAGGGGCTCTGCTCGTGCAGAACACCGCCGACCAGGCCACCACAGCGCTACCGGCCGACTACGTCGCCGCCCACGTCCAGCTCGCCTACGCCGCCACCGTCGACTCCGCGCAAGGCCGCACCGTCGACGCAGCTCGCGCCATCATCGACCAGGCCACCACCCGAGCCCGGCTCTACGTCATGGCCACCCGCGGCCGGCTCCTCAACCAACTCGCCGTCGTCACCGCCGACGAACCCCCCGAAGCCCACCCACCGGCACCACCGACAGCCGGCGTCACCGTGCTCGCCGGGATCCTGCGCGAGGACGGCACCGACCGCTCCGCCACCGAAACCGAACAAGGCCTGTGGGCCGACGCCGACACCTTGCGGCACTGGGGGCCCATCTACGACGACCTCGCCGCCCGCGCCGGCGCCGACCGGTACACCGCCGTCGTCCGTAACGTCGCCGGGCAAAAGGTTGCGGACAACCTCGCCGCCGACCCCGCCATGCCCGCACTCGCCGCCCGCCTGCACGCCCTCGCCGCAGCCGGCTACAACCCCGAGCACGTTCTCGCCGCGGTCACCTCCCAGCGGGAACTGAACAGTGCCCACGACACGGCCGCCGTCCTCGCCTGGCGCATCGACCAGACCTACCGCGACCTGCAACCCGACCCCGCTGTCGCCCTGAGCCCTACCCAGGCCGGCACCTACACCCAGCGCGCACCCGCCGTCGACGGCGATATCGGCGACGCGCTGCGCCAGGTCGCGGCCATCTGCGACACCCGTATCCACGCCCTCGCCCAGCAGGCAGCCGCGGAACGTCCCATCTGGGCCACCGCGCTCGGCCCGCTCCCGGACGACGAGCCCGGGCGCCGGCAGTGGACCAGCCGCGCCGCCGTCATCGTCGCCTACCGCGACCGCTACACCGTCACCGGTGACGACCCGATCGGTCCCGAACCATCACCCCGAGACGTCGGCCGGTGGGGCGCCTGGCAACGCGCTCAGACCGTTCTCGGCGTCGCCACCGTTGCCGGGCAGGTCAGCGCTGCCACCGACGGGCAGCTCCGAGCACTCATCACCGCGCAACGCGACACCGACCAGAACGCCCCCGCCTATGTCGCCGGACAACTCCGCGCCGCCCACACCCAACTCGTCGGCGCCGAAACCCACCTCCGCGACGCCCGCGTCGACCTGGCCACCGCCCAGACCGCCGCCGCTTCAGCAGGCCGGCACGCCAACACCATGAAACCGCGATGGTGGCACGCCGGCCCCCTGCACACCCAAGCCGCGATCCGCCACCAGCACGCCAGGACGGATGCGCTGCGCGCCACCGCCACAGTCGACGAACTCCAGGATCGGCTTGAATCCGCACGCGGGCGCATCGACACCGCCCGCGCACGCGTTCACAACCTCGAAGACCAGCATCAGACGTGGACCGGCTGGTACGACGAGGCACTACCTGCCCGCTACGCCGGGCTCGCCGCCGCCTCCGAAGCCGCACGCCGCGCGCAGAACCTCGCCGACGACGCCAGCAGCCTCACCGAAACCGTTCGCGCCACCGCGGCCCGCGTTCGCGCTGTCGACTCCACCCGCCCCCAACCACACACCCGGCCCGTTCCTGACCAGCTTGCCCCGCAGGCCGAAGCAGAGCAGCAGCGCATCCTCGAGGATTCCGACCTCGACGCACCACCCGACCGCTTTGACGCGGAGGTCGACCATGCCTGAAGCCAGCACGCTTGACCGCACACTCTGCTCACGGTCGATGCTCGCCGACCGGAATTGGGGGCGGGCATGAGCGCGCACTCCGTCGCGTTCGTCGACGAAGCTTTCATCCGCCTGCACCAGCACCCCGTGCGCATCTGTTCGCCGCCGTCCTCGTTGACGCCGATGACCTGCCGGACGTCATCGACGCCGCCCGCAACGCCGCCGGCCCCGGCGAAGAATTCCATGCCCGCCGCTTCATCGGCAACCACAGTAGGGTTAAGCAGACGCACCGTCCGTTCACCTACCGCGATGTCGGTGGACCTGTACTTGGCGCCGGGCTGCAGCGCGAATATCACCTAGCGTGAAATGTGGCATAGGATGCATACCTCCCGAGTTAGGCGACCGCCGAGGCTTAACTAGGCCAAGAGTCTGGCATGATTACTATTTGTCATCAGTGCGTGACTGTTTGCTCTCATCCGTTCGGGTGACTCGACACGGCTTTTTGCAACTTGCACGCGAACCCATTTGCCCTGAGCAAGTACGCTCCATTCGCCCAGCAGTCATTCACTTGATGGAGCATCGGTGGCCACTAGCTCAGGAAACCGGAATGGAGCGGCGCCGGAGCCGCCCGACAACGCATTGGCCACCATTGCGGCGGCATTGATCAATGTACGAGGCGTAAAATTTGTAAGTAAATTAGCGTTGACCGGCGTCATTTTGACCGTGGTCGGTCAGGTTGTCGTCCCATTTATCAAGCCGGGTGATGCCGCAAACGTTACTCCAACTCCGAGTAGCACGGCTATACCTCAAGCGACTGGCGGTGTGGTCAGTACGCCGACGTCTTCAAACTCTTCGTCATCCAGTCCGGCACTCCTGACCACGACCGCACCGCCTATTCCGGACGCCCCAAAGCGCGCTGACGCCTCTACGACGCCACCTCCCCAGGCGGGCCCACTCGCACCGCCCCTCGCGTCGCCGCAGCGCGCATATGCCTTCGCGATAATGAGCCCTAACCCAACCATCCCGGTTGACCGTATCCTCACTGTTCAGGGTGAATGGCAGCCGGAGGGCGACCGTCAAGTGTGGACGTTTGTAATGACACAAGACGACAGAAAGTTCTTCGGCCCCTTTTGCCAGCCCGCGAAGTTGAACCAAGACGGCACTTGGGTAGGACCGGAACTCAATGTGGGTAGTGTCGGGAAGGACGACATCGGTCAGAAGTTCCCCGTTATTGCCATTCTCGTTGACGAAGCCGCGAGCGATAAGATCCGCCAAGCCTGCCAGTCGGCACCTACCGAAAAAGGTGTGGTGAACTTTGACGTGCAAGGTTTAAGCCTAAAGAAGGCTGTGATCAAAGTTGTGCGCGGATAAGATTTAGCATTGCGACGCAGGTCGGTACGCCACGTCCGCTGGAAGACTCTGCGGTTCGCCGAGTGCGCTTACCGCCTGCCGAGTGAGTTGCTGGGGATGAGCCCGGTGCTCTACAGGAAGGTAAGCATGGCCGCGCTGGTCTTGTACTCGGAGGCCCGAAGTCTGTCCGCAGCGCCTGGAATGAGCACGCACCACAGGCCGAGGATGCAAGTCTCGATGGCGGTGCGGGCGAGTAGGGCAGCCGCTTCTCGCTGGCGCATCCGTACCGCTCGCCGCATCTCTCGTTGCAGGAACAGCAGCCGCAGTAGGGCCAACCGGGCGAAGTGTTCACCGGTGACTTGTTCCTCGTCGCGGGGCAAGGGGCGGCTGGTCGCGAGGGTGCGGGCGCTGCGTCGGACGCGCATGCGTCGCGGGGAGGTCGGGGTAGGGCAGCACGCCACGAAGGACTGTACGGGCGAGCACCGAGAAGATGGCCATCACAGCACAGCATCATCGCAACAACCGCTTCGGACTGCGTCATCTTTTCGTCATGACGGAAGCGCAGCCGAACCTGCTGGCCTCGGCCGCTCCGGTGGGGTGCCGGAACGGCCGAGGCTGCCGCTATTGCTGACGCAGTTCGTTGAAGACGCCTCGTGCGCATGCGATGAGCAGTTGTTGGGTGTCCACCTGCTCGGTGACAGCGCTGTTCACCGGGATGAGGGCGATGCTCAGGTAGAGATTGCCGTCGTACGCCATCAGGTGCGGGCCTGTGGTGGGGTCGGTGTAGGCAGCGGCCTGCTGCCCGACACCCGGCACATCGGTCACCCCGGTGGACCTCTGGTGGGCGCCGCGCATGCCTTCGTAAAAGCCCTTCACTGATCCTTCTTTGCTGGTCATGACCTCCAGAGAGATCAAGCTGCGCATTCCAGCGGCGCCGTACTGGTGGTCGCAGGTGGCCAGAGACGAGGCTCTGGTGTCACTGAATCGTGGTTCGCTCAGATGGCCGGCGTCGATGCCGAGCGCACGGGCGAGGCTTACGTGATCCAGTGCGCTGCACACATCGCGCCGGTTGACGTAGCGAGCGCCTGCGGTGGCGATACCCTGCGCCGAGCTCGCCGACTGCGCAGCGGTAGGCGCGGATGGCCTCGGTCGTGCGCTGGTCGCACTTTGGGTGCTGCCTGTGTGGCTGCAGGCAGTTGTTCCGAACGCCAGGAGGATGGCCGTGATCCCGCAAGCGGCTCGGATCGTCGCGGTGGTCGGTGCGATGGACATGAGTCGTCGCCTTCCAGCTCGATGGTTCACGGTCACCGGCCTTACCACCGGTGAGCACTGCCGTCGGTGAGGTTCACGACCATGCCGGTGTGGGTGTAGAAGTTCATCGCGGAGAACAACGCGAAACCGATGCCAGCGACGGTCCAGGCCCAGTAGAGGACCTGCCAGCTGCGGCGGCTGCCGGGCCGGGCCGCGAAGGGGAAAAGGAGGCAACCCAGCGCGGCGGGGCCGTAGAGCACGGCGGCGAAGAACGTGTTCTCGATGGCGGGGTGCTGGTGCAGTAGGCCAGTGATGGGTTCCTCGGCGGGTGCGGCGCTGATGACGTCGAAGCGCACGATGGCGAGTGTGCACCAGGTCATGACGAGCCCGAGGATGAACACGATGACCCCGACGGGACCCAGCGCCTCCGGTAGCCGTTCGGGGTCAAGGGCCGATTTGCTGCGGCTGATCCGCCAGGCGGCGGCCAGGAGGAGCACACCGAGCATCAGGGCGGGCTCGCCGAAGATGGTGTCGATGTAGGGCTTGGCTTCGCTGAGCGGGTGGGTGACGGTCATGGTGCCGCCGAGCCCGGTCAGTAGCAGGCCAAGGACGCCGAACGCTGCGGCCCAGCCGCTGTGATCGGCCGGTGCTCGCACCAGGCGCAGGGGCATGCGTTCGTTGCGCAGCCAGGCCCAGTAGCGCGGGACGAGGATCAGGGCCGCGCCGGCGGCGACGCCAATAGAAGTGTTGTACATGATCATGCGTTGGCTCCCAGGGAGGAAGGGTTATTGCTGGTGGGTGGTGATGAGGTGCCGAAGGACGGCGATGTCGTGCCGGTTGGCGCTGGGCTGGGCGTCGAGCAGGGTGTTCAGCTCGGCGATGAGCTGAGCGCGGAGTTGCTGGTTGAGCGCCCAGCCGGCAGGGGTGGGCGCCAGCAGGGACCGTCGGCGGTCCGTGGCGGGGATGCTGCGGCGCAGCAGACCGCGTTTGATGAGGGCGGCGGCCGAGCGGGTGACGGAGCCTTTGGAGACGTGGGCCAGGACGGCGACGACGCCGGTATCGACGGGTCGGTGCATGACGGCAAGGTGCAGGACGTCGTAGCTGGTCCAGGTCAGGTTGGCGTCGTAGAGGACGGTGGTTTCGAGGTGGCGGCGGGCGAAGTTCGCGGTGCGGCACAGCTGGGCGAGGTGATCCAGCCGGCCCGGCCCGTCGTCGGCGCCTTTGACACCGGGCGACGCCGACGCAGTTATGTCGACGACACCCGCTACTCTTTCGCCCATCATCGGGCTCCAGTTCCCGGCTCTACGAGCGCTGGCGGATACGGCCGGGCCCGGGTCCTGCCGTGGCGGTGGTGGTCACCGCTGGTCCAGTCCGCCAGTGGGCGCACCGGCCAAAACTGGTGCATGTCGTCGAGTCCGCCCACCGTGCTGGGCAGGCGCCGGATGTGCCGGGCGGGGCGGTGACTGGCGGTGTATGCGGGCATGGTCGGGGTCCTTTCCATGGCGGATCGCCTGTTGTGGTGTTTCGCCGGTACGTGCCGGTCAGCGGCAGGACGACACGAGCGAGGTGGCCGAAGCGCTGCGCTGGTGGTTGAGCCAGGTGTAGATGGCTGTGAACGCCAGCGGTGCCGTGCGGTGCAGGTTGATGGAATGGCCGGTCCGCGGGATAGTCGCCGCGGCCAGGGCCGCGCCCGGCGGGAACGCGGTGTGTTCGCGTTGGCAGATGTCGGACGGTGTTTTGCAGGGCTGGCCGGTGCCGCAGAACAGGGCGTCGGCCTCGCCCATGACAATCAGGACGGGCACGGTGATGGCGCGGCTGTAGGCCAGCTCGTCGTCCGGGGTGAAGGTGAGTTCCCCGGTGGTGGCGGTCGTCTTGGTCTGCTCGTCCCAGCCGGCGGCGCCTCGGACGGCGGTGTGCGGGTCGAGGAAGTACCCGGGTCGGCTGCCGGGCCGGGTGGTCAGGTAGCCGTCCGGCGGTGCGGTGTCGGTGAACTTCGGGTCGGCGGCGGCCGGGTACAGGTCGGTGATGAAGCGGGTCATCTCGTCGATGCGGATGTCGTGCAGCAGGCCGGTGACCACGAGCGCGTCGACGTCGTGGTAGGTGGCGGCTTCGGCCATCGCAATGACCGAGCCGTAGGAGTGTCCGACGCCGATGACGCGGGTGAATCGGCCGAGGGTGCCGTCGCGCAACGCGCGAACGGCCTGGTGGGTGACGGTTGCTTCGGTGGTGGTGGTGACCTGGTCGGCGGGTGGCCGGTCGCTGGCGCCGGTGCTGATGCGGTCGATGAGGTAGACGGCATCACCTCCGGCCAGGGCCGCGGTGGTGTAGTCGGTGCGCGTTCCGATTCCGGTCCAGTAGCGGTGGGTGTAAGTGAGGCCGGGGATCAGCACCTGCACGGTCGTGGTCGTGCGGTCCGGCCGGCACAGCCAGCCGGCGAGCCGGTACCGCGCTGGGCCGGGACTGGAGGTCAGCGTGACGCTCAGGTCGTGCCGGGCGCAGCCCGATCGCGCCGCTGACGGCGGTTGCGCGTGCGCGGCGGGCGTGGCCAGCGCCAAGCCGGCGAGGATGAGGGCTGCCGCTACCGCGAGGGGTGTCAGGAGGTGTCGGATGTGAGTTGGCCGGCCGTCTCGGGTGACGGCCGAGTCGGTGGTGGACAGCATGCGCTGCTCCCTTGGTTGGGTGGGGATGGTCGAGGGACGGCGGTTTGCCGGGGCAGTGCGGATATTCCAACTGTCTGAATAGGTCGGGCCGGGTGGCCGATCCCTCCTCGGGTCGGACTTCTCCGTAGCCGCAAGCAAGCTCTCTGTAGCCGAGGTATGACTGCGGCCACTGCGCGGAGCAGCTCCGCACCGACGAGGCACACAACGCTGCGTCGCTGCTGGAAACCGGTGTTATTCGGGAGGTGCGGTATTCCTCCGCGTCCCGGACCAGGGCAGCGCGAGGCGTCAGTCCGAACAACCACAGCAACGACCCTGCCGGTAGGACTACGCGTCGGATAGCTGTCTCCAGCTGTCCTGCCTTGTGGGGTGGCGGCGGACCCGGGGCACCACCCTCGAGTACGACGTTTGTGTCTGTCGTTGAGTCGGCACTTCAGTGACGCACAGTGATGGGCGAAGGTGAAGCATGGTCGGACCGCTTAGCTGCGCTTGGCCCGAAGGGTCGGCGGGTCGGCTGCGCGGTGTCAGTTGGAGATCGCCCGGTGGATGCCATTCAGCCGAAAGGCGGCCACCAGGCCCGAGGTGGGCCTCTGCCATTACCCGTTCGGGACAGCTGACGGACTCACCTACCGGCCCGTGGACGCGCCTGCCCGTTCTAGGCTCCCCCGAATGATCAAGATGCGGTTTGCGGCCTCCGGAGCTGCTGCCGCGGTGGTTCGAGGTGGCGCAGCACTCGTCGTCGGTGGGGTGCTCACCCTGGCCGCTGCCGGCTGCGCGGGCCAGGTGAGCGGTACAGGACCGGCGGATGCGCAGTCATTCGCGTCCGCCGAACCCACGCCGGATCCCCGGCCGTCCAGCGCACCACGGATTCACCCGCGCTGGCGCTCGTGTGCCGGCGAACCGTCGATGCGGCCTCAGGACGAGGGGCTCGACGCCGTGTCGCTCCTGCACTTCGCCGGCACCTTCCACCCGGTGGCCGCCGTCAGGTGCCGGGAAGACACGCAGCGGCGGCCGGACGGTGGCACGGACGCGATCGCCGTCGAGGACCGCGCCGACGACGTGGCAGCCCTGCTTGCCGCGCTGCGTCTGCCCGACGCGCCGCCGCCGTCACCGGAGCCGTCCGCCGGCGACGAGCCACCAGATCCGGATCCGGATCTGATCTGCACCTTAGAGGGATACAGTCCGCCGCGGCTGGTGCTGCTCGACGGCCAAGGCCGATGGGTACGCCCCGGCATTCCCCGCGACGCCTGCGGCAAGCCCCTTGCCGAGGCCGCAGCCGCCATGGACAAGCTGCACTGGACCCGAGTCACCACTCGTGTGCTCGGCGAGGTGGAGTCAGCCGAGGCCGCGGCGAGCGGATGCGATCAGGTCTTCACCGACATGGTGTGGTTCACCGGCGTCTACCCGCCCACTCGGCAGGGCGATCTCGCCCCGCTGGCCGACGACGCCGCATCGGTACGACTGTGCGTCTACCAGGTGAAGGCGAGCGGGCGGGACAGCGAAAAGCCGCAGGGCGACTTCGTCGCCGGCGGCTTGCTGCCGACGGGCCGGTGGGCCGCCGTCAAGCGAGCGGTCCAGACCTCCGGGAAAGCGACAACATGTACCACCCCGGCCAACCGGTTCGCCCGGCTGGAAACTCCCCGGGGCGACATCTACGTGGAACTCGACGGTTGCCGACGCCTCGTCGCCCAAGGCGTCCTCCCCGGTGACGGAACCAGCGGCGACACGATCCGGCAAGCATCCACGGACCTGCCTGCACTGCTCACCAAGCCATAAGCAGTCGTGCAGCCGGCCGGTGAACAGTGATGCTGGCACGCGGGCACGGCTGGTCTCTGCACTACGGGCTGCCGCTCCCTTTGCGGAGGGGTGCACGATCGGGGTGTCATTTACGGCTTCATGATTGACGGCCAGTCGCACTGTCCTATCCTTCGGTGTGACCGAAACGCGTATGACGCGTCGGGAAAGGCGTGCCATCGCTGCTGAATGGCGCAGGGTTCCTTTCAAGACTCGCCTCGAGGTGGCGCGGCTGGCCAAGCGCGGTGAGCGGCACCCGAATGACGCTGTTGACGCAGTCGCGGTGAGGTTCTCGCGTATGGCCCTCGAAGTGCCGTCGTCGTCCTTCCTCTACACGACTACGTTCCAGGCCCTGATGACCTTGAGCCTGCTGGTCATCGCCGTGCTCTGGGACGAAACGTTCCCTCGGTGGTGCGCGGGCCTCGGCGGCAGCGCTTGCCTTGTTCTCATGATCTTCAACTGGGATCTCAAGCGCGACGCCAGAAGGATTCTCGCTGTTCATCGACACAATTCTTGAATGCGGGAAGATGCCGGGGCAGTGCGGATATTCCAACGGTCTGAATGAGTCGGGCCGGGTGGCCGATCTCTCCTCGGGTCGGGGCTTCTCCGTAGCGGCAAACGGACTCTCTGTTGCCGAGGTATGACTGCGGCCGCTGCCCGCGGGCCTGCTCCGCACAGACGAGGCCACACAAGCTGCGTCGCTGCTGGAACCGGCGTCAGTCCGGGGGTGCGGCATTCCTCCGGGTCCGGATCAAGGCAGCGCGAGGCGTCAGTCCGAACAACCACAGCAACGACCCTGCCGGTAGGACTACGCGGCGGGGTAGCTATCTCCAGCTGTCCCTACCTCGCGGGGTGGTGGCCGGTAGCCGTAAGGCGGCAGGAAACGAAACCATCGGTCTCCGGCCCTGCCAGCCTGCGGCCCCTCTACGATTCGACGTGATGGACGAGTTTCCGGATTGGCGCTGCTCGGAGAGGAGGCGGTCGTGCGATACGAACCCACCGGCGCAGAGGTTCAGACATTGGTCCTGTCCGCATCCGGCTGGCTCCTGCAGTGGCGCAGCGACGGCCGCTGGCGCGAACTGAGCGACGCGCAGCACGAATCCGAAGTCGATGGCTCACAACAGCCGCTCGAGGACGAGTGGGTGCGCTGGAGCGGCACATTCGATCGGCAAGCCAAAGGCGGAGCCCGCTGGGATGGCGTCGCGACGTGGTGGCTGCTGTATGGGGAGTTGCCCGAGGACAGCACACCGATCGTGGTGCTCGCGGACGGGCAGCGTCCGGCCGTGTTGCAGGTGGGAAAGGTGTGGGCCTGCGAGTGGGTCTCCATTGCCCAGCCGGCGACACTGCATTTGGCCGGCGAACAAATCACCTTCCCGTTCACTGAGCCGTTCTACCGGCGCGACCTTGGCTGACCACAGCGCCTTGCCCTCGCCATGGACTCACCCTCGCGGCCACAGTTTCGGCTGGTGTAGGCGGTTGAGACGATGGTCCAACGCTGCGAATCCATCATCAGCAGATGGCGCCCACTCTGTAGGTGTGCCGGTCGGTGGCCCCAGGTCGCGGGGGTTCCCCGAGCGCTGTCCTCGGCGTACGGACGCTGTCGGGCGTTAGCCGCAGCGACGTCCCAGAGGCGAAGGGCGCGTGTTCAGCCGAACCGGTTCGCGGCGTCCCGGAGCAGTTGCCAGAGCAGCGCGCTCAGTGACGCGGTCGAGATCATTGCGATAAGCAGTGTGGGCCAGGCGCGCCAAAGTCGTTGGACGTGCGCCAGCCAGGCAAGGACGGCGAGCGGAAGAGAGATTTGGATCAGCGTTGCTGCCAGTAAGCCGGGTACGAATTCGCCGTCGAGGATGTCAGCCGCTGCTTGCAAGGAGTGGGATTGCGCCACGGTGATTTCTTGCCAGACCTGGCCGGACAACAGTCCGCACACGATCCCCGCGGCCAGTGCCGAGCCCCGCGTCGGAGCGGCTCGCGTCGTGTGGCCGAGCAGGCCCAGCATCGGTCCCGCGATGAGAGATGCCACGAGCCATGCCGCGGTCATGATCGCCACAGAACGCAACCCGTACAGATCCGCCGACGATCCGTCGGCCAGATACCCACCGCTCCATCGTCGGCTCACCACCAAGATCAGCAGGTAGTACACGAGCGTGGCCGAGACCAGCAGGACGGTCGCACCAATGACGGCGCTTCGGCGATCGATGGCCGTCCGGCCGGCCAGGAACGCTGCCAGACCCCAGGCAAGGCCGCTGCTGGTCAACGCGGTCAGAACCTGCCCCGCCCCGGCGTCGAAGGAGTCGGAGACGAACGCGAGAAGACCGAGCGCGAATGCCGCGGCAACAATCCGTGTGTAGCGGGAGGCCTGACTGCGTACGGCCAAATTGATCATGTTCGACCTCCTGGACCGGGCCACGCTACCAACACCGTTCTCCGTCCGTTGCAGGCTTTCATCGACTGCGGTCGGCGGCGTAGGTGGCCCAGTTGCCGTTGGCTTCGTGCGCCCATTTCGTCGCGGTGCCGGTATGGACTCCGAGGAGGTCAGCGATGACGACGGCGGGGAGTTCAGCCGCGAGTTGGAGCATGGCGGCGTTGCGGTTGCTGCGGGCGTAGATGCCGAGGGCGTTGAGCCTGCGCATGAGGGTGGCGGAGTCTGCGGGGCGGTCGGGGTGTCGGCCGGGGAACAGCCAATGGTCGGTGTAGAGAGTTCGAGCCATGCCGGCGGGCCGCCGCTCGGGAAGGCTAGCAGCGAGATCGGCCAGGGGTGATGGAAGTTGGAGGGCGTCAGTGCCGACGTCGAGCATGGTGGTGCCGTCAACGTGGCGGAGGTGGCCGGTAGTCAGGCGCGTGATGCGGGCCACCGGTTGGGCGTAGAGCAGTACGAGCAGGCCAGCGAAGCGGTCGCTGATGGTGGCGGCGGAATCGTCGTGCAAGAGGGTGCGGGCCAGGTTCCAGCGGTGTTGGTCGTCGGCGAAGTGCAAGGGTTGGCTGGTCTGGTGTTTCGGCAGCTGGATTCCGGTGATGAGCCGGTGGCTATGGGCCCAGGAGAGAAACGAACGCAGGGTGTCACGGCCGGCGAGGAGCGCGTCGATGTCGGGTTGGCGCAGGGTGTCGAGTGATCGTCCTTGTTGACGGATGTCGGCCAGAAGCCGTGCAGCGGCGGTGATCTCGTGGCGGGCGCGGTATCCGGCAGCGGGCCAGATCGCGGGGCGGGGTCGGTCGTTGCGAATGCGGTGGATGACGTGCCAGGTGGCGTAGGAACGCAGCAGACGTCGGTCCTTGGGATCCTCGATGGCCTCGGTGGTGCGCTGGGCGAACGCTTCGAGCCGGGCGAGGTGTTCGTTGCGTTCGGGCAGGGCGTCGGCGGCGGCGAGCATGCGGCGCAGGTGCTCGACGGACTTGCCGGCTGGTTGGCGGTCGAGAGCGTCGTGGGTGAGCGGGAGCTGTCCGGCGGCGAGTTGGGCGAGGAGGGTGGCGCCGCGGCTGCGGCCGAGCCAGCCGAGTCCGGTGGCGGGGTTGTCCACCGACAGGACGGCGGTCCGGATCGGTTGCAGGGCGGGCAGGATGGTGCCGTCGGGTTGGACCAGCAGCGCGTCGAGGCGGTCGGTCAGGTGGCAGCGCCAGCAGATGGCGTGGCGTCCGGTGGTGGTGCCCCGACAGCGGGTGACGGTGCCGCAACGGGTGCAACCGGTGATCGCGGCCTGGTGGCAGGTGCCGCACAGGTCTGGTGAGGTGGCGGTGGCCTTCACTCGGACGCGGCGGGTTCGCCCGCAGCCGCCGCAGAGTCGACTCTCGCCGCGGTAGCAGCACGGGCCGAGGTTCTCGGTGTGTCCGCCGCGTCCGCCGGCGCGGACGATCGGGTGCACGAGCTTGCCGCACCGATCGCACGGCAGCTTGGGCTGGGCGGATTTGCGGTAGCAGTTCGGGCAGCGGGCGGTGCCGTCGGCGGCGCGGGCGTTGACTCGTTTGGTCTGGCCGCAGCCGCCGCAGGGCTCCCAGGTCGCCGGATCCTGGTGGAAGCAGTTGCGGCAGCGAGCCCGGCCGTCGGGCATGCGCTGCCGGACCGGCTTGTCCTGCCCGCAGAAAGCGCAGACGGCGCGGCTCACCGCGGGTCGTCGCCGACGATCCGGGCCCGTTTCGGTCGGCGGGCAACGGACGTGGTCGGTGCCTCGCCACTCGCTGCTTTGCGGGCGCGTCCGCTGTGGGTCTCGACGGTGGGCTCGAACAGGTCGGCGGCGGTGCAGCCGAGGACGTCGCAGAGCGCGGCGAGTACGGTGAGATTGAGCCGTTCGGGCGTCTGGGCGACGAGCCGGTAGACCTGGACTGGTGACAGGTCGATGCCGCGTTCGGCCAGGTGCGGGTGGATGTCGGTGGTGTGGAACATGCCGTGGGCGGCCATGACCTCGCGTAGCCGCCACCGGTAGCCGACCCTGCGTGTCATCCGTGGCCCTCCTTCCCGAGTGCCGGGCCGAGAGCTCGGCGCAGCATGGTGTTCTTGAAGTCGGAGCTGACGCCGGTGTAGAGAGCCGTGGTCGAGCCCCATGCGTGACCGACCTGCTGTTGGACGAAGAACGGGTCGAACCCGTCCTCGATCAGGTGTGTGACGTACGAGTGTCGCAGGCAGTGCGGGTGCAGTTCGGGCGGCAGACCCGCGGCGCTGCGGTACTCCGCGAACCTGATGTTGATCGACGCGACCGATATCCGACCGCCGCGTTCGGTGGGCCACAACGCGGTCCGCTTGCCCGGGGCGTAGAGGCCGCGGATGTCCTCGACGTACTCGGTGAGCACGTCGACGGCCCAGCCCATGGTGGTGAGCACGTTGCGGCGCCTCGGTGGTGAGCCCTTCACGGCCTTGCCGTAGCGGACGTTGCACATGCCGTAGCGGCCGAACTGCGGTGCGGCGGCGTTGCGGGTGAAGTCGGTGACGTCCAGCATCGCGACCTCCCGCCGTCGTAGCCCCCAGGCGTAGGCGACCTTGAACAGCGTCGCGTCGCGGAACGCCGCCAGCCAGCCCTTACGGTTCAGCCGCCGGGCCTGGTCGACCTGCTCGTCGGCGAAGTCGAAGAACTCCTGCAACTCGCTGCGGGTGAACGGCCGCACCTCGGGCCGGGCCCCGTAGTCGCTGGTGTGCCGAGCGGTGTTCCACTCGTGGAAGACCTGCACCGGATGCGTCCCCAACTCCTGCTCACACCGGTCCGCCCAGCCGTACCGGGCGTCGGTGATGAAGGAGCAGAACAGCGCGACGTCGTTCTGGTAGCCACGAATGGTCGAGTGCGCTCGGCCACCGCGCAACTCGGTAGTCCACTCCTCGACGTCCGCCGGCGTCCACTGCCACGGGTACGAGCCGACGAACCGCGCGAACCGGCCCACCGAGTCCGCACGCTGCTTCCGCGTCGAGGCAGCCAACAGCCGACTCGCTTGCTGCCGGTCCCAACCGGTCAGCATCGCCGCGAACATGGCCTCGGCTGGATCCAGGTGCCGGACCACCCCACGATCAGCGAGCACCAGGTGCGCCGCACCTGGAATATCAACCGCCCGCACAGCCACCATGACCCCTTCATCAGGAGAATGGATCCTTCTTCTAATGAAAGGCTACCCGGCAAAAGTCCTGTTCGGACTGAGGGTCAGGCCTTCCGCGGCCTCATCGGGTTGGCGCTATAGTTTCCGCTGGTAGAGCCGATGCGGACATTGGCCCAACGATGCGAATGCATCATCTGATGAAACTTTTGTCAGAATCACTCGACGCTGATGTGGACGTGGTTGGTGTGCCATCCGCTCGGGTCGTCGCCGCCGAAGGGGTTGTTGTAGGCGTGCCAGCCTTCGGAGCGGGTCCAGATGCGGCGGAACCAGATGACGTACTTGAGGCCGAGGCGGTCGGCGTTGGCGACGGCCCATGCGGCCATGGCGTCGCCTCGGGCTTTCTTAGCTCCGAATGCTTCGCCGCCGGAGGTCATCATGAAGTCGCAGGCGCGGCCCTTGGGGTGCTCGCCGTGGTCATCGACGCGGTAGCAGCCCGGTTCCGGGAAGCCGGCGGCTTCGGCTTGTTGCACGAGGTGCCACGTCCGCGGGGTCAGGCAGCCGGAGTCGGTGGTGGGATCGGGGCGGATGGTGCAGCCCTCGTCCGGCCAGGACCCGTCAGGGTTCCGCTTGACTGCATCCGCCGTTCCGGCCGGGGCGGCGGGGCAGTCCGTTGCGCTGCCGGGATCTGCTCCGAGCTGTTGGGCCAGAGCGGTGGCGTCGTCTTCCCACTTCGCGTAGGCGTTGGGCAGAGCGGAGCCTTGGACGGCTTGCGCAGCGTCGGTCAGCGGCATGGTCTGCCAGCCGCGGATGGTGGCGAGTTTGTCGTAGAACTTGCCTGCGGCGTAGACGGGGTCACCGATCTGGGCTGGGATTCCCCAGCCTTGGCTGGGGCGTTGTTGAAAAAGGCCGATGGAGTCGCGGTCACCGCCGGCGAGGTTGCGCAGTCCGGACTCCTGCATGGCGGTCGCGAGCGCGATGATCTGACCGCGGACTGGGATGCGTCGTTCGGCGCCGACACTGACGATCGTGCGGGCGTTGGCCAGTTGCCCGGCGTTCCACTGCCCCGCAGGTTGACTACTGGCTACCGACGTCGTCGCCGCAGGGGCGCACTCGTCGTTGACGGTGGTCAGCAACAACAGCGGCCCAGCGAGGCAGCAGCCGACGAGCAGGAAGGTGCCCACTACCAGGGCGACGGCGCGGTTCATGTCTGCCGTCGCTGCGGACGGGTAGCCGTGCCCGACGCTGCCAGCGCAGGGCCAGCGGTGTCGGTCATCGGGGTCTGCTGCGTCATGGTGTCGGCGTCGGACGGGCGTTGTCGATCAGCCACCGTCCACTAGTGCTGGCGACGGTGACGCGGATGAGTCCTGCGTCGGTCGGCACGTCCGCAACCACCACTGCCGTGTCTGCCGTGACCAGCCGGGGGCTGCCGGTCGCCGCTCGGGCGGGAACTTGCGCGGGATCGGTGTCGGCGAGCAGTTGGGCGTAGGCCGGCGTCACCATCGGCTTCACGCCGGTGTACCAGGCATTACGGCCGAGCGTGGGACGGGCCCACAACCGGACATAGGTCAGGGCGGCGAGCAAAGCGGCGTTGCGGCGTGGCCCGCTGACGCCAGCCGCATGGCCACTGCTCCTCACCGCCGCTGGCTCGGCAGGCGCGGAGGAGCCACCGGCCGGCCTACACCCAGCCATCACGGCGAAGGCGAGCCCGCAGACGGCGGCCAGTCGCCGGCCGCTCATGCCGGTATGTCGCTGTGCTCGGGCAAGCTGCCAAGGGCGTGGTTGGCGGTGGCGGCCATGTCGCGCAGCCGGGTGTGCAGAGCGCTCAGCGCGGCCCGGCGTTGCTGGGCGGTGTCGGCGATGTGTGCCTCGAGCAGCGCGCTGTTGACGGCGGCGCCTTGCTCGTCGAGTGCGCGCAGGATGTCGAGGTAAGCCAGATAGTCGCCGCCGGCCGGGCTGTTGGTGGCCGCATCGTGCGTGACGTCGCCGTCGTCAACGAGGCTGGTGTGGCCGGACATCAGTCCTCCAGGCCGGGGTCGTCGTAGACGTCGGTGTCGTAATCGCCGTCGAGGCGGCCGTCGGTTTCGGCATCCAGGCGGACGCGTTCCTCGTCGGCGTATTCGGCGGCGCGATCGTCGGCATCGGTCCCGTACTCGGGGTCCAGGTCGCTCACGGGTTCGGTCTCCTCCGGCTGCGGTTCTTGCTCTTCGGGCTCGGGTTCGGTGATGCGCTGGTAGAGGTCGTCGACGTCGCGGTACATGGCCCGCAAGATGGTGGTGAGGCGGTCCCAGGCGGCATCCGAGGTGACTTCGGCGGGCATGGTCATGACGTCGCCTCCTGCGGGCTACCGGCCGACGCGGCGGATGGCCGGCCGGTGAGGTCGGCGTCGGCGACCAGCACCGCGGTCTCACGCCACCCGTCGGGCCAGGTGAGGTCGAGGTGCCGGTCGGTGTGGGTGCCGTTGCGGCAGCGGGTGTAGTCGTCCCAGTCGCGCAGCCGCATGCGGGCACGGGCGAACCGTTCGTGCCACAACAACGGCCCGTCGGCCGGCACCGCGTCGTCATACGCGGTGTCCCACGCGGCGGCGAGCGCGGTCAGTTCCTCAATCAGCGGCGGATGCTGGTACCAGCAGGCCGGGATCTCTTCGACCAGCTGGTAGCGGTCGACGGCCCAGCCAACCCAGTCGATCAACCACGCCCACACCTGCGCGGCGGCGTCCCGGTCGAGGTCAGCCCAGCGCAGCGGCCACGGAATGCTCAGCGGGGCTTTACGCGGTCCGGCGTTCTGGCCACACGCGACGGTGTCGGCCAGGGCGAGGTGTTGCTGATGCAGGGTGTCGACGGCCTCGGTCAGCCTTGCCAGCGACGCGGCGAGCTGCGCGACCGCCACCATGTCCGCAGGCGGGTTGTCAGGCAGTTGGAAGTCGAAGGCGTCCATCAGGCAGCCTCGGCGAGTCGTTTACGGAAGGCGTCACGCCCGGCGGTCAGCTCGCCGGCGTCGGGCCGTTCCCACCACGCCGGCACGGCGAGCTCGACCGGCGGGAGGTTGCCGACCAGCGCCAGTGCGCGGCCTTCGGGCAGGGTGCGCAGGTCGGCCAGATCCAGCAAGTTTTCACGGCGGGTGCTTTCGTTGACCGAGGCGCGGCCGCCGCCCCAGGAGTGGCTGGAGGTGATGTCGGTGACCTGCCCTGTGAGGGCTTGGGCGTCGCGCAGGCCGGTGACGTCGCTGCTGCCGCCGATGAGCAGCCGGGCGCTGGCGGAGTCGGCGATGGCCCGCCCGCCTTTGTCGCCCCAGCGTTCGCGGAGCTGGTGCAGGTTCTGCGCGAACACGCTCACGGCGATGCCGGAGCCGCCGCCCTCATTCATCAGCGACGGCAGTGACGGCAGGGGTGCGATATTGGTGATCTCGTCGCCGATGAAATACAGCGTCGGTTCGATCCGCCCACCGGGCGCGGTCAGGGCGAGGCGTTTGGCCTGGTAGAGGATGTCCTCACTCAGGGCGGCGAGCAGCGGCGCGATCAGGGCTTGGGCGTCGCGGGTGCCGACCAGGTAGATGGTGCCGGACTCGCGCAGCCAGTCGACCGGCTTGAACTGCGTGCCGCGCGGCGGTGAGCAGGCGGTCAGGACGCGGGGGTCGTTGAAGGCGTCGAGAGCGCCGGAGACAACAGTTTGGATGGTGTCGCGGGCGCGGCCGCTGGTTTCGCGGTGCCGGGCCAGCCGATCGGCCCACGAGTCGACGCCGTGCGCGCGCAGGATCCGTTCCGGCCGCGAGTTGGCCGGGTTCTGCGACCACGCCAGGACATCCAGCATGGTGGCGTGCTCGTCCAGGGCGGCGGCGTGCAGCAGCCCGCGCAGGATGGTCGCGGCCTGGTCGCGGAACCACTTGCCGTTCTCCACGCTCTCGTCGCCGATACCCGATCCGGCGGCGAAGCCGTTGGCTCTGAGCATGGCGACGATCTGGTCGTCGGCGCCTTCGATCGGCGACCACGCCATGCGGGGCACGCCGCGGATCTCGCCCTGCGGCTGGAAGATGTGGGTGGGGCCGATCGCGGCGCGGCGGTCGTAGGTGATCTCGGCGACGTCCAGGCGGGTGGAGGTGGTGATGACCGCTCCGCGTGCGTCGGCGACCGCGGGGATCACGTAGCGGGTGGTCTTGTTGCCGAAGCGCGGCACTGCGGCGGCCAACAACGTGTATTCGTTGGCCAGGTAGAGCGGTCGGCCGCTGGTGGCGTCGTTGCCCAGGAACCGGGCGACCTCGCGGGGGTCACGACGCCGGGCGGTCTTCGCGGCGCGGGTGAGCTGGTCGTCGGTATCGACGATGGCGAGCCCGGGGCGGACGACGTCGACCCGGTTGCGGACAGCGTCGGCGGTCAGGGTGCGGTGCAGGTCAGCATTCGTGGCGAAGCCGCTGCGCCGCATCCGGATCTTGGCCAGGTGCAGGGCCGGCGCGCCGATCCCGGCCAGGATGCCGAAGAAAGACAGCGCCCACAGCGGATACAGCAGCCCCGGCCCTCCGATCAGCGGGCGGGCGGTCGCCGGCCACGCGTCGGCGGGCTGGCTCAGGTGCGCGGTCAGGCGTACCACAATCCTGGGCGTCTGACCGAGCGTGGTGTCCGCCCAGCGGTGGTGGACCAGCACCCCCGACAGCTGACCGGCCACCCACAGCGACACCACACCGACCACGGCAACCACGACGAACAGCACGAGCAGGATCAGCCGGCCGAGGATGTCGGCGCGGGCCCGGCCCTGCCGTGGCGGACGGTGACCGGGTGAGGACAGCGGCGGGCGGCCCATCACGCGGCCGCCGGATCGGTCGCGGCGGCCAACCGGGCGTCGTAGTCGGCACCGTCGACCGGCGCGGCCGGCTCGTCAGCTTGCATCCGGCTGTCGGTGTGCACCATCGCCGTCTCGGCTTGACTGAGTTGGTGTTTGACGACGAAGGAGCGGGTGCCGATCTTCCACAGCCCGACGCCTTGGCGCAGGTAGCGCAGCAGGTCCGTCTCCACGTCCGAGGTGCCGAGGAATTCGCGGGCCTGGTCCAGGCTTCCGGTGGCCTGACGGTAGGAGACGCGGACACCGGAGTCCTCGATCAGGCTCCGGGCGATGCGGACCTGTTCGGAGTCCGCCGACCCGGACGCCGCTAGATCAGAGAATCGGTGGAACGCCAGCACGTTGGCGATACCCAGCGCCCGAGCAAGCTTCAACTGCTCTCGCATGCGGCGGATCAGCGGCAGGTGCCGGGCGATCAGCGCGAACTCGTCGTAGAAACAGACCCGCGGCGGGGCGTCCGGCGCCGACAGTTCGGTTTCCAGCCAGGACTGGGCGCAGGTCACCGCCATCGCCGTCATCTGGTCCGAGGCGCGGATGGTGCGCAGGTCCAGGATGGCTCCGGGCTGGGTGAAGTCCAGCCGGGCGTTGGATTCCACGGGCCCGTCGAACACTCCGCCGAGAGCACCGGAGATGAGCCTTTCCAAGGCCAGCCGCACGCGCCGGGAATCATCGACGAACACGGTGACGGGGTAATGGAGCCCGTCGAGGCGGTGCACCCACAACTCAGGCGTGCCCATGGCGGCCAGGACCACGCTGAGGGTGGGGGTGGCCAGCCGATCGGCGGAAGCGTCTTGCTCGCGGGTGACCGCGTCGACGGCATACTCCACCAGCGAGCGCTCCGCTTCGTGCAAGCGCCCGCCGAGCTGGATCTCGAGGAGTCCTTCGAGCAACAGCAGCCGGCGTGAGCGCTGCAGCTGCCGCCACTGCTCCTCGGTCTGGTGCGGATGCCTGCGGATGCCGGCCAGGGGATTCATGATCACGCCCAGGCCGGGCCCGATACGTACCGGCTTGATCCCGGCGAGGGCAGCCAGCTGCTCGTACTCGCCTTTGACGTCGGTGATGTAGAACTTCTGCCCGAACGGCACCCCGCGGAAAGCCAACGTTTTCAGAAGTGACGACTTCGCGGTGCCGATCTCGCCGGTGACGACCATGTTCGGCGCGGTGATCACCTTGGCCCGGTACAGCTCATGCAGCGAGAAGGTGAATGCCGAGCGGGAGTAGACCTCCAAGCCGATCAGCGGTCCGTCGACCGGCAGGCCCGGGTCAGACACGAACGGATACACGCTGCACAGCTGGGCGGCGGTAGTGGTCAGCGGCGGTAGCTGCATCTGCCAGAACACCCGTCCCGCCGCCCGGCCGTAGGCGCCGCGCCGGCCGACCGGCACCGGCCCGAGCAGCCGGTCCTCCTGCCGGGCCACCGCCCGCTGTTCGCGCTCCAGCGCGGCCTGCGCGCGGTTGAGGTCGCGGGCGGCGGCACGCCGCTCGATGCGGTCCGCGAGGGATCCTTCGCGGCGCAGGATCCGGCGGCTCATGCGGACCACCCCCGGGCGGGCTTTAGCCCACGGGCCAGCGGCAGTGCCCCGGCGGCGAACGCCTGGTCCTGCTCCCCGGCCAGGACGATGGCCTCGCACCCGGCCCGCGAGAGGATCCGTTTGACCGAGCGCACATCCCGGTCGAGGTCGGGCATGGTGGTGGCGGTGACGGTGACCAGCAGCGCGTACCGGTAGCGCACGTGCCCGGCGGCCTGCTCCCGGTCGATCTGCTCGACCGCGCGGGCCTCGTCATCCTCCCGGGCCGTGCGGACCAGCCGCAGTTTGCGTTTGGTGACCTCGTCACCGGCGCGCGACACCTTCTCCCGGCGGGTGGCCAGCTGCGCCACCGCCGCCGGAACCGGCTGCGCGACCAGACTCACGGTGCGCCGGCAGGCGGTGCGCATGTAGAGCGGGCTCAGCCACGTCGCGGCGACCAGCTGCCGGGGCATCTGCGCCACCCACAGGGTGCGGGAGTAGGCCGAGTCGTGTTGGTAGGTGTTCCAGCCGATTGTGCGGGCGGCGACCGGTCCGGCCAGCCGCGGTTCGACTCCCGCCGCGGTCGGTCCGTCGCCGGTCGCGGTGGTGCTGGCGCGCAGGTCGACGACTTCCTGATCGTTGGGGTCGAACTGGGTGCGAATGACGGCGGCATAGGCGCGTGGGGACAGCCAGCCGCCGGTGGTGACCCCGGCCTCGGCCACGGCTGCTGCGATACCGGTCAGCCGGTCCAGCACGACCGCGGCGATGGCCGCGTCCGTGCCGCCGGCCTGCGTGATCTCCCCGGACAGCCGGGCGATGTCGAAGACCACCGACAGGTAGATTTCGTGGCGTTGCGCCGCCGGAGCTGCCGCCGCGGTCAGTTGGGCCAGAGACCGGTACGCCGCGCTGGTGGTGTCGACGGCCCGGTTGACCAGGAACCGCTGCGCGGCGTTACCGGTGTCCGGTACGGCGCGGGAGGTCACCGACCAGCGGATCAGCCCGGCGTCGGCGTACTCGCTGCCGAGGATGTTGAGCAGCTGCGCCCAGTCGGTCAGCCGCTGGGTTTGCACGTCGCGGTCGGCCAGGATGAGGTTGGTGCCGAAGCACGTGAGGGCTGCGGTCACTGTCTTCTCTTTGCGGTGGTGCAGCAGCCCGATCCGGGTGGTGCCGTCGGTCGCGGTCGCGGGCAGCCACACGTAGGCGGAGGCCGGACCGGGCAGGTCCATCCACCGCTCGGCGCTGTTGGGCGCGTACGGGCCGCCGCGGTACTCGTTTTGTCCGGCACGGCGTTGCAGCAGCGCCCCGGCGACCACCGGGGCCCATTCGGTGACCCGGCGGCCCTTCAAGCGCAGCAATCCGAGCGTGATGAGCGCAACGCAGCCGGCGAACGCGGCGATCGCGGCGCCTCGTTCTCCGGCGACCAGCAGGTTGAGGGCCACCACGGCCGCGATGACCCCGGCCATCACCAGAGCGATCTGCGACCAGGCGAACCCGAGCACCGCACCGCGCGTCGAGCGCGGCGGAAACTGAAACTGCATTGGCTCGTCTCCTCCATCAGGTTGGCTAGAGCGGGACGATCGGCACGTCGGCGGCCGCGGAGGCAGCGCCCTCACCACCGCCGGACCGTGCGGCACCGCCGCCGGCAGGCTGGCCGGCCGGTTGTTCGCCTGCGCCGGAGCCGCTGTCATCCGGCTCACCGGAGGCAGACGGCGACGATCCAGAGGAGCTGCCGCTTGCCGGGTCGGTGGTCCCGCTGCCCGGGACCACGCCTGCGCCGCCTGCGCCGGGCGGCGGTACGGCGCCGTCTGCCGGGTCGGCGTTCTGCGCCGCACCGGGGGTGATCGGCAGCGATCCGTGCGCGCCGGTGGCGTCCCCGGGTGCGGTCAGTTGACCGGCCGCCATATCCTGCTGCGCGCTGCGGGCGCCGGCCTGCACACCGTCGGCCTCCTGAGCGTTCGGGCTATCCCCCGTTCCGGAGCCGCTTTGCTCTGGTGCGGCGCCCGGGGCCGGCTGGCCGACCGGGCCGCCGTCGCCGCCGGTTGCGGCGGCGTCGGCGGCCTGATGCCCGGTGCCGTCGCCGATCCCCGCGGCATCACCTGCGGTGTTCAGCGGGGTCGTGGGCATGCCGGCGGTGTTCTCATCCATCACCCCGGCAGCCCCGAACCCTGGACTACCACTGCCGCCGCTCGAGCTGTCAGCGGCGTCGGCGGCGCCGCTGCGAGCGCCGCCGGCGAAGTCCGCGCCCAGCTGCAGCGGGCTGCCGGCGACCGCCAGCAGGCCCTGGGCGTTGACGTCGGACAGGTAGCCGTCCCACATCGTTGTCAGGCGCAGCAGGATCCATGGGGCGGCGACCATCAGCCAGATCAGCAGCACGGCGCGCAGCGCGTTCATCACGTTGTCCGAGCCGTACGCCGAGCGCGACCCGTAGATCCACAGCTCGGCGATGAAGAACTTGCTACTGCCGAGGGCGTTGACGGTCCAGAACCAGCGGCGGCCCCAGTGCCGCGTCTCGGCCATCACCTGCCCGGTCATCGCCATCGCCCCGAACAGGGCTGCGCCGGTGGCCAGCAGACCCCTGAACAGCATGACGATGAACAGCAGCAGCAGGCCGATCGTGGCGAACACCGACAGCAGGAACGCCAGGAACAGCGTCCCGGCTCCGGCGGTGAGCGCACTGAAGCTGGAGACCAGCCACGACGGGTCGTACGGGGTGCGTGCGTTGGCCTCGATGACAGCGTTGGTGGCCTGGTCCCACGCGGCGACGATCGTGTAGGCGATGCCGCCGGCGAAGGTGATGCCCAGCACGGCCCGGACCAGGCCGCCCAGCGTCGCCACCGGTCCGGGCCCGACCGTGGTGCGCAGCCCGTTGATGATCGTGGAGACGATGAAGAACACGAAGATCAGGACCACGGCCATGCCGGCGACGGAGTTGTAGGTGGAGTAGAAAGCGTCGTCCGGTGACGAGATCGTGGTGACCTTGAAGACCAGGCTGGCCAGCCTGGACAACAGGAACACGGTGCCCTGCACGGCCACGTCGACCAGGCCCTGGATTCCGGAGCTGATGCCGGCGCTCAGCGCCTCCTGCGCGTCGCGCTGCACCTTGCAGCTGACATCGGTTGCCGGGCAGTCCGGCTGTTTCGGGTCCGGGTCGTACAGCTGCGCAGACCACGCCGGTACCTGGGTCGTGCATTCCAGCCGCTTGGTGTTCCACGCGGCCTGCTGCTGCGTGTTGACGGCAACGCCGGGCGGCGGCATCAGCGAGCAGTTGATCAACCCGGCGGCTCCGCTGCCGGTGCTGGGACCGTCCATCAGCACCGATGCGGTGCCGTCACGCGGCGTTGGATCCAGCGTGAGAGACGCCGCGGCGCAGGAGCGTTTGTCGGCGTCGCTGGTCGCGTTGCTGCAGTGCGTCACCCAGTGCGAGCGGGCACCGGGCACCGGCCGGTCCACCCGCACCGCCCACGGCATGCACCACGCCACCGATCCCGCAGCCTTGGCAGCACAGGCAGCGTCGACGACCGCGCTGGATGGGCTCGGGGTTGGCGCCGGGGCAGCGTCAGCGCGGGCGACGCCGGCAAGCAGGCTTGCCACCACGACCGCAGCCAGGATCGATGCCTGAACCAGCGCGCCGGCCAAGCGCGGCCACAGGGCCCTCCGACCGCGGACGTTAAGCTTGTCGGTCCGCCGTGTCGTCGATGTCTGCATGGCGCGTCACAGCACCAGCAGGCCGGCGATAATGGCGGTCGCCGATCCGACGATGATCGCGACCAGGCCGTTGCGCCACATCATGCTCTTGCCGCGGTCGGAAACAATGTGTGCGCCGAAGATCGGGCCGACACCGAACGCGATCGCGCCGGCGACCAGGCCGCAGAACGCGGCCACGCCTCCGAGCCACATGACGGCATTCATGATCGTGTAGAAGATGCCGGACTTCGGAATCGCTGATCCGTCGGGATGCACGCGGCTCCAGTCGAAGCCACCGGGGCCGGCCGGCGGCGTCGGGGTCGGCGCGGGCGCCGCTAAGACCTGCTGGACCGCCGCGGGAAGTCGCACGACGAGCCACGCGGTCGCAACTGTCAGCATCACGCACGCTCCTTGACCGCACCGAGAGGCAGCTCGGCCCGGGGATCGGCGCATCGTTGAATGACGGCGTCCGCCAGATGAACCAGGGCATGCCGGGTCGGCTTACGCAGTCGGCGCACGTCGATCGGTTCCGGCCGGGCCAGCTGAGCATCGAACGGGATGGGAATCACCGCGGGGACCGCGGCGGTGGCCTGCTGCACGACGGCGCGCACGGCGCGGTCAGTGTCCGGGGAACTCGCCACGACCGCCAGGACGATGCGGTCGGCGACCGTGCTGTAGCCGGCGGCGCGCAGGTGGGCTACCAGCCGCATCGTGTGGTGCAGACTGTCGGTGGTGGCCCGAGCCACTAGCACCGGTGCGTGCGCGGCGGCCAGGGTGCGCCACACCCCGGTGATCAGGGCGGGCATGACGTCGCAGATGGCCAGCGGGTACGCCCGGCGTACGGCCTCGATCACCGCGGCGGCCTCGTCGTGGCGCGGCGGACGACGACCTCTGCCTTCGGTCTCGCCGACCAGCGCCAGCAGCCCCGACGGACTGTGCTGGGTCCACCGCTCGATCTCCCGGCGGCTGGTCAGCGTGTGCAGGTCACGGACGGCGTCCCACATCGTGCCCGCGGTCGACCGCCCGATCCGCTCACCGAGCCCGCCCCAAGGGACGGGGTTCATGTCGACGGCGATCACCGGACCCGGTACCGCCAACGCGAGGACACCGCCCAGCGCCGCGACTAACGTAGACCGGCCGACGCCACCGTCGGCCGAGGACACCGCGACCAACGCGGCCGGTAGCAGGGCAGCGGCGCGCAGCCACACGAGTTCGGCCACATCCGCCGGGCCGAACTCGTGCGGTACCGGCCGGGCCCGCACCCTCATCGCCGGCAGGGGCTCACGACCGCGGCGCTCCCCTGCTGCGGCTGGAAAGCCCGACCACTCGTTGCCGTCTTCCAGCGGTAGCGAATGTTCGGAGGGCGCTTGTGGCGGTGTGTCCGGCACCGCCGGGGCAGAAATTGACAGCACCATGCTTCTCCCGGACGTAGGTATGTGCTCGGCAGGCGCGGCCGACCACCGCGACTGATGGGGCAACCGCACGTGGTCGGCTCTGCCTTCGGCCGGCGAGGTTCGACCGGTAGTCGAAAGACACCAAAGACATGCGCGACCGACGCCATCGACTGCCCCAGCGCGTGCGCATTCGCTTCGGCACGGTCGGCGCCCCCTTGGACGCAAACTCCGTCGACCGCCATCCCCCGCCGCTACGTGAACCACGTAATGACAAGGATTGGCTGTCGGTTACGCTGTGGACAATGCCGCTCCGGCCAACCACCCGGTAGCTGACCGAGGTTGTCTCGGGCTGTCCACACACGCTCGCTTCGCGGCCACAAGGCTGGCGAGAACAACACTCCCCGCTGACGCACCTGGGCGACGCCGTGGCCCGCTTCAACCCGACGGCCTCGACCGAGGCGGCCCGCTCGGCGCCGTTGCTGGCCGCCGCGGCTCCGCTGACTCTGCCGGTGATGAAGACTCGTGCAGCGGGCAAAATTGCCGCGGGCTGCCCCGACGGCGCTCCGGGAGCTATTCCTCAGCGGACTTATCCAACGAGTGAGCAAATCGGCCGCCGATCCGGAGGACACGGTATACGACTTTGTTCACGCAACGCGAAAAGAACTCATCGGCAGCCTGACACGGCAGGATGCATTGAGCGTGTTGGTGCAGGTCCCCCGCTACCTAGTCAGTCGTCTAGAAACCCGCGTGACCATCGCAGCGCAGGCGGTGGGCATCGCGCAGGGCGCGCTGGACTTCGCCAAGGGATACGTCAAGGAGCGCAAGCAGTTCGGCAAGGCGGTCGCCGAGTTCCAGGGCATCCAGTTCATGCTGGCCGACATGGGCATGAAGAACGTGGGCGGGCTTTCGCCGCGGTCGGGGTAGATGTATTAGCGTTTATGTAGAGTCACCGGAATCCCATCCCCCAATGACCGGGAGGAGCCGTACGGGCCGCTCGGGGTCTGGGGAGGGAGGTGATGGGATGGCCTATCGAGGAGACGATGACGACCGGAACGACCTGGCATACACGATCATGCTAATCATGTTCATGCTGGCAGTTCTGAGCACGTACACGGATCTCGCGGGCTTCTTCCAGGGCTAGGGAAGCACCCTATGCCCTGGAAGAGCACCACCGGAACGGGGCCCTCGCCGCGCAGCCTGATCAGCAACTGCGGCGGGGGCTCCATCTTCTCCACAACGTCGCGCATGACGAGCCACCACCTGCGGTGAAAGCCGTCTGTCGTGACGCTGCGGGGCGATAGGTTGAGGATACGACAGAGTCGGCCAGAGATTGTCGGTCCGCGACCTAGTCTCTTCGACCCGACCTTGCGTCGATCGACGTTGCAGCCGGGAGGCACGCGGTGAGATAACGCAGATGCGTTAGCAAGCAACCTTCACAGAGACAGCGCCGCTGTTGTCGGGACGCAGGAGATGGGGCGCGTTGGTCAGGCCGCCGCGTCGGGCCCGTACGTCTCGGCTCGTCGGCATGCTAGGACGAGAAGCCGCCGCATGAGTGCCATTCAGCGGTACCGGTGCAGCATGGCCACCGACACGGGCAGGTAGGCTGGGCGGGCTGGAGGAGGCAGAGCAGGGGCACGCGATCCCGGGCTAAAAACAGTGCTGGATCGCCGAGTGTCCACAGTCTGGGAAGCGTCGACCATGGATTCGACCCTCGGTGAGAACGGTTCGCTGAGGTAGCTGTCTGCGACTGTCTGGGGCTGTCTCTTACGCCGCTTGACGCGCGGCGCAGTACCCGATATCCAGCTTGCAACCGGGTACCGCAGCGGGGCGGCGTATACGGGCAGCCGACTGACAGGAGACGTAAGCGCATGGGTGTGACGACGCAGCAGCTGTTGCAACCGGATATGGGAGTGCGGCTGCCGGTTGAGGTCCGCCGGTCGCTCGTCGCGATGGGGACAGCGTGCAACCAGGCTGCTGTCCACCTGCAATACGCCTCGACCCACAGCCTGCACATTGAAGCCATCGCGGAAGCGCACCGCGTCAGTGAGCAAGCCAGCACGCCGGCTACGCAAGCGGCCACGGATCTGCAGCGCCTCGCCGACCAGCACTTCGAGCAGGCGATCGTCGTGCTCGCCCGTGCCGCAACTGTCTATGCGGTCTACTCCACCCAAGTCGCCCTGGCTGTAGCTGCCAGTCGGGAGCCGCCGCCACCGGGTGCTGCGGTCATTCTGCCGTCGGATGTGATTGCTGCCGCGGGACATTACTTGCCGGAGGTGTGCTTCAGCGACGACGGCAACGACCGGGTGGCGGCCGAGCAGAACGAGACCGTCGGCCACGCGCGACGAACGCTGATCGAGTTGGTCACCTATCGGATGCAGGGTGAGTCAGCGTTGGCCTACGACGACATCGCCACCGTCACCGCTGACGGTGGTATCAATCGACAGTCGGAATTCGCTGACGCTTTGCACGTATACGCCGGCGTCCTGGTCTGGTCGGTTGCCGTCTTCAGCGGGGTCAGCCCCGATCACGGTCCAAGACGCTGAAAGAACAGATATAAGCCCACGGCGGTCTCGTCAGGCGACGAGGCTTAGAAGACGTAGTCGGGATCAACCGGCAGGTTCAGCCTTTCCACCGGGACGTCAAGCGCCGCAGCCAGCAGGTGCAGATTGTACTGGTTCGCGCTTTTGCGCTCGTTCTCCCACTTACTCAGCATGATCAGCAGCGAAGATACAGTGGCGGTGCCCCGGTGTTTGGCCCCGACCTCGCGCATGCGGTGCGCCAGCTGCAATTGCGACCATTGCTTGGCCATCCGGGCACGGCGCAAGGACCGGCCAAAGGTCAAAGGCTCTCCAGATTGGTCCTCGGCCCGCGCCCCGGCCGGAATCATTGTTGCTCCGCCTCCCTCCTGGCTCACGTTAGGTTCACGATCACTGGAGCCCACAGCGCAGTCGTCACTCGCCGCTGCCGCAGATTCGTCGCAGGCGTTCATCACGTCCCCCACCCCCTGATAGAGATGTCGGTTGATGACGAAAACAGGTCAGGGAATTCGCCCGGTGAAAGTGCTATTAGCTAGTGACCCATGCCAGCGCCGCCGTCAACGGGCAGCACTGCTCCGGAGATGTAGCCGGCCTGGTCGCTGGCAAGGAAGGCGACTGCAGCCGCGATCTCCTCAGGTTGGGCAGCACGGCCCAATGGGATCTGCGAGCGCATGTGTTCGCGCTGCTCGGCGGTCAACTTCGCCGTCATGTCTGTCTCGGTGTAACCGGGCGACACCACGTTGGCAGTGATGTTGCGGCTGCCAAGCTCACGCGTCAGCGAGCGAGCGAAGCCGACAAGACCTGCTTTCGAGGCGGCGTAGTTCGCCTGACCATGTTCGCCCCGCAGCGCGACCGCCGATGAGATGAAGATCAAGCGACCCCACCTGGCCTTGAGCATCGGCTTGGCAGCACGTTTGGCGACGCGGAAGGCGCCCGTCAGGTTGGTGTCGACAACGGATGCGAAGTCTTGCTCGCTCATTCGCAATAGAAGTTGATCGCGGGTGACGCCCGCGTTCACGACGACGATCTCAACCGGGCCCAGCTCCCGCTCGACCGCTGCGAAGCCCGCATCGACGGTCTCCATGTTGTCAACGTCACAGTGGACCGCCATCAGATCTAATGCCGGCGGCTCGTTACGGTACGTCACAGCTACGCGATGCCCCTGTCGCGCAAGCATCAGCGCCGTGGCTTGACCAATCCCGCGACTTCCTCCGACGACCACTGCTGTCCGGCTCACCGGTAATCCCTCCGCCTTGTGTGTGACGGCCACGGGAAATCACTGGTTGCTACACATTGACGCAACCAAGACCCCGCACGCCGCGATGAAGCCAACATCATGCACCGCAAGCTCAGACTTGACTACACAGTGCGGTTTGGTCAGTGCCACTGTAGGAACTGCTACTACAGCACGTCGTCGGACCGGGATGGCAACTACACCGCGTTGCCAAGGGTGTTACACGCACCGCTCACAGGGCTGGTACACCCATAGATTGTCACTGCTACCTTCTTGTCTTCAGAAGTTCCTAACTCGCCCGAGTTGAGACCGCAGTCGACGCTCGACCGTCCTCGCATGCAGGCCCCAAGTCCTAGGCGTGCATTGGCCGTCGTACGAGACACCGTGTGTCGGCGGCCGGTCGAGCGACGACTGCCTGACGGGAAGTGATATGCCGCGCCACCCTGACGCGATCATCGAGCGTAATCAGATTCTGAGCGACGCGCGTATGCGTCTGCCCTCTCCGACACGTAAATCTCAGCCAGTGTCGCGCGGCGAGTTGGCCGACGCCGTGAACGCCGCGCTGGACAGGCTTTACCCTGACACGGCGAAGGAACTCCGCGTCGATGCGCGATGGATCGGTAAACTCGAACGCGGTGAGCACCGCTGGCCCGGTGAGGAGCGGCGCGCCGCATTGAGGGCGGCACTCGAGGCTGACTCAGACGCCGCGCTCGGCTTGTTCAATCCCCGACGCACCGACGATCAGAGCAACGTCAACGCAGGCCGCTTTCCGTTCAAGGCAAAGGTACAGGTGAAATTGAAGCCGCCAGCGCAGATCGATACGTCAGTTGCTCATCCGGCTCGCCGCTACGACTATTGGCTCGGCGGTAAGGATAACTTCGCAGCTGACAGGAAATCAGCTGATGCCATCGAGGCAAGGTTTCCCGGGATGCGGGCTGGTATTCGCGCCAACCGTGACGTGCTTCGTCGTATGACTGAGTTCTTAACGGCGGAGGCCGGCATCCGGCAATTCCTCGATATAGGCACGGGGCTGCCTACAGTGGACAACACCCACGAGGTGGCACAGCGGATTGCACCAGAAAGCCGGGTGCTGTACGTCGACAATGACCCCCTCGTCATGGCCCATGCTCGAGCGTTGCTCACCAGCAGTTCGGAAGGGTTTACAGACTACATCGAGGCGGACTTGCGCCAGCCGGAAGCCATCCTGGCCGCCGCGCGAGACCGGGACAGACTTAACCTTTCTGAGCCGGTTGCACTGATGCTGATCGCCGTCCTACACTTCATCCCCCCAGGCAAAGGGCAAGCGCAGGCCATCGTGCGACAGCTAGTCAACGAACTGCCAGCCGGCAGCTATGTGGCCGCCACGCACTTCACTGTCGACTTCATGCCGCCTGAGGAGAAGATCCGATACCAGCAGCTGCTCGACGCCGGCATCAGCGACATCTGGCCTCGCGATGAGGCGGCGTTCTCTGCCCCGTTCGGCGGCTTGGACCTCGTTGATCCCGGCATCACTCTCGTCAATCAGTGGCGTCGTGGCGCGGGGGCCGACGATATCGATCCAAGCCGCATCAGCGTCCGGGGGGCAGTCTGGCGTAAACCCTGACGCGCGTATCGCGGCTTCGTCGTCGCAGCCGACGCTGTCGTTCACCACGGGCCGACTCGGTAACGGTCGTGCATACAGGCAGGTCTCCGAGAGCGGCCGGCCGGTACGCCGGCGTGGGCATCGGCCTCCTGCTGACGCTGCGGCGTTCCGCGATGCTGCCTCGACCGCACTGAGGACTGCACTGCTGTTATCCCGTAAGTCGGACCAAAGGTCGGTATTCCCGGCGCTGAGACTCTGTGGGATGTTGAGGCGTGCCTCAACACGGGGGAACACCTCATCGATTCGACATAGGTTCCAGCGCACACGCGCGGCGGCTGGTGCGGGCGGGCCGGCCCTTGCTGTCGTCTCGGAGAGCGCGATGACTCCGGTTCAGTCATTCACCAAGCCCAACGAGCTGTCGCTTCTCATGCGTACCTGGCGCCTACGCCTCAACCCCGAGCATATTCCTGGACTCAGTGCGGCGTATCCGCATAGCCGACGGCGCGCCAAGGCCAGCAAGGAGTTGATCGCCTTCCTGACCGGCTGCAGTGTCGGCTGGTACAGCACCCTGGAGCGCGGCGAGGCTCAGAACTACAGCGACGACTTCCTCAACCGAGTCGCCTACACGCTGCGACTCAACCCCGCCGAGAAGAGCATGTTGTTTCTCTTGGCCACCGGGCACGCGCCCACCACCGCCGTGCACGAGTCGCGCATGCGTTCCACCCCTACGGTCCAGCGGATCCTCGATGCCCAACCATGGCCTGCCTACGCCAATGACGAGGCGTGGGACCTGGTTGCTTTCAACAAGCACATGAGTGACTGGTTCCCCTGGGTCGAAGGTCACGAGAACAACGTCATGCGCTGGGTCTTCACCTTCCCTGAAGCGCGCACGCAGCTGCACCATTGGGAGACCGACTGGGCGCCGCAGATGTTCGCTCAGATGCAGTTCGCCCGTGCCCGCCAGCCGGACAACAGGCGCCTCGCAGCTGTCTTCGATGAAATCCTCGAGGTTAATGAGGACGCTCGGCGGTTCCTGGAGCAACCCATGACATACCCACACCCCGACGGGGACCATCGTTCCTTGCACCTGCCGTTGCATCGGAAGGTGCAGCCCATCGAGTTGGTGGCGTTCGCCCCCATGAGAGCGCCGGACAGCCGCGTCATGATGCTGATCCCCACCCAAGCCTGCCAAGCGTAGGAATGCAGTTAGCGCCCAGCCTTGTGCGGTTCTGCGGCGGCCGCATGCGCCAGGACCTCCATGAGTCCGTGTGTGCTTTCGCCCAGGGCCCGGTAGGCCGCGGCCATGGTGATTACTAGACGCTCCGGGTTACCCCAGCCGCCGTACGACTGTGGGATGGTCGACGGGGCTCCGGCCTCCCAGTACGGCAGCCCGGCAGCATAAGCCTGCTCTGCCCGCCGGGCGACCCACTCCAGGTAAGCCCGGAACGTCTCCACACCGGCCGGGTCGGTGACCGGGCCGTGCCCCGGCACAATGCGGTTCGCGCCGGTGTCCCGGATCCGATCACACGCGGCGATCCAGTTGTCGATCGGCCCGGTCCACATGATGGGGTGGCCGCCCATGAAGAGGATGTCCCCGGCGTACAGCACCCCGGCGTCCGGTACGTGCACGATCACGTCGCCGTCGGTGTGTGCCGGGCCCACCTCAGTCAGTTCAACGACACGGTCACCGAGCGGCACCTTCAACTGGCCGGTGAACGTTCGTGTCGGCGGGGTGACACGGACGTCAGTGAAGTCGAAGACGCCGAAGTGCCGGCGCATGTAGTCGCCCAGAGGCGTGTCCGGCGCGTTCGGCCCACTCAGGGCCGCCAGCTGCTCCGGCTGAACCTCCTCAGCCATATCGTGTTCACACGCTGCAGAACCGATAACCTCCGCGTCGACGAGCAGTTGGTTGCCCCAGCAGTGATCCCCATTCGCGTGTGTCGTCACGACCGTCGCGATCTCAACGCCGGGGAACCTGGCCTCTATCGCGTCGAGTAGCTCCCTGGTCAGCGACACCGTGAACTGTGTGTCGACCAACAGGGCCCGACGCTCGGCTATAACTAGCCCGCAGTTGCTCCAGCCCCACGTGCCCGGCGGGCTCAGGTAGGCGAACGCACCTCGGCCCAGCGCATGGAACCCGCGCGTGTACGACGAACCCCCCATGACCGCCATTTTCGTTCAAGATCCACCGTAGGCACAACCTCCAACATCAAGCTTCATCACTGAGATTGTGTCGGGTAGGTGACACTGCCAACTGGGTGACAGGTGACAGATCAAGCCCCAAAGCAGGTTCATCATCAACGCACGCGCACCACCTACGCGCGCGCCCGCGCGCGCGAGGCGCCCAACCGGGAAATCGCGGAACATCTGTCACCCGTCACCCGAGCCGCCGCCCGGCATCCACAAGTGATCCTGACGCCTCTGACAGAGCACCATGCCTGTCCCCGTCGCTCAGCAGCGCGACACCGGTGTAGAACCGCTGACCCTTACTGCCTCTCGCGTCCGCCACGGCGAAGCGACCCTGCAGCTCCTGCGTCAGCCGCTTGGCTGACACCGGCCGCTCGCCCAACTGCTCACACCACTGCTCGTACGCTTCCCGCAGCACACCCACCGGGGTGCGCACATGCGCCGCGCCTGCCTCCAGGCGGCACTGCTCCTCGATGAAGCGCCCGACCGTGTCCTGATCTTTGGCGTACGCCTCAGTCGCCGACGACACCGACGCAGGCTCACGAAGACCGCCCTGGTAATACGCCGCAGCCCCAGCGATGATCCATGCCAAGATCGCTGGCGCATCCTGCGCCAGACGCTCCCCGAGCTTCTTGTCCTGCATCTGCGGCGGCACCACCCGGTTGAACGGCAACACCCGGATCCGCCGCCAGAACGCAGGGCCACCGGCACGTGCTGCCGGCAGGTGATTGCCGAGCAGCCACAAGGTGTGGCTCGGCTCGAACGTGAACCAGTCCCGCCGCATGAACCGTGCCGACAACGAGTCGCGGCCGGTCAGCTGCTTGACCCGCGCCTCGGCAAAACGCTGCCCTTCGTCGAGCTCCGCGCAGACCACCAACCGGGCGCCGGACAGCTGCGCCAGCTCGGCCGGATGCTCCGCGTGCTTACGCACCATCAACATCTCCGACGATCCCGCTCGCGCATAACCATCGTCGCCGCGGCCCAGCGCATGCATCGCCGCTTCCAGAAGGGTCGACTTGCCGTTGGCGCCGGGACCCACCGCGAAGGGCAGCAGTTGTTCAAGTACGCGGCCGATCGCCGAAACGCCAACCAACCGCTGGACGTAGCCGGCCAGCTCGGTGTCATCGCCGAACGTGTCGTGCAGGAAGGTGTCGAAGACGTCCGACCTCCGGTCGAAGTCCGGAGCGACCGCGGTCGACCGGGTGTGCAGCAACCCGGGCTCGGCAGACTTGACTTCACCCGTCCGCAGGTCCACCACACCCGCAGGAGTGTTCAGCTCGTAAGGGCGGGCGTCGAGGGCCGCCAGGCTAACGGTCACCGCCGGATCCGAGCGCGCTAACCGCACCACCCCCGACACTCCCCCGGCTGATAGCGCCTGGGATCGGAACCGTCGCCAGCTACCCGCAGTTGGCAGCTGCCGAGCCAACCCGCGCACGAACTCTCGGTGCTGTTCCGCGTCGTCCCATAACCAGCGATGATCCGACCACAGCAGCCAAGCTCCCCGTTGCGGGCAATAGCGCAATTCTCGACCATGATGCGCGACCAGCGCCCGCGCCAGACCGTCCTCCGTGGGGCCCCACGCAGCGGGTGAAGGCATCGTCTGGCCGCTGACGCGAACTGGCGCTGCCGCCTCCGCCGGCCGAATGACGGCTGGGGCGATGCTCGGCGACTCCGTCTGCGGTGCGCTCAATGGCTCCTGTTGCGGCGTGGTGCCGCCGTAGCCGGCCTGACGCAACGCTCTAGCAGCCGCACTGTGGTCCCCGCCGTGCTGCAGGACAGCGAGGACGTGGAACTTCGTCAGCGGAGTATCGGTCTGCAGCTCAGTGCTGCTCGTGAAGACAAATAGCCGGTCTCGGTCGTCAGCGCGTCCTGTCGTTGCAGAGACACCGGATCGCTTGCCGGGGCGGCGCCAAGATCGCGTGCGACCGACAGCATGAACGAGTGTCCACCCCGCCGGAGCCAAGATGTCTGCCCAGTCGGTTCGACGTTCATAGTCATCTCCCGGACTCAGGCTCTGACCGGTCGATGAGCTTGCGCCACGGTGTACTACCGCCGCCGCCGCCGGTGCGGGCGCAGGCGGCATGGCATCAAGCGCGCGGACAACATTTAGCAGTGCCGTCCGCTCGTCGGCGGTGATGACAGGAATACGCGCCGGCGAGGACCCACTCAACGCGACCCACGGCCGCCTGGTCTCATGCACGGTGCCGTGAGACGGTGCGACGATGGTGTAGCCGCCCTCACCTCGAGTTTCCGCCAAGGTCTTAACTTTGTCAGCGGGGTCGATAAAGAGCTCTTCCTCCGTCGCTGGTCGACGCGCCAGTTTCAGGTTGCGGTCGACGGCATCCTCGGCAAGCCGATAAAGGACATGGACGCCACCGGACGGGGTTCGTTCCCAATATCCGCTCGTGGTGACGCGCTCCCACAGGTCCGCCAGCCCCGCGACGGTAAGTAAGTCGGTGAACGCCTGACCGAGACCCTCGGCGACCGCCCGCCCTTCGAGTTCGAGCATCTCTAGCCCAGCGGACGCCGACCCGCAGATCACCGCAATTCCCGGGGGGTTTCCCGCGAACCACCCCTCCACCATGCCCCTGTCCGGCCGCAGCCTTTGGTAAGTGCGCCAAGAGACTAGGGGTGCTTTGCTGCCATCGGCTCGGATCGGAATTACGGCGCAGCCGGCCGCGTGCCAAGCCAGTGCTGCTGCCAGTGTCTGTGGTGTGTCATCCACTCAAGCCCCATCGAGTGTTCGGAATTCATCTGGAACGGCCGCCGTGCTACCTCAGGAAGGCCGAGTCATCCGGACGGCAAAGGTCTGGCGTCGAGGGCTTGGGGTGCGTCGCCCGGGCAGAGGACCGTCAGCAGGCCCTCGCCGGAGACGACATAGCGTTCGCCGACCCGGATGACGGGAGCCGGGAACTCGCCGGATCGAGCCAGCGTGTAAGCAGTGGTTCGGCCGATACCGAGCACCGACGCAGCCGTTTCCACATCCGTTGCCACTCCAAGTTCGCGCACCTGCCCTACCGTCCACACACGCTTGGACACCCGGTCCCCCTGCCTATCCGTGTACGCCGCGGGCGACGCACTCTTCGTCACCTACGGCACCCGCCGTGATCTCTGCTCCTTGATTAAGGGCATCACGGTGGGCTGAAGGGACGGCAGTTGTCCGGGGCTGTCTTTAGCTGTCCACGCTGGTCAGCAAGCCGTTGCGCCGGCTCATCGAGGCCCCTCGCCAGCTGGCCGGCGGCAAGCTGGACGCGCGGGTTCCGGCCGCCGGGCACGGCGAACTGGCCTGCGCTGGAGTCACCGCTGGTGGTGGTAGCGGTGCTGGTGATCGCCGCGGTCCTGGAGGGCTTACGCCCTGCGCACGGCGGTCGGCGAGGCCAACCGAACCCGGGGCGGCCGCAGCTGGCTGCGGTTCGTGCGCCGTACCCGATCACGGGAACTACCGGTGATCCTGCTGGAGGACTGCGGCGCCTTGCTGGGACTGCTGTTCGCCCTGATCGGTGTGGTGCTGAGCGTGATCACCGGCAACGGCGTGTTCGACGGCATCTCAACGCTATGCATCGGCGCGCTGCTGGTCACCGTCGCGGTGCTGCTCGCGGTGGAGACCAAGAGTTTGATCGTCGGTGAGTCGGCGCTGCCGGAAGAGCTCGCGACGATGGAGGCGGCGCTGTTGTCCACGCCTGGCGCCGGTCGGGTGATTCACATGCGGACCATGCACCTGGGGCCGGACGAGCTACTGCTCGCCGCGAAGATCGGCGTCGACGAAGGCGCTGAGATCGCGGCGACGATCGACGAGGCGGAAGCCCGTGTCCGGGCGGCTTTGCCGACGGCAGAGGTCATCTACCTCGAGCCGACATCTACCGTCCCATCCCCGCGCCGGCGACGCCGCCGACCACGGACGCCACCGGGCACTGACCGGTCGGGCCCCGTCCAAGCTGGGAATCACTCCTGGCTTCTCTCGATATCGTGACGGAGTTGTCGATCATCGAGGGATTGTGGTTCCGCCGTGGGCGGTTACGGGTTTCAGGTGGGCCCGGTCGTGGTCCTGGTCCTGCTCAACGCGACGTTCTCTGACACTGAGATTGCATTGATCTCGCTGCGGGAAAGTCAGGTGCAGCGCTTGGAACGCGCCTCGCGGACCGGGCGGGTCATGGCCCGGCTCGCTCGACCGCTCGTCAAGTCGCCAATGACCGGTCATAGCCAGATCGCGCGTTGGCGAGGCGAGCATCAGGCTTGCTTCGGCGCCTCCAAGTCGATCGAGAAGGCGTGCACGTGGGCCGGCCCGTCGTCGGTGGGCTGGAACCACGACTGAACGCGCATGTCCGTCGAGCCGAATCGGGCGGCGAACTCCTTGTCGTTCTCGAAGCCGTCCATGTCTGCCCGGTAGAGCCACTCGTGGTCTATGTCCTCGAAGGCAGCATCCTCGAATCCGAGGTACAACTCCCGCACCCCCTCGCGGTCGAAGAGCTCGTGATCCATAAGCAGGTACTGTGCCCGCTGGATGACGAGGTACAACGCGAGAGCCTCGCCGACCGACGCCGGCGGCATCCACTGCTCCGCAGACAACCGGCCGGTGACCATGACAGTCGCCACGTGGAAGTTACGAGCAAAGCGACCGTTGTACTGGTGGGCGAAGCGCTGCGGCAGGTCCTCGAGGACGAAGTAGGCGCCTTCGCTGTCAGCCACGCTGCCACCGCCGTCTGTTGCCAGCGTTTCGATGTCCTGGAACAGTTCGTCGATGATCTGCGTGGCAGCCATGATCAGCGCTCCCGCGGCGAGCAGCGGGGTCTCCTCGTCGCCGTCGGCGGCGAAGGCGGCCGACTCGAAGGCTCGGACCAGTTTCGCGTGATCCATGGTCCATCTGCGCCAGTCGACTTCGGGCTCCCCGAGCTGCGAGTCACTCATCTCTCCATCCTTCCCTTATGAGTGATCCGCATCGACGCCCGCTCTTGGGTCCCGGCAGCAGGTTCATCCGTGCGAGGGAATTTCCTCGTCAGCTGGCTAAGTCGCGCCGAGGACCGTCAATAGCCCTTCGACAGCAACGACGTAGCGCCGACCGACCCGGATGACCGGCGTCGGGAAGTCGCCGGACCGAGCCAGCGTGTAGGCGGTGGTCCGGCCGATGCCCAGCACCGACGCCGCGGTTTCGATGTCCGTTGCCATGCCGAGTTCTCGCACCTGCGCCACCGTCCATGTGCGCCTGGGCATCCGGGTCCCCCTTCCGCTCGTGGCACTCCCCCAGCCGCATTTCCCGTGGTCGTTCGGGACGAGCAAGGAGGACTGCTCCTTGATTAAGCGCACCACAACAAGCGCAACGCGGGCAGTTGTCCGGGACTGTCTCCTGCTGTTTCGCCCGGACCGAGCGACGTGATGGGCGGGGCGCTTACGCGCCCCGCCCATCATCATGCGGCTTCTTCGCCGAGAGCGAAGTCCATCAGTTCGGCGGCCTTGCGTTCGCTCTCGGGAAGAACGTGGGTGTAGACCTCGCGCGTTGTCCGGGCGTCGGCGTGACCGAGCCGTTTCTGCATGACGTGCTCCGGAACACCGGCGTCCGCTCCGGCCGTGGCCGAGGTGTGCCGGGCGTCGTGCAGCACGATGACCGGCACACCGGCCGCCAGGCACGCGTTCTCCCACTGATCGGTGTAGTAGCGCGGGTAGTAGGGCTCGCCGTCCTCGCGCGGGAAGACCCAATCGTGATCGTGATACAGCAGCCCTGCGGCCGCCTTCTCCTCGTCTTGGCGAGCCTTGTGCTCACGCAGAACCCGGACCATCGCAGGGCCGATCGCAATCGCTCGACGGCTCTTCCCCTTCGGCGCCTTTTCGATGACTTTGTTGCCGGAGATCGTGCGCTGCCAGTGGATGTAAACGATCCCGTTGTCAAGATCGACCTTCGCCCACTTCAGGCCGGCGATCTCACCGCGCCGGGTTCCGGCGACCACCGCAAGGGCCCATGCCGCATACAGGCGAGCGTCGCGATGAAACTGGAGGAACCGCTTCGACTGCTTTGGTGTCCACACGCCTTTGCGTCCTTGGTCCTCGCGTTGGGCCGGCCGCGGCTGCCGGACCGCGCCAAGATCGATCCCGAGATCTTTGAACGCCTTCATCAGCACTCGGTGTACGGTCCGGACGGTCGTCTCCGACAAGGGCTTCTTGCCATTGCCGCCTTCTTTTACGAGCGTCTTGTACATGTCCTGGACGACGCGCTTGTCGAGGCTGTAGAGCTGCCGGCCGCCGATGTGCGGGATCACGTACATCCGGAACAGGTTGCGGTAGTTGTCCAGAGTGGTTTCTTCGATGTCGAGTTCCCGCTCCGACAGCCAGCCGGAAAGCTCGGCAGCGACACTGCCGTCCGCGCCAATGGCCGCCTCGCCGTACGCCTTGCGTGCCTCGGTTTCGGCTTTCTCCGCCGCAGTCTTGCTGGGAAACCCTCGTCGTTTGTGCTGACGCCGCTTGCCGTCGTCGCCAACCGGCAGGTCGATGACGAAGAACCAGAGAGTCTTGGTGGAAGTTTGGTACGAGCCGACGGTCATCTGGGCACCCCCGTGGTCACAGAGCTGAGCTGACCTCATCCACGGTAGGCCCGTCTGTGACCACGCCCGTGACCACAAGATCCACTACGGCGATCTTGGAAACACGATGCGATCAATGAAAAAAGCCGCTGACCAGGACTTTCATCCTCGCCAACGGCCTTCAAATACTGGTCGGGCTGACAGGATTTGAACCTGCGACCCCTTGACCCCCAGTCAAGTGCGCTACCAAGCTGCGCTACAGCCCGATGCCACGCCCCGAGACAACCCCAGCGCGCGGCAACACCACAACCCTACCCCAGCCCCCCAACCGACTTACCACCGGCATGCCGGGACGGGGCCGAAACCTACCCGTGCGCCTTGCCCCGGCCGCCCGGCCCGAGCTTCTTCCGGGGCTTCACCGACACCTCGATCGGCGACCCCTCGAAGCCGAACTCCTCGCGCAGCTTCCGCTCGATGAACCGCTGGTACCCGGCATCCAGCGGCCCGGTCGTGAACAGCACGAACCGCGGCGGCGCCACCCCGGCCTGGGTCGCGAACATGATCCGCGGGGCTCGTCCGCCGCGGACCGGGTGGGGCGTGGCCTGGGTCAGCGCGGTCAGCCACTGGTTCAGCGTGCCGGTCGGGATGCGCTTCTCCCAGCTGTCCAGGGCTTTGCGCAGCGCCGGGGCCAACTTGTCGACCGCGCGGCCGGTCTTCGCCGAGATGTTGACCTTGATTGCCCAGGGGATGCGCTTCAGTTCGCGGTCGATCTCCTTGTCGAGGAAGATCCGGCGGTCGGCGTCGACCAGGTCCCACTTGTTGAAGGCGATCACCAGGGCCCGGCCGGCCTCGACCACCTGGGTCAGCACCCGCTGGTCCTGCTCGCTGATGACCTCGGACGCGTCCAGCAGCACGACACCGACCTCGGCGGCCTCGACGGCGCCGGCGGTGCGCAGGGACGCGTAGTACTCCGTACCGGATGCCTGGTTGACCCTTTTCCGCAGGCCGGCGGTGTCGACGAACTGCCAGACCTCGCCGTCCATCTCCACCAGGCTGTCGACCGGGTCGACCGTGGTGCCGGCCACCGAGTCCACGACCGCGCGTTCCTCGCGGGCGAGGCGGTTGAGCAGGGAGGACTTGCCGACGTTGGGGCGGCCGACCAGCGCGACGCGGCGGGGGCCGCGGGGGGCATTCTCGATGATCGCCGGCGCCGGGGGCATCGCGGCGAGGATCTTGTCGAGCAGGTCGCCGGCGTTGCGGCCGTGCAGCGCCGACAGCGGGAACGGCTCGCCCAGGCCGAGGCTCCACAGCGACACGGTGTCGTTCTCGATGTTCTGGTTGTCGGCCTTGTTGGCCACGAGGATGACCGGCTTGTGGCTGCGCCGCAGCATCCGGACGGCCTTCTCGTCCACGTCGGTGGCGCCGACCATGGCGTCGACCACGAAGATGACCACGTCGGCGGTCTGCACGGCGATCTCGGCCTGGGCGGCGATGGCGGCGGCGCGGTCGCGGGCGTCGGGTTCCCAGCCGCCGGTGTCGACCACGGTGAAGCGGCGTCCGCTCCACTGCGCGTCGTAGGGCACGCGGTCGCGGGTCACGCCGGGCTTGTCCTCGACCACCGCCTGGCGGCGGCCGATGATGCGGTTGACCAGCGTCGACTTGCCGACGTTGGGCCGGCCGACGACGGCGACGACCGGGACCGGGCCCTCCTCGGCCATGGACTGGTGCAGTGCGGTTTCCAGGGCCGAGACCTCGGAAGAGAAGTCGCTCACGAACTCACCTTGCTGTTGAGCATGCTCAGGAGATGGGCCACGACCTCGTCGATGCCCATGCCCGTGGTGTCCACGGTGACGGCGTCGTCGGCCTGGCGCAGCGGGTCGGCCGCGCGGCTGGAGTCGAGCTGGTCGCGGCGGTTCAGGTCGGCCTCGGTGGCCGCCACGTCGGTGGCGTCCTCGGCGCTGCGGCGCTGGGCGCGCGCGGCCGCCGAAGCGGTCAGGTACACCTTCAGCTCGGCGTCCGGCGCGACCACGGTGGCGATGTCGCGGCCCTCGACGACGATGCGCGGCGCCGCGCTGATGATCTCCCGCTGGAGGCGGACCAGCATGGCCCGTACCGCTGGGACGGCCGCCACGGCCGAGACCGCGCCGGTGACCTCGGGCCCCCGGATGGCCGCGTCCACGTCCGTGCCGTTGACCCGGAAACGCGGGGCGAGCGGGTCCGTGCCGATGCTCAGGGTGGTCTCCTGGGCGATCTTGACGATCGCGTCGGCGTCCTGCAGGTCGGCGCCGGCCTGCAGCACCGCCCAGGTGATGGCGCGGTACATCGCGCCGGTGTCCAGGTAAACGCCGTCGATCGCGGTCGCGAGCCGTCGGGAAACGGTGGATTTGCCCGATCCCGAGGGACCGTCGACGGCCACCACGCATCGTTCGGGCCGCACTGCCTGCTCCACCGTTACCTCCAAGACGTCAGACGAACAACTACCTATTGTGCCGGGCAGGCCCGGCTCACTCGCCGACGGCCTTGAACAGCGCGCTCACCTCGGCGTTGGACAGCCGACGGAAACCGCCCGGGCGCATGTCGCCGAGCCGGATCGGGCCGACCGCCGTACGGATCAGCCGCGACACCGGGTGGCCGACCTCGTCCATCATCCGGCGGACGATGTGCTTGCGGCCCTCGTGCAGGGTGATCTCGATCTGCGCGGTCTTGCCGACCGCGTCGACCAGCTTGAACGAGTCGACCTTGGCCGGCCCGTCCTCCAGCTCGACGCCCGACTGCAGCCGCCGGCCGACGTTGCGTGGCAGCGGCCCGGCGACCTCGGCCAGGTAGGTCTTGGCGACCCCGTACGACGGGTGCATCAGCTTGTGCGCGAGCGCGCCGTCGTTGGTCAGCAGCAGCAGCCCCTCGCTGTCGGCGTCGAGCCGGCCGACGTGGAAGATGCGCTGCTCGAACGTGCCGAGGAAGTCGGCCAGCTCGTTGCGGCCCTTCTCGTCGTCCATGCTCGAGACCACGCCGCGGGGCTTGTTCATCGCCAGGTACACCAGCTTGGTGTCGGTGATGATCCGGGCGCCGTCGACCCGGATCTCCACCTTCGCGGGGTCGACCTTGTCGCCCAGCTTGGCGACCCGCCCGTTGACGGTGACGCGCCCGCGGAAGATCAGATCTTCGGAGGCGCGCCGGGATCCGACGCCCGCGGTGGCGAGAATCTTCTGCAGCCGCACGGAGGTATCCGGATCAGCCTGAGGCATCGAGCACTTCTTCCACGTCGTCGGGTAGGAACGGGGCCAGCGGCGGAAGCTGGTCGACCGAGTTGAGGCCGAGCTTCTCCAGGAACAGCGCCGTGGTGCGGTACAGGAATGCCCCGGTCTCGCCCTCGGTGCCGCATTCCTCGATGAGGCCGCGAGTGCTAAGCGTACGCATGACACCGTCGCAGTTCACACCGCGGATGGCCGAGATGCGCGACCTGGTGACAGGCTGCTTATAGGCGACTACAGCGAGCGTTTCCAGCGCGGCCTGGGTGAGCCGCACCGACTGCCCGTCAAGCACGAACCGCTCGACGTAGGCCGCATATTCCGGCCTGGTGTAGAGACGCCAGCCACCCGCGGCCCGCCGCAGATCGAACCCGTGCCCGGCCGCGGTGTACCGCGCCGAGATGTCGTCCAGCATCGCGGCGACCCGCTCGGTCGGCTGCTCCACGATCTGAGCGAGCTGCATCTCGGCGACCGGCTCGTCGACGACGAGCAGAATCGCTTCGAGAGCGGCCCGCAGCTCGGCATCGTCCATCGGCGGGAGGGGTTCCGCTTCTTCTTCGGTACGGGCGGCCCCCGCACCGGAAGCAGCGGCGCCTCCCTTGCTGCCACGTCCCTGCGCGGGGATCCCGGAACTGGGCCGCGCCCGTGACACGGGCTGACTCGCGAGGGCCCCGGCGGTGACCGCGGCGTCGACGTCGTGGGCGCCGCGGGCGGCTGCATCCGCGGCGGTCAGGTCGGGCGCCGTGGCCTCGGTCGGCCCGGCCCCCTCAGGGCGAGCGCGCTTAGCATGCTCGGCACGGTCGGCGGACTCGGCGCGGTCGGCGGACCCGGCATGGTCAGCGGGCTCGGCGCGGTCGGTGCGGTCAGCGGACTCCGCGCGGTCGGCGCGGTCGGCAGGCTCCGCCCGGTCAGCGGGCTGCACGCGGTCGGGGGCGGGGGCTGAGGTGCCAGTGGGGGCGGCGGCCGTTGCCTGGTCGGGCTCGGCGCTGCCGGTGGGCGTTTCCGTCTCGCCGGCGGCGGCCGGCTCGTCCGCCTCGGGGCCCGGCACGTCCTCTCGGAACGGCAGGTCCAGGTCGTGGTCGTCCTCCACGTCGTCGTCGGCGGCCGCGTCGAAGACGTCCCCGGCGTCGTCACCGTCCAGCGGCGCATCGACCATCGGGGCGTTGCCGATCTCGTTCTCGGCGGCCTCCTCGATCGCACCCGGCACGGGCAGCTCCGGCCCGCCGCCGACGTCGGTCGCCTCGCGCTGCTCGTCGCCCGGGAGCTCGCGCGGCGCGTCGACCGTCGGTGGGCCGCCGGCCTCTTCCGGGAACGGCGGTAGCTCGGCCGGCACCTCTTCGCGCGGCGCCGGCTCAGACCCTTCGGCGGCGGACCCGTTGTCGTCATCCGCCGAACCCGGCTCCTCTGCCTCGTCCTGCGGGCTCGAACCTTCGGGTTCGTCCCCCAGGCCCGAACCGTCGGCGTCGTGCTCCGCGCGGGCCTTGGCCGCGAAGTCCTGGTCGGGCTGCCGGGCGGCCCGCTCCCAGGGCGGCACCCAGGAGGCGGCCTGTGCGGCAAGGGACTCGGGACGCTCGTCGGTCATGACTGTTCCTCGTCGGTCGAAACACGGTCTGCGGTGCGGTGGCCGGCTGGGGAGATAGCCGTTTCAGCCGATGCGGATCCCTCCCGCTCGACGGGCTCGGCGGCTGCTCCCTCGGGGAGGCCGGGCTCGGCGTCGACTGTTCTCGACAAGTCGGAAACGTCGGACAGGGGGGTGTGGTGTCCGCCGGCACCCTGCTGGGTGGGGCCGGAGTCCGGACCGTCGAGGCTGTCGGATGCCTCCGGGGCTTCGTCGGCCCCGTCGTCGCCCGGATCAAGCCAGGACGAGGCGCCGGCGTCGCGCCCGCCGAGGCCGTCATCGAAATCCGGGACGTCGAAGGCGTCCAGATCCGCGTCGTCGTCATCCTCGGTCTCCTCGGCCACCGCCATCGGGCGGCGGCCATCGGAGCCGTCGAGATCGTCGAAACCGCTGAAATCGCCGGAGCCATCGAGGTCGGAAGAGCCGTCGAGGTCGAAGGAGCCGTCGAGGTCGGAGCCGGGGTCGCCGGAGCCGGGGTCGGGGTCGGGGTCGGAGGAGGGGTCGGAGGAGGGGTCGTCGGGGTCCATGGCCGCCGTGTCCGGCTCCGGGGGCGTGCCCTCGTAGTCGTCGATGTCGAGGTCGCCCTCGACCTGGTCGCCGCCGATCCAGCGGACCGTCATCTCCTCCAGCGACACCGGCTGCTCGAAGTCGATCAGGCCCTCGCGGTACAGCTCCAGCAGCGCCAGGAACCGGGCCACCACCTCGAGGGTGTTCTCGCAGTCGGCGATCAGCAGGCTGAACGTCGCGCTGCCGGCGCGGCGCAGGCGGTCGCGGATCAGGGTGGCGTGTTCGCGGACGCTGACCCGGACCTGGTGGATGTGCGCGATCGAGACCTCGGGCGGCCCCGGTTTGGGCAGGAACTGCTTGAGGGCCAGCTTGAGCAGGCGTTCCGGGCCGATGCCGAGCACCAGGTCGGGCAGCGCCTCGGCGTAGCGGGGCTCCAGGGACACCGCGCGCGGCCAGCGCTTGGCGCCCGTGCCCTCCAGGTCCGCGATGACGGCCGCGGCTTCCTTGTACGCCTTGTACTGCAGCAGCCGGGCGAAGAGCAGGTCGCCGGCCTCCAGCAGGGCCAGGTCGTCCTCGTCCTCGACCTCGGCCGAGGGCAGCAGCCGGGCCGCCTTCAGGTCGAGCAGGGTCGCCGCGACCAGCAGGAACTCGCTGGTCTCGCCGAGGTCCCAGTCGTCGCCCATGGCCCGGATGTAGGCGATGAAGTCGTCGGTGACCTGGTGCAGGGCGATCTCGGTGACGTCCAGCTTGTGCTTGCCGATGAGCTGCAGCAGCAGGTCGAACGGGCCGGTGAAGTTGGTGAGCCGCACGGTGAACTTGCCCGAATCGGCCTCCGGGGCGGCGTCGTCCGCCGGACCCGCCTCGGGCTGTGGCGCGGCCTCGGGCGGCGGCGGCGTGTCGGCGGCCGGCTCGGAGACGGGCTGTTCGGGCACGTGAAGACCGTAGACCACGGGCCCGACAAGCTGTTCCCCGCTCAACCCCGTACCCCCGCCGCCGTGCGGAACACCGCTCCGCGATGGTTCAACGTCGTTGATCGCGCCGGGTCACGGCCGGCCGGTCTTGACACGTTCCAAGTGAGCGTTAACATCTCCGTTACATCGACGTTTGTTGATGGAAGCCGCCGTGAGGGCGCACGGCCCGACACCCCTGTGGAGCAGTCATGACCTCCCCTCACCCGCGCAGCACAGCCCGCCGGCGCTGGCGGACCGGCCTGTTGGCCGCCGCCACGCTGACCTTGGCCGGCACGGGCGTCGCCCTCGGCCTCTCCCCCGCCTCCGCCGCCACCTGCGGCGCCCTGTCGTACCAGGCCGACGCCACGCTCAGCGGCAGCACCTGGACCGCGCGCCGGGGCAGCACCACCGTCTACACCGGCACCGACATGCGCGCGGCCGTGCAGGCCGCGATCAGCAGCCTGCCGAGCCGGACGGCCAAGCAGAACGTGCTGGTCCGCGGGTCCGGCTCGATCAGCGCCAACTCGCGGATCTCCCTGCCCAGCTACACGCTGCTGGACGTGTGCGGCACCATCAACGTCACCGGTACGGGCAGCGGCGACCAGGCCCCGATCTACTCCCGCGGCACCCACGACGTCGAGGTCGCGCACCTCAACGTCACCGGCGCGCCGCTGTACGGCATCTTCATGCGCAGCGTCTCCAACCTGATCCTGGGCCAGATCGACATGCGCCTGTCCGGCGGCCTGGGCATCCGCATCGACAACTACGGCGACAAGACCGTCCCGGCGCGCAACATCCGCCTCGACAGCGCCTACGTCTCGGGCGCCGGCTCGCACGCCGTGGAGACCTACGGCGTCGACGGCATCACCATCGGCACCGTCACCGCCCGCAACGTGGGCGAGTCCGGGCTGCTGCTCAACCAGACGGTCAACGCCACCGTCGGCACCGTCGACGCGGACAACGCCGGCGCCGGGACCGGGTACGCGGCGTTCCGGATGGCCAACCGCAACGGGCGCATCGGCAGCTCCTACCCCACCAACATCCGGGTCGGGACCGTCAAGGCCCGCGGCGGCGGCCGGGGCGTCTTCTGCGTCTCGGAGAGCGGCGGCGCGGTCATCGACCGGGTCGACATCGCCAACACCGGCAACAACGCCGTGCTGGTGGAGAACTGCCACAACGTCGTGCTGGCCGGCGCCTCCGGCACCATCAACGGCGGCGGCGAGGTGCGGATCTCGTCCCGGACCGAGTTCGCGCCGTCGTCGGACATCCGGCTGCAGAACCTGTCGGTCAGCAACACCAACATCCGGTGGAGCCCCTGCACCGGCAGCAACAACACGATCAGCAACGTCACCCGGACGAACTCCACGCTCACCTGGTGCTGACGGGCCGCCGGCCCCGGGCGGTCAGCGGGTCGCCCGGGCCGGGGTCAGCAGCGACGCGGCCGCGTAGCGCAGCAGCGGCCAGTAGATGCGCGCCGAGTCGCTCAGCGCGCTGAAGTGCGACGACGAGTTGTCGTCCAGGTACGTCGTGGTGATCACGACCTGCTCGATCCGGTGACCCGCGCGGGCCGCCTCCAGCAGCACGTTCATCTCGTACTCGAACCGCTCGCCGGGCACGGTGCACAACCAACCGAGCAAAGCCGACGGGTACGCCCGCAGCCCGGTCTGGGTGTCCTGCACGCCCCGGCCGGTCGCGGCCTTGAACAGCACCTGCGTCACCGTGTTGCCGACCTTGCTGCGCAACGGGACGTTCTCGGCGAAGCGCCGCACGCCCAGCACCGTGTGCCCGGTGTCGCGCACCCGGTCGGCGACCCGCACGATGTCGGCCACGCTGTGCTGGCCGTCGGCGTCCGCGCAGACCACGTCGAGGCCGGGATGCTGCTCCGCGGCGTACCCGAAGCCGGTTTTGAGGGCGACGCCCTTGCCCTGGTTGCCGGGGTGGCGCAGGACCGTGCCGCCGAGGTTTTCGGCCTGCCGCAGCACCTCCGCGGCCGCCGGGCCGGTGCTGCCGTCGTCCACGATCACGAAGTGGCACCCGGGGGCGGCCTGGCGCAGCTCGGTCATCAGCTCCGGCAGGTGCCGGCTCGGCTGATACACCGGCAGCAGGAAGACGATCGACCGGTCTGGGTGCACGTGGTTCTCCTCCGTCGGCGCTGGCACCGCTCCCTTACCCAGCCGGGCGCCGCGCGTCCCGCTCTTCGGGCAACTCCTTCGGTGGGTTTCGCAACAGTCGCTCGGCGCGGCGCAGCGAGGCGACCAGCCGGCGCTCGCGGCGCAGCAGGGCGGCCGGGTCGCGGGCGCCGAGGAACCCCAGGCGGGCGACGACGCGGGCGGCGCGTTCGGAGCGCCACGGCAGCGGCGTCTCGCCCCCGCTGGCCGGCACGTCCAGCAGGGCCCGGGCGGGCAGGGCGAGGACCTTGGCGGCCAGGAACCGGATCCGCGGCAGGTGCCCCCGGTGCGAGACCAGCCCGAGCGGGTGCCCGGCGTCGAAGGCGTACCCGTCGAGCAGGCCGTCCTCGACGGTGTGCAGCAGGTTCTCCAGGGTGCTGCGGGAGCGGGTCTCGGCGCGCAGGTCGGCGTACCGGTCGAGCCCGCCCGCCCGGGCCTCGCGCAGCATCAGGTCGCCCTCCCGCCAGCCCGCCGGGGGTTGCCCGGCGCCCTCGGTCGCCTCGGCCCAGCCGCCGGTGAAGATGATCCGCGCGACCGCCGGGTGCGCGACCGCGTAGTCGGCGGCGGCCTGCACCCGGGCGGCGCTGGCGGGCGTGAGCGCGTAGTGCTCGCCGGCGCCGATGACCCCGCGCCCGAACACCAGCAGCACGGCGGCGCTCCGTTGGTCTTCCACCCGTCGATCCTGCCAGAGGCGCGCGCGGCGGCTCAGTCCGTACGGCGGGTGAAGGTCATGATCCAGTTGACCGGGTCCCAGGAGGCGCCGCCGTCGAAGGAGAAGTCCTGTTCCCAGCGGGCCGACGTGGGCGTCATCGCCGACCACAGGTAGCGCACCAGGGCCGGCCGGCCGCCGACCTCGTCGTCACCCAGGAACACGCCCCGGCCCTCGCGGAACCGGCCCTCGACCGGCGGGTCCAGGCGGCCCGGCTTGCTCGTCGAGGACCACCAGATGCGCCACAGGTCCCCGGCCGGTTCGTACAGGCGCAGCGTGCAGCCGGAGAAGGAGCGCCCGTCCGGCAGGGTCGCGGCGACGGTGTCGACGTTGCCCAGGCCGCCGAGGACCGGCCGGGCCTCGCCCGCGCCGTCGAAGTCGATCCAGTCGGTGCAGCGGCGGTCGGTGACGTCGGCGAGCTTGCGGTGGTGGACCGTCCAGCGGCCGAGGACGAAGTCGAAGTCGGTACTGCCGTTCGCTGTCATGCCGTGACCGTAGGCCCGCGCCGTGTCAGAACCTGTCAGGATTACCCGGCGTGATGATCATGCCGCACGGCTTCGGGGCCCGGCGCCTCACCGGCGCCGCGACCATCCGGTGGTCGGCCGACGGACCGGCCCGGCTGCCGGCCCTGGCAGACGCCGCGGTGGTGCGGGCGGTGACCGCGACCGCGTCCGGTGCCGGTCCGGACGGCTGGGTGGAGGCCACCATCCCGAGCGAGCACACCGCGCGCGCCTGCCAGGAGCTCCTGCGGCCGGGCGCCGCTACCGGCCGGTCCGGCCGGGCACGGCCCCCGTGTCGCGCGGTCGGACCGGGTCGTTGCGGGGCTTGCGGCGACCCGGCACCCAGTTCCGGTACGGATCCACCGGACGCCCCGCGGTGATCGCGCGGTCGGCGTGCCGGCTCCACTTCGCCTCGAAGTACGCCGCCATGTCGACCAGCCACGCCCCGGAGCGCAGCTCGAGGTGCGGGAAGTGGGCGCTCGGGCGGGTCAGGAAGAGCGAGAAGTAGCCGACCCGGGCGGCCGAGCCCCGGCCCACGAGGTACATCGGCACGCACGGCAGGTCGTCGTAGAAGCGGATCTCGAACCGGCCGTGCCCCCGCGACGCGGCCGCGGTCATCTTGTGGATGAAGGCCTCCAGGCCCGCCTTCCAGCCTTCCCCGGTGTCGAGGCTGCCGACCAGCTCGGCGTCCCGGTGGCCCGCGGTGGCGCAGCGCGGGTCGATGATCAGCATGCGCACGTGCACGCCGCGGTCCACCGCCGCGACCAGGTCGTCGATGAGCTCGTTCTGCCGCGGGCAGTAGGTGTCCAGCCAGCTGACCACCTCGCCCTTGTGGGCCTCGCGGAACGGCCGGCCGAAGTCGAACACGTGGTGGGCGCCGTGCACCCCGAGCCGGGCGAGCGAGCTCTTGACCCCCTCGGCCTCCAGCAGACTGTCGTAGATCTGCTTCTCCAGCGCGCCGAGCGAGATCTGCCGGTCGATCACGGTGGCCACCGCGGCGGCCAGGATGCCGACGCTGACCGTACGGAGCAGCTCGGCGGTGTCCGGGTCGGGATACTTGCCGCGGGTGCCGAACACGAACACGGCGAACAGCAGCGCGGCGCCGGAGACCAGGATGAGGCCGAGCAGCCGGTTCGGTACGAGGGCCCGCCGCACCGACCGCCACCAGCCCGGCCGGTCACCGGGGTCCACTGTCGCCCCCGGCGCGCACGATGCGGGTCGCGGGCACGCCGGCCGTCTTCACCCGCTGCACGTCCAGGGACCCCAGGTGCAGGAAGATCTCCATGGTGACGTGGCAGTACGCCTCGATCACGTGACCGCTGCGGGTGGCGTACCGGTCGTCGTTGAAGATCGCGTGCACGTGGACGGCCGGGTAGCCGTCGCGCGGGACGATGCTGCCGGTGATCGCGCTGACGTCGTGCACGCCGCGGATGTCCGTGGTGAGGTAGTCGTCGAAGCCGGCGTCGAAGAAGCCGAGCCGGACCCGTTCGATCATGCCGACCCCGGACGTGATCGCCGCCAGCCGGAACGGGACCTGCATCGCGACCCGGCCCAGCGACGCCACGAGGGGCTCACCCGGGTCGATCCTGACGAACAGCTCGGCGCCTGTGCTCTCCCAGTCCATGCCGACCACCTCCGCCCCCGATGATTCGCCCGGCGCCGGCGCTGGAGGCCGCCCAGCGAACACGGGTTCCGCCGCGGGCGCTCCCACCTGCGAGAACGCGGGACCGTTCACTGATCTTGAGCGAACACCGTGGCGAGCCGCCGGTCGGCGTGTTCCGCCTGGTCGTACCGGTGCTGGTGGCGCAGCAGGCTCGCCGCCTGCTGGAGGACCACGGCCGCGGCCGGATCGTGGCCCTCGATCAGAACCTCGCCCAGCCGCAGCAGCGTGTCGGCCTCGGCGGCGGCGTGCCCCACCGCCCGGTAGAGGTCCAGGGCCCGCTGGTAGTACATCCGGGCGTCGGCGCGCAGGCCCGCGCGCCGGGCGATGGTGCCCAGACTGTCCAGGGTGGCCGCCTCCCCGCTGCGGTTGCCCAGCTCCTGGTGCAGCCGCAGGGCGCCGCGGCAGTACCGCCGCGCCCGGTCGAGGTGGCCGAGGTAGGCGTAGGACTCGCCGACCGCGTTGAGCTGGATCGCCCGGAACATCGGCGCGTCCGTGGCCGAGAACAGCCGCAGCGCGGCCGCGTGCGACCGCAGGGACCGCCGGTCGTCACCCCGGGCCTCCCAGGCCAGCCCCAGGACGCGATGGGTCTGGGCCTCCGCGGTCGGGTCGCGGCGCTCCCGGGCCAGCCGCAGCGCCTCCGCCAGGTGGCGCAGGCCGTCGTCGTGCCGGCCCATCCGGACGCTGACGTTGCCCAGGCACAGGGTCGCCAGCAGGACGGCGCCGGTGTCGCCGGTGGACCGGGCCGCCGAAAGCCCCCGCTGCCACATGTCCCGCTGCTGGTGGGACAGGCCCCGCCGGTAGTGGTAGTTGTCGAGCGACCACGCCAGCTGCCACACCGCGTCCGGGCGTCCGAGCGCCTCCGCGATCACCTGCACCTGCGGCAGCGCGGCGTAGTGCTCGTCGAACCAGGCCATGGCCGCCTCCGGGTCGGCCGGCGCCGGCACGACGGTGCCCGCGGCGGCCGGCCGGACCGCGATCGCCGGGCGCTGCGGGACGAGCGCCCGTTCACCGGCGTACGCGCCGTGCAGGTAGTGGTCGATGAGGCGGTGCAGCGCGGCGCGTTCCTCCTCCGGATCGCTCCGGGCGCGCTCGATGCCGTACAGCCGGAGAAGGTCGTGCAGGCGGAAGCGGTCCGGCGTCACCCGCTCGGCCAGGCTGGCGCCGGCCAGCCGGCGCAGCGCCGCCAACGCCGCCGGCGGCGCGAGGCCGGTCAGGCTCGCCGCCAAGGGTCCGCCGAGGTCGGCGGCGGGCGCCAGGCTGCACAGGCGCAGGGTACGCGCGACGTCCGGCTCCAGGGTGCGGTAGGAGCGGGTGAAGATCTCGCGGAGACTGAGCTCGGGGTCGTCCTCCTCCAGGGCGTCCAGCCGGGTGGCGCCGTCGGCGAGTTCCGCGGCCAGCGACGCCAGTGACCACTCCGGATGCAGCAGGGCGCGCGCGGAGACGATCCGCAGCGCCAGGGGCAGCCCGGCGCAGAGCTGGACGAGCCGCGCGACCGCATCCGGCTCGGCGGCCAGCCGTGCGGCGCCCAGCTGGGCCGTGAGCAGCTCCCGGGCCTGTCCGGGATCGAGCATGCCGAGCCGCAGCCGCCGCAGGCCGCCCTGGATCACCGGCCGGGTGAGCTCACCGCGGCTGGTCACGATCACGCAGCAGCCCGGGTGGCCGGTGCGCAGCGGCCCGATCTGGTCCGCGTCGCGCACGTTGTCGAGCACCACGAGCAGCCGCCGGCCCGCGGTGAGCCGCCGGTACAGGGCGACCTGGCCGGCCAGGTCGGCGGGCATCGCGGAGCTGCGCACCCCGAGCTGGCCGAGGAACGCCCGCAGGGCCTCGTCCGGCGCGGCCGGCGCGCCCGAGGGGTGGAAGCCGCGCAGGTCGGCGTGGAGCTGGCCGTCCGGGAACAGGTCGCGGTGGGTGTGCGCCCACCGCAGCACGAGCCAGGTCTTGCCGACCCCGCCGGCCCCCACGACCACGATGCCGCACTCGACGCCGTCCTCCGCGTCGGCCCCGACCATGGCGGTCAGCCCGGCCAGCTCGGCGTGCCGTCCGGCGAACGAGGTCCCCGGCGGCGGCAGCATGTCCGGAACCGGCAGCCGGTCCCGCGGCCCGGCGGTCGTCGACGCCAGCCGCTCGGCGTACAGCCGGGCCAGGCTGACGTCGTCGGCCCCGGCGCCCAGGGCGGCCGCAATCGCCTCCGCGGCCTCCGGGCTGGGCTTCTTCTTGCCGTTGAAGACCTCGCTGACATGGCCCGGCGCGTAACCCGCGCGGGCGGCGACGTGGCGCACCGGCCGGACGGTGGTCGCCCGGAGCCGCCGGAAGAGATCCAGCAACTCGCCGTGCCAGGCCGATACGGCCGGAACCTCGGGCGTCGCCATCACCCCCCGCATCACGGTCTGTCCGAATTCTACCCACCGGGCGGACCTGCTGTCGGCCCCCGGACGCACCGCTTCAGATCAAGGCGGCCCCGGTGCGAGCATGGCGGGATGCGCGACGTGCTGGACCTGATCGACAACGTGCTGCAGGACGTCTCCCTGAGCGAGGACGCCATGCGCTGGGCCCCGGACAGCGTGCCGGACCTGCGCATCCGCGTGCACCGGGAGTGGCCCGCGCGGCGCCAGGCGACGTGGCGGTGGTGGTGCGAGACCTGCCGGCAGCCGATCCCCCAGCCGCACTGGTGGGTGCGGGGCGTGCCGGACGGGGGCGTCGTGCTGAGCAGCGGCATGCGCGCGTTCCACCAGACGACCGATCCGCGCCGGCCGCGGCACGCGGTCGTCGAGCGCGCCGGACGCGCGCACTGAGCCGGGCCCGTTCTCAGCGACTCCACAGCCGCCCAGTTGGACGATCCCGGGTATGACCGCCGTGCGCGACCGCCCCGCCACCCTGCTCGTGCTGGTGTCCCGGCCCTGGTTCTGGCCCGTCTCCTGGGTGCCCGCCTACCTGGGCACCGTCCTGGCCGGACACGCCTGGCTGCCCGCTCGCGCCGACGTGCCCCGCGCGCTGGTCGCGCTGCTCGTGCTCGGCCCGCTCGTCTGGGGCGCGGTGCTCGCCCAGAACGACCTGCACGATCTGCGCAGCGACCGGGCCAACCCGCGCAAGGCCACCGCGCCCCTGGTCACCGGGGCGGTCCCGGCCGAGCGGCTGCGGCGGTGGTACGTCGTGATCGCGGCCGCCGCGGTCCTCAGCGCCCTGCTGGTCGGGCCGTTGTTCGTGCTCGGTGTGGCCGGGGTGCTGCTGCTGGGGTGGGCCTACAGCGTGCCGCCGCTGCGGCTCAAGACGCGGCCCGGCTGGGACGTCGCGGTCAACGCGGTGGTCGTCGGGGTGGTGTCGCCGGCGGCCGGGTGGGCGATCACCCGTACGCCGTGGGAGTTCCCGTGGCCGTTCGGGCTCATCGGGCTGCTGTTCGCCGCCGCGCTGTACCTGCCGACGACGGTGACCGACCTGGCCGCCGACGCCGGGGCCGGGGACACCACCTTCGCGGTGCGGTTCGGGGCCCGGTTCGCGTACCGGCTCGGGATCGCGTTGTGGGGCTCGGCGCTGGCGGTGTCGCTGGTGTGCGCCTGGCTCGGCGTGCTGGTGCCACGGTCCACGCTGACCGCGCAGCTGGTGATGGCGCCGGTGCTGCTGGCCGCGTACGCGATCCTCACCCGGCGCCCGACGATCACCCGGCTGGCGCTGGTCTCTCTGCTCTTCGGGGTGCCGACCGTCGGTTTCGCGCTGGCCTACGTCGGCTCGTGAGCCGGGAACGCCGCCCGTATCCGCGCCTCCGCGTCGGCGCGGCCCGCCCACCGCTCGCCGCCCACGTCGACGCTCTTGCCGGGCTCGATGGCCTTGTAGATCTCGAAGAAGTGCTGGATCTCCAGCTGCAGGAAGGCGTCCAGGTCGGTGATGTCGCGCAGGTCCTGGAGCCGGACGTCGGCGGTGGGCACGCAGATCACCTTCGGGGTGGGGCCGTGCTCGTCGCTCATCCGGAACATGCCGATCGGCCGGCACCGGATCACGCACCCGGGGAAGGTGGGCTGGCGGACCAGGACCAGCGCGTCGAGGGCATCCCGCTCCGGGGTCCACGTGCCGTCGATGAAGCCGTAGTCGGCCGGATACTGCGTCGCGGTGAACAGCGTCCGGTCCAGGCGCAGGCGGCGCGCCACGTGATCGAAGACGTATTTGTTCCGCGTTCCCTGGGGGATCTCGATGGTGACGTCGAACTCCATGACCACGCACCCTTCCGCCCCGCACGCTACACCCAGTGGTTTCCTTCGATGGATGGGCGGAGTAGCGTCGCCGTAATCGGCAGGTCACCCTCCGCGATCTTGCGAGGTGTCCCCGCCGCGGCGGAAGGACCCGCAGATGGCCAGCATTGCTCCCCCGCCGATCGCGGACGAGACCGAAGCAGTCAAGAGCCCGCCGCTGCTCGGCGGCGGGATGGTGCTGCTGTTCATCGCCCTCATCGGCTGCTTCACCGCCTGGGGCGTGGCCCAGGACCTGACCACACCGATGGTGGCCGGCTTCAAACGCATCTTCGAGATGAGCACGTTCCAGGCCTCGCTGGTGCAGCTGGCCTACTTCGGCGCGTACTTCCTGCTGGCGCTGCCCGCGGCCTTCATCAACCAGCGCTTCGGCTACAAGATCGGGATCCTGACCGGGCTGGGCCTGGCGGCCGTCGGCGCGTTCTCGTTCTACCCGGCCAGCAAGATCATGACGTACGAGGCGTTCCTGGTGGCCCTGTTCGCGATGGCCGCCGGCTGCTCGATCCTGGAGACCTCGGCCAACCCGTACGTGCTCTCGCTGGGCCCGGAGGCGACCGCGACCCGGCGGCTGAACCTGGCCCAGGCGTTCAACCCGGTCGGCACGAACATCGGCGTGCTGCTCGCCTCGACGCTGATCCTGCCCAAGCTGGCCGACCCGGTGGACATCGCGTCGCTGACCCCGGCCCAGCTGCACACCATCCGGGCCGGCGAGCTCGGCGCGGTGATGGCGCCCTACCTCGGGCTGGCCTTCGTGCTCGTGCTCATCGCCGTGGCGATCGCCAGCCAGAAGGCGCCGCCGATCGTCGAGGAGTTCCCCGACGCCGAGCCGCACGAGGGCGGCACCCGCGCCCTGTTCGGGGTGCTCTGGCGCCACAAACGCTACCGGTACGGCGTCATCGCCCAGTTCTTCAACGTCGCCGCCCAGGTCTGCGCGTGGACCTACCTGATCCAGTACGTGCAGCAGGCGCTCGGCGGCAGCCTGGAGAAGGGCGGCTTCTACCTGCAGCTGAGCCTGCTGGTCTTCCTGGCCTCCCGGTTCCTGATGACCTGGGTCATCGGCCGGGTCCGGGCGACCTGGGTGCTCGCCGTGCTCGCCGCCCTGGCCATCGTGCTGTGCGTCTTCGCCATGGTCAGCCCCAACATGGCCGGGGTCATCGCCGTGGTCATGCTGTCGTTCTCGCTGTCGCTGATGTTCCCCACCATCTACGGCGTGGCCCTCAAGGGCCTCGGCCCGGCCACCAAGTTCGGCGCGGCCGGGCTGGTGATGGCGATCGTGGGCGGCGCGATCATGCCGGTCGTGCAGGGCTGGCTGGTCGACCGGACCAGCCCGGCGATCTCGTTCATCGTCCCGGCCGCCTGCTTCGCCGTCGTCGGGCTCTACGCGCTCTACGACCTGCGCAGCGCGCCCAGCGAACCGCGCACCGCCGGGAGCGCGGCATGAGCGCCCGCCGGGCCGCGGCGGCGGCCGTCGCGCTGCTCCTGCTCGCGGTGGGCGGCTGCGGCGGCGACGAGCCGACCAGCGCCACCACCGACACCAAGAAGCTCGAGGTCGTCTCCTGGTGGACCTCCGGGTCGGAGGCCGCCGCGCTCGACGCCGTCCTGGCCACCTTCCGCCGGGCCCACCCCGACGTCGACGCGGTCAACGGGGCGGTCGCCGGCGGCGCCGGCTCGCAGGCGATCGTGACGCTGGCCAAGCGGCTGCAACGCAACGACCCGCCCGACGTGTGGCAGACCTTCAACGGCGCCTCGGTGCAGGGGTACGCCCGGCGCGGCGTCGTCCGCGACGTCTCGTCGGTCTTCGCCGCCGAGGGCCTGGACGCCGCCCTGCAGCCGACGATCCTGCGGTCGCTGCGCCGCGACGGCAAGCCGTACGGGGTGCCGACCGGCGCCCACCGCAGCAACGTGCTCTGGTTCAACCCGGCGGTGCTGGCCCGCGCCGGTGTCGCCCCACCCACGGCCGGCTACCAGCTCGACACGTTCCTGGCCGACCTGAAGAAGGTCAAGGCGACCGGGGCCACCCCGCTGTGCCTGGGCGGCCGGGACCCGTTCACCACCGTCGAGCTGTTCGAGAACGTCCTGCTCAGCACGATCGGCGCGCGGGGCTGGGCGGACCTGACCGCGGACCGCCTCGACTGGCGCGGCGGCAAGGTCGCCTCGGCGCTGCGCGCGTTCGGCGAGCTGCTCACCTACGCCGACCCCGAGGCGAACGGCCTGACCTGGGATGCGGCCACCAAGAAGCTGGCGGCGGGCGGCTGCGCGTACGAGTCCATGAACGACTCGGCGTACGGCGAGCTCGCCGCCGGTGGCGCCGCGGAGGGCACGAACTTCGCCGGCGTGGCGTTCCCCGGCACCGGCGACAGCTTCCTCGCCGTGGTCGACGTCTTCGTCGCCGCCACCCGGGCCGAGAACGCCAGGAACGCGCTGGCGTTCCTGTCCGCGATCAGCGACCCGGCCACCCAGGTGGCGTTCCACCGGGCCAAGGGCTCGATCCCGGTGCTGCGGACCATCGACGTCTCCGGGCTGTCGCCCTACCAGCAGAACGCGTCCAGGACGTTCTGGAGCACGCCGGTGCTGCTGTCGATCACCCACGGCGAGTCCATGAGCCCGGAGTTCCAGGAGGGCTTCTACGACGCGGTGTCGACCTACATCCGGACCCGGGATCCGGACGCCTTCGCCGCCGACCTGCGCAACGCCGTCTCGCAGGGCCGGGTCCCTCAGCGCTGAACCCCGTCCCAGGTGGTCAGGCAGAAGGGATGGCCGGCCGGGTCGGCGTAGACGAAGCACTGGCCGCCGTTGGGCTGGAAGTCGGCCTTCACGGCCCCGGCGGCCAGCACGCGCGCCTCGGCGGCGGCCCGGTCGGTGACGAGGAAGTCGAGGTGCATCATGATCGACGACGTGGGGTCGGGCCAGGCCGGCGGCGTGTAGCCGGGCACGGTCTGGAAGTCGAGGCGGCCGTTCGGGCCCTGGACGGTGGCCCACTGGGCGCCCAGGCAGGTCACCGCCCCGCCGATCACGCAGGCGTAGAACCGGGCCAGGGCGCCCGCGTCGGGACAGTCGAGGGTGACGGCACTGAGGCGGATCAGGTCGGAGGTCATGCTCCTACGACGAACGAGCCGCCGCGATCCGGACACGTCGGCCCTGCGACTTTCGGCCGATCACGGGCCGGGCGGTTCCGGCCGGCAGAGCGATCCGCGGCGCCGGCCGCGTGCCTAGGCTGCGCAGGTGATGATCAACCGGTACGCCGCCCCGGCCGCCCTGATCGGCGGCGTGCTGCTCGGGGTGCTGGACTTCGTCTGGATCAAGTACGTCCCGTTCCCGTTCGGCGGGCTGGGCAATTCCCTGGCGGTGTGGGCGGTGGCCGCCTTCCTCTTCACCTACCGGGGGCGGTGGGGCTGGGCGCGGGGCATCGCCGCGGCGGTCGTCCTGCTGGTCGTCGCCGTGCCGAGCTACCACCTGGCCGCGGCGCTGATCCAGCACGACGACGTCGCGAACATGGTCGACACGGTGGCGCTGCTGTGGATGGGATGCGCCGTGGTCGCGGGCGTGGTGTTCGGCGGGGCCGGGGTCGCGGCGCGGCGGCCGGGACCGTGGCAGGCCGCGGCGGCGGCCATGCCGGCGGCCGTGCTGGTCGCCGAGGCGGCCTTGCTCGCGCGCCGCATCGGCGATCCCCGGTACGGCAGTGAGCCGGTGTGGCCGGCGCTCATCGACGTCGCGCTCGGCGTGGTCGTCACCGTGCTCGTGGCCGGGACGGGGCGGCGGCGGGTGGTCGCGCTGCTGCTCGCCGTACCGCTGGCCGCGGTGGGTTTCGCCCTGCTGTCGCTGGCCCGGTTCGGGTGAGCGCGGGCGGCCCGGTCACCGCACCCGGCAGGACGTGGTGGCGGTGGCGGCCGGGTTGCTCTCCGAGGTGACCGTGACCGCCACCGTCGTGCCGCGCCGTGTGCCGGCCGGACGCTGGACGTAGACGTCCACCGCGGCGGTACGGCCGTTGGGCACGGCGGTGACCTCGCGGGGCAGCCAGGCCGTCCATCCGGCGCGGGCGGCCGCCGAGATCCGGTAGACGTCCAGGCCGGCGCTCGCGCCCGGGGGCGTCGCCGGGGCCGGGGCGGTGCGGCCGGTGTTGCGCACCGGGATGCGGCAGCGGGCCCAGCCGGAGGAGGCGACCCGCGCGGTCGCCCGGGTGGCCGTGACGCCACGGGTGTGCGGGCCGGCGCCGGCCAGCGAGCGGACCGCGACCGTGTAGGACAGCACCCCGGCCCGGTCGCGCTTGCGGTCCAGGATGTAGAAGTGCAGGCCGTTGGCGGTGTCGGCGTACTCGAACTCGCTGCCCGAGCCGGTGCCGGCGTGGAACAGCGCGTCGGACAGCTGCCGGTAGTCGCCGATGGTCATCTTCTGCGGGGTGCCGTCCGGCCGCACGAAGTCGACCTTGTCGATGTCCTGCGGGTTGGCGTCGACGGTCCAGATGAACGGCGCCGCGTCGGCCTTCTTGGTCTTGGCCAGCAGCACGCCGGAGTCGGGGGTGAACGAGTCGAAGCCCATCCGGTCGACCACCTCGACGGTGTAGTCGTCGTACCGGCCGCCGTCGCAGTACGGGTCGGCGGCCGGGTCGCACGCCGGGCTCCGGTCGCCGCCGTCCAGCGTCACGGTGATCCCGGCCAGGCCCCGCTCCACCGTGCGGGCCGTCACCCTGGCCACCACCACGCCGGAATCGGTCAGCGCGTCACGGGAGAGCCGCAGCACCGCGTCCTCGTCGACGATGCCGAGCTTGAGCTTGTTGCGCAGCATGTGCTGGGCGCCCATGGACGAGCCGGCGGTGCCCGGGATCAGCCAGCGGCTGTGCGGGCCGCCGGGACCGTTGAACGTGCCCCGGCTGAGCATCTCCCACGGGCCGCTGTAGTCACGCCGCGCGGGCACCGAGTACGGGTTGTTGTAGTTGTCCCCCACGCCCAGGATGTGGCTGAACTCGTGCGCGTAGGTGGACATGCCCGAGCTCTCCGCCTGCACCGAGCTGCCGTTGGCGGCGTTGGGCCAGATCGTCGCCGAGGCCTGCCAGGAGGTCCAGTCGACGTAGCGGGTCGCGTTCCAGTTGGGCAGCGTCTCGTCGGGCGGCCCGAACGCGTCGGTGACCTCGTCGCGGGTGGTGAACTTCATCGGGCCGAACTCCTGCCAGGTGGACGACTCGTCCTGCCCGGCGGCGAGGAAGAAGACGAAGTCGTACCGCGCGGCCTCGTCCGCGCCGACGTCGGCCAGCCAGGCGGCCCGCGCGTCGGCGCGCAGGTCCCGGCCGCAGGTGTCCCCGGCCGGGCAGCCCAGGCCGCGCTGCATGGAGTTCTCGATGCCGTACTCGTGGCTCTTGGCCGGCATCCGGTAGACGCCGAACGCGCCCAGCTCGATGCCGTAGCGGCCGCCCGAGTCCTCCATCCAGTACTCGTGGATGGTGTGGCCGCGGTTCAGTCCGCCGGGCCGGTTGAGGAAGTCGCGGTAGAAGGCGGGCACGTCGGCCCGCGGCAGGTCGTGCACGGTGGACGGGTTGCCGAAGACGGTGGAGTGGGCCGGCTGGGTCACCACGAACGGCTGGTTGGCGAAGTCGGCCAGCACCAGCGCGCCGCGGAAGGTGCGCACCGAGCCGGGCACCGCCGGGTCGGCCCAGTCGGCGCCGGGCACGGCGCGGTAGTCGTCCCAGGTCATCGTGTCGGGCAGCTCGTAGCGCTGCGGGTCGACCGGTCGCGGGGCGCCCGCCGCCGCGATCCGGGCGGCCGGCTGGTCGCGCTGCCACGGCTGGGTCTGCGGCCAGTGCCGCATCCGCCAGGGATGCTCCGGGTCGCCGCCGGGCGGGGCCGCCGCGGCCGGAGCCGCCGCGGGCACGCCGGCCAGCATCAACGCCAGCACCGAGAGCACCGGGACCACAGCTCGCCGCACACCACCGCTCATCCTCGCCATCCTCCCCGTTGAAGTGACACCGATCAATCCCTGGGGGAAGGGGGCGCGGTCGTGGCAGGATACTGCCGAGTAACAAAAGAAAGCGGGTGATCGACATGGCCGATACCGCCACGGGTACGGCGTTCCGGACGTGCCCCCTCTGCGAGGCCGCCTGCGGCCTGGAGCTCACCACGCGCGACGACCGGATCGTCGCGGCGCGCGGCGACCGCGAGCACGTGTTCAGCCACGGCTTCATCTGCCCCAAGGGCGCCACCTTCGGCGAGCTCGCCGCGGATCCGGACCGGCTGCGCCGCCCCCTGGTACGCCGCGGCGACCGGCACGTGGAGGCCGGCTGGGACGAGGCGTTCCAGGCGGTCGAACAGGGACTGCGCCCGATCCTGGAACGGCACGGCCCGCACGCCGTGGCCCTCTACCTGGGCAACCCGAACGTGCACACGATGGCCGGCGGGCTCTACCTGGCGCCGCTGCTGCGCACCCTGGGCAGCCGCAACATCTTCTCGGCCAGCACCGTCGACCAGATGCCCAAGCACGTGTCCTGCGGCTACCTGTTCGGCAACCCGCTGACCATCCCGGTGCCCGACCTCGACCGCACCGACCTGCTGCTGGTGCTCGGGGCCAACCCCTGGGAGTCCAACGGCAGCCTGGCCACCGCGGCCGACTTCCCGGGCCGGCTCAAGGCGATCCAGGCGCGCGGCGGCCGGTTCGTGGTCGTCGACCCGCGTCGCACCCGCACCGCCGAGCACGCCGACGAGCACCTGTTCATCCGCCCGGGCACCGACGCGTACCTGCTGTTCGGCATCGTCCACACCCTGTACGCCGAGGGCCTGGTCGACCTGGGCGGCCTCGACGCCCACGTGACCGGCGTCGACCAGGTGCGGGAGCTGGCCCGGGCGTTCCCGCCCGAGCGGGTGAGCGCGGTCTGCGCCGTACCGGCGGAACGGATCCGCGGGCTGGCGCGGGAGCTCGCCGCCGCGCCCACCGCCGCGGTGTACGGCCGGATCGGCACCTGCACGGTCGAGTTCGGCACCCTGACCAGCTGGCTCGTCGACGTGGTCAACGTGCTCACCGGCAACCTCGACCGCCCCGGCGGCGTCATGTTCCCGCTCGCCCCGCACGTGCGTCCCCGCGCCGGAGCCGGTGGCAAGGGCTTCCGGGTCGGCCGGTGGCACAGCCGGGTCCGCGGACTGCCCGAGGTCAAGGGCGAGCTGCCGGTGGCCACCCTCGCGGACGAGATCGACACGCCCGGGGCCGAGCAGGTCCGGGCGTTCGTGACGGTGGCCGGCAACCCGGTGCTGTCCACGCCGAACAGCGAGCGGCTGGACCGGGCGCTGGACGGGCTCGACTTCATGGTCAGCGTGGACCCGTACCTCAACGAGACCACCCGGCACGCCGACGTGATCCTGCCGCCGGGCGACCCGGCCCGCAAGGGCCACTACGACTTCTCGTTCCTGGGCCTGGCGGTGCGCAACTTCGCGGCGTACTCGCCGCCGGCGCTGGCCCCGGACCCGGCGGGCCTGGACGAGTGCGACATCCTCGCCCGGCTCACGCTCATCGCCGCCGGGGCGGGCGCCGCCGCCGACCCGGCCGTGCTGCACGACCAGCTGCTGGGTCTGGCCCTGCAGCGCGCGGAGGCGGTCACGGGAACACCGGCGGCCGAGCTGCGGGCCCTGGTCCGCGGCGACCACCCGGCCGAGCGGCTGCTCGACGTGGCGCTGCGCACCGGGGCGTACGGCGACGGCTTCGGCGCGCGGCCCGGCGGGCTGTCGCTGGACCGGCTGCTGGACAACCCGCACGGGGTCGACCTGGGCCCGCTGCAACCCCGGCTGCCCGGGGTGCTGCAGACCCCGAGCGGCCGGGTCGAGCTGTACGCCGCCCCGATCGCCGCCGACGTCGAGCGGCTGCGCGTCGCGCTGGACCGCGACCACCACGATCTCGTCCTGGTCGGCCGGCGCCACCTGCGCTCCAACAACAGCTGGATGCACAACGTGCCGGCGCTGGTGAAGGGCCGCGACCGGTGCACCCTGCAGGTCCACCCGGCCGACGCGGCCCGGCTCGCCCTCGTCGACGGCGGCGCCGCCCAGGTGACGTCGCGGGCGGGCACCCTGTCGGCGCGGGTCGAGGTCACCGACCGGGTGATGCCCGGGGTGGTCAGCCTGCCGCACGGGTGGGGTCACGACCGGCCGGGCACCCGGATGACGGTGGCCGGCGCCCATCCCGGCGTGAACAGCAACGTGCTCACCGACGAGCTGGCGATCGACCAGCTCTCCGGCAACAGCGTGCTCAACGGCATCCCGGTGCAGGTGAAGGCCGAGGCCTGAAAAGGCGTGTTCCCCGCGGCCGGAGCGAGCCCGGGCCGCGGGGAACAGCCGTGCGGAGCAGGGGTCAGCGCACGTACAGGTCGAACGACGTGCCGCTCACCGCGCACCGCCAGAATTCCCAGCGGTGCTCATTGGACAGTTGCCGGCCGGTGTTGTTGCAGACCGTCGACGGGTTGGTCACGCCGTCCCGGTGCTGGTACAGCAGCTCCGTGGGCGAGGTGTTGTAGTACAGCGTGTTGTCGACGGTGTACTCGCCGAGCTCGGTGCCCGGGCTGAGCACGCTGTCGGCGTCGAAGTGCCAGTGCACGCCGAGCCACAGCCGGCTGTGGGCGTCCTCGTCCGCGGCCGCGCTGAAGCTGGCGAACGTGCGCTGCACCCCCTGAGCGTCGGGGTCCTCGGTGCCGCCGGTGTACCTGATGGTGTCGCGACCGAACCAGTGCTTCATCACGGTGGCCCAGGTGTAGGCGAAGGTGGCGTGCCCCGACACGTACGACGGGAAGTTCGGCGTGGCCCGGGCCAGCGGCTGCCACGCCTCCTGCGGGGTGTCCGGGTTGCCGTCGGCGCCGGCGTTCTGGATGGCGGCGTTCGGCCGCCACAGGTCCACCGGCGTGTTGTACTTGGCGTCCCAGGCCAGGATCGCCGCGTCGGCCATGGCCAGGGCGACCTGCGCGAACAGCTTGACCTTGGACTCGGCCGAGACGTTCTGGTTGTTGGCGACGATCTGGGTGTGCGTGAACAGCTGGCCCGGCGGCTTGTAGGTGCCGTCGGCGTCGTTGGCCCAGAAGAACGCGGCCTTGGTCTGGTCGGCGGTGCGGTCCGTCGACGTGCGGGAGCCGAGCCGCCGCACCTCGTCGAACTGCTCGGTGTACTCCGCGCTGGTCAGCACGTCCTGGTAGGTGGACCCGCCGGCGGGCGGCTCCGGCCGGAACTGCGAGCCGCTGGTCATCGCGAAGGGCCGCACGGCGCCCCACTGCGGCGTCACCGGCGAGCCGTTGGGCTGGAAGGCGCCGACCGCGGTGTCGGGCGTGTACGACATCGGCGCCGCGGAGCCGTCACCGGCGCGGCTCTGCAGCATGGCCTGACCGGCCTGCTCGCCGACCGACCGGCCCGAGGTCTGCGCCGGCGAGGCCGCGATGCCGTCCTGCGCCTCGTTGAGCTTGCCCAGGTACACCGACGCGCGGTCGGGGTAGAGGTTGTTCAGCACCGTGTACGCGGCGTAGTCCAGGCTGGTGTTGAAGTCACCGCCGGCGGCCACCTTGATCACGTACGGCTGGCCGAGGCAGTCCGCCGCCCGCCGGGCGCACAGCACCGAGTTGGCCGCGTCGTACATCGCGATGTGCATCATCGCCCCGGCCCGGCTGAGCCGCGTCGGCGTCGCGGCGTCGTTGCGCTGCGCCCGGTACGTGTCCAGCAGAACGGTGTTCCAGAACGTGACGTGGTCGGTGGCGATGACGGCCCGCGCCGGCCGCGCCGGCAGCACGGCCTGGAAGAACGCGGCGAGCACCGCCGCGACGACGATCATCACGCCCATGCGGCGCGACAGTCGTGGTTGCCTGTCCGTGGACAGCATGAATCCTCCCCGTTTTCTGCGCCCACCCCCGTGGCGGCGTCAGAAGTTCCAACAGGCTATGGGCGGGGAGTCCAATGACGACAGTCGCAGTATTCACGTCTGATGAAAGTTCGCCAGGCGTTACGGGGCCACGCCGATCAGTCATGAAGTGGTAGGCCGGGACGCACCTCGGCGAGGGCCTGCATCGCCCGGCGTTCCCGCTCCGCGAGGTCGGTGAGGGTCGCCGCGGCGTGCGCCAGGTGGGCCGCGTCCCCGGTCGCCCCGGCCGCCGCGACGGCCTGCGCCACTTCCGTCCACAGTGGTGCGATCTCGCCGTACATGTGGTGGGCGACGCGAAGGTTGGCGTCGTCGACGACGGCGCAGCACTCGGCGAGGAACTCGTGGTACATCGTGCGGAACAGCGCGCCGCCGGTGCCGCCGTGCTCCATCAGCGTCGCGGCCAGCGCCAGGTCGCGCGGCGGGTCACCGGCCCGCTCCAGCCACCCGGTGACCCGCCGGGCCGCCGTGGCGATGCCGCGATGCCCGAGATTGGCGATGGGCGGGCGCAGGAAGGCCTCCGCGTTGCCGCGGACCGCCGCCCGGATGGCGGCGCCCAGGTCCGACCGGACCGGGCCGGTGACCGTGTACGAGAGGTTGCGCGCCGTCATGGGGCCGCGGGCGCCGCGGCAGCACGTCGAGCGTGCTCGTCTCGCAGTGCCGACCGCCCGCTGACACCGTCATTCCCCGCCTCCCCCGGCCCGGACCGGTTGCCCGGGACCAGAGTCAACCCCGGGACCCCGTCGCCGGGCAACCGGTCCGGCGGTCAGCGGCTACCGGGGGCGTTCCGTGCGGACCGGGTCGCCCCGGACCAGGTCGTCGTGGATGCGCCGGCGGCCCGCCACCACGGCCCGCTGCCCACTGCGGTCGTCCCGCTCGAGACGCTCGCGGATGCGCTCCAGCGCGAGCCGGCGGTTCTGGCCGAACTGCCGCTCGGTGTCGGCGACCACGACGATCCCGGAGGGGCGGTGGGTGGCCCGGACCGCGGTGCTCGCCTTGTTGCGGTGCTGGCCGCCCGGGCCGCCGGTGCGGCAACCCACGATCTCGACGTCGGCCTCGGCGAAGGCCGTCCGCCGGGGCCCCGGCTCGCACGGCTGGGCGATCACGTACCAGTTCTTGCGGCCCACCCCGGCCCGGTACGGGCTCGGCGCCTGCCAGCACAGGGTCCCGGTCCACGTACCGGCGAACCGGCCGGCGCCCGCGCCGGCGACCCGGACCAGGACCGACCGGAACGTGCCCGGCCGCTCGCCCACCACGGTCTCGACCCGCCGCGTCGTCAGACCCGCCCGGGTGGCCTCGGCCTCCAGCCGCCGCAGCAGCCGAGCCACCGCCCAGGCGCACTCCTGCGGGCCGCGCCCGGCCGACAGCAGCAGGTGCAGGCGCTCGCTCACGACCGCCCCCGGCCGCGGCGGCGGTCCCGGCGCTGCGCCGCCGGTCCGAGGTCCCGCGTCTTGTACGTGACCACCGGCACGGTCGTGACCACGGGCGTCGCCAGCCCGGACCCGACGAGGTCGCCGATCACCTGCTCGATCCGCTTGTACGCCGTGGGCGCCTCCTCGAACAGCAGCTGCCGGTCGCCGCAGACCACGAGCGACCCCACCGGGGTACGGCGCAGCTCCTCGACGGTGTGCTTGGCCCGGCCCCGCACCAGGGCGTCGGCGCGGGACATCTTGCGCCCCGCACCGTGGGCGACGGAGTAGTTGGCCTCCGGGCCGGCGTGCGCGGCCACCAGGTACGACGGGGTGCCCCGGGTGCCGGCCACGAGCACGTCCCGGCCGTCCCCGCGCGCCGCGCCCTTGCGGTGCAGGTAGGTCCCGTCGCGCACCTCGACCAGGTTGTGGCACTCGTCGACGATCGGCCCGGCGGGCTCGGCGCCCAGCGCGCGGGCCACCCGGGCCGCCATGAGCCGGCGGTTCAGCGAGCCCCAGCGCACGGCATCGTCGTGCCGGGCCAGGTACGCCGCGGGGTCGGCGGCGGGCCCCGCGCCCAGCACCTCGGTGTGCGCGCGCAGGATCCGCTCGCCCAGCCCGCGCGAGCCGCTGTGCACGATCAGCACCAGGTCGCCGGCGGTCAGCCCGAGCCGGGTCGCGTGGCCCGCGTCCAGCACGGTCCCGACCCGGGCCAGCTCCACGAAGTGGTTGCCGCGGCCCACCGTGCCCAGGCCGTCGCGATGGCCGGCGGGGATGTCACCCGCCACGGCGTCCCAGGCCGGGTCGTCCGGTTCCGGGGAGCGGTCGAGGTCGGGGAAGCGGCCGGCCAGGCGCTCGGGCACGACCCGCTTGAGGCCGATCGGGAACACGGCGATGCCGCAGCCGATGTCGGAACCGACCAGGTGCGGGTAGAGCACGGCGGAGGCCATCGCGGCGCCGATCGGGGCGCCCTTGCCGGGGTGCAGGTCGGGCAGGCCGGCCACGTGGATCATGCCGGGCAGGGCGGCGACCTGGTGGCACTGGGTGACGGCGTCGGACTCGATCCAGCTTCCGTGGCCGGCGAACACGGTGACGGAGGCAGTCTTTTCCTGGGACAAGGAGTTCTCTCTCACTGACGGAGGCAGCGGTCGGTGGCTTCACGAGGTGGTGTCCGTCAGTACGTCATGCGTGCAGCTTGCGGGAGATCACCCGGGACGGGCAAACGCTTTTCCGCCCGGCGCGGGCCGGGAATCTCCCCGGAGGGTGCCTGTACCTGAAGCGGATGGATCAGGTGGACGAGGGGGCGCTCCGGGAGAGCATTGCGCTGCCCTACCGCCAAGCCTCCGAGCGGTTGAATGGCCCCATGAGCTCAGAGGCAGCCCCGCCGAGCACGGCCTCGCCTGATCTCAGAGCGGCTGCGGCCCGCCCCACAGCCGCAGGAACAGCACGCCCAGCACGTCCAGGATCACCAGCAGCAGCGGATAGCTCAGCGGGAAGAAACAGCACACCAGCAGGATCAGCACGCCGATGTTCTTGTCCTCGAGCCACAGCCGCATCTGCTGCGCCCCCGCCCCCGGCCGGCGCAGGGCCGACCACAGCAGCCCGAAGCCGTCCAGCGGCGGGATCGGGATCAGCGCCAGCAGCCCGAAGGCCAGCAGCCCGACCGCCAGGCAGAGCAGCACCTGCTCGCCCAGCGGCAGCGTGAAGCCGCGCAGCACGTTCGACATGTTCAGCACCGACAGCAGGTTCTCCGGGAAGAGCACCACGTACGCGGCGAACAGCAGCTGCGAGACCAGGATGCAGAGCACCGGCCCGGCCGCGAAGACCGCCGCCGCCCGGCCCCGGCCGTGGTGACGCGGCACCTCGTCGACCGAGATCATCCGGCCCCAGCCCATGCCGCCGACGGCCGCCGCGACGGCGCCGAACGGGTCGACGTCCTCGCGCGGGCGCGGGGTCAGCGGGTCGCGGCGGCCGGTCAGTCGCAGGGCGCGCGCGGTGATCCGGATCGCGAAGGCGCGCAGCAGCAGGGCCAGCAGGAAGGCGACGACCAGCGCGACGAACGCGACCGGTTCGCCGAGGGCGAACAGCAACCTAGCCCCGTTCCGCCTTGGCGGCGATGACCTCGCGGGCGAGCTGGCGGTAGTTGCGGGCGCCCGAGCTGGCCGGGTCCAGGCTGGTGATCGGCGCGCCGGCCACCGTGGACTCCGGGAACTTGACCGTCTTGGTGATGACGGTCTGGTACACCTTGTCGCCGAACGCCTCGACCACGCGCTGCAGCACCTGGCGACAGTGGGTGGTGCGGCTGTCGTACATGGTCGCCAGGATGCCCTCGAGCTCCAGGTCGAAGTTGAGCCGCTCGCGGACCTTGTCGATGGTGTCGAGCAGCAGGGCCACGCCCCGCAGGCTGAAGAACTCGCACTCCAGCGGGATGAGCACGCCGTGCGCGATGGTCAGCGCGTTGATCGCCAGCAGGCCCAGCGAGGGCTGGCAGTCGATCAGGATGAAGTCGTACTCCTTGCGCACGGTGCGCAGCACCCGGGCCAGGGCCATCTCCCGGGCGACCTCGTTGACCAGCTGGATCTCGGCGGCCGACAGGTCGATGTTGGCCGGCAGCAGGTGCAGACCGGCCACATCGGTCTTGATGATGACGTCCTCGGCGGTGACGTCGTCCTGCATGAGCAGGTTGTAGATGCTCAGGTCGAGGTTGTGCGGGTTGACGCCGAGGCCGACCGAGCAGGCGCCCTGCGGGTCGAAGTCGACGAGCAGCACCTTGCGGCCGTACTCGGCCAGGGCGGCGCCCAGATTGATGGTCGTGGTGGTCTTGCCCACGCCACCCTTCTGGTTGGCGAGCGCGATGATCCGCGCCGGGCCGTGCCGGTCGGTCGGCATGGGCTCGGGGATCGGCCGGCGCATCGTGTAAGCCGTCGGGTCGGCCGGGCCCAGGTCGGCGCCGAGGTCCAGCGAGCTCTGCTGGTCGCGCAGGGCATTGGTCCACGCCTCAGCGCGATCATGATTTCCGCTCACGTCCCGGTCCCCCCTTCACATCCGACCCCTCTCGACCCGCAGCCGGAGCCGATGCCCGACTGTACGCCACGAGGACCGCCCGACCGGGGTCAGCCGTTCGGCGTGTCGCAGGGACTGACGCTCACCGTCTAACGAGCGCGCGGGTGCGAGGTCGCGTACACCTCGCGAAGCCGGTCCACTGTCACCAGGGTGTAGACCTGCGTGGTGGTCACCGAGGCGTGGCCGAGCAACTCCTGGACGACGCGGACGTCCGCCCCGCCGTCGAGCAGGTGCGTCGCGTACGAGTGCCGCAGGGTGTGCGGCGACACGGCGTGCGGGCCCTCCACGGGCAACCCCGCGGCCCCGGCGGCGCGGTGCAGGATCGTCCAGGCGCTCTGCCGCGACAGTGGACCGCCGCGGGCGTTGAGGAAGACGGCCGGGGTGCCGTGACCCTTGGCGACCAGCGACGGCCGTTCCTGCACCAGGTACGCCTCCAGCGCCGCGCGGGCGTAGCGGCCGAGCGGGACGAGCCGGGTGCGGCCACCCTTGCCGTGCAGGGTGACCGCCGGGTCGTCGGTGAAGTCCAGGTCGTCGACGGCGAGCCCGACCGCCTCGGAGATCCGCGCGCCCGTGCCGTAGAGGACCTCGAGCAGCGCGGTGTCGCGCAGCGAGCCCGGTACGGCCAGCAGGCGGGTCACCTGGTCGACGTCGAGGGCCTTGGGCAGGCGTTTCGGCGGGGCCGGGGGCTTCACCTCGCGGCTCACGTCGTGCGCCACCAGGCCCTCGCGGGCGGCGAAGCGGTGCAGCCCGCGGACCGCGGAGACGGCCCGGGCCGCCGAGGCCGCCGACAGCGGCGGGTGCTCCGGCGACCCGGCCCGCAGCTCGGCCAGGTGGGCGGTGACCTGGGCCGCGGTGACGTCGGCGAGCGCGCCGACGCCGGCCGCGGCCAGGGTCTCCCGATAGCGGTCCAGGTCCCGGCGGTACGACGCCAGGGTGTTGCGCGACAGCCCGCGCTCGACGGTCAGATGGTCGAGGTAGGTCTGCACGGCCCGGCTCAGGCTCAGCTGAGCACCTCGGCCAGCGACAGCGCCTGCATACCGTGGGCCTCGGCGACCGGACCGTAGGTGACGTGCCCGGCGTGCGTGTTCAGGCCCAGAGCCAGCGCGGGGTCGGCCTTGACAGCGTCGCGCCAGCCCCGGTTGGCCAGCTCCAAGGCGTACGGCAGGGTGACGTTGGTCAGCGCGTACGTGCTGGTGTGCGGCACCGCGCCGGGCATGTTGGCCACGCAGTAGAACATCGACTCGTGCACCCGGTAGACCGGATCGGCGTGCGTGGTCGGCCGCGAATCCTCGAAGCAGCCACCCTGATCGATGGCGATGTCGACCAGCACACTGCCCGGCTTCATCCGCGACACCAGCTCGTTGGAGATCAGGTTCGGCGCCTTGGCGCCGGGCACCAGCACCGCGCCGATGACCAGGTCGGCATCGATGACCGCCTTCTCGATCTCGTACGCGTTCGACGCGATCGTCTGCAGGTGCCCACGGTAATCGGCATCCGCCGCCCGCAACCGCGCGATGTTCTTGTCCAGCACCAACACCTCGGCCTGCATGCCCAACGCGATCGCGGCCGCGTTCATACCGGAGACGCCGGCGCCGATGACCACGACCTTGGCCGCGTACACGCCCGGGACACCGCCCATGAGCACGCCACGCCCACCACCGGAACGCATCAAATGGTAGGACCCGACCTGCGGCGCGAGCCGACCTGCGACCTCCGACATCGGCGCCAGCAGCGGCAACGAGCGGTCCGGCAGCTCCACGGTCTCGTACGCGATGCCGGTCACCTTACGATCCAGCAGCGCGTCGGTGCACTCCTTGGACGCCGCCAGGTGCAGGTATGTGAAGAGCACCTGACCCTCGCGCATCCGGCCGTACTCCTCGGCCACGGGCTCCTTGACCTTGAGGATGAGGTCGCCGGTGGCCCACACGTCGTCCGGGCCGTCCAGGATCGTGGCACCGGCGGCGACATAGTCGGCATCGGTGATCGACGAGCCGGTACCGGCGCCGGCCTGCACGTAGACCTCGTGACCGGCCCGGTTCAACTCGAAGACCCCCGCCGGGGTGATCGCGACCCGGAACTCGTTGTTCTTCACTTCGCTCGGAATGCCGACCTTCATGAGTCGACACCGTCCTTTCCGGGAGAGACGTCGATGGCTCTTACCCGAGACGGGCTGCTTCGCAGGTTACCGTCCCACCAAGTGGAAGATACTGCCGATCTGTTGCGCGAAGATCAAGAAGCCGGACCGTTTGCCCGGCGATCCCGGCGCCGGCGGCTATCCCGGCAGGTCACCCGCGGCACGGACGACGCCGCGGGCCAGCACCGCGGTGGTGGCGGTGAGCATGCCGGCCTTGCCGTCCCCGGTGTCCCGGACCAGGTACGAACGCTCGCCGAGGTACGCGAGGGTCCGCGCGTCGAAGATCCACTCCTGGCGCTCGCCGAATTGGTCGGTGCGGGCCACCGCGACGCCGTGCCGGCCCTCCGCGTCGACCGAGTCGGCCACCAGCACCACGCCGGGGATCTTCGCGGCGGCGCGGTAGATGGCGGCGGCCACCGGCGGAGGCAGCAGCGACTCCCGCAGCGCCTCACCGAGGAAGTCGAACGCCGCGGCGTCCGGACCGCCGCCGCGGCCCTTGGTGTCGGCATGGACCCGCTCGAGCAGCTCGTCCGGATCGCTGGGCAGGCCGGCGTAGCGGCTGTTCGGCACCGCGCCGGTCAGCCCGAACGTCTCGCCGCGCTCCCGGATCAGCCCCTCACTGCCCTGCGACGCGGGCACCCAGAGCTCGCGGTCGTGCACCTGGTCCAGGACTCGCGCGTCGACCCCGGCCTCCTGCGGCCCGGAGCCACTGTCCCCGGGGAAGACCAGCCAGGCCACCTTGCTCCTGATGTAGACGTACTCGTCGGCGCCGACCGGCATCGGTGACTCCTGGCCGGCGACCAGGGCCACCCGTTCCATCAGCGGCGCCACCCCGGCCGCGTCGCCGGCGGCGACCGTCACGACCGGGCTGGTGAAGGAGGTCGCTCCGCCGTTGCCGGTCCGGCCGAGCACCGCCGCCCCGACGACGGCCGCGACCAGGACCGCGGCCGCGACCGGCACGGCGAGCAGCGCGAAGCGGCGGGGAGACCGGGGGGCGCGGGTCTCGGTGATCTGGTGCAGGAAGGCGTCCTTGAGCAGATCGTGACGGTCGGCGCTCAGCACCGGGTTTCCCGGCGGCGGCAGCAGGCGGGCCAGCTCGGCCCGTTCGGCCGCGTCGAGTCGTGGTGACTGGTTCATCGGTTGCCCTCCTGATGCGATCGGGCCGTACCGGTACGGCCACCCTGTACCTGTCCGCTGCCCCGCTCCGGTTCCCGGGGGCCGGGCACGTCCGCGGTCAGCTCCCGCAGCCGGGCCCGGGCCCGGGACAGCCGGGACCGGACCGTGCCGACCGGCACGCCGAGCGCCTCGGCGGCCTGCGCGTAGTCGAGCCCGGACCAGACGCAGAGCGTGAAGACCTCCCGCTCGGCCGGGCGCAGCCGGTGCAGGGCGGTCGCCGCGGCGGCCAGCTGCTCGCTGTCGCGCATCCGGTTGACCAGCTCGTCGGCGAAGTCCGGCATCGCCTCGGCCGGCGGCAGCCGGATCAGCGCGGAGGCGTGCCGGCGGGCCGTACGCCGGCTGTTGCGCGTCACGTTGACGGCGATGCCGAGCAGCCAGGGCAGCACGCTGTCGCCGTCGGGCCGCAGGCTGCCGCGCAGCCGCCAGGCCTCCAGGAAGGTCAGCGACACGATGTCCTCGGCCGAGCTCCAGCTGCCGCTGCTCCGCACGACGTGCCGGTACACCGCACGGGCATGGTCCTCGAAGAGCTGCCCGAACGCCGCGGTGTCGCCAGCGCGTATCCGGGCCCGCTGAGAAGAGTTCACAACCGTTCCTGTCCGCTCGCGACACCGAGTTCCTGTGTCCGTGGTCACACCGCGTCACCGCCGGAGGGGCGAGCGCATGCCGCCCGCCGTCGTGCGCATCATGACGGTGGTCACGCGGGACCGCGGTGAGTTGATGGCGCGACCGGCGCGACGGAGGATTCGGTCATGGCCACCGACCCGCTCCCCCTGGCTCTGCTCGATCTCGCTCCGATCACCGCCGGCCAGGCGCCCCGGGAGAGCTTCGAGGCCAGCGTCGCCGTCGCCCGCGCCGCCGAGCGCAGCGGCTACCGGCGGGTCTGGTACGCCGAGCACCACAACATGGCGTCGATCGCCTCCTCCGCGACCAGCGTGCTGATCGGCTACATCGCCGCGCACACCGACACCATCCGGCTCGGCGCCGGCGGGATCATGCTGCCCAACCACTCCCCGCTGGTGATCGCCGAGCAGTTCGGCACCCTGGCCACGCTCTTCCCCGGCCGCATCGACCTGGGGCTGGGGCGAGCCCCCGGCAGCGACCAGAACACCATGCTGGCGCTGCGGCGCGACCCCACCGCCGCGGACACGTTCCCGCAGGACGTGCTGGAGCTGCAGGGCTACCTCAGCGGCCGGACGCGCGTCCCCGGCGTGCAGGCGGTGCCCCGGGCGCCCGAGATCGTGCCGCTGTACATCCTCGGCTCGTCGCTGTTCGGCGCCCAGCTGGCGGCGCGGCTCGGCCTGCCGTATGCGTTCGCCTCGCACTTCGCCCCCACCCACCTGCACCGGGCGGTCGAGATCTACCGGGAGACGTTCCAGCCGTCCGACCAGCTCGCCGAGCCGTACGTGATAGCGGGCGCCAACGTGTTCGCCGCGGAGGACCACGACGACGCGGTCGGGCAGATGACGGTCGCCTACCGGGCCCGCACCCGGGCGATGATCTCGCGGGGCGCGGTCGGCCGGAACTTCACCGACGCGGAGATCGACGCGTTCCTGGCCTCGCCGAACGGGCGCCAGCTGGCCCAGATGACCAGGTACACCGCGGTCGGCACGCCGGACGAGGTCCGCGACTACCTGACGGACTTCGCCGCCTCCGCGGGCGCCGACGAGGTCATCGTGGCGCACTACGCCACGGAGATCGCCGACCGGGTGCGCTCGGTGGAGCTCACCGGCGAGGCGTTTCTCAAGGCCTGACGCCGGTACGCCCGCAGCGGCGGGCGCACCGGTCAGAACTCACAACGGCGGGGTGCTCGACGGGCGCAGCGTCGCCCAGCCGTCCTCGCGGGCGCGGCTGGCGGCCAGCAGACCACCGACCGCGGCGGCGTTGGTGATCTCGCCGCGCAGCACCATGGCGACCGCCTCGTCGAGGTCGCGCCAGACGACCTCGATGTCGGCCTCCTCGTCGGTGCGCTCGTGCAGCTGGTCCGGCGGCACCGGGGTCAGCTCCCGGGCCAGGAAGATCCGGACCGTCTCGGCGCTGAAGCCGGGCGAGGTGTGCAGGTCCACCAGCAGGTCGAAGCGGGCGGCGCGCAGGTCCGCCTCCTCGGCCAGCTCCCGGGCGGCCGTGACGACCAGGTCCTCGCCGTCGACGTCGCACAGCCCGGCGGGCAGCTCCCAGAGCCGCCGGCCGACCGCGTGCCGGTACTGCTTGATCAGCACCACCCGGTCGACGTCGTCCAGGGCGACCACGACCACGGCGTTCTTGTTGACCACCACGTCCCGCCCGGCGGTGCCCCCGCCCGACATGGTGACCTGGTCGGAGTACACCGTGAAGATCGGGCCGGCGTACCGCTCGGTGCGCGAGAGGGTCTCGTGCGCGAAGGCCGTCATGACGCCGCGACCGCGGTCTTCTCGGCCGGGCCGGGCTCGGCCACCTCGACCGGCAGCTCGTCGGCGGCCGCGTACTGCACGGCGGCCTTGACGAACGCGGCGAACAGCGGGTGCGCGCGGGTCGGACGGCTCTTGAGCTCCGGGTGCGCCTGGGTGGCCACGAAGAACGGGTGCGTCTCGCGGTCCAGCTCGATGAACTCCACCAGCCGCCCGTCCGGCGAGGTGCCGGAGAACCGCAGGCCGGCCTTGGCCAGCCGGTCCCGGTAGGCGTTGTTGACCTCGTAGCGGTGCCGGTGCCGCTCGGAGATCTCGGTGCTCTCGTACGCCTCCGCCACCAGCGAACCCTCGGCCAGCGCGGCCGGGTACGCGCCCAGACGCATGGTGCCGCCCAGGTCACCCCGGCCCGCCACGATGTCCTGCTGGTCGGCCATCGTGGAGATGACCGGGTGCGGGGCCCCCTCGTCGAACTCCAGCGAGTTGGCGCCCTCGAGGCCGGCCAGGTGGCGCGCGGCGTCGATGGTCATGCACTGCAGGCCCAGGCACAGCCCCAGGATCGGGATGCCGTTCTCCCGCGCGTACCGGGAGGTGTTGATCTTGCCCTCGATCCCGCGGATGCCGAAGCCGCCGGGGATGACGATGCCGTCGACGCCCTTGAGGGCGGAGGCGGCGCCGGCCGGGGTGTCGCAGTCGTCGCTGGGCACCCAGCGCAGCTGCACCCGGGCGTGGTTGGCGAAGCCGGCGGCCCGGATCGCCTCGCTCACCGACAGGTACGCGTCCGGCAGGTCGACGTACTTGCCGACCAGCGCCACCGTGATCGTGCGGCGCGGGTGGTGCACCCGCTCCAGCAGGTCGTCCCAGCTGGACCAGTCCACGTCCCGGAACGACAGGCCCAGCCGGCGCACCACGTAGGCGTCCAGGCCCTCGCGGTGCAGCACCTTCGGGATGTCGTAGATGCTCGGGGCGTCCGGGCAGGCCACCACGGCCTCACGGTCGACATCGCAGTACAGCGACAGCTTGTGCTTGAGCTTCTCCGGGATCTCCCGGTCGCTGCGGCAGACCAGCGCGTCCGGCTGGATACCGATGTTGCGCAGCGTGGCCACCGAGTGCTGGGTCGGCTTGGTCTTCAGCTCGCCCGACGGCGCCAGGTACGGCACCAGCGAGACGTGCAGGTAGAACACGTGGTCCCGGCCGATCTCGTGGCGCACCTGGCGGATCGCCTCCAGGAACGGCAGCGACTCCATGTCGCCGACGGTGCCGCCGACCTCGGTGATGACCACGTCGGGGGTGCGGCCGTACTCGTCGGGATCGGCCATCGCGAAGATGCGCTCTTTGATCTCGTTGGTGATGTGCGGGATGACCTGCACGGTGTCGCCCAGGTATTCACCGCGGCGCTCCTTGGCGATCACCGACGAGTAGATCTGCCCGGTGGTGACGTTCGCCTTGCCGGCCAGCGCCCGGTCCAGGAACCGCTCGTAGTGCCCGACGTCGAGGTCCGTCTCCGCGCCGTCCTCGGTCACGAAGACCTCGCCGTGCTGGAACGGGTTCATCGTGCCGGGGTCGACGTTGAGGTAGGGGTCGAGCTTCTGCATGACGACCCGCAGTCCCCGGGCGGTCAGGAGATTGCCGAGGCTGGAGGCGGTGAGGCCCTTGCCCAGCGAGGAGGCGACGCCCCCGGTGACGAAGATGTGCCGCGTCTCGCGTGATGTTGCAGCCAAGGCCTGCTCCCGTGGTCGGTCAGATGCGATCGTGCAGACCGGCGCTCAACCCTCATCGGCGGAACGCGCCATCCACGGGATTCCACGGTAACACCATCGCCGCCGCGCGAACGTTCGGGCTGGTCGTCACGCGTGTCCGCGTCAGGCCTGACGGACGGTCACGCCCGCCGAGTCGGATTTGTCGCCCGGGCCGGCCCGGTCCGGACCGGGCCGCATCGACAGCCCGGGGCCGCCCGGGCCGTCGGTGCCGCCCTCCGGACGGGTCCGGTCGGCGGCGTGGCCGAGCACCCGCAGGGTGGTCAGCACGGCCAGCGGCACGGCCACCGCGGCCGCCGCCCCGGCCACCGCGAACGCCGCCCCGCCCAGCACCCCGGCGATCATCGTGGCCACGGCGGTGCCGGCCAGCGCCGCGCGCAACGCCGGGTGCAGACCGAAGACGCGGTTGAGCCCGCCCCAGGGCGAGAACTGGCTGAAGGCGAGCATCAGCACACCCGCCAGGGCCAGCAGCGTCAGGGGGCTGTCCAGGGCGTGACCGTTGGAGGTGGCGGCGCGCTGGATGGCCGGTCCCGCCGTACCCTCCCCCAGCGCCGTCAGCGCCCGCCCCAGGCTGCCCTGCTCGAGCGCCGGGCGGCGCAGGTCCAGCACGGCGAAGCCGATGGTGACCGCCAGCCCGGCGATGGCCGCCCAGGCGAAGCGGGGGAACGTCAGCCAGCCGCCGGTGCTGATCGCGGCGGCCACGCACACCCCCGCGGTGACGGCGATCGCGCCGACCGGGTCGGCGCCCAGGTACGGGCTACCGACCATCACGACGGCGAGACCGCCGACCAGCACCACCAGGACGGGCCGCCAGGGCCGGCGCACCCACTGCGCCACGCAGCCGGCCAGGAACAGCATGCCGGCGACGAAGACACCCAGGCCCACGCTGCCCACGCCGGAATACCGCGACCCCTCGATCGCCGAATAGCCGGCCACGCCGTTGAGCTGCAGGCGCGCGCCGGTGAGCAGGTCGAACCCGACCACGGCGGCGGCGACCGCGCTGACCACGCCGATCGGCCACAACGTCCGCGGATAGCGCGGCGCCAGGCGCACCGCCGCGGTGCCGGCCAGCATCAGCACGAAGGTCAGCGCCGCGAACACGATGCCCGGCCGCCCGGCCCGCCACCACGGCGCCGCGTCGGCCAGCAGGGCCGCCGGGATGGCCAGGGCCAGGGCGATGAGCAGCACCTCGGCGCTGAGCACCAGCAGCGGCGGCGCGGCCGCCGGCCCGGTCGGCCCGGCATGCCGCCGGGCCCGGATCATCAACGGCACCACCAGCAGGAACACCAGCAGCTGGACGACGGCCAGCCCGGTGAAGAACATCCCGGCGATGCCGAGCTGGGCGCCGGCGCGCTTGTCGGCGTTGTTCTCCCCGCCGACGGCGTCGGCCGGGTCCGGCGGGCGCCCGGGTACCGACAGCGCGGTGAAGCCGCTGAACAGGCCCTCCGGCGGCGGCCGGCCCAGCGCGGTGAGCACGGTCGGCGCCAGGTCGACCAGCTGCAGGTAGCCGTCGCGGCCGGTGCCGGCGGAGGTGAGCCAGCCGCCCCGCCAGCCCGGGCCCTCGGCGATCGCCACGTGCAGCCGCGAGGTGGTGTCGGTGTCCGAGACCCCCGCGACCACGATCAGGGACCGCTCGGGGCGCGCCGCGACGACCCGGGCCAGGGCGGCGTCGGCCTTGGCCACCAGCGCCTGCCGGGCGGCCCCGGAACCGGTGACGGTGCCCAGGTCGATCACGCTGAGCACGCAGTAGGAGAGCAGCCGCCGCGGGTCGGCGGGCAGGGTGGCCGCGTACCGGTCGACCCGCCCGAACGGCCGGGCCGCGGCCACGGCGGCGCCCGGGCCGACCGCCACGGTGCAGCGCACGGACTCGGCGAGCGCGCCCGGCAGGGCGCCGTAAGGCTGATTGTCCTGATTGGCCCGCACGACCCCGGCGAGACCGGGCAGGTTGGCCCCCAGCGCGTCGGGCCGGGTGAGCGCGGGCTCCACCGGCGGACACTGGCCGTCGACCCGGGTGTTCGCCCAGATCGCGTGGTTGCCGGCGCCCAGGGTCAGCCAGCCGTCCGCCGGGCAGGTGGTCGAGTGCGCGGACCGCACCGACAGCCAGCCGAGCGAGCCGCGGGTGGCCTCCTGCCAGAGCGCGGGGGTGCGCTGCGGGTCGAGATCGTCCCAGCGCAGGCCGGCCGCGCCGGCCAGGATGACGTAGTCGGCGGTGTCCTGCGGGGCGCCGGTGGCGGGCCGCACGGCGAGCCCGGCGATGCTGGCGGCCGCGGCCAGCACGATCAACAGGTACGGCAGCCAGGTCCGCCCCCGCCGCTGCCGGGAGGGGGGCGCGGAGTCCGGCCTGATGCCGCGCCGCAGGGTGTTGCGGAGGCGGGTGGGCCAGCCGCCGCGGGGCTCGGGGGCGGTGCGGACGGGCTTGACGGTGCGGGGCGGCCGATCGCGGGCCTGCCGAGTTCGGGGGCCGGCGGGGCGACGGGGTTTGGCGGTGCGGGCCGCCTCAGCCGCGCCGGAGCCCGTAGCCTGACCGGGCTCGCCCTGGGCGGACATGTCGGACTCCGCCGTGATGTCGGCCTCGCTGTCAGCGGCATCGATCGGCTCGGCAGCTTCGTTCGCCCGGGCGACACCAGGTGCGACGGCACCGCCGGGCTCGGCAGCGCCGCCCGCCCGGGCAGCGTCGGGACCGCCCGGAGTCGCGTTCCTCTCCGCCGGGGTCGCGGGTGTATCGGGTCGGGCGGCGGCTTTCGGGGCAGGGACCGCCGGGCCCGAAGCAGCGCGGCCGGGACCAGCCCGGCCGGAATCAGCCGAGCCGGAATCAGCCGGACCGGAATCAGCCGGACCGGAATCAGCCGGACCGGAATCAGCCAGACCGGAATCAGCCAGACCGGAATCAGCCCGGCTGGATCCAGCCGGGTCGGCAACAGCCGAGCCGGAACCAGCCGAGCCGGAACCAGCCGAGCCGGGACCAGCCAGGCCCCGGGCCGGGCCGGCAGCAGCAGCCGGGTCAGGTGTCGGATCGGAAGCAGCCGGCCGGGGTGTCGGGTCGCTCACCCCTGGCCTGCCCGAGCGGTCGACGTCACGGACGCGTACGCGGCCAGCACATCGGCCACCGTGTCCTCCTCGGTCGGCCACGTCGCCGCCCGCCGCGGCCCGCGCGCGGCGTGGTCGGCCCGCTTCGCCGGGTCGGCCAGCATCTCGCGCACCGCGGCGTCCAGCGCGTCCACATCGCCCGCCGGGATCTGCACCGCGGCGTCCCCGACCAGCCCCGGGAGCCCGCCCACGGCCGTGGTGATCAGTGGCACCCCGGCCCGCAGCGCCTCCTGGGCGAACAGCTGCCGCGCCTCCCAGTCGCTGGTGATCACCGCGAGGTCGGCCCCGGCCAGCAGGTCGGGCACGTCGTTGCGGTGGCCCAGCAGGAAGAACTTGGCGCGCAGCTCCGAGGCGCGCTGGGCCAGCTGCATGTAGCTGGGCCCGGATCCGGCCACCACGACCATCGGCGGCGGGGTGAGGGCGCGCCAGCGGGCGGCGGCCTCGACGAGGATGTCGTACCTCTTCTGCGGGTGCAGCCGGCCGACCGAGAGGATCAGCGGGGTGTCCGGGGTGAGCCGGAACTCGGCGCGCACGGCGGCGCGGCTGCGCCGGGGCGCGCCCAGGGCGGGCGCGGCGACGGCGCTCAGGCGGGCCTGGCGGGCGCCCACCGCCAGCGCGCGTTCCACCAGGTCCTCCGAGGCGCCCAGGGTCAGCGTGGCGGCCCGGGCCACGATCCGCTCGACCAGGGCCGACGCCTGGCCGCGCAGGCCGCGGGCGAGGACCGCGTTGTGCCAGGTGACCACCAGCGGCGCGGCGGGCCGGGTCAGCGACGCGACGAACGCCGCCCGCAGGCCGTGGGCGTGCACGACGTCGACCTGGCGGCCGGTCAGCGCCCGGCGCAGCGCCCGGATGGCGCCGGAGTCCTGCGGACCGGGGGCGGCCGGGATCTCCACCGGGGCGAACTGGGCGCCGGCCGCGGCGAACCCGAAGTGCTCGTCGGTGGCGGCGGGGCCGCACACCAGCACCCGGCAGCCGGCCGCGAGCAGGCCGCGGGTCAGCGACGCCACGTGCTGGCCGACGCCGCCGGTGCTGGAACCCAGCACCAGCGCGACCGAGCCGTGCCACGTCGTCGCCCGCCCTGCCTCGGTCACGTTGCGCCCTTCCCGTCCGGTGCCGGTTTACGGCGGATCCGCCCGGTCACGGTGGCGACCAGGGGCCGCAGGTCGTGACGGTCCAGCGGGTAGGTCACCGCGAGGAAGACGACCACGACCACGACACCGCCCAGCATGCCCGAGAGCAGGCTCACCCCGCCTGCCGGGGTGGACCCGGACACGTGCCGCAGGCCCTCGACGACAGCCCAGCCGGCCAGTCCGGCCACGACGGCCGCAACGATACCCACGCCGGTCGCCCGCGGCAGTCCCGCCAGGGCCCCGGCGCCCGCCCGGCGGCGTACGGCGGCGACCAGCAGCGCGCCCAGGGCGAGCATGCCGACGCTGTTGGCCAGGGCGAGGGCCAGCACCCGGTCGGCGTCGTCCAGCACGGCCGTCAGGATCAGGGCGGCGACGGCGGCGACCGTCCACCCGGCAGCGGTGGCCGCGGCGGCCGACGACGTGGCGCCCCGGGCGTACAGGGCGCGGGAGAGCAGCGCGAACAGGGCGTAGCCCAGCAGGCCGGGCGCGAACCCGACGATGCCGGGCGCCGCCTGGGGCGTGCCCAACAGGGCGGCCACCGGCTGGGCCACGGCGACCAGGGCCGCGCCGCCCAGGCAGGCCAGCAACGCCACCGTACGGGCCGTGCCGGCCAGGGCCGCCCGGTAGCCGTCCTCGTCGCCGCGCTCGGCGGTGGCCGACAGTGTCGGATAGGCGGCAGTGGCCAACGGCACCGCCAGCACCGCCCACGGCAGCAGGTACAGCGCCTGGGCCAGGTTGAACCGGGTCAGGTCGCCGTCGCCGGCCGCGAGCGCGAGCACCACCACGACCATCAGCTGCTGCGACCCGACGGTGACCGCGCCGGCCCAGCCGAGACGGACGACCTGCCGGCCGGCGTCGCCCGGGAAGCGCAGCGCCGGGCGCAGCCGCAGGCGCAGGCCACGCAGCGGGATCACCAGGCACAGGCTCAGCACCACGACGCCGAGCGTGGTGCCCACCGACAGCGCCACCTCGCCGCCGGTGCTCAGCCCGCCCAGCCCGGTGCCCCGCCCGTCCACCAGCGCGTACGTGAGGTACGCGCCCATCACGGTGACGCTGGACAGCAGCGGCGCGAGCACCGGCCAGGCGAAGCGGTGGTGCGCCTGGAGCACGCCGGTGAGCACGATGCCGACCCCGTACAGCGGCAGTTGCGGGGCGAAGACCCGCAGCATGCGCGCGCCCACCTCCTGGGCGTCGGACGGCATGTCGGGCAGCAGCCCGACGATCGGCCCGGCCAGCAGCGCGACCAGCACGGCCAGCGGCACGAGCAGCAGCAGCGTCCAGGTCAGCAGGGCCGAGGCGACCGCGTCGACCCGCGCCCGGTCCCCCGCCGCCACCGCCCCGGCCAGCAGCGGCACCACCAGGCTGGCCAGCGCGCCCCCGGCCACCAGCTCGAAGACGATGTTCGGCACCGTGTTGGCCGCGTTGTAGAGGTCGCCGAGCGAGTTGTCGCGCACCGTGCTGATGAACACCACGGTCCGGCCGAAGCCGGCGAGGCGGGCGAGCACGGTGAGCCCGGCGATCAGCGCCGCCGCGCCGGCGATGCGCCCGGCCCCCGAGCGTGGCGCGGGCGCCGTTGCGGTCATTCCGCGGGCCGGCGGCCCAGCGCGTCGAGCTCGCGCAGCCACGGCGTGTCCTGGATGACCTTGGTGAAGCTGACCTTCTCGCTGGCCGCGGTGAGCGCGGCCAGCACGGTCAGCGCGACGGCCCGCCCGGCCGGCCCCGTACGGGCGGCCAGCGCCACCCCGAGCAGCGCGCCCAGCGCGTTGGCGCCCGCGTCGCCGAGCATGATCTCCTCGCCGAGGTCGGCCGGCAGCAGCGCCGCGCCGGCGCCGAGCGTGCCGGCCGCCACCCCGCCGCCGCGGCCGACGGCCAGCGGGGCGCCGATCAGCGCGCCGGCCTTCAGCGCCCGGCCGGGGCGCAGGTCGAGCAGGTTGAGCAGGTTGGCGGTGCCGGCGATGACGCCCGCGCCGAGCAGCACGTCGGCGGCGCCCCGCATCGCTCCGCCGCGCTGTCGGCTGCGGTGCGCGCGCACCCGCGGGTCGCCGGTGAGCAGGGCCGCGGCGGCCAGCCCGGCCGCGCCCATCCCCACGATCTTGACGAGCCCGCTGGTGACCCGGCCCTCGCGCAGCGCGCCGAGGTGCCCGGCGAAGCCCTTGGCGGCCTTCTGCTCCGGGCGGTTGCCGACCAGGTCGTCGTAGAACCCGACCGCGCCGGCGGTGGCGCCCGCGGTGACCACGGCGGCGGTCACGGCCGGGGTCGGGGCGCCGAACGCGGCGCCGACGGTCGCGCCGGCCGCCAGGGCGGGACCACCCGCCAGGGTGACCGTGCGGCCGTGGAAGTTGGTCCGCTCCAGCTGAGCGGCCTGCGGATCATGCCGGATCCAGGCCAGCGCGGCGCGCGCCGCCAGGGCCCCGATGCCGAACGACTTCACGCCCTTGCCGGCCATGTGTACTCCCGCCTCGCCGGGCCGCGCCCTCGGCGGCCGACCGCCGAGTCTAGGGGGTCGGGGTCAGCGCCCGGCGCACCCTGTGGACGAAGTCAGCCCGCGGCCTCGGGAACCTGCGAGGTCGCGCCGGCCGACAGGCCGTACTGGCCGACCTTGCCGGCGACGACGCGCTCCACCACGGTCAGCGCCGTGGCCAGCTGGCCCTGCTCGGTGCTCACGTTGTCCACCGTGGAGATGTTCTTGACCAGCGTCGGGTCGGCGCGGATCTCGGCGACCAGGTTGCCGTCGCCGATGCCCTGGCCGCCGACGACCACCGGCCGGTCCTTGGCGAACTGGGTGGTCAGGGTCACCGCGTTCTGGTTCTTCTTGGCGGCGTCGCGGTCCACGGGCGGCAGGCCGGAGACCACGACGGTGGCCTCCGCGCCGGGCACGATCTCGTCGGAGACGTTGAGGTAGCCGGGCTCGGTGTAGGCGGCCAGCACCGCGGTGAGGTCCCCGGCCGTCACCGGCTGGGCCTTCTGCAGCAGGGCCACGGCCAGCAGCGCGCTGGAGGTCTCGACGCCGTCGCTGTTGAGCGGCAGGCCGTCGGCGGGCACGGTCGGCTGGGACGCCTTGTCGGCCAGGTCCAGCAGCTCGAAGGCGTTCGCCGGCTCGAAGAACTTGTCCTGCACGGTGACCGTGCCGGTGATCGTGGCCCCGGCGACCTTGAGCATCGCGGTCACGCCCTCGGCGTAGTCCTGCCCGCTGGGCAGCACCACGACGACGATCTTGCGGCCGGTCAGCTTGCCGTTGAGCAGCGCGGGCGAGACCTCGGTGGCGAAGTCCTGGGTGCGGTTCAGTTCCTCGCGGTACTGGTTCGCCTGGTCACGGTAGTTGCTGTTGTCCTTGCTCAGCGCGTCCACGCGGTCCTTGAGCGTGTCGACGACCGGCCCGTTGAGCGCGGCGGTGCCGACCACCAGCCCGATCGCGAGCGCGAGGAAGACCGCGGTGAGCGACACCACGTGGTACCGGAAGTTGATCACGCCGAAAGCCTCTTGGTCCCTCGATCAGAAAAGCTGTCCTAATTGGAAGACCAGATTGTCCCACCATTCGCTCATCACGGAGAGGTAGGCCTTGCCGACCGTGGAGACGGTGACCGCGGAGGCCATCGCCGCGACCGCGGACAGCACCAGCAGCACCAGCGAGGAGCCGGAGATGTTCTGCTTGTAGAGCCGGCTCACGCCTTTGGCGTCGACCAGCTTGCCGCCCACCTTGAGCCGGGTCAGGAACGTCGAGGCCATGCCGCCGCGGCCCTTGTCGAGGAACTCGACCAGGTTGGCGTGGGTGCCGACCGCGACGATCAGCGTGGCGCCCTTGTCGTCGGCCAGCAGCATGGCGAGGTCCTCGCTGGTGGCGGCGGCGGGGAAGGTCACCGCGGGCACGCCGAGCCCGTGCACCCGGTCCAGGCCCGGGGCGCGCCCGTCCGGGTACGCGTGCACGATCACCTCCGCGCCGCAGCGCAGCACGTCGTCGGTGACCGAGTCCATGTCGCCGATGATGATGTCGGGCGTGTAGCCCGTCTCGACCAGCGCGTCGGCCCCGCCGTCGACGCCGATCAGCACCGGCTTGAACTCGCGGATGTAGGGCCGCAGGACGTCCAGGTCGTCCTTGTAGTCGTAGCCGCGCACGACGATGAGCACGTGCCGCCCGGCGATCCGGGTCTGCACGTCGGGCACGCCCACCCCGTCGAGCAGCAGGTCGCGTTCCTGCTTGAGGTAGTCCATGGTGTTGGCGGCGAACGCCTCGAGCTGCACGGACAGGCCCTCGCGGGCGTCGGCCATGGCGGCGGCGACGGTCTGCGAGTCCTGCCGGATGCCGCTGGCGATCGGCTCGCCGTCGAGCAGCACGGTGTCGTCGGCGATGCTGACCAGGTCGCCCTCGCTGATCCGGTCGAACACCTCCTCGCCGAGGTCGTCGATGAGCACGATGCCGGCCTGGATCAGCACCTCGGGACCGAGGTTGGGATAGCGGCCGGAGATCGACGGCTTGACGTTGAGCACCGCCGCGACGCCGACGGCGACCAGCGAGTCGGCCGCGACGCGGTCGATGTCGACGTGGTCGATCACGGCGATGTCGCCGGGGCGCAGGCGTCCGACCAGGCGCTTGGTCCGGCGATCGAGGCGGGCGGTGCCGGAGAAGGCTCCCGGTTCGACGCTCCGGGTCCGGCGCAAGGTGGGAAGTCGCATCCCGGCCATCCTGACACGCCGTTTCACCTGTGCCGCACCCGACATGCACAAGGTCACCGACAAAAGGTGTGAATTGCCCCGCGGGCCGGACGCCAGGTCAGGCGCGTTTCTCCCGGTCGGCCACCGCCAGCAGCTCCTCCGCGTGGGCGATGCCCAGATCCGAGTCCGGCAGGCCGGCCAGCATCCGGGCCAGCTCCCGCGCCCGCTCGGTCTCCTCGACGATGCGCACGCCGCTGGTCGTGATCGCCCCGCCGGTGTCCTTGGCCACCACCAGATGCCGGTCGGCGAACGCCGCCACCTGCGGCAGGTGGGTCACCACCAGCACCTGGTGGGTGCGCGCGAGCCGGGCCAGCCGCCGGCCGATCTCGACCGCCGCCTGACCGCCGACGCCGGAGTCGACCTCGTCGAAGACCAGCGTCGGCGGGCCGCCGGCGCCGGCGAACACCACCTCGATGGCCAGCATGACCCGGGACAGCTCGCCGCCCGAGGCGCCCTTCTGCAGCGGCAGCGCGGGAGCGCCGGGATGCGCGATCAACCGCAGCTCGATCTCGTCGCCGCCGTCCGGGCCGACCGCGACCTCGGCGCCGTCGACCGGCACGGTGGGCTCGTCGCGCCCGCCCGTCCGCGGCTGCACGACGATCTCCACCCGGGAGTGCGGCATCGCCAGCCCGGCCAGCTCGACGCTGACCTGCTGGGAGAAGCGGCCGGCGGCCTCCACCCGGGCGGCGGTCAGCCGGGCGGCGAGCTCGCCGACCGTCCCGGCCAGGCGCAGCCGCTCCCGGTCGAGCTCCTCGAGCAACTCGTCGGAGCTGTCCAGCGCGGCCAGCCGGGCCCGGGCGTTGTCCGCCCAGGCGATGACACCCTCGACGTCGTCGGCGTACTTGCGGGTCAGCGCCCGCAGCGCCGCCCGGCGCTCGTAGATGACCTCGAGGCGGGCCGGATCGGCGTCCAGCGCGCTCAGGTAGGCCGACAGCTCCGCGGCGACGTCGCCGACCAGGGTGGCGGCCTCCTCGACCCGGGCCGCCAGCTCGCCCAGCGCCGGGTCGACCCCGGCCTGCGCCTCCAGGGTGCGCCGGGCGGTGCCCAGCAGCAGCGTCGCGTCGGCGGTCTCCTCCGCGGCCTCCACGCCCCCGGCCAGCGCCTGCGCGGCGATGGCGGCGGCCGTGCGCAGGCCCTCGGCGTGCTCCAGGCGCTGCACCTCGGCGCGCAGGTCGTCGTCCTCGCCGGGCTGCGGGTCGACCCGGCTGATCTCGTCGAGGCCCAGGGTCAGCAGGTCGGCCTCCTGGCTGCGCTCGCGCGCGTGGCGGCGCCGGTCGGCCAGGTCCTCGACCACGGCCCGCCAGCGGGTGAACGCCTCGCGGTAGGTCTCCAGCAGCTTCTCGTGCTCGGGGCCGGCGAAGCGGTCCAGCGCTGCCCGCTGCTCGGACGGGCGCAGCAGCCGCAGCTGGTCGGACTGACCGTGCACGGCGACGACCTGCTCCCCGACCTCGCTGAGCATCGCCACCGGCATGCTGCGGCCGCCGACGTGCGCCCGGGACCGGCCCTCGATGGTCACCGTGCGGCTGAGCAGCACGGAACCGTCGTCGTCGAGCTCGCCGCCGGCGTCGGTGATGCGGGTCTGCATCGCGTCGCCGAGCGAACCGGTGAGGCGCAGCCGGCCCTCGACCACGGCCCGGCCCGGATCGGCGCGGACCCGCCCGGCGTCGGCCCGGCCGCCGAAGAGCAACCCGAGCCCGGTCACCACCATCGTCTTGCCGGCGCCGGTCTCGCCGGTGATGGCATTCATGCCCGTGGTCAGCCGCAACGTCGTGTCATCGATGACGCCCAGCCCGGTGATGCGCAGTTCCTCCAGCACAGGGCGAACAGTATCGGTGCCCACCGACAATTGCCCACCGAGGCCGGTCGGACCGGTCCGCCTCAGCGCCGATTCCCCCGCCAGCCGTCGACCGGCAGCGCGAACTTGGCCACGAGCGTGTCGGTGAACGGGCGCGGATGCAGCCGTACGAGGCGCACCGGCAGCTCGCCGCGCCGCACGGTGACCTGCGCGCCCGGCGGCAGGTCCCAGGTGCGCCGGCCGTCGCAGCAGAGCACCGCGAACGACGTGTACGGGTCCACGGTGATCACGAACGTCGAGGTCGGCGCGGTCACGATCGGCTTGCTGAACAGGGCGTGCGCGCTGATCGGCACGAGCAGCAGCGCCTCCACCTCGGGCCACACCACCGGTCCGCCGGCCGAGAACGCGTACGCCGTGGAGCCGGTCGGTGTGGCGCACACGACACCGTCGCAGCCGTACCGGGACAGCGGCCGGCCGTCGACGTCGACGAGCAGCTCGAGCATCTGCGCGCGCTGGCCCTTCTCGACGCTGACCTCGTTGAGCGCCCAGGAGTCGGCGATCAGCCGGCCGTCGTACTCGGCCCGGACGTCCAGCGTGAGCCGTTCGTCCACCGTGTAGTCGCCCGCGACGATCTCGCGCACGGTCTGGTCGATGTTGGTCAGCTCGGCCTCGGCCAGGAAGCCCACCTTGCCGAGGTTGATGCCCAGCAGCGGGGCCTTGGCCGGGCGGGCCAGCTCGGCGGCGCGCAGGAAGGTGCCGTCCCCGCCGAGGGCGAAGACGATCTCCACGCCCTCCGCGGCGGTCGGGTCGTCGACCGGCGTGACGCCCGGCGGCAGCTCGAGATCGGCGACCTCCTGGGCGATCACCCGCACCTCGAAACCGGCCGCGACCAGGTCGCGGGCGACGGTCTGGGCGTGCTGGGTGCTCTGCCGGCGACCGGTGTGGGTGACCAACAAGGCGGACCGCGTCACGAATCCTCCAACAGGTGCGAAACCGGCATCGGCGCCGGCCCGGCGGAGGCTACCGCGCCGGACGGGCCGGCGGCGACCACGGCGTGCACCCGGGCCGCGTCGACCGGCGGCGCGTCCCGGCGGAACCACAGGAAGAACTCCACGTTGCCGCTCGGCCCGGGCAGCGGGCTCGCGGCCACCCCGGCGACGCCGAGACCCAGCCCGGCGCCCGTGGCGGCCACGTCCAGGACGGCCTCGGCGCGCAGTAGCGGATCGCGGACGACCCCGCCGGAGCCGACCCGCTCCTTGCCGACCTCGAACTGCGGCTTGACCATCAGCGCCAGATCGCCGCCGGGGCCGGTGCAGGCGGCGAGCGCGGGCAGCACCAGCCGCAGCGAGATGAACGACAGGTCGGCGACGGTGAGGTCGACCGGCCCACCGAGCACGTCGGGGGTCAGGGTGCGCACGTTGGTGCGTTCCATGACGGTGACCCGCTCATCGGTGCGCAGCGGCCAGGCGAGCTGGCCGTAGCCGACGTCGACGGCGTACACGTGCGCGGCGCCCTCGCGCAGCAGCACGTCGGTGAAACCGCCGGTCGACGCGCCGGCGTCGAGACAGCGGCGGCCGGCCACGCCGAGCCCGGCGAAGGCGGCCAGGGCGCCGGCCAGCTTGTGGCTGCCCCGGGAGACGTACTCGGTGGCCGGGTCGTCGCCGGTGACCACGACCGGGTCGGCCGGGTCGATCATGGTGGCGACCTTCTGCGCCACCGTGCCGCGGACCTGCACCCGGCCGGCCGCGACGAGCGCGGCGGCCTGGTCGCGGGACCGGGCCAGCTTGCGGCGGACGAGCTCGGCGTCGAGACGCGCACGGCGGGCCATCAGATCAGCACCTTTTCTCCGGTACGGCGGTCAGCGGTCGATGCTGGCCAGGGTCTCCTGGAGCACCTGGTGCGCGGCCTCGTACTCGGCGATCTGGTCGCTCGGGGCGAGCGTGGCGGCGTTGGCCAGCGACTGCAGCACGGCGTCGACGGCGGGGTGCCCGGTGCCGCCCGTGGCGTCCAGCCGGTACTCGGGACTGCCCGCAACCCCGGCGGTGGCCGGCGGCGCGGGCTGCGCCGGTGGCGGGCCGGGACGGAAACCGCCGGGCGCCGGGCCCGGACGGAAACCGCCGGGCGGCGGGCCGGGGCGGGGCGGCTGGTTCGGGTACGTCACGGCGTGGCCTCCGGCGCGGCGGTGTCGGTGGTCTTCCTGGTGGCCTTCCTGGCGGGTGCGCTCTTCGCGGGGGCGTCACCGGGCTGGGTGGCCGTACCGGTGCCGCCGCTCTTGGCGGGGGCGGCCTTCGCGGGCGCGATGGTCGCCGGGGTCGCCTTCTTGCGCCCGGCTGCCTTCTTCGTGGCGGTGGCGGTGGACGGCAGCGCGGCCTTCTTGGCCGTGGCGGTCGGCGGCAGCTCGGTCGCGGCGGCGGCTTCCTTCACCGCGGCGGTCGGTGCTGCCCCCGTGCCCGGCGGGGTAGCCGGCTCTGCGGGGGTCACCTTGGCCGGACCCGCAGCCTTGGCCGGGCCCGTCGTCTTGGCCGGGCCAGTCGTCTTGGCCGGGCCCGTCGTCCTGGCCGGGCCCGCCTTGCTCGGCGCCGGCTTGGGGGGCGTGCCCTTGACCGGGGCCGCTCCCGGCGTCGCGGACTTCGCGGGACCGGGCCGGCCCGCGGCCTTCTTCGCCGCCCCGGGCACAGCGGCGGGGGGCATCGCGGTCGCCGTCGGCGCGGCGGCCGCCGGCATCGCGTTCGGCGTCGCCTTGGGCGCCGGCGCCTTCTTCGCCACGGCCTTCTTCGCGACCGCCTTCTTCACCACAGCCTTCGTGGCCGGCGGGACGACGTCGGCCGGGCCCGGCTCGGCGAGGGTCACGTCGGCGGCCGCGGGGGCCGCCGTGGTCTCGGCCGTGCCCGCACGCGCCTGCGCCAGCCGCAGCTGCCGCTCGAGATCGCGCACCCGTCCGTTCAGATCGGACACCTCGTCGGCGGTGGCCAGGCCGACCAGCCCGAGCGCCCGGTCGACCTCGAAGCGCACGATGTTGGTCAGCGCCGCCCGGTTGGCCACGCCGGTCGAGAGCAGGTCCTCGACCAGTCCCTGCAGCTGCGCGGCCGTCGCGCCGCCGCGGTTCACGAGCTCGCCGGCCACCTGCTGGGCCCGCTTGCGGGGCGCCTCGGTCAGCCCGAGTGCCATCTCCAGATACGCCCGCCATGCGTCCTGCATGTTGCTCCCCTCCGGCTCGCGCCACGCGTGTGCTGATGCCACGCTACCGGGCGTACCCGTGGGTGCATTGCGGTACCGTGCGGAGCGTCGAGGTGGAGTCGTCGAGGAGGAACCGATTGGCCAGCGTGGACGAGTGCCGGCAGGCTCTGCACGACCTTGCCGCCCGGCTTGATGCGAATGCCGAGACCCGCGGCAAGCTCGACCTGGACCGATCGCTCGCCTGCCGGGTCACCGACCTGGGCGCCGCCTTCCGCGCCCGGCTGGCCGGCGGGCGCCTGCTCGACATCACCGACGGCGACGACCCGGCGGCCAAGATCGTCCTGAGCGCCGGCAGCGGCGACCTGATCGCGCTGGTCACCGGCCGGCTCGACGTCACCCGGGCGATCGCGTCGCGCCAGGTCAGCATCAAGGCCAACCCCTTCGACCTGCTCAAGCTGCGCAAACTGCTCTAGGACCCGGACCGGGCGGCTCCGGCCCGGTCCGCACACGCGGATCCCCCGCGGGCATGGGCCCACGGGGGATCGACGACAGCGCGGAGCCGCAGTTACAGGCCCCAGCGGGAGAACAGCTCGCGGGCCGCGTCCGAGCCGGCCTCGGCCTCGCCGCCGTTCCAGTAGACGCCGGCCAGCAGCCGCAGCGCGTCGACCGGCTCGCCCGAACCGTCGAGCTTGCCGCCGGTCAGCCGCCAGCCGCCGAGCTCGTCGCCGGCGGCCGGGATCCGCGCCGCGGAGGCCTCGCCGAACAGCCCGGACAGGTCCGCCGACACGAACGTGGGGCGCCGCTGCGGCGGGGCCGCGAGCAGCTCCGCCGGCCCGCTGACGCCGGTCAGCACCAGCAGGCTGTCCATGCCGGCGCCGACCGCGCCCTCGATGTCGGTGTCCAGCCGGTCGCCGACGGCCAGCGGCCGCTGCGACTTCGACAGGGACGCGGCGGTCTCGAACAGCGCCGGCGCCGGCTTGCCCACGACCACGTCCGGCTCCCGGTCCAGCGCCGTGCGCAGCACCGAGACGAGCGAGCCGTTGCCCGGCAGCGGACCGCGCGGGCTCGGCAGGGTGCGGTCGGTGTTGGTGGCCATCCACAGCGCACCGCCCCGCACGGCCAGGGACGCCTCGGCCAGGATCTTCCAGCCGACGTCCGGCCCGTAGCCCTGCACGACGGCCGCCGGCTCGTCCTCGAACCGCTCGACCACGGTGAGGCCGGCGTCGCGAACCTCGGCCCGCAACGCCTCAGCGCCGACCACCAGCACGGGCGCGCCCGCGGGCAGCCGCTCGGCCAGCATGGTGGCCGCCGCGCCGGCCGAGGTCAGCACCTCGTCGGCGGCGGCGGAAACACCCATGCCGGTGAGCAGAGCGGCGACGTCCGGGGCCCGCCGCGACGCGTTGTTGGTCGCGTACGCGATCGCCGTGCCGGCCGAGCGCAGCCGCTCGACCGCCTCGGCCGCACCGTCGATCGGCTTGTCGATTAGGTAGATGACGCCGTCCAGGTCAAAGATGACCAGGTCGTACGCCTCGACCAGGCTCACGCGCCGGGCTCCTGGTCGCCCTTCGCCACGCCCTCGCCGGTCTTCTCGTCCGCCTGGCCGGCTTCCGCGTCGGCGGGGTCGACGGCGGCAGGATCGGCGCCGTCCTCGGCCCGGACCAGCGCCTCGCCCACCTCGGCCGGGACGACCGCGTCGGCGGTCCCGGCTCCGGCGTGGGCAGGAACAACCGCGTCGGCGGTCCCGGCTCCGGCGGGGGCAGGAACGACCGGGTCGGCGGTCCCGGCCTCGGCGAGGTCGGCGCCGTCCTCGGCCCGGACCAGGGCCTCGGCGGCCTCGACCGGCACAGCACCGTCGTCGTCCTGGTCCTCCGCCGACTCGTCCTCGTCCTCGTCGTCCTCGTCGGTTGCCTCCGCGACGGCCGTGGTGGGCGCGTCCTCGTCCGGCTCGTCCTCGGGGTCGTCACCCTCGATGGTGACGCCGTCGAGCTCGAGCAGCCGCTCCGCCGCATCGGTCAGGTTGTCCTCGTCGGCGGCCGCGGCCCGGGCGAACCACTCCCGCGCCTCGTCCCGCCGGCCGGCGGCGAGCAGGGCGTCGGCGTAGGCGTACCGCAGCCGGACCGCCCACTCGGCGTCCTCGTCGGCGGTGAGCTCCCGCACCTGCAGCATCGCCACGGCCGCGTCGTGCTGACCGAGGTCACCGCGGGCGCCGGCCGCCACGATCAGCAGCTCGATCGCGCCCGCCTTGTCCAGCGTGTCCTTGTCGGCGCCGCGGAAGAGATCGATCGCCCGTTCCGGGCGACCCAGGGCGCGCTCACAGTCGGCCAGCTCGGCCAGGTGCGTCTGCCGGCCCGTCATCCGGTGGTACGTGCGCAGCTCGGCGATCGCGGTGGTCCAGTCCCCCACGGCGTACGCGGCCAGCCCGACGGCCTCCCGCACCACGGCGATCCGGGAGGCCATCCGCCGCGCCGCGATGGCGTGCTGGAGGGCCAGCTCGGAGTCCTCGTCGATGATCTGCCCGGCGGCCACGAGGTGGCGCGCGACCAGGTCGGCGGTGTCCCGCGACAGGCTCAGCAGCTCGGCGCGAACCTCCTTGTCGAGGTCGGTCGCCACGACGTCCTCGGGCAGTTCCGGCGCCTGGAACGCGGGCTGCTGCAGGTCGGGCTGCTCGTAGCCACGCTCACCACGGGGACCGCGGTCGTCCCGCGGCGCCCGGTCGTCCCGCGCGGCGTGCTCCGTACGCGTCCCGCGGTCGTCCCGGGGTCCGCGGTCGTCGCGCGGTCCGCGGTCGTCGCGCGGTCCGCGGTCGTCGCGCGGTCCCCGGTCGTCGCGCGGTCCCCGGTCGTCGCGCGGTCCCCGGTCATCGCGGAACCCGCGGTCGTCGCGCGGTCCGCGGTCGTCGCGGGGCCCACGGTCGTCGCGGGGGGTGTGCTCGTGGAAGCCGCCGGCGCGGGGGCCGCGGTCGGTGGTGCCGCGGTCGTCCCGCTGGCCGCGGTATCCGCCCCGGTCGCCGCCACCCTGGTAGCCGCCGCCCTGCGGACGGTCGCCGCCACGGAAGCCGCCACCCTGCGGACGGTCACCCTGCGGACGGTCACGGTCGCCGCGGAAGCCGCCGTCGGTGCGGTTGCCCGGCCGGTCGCCCCCACGGAAGCCACCCCGGTCGCCGCCACCCTGGTAGCCGCCGCGGTCGCCCTGCGGGCGGTCGCCCCGGTAACCACCGGAGCCACCCTGGAAGCTGCTGCGCGGGCCACCCTCGGAGCGCTCGCCACCGCGGTATCCGCCCCGGTCGCCGCCACCCTGGTACCCGCCACCCTGCGGACGGTCGCCGCCACGGAAGCCGCCGCCCTGAGGCCGGTCCCCACCGCTACGGAACCCGCCGCGGTCGCCGCCACCCTGATAGCCACCACGGTCGCCGCCACTGCGGAAGCCACCGCCCTGCGGACGGTCGCCACCGCTGCGGAACCCGCCCCGGTCGCCGCCACCCTGGTAACCGCCACGGTCGCCGCCCTGCTGACGATCGCCGCCCTGGTAGCCACCGCGGTCACGGTCGCCGCCACGGAAGCCGCCGCCCTGGGGACGGTCCCCGCCGCTGCGGAACCCACCACGGTCGCGGTCGCCGCCACGGAAGCCGCCGCCCTGAGGCCGGTCCCCACCGCTACGGAACCCGCCGCGGTCGCCGCCACCCTGATAGCCACCACGGTCGCCGCCACTGCGGAAGCCACCGCCCTGCGGACGGTCGCCACCGCTGCGGAAGCCGCCCCGGTCGCCGCCACCCTGGTAGCCGCCGCCCTGCGGACGGTCGCCACCACCCTGGTAACCACCACGGTCGCCGCCACTGCGGAAGCCACCGCCCTGCGGACGGTCACCGCCACTGCGGAAGCCGCCCCGGTCGCCGCCACCCTGGTAACCACCGCGGTCGCCGCCCTGCGGCCGGTCGCCACCGCTACGGAAGCCGCCGCCCTGAGGCCGGTCGCCACCGCTGCGGAACCCGCCCCGGTCGCCGCCACCCTGGTAGCCGCCGCCCTGGGGACGGTCGCCACCACTGCGGAAGCCACCGGAGGAACCGCCGCGGTCGCTTCCACCCTGGTAGCCGCCGCGGTCACGGTTGCCGCCGCCCTGGTAGCCGCCGCGGTCCCGGTCGCCGCCACTGCGGAAGCCGCCGCCCTGCGGACGGTCGCCACCGCTACGGAAGCCGCCACCTTGCGGACGGTCGCCACCGCTACGGAAGCCGCCACCTTGCGGACGGTCGCCACCGCTACGGAACCCGCCCCGGTCGCCGCCACCCTGGTAGCCGCCGCCCTGGGGACGGTCGCCACCACTGCGGAAGCCGCCCGAGGAACCGCCACGGTCGCCGCCCTGGTAGCCACCGCGATCGCGGTCGCCGCCCCGGAAACCGCCCCGGTCGCCGCCGCCGGAGGAGCTGCCCCGGTCGCGGTCGCCGCCTCGGAAGCCGCCCCGGTCGCCGCCGGCGCGGAAGCCGCCCTCGCGGCGGGGGGCGCCTCGGTCTCCCCGGTCACCGCGGGGGTTCGCGCCGGGGCCTCCGTCGCGACCGCGGCCGTCCCGGCCTTCGTCGTCGCGCTTGCTGGAGCCGCCGTCCTGCGGTCCTGGGTTCACGGGTCAAGTCCTTCCAAGTTCGGCGAGGCCCTCACAACGTCGGCGGGGCCGCCGGAGCACATCAAGTACAGAACAGATCACTACGGGTGGTGCACATCGTTCAGGTGCCGGCCCTGCTACCACCGGGCGCGGGGGCGCACGTCACGCGCGCCCATCCAACGCTACTAGGGCCCTGACGCACAAAAGCAGCCGAGGGCCAACCCCATAGGGGAAGGCCCTCGACTGT
>NZ_BOMQ01000078.1 GCF_016862275.1 Actinoplanes nipponensis | reverse complement strand
TAGCCGAAGTCGGCGAGCGTCTCCGCGATCAGGTTCTCATCCCAGCTGAGCCGTCCGGTGTGCAGGTCGTCGACCAGCGCCCGCAGCCAGCCCAGCTCGGCGCGCAGCAGGGTGGCGCGGTACTCGTCCTCGATCAGGAAGAGCCGGGGCAGGCCGGGCGGCGCCTGCTGTTCGAGCTGCGTCACCTTCCCGGCCAGCGCCTCGATCCGGCGTTCCAGCAGGGTGGCCGCCTCGGCCGGGTCGAGGATGGGCAGGAAGGCCAGCGCGACCGGGAACTCGGGGAACTCCCGGGCCGGCGCCGGCAGCATCGCGGTCAGCCAGCGGCGCAGGGTCGCCTCGCCGGCCGCGGTGATCTCGTAGACGGTCCGCTCGGGCCTTCCGGCCTCGCGCGCCGTGCCGCCGGGCCGGGCCAGCCCGTCCCGGACCAGCCGGTCCAGCGCCTGGTAGACGCTGTTGCGCTGGGCCACGTTGACCAGCTGGTCCTGCCCGCGGTCCTTGATCATCTGCTGCATCCGGTACGGGTGCATGGGTGCCTCGAGCAGCAGGGCCAGCAGCACCATCGCCAGCGTGGACCGGCGCGGCTCCGCAGACGTCATGGGCCCAGCCTAGGGGTTTCCCGGGGTTGCCTCACGCTAGTCATAAGATGCATATTCATTCTATGACTAAGACAGCCGTGGTCGCGGGTGGCGGCATCGCCGGCGCCGTCGCCGCCCTCGCCCTGCACGACGCCGGGTTCGCCCCGGCCATCCACGAAGCCCGCGACGCCGGGGCCGACGAGCGCGGCGCGTTCGTCACCGTCGCCGTGAACGGCCTGGCCGCCCTCCGCACGCTCGGCCTCGACCCGGCCCGGATCTTCGCCGCCGGCTTCCCGACGCCCACCCTGGACCTGCGCAACGCCGCGGGCCGCCGGCTGGCCCGGCTGCCCCTGGGCGGCCCCGACCCGGACGGCATCACCACCACGACGATCCGCCGCGCCGACCTCTACCGGGCCCTGCGCGCCGAGGTCGAGCGGCGTGGCATCCCGCTCGCGTACGGCAAGCGGCTCACCGGCCGCACCTGCTCGCCGACCGGCGTGACCGCCCATTTCGCCGACGGCACCACCGCGGGCGGCGACCTGCTGGTCGGCGCGGACGGCCTGCACTCGCGGACCCGGGCGGCCCTGGACCCGGCCGCGCCCGCCCCCCGTTACCTGGGCCTGCTCAACGCCGGTGGCTTCACGGCCGGCCCGGTCGGCGCGGCGCTGCGGCCCGAGCCCGGCGTCATGCAGATGGCGTTCGGGCGGCGGGCGTTCTTCGGCTGGGTCGCGGCCCCCGGCGACTCGGTGTGGTGGTTCGCCAACCCGCCGCGCCGCCGGCCCGTCGAGCCGGAGGAGTTCACCCCGGCCGGCTGGCGGGCGGAGCTGCTGGAGCTGTTCGCCGGCGACGCGGCGCCGGCGGCCGCGCTGATCCGGGCCAGCGCGGAGATCGTCGGCCCGTGGAACACCTGGGACCTGCCCCGGGTGCCGGTCTGGCGGGACGACCGCACGATCCTCATCGGCGACGCCGCGCACGCCGTCTCGCCGTCCTCGGGACAGGGCGCGTCGATGGCGATCGAGGACGCGGTGACGCTGGGCCGCTGCCTGCGGGCCCGCTCGGACGTGGCGGCCGCGCTGGCCGACTACGAGCAGCTGCGCCGCGACCGGGTGGAAAAGGTGGTCGCGTACGGGCGGCGCAGCGGCAGCACCAAGACGGCGGGGCGGGTCGGCGCGCTCGTCCGGGACGCGCTGATGCCGCCGGCCCTGCGCCTGCTGCACCGCAAGGGCGATCCGGCGGCCTGGATCCTCGACCACCGGATCGGCTGAAACCCTCATCCGCGCCGCCGCTGTGCCGACAAACCGTTGAGCCGTACCGGCTGGCCCACGGTAAGGACCGACGAGTGAGGTGATCATGCACCGGCGGAACGCACGTCCGGGGCTGCGCGCCGACCCGCTGGCCGTGGCGTTGATCCTGCTCGCGCTGACCGCGGTCGTCGGCTTCGGCCTGCGGCGGGCCGGCACGGGCCCCCAGGTGCTGGTTTTCTGGCTGCTCATGACCGCGGTGCACGTCAGCTTCGCGGTGACCTCGGGGCAGCTGGCCCGGATCGGGGCGCCGGCCGCCCGGCGGCTCTGGCGGTACTTCGCCGCGGGCGGCGCCGCCTTCGTCGTCGGCGACCTGGCCCAGCTCGTCGCGGTGGTCCGGGCCCCGCTGGCGCCCGAGTCGCTGGTCGGCACGGAACTGCAGTACGGCTCCGTCGCGGTGGGGATGGTGCTGCTGGTCGCCGGCCTGCTCCGGTACCCGCTGGGGGAGATGACCGAGAGCGCGCGGGCCCGGCTGCGCCTCGACGCGGCCACGGTGCTGGCCGCGGCCACCACGTTCGGCCTCTGGCTGGTCGAGGCGCCGGCCGGGCCGCACGACGCGGGCTGGGCCCTCGGCCTGGTCGCGGCCCTGCTGGTGATGCCCGGGGTCTTCCTGGTGGCGATCTTCGCGGTGCTGCGGCTGCTGCTCAGCGGGCGGGCCCCGTTCACCCGGATGTGCGGGATCGCCGGTGGCGTCGCGGCGGTCCTGCAGACCGTGCTCCAGTCGGTGCCCGGCTCGGTCTATCTGACCTGGCGGTACACCCCCTGGCTGCTGGCGGCCAACGTGGTCGCCAGCACGCTCGTCGCCCTGGTGGCCCGGGCCCAGCAGCGCGGCGCGCAGCACGCGGCGCAGCCCGCCGGGCGGGAGGTGGACCGGCCCTACAGCGTGCTGCCGTACGCCGGGATGGCCGCCGTGTGGGCCCTGACCGTGGCCGTGCTCCTGACCCGCGGGCTGGACGCGCGTTCGTGGGTGGTGGGCAGCGGCGCGATGGTGACCACCGGGCTGGTCATCGGGCGCCAGCTCAACGCGTTCCGGCACATCACCGAGCTGCTGCGCGAGCGTGACCAGCTCACCGCCCGGCTCACCGAGCTGGCCTACCACGACGCGCTCACCGGCCTGGCCAACCGCGGGCTGTTCATGCGCCGGCTGCACGAGGGGCTCGCGGCCGGGCCGGTGACGGTGTTCCTCATCGATCTCGACGACTTCAAGCCGGTCAACGACGTCTTCGGGCACGCGACCGGCGACCAGCTGCTGATCGAGGTGGCCCGCCGGCTGCGCGCCGGGGTCCGCGCCGGGGACACCGTCGCCCGGCTGGGCGGTGACGAGTTCGCCGTCCTGATGCCCGGGCTGTCGGCCGGCCGGGGCGCCGAGGTGGTGCGGGCGCTGGCCGACGGCCTGCTGGGCACCGTCCGGATCGGCGCCGCCGAAGTGCCGCTGCGGGCCAGCGTCGGCATGGCGGCCGGCCGGCACGGCGAGCACGATCCGGACAGCCTGCTGCACGCCGCCGACATGGCCATGTACGCGGTCAAGGAGGCCCGCCGCGAGCCGGCCACCAGTGACTTTCGGTAGTGCGGCGCATCCATTCAGTTGTGCTGTGGATCAGCGGGTTACGCAGCGCGGATGCCTGGTAACCTTGCCGCCCTCTGCCCGGGAGGAAGTCCTGATGCGTACGAAGATGTTCGCTGTGGTTGCGGTGGGAGTGCTCACCCTCGGTGCGGCCGCCGGCTGCACCGACGACGACGGTGCCACCGACAGCGCCGGCGGCGGCAACACCCGGGCCGGCACAGGCGGCGGCAAGGTCGGCGTGATCCTGCCCGACACGAAGTCCTCGCAGCGCTGGGGCACCGACGACCCGAAGCTGCTGAAGGCGGCCTTCGACGCGGCCGACGTGCCGGTGGACATCCAGAACGCCCAGGGCGACAAGGTGAAGTTCGGGCAGATCGCCGATGGCATGATCGCCAGCGGGGTGAAGGTCCTGATCACCGTCAACCTGGACTCCGGCACCGGCAAGACCGTGCTCAACAAGGCCAAGGCCGCCGGCGTCAAGACGATCGACTACGACCGGCTGACCCTCAACGGCGGCGCCGACTACTACGTCAGCTTCGACAACGTCGCGGTCGGCAAGCTCCAGGGCGAGGGCCTGGTCAAGTGCCTCGCCGCCAAGAAGGCCGAGCTGCCGCTGGTGGCCGACCTCAACGGCTCGCCGACGGACAACAACGCGAGCGAGTTCAAGAGCGGCTACGACGCGGTCCTGCAGGAGAAGTACGACGACGGCAGCTACCTCAAGGGCCCGGACCAGTCGGTCGCCGACTGGGACAACGACGAGGCCGGCACCGTCTTCAAGGAGATGTGGGAGCAGACCAACGAGCAGATCGACGGGGTGCTGGCCGCCAACGACGGCCTGGCCAACGCGGCGATCGAGATCCTCAAGAAGGACAAGCGGAACGGCGACATCCCGGTGACCGGGCAGGACGCCACGGTCCAGGGCCTGCAGAACATCCTCGCCGGTGACCAGTGCATGACGGTCTACAAGCGGATCAAGCTCGAGGCCGACGCCGCGGCCGAACTGGCCATCAAGCTGTACAAGGGCCAGAAGCCGGTGGTGGAGGGCCGCGGGGTCAAGGACCCCGAGTCGGGCTCCTACGTCCCGGCCAAGCTGCTGCCGCCGACGGCCATCGACAAGACCAACGTCAACCTGGTCATCAAGGACGGGTTCGCCGAGAAGAAGGCGGTCTGCGCGGGTCGTTTCGCCGCGCTGTGCAAGGAGAACGGCATCAAGTAACTGGGCTCTCCCCGGTTACCTGCTCCGCGGTCACCTGCTCCGCGGCGCGGCGCCGGCGGAGCAGCCGGCCGCCCCAGCGGTCGATCGCCACGAAGAGCAGCCCGAGGATCCAGAACGCGACCGCGAAGCCGGCCGCGCTGATCGAGACGCCGTCGTAGCCGAGGTCGTTCACGTCGATGAACGGATACGGGTACCGGTCCACGATCAGCCCCCGGATCAGCGCGAACGCCAGGTAGCCGAGCGGGAAGGCCAGCCAGTAGAGCGCGTGGCGCCAGCGGAACCGGCCCCGCTCGTCGAACAGCAGCCAGTCCAGCACCGCCAGCAGCGGCACCACGGTGTGCAGGAGCTGGTTGCCGATCGCCTCCGGCAGGTCCCGCTGCGCCTCCGTGACGGCGAAGCCGCTGGCCGGATTGGTGAGCACCAGGTGGTAGACCAGGCCGGTGATCGCGACGTAGAGGGTGACCGCGCCCTTGAGCGCCGGCGGGGTGGCCCGGCCCCGGAACGCCGCCCAGGCCGCGAAGACGCCGTACGCGACGTTGCTCTGGATGGTGAAGAACGGCAGCAGGCCGGTGACGGTGGCCGGTCCGGCGGCGGTGAGCACGACGCCCGCGACGACCGCGGCCACGGCGAGGAGCCGAATGATCTTCATGGCGACAAGGTAATGCCCGGCGGCGCTGCTCGCGCCGCCGGGCATCGACTCGGTGCTCGGATCAGCAGGCCGCGTCCGTGCCGGTCACGTTGACCGCGGTCCAGGCCTTCTGCACGGCCTTGTACTCGGTGCCGCACTTGCCGTAGAGGTCGGTCGCCGCGGAGAGGGTGTAGCCGCGGGCGGCCTTGTAGTTGGTGCTGGAGGTGAAGTAGGTGGTCAGCGCCCGGTACCAGATGGCGGCGGCCTTGGTGCGGCCGATGCCGGTCACCGCGGTGGCCGACCCGCACAGCGGCGAGGTGCCGTACGCGGTCGCGCCGCTGCCCTCGGCCAGGTTGAAGAAGAAGTGGTTGCCGACGCCGGAGGAGTAGTGCACGTCGACGTTCTTCGTGGTGCTCGACCAGCAGCCGATGCCCTTGCCGTCCAGCGTGGGGTTGTACATGTAACGCAGCGGCTTGCCGTTGCCGCTGATGTTGATCTTCTCGCCGATCAGGTAGTCGCCGGCGTCGGCGGAGTTGGCCGCCGAGAACTCGACCATCGTGCCGAAGATGTCGCTGGTGGCCTCGTTCAGGCCGCCGGACTCACCGGAGTAGGTCAGGTTGGCGGTGCGCTCGGTGACGCCGTGCGACATCTCGTGGCCGGCCACGTCCAGCGAGACCAGCGGGCGGGTGTTGCCGCTGCCGTCGCCGTAGGTCATCGACGAGCCGTCCCAGAACGCGTTCACGTACGCGCTGCCGTAGTGCACCCGCGACGGCACGCCGGTGCCGTTGTTGAAGATGCCCTTCCGGCCGAACGTGGTGTTGTAGTAGTCGTACGTCTTGGCCGCGCCGTAGTGCGCGTCCACCGCAGCCGACTGCCGGTTGGAGGTGGCGCCGGTGCCCCACACGTTGTCCGCGTCGGTGAACAGCGTGCACGTGCCCGAGGTCTTGTTGTTCATGTCGCAGGTGGTGCCGTTGCCGTGCGCCGCGTCCTTGAGGCTGTAGCTCGACGTGGAGACCTGCGTCGTGTTGATCGACACGGTGCCCGAGTAGACGCTGTTGCCGGTGGCGGTCTCGACGGTGTCCCAGGAGCTGAGCACCGCGCCGGTGTTCGCGTCGGTGACCACGTGCAGCTTGGACGGCGTCTGCCCGTCCGCGCCGAAGCCCTCGACCACGGTCTCGTAGGCCAGCGTGCCGGCGCCGGCGGTGGCGTCGACGACCAGCTCCGGCGTGCCCACGGCGGCGACGGTGCCGGTGAAGTGGGCCCGCGCGGCCGCGCCGGCGGTGGCGGCGGTGCGCTTCGGGGTGGTGCTCAGGGTCAGCGGCGCGCCGAGGCCGACGGAGGCCTGGCGGAAGGCGCCGTCCTTGGTGCCGTGCAGCACCACGTCGCCACCCAGCACCCGCAGGCCCTCGTACGTGCGGGTGTAGCGGACGTGGCTCGTACCGTCGGCGTCCCGGGCCGTCGCCTTGACGGCGAAGGCGTCCCCGGCGGCGGCCTTGAGGGCCGCGCGGTGCGCGGAGGGGGAGAGCGGGTCCGGCGCGGCCGCGGCCGAGGTGGCGCCGAAGCCCGCCAGCAGGCCGCCCATGAGCAGGGCGGAGCCGACAGCAGCGAGGGATCGTTTCACGGGGACTCCTGAACGGTGGGGGACCGTGGCGGTAGCCACACAGGTAGATCTACCGATTCACGAGCATTCTGTGAACATGCCGAATTCGTCATAGCTTCCGTGAGAGAAGATCCCCCGGGCCCTTAGCGATCGTTCAGCTCTGGGCCTACGATGAGCGCCATGGACGCAGCCGACATCGCCGCCGGCCGGGAGCGCTGGCAGCAGCGCTACGACGCCGCCCGCAAGCGGGACGCAGACTTCACCACGCTGTCCGGGATGCCCGTCGAGCCCGTGTACGGGCCCGCCGAGGGCGACAGCTACGCCGGTTTCGACCGGATCAGCTGGCCGGGCGAGTTCCCGTACACCCGGGGTCTCTACCCCACCGGGTACCGCGGCCGCACCTGGACCATCCGCCAGTTCGCGGGGTTCGGCAACGCGCGGCAGACCAACGAGCGGTACAAGATGATCCTCGCCGCCGGCGGTGGCGGCCTGAGCGTGGCCTTCGACATGCCGACGCTGATGGGCCGCGACTCCGACGAGCCGGAATCGCTGGGCGAGGTCGGCCACTGCGGGGTCGCGATCGACTCGGCCGCCGACATGGAGGTGCTGTTCGACGGCATCGACCTGCAGCGCACCACCACCAGCATGACCATCTCCGGCCCGGCGGTGCCGATCTTCGTGATGTACCTGGTCGCCGCCGAGCGGCAGGGCGCCGACATCGGCAAGCTCGACGGCACCCTGCAGACCGACATCTTCAAGGAGTACATCGCGCAGAAGGAGTGGCTGTTCGCCCCCGAGCCGCACCTGCGCCTGATCGGCGACCTGATGGAGTACTGCGCCGCCGAGATCCCGAAATACAAGCCGCTCAGCGTCTCCGGCTACCACATCCGTGAGGCCGGCTCGACCGCCGCGCAGGAGCTGGCGTACACGCTGGCCGACGGCTTCGGCTACGTCGAGCTGGGGCTGTCGCGCGGGCTGGACGTGGACACCTTCGCGCCCGGGCTGAGCTTCTTCTTCGACGCGCACGTCGACTTCTTCGAGGAGATCGCCAAGTTCCGCGCGGCCCGCCGGATCTGGGCCCGGCACCTGCGCGACGAGTACGGCGCGACCAGCGAGAAGGCCCTCTGGCTCAAGTTCCACACGCAGACCGCGGGGGTCTCGCTGACCGCCCAGCAGCCGGTCAACAACGTGGTGCGCACCGCGGTCGAGGCGCTGGCCGCGGTCCTCGGCGGCACCAACTCGCTGCACACCAACGCCCTCGACGAGACCCTGGCCCTGCCCACCGACGAGTCCGCCGAGATCGCCCTGCGCACCCAGCAGGTGCTGATGGAGGAGACCGGGGTGACCAACGTGGCGGACCCGCTCGGCGGTTCCTGGTACGTCGAGGCGCTCACCGACCGCATCGAGGCCGAGGCGGAGGAGATCTTCGCCCGCATCCGCGAGCTCGGCGAGGACGGCAGCATGACCGCGGGCATCCTGCGCGGCATCGAGGACGGCTGGTTCACCAGCCACATCGCCGAGGCGGCGTTCGTCTACCAGCAGGCCCTGGAGAAGGGCGAGAAGCGGATCGTCGGCGTCAACGTGCACACCGGCACGGTGGCCAAGGACCTGGAGATCCTCCGGGTCTCCCACGAGGTCGAGATCGAACAGAAGCGCGAGCTGGCCGCGCGCAAGGCCGGGCGTGATCCGGTACGGACGCAGCGCGCGCTCGACCGGCTCGTGGAGGTCTCCCGGACGAAGGAGAACATGATCCCCGCGATGCTCGACGCGGCGCGCGCGGAGGCCACCCTGGGCGAGATCTGCGCGGCGCTCAAGGGCGAGTGGGGCAGCTACCGGGAACCGGCCCGCTTCTAGGCCCTTGGTGATCGGACGGAGCGGCTGTGACGTCCGATATCACCAGCCCGGCGGCGACGCGAACAGTCCGGCGCGCGTGCGAGACTAGGTAACCATGAGCGACCCACGGACCACTCCGTCGATCTTCACCCGCGGCGCGGTCGATCTCGGTGCACTGCGCCCCGCGAGCAAGCCCGCGCCCGCGGGCCCCGCCGGGCCGGCCGCGAGCCCCGCCGCGCCCGCCAACCCGGGTGGTGCGCCGCCCGTGGTCATCGACGTGACCGAAGCGAACTTCCAGACGACCGTCCTCGAACTGTCCATGACCACCCCGGTGATCCTGGACTTCTGGGCCGAGTGGTGCGAGCCGTGCAAGCAGCTCTCCCCGGTCCTGGAGAAGCTCGCGGCCGAGGGCGGCGGCAGCTGGGTGCTCGGCAAGGTGGACGTGGACGCCAACCCGCGGCTCGCCCAGGCGCTGCGCGTGCAGGGCATCCCGATGGTGATCGCGGTCGTCGGCGGCCAGCTCGTCGAGGGCTTCACCGGCGTGCTGCCGGAGACGCAGATCCGGCAGTACGTCGACGCGGTGCTCAAGGCCGGCGGCGTGGAGGTCGCGGCCCCCGAGGACCCGCGGCTCGACGCGGCCGACGACGCGATGATGACCGGCGACCTGGACGCGGCCGAGGCGGCGTACCGGAAGATCCTGGCCGAGTCGCCGCAGGACCACGCGGCGGAGTCCGGCCTGGCCCAGGTCGAGCTCTACCGCCGGGTCACCGGCGTGGACGCCGAGAAGGCGCTGGCCCGGGCCGCGGCCGACCCCGACGACCTGGAGGCGCAGCAGCTCGCCGCGGACATCGAGGTCCTCAGCGGGCAGGCCCCCGAGGCGTACGAGCGGCTGGTCGCGGCGGTGCGGCGGTCCAGCGGCGACGAGCGGGACAGCGTCCGCAAGCATCTGCTGTCACTCTTCACTGTGGCCGGACCCGACGACTCGGCCGTGGCGAGCGCGCGGCGCGCGCTGGCCCGCGCGCTCTTCTAGGCAGTACGGGGGGCTCCATGCGCCGCATCGCCGTGCTCGACGCACCGTCCAACCTCGGCCTGCGCCCGCCGACGGCGACGTCGGTGCCGGGCTGCGCCAAAGCGCCCGGAGCCCTCCGCGACCACGGCCTGCTGCGCCGGCTCAACGCCCGCGATGCCGGCTGCCTGACCCCGCCCCGGTACGACCCGGGCGACTGGCGGCCGGGCGACGGGGTGTGCCACGCGCCGGAGATCTCGGCGTACTCCCGCAAGCTGGCCGACCGCATCGGCGCCATCCTCGACCAGGGCGAGTTCCCGGTGGTCCTGGGGGGCGACTGCTCCATCGTGCTCGGCTCGGCGCTGGCCATGCACCGCCTGGGCGAGGCGGTCGGCGGCCGGATCGGCCTGGTCTTCGTGGACGGGCACTCCGACTTCCGCCACCCCGGCAACGCGTCGTACGTGGGCGCGGCGGCCGGCGAGGACCTGGCGCTGGTCACCGGCCGGGGGCAGACCGACCTGGCGGCGATGGAGGGCCGGCGACCGTACTACCGCGACATCGACGTGGTGGTGATGGGCATCCGCGCCCAGGACGAATACCGGCTCGACCTGCAGGCGGCGGGCATCGTCACGCGCCCGGTGCCCACCCTGCGCGTGGAGGGCGCCGCCCGCAGCGCCCAGTGGGCCCGCGACCAGCTCGTCGACTGCGCGGGCTACTGGGTGCACATCGACGTGGACGTGCTGGACCCGGCGGTCATGCCGGCGGTGGACGCGCCGGAGCCGGGCGGCATCGCCTTCCCGGAGCTGGAGATCCTGCTGGCCGGGCTGGTCGGGTCGCCGCACTGCCTGGGCGTGGAGATCACCGTCTTCGACCCCGACTACGACCCCGACGGCCAGTACGCCGAGGAGATCACCTCGGCGATCGTGGCGGGACTGAAGCCGGCGCAGCTGGTCGACGCCCGGCCCGACCTGGTGGCGGCGCGCCGGGACCTGGCGGGCCCGGGACGGCTCGCGCCCGGTCAGCGCGGCGTGCCGGCGGGTGTGCCGGCGCCTTCCGCCGGTTCCGGGTCTGTTCCCGGCGTCGAGCCGGCTGCCGGGGGAGACGCTGGGCAGTCCGCGGCGTCGAAGATCACGGTGCCCGGGGTCGCGGGGGGCGGCGGTGAGGTCGAGGGGGTCGCGGCCGGGGGTGCGGTGCGCGATCGGGCGGAGTTCGAGGCCTTCTCGCGTCGGTCGGAGGTGGTTGGCGGGGGTGGTGCTGGTCGGATTCGGGATGACTCGCCCGGCGCTGATGCCTTCGGCTGGGCCGGTCCGGCTGATCCCGCCGAGCCGGCTGATCCCGCCGGTCCGGTGGATGTCGTCGACGGGGTTGATTCTTTCGCCGGCGGGGACGCGGTCGATCCGGGCGGGCGGCGCGATTCGGTTGATCTGGGTGGCCTGGCTGATCCGGGTGATTCGGCCGATCCGGGCGACTGGCGCGATTCCGTTGATCTGGGCGGCCTCGCTGAACCGGGTGAACTACGCGATTCCCTAGATTGGGACGACCCCCGCGATCCCGTCGATCCGGGTGACCCGGCCGATTCAGGTGACCTCGCCAATCTGGCTGACCCGGCCGATCCTGCCGAACCGAGCGACCCGGCTGACCCGAGCGATCCTGCCGATCCGGGCGACCCGGCTGACCCGAGTGATTCTGCCGACCCGAGCGACCCGGCCGACCGCGCCCATCCTGCCGATTTGCGCGATTCCGCCGACCCGGTGGCGTTGGGCGACTCGGGCGATTCCAGGGATCGTGCCGAAGCCGTGACGGATGCTGTCCTCGCCTCGGCCGGGGATCGCGGCGCCGATGAGCCGGACCCGGTCTTCGAGCGACCCGGCCACGAGTTGATCGCAGATCCGGACCCCGTCGAACACGCCGACGCCCATCCGCGGGCTGAGCCGGCCTCGGACACTGAGCCGGCGTCGGACTTTGAGCCGGCCTCGGACTTTGAGCCCGCCTCGGACGCTGAGCCGGCCACCGATGGTGAGCTGGAAGCCGACGGCGTGCCCGACGATGGCGTGCCCGCCGATGGCGTGCCTGCCGACAGCGTGCCCGCATCGGTCGAGGCCGCGGGACCCAACCCCGACGACGACCGCGAGCCCGTCGAGGACCACCCCACCGGGCCAGCCGACGACACCACCACGGAAACGGCCGAGGCCGACGTTCCCGACCCCGCACCCGAGGCGGATGCGGAGACCGACCCCGACGACTCCGCCCGGGACCACCCCGTCACCGTGCCGGGGCCCATGCGGCCGCTCGGGTCGGCGCCCCTGCTGGACTCCAAGCCGCTGCCGGCGACCATGCCGGGCATGCTGCGTCCCCGGACCATCGATGACTTCACGCTTCCGGCGCAGCGTCCGGCCTTCGAGGTCGGCCCGGGTCAGCCGGCCGACGCCGGCTGACCCGACCGGCGGCTACTTGTTGAGTGCGGTCAGGAACCGCGCCGCGATCGGCACGGCCGCCTCGGCGCCGGCCCCGCCCTTCTCCACCATGACCGCGAACGCGATGTCGCCCTGCCAGCCCACGAACCAGGCGTGCGTCTCCTCCGCGCCGTCCTTGAACTCCGCCGTACCCGTCTTGCCCGACACCGGCTTGCCCGGCACGTCCGCCAGGTCCGTGGCCGTGCCCTTGGTCACCACCTCGCGCATCATCGTGCGCAGCGGCTGGACCGACGACTCGGCCAGCTCGGGGCCGTCGGCCGCCGGGGCCGCCGGCGCCGGCTCGGTCACCAGCCGGGGCTGGACGAACCGGCCGCGGGCGACCGCCGCGGTGGCGCCGGCCATGGCCAGCGGGCTGACCGCCGTCGCGCCCTGGCCGAAGGTCGCCGCCGCCAGTTCGGTGGGGCTGTCGGCCGGGGAGATCTTGCCGGTGAACGCGTCCGCGCCGAGGTCCCACTGGCCGCCCAGGCCCAGCTTGGCCGAGGCGTCCCGCAGGCCGTCGGCGCCCAGCTTCGGGGCGAGGTTGACGAACGCGGTGTTGCACGACTTGGCGAAGTCGGTGCGGAACGGCACCGAGCCGAGCTCCATGTCGTGCGAGTTCTTGAACGGGCGGCCGTCGACCTTCTTGGTCTTCGGGCAGTCCACCCGGCCGTCCAGGGTGACCGCCTTCTTGTCCAGCAGGCCCAGCGTCGACACCATCTTGAAGGTCGAGCCGGGCGGCACCTGACCGGTCATCGCGGTGTTGACGCCGGCGCCCTCCGGGCCGTTGGCCACCGCGAGCACGGCGGAGTCGCTGATCCGGATGGCCACCAACGCGCTGGGCTGCTTCTCGGCCGCCACCGCGGTGTCGGCCGCGTTCTGGGTGGCGACGTCCAGCGTCGTCCGGATCGGCTTGCCGGCGACCGGCTCGGTGCTGAACAGCTGGGAGTCCTCGACCTGGTCGTCCGGGGTCTTGCGGGCGATCACCACGGACTGCCCGGGCGTGCCGCGCAGCTGGACGTCGTACCGCTGCTGCAGGCCGCCGTGCCCGACCTGGTCCTTCTGCTGGAGCGCCTCCGGGTTGGCGTCGAGGTCCTCGCGGGTCGCCGGCTCGACGAGGCCGAGCAGGGCCCGGGCGAACGGCCGGGTGGGCGCCAGCTCGCGCTGGCCCTCCGCGAAGACGGTGCCGTCGAGGGCGCGTACCCGATCGCGGATCTTGTCGTAGTCCGGGCGCCGCAGCGTGACGATGTCGATGAACGCGCCGTCGTCGGTGGCGTTCTTGACCCGTTCCCCGATGGCCTTGAGGTCCACGTCCACGGCGATCGACTTGAAGATCTTGCCGAGCTCCTTGAACAGCGCGGCCTGGTCGGTGATCTTCGCCGGGGTCACGCCGACCGTGACGACCGGCCGCTGGGTGACGATCGGCTTGCCGTCCCCGCCGAGCACGTCCGCCCGGTCGGCGCTCTTGCGGCGCAGCTCGAGCCGGTCGCCGGCGGTCAGCTCGGTGTGCACGACGGCCGGCTCCCAGATCACCCGCCAGCCGTCCGCGTCACGCTTGGTGAGCCGCACGGTGCTCTGGTACGACCAGGGGGTGCCGCCCGGCAGCGTCCAGTCCAGCTTGACCGGGGCCGAGGCGATCTCGCCGGTCTCCTTGGGCTTGGCCAGCGCCGAGACCAGCAGCGAGGACTTCTTCAGCTCGCCGGTCAGCCCCTGGAGCTGGGCGAAGACGTCGTTCGCGGAGATCTTGGCGCCGTCCGGGGTGACGAAGCCGGTCTTGCTCAGGTCGCCGTTGCGCCAGCCCTTGAGGAAGGCGTCGAGGGTCTGACCCGGACCGTCCGAGCTCGAACAGGCGGCCACCCCGCCGGTGAGCAGCAGCAGGCCGGCCATGACGGCCATGGCCCGCACCGTACGTCCGCTTCGGCGCATGACGCCACCTTCCCTCCACCTCACCAGCAAAACCTACGGAACGGTAACCGGAGTCGCCCAGCCCCGTTGACCCATGGTGGGTGAGATGTGTCAAATTCGGGTGTCGGATCTCGTCCGCGCACCCCGGGTGAGCCGCGCGCTGTCAGAGGCAGGCTCTAGGCTGATGGCCGACACGTCGAACCCACAATGTCGTGGGTGAGGGGAGCCCTGAGGTCATGGCCGTCGCCGATGAGGCAGCGATCGAATCCGATCCCGAGCTGGATTTCGGGCCCGGTCCCGGGCTGGCCCTGACGGGCCGGCTGGGCACGTCCGACGACGAGCTCGACGAGCCGCTGCCCAACGCCGAGCGCCTGGTGGCGCTGGCCGTGGAGCTGGCTGGTCAGGACCACACCGCCGCGTCGCTGGTCGGCCGCTTCTGGCGGTTCGCGCCCGACGAGGAGTTGGTCGGCTACACGCCGGCCGAGATGCATGCGGCAGCGCTGGCCCACCGCGAGCTCGCCGGCACCCGGCTGCCCGGCGAGCTGCGGCTGGACATCAGCGCCCCGACCGAACAGCAGCCGCACACCGTGCTGTCGATCGTCACCGACGACATGCCCTTCCTGGTCGACTCGGTCACCGCCCTGCTCGTCGCGCACCAGCTCGACGTCCACCTGCTGGTGCACCCGCTGATCGTGGTGCGGCGCGGGCCGGCCGGCGAGCTGACCCAGCTCGAGGCCGACGTCGAGCCGGACGACGCGATCGACGGCGACCTGGTGGAGAGCTGGATCCGGGTCGAGATCGACCCGGTGCGCAACGCCGCCGCCCGCGACCAGCTGCGCCAGGAGCTGTGCCGGGTGCTGACCGACGTGCGCGTCGCCGTCGAGGACTGGCCGCGGATGCGCCAGCGCGCGGTGGTCATCGCCGACGAGCTGGCCGCGGCGCGCGGCTCCGAGCGCAAGCTGCCGGTGCCGGACAAGGACGTCACCGACTCCATCGAGCTGCTCAAGTGGCTCTCGCACGACCACTTCACCTTCCTCGGCTACCGGGAGTACCACCTGGACGGCGACGTGCTCAACGTCGTACCGGGCACCGGGCTGGGCATCCTCCGCGGCGACAGCAGCACCCCGCGCAAGCTGTCCTCGATGGCGCCGGAGGCGCACCGCCGCGCCCTGGAGAAGCGGCTGCTGGTGATCACCAAGGCCAACTCCCGGGCCACCGTGCACCGCTCGGCCTACCTGGACTACATCGGCGTCAAGGTCTTCAACGACGCCGGCGAGGTCGTCGGCGAGCGGCGCTTCCTGGGCCTGTTCTCCAGCTCCGCCTATCGCACCAGCGTGCGGGAGCTGCCGGTGGTGCGCCGCAAGGTGATGGAGGTGCTGGACCGCTCCGGGCTCTCGCCGCGCGGGCACTCCGGCAAGGACCTGCTGCAGATCCTCGAGACCTACCCGCGGGACGAGCTCTTCCAGATCAAGACCGATGACCTGTACGAGGCGGTCGTCGGCGTGCTGCGGATGGCCGGCCGCCGGCAGCTGCGGCTGTTCCTGCGCCGCGACGGGTACGGCCGCTTCATCTCGTGCCTGATCTACCTGCCCCGGGACCGCTTCACCACCAGCAACCGCCAGGCCATGCAGGAGATCCTGCTGCGCGAGCTGAACGGCATCGGCGTCGACTACACCACCCGGGTGACCGAGCGGATGCTCGCGCGGGTGCACTTCATCGTGCGTACCGACCCGGCCGACCCGCCGGGCGCGGTGGATCCGAACGTGCTGGCCGAGATGCTGGCCGACGCGACCCGGATGTGGGACGACGACTTCTCCCTGGTGCTCGAGCGCAAGCTGGGCGAGGAGCCGGCCAAGGACCTGTTCGGCCGGTACGCCGCGGCGTTCCCGGACAGCTACAAGGACGGCCACACGCCGTACGAGGCGGTGCAGGACATCGCCAAGCTGGAGCTGCTGGAGGAGACCGGCCAGCTCGAGATGCACCTGTACCGCAAGCGTCACGTCACCCGCGACGGCGCCACCGAGCCGGACGACGCCGACGTGCGCTTCAAGGTCTTCCGGTACGGCGAGCCGATGATGCTCTCCGCCGTCCTGCCGGTGCTGCACTCGCTGGGCGCCCAGGTCGTCGACGAGCGGCCGTACGAGGTCCGCCGCCCCGACGGCACCGTCTACCTGTACGACTTCGGCCTGCTGCCGCCGGCCGCGCACCGGGAGCTGTCCGAGGTGCGGCCGCAGGTGGAGAACGCCTTCGCCGCCGCGTGGCGGGGCGAGGCCGAGGTGGACGGCTTCAACGAGCTGGTGCTGCGCGCCGGGCTGACCTGGCGGCAGGTGGTGGTGCTGCGGGCGTACGCGAAATACCAGCGGCAGACCGGCAACGTGTTCTCCCAGCGCTACGTCGAGTCGACCTTCATCGCGTACCCGGAGATCGCCCGCCTGCTGGTGCAGCTGTTCGAGGCGCGATTCTCGCCGCGGCTGGAGCTGGGCGAGGAGGAGCGCGAGCGCCGCGGCGGCGAGCTGGCCGACCAGATCACCACGCTGCTGGACGACGTCGACAGCCTCGACCAGGACCGCATCCTGCGTTCCTACCTGACGCTGATCCAGGCCACCCTGCGCACGAGCTTCTTCCAGCGCGGCGCCGACTCGCGCCCGAAGTCGTACGTGGCCTTCAAGCTCGACCCGCAGGCCATCCCGGACCTGCCGGCGCCCCGGCCGAAGTACGAGATCTTCGTGTACTCGCCGCGGTTCGAGGGCGTGCACCTGCGCTTCGGCGCGGTCGCCCGCGGCGGCCTGCGCTGGTCGGACCGGCGCGAGGACTTCCGCACGGAGGTCCTCGGCCTGGTCAAGGCGCAGATGGTGAAGAACGCGGTGATCGTGCCGGTCGGCGCCAAGGGCGGCTTCGTGCTCAAGCAGAAGCCGGGCGACCGGGACGAGGCCGTCGCCTGCTACCGGCTGTTCATCGGCGCGCTGCTGGACGTCACCGACAACATCCACAGCGGCAAGATCGTGCCGCCGGTGGACGTGGTGCGCCACGACGGCGACGACCCGTACCTGGTGGTGGCGGCGGACAAGGGCACGGCCACGTTCTCCGACATCGCCAACGAGATCTCGGTGAGCAAGGACTTCTGGCTCGGCGACGCGTTCGCCTCGGGCGGGTCGGCCGGCTACGACCACAAGAAGATGGGCATCACCGCCCGAGGGGCGTGGGAGTCGGTCAAGAAGCACTTCCGCGACCTGGGCCTGGACACCCAGTCGCAGGACTTCACCGCGGTCGGCGTCGGCGACATGTCCGGCGACGTCTTCGGCAACGGGATGCTGCTCAGCGAGCACATCCGGCTGGTGGCCGCGTTCGACCACCGGCACATCTTCCTCGACCCGGAGCCGGACGCCGCGACGTCGTACGCCGAGCGCCGCCGCTTGTTCGACCTGCCGCGTTCCTCGTGGGCCGACTACGACGCCGCGCTGATCAGCGCGGGCGGCGGCGTCTTCCCCCGGACGGCGAAGTCCATCCCGGTCACGCCGCAGGTCCGCGCGGCGCTCGCGCTGGGCGACGAGGCGGCGGTGAGCCCCACCGACCTCATGCGGGCCATCCTGGCCGCGCCCGTCGACCTGCTGTTCAACGGCGGCATCGGCACCTACGTCAAGGCCAGCGTCGAGACCCACGCCGACGTCGGCGACAAGGCCAACGACCCGATCCGGATCAACGGCCACGAGGTCCGCGCCCGGGTGGTCGGCGAGGGCGGCAACCTCGGCCTGACCCAGCGCGGCCGGATCGAGTACGCCCGCGCCGGCGGGCCGCCGGACGAGAGCGGGACCGCCCGGGGCGGCCGGATCTTCACCGACTTCATCGACAACACGGCCGGGGTGGACTGCTCCGACCACGAGGTGAACATCAAGATCCTGCTCGGCGGGGCGGTGACCGACGGCGAGCTGACCCTGCCCGACCGCGACGAGCTGCTGGCGGCGATGACCGACGAGGTCGCGGCGCTGGTCCTGCGGGACAACTACGAGCAGGCCACCGCGCTGGGCAACGCCCGGTCGCAGGCCCACTCGCTGCTGCCGGTGCACCGCCGGATGCTCACCACGCTGGAGCAGTCGGGTCAGCTCAACCGCGAGCTGGAGGCGCTGCCGAGCGACAAGGAGCTGGCCGCCCGCCACGAGGCCGGGGAGGGGCTCACCGCGCCGGAATTCGCGGTGCTGCTGGCGTACGTGAAGATCTCGCTCGAACGCCAGGTCCTCGCCGACGTGCTGGTCGACGAGGCGTGGACCAACGACGTCCTGGCCCGGTACTTCCCCACCCCGCTGCGCGAGCGTTACGCGGCCCGGATGGCCGGCCACCGGCTGCGCCGCGAGATCATCTCCACGGCCCTGGTCAACGAGGTGGTCAACCGCGGCGGCACGTCGTTCGTGTTCCGGGCGATGGAGGAGAGCGGGGCCTCGGCGGCGGACGTGATCCGGGCGTACGTCGTGATCCGCGACGTCTACGGCCTGCCCGCCCTGTGGTCCGCCGCGGAGGAGCTCGACAACAATGCGCCCACCTCGGCTCAGACGCTGGTCTACCTGGAGACCCGGCGGCTGCTCGACCGCGCGGTCCGCTGGCTGGTCAGCAACCGCCGCTCGCCGATCGACGTGGCGGGCGAGATCGCCCGGCTGCGCCCGGGCATCGAGGCGCTGCTGGCCCAGCTCCCGACCGTGGTCCTCGGGGTGGAACGCCGCTCCCAGGAGAACCACGTGACCACGCTGACCGAACGCGGCATCCCGGAGCCGCTCGCCGAGGCGGTCTCCCGGGTGGTGTACGGCTTCGGCCTGCTCGACATCCTGGAGACGGCCCGGGCCACCGGCCACGACATGACCGAGGTGGCCAAGGTCTACTTCGTGATCTCGGAACGCTTCCAGATCGACCTGCTGCTCTCGCACATCTCCCGCCTCCCGCGCGGCGACCGCTGGCAGACCCTGGCCCGGATGGCGCTGCGCTACGACCTGTACGCGGCGCTGGCCGGCCTGACCGCGGAGGTGCTGCAGTCGACCCCGGAGTCGGCCTCGCCGGAGGACCGTCTGGCGGAGTGGGAGCAGGTGAACGCGGCCTCGATGGCCCGCACCGGAAACGCGATGGGCAACGTGGAGGAGACCCCGGCGGATCTGGCGGCGTTGTCGGTGCTGCTCCGGCAGATCCGTACGCTGGTCAAGACCTCGTCGGCGGGGTGAGCGGCGACCGCGCCCGACCCGACCGGGGCGGGCGCGGTTCGCTTGTCCGGAGGCCGTCGGGGCTGGTCGGCGTGGTCGGCCGGCCTCTTCCGCCGGTCAGCGGGGCGCGATCTCCTCGTCGATGAAGGCGGCGATGGCCCGGGCCACCCGCTGCGGCGCCCGCCGCTCGGCGTTGTGGCCCTGGCCGTGCATCAGCACCCGGCGCGTCCGGGGCAGGGCCCGCTCCAGCGCGTCCAGCCGTTCCGTCAGATGGCGCGGCGACCGGTCGCCGCCGAGCAACAGGATCGGCATCTCCAGCCGCGCGTACGCCGCCAGCCGGACCCCCAGCGCGTCGATCGCATCGTTGTCGTCCAGCTGCCGCACCACCCGCCGCCGGTACTCCGGGTGCCGTCCGATGAACGATCCCACCAGCCAGGCCGGCACGGCCGACATCCCGACCACGTCACGCATGAAGATCGACAATGCCCTGCCCGGCTTGTCCCGGGCGAGCGCCGCCCGGGCCGCCGCGAGCCGGTCGGCGCTGAGCGGGGCGTCGATCACCAACGGCGGTTCGTAGAGCACCGCGCCCGCGTACGCCTCGGGCTCCGCCACCAGCGCCTCCAGCGCCAGCACCGCGCCGGACGAGTGCCCGACCAGCACCGGCCGGTCCAGCTGGCCGGCGATCGCCGTCACGTGCCCGACCTCGTCGGCCATGCTCACCGGCCGCGGCAGGTCCATCCGGTACTGGCGGCGATGGAGCCGTACCGTCCGGAAGCGGTCGTGCAGCAGCTCCGTGACCGGCTGCCAGACCGTGGGATCTCCCATGCCGCCGTGGATCACCAGGATGGGCGTGCCGATCCCCTCCTCCGCCGCCTCCGCCTCCGTGCCGTCCGCTGTCATCACCCTCATGAGCGCCTCCTTAGCACCGCTAAGGCGAACTTAGCACTGCTAAGGTAGGCCCGTGAAGGGCCTGACGCGGGACGTGCTGATCGAGGCGGCGTTACGCCTGCTCGACGAGGTCGGCCTGGACGGGCTGACCGTGCGCCGGCTCGCGTCCGAACTGGGCGTCCAGTCCCCGGCGCTGTACTGGCACATCCGCACCAAGCAGGAGCTGCTCGACGGCATGGCGAACGCGATCATCCTGCGCGCCGGGATGGGGCCGCCCCGCCCCGGCGAGCCGTGGCAGGAGTGGCTGGCCCGGCGCGCCCGGTCGTACCGGGCGTCCCTGCTCGCCAGCCGCGACGGGGCCCGGGTGGTCGCCGGCGCCGTGCGCGGCGGCGATGCGGTCCGGCACTTCGAGCGGGAGCTGGCGGCGATGGTGGAGCGTGGTTTCACCCCCGTTCAGGCGTTGCGCACGATCGCTGCGGTGAGCCACTACATCAACGGGCACGTCCTGCAGGAGCAGGCGGTGTCCGCCGCCGGACCCGGCGGTGCACCCTCGGACCTCGGCGACCTGCCGACCCTGGCCGCGGCCCTGCGGGCCGGCAGCCCGATCGGCGACGAGGTCTTCGAACACGGCCTCGCCGTCCTCATCAACGGTACGGAAGCCCTCCTCGCCCGCCGCTAGTTATCCACAGCCCCGGCGTTGTCCACAGGGCTGCCCACCCGGCCGGCGAATGCGGCAGGCTCTTCGCATGACGCACGAACGGTGGCGGCCGACACAGGTCTCGCGCCGGACGAGGTACCCCCGAGGGGTATAAGGTGGTGGCATGACGCGGCAGATCGAGCTGGAAATCGGTGGCATGACCTGTGCCGCCTGCGCCAACCGCATCGAGAAGAAGCTCAACCGTCTCGAGGGGGTCACCGCGACGGTCAACTACGCCACCGAGAAGGCGCGGGCCGTCGTGCCGGCCGGGCTCACCGCCGCCGACCTGATCGCCGTCGTCGAGAAGACCGGCTACACCGCCGCGGAGCCGCAGGCCGAGCCGGCCGCCGCGGTGCCGGGCGCTGATCCCCTGCGCACCCGGCTGCTCGTCTCCGTGGCGCTCAGCGTGCCGGTCGTCGTGCTCGCCATGGTTCCGGCCTGGCAGTTCGACTACTGGCAGTGGCTCTCGCTGACGCTGGCCGCCCCCGTCGTCGTCTACGGCGGCTGGCCGTTCCACCGCTCGGCGTTCGTCAACCTGCGGCACGGCGCGGCCACGATGGACACCCTCGTCTCCATCGGCACCCTGGCTGCCTTCCTCTGGTCGCTGTGGGCGCTCTTCCTCGGCGACGCCGGCATGCCGGGGATGACGCACCCGTTCGAGCTGCGGGCCGGCTCCGCCGGCGACGCCATCTATCTGGAGGCCGCCGCCGGGGTGACGACCTTCCTGCTGGCCGGCCGCTATGCCGAGGCCCGGGCCAAGCGGCGGGCCGGCGATGCGTTGCGGTCCCTGCTCGAGCTCGGCGCCAAGACGGTCACCCTGGCCGACGGCCGGGAGATCCCGGTCGAGCAGTTGCAGGTGGACGACGTCTTCCAGGTACGTCCGGGGGAGAAGGTCGCCACCGACGGGGTGGTCACCGACGGCTCGTCCGCGCTGGACCAGAGCTTGCTCACCGGCGAGTCGGTGCCGGTCGAGGTGGCCGCGGGCGACCCCGTCACCGGCGGCACGGTCAACGCGGGCGGCCGCCTGGTCGTGCGCGCCACCCGCGTCGGCGCCGACACCCAGCTGGCGCAGATGGCCCGCCTCGTCGAGGAGGCGCAGGACGGCAAGGCGGCCGTGCAGCGGCTGGCCGACCGGATCTCCGGCGTCTTCGTGCCGGTCGTGCTCGTCCTGGCCGCCGGGACGCTGGGCTACTGGCTCGGCACCGGCGGGTCGAGCACCGCCGCGTTCACGGCCGCGGTCGCCGTGCTGATCATCGCCTGCCCCTGCGCTCTCGGCCTGGCCACGCCGACTGCCCTGCTGGTCGGCACGGGCCGGGGCGCGCAGCTGGGCATCCTGATCCGGGGCGTGGTGGCCCTGGAGTCGACCCGGCGGGTGGACACCATCGTGCTGGACAAGACGGGCACGGTGACCACCGGCGTCATGACCCTCTCGGCCGTCGTGCCGGAGCCGGGGGAGGACGCCGACGAGGTGCTGCGGCTGGCCGGCGCCGTCGAGGCGGCCTCGGAGCACCCGCTGGGCCGGGCGATCGCCCGGGCTGCCGCCGCCCACGGGCCGCTGCCCGCGGTCAGCGCGTTCCAGGCCACGGCCGGGGTCGGCGTGCGCGGCCGGGTGGAGGGCGCCGAGGTGGAGATCGTCCGCGGCGCGGGCGACACGGCGCAGACGTGGGTCGAGGTGCGGGTCGACGGCACGGTCCGGGGTCGCCTGGCCCTGGCCGACGCGGTCCGCCCGAGCAGCGCCGCCGCTGTGCGGGCGCTGCGTGGGCTGGGCCTGGAGCCCGTCCTGGTCACCGGCGACGCGGCCGCGGTGGCCGAGGCCGTCGCGGCGGAGGTCGGCATCACCGAGGTGATCGCCGGGGTGCTGCCGGCCGGCAAGGTCGACGTGGTCAAGCAGCTGCAGGCGCGGGGACGGTCGGTGGCGATGGTGGGCGACGGGGTGAACGACGCGGCGGCGCTGGCCCAGGCCGACCTGGGCGTGGCGATGGGCGCGGGCACCGACGTGGCGATCGAGGCGTCCGACCTGACGCTGATGCGGGGCGACCTGAGCGCGGCGGTGGACGCCGTACGGCTGGCGCGGCGCACCGTGACCATCATCCGGGGCAACCTGTTCTGGGCCTTCGCATACAACGTGGCCGCGCTGCCGCTCGCTGCGGCCGGCCTGCTCAACCCGATGATCGCGGGCGCCGCGATGGCGCTGAGCTCGATCTTCGTGGTGGCGAACAGCCTGCGCCTGCGCCGCTTCCAGCCGGTGGCAGTGTGAGCCGGGCGCCTCGCCCGTTGACTGCTCCCGAAGTCAACGGGGCGCCCGGCCCACCATCCGTGCCGCAGGGTGGTTCTCCGAACCGGTCCCGAGGTTCGAAGCCCTGCGGCATCCCCAGATCCACCTGCAGACGTGACGCTACGTGGTGACGAGCGCACGAGGGAAGCGGTGCGTGTGCGATTTGACCGTTCGGCCAGCCCAACCTGGGCGACAGATCCGGCTATTGCCGCCCTCGCGGTCGAGAACCACCTAGGAGCGACGCGCCGAGCCATCACCTCGGTAACTCACCGTGATACAACGGCAGGACACCGAGCGTAATCAGTCCTCGCGGCGAATCATCTCCAGCAGGGCCAGGATCTGGCGCAGGGCCGGGCGGAGCACCCGCAGCCGGGAGAGCCCCACCAGCCGGTCCACCAGCGGCACGACACCGTCGATGAGGCGGCGGGTGCGACGCTGATCGGGGGAGCGGTCGTAGACCCAGAAGAGCACCACGCCCATCCAGCCCAGCCAGAGCAGCTCGGGCAGCTCCTTGCGCAGCTCGGGGTCGAGCTTGGCCGAGGAGCCGTCGACCACGTCGCGGAAGATCGTGATGGCGGCCTCCCGCGCCGGCGAGGACTCCCGAGAGAACGGGCTCAGCGGCGACGACGGCTCCGCGGCGGTCTTGAAGAACGTGGCCGCGAACGAGTGATAGGGCTGGTTGACGTCGATCCCGGCGTGCAGCACCCCCCGGAGCCGCGCGGCGAAGTCCTTCTCGGTGGCCAGCACCACCTCGGCCGCGGCCCGGTGCGCGGCCTGATTGCGGTCGTAGAACCCCTGGATCAGGTGTTCCTTGGAGTCGAAGTAGTAGTACGCGTTCCCCACTGCGACCCCGGCCTCCTTGGCGACGGCCCGCATCGTGGTCTCGGTGTAGCCGCGCTCCCGGAACAGCCGCAACGCGGTCTCCAGAATCAGCTGCCGGGTCTGCTCACCCCGCGCGCGCCGCGGCTTCTCGTCACCGCTGTCGGCTCGTTCCTGGGTGGCGCCCGCTGCCCCGGAGCTCCCCGAAGCGGCGGGCTTCGAGCTGCCGGCCGTCACAGCGGGCAAGGCTCCGGACCCGACCCGATCGTCAAGCTCCACGCTCATGTCCTGCTCGTCCGTGGCCTGCACGCTCGTGGCCGGTTGGTCCGCGGCCTTCACGCCCGTGGCCTGCTGGTCCGTGGCTCCCTGGTCCGCGGGCTGCACGCCCGTGGCTCGCTGGTCTGCGGTCTGTTCGTCCGCGGGCGGCGTGTTCGCGGCCGGCGTTTCCGCGGCCCGCGCTGCGACGGCCCGCTCGTCGATGGCGGCCCGCTCGTCCGCGGCGGCCCGCTCGTTCGCGGCGGGTCGCTCGTCCGCGGCGGGTCGGTGGGGAGGCTGGTCGAGCGGCAGCCCCGGCGAGCCGGCGCCGGGCTCGTCGGCGGCGGAGTCAGCGGCACTGGTCGTCACACCCGCCACCGTAGTCTTCCGATCGTGTAGACCGCCGGACGGCGGCGGCCGCGGCGATGAAGCGCCGCGCCGTCGGCAGCAGCCGAGGCGAACTCAGCCGCTCGGCCATCCCCCGGTAGTCCGCCAGCGCCCACAGGCAGGCCAGCCACGCCCCGTCCGACACGTAGACCAGACCACCGTCGGTGATCACGGTCAGCTCCCGCAGCGTCGCGGCATGGTCCAGCCCGGGGAAGCGCTGCCGGGCCTCGGCCGAGCCGGCCGGCACGAAATGCAGTGGTACGAGCTGAGCGCGCCCGGCGAGCCACCGGTGCGCGGCCCGGCAGAGCGGACAACTCTGGTCGTAGAGAACAGTGAGGTACCCGACCCGGCTGGCCCCGTGACCGGCCGGATCGGTGGCCTCGGTCATGCCGGGGACGGCGGCGGAACGGGCCCCGCCTCCCCGCCGGACCCGGCCCCGCCCGGATGGGCCACCCCGCCGGACCCGCTCCCGCCGCCGGCACCGCCCCTCCCGCCGGATCCCGCCGTGCCCGGCCCGCTCGTTCCACTGGATCCGGCCGTCCCCGGTCGGCTCGTTTCGCTGGATGCTGCTGGGTCCGGCCCTCCGGTCCCGCCGGATCCAGCCGTGCCCGGTCCGCTCGTCCCGCCGGGGCCCGCCGTGCCGGGCCCTGCCGTGCCCGACCTCGGGACGGCTGGGCCTGCCGGGCCCAACCCGCCCGCTCCCGCCGTGCCGGGCCCTGCCGTGCCGGGCCCCGCGACGCCTGGGCGCGCGACGCCTGGGCTCGCGACGCCTGGGCTCGCGACGCCTGGGCTCGCCGCGCCCGGCCAAACCATCCCACCAGGCCCTGCCATGCCCGGGCCCGCCGTCCCCGGCCCGACCGTGCCCGGCCCGACCCACCCACCGGGCCCACCCGGACCACCCGGACCACCAGGCCGACCCATTCCCCCACCCTGCGGATACCCCGGCAACCTCCCGGCCGGCGGCAGCGGCGGCACCCCCTGCAGCTGCCGCAACCTCCCCCGCCGATACCGCCCGAGGAAGAACACATTCCCCACATGCAGCACCCCGAGCACCAACAACACAAACCCGATCTTGTAGGACAACGTCTCCAGCGCCCCGGCCGCATCCGGCACCCGCGAGCCCGACCGCATGGCCACCGCCACGAATCCCAGATTGAGCAGGTAGAACCCCATCACCAGCAGCTGGTTGACCGCCCGGGCCAGGCGGCTGTCGGCGAAGACGTCCTCCAGGAAGACCAGCCCGTTGCGGGACAGTGTGGTCGCCACCCAGATTGTCAGCGCGACGCTGATGACCAGGTACGCGAGGTACATCCAGACCTTGTGGTCCATGACCGTCCGCCCCTCTTGAACACGTTCAACTATTGTCAGCGTAGAGCTAAAGTTGAACATGTTCAAGGAAGGAGGGGCAGAAGACAGCGGCCCGCCTCAGCTCTTCGCGGTCAGCCCCAGGGCCTCGGCGGCGGCGCGTCCGTTGGCGTGGCTCGCGCCGTACGTGGTGATGAAGGCTCGCACCCCGGCCGGCCGCCAGCTGCCCGGCCAGCCCATCTCCACCACCGCCACGTCGTGGCGCGCCGCGAGCGTCTCGATGAGCGTTCGCGTGGCCTCGGCTCGATGGGTGTGTCGGCCCACCACCACGATCGGCCGGGACCCGGCCCGCGCGGCCAGACCCGCCGGCGAGGACTCCGCGGCCACCACGGACACCTGCTCGGTGCCGTCCAGGTGTGGCCCGAGCCCCCACGGCACCCGGCCCTCCGCGATCGACGGGCTCGCCTGCAGCTGGACCACCAGCGGGTCGGTCAGCCCGGCCGGCGAGCCCTCCACCCGGAGCGCCCGGCGGGCCGCCGCGTAGCCCAGCTCCGGGTCGTGCCCGGCCGGCGTGACCGGGCGCTGCGTCCACGCGGCCAGGGCCGCCGTACGCTCCGCCGCCTCCTCCAGCCGGCGCAGCGTCAGCCGGCCGTCGCCCAGCCCGGCGACGATCTCCGCCGCGACCCGTTCGACCAGCTCCGGGCTCACCCGCGCGCCGATGCAGAGCAGGTCGGCGCCGGCCGCGAGGGCCAGCACCGCCGCCTCGCCGATGCCGCCCGCGGCCTGGGCGGCGCCCTTCATCTCCAGGGCGTCCGTGATCACGGCGCCGCGGAAGCCGTACTCGCCGCGGAGCAGGCCGGTCAGGGCCGCGGGGCTGAAGGTGGCCGGGCCGGCGCCGGTCAGGGTGGGCACCCGGATGTGCGCGGTCATGATCGCCTGGGTCCCGGCCGCGATGGCCGCCGCGAACGGGGGCAGGTCGCGTTGCCGCAGCCGCGCCGGGCTCGCGTCCACGGTGGGCAGTTCCCGGTGCGAGTCGGCCGTCGTGGCGCCGTGGCCCGGGAAGTGTTTCGCGCAGGCCGCGACGCCGGTGGATTGCAGGCCCGCGACCGCCGCCGCGGTGTGCCGGGCGACCCGCGCCGGGTCCGCGCCGAACGAGCGGGTGCCGATGATCGGGTTGTCGTCGGCCGTGTTCACGTCGGCCGTCGGGGCCAGGTCGAGGTTGATGCCCACCGCGGCCAGGTCGGCGCCGATGGCCGCGTAGACCGTGCGGGTCAGGTCCGGGTCGTCGACCGCGCCGAGGGCGGCGTTGCCCGGGTACGGGCTGCCGGTCCGGTGCGCCAGCCGGGTGACGTCACCGCCCTCCTCGTCGATCGCCAGCAGGACGTCCCGCCGTACCGTGCGCAGCCCGGCCGTCAGCAGGCCCACCTGGGCCGGCTCCGCGATGTTGGTCCCGAAGAGGGTGTGTCCGGCCAGCCCCTCGGTCAGCAGTCGCGCGGCCCAATCGGGAGCGGTCGTTCCCGCGAACGCGGCGAGCAGCGTGCGCAGGGCCAGGCGGCGGAGTCCCGGGTCGATCGCCATGGTGTCCTTCCTCGGTGAGAACCTGGTGTTCCGGCCGGTCGGCCTGCATGATCGTCAGATGTCTATCGGGCCCGCGGCGCAACCAGTCTGCACGCTGACCGTTACGCTGCGGCTACATGATCTGTGCCGGTCACCGCTGTAGGAAGCCATCCTGAATACCGAGGGACGAGTTATGGCCGCCACCCGCCTACCGGGCACGCCCCGACTGCTGCGCGCGCTCAACGACCGGGCCGCGCTCGAGCTGCTGCTGGCCAAGGGTCCGCTGACCCGCGCCCAGCTCGGCGAGATGACCGGCCTGAGCAAGGTCACCGCCTCGCAGCTGGTCGAGCGGCTCGAGGAGCGGGGCCTGGTGCGCCGGGTCGGCGAGCAGGCCGGCGGCCGCGGGCCCAACGCGCAGCTCTACGCCGTCACTCCGGGTAGCGCGCACGTCATCGGCGTCGAGGTGCTGCCGGACCGGGTGATCGCCGCCTGCGCGGACATCACCGGCGAGGTGGTCGGCCGCAGCGAGCAGTCGACCCGGGACAGCGACGATCCGGTACGCGCCGTGCACAGCGCCGTCGTCCAGGCGGCCGGTCGGGGCGGCACCGACATGGCCTCCGTGCGCCGGGTGGTGCTGGGCACGCCGGGTCTGGTCGACCCGCAGACCAGCGAGGTCTCCTTCGCCTTCGACCTGCCCCGCTGGCACCGCGGCCTGCTCGCCGAGCTGCGCAAGGACCTGAGCACGCCGGTGGTCTTCGGCAACGACGTCAACCTGGTGGCCATCGCCGAGCAGCACCACGGCGCGGCCAAGGGCGTCGACGACTTCGTGCTGATCTGGGTCGGCCGCGGTGTCGGCCTGGCCACGGTGATCGGCGGCCGGCTGCACCACGGCAGCACCGGCGCCGCCGGCGAGATCGGGTACCTGCCGGTCGCCGGCGCCGAGATCCCCCGGGACGTGACCAAGCGCGGGGCCAAGGGCGCGTTCCAGACGCTCGTGGCCTCCGACGCGGCCAAGGCGCTCGGCAAGAAGTACGGCTTCGGCGGCGACGAGTCCGCCGACGTGGTGCGGGCCGCCGTCGCCGCCGGCCCGGCCGGTGAGGCCCTGCTCGACGAGCTGGGCGCCCGGCTGGCCCTGGGCGTGGCGGCCACCTGCGTCGTGCTGGACCCGCCGCTCGTGGTGCTGGCCGGCGAGGTCAGCCAGGCGGGCGGGCCGGCCCTGGCCGAGCGGGTCGAGAAGGAGGTCGCGGCGATCACGCTCGTCGCGCCGAGGGTCGTGATCAGCGAGGTCGCCGTGGAGCCCATCCTCAACGGTGCGCTGCTGACCGCGCTCGAGTCGGTCCGCGACGAGGTGTTCGGATCCACCACCGGCTGAGCGGCCGGGCACGGCGTCCGGGGCCGCGGCTGCTGCATGGTTGGATGGTTGCGTGCTCGAGGCAGCGACTGCGACCCCCACCCCACCCGACGACGACACCGTCATCTCCTTCGACCGGGTGAGTGTCATCCGCGGCGGCAACCACCTGCTGCGCGGCATCTCCTGGCAGGTCGAGCTGGACGAGAGATGGGTCGTCCTGGGCCCGAACGGCGCCGGCAAGACGACCCTGCTCAATCTCGCGTCCGGACGCCTGCACCCGTCCCGCGGCACCGCCTGGATCCTCGGCGAGCGGCTGGGGCGCACGGACGTCACCGAGCTGCGGACCCGGATCGGGCTCACCACCGGGCAGTTCGCCGACCAGGTGCCGCCGGCCGAGCGGGTGCTCGACGTCGTGGTCACCGCGGCCTGGTCCGTGGTCGGCCGCTGGCGGGAGAGCTACGACCCGCAGGACGAGGCCCGGGCCCGCGCGCTGCTCGAGCAGCTGGGCATGGGCGCGCTGCTCGACCGCCAGTTCGGCACCCTGTCGGAGGGGGAGCGCAAGCGCACCCAGATCGCCCGGGCGCTGATGACCGACCCCGAGCTGATGCTGCTCGACGAGCCCACCGCCGGGCTGGACCTGGGCGGCCGCGAGGACCTGATCGGCCGGCTGACCGAGCTGGCCGAGGACCCCGACGCGCCGGCGATGGTGCTGGTCACCCACCACGTCGAGGAGATCCCGCCGGGCTTCACCCACGCGATGCTGCTGCGCGAGGGCTCGGTGGTGGCGGCCGGGCTGCTCGGCGAGACGCTGACCGCCGGCAACCTGTCCAAGACGTTCGGGCTGCCGTTGCAGGTGCAGCGCTCCGGCGACCGGTACATGGCCCGGGCGGCCTGAGGCATCCGATGGCCGACTCCCCGCCCCGGATCGTGGTCGCCGGCAGCGCCAACATGGACCTCGTCGGGCTCGCCCCCCGGCTGCCGCGGCCCGGCGAGACCGTGCTCGGCGACGACTTCGTCATGACGCCCGGCGGCAAGGGGGCCAACCAGGCCATCGCCGCCGCCCGGGCGGGCGGGACGTGCGTGCTGCTCGGCGCGATCGGGTCCGACGCCTTCGGCGTCACCATCAAGGCCCGGCTGAACGCGTCCGGGGTGGACACCGAGAACGTCCGGACCAGCTACGGGTCGTCCGGCGTCGCGGTCATCATGGTGGACCGCGCGGGCGAGAACTCGATCATCGTGAGCCCGGGCGCCAACAACTCCTTCGCCGGGCTCAGCGCCGCCGAGGAGGCGGTCATCGCGGCCGGCGACGTGCTGCTGTGCCAGCAGGAGATCCCGGCGGAGACGGTGGTGGCGGCGGCGCAGGCGGCGCGGGCCGGCGGCACCCGGGTGATCCTCAACGCGGCCCCGGCGCGGGAGCTGTCGCCGGAGCTGCTGGCGGCGGTGGACCTGCTGGTGGTCAACGAGGGCGAGGCGACCGCGATCACCGGGTCGGCCGAGCCGGACCTGGCCGCCCTGCTGGCGCTGGTGCCCCGGGTCGTGTTGACCCTGGGCGGCGCCGGCTCCCGGTACGCCGACCGGGACGGCCGCGACGAGCGCATCCCGGCGTGCCGGGTGGAGGTCGCGGACACCACGGCGGCCGGTGACGCCTTCACCGGTGCGCTGGCGGTGGCCTGGGGCGAGGGCCGGGACCTGGTGGACGCGGTGCGCTGGGCCAACGCGGCCGGGGCGGCGTGCGTCCGCAAGGTCGGCGCCAGCAACTCCCTGCCCGGCCGCGCCGAGATCGACGCGCTGTACGCCCAGAGCTACTGACTCTGCCGGGCCAGCGTCACGAAGCGGTGCACCTCGCTGCGCAGCACCTCGGCCAGTTGACTGAGTCCGGCCGTACCGGCGTCGTGCCGGCCGTCGACGGCGGCCGCGATGCCGTTGACCAGGCCGCTCATCTCCCGGATGCTGCCGGTCACCACGTCGAGCACGCCCACGGCGTCCGCCGCCGCCTGCTGCACCGTGTTGACCTGTCCCAGGATCTCCGCGCTGGAGTCGCTGGTCTCGTTGGCCAGATTCTTGACCTCGCCGGCGACCACGCTGAAGCCGCGGCCGGCCTCGCCGGCCCGGGCCGCCTCGATCGTCGCGTTGAGGGCCAGCAGCCGGGTCTGCGACGCCACCGAGTTGATCAGGTCGACGGCCCGGCGGATCTGCTCCGAGGCGCTGCGCAGCGAACCCACCGTCTCGACGCCCCGCTCGGCCTCGCTGACGGCCTCCCGCGCGAAGTCGGCGAGTCCGTTGGCCGACGCGCCCATCTCCGTGGCGGCCGTCGCGACCTGCTCGGAGACGGTGAGGACGGCGTTCTCCAGCTCGTCGGCGAGGGCGAGCCGGGAGCGCGCGGCCTCGTCCAGCCGCGCCGCGTTGCGGTGCATCGCCTCGGTCGACTGGCCGATCTGCGCCGCCGCGTCGCGGAAGGCGCCGCGCATCCCCCGGGTCAGGAACCGCCGGTGGAAGCGGCCCTCGGCGGCCGCGGCGAGCGCCGCCCCGGACTCGCGGACGAACGAGTCGATGCTGTCCAGCAGCCCGTTGAGCGCGTGGCGGGCGGCCACCTCCTCGGCCGAGTCGCCGATGTCGGGCAACCGCGCCTCGAAGTCGCCGTCGGCGGTACGCCGGCAGACCTCCGTGATCAGCCGGAGCGTGTCGGGGCTCATCGCGCCGGGCCGTTGGTCAGCGCCCAGAAGAACTCGTCGTACGTCTGACCGCGCTCGGCCAGCACGGCCCGCAGTCGGGCCCAGGAGGCGTCCAGCCCGGCCGGCGAGTTGTCGTGCCGGCGCTCCTCGGCCCGCAGCTCCGCGTAGATCGCGGCGATCGCGGCGACCGGCGCCGGATCCGGCCGGCGCCGGTTGGAGTGGTAGCCGACCAGCCGGCCGTGGCTGTCCAGCGACGGCGTGACGTGCGCCAGCACCCAGTAGTGCGCGCCGTCGGTCGCCAGGTTGACCACGTACGCGAAGACCTCCTGCCGCTGCTCCAGCGTCTCCCAGAGCAGCTTGAACACCGCCCGCGGCATGTCGGGGTGCCGGATGATGTTGTGCGGCCGGCCCAGCGCCTCGTCCTCGCGCAGCGCGGACATCCGCAGGAAGACGTCGTTGGTGTAGGTCAGCACGCCGCGTGGGTCGGTCTTGGTGACGATCAGCTCGTCGTCGCCGAGCACACGTTCGACGCCGGTCGGGCGAAGCCGGGTGGTTCTCATGGTTCTCGTATCGTCGCTGCCCGGTGGCGTCCCCGGAGCGAATTGCACGAAATCAGCGGCGGGCGACGCGCAGGCCCCAGAGCACCAGCGGGATCTGCAACGGCAGCCGCCCGTAGGCGATGGCCCGGCGGGCCGGCGGGGCGTGCCGCCAGTCCACCGCCATCTTGACGTTGGCCGGGAAGACGGCGGCGAACAGGCCCGCCGCGGCCAGCCCGCCCAACCGGCGAGTGCCGGGATGGGCGACCGCGGCGGCCACGGCCAGCTCGGCCGCGCCGCTGAGCAGGGTCCAGGTGCGCGGGCCGCCGGGCAGCGAGCGCGGCACGATCGCGTCGAACGGCTTCGGGGCCAGGAAGTGCAGCACCCCGGAGGTGGCGAGCAGGCCGGCGAGCGGCAGGGCGCCCCGCGAGGTCGTCGTCATGCGCGGGGGACGGAGTCGTGGTCCAGGGCGCGCTGCAGGGCCCGGTAGATCTGGCCGAAGCGCTGCGCGTTGTCCGTGTCCAGCAGGAGCACGTCGGACCCGCGGACCCGGGCCCAGATCTCCCGGCGGCGGCTGCCCCGGTCGTACGAGCGGTCGACGAACTCCAGCAGGACGTCGGCCAGGGGAGCCGCGGCGAGGCCGATCAGGATGCCGCCGCCGGCCAGGGCGATGGTGGTCGCGGTGGAGGCGTCGATGACCAGGGCCACCATGATGCCGAGCAGGCCGACCAGCACCGGGATCACCATGGCAAGGCCGAGGGCGCCGCGCCCGGCGACCGCGCTCCACGAGCGGCGGCCCTGGCGGTGCCACACCTCGGCGAGGTCGCCGAGGCGGTAGTCGCGCCCGCTCATCCGTACCCCGGTGGACGTGACCAGCACGTCCGGGTCGCGGTAATAGGTGATCATCGGCCCTCCCTCGATCCATGCTACTTACCCGCCCGGGCCGGGCCTTACGCTGTCGGTGACTGAACGATCGCTAGGGAGGCACGCGCGTGGGTGAGTTCGTACGGCTCGAGACCAGCGACGGCATCGGCACGATCCGGCTCGACCGGCCCCCGATGAACCCGCTGAACACGCAGGTCCAGGAGGAGCTGCGGGAGGCCGCGCAGGCGGCGGCCGCCGACCCGCAGATCCGGGCGGTGATCGTGTACGGCGGCGAGAAGGTGTTCGCCGCGGGCGCCGACATCACCGAGTTCACCGCGACGACGTACCAGGAGATGACCGTCCGCGCCGGCGCCCTGTCGAGCGCCTTCGACGCGGTGGCGCGGATCGAGAAGCCGGTGGTGGCCGCGGTGACCGGCTACGCGCTGGGCGGCGGCTGCGAGCTGGCGCTGGCCTGCGACTGGCGGGTCGTGGCCGACGACGCCAAGCTCGGCCAGCCGGAGATCAGGCTGGGGCTCATCCCGGGCGCCGGCGGCACCCAGCGGCTGGCCCGGCTCATCGGCCCGGCCAAGGCCAAGGACCTGGTGTTCTCCGGCCGCATGGTGGACGCCGAGGAGGCCCTGCGGATCGGGCTGGCCGACCGGGTGGTGCCGGCCGCCGACGTGTACGCGAGCGCGGTGGAGCTGCTCAAGCCGTACCTGAACGGGCCCGCCCTGGCCCTGCGGGCCGCGAAGCTGGCCATCGACGGCGGCCTGAGCACCGACCTGGCCTCCGGCCTGGCGTGGGAGAGCCAGCTCTTCGCGGGCCTGTTCGCCACCGACGACCGGATCGAGGGCACGACGGCGTTCGTGGAGAAGCGCAAGCCCAAGTTCACCGGGCGCTGAGACCGCCCCGCTGATCCGGGAAAGGGTCCCGTAGATCTCGCGCTTATCGATCTGTTGCCATAAAGTTCCCCTCTGTGACGATGCCCGGTGTGCGCGTGACCTCGGTCCGGCGCACCGTCCGCGTGGCGGTGGCGCTGGTGATCGGTCAGGCGCTGCTCTGCGGGATCATCGGGTTTCTCACCTTCGGCGGCCGGGGCGAGCCGGCGCCCGGCGCGCGCGCCGCGGAGCCACAGCTCGCCGGGCCGCCGCTGGTGGCGCCGGCGCCGAGCGTGCCGCCGGACGGCGACCGCCCCGAACGCCGCAAGCCGGGCGTGGCCAGGACCAGCCGCACCCAGCGGCCGGCCGCGCCACCCGCCTCCGCGGCGGTCCGCAACTCGGCCACCCGCTTGATCGGCCCGTCCCCGACGGTCCCGCCCCCGCCGGCCGCCGCGCCGGTGCCACCCCCCACGCCGACCACCTCGCCGACGGACCGCTCGCTGCTGCCGCCGTCGTCGCCGGTGTCGGGCGACGACCCGCCCGTCCCGGTCGTCGGCGAGCCCTGCGAGGAGGAGGGCGCCACCGGCCGGACCGCCGACGGCAAGGCCGTGCGCTGCGAGCGGGACCCCGACGGGGACCTGCGCTGGAGCCTCGTCTAGCGAGATCATCAACTTCTCGGCGGGGCCTACACTGGCGCGCATGTCCATCGACCAGGGTCGGCACTCGCTCGGCGTCGACTTCGGCACCTCGAACACCGTGGCGGTGGCCCGCTGGCCGGACGGCCGCGCCCGGCCGATCCTCGTCGACGGTTCCCCGCTGCTGCCCTCGGCGGTCTACGCCGAGTCCAGCGGGCACCTGGTCGCCGGCCGCGACGCGGTGCACAGCGCCCGGCGCGACCCGGGCCGCTTCGAGCCCAACCCGAAGCGGCGCATCGACGACGGGCTGGTGCTGCTCGGCGACGAGGAGTTCGCGGTCGTCGACATGATCGCCGCGGTGCTGGTGCGGGTCGCCGACGAATGGCACCGCACGGTCGGCCCGGTCCGTCCCGAGCTCACCCTCACCTGCCCGGCGACCTGGGGCGCGACCCGCCGCGGGCTGCTCGCCGAGGCCGCCGCGCGGGCCGGGCTGACCCGGGCCCGGCTGGTGGCCGAGCCGGTCGCCGCGGCCACCTACTTCGCCGAGGTGCTGGGCCGGGACGTGCCGATCGGCTCGGTCGTGGTGGTGCACGACTTCGGCGCCGGCACCTTCGACGCCAGCGTGGTCGCCCGCACCGCGGAGGGCTTCGAGGTGCTGGCCGTGGACGGCCGGGACGACCTCGGCGGCCTGGACATCGACGCGGCCCTCGTGGCGCACCTCGGCAAGCTGTGCGCGGAGCGTGATCCGGCGGTCTGGCAGCGGCTGACCGAGCCCGCGACCCTGGAGGACCGGCGCGCCCAGCGCCAGCTCTGGGACGACGTGCGGATCGCCAAGGAGCGGCTGTCCCGGCTGCAGTCCGCCGACGTGGTGGTGCCGCTGCTCGACCTGGAGCTGCACGTCACCCGGGACGAGCTGGAGGACCTGGCCCGCCCGGTGCTCGACCAGACCGTGCAGGTGACGCGCGACCTGCTGCGCTGGGCCGACCTGGCCGACGGCCGGCTGGCCGGGGTGTTCCTGGTCGGCGGCGCGAGCCGGATCCCGCTCGTGGCGACGCTGCTGCACCGCGCGCTCGGCGAGGCGCCGGTGGTGATCGAGCAGCCCGAGCTGGTGGTGGCCGAGGGCAGCATCCTCGCGGACGCCGCCCTGCTGGCCACCGAACCGGCCGCGCCCGGCCCGACCGCCGAGATGCGGCTGGTCTCCCGGCAGCAGCCGCCGCTCGCGCCCGCGTCGCCGTCGCCGGCTGCCCCTGCCTCGCCGTCGCCGGTCGCCTCCGTCTCCCCGTCGCCGGCCGCTTCCGCCCCGCGCTCGCCGGCCGCCTCTGCCCCGCGCTCGCCGGTCGATGACGCGGAGACGGTGCGGTCCGCGCGGTCCGAGCTCCTGCCGCCGCCCGCGGTCGACCCCTGGCCCGATGCCCAGCAGCACTGGGTGCCGGACCCGGACCAGACCGTCGCCTCGGAACCGTCCTGGGACGTGCACGCCCTGCCGGCCACGCCACCTCCGGGCCGTCCGGAGCCGGCCGCCGCGCCGACCCGGCCGACCCGGCGGATCACGGCCCCGGCCCGGCCCGCGGCCGCCTCCCGCCCGGTGTCACCACCGGCGGCCCGGTCCGGATCCGGGGCGGTGAGCGCCCGGTCCGCGCGCACGGCGGGATGGGACGCGCCGCCGGCCCCGTTGCCCCCGAAGCGCCGGCGCACCGGCGCCTTCCTGCGCTTCCTGCAGATCGTGCTGAGCGTGCTGGTGCTCGTCACGGCGCCGCTGGTGGCGCTGGTGGCGGCCTACAGCGTCAGCGCGGGCGTGCCGATGGACGCGGCGGCCGAATTCGTCCTGGACGACCTGTACAGGTTGCTGGAGCGAGTCTGATTCATCTTTTCCCCGTCGCCCGGTAGCGTGCTGGCGAGGACCGAGCGGCGGGAGCTGGCATGGCGGAGATGATCGAGGGCCACGGCGGGGAGCTCGCGCTGGCGGCGCTGCGGGCGTACGGCGTGACGGAGATGTTCACCCTCTCCGGCGGCCACGTGTTCCCGCTGTACGACGCGGCGCACAAGACCGGCTTCCCGATCTACGACGTGCGGCACGAGCAGTCCGCCGTCTTCGCCGCCGAGGCCGTCGCCAAGCTCCAGCGCCGCCCGGGTCTGGCCGTGCTCACCGCCGGCCCCGGCGTCACCAACGGCGTCTCCGGCCTGACCAGCGCGTTCTTCAATGCCTCGCCGGTGCTCGTGCTGGGCGGCCGGGCGCCCGCCTTCCGCTGGGGCGCGGGCAGCCTGCAGGAGATCGACCACGTGCCGCTGGTCACCCCGGTCACCAAGTACGCCGCCACCGTCACCGCCACCGACCTGATCCCCGGCGAGGTGGCGAAGGCGCTGACCGCCGCGCTGACCGCCCACCGCGGGCCGGCGTTCCTCGACCTGCCGCTCGAGGTGCTGTTCTCCACCGAGGCGGCGGGCCCGGTCCCCGCGCCCGACATCCCGGTCGTGCAGCCCGACCCCGAGGACGTCTCGCGGGCCGCGACGCTGCTGGCGTCGGCCGAGCGCCCGGTGATCATCGCCGGCTCGGACGTGTGGGGCGGCGACGCGATCGCCGAGCTGCGCGCCGCCGCCGAGGCGCTGCAGATCCCGGTCTTCACCAACGGGATGGGCCGGGGCGCGCTGCCGCCGGGGCACCCGCTGGCCTTCGCCAAGGCCCGCCGCCCGGCGCTGAACGAAGCCGACGTGGTCGCCGTCATCGGCACCCCGCTGGACTTCCGGCTCGGCTTCGGCGAGTTCGGGGCGGCCCGGGTCGTGCACATCGTCGACGCGCCCGGCCAGCGCGCCGGGCACGTGGAGACCGCGGTCTCGCCCGCCGGCGACCTGAAGCTGATCCTGGCCGCGCTGGCCGACCACACCGGCGCCCGGGCCGACCACACCGGGTGGATCGAGGGCCTGCGCGCCGCCGAGGACGCCGGCAAGGCCCGCGACGCCGAGGCGATGGCCGCGGAGACCGACCCCATCAAGCCCGCCCGGATCTACGGCGAGCTGCGCAAGGTGCTGGCCCCCGACGCGGTCACCATCGGCGACGGCGGCGACTTCGTCTCGTACGCGGGCCGCTACCTCGAGCCCGCCCAGCCCGGCACCTGGCTCGACCCGGGCCCGTACGGCTGCCTCGGCACCGGCCTGGGCTACGCCATGGGCGCCCGGGTCACCTACCCCGACCGGCAGATCTGCGTGCTGATGGGCGACGGCGCCGCCGGCTTCTCGCTGATGGACGCCGAGTCGCTGGCCCGGCAGGGGCTGCCCGTGGTGATCGTGGTCGGCAACAACGGCATCTGGGGCCTGGAGAAGCACCCCATGCAGGCCATGTACGGCTACGACGTGGCCGCCGACCTGCAGCCCGGCCTGCGCTACGACCGGGTGGTGCAGGCGCTGGGCGGGGCCGGGGAGACCGTGGAGAAGTCCGCCGACCTGGGCCCGGCGCTGGAGCGGGCCTTCGACGCGGGCGTGCCGTACCTGGTCAACGTGCTGACCGACCCGGCCGACGCCTACCCGAGGTCGTCCAACCTGGCCTGAGCGGGCGCCTCACTCGTCCTTCTCCAGATCACGCTCCCACTGGGCGAGCAGTTCGCGGTCGCGCCGGGACTGCTCGGTGTCCACCGAGCGCAGGAAGTCGGGGTCGTCGTCCGGCGCGGCCGGGCGCGGTTTGCCCCGCGGGACGGGCCCCTTCTCCCGCGGCGGCGCCTTGGGCCGTCCGGAGAGGAAGTAGGCGAGCGGACCGAGCAGGGGGATCAGCAGGATGACGAGCACCCAGAGCGCTCGGGGCAGGTTGCGGACCCGGGGGGCCGACAACGCGCTGATGAGCGCGAGCACGAGAAGGACGAGCTGCGCGGCAGCCAGGAAGACGAACAACCGGACCATGAGGCAATGATGACGCGCCGCCGGACCAACGGCGACGATCAGAGCGTGACAAGCACCGTGCCGAGGATCGCGAAGGCGACGGTGATCGCCGCGTACGCGGTGATGGTGCGCCGGCCGGGCCGCGGCGGCTCGGCCTCGAGCCCGCGGGCGCGGCGGTACGCGAGCCCGACCAGCCCCGCCCAGCCGGCCAGCGCGGCGGCCGCGGCCAGATAGGTGCCCGGCCCCGCCCCGGGCGCGAAGGCCGGTCGCGCCGCCAGCAGCGCCACCGCCGTGGCCGACAGCCCGGTACGCCGCCAGGCCAGCCGGGTGCGCTCCGCGGCGGCCCCGGGATCGGGCGTCACGAGACCGCTTTGATCACGACGGCCACCACGAGCAGCAGCGCGCCGAGGGCCACCACCAGCGCCAGCACGGCCGGGAACCGCGACTTGGGCAGGTCGGCGCCGAGCCGCATGGCCCGCTCCGTACGGGCCCAGTGGTCCACCGCCCGCAGCGCCACCACGCCGCCGAGCAGCAGCAGCGCGATGGCGATGCCCTCGCGCAGGTGGGCGATCGGCAGCGGCGGCAGGAACTGCGCGCAGGCCAGCCCGCCGGCCAGCAGCGCCAGCGCGGTGCGGATCCAGGCCAGGAAGGTGCGCTCGTTGGCCAGCGAGAACCGGTAGTCCGGCTTCTCGCCGACCATGGGGGTGTTCTGCGGGTTGAACCACTGGGCGAGCACCCGGTGATTATCGACCAGCCGGGTGTCCGCGGGGGCACCACGCTCCCTCCGGCTTGGTCATCCGGCGCGGTGGGAGAAGATGGGGTCGGAGTAGCGAACGGCCGGTCGCTGCGGGTGAGGTGAGTCACTCTCGGTGGTGGAGACCCCTAAGCTACCGACGGGTAACATCGGCGGGGGACAGGCAGCCCCGGCTGCAGGCGTGCGTCCATCAACAGGAGGGTCGTCGAAGCGCGATGAACATCGTCGTACTGGTCAAGCAGGTCCCCGACTCCGGTGCTGAGCGCACCCTGAGCGCGGGCGACAACACCGTCGAGCGATCCTCGGCGAACAACGTCATCAACGAGATGGACGAGTACGCCATCGAGGAGGCGCTGAAGATCAAGGAAGCGCACGGCGGCGAGGTGACCGTCCTGACCATGGGCCCCGAGCGCGCGACCGAGTCCATCCGCAAGGCGCTCTCGATGGGCCCCGACAAGGCCGTCCACATCACCGACGAGGCCCTGCACGGCTCCTGCGCCGTCGCGACCTCCAAGGTCCTGGCCGCCGCCCTCGGCACCCTCAACGCCGACCTGATCCTCTGCGGCGCCGAGTCGACCGACGGCCGCGTGCAGGTCATGCCGCACATGCTCGCCGAGCGGCTCGGCGTGGCCGCGCTCACCGGCGCCCGCAAGCTCACCGTCGACGGCAGCCAGCTGACCGCCGAGCGGCAGACCGACGAGGGCTACGAGGTGGTCACCGCGGCCACGCCGGCCGTCGTCAGCGTCTGGGACACCATCAACGAGCCGCGCTACCCGTCCTTCAAGGGCATCATGGCCGCGAAGAAGAAGCCGGTGCAGACCCTGACGCTCGCCGAACTGGGCGTCGCCGCCGACGAGGTCGGCTTCGCCGGCGCGACCTCCGCGGTCGTCGAGTTCGCGAAGCGGCCGCCCCGGTCGGCCGGCACCAAGATCACCGATGAGGGTGCGGCGGGCGAGCAGCTCGTCGCGTACCTCGCCGCCGAGAAGTTCGTCTGAGAGGGGCTCCCACCATGGCTGAAGTACTGGTCGTCGTCGAGGCCTCGCAGGCTTCCGGCGTCAAGAAGGTCACGCTCGAGATGCTGACCATCGCCCGCACCCTGGGCTCGCCCAGCGCGGTCGTCTTCGGCGACGCCGCGGCGCTGGCCGGCAAGCTCGGCGAGTACGGCGCCGAGAAGATCTACGCCGCGTCCGGCGACGATGTCGAGAACTACCTGGTCGCCCCCAAGGCCACCGCGGTCGCCGAGCTCATCAGGTCGGTCCAGCCCGCGGCGGTGCTGCTCGGCTCCACCCAGGAGGGCAAGGAGATCGCCGGCCGGCTCGCCGTCAAGCTCGACAACGGCCTGCTGGTCGACGCGGTCGAGGTGGCCGCCGACGGCACCGCCACCCAGGTGGTCTTCGCCGGCTCGACGATCGTCAAGTCCAAGGTCACCAAGGGCCTGCCGATCATCACGATCCGCCCCAACTCGGTCACCCCGGCCCCGCAGCCGGCCACCCCGGCGGTGGAGCAGTTGACCGTCGCCGTCACCGAGGCGGACAAGCTCACCAAGGTCGTCGAGCGGGTGGCCGAGCAGAAGGGCTCGCGCCCCGAGCTCAGCGAGGCCTCGATCGTCGTCTCCGGCGGCCGCGGCGTCGGCAACGCCGACAACTTCAAGCTGGTCGAGGAGACGGCCGACCTGCTCGGCGCCGCGGTGGGCGCGTCCCGCGCGGCGGTCGACTCCGGCTACTACCCGCACCAGTTCCAGGTGGGCCAGACCGGCAAGACCGTCTCCCCGCAGCTGTACCTGGCCCTGGGCATCTCCGGCGCGATCCAGCACCGGGCCGGCATGCAGACGTCCAAGACGATCGTGGCCGTCAACAAGGACCCCGAGGCGCCGATCTTCGAGCTCGCCGACTTCGGCGTGGTGGGCGACCTGTTCAAGGTCGTACCGCAGGCCAACGACGAGATCCGCAAGCGCAAGTAGCAGCGCGATCACGACGGCCCGGCGGAGCCTCCGCCGGGCCGTCGTGCGCTCCGTCGATCCGGGCCGCTTCGGTTGACGGGTCAAGGCATAAGCTTCATGGTGATGGCCTACCTGGATCACGCGGCGACCACGCCGATGCTCGCCGAAGCGCTCGACGCCTACGTCGCGGCCGCCCGCGAGGTCGGCAATCCGTCGTCCCTGCATGCGGCCGGCCGCGGCGCCCGCCGCCTGGTCGAGGAGTCCCGCGAGCGCATCGCCGCGGTGCTCGGCGCCCGCCCGTCCGAGGTGATCTTCACCAGCGGCGGGACGGAGAGCGACAACCTCGGGACCAAGGGCATCTACTGGGCCCGCCGGGGCGCCGACCGCCGCCGCAACCGGGTGGTGGCCGCGGCGGTCGAACACCACGCGGTGCTGGACGCCGTCGAATGGCTCGCCACCCACGAGGGCGCCGAGGTCAGCTGGCTGCCGGTCGACGCGACCGGCCGGGTCGACCCCGAGTCGCTCGCCGCGCTGCTGGCCGAGCACGGCGACGAGATCGCCGTGGTCAGCGCCCAGTGGGCGAACAACGAGGTGGGCACGATCCAGCCGGTCGAGGAGCTGTCCCGGCTGGCGACGCGGGCGGGCATCCCGTTCCACACCGACGCGGTGCAGGCGGTGGGCCAGGTCCCGGTCGACTTCGCGGCCAGCGGCGTGGCCGCGCTCACCCTGACCGGCCACAAGCTGGGCGGCCCGGTCGGGGTCGGCGCGCTGCTGCTGGGCCGCGACATCGCCGCGACCCCGCTGCTGCACGGCGGCGGCCAGGAGCGCGACGTGCGCTCCGGCACCCTGGACACCCCCGGCGTGGTCGCGTTCGCGGTGGCGGTCGAGTCCGCGGTCAAGACCCGCGCCGAGTACGCCCAGCGGGTCGCCGCCCTCCGCGACGACCTGGTGGCCCGGGTACGCACGGCGATCCCGGACGCGATCTACAACGGCGATCCCGAGCGGCGGCTGCCGGGCAACGCGCACTTCTCCTTCCCCGGCTGCGAGGGCGACGCCTTGCTGCTGCTCCTGGACGCGCAGGGCATCGCCTGCTCGACGGGCTCGGCCTGCTCGGCCGGGGTGGCCCAGCCGTCGCACGTGCTGCTGGCGATGGGCGCGGACAACGACCGGGCCCGCTCCTCACTGCGCTTCACCCTGGGCCACACCTCGACGGCGGAGGACGTGGACGAGCTGCTGAAGGCCCTGCCGGGCGCGGTGGAACGCGCCCGCCGGGCCACAGCCTGGAAGACCCCCCGCTGACCCGACCGCCCTGACGGCGTGCTCAATCTCACTGCCGGCCCGGCCCGGGCCGCCGCGGGGGAGCGGCTCGGCGCCGGCCCGGCCACCGCTCTCAGCCCGGATGGCGGCGTGATCAGGCCGGGACGGCACTGCCCGGGCGCGGTGCCACGGGACTGGTTCGCTGCCCGTACCGGAAAGGGTCGAGCCCGGGGTAACCGCCGCCGGTAGCGGAAGAGGATCCCCGGATAGGCTTGCTGGATGCGAGTGCTTGCAGCTATGTCCGGCGGGGTCGACTCCGCCGTCGCCGCCGCGCGCGCCCGCGACGCCGGCCACGACGTGACCGGGGTGCATCTCGCGCTGGCGCGCAATCCGCAGACCTACCGGACCGGCGCGCGGGGCTGCTGCACGCTGGAGGATTCCCGCGACGCCCGGCGGGCCGCCGACGTCATCGGCATCCCGTTCTACGTCTGGGACATGGCCGAGCAGTTCCACGACGACGTCGTGGACGACTTCGTCGCGGAGTACGCCGCCGGCCGCACCCCCAACCCGTGCCTGCGCTGCAACGAGAAGATCAAGTTCGCGGCGGTGCTGGACCGGGCGGTCGCGCTGGGCTTCGACGCCGTCGTGACCGGCCACCACGCCCGGCTGGGCCCCGACGGCCGGCTGCGCCGCAGCGTCGACCCGGCCAAGGACCAGTCCTACGTGCTCGCCGTGCTGACCCGCGCGCAGCTCGACCGGGCCGTCTTCCCGCTCGGCGACTCGACCAAGGAGCGGGTGCGCGCGGAGGCCGCCGAGCGCGGCCTGGCCGTCGCGGACAAGCCGGATTCGCACGACATCTGCTTCATCGCCGACGGCGACACCAAGGGCTTCCTGGCCCAGCGGCTGGGCCAGGCCCCGGGCGACATCGTCGACGGCCGCACCGGCACCGTCCTCGGGCAGCACGACGGCGCGTACGCGTACACGATCGGCCAGCGCAAGGGCCTCGACCTGCGGGTGCCCGCCCCGGACGGCCGGCCCCGCTACGTGCTGTCGATCACCCCGAAGACCAACACGGTGACGGTCGGCCCGCGCGAGGACCTCGCGGTCGACACGGTGACGGCCACCCGGGTCATCTGGCACGGCACGCCCACCCCGGTCGAGTGCGAGGTGCAGTTGCGCGCGCACGGCGAGGTGGTCCCCGCGGTGGTGACCGTCGGTTCGGACGGGCTGGTCGCCCACCTGCGCACGCCGGCCCGGGGAGTCGCGGCCGGGCAGGCGATCGTCGCCTACCGGCCGGATCCGGACGGGGATGTCGTCCTCGGCTCCGCGACGATCACTTCCGGTGCTCTGGCCTCGGGGCCGGCCGCTTCCGCCGCCTCCGGGCCGGCCCACCGTGCCTGACTTCCCCTGGCCGGCCGGGTCGGCCACCGGGGTCGGCTCGCTGCCCGGGACGGACATCGCCGAGGCGCAGCGGCTGATCATGGGTGAGCTGCCCGACCTGCCGCACCTGGCCGAGCTGCCCGCCCGCGGCCCGGGCGCCGACATGATCGGCCGCAGCGCCGGGTTCCTGGTCGAGCTGCCCGTGCAGCTCTACGTCGGCCGCTGGCAGCTGGCGCCGCGCCCCGGCCGGGACCTGCGCCGCATCGCCGACCTGCTGGAACGCGACCTGGACCAGCTCACCGAGCAGGCCGACCGGTTCACCGGGCCGGTCAAGCTGCAGGCCGCCGGGCCGTGGACCCTGGCCGCCACCCTGGACCTGCCGATCGGCGGCCGCGTGCTGCGCGACGCCGGGGCCGTGCGCCACCTGACCGAGTCGCTGGCCGAGGGGTTGCGCCGGCACGTGGCCGACGTGCGCAAGCGGCTGCCGCAGGCCACCGTGCTGCTCCAGCTGGACGAGCCCAGCCTGCCGGCCGTGCTGGCCGGGCACATCCCGACCGAGAGCGGGCTGAGCGCCTACCGGGCGGTCGACGGCGCGGACGCGGCGACCGGCCTGCGCACGGTCGTCGAGGCGGTGGAGGCGCCGGTCGTGGTGCACTGCTGCGCTCCGGGACTGCCGCTGCAGGTGGTCCGGGACGCCCGGGCCGCCGCCGTCGCGCTCGACCTGTCGCTGATCAAGGATCTCGACCCGCTGGGCGAGGCGCTGGAGGCCGGTCTCGGGCTCTTCGCCGGCGCGATGCCGACCCAACCGCCGGCCGACGGGCGCGCGCTGACCTCGGCCCAGGTGGCCGAGCGGGCGCGGAAGCTGTGGAGCCGGCTCGGCTTCCCGGCGGCCCGCCTGCCGGAACAGGTCGTGATCACCCCGGCGTGCGGGCTGGCCGGGGCCTCCCTGCCCTTTGTGCGCGCGGCGCTGAAGTCCTGCCGGGACGCCGGGCGGCGCCTGGCCGAGGTCTGATCCGGCCGGTCCTCCTGGTCCGGCCGTCTTACCGTCCCGCTGTCCCGCCGTCTTGCTGTTCCGCCGTCTTGCTGTTCCGCCGTCTCGCTGTCGTGCTGTCGTGCCGTCACCGGGCCGGGCGGCCGGCCGATCTCGTGCGGAAGCGGGCCACCGCGCGGCGGGTGCGCAGGTCCGCCGCGCCCGCGCGGCGCTGGAAGGCCGCCGGCCGCACGACGATCGGCTCGCCCAGGTTCAGGTACGAGTCGTGGTCGGCGCGGGCGTCCCAGCGGCGCGTCGGGATCAGCACGTGGTCGCGGCGGTGGCTCTTGTCCTGACTGGTGATCTTCAGAACCTCGATGCCGTCCCGGCCCCGCCGCAGCACCAGGCACGGGCGCAGCTTCGAGCCCCGGCCGCGGGCGTACGGCACGTCGGCCCACCAGATGTCGCCGCTGCTCGGGCGCCCGGCCCGCCACCGCCGGCGCAGCAGCCAGCCCGCCGCGAGCAGCACCGCGACCCCCACCGCCCACAGCCACCGGTCCGTCATCGCCAGACCGTACCCGGGGTGCCACCGGCCGCGCCACGTCCCCGTTTTTGTCGGACCGGGCGACTAACGTGCCGGTAGCAGAGCGCGAATCACGGAGGTCTCCCGGTGTCTGAGAAGCAGCCCGTCGACACACACCCGGCCGATGCCGGCGCGGCCGTCGTCGCCGAGCAGGTGGCGGAGGGCCGGCCGACCGCCGAGCAGGTCGCCGCCGCCGGTCCGGAGCCGACGCCCGAGGCCAGCACCCGGCATGCCGAGCTGAGCGACGAGGTCCGCGGCCATCAGTACCGCTACTACGTGCTCGACTCGCCGACCGTCTCCGACGCCGAGTTCGACACGCTCCTGCGCGAGCTGGAGGCGCTCGAGGAGCAGTTCCCGGCGCTGCGCACCCCCGACTCCCCGACGCAGAACGTGGGCGGCAGCTTCTCCACCCTGTTCACCCCGGTCGAGCACGCCGAGCGGATGATGTCGCTCGACAACGTCTTCGACGAGGCCGAGCTGGCCGCCTGGGCCGAGCGTACCGAGCGGGACGCCGGCGGCCCGGTGCAGTTCATCTGCGAGCTCAAGGTGGACGGTCTGGCCATCAACCTGACGTACGAGAAGGGCCGCCTGGTCCGCGGGGCGACCCGCGGCGACGGGCGCACGGGCGAGGACGTGACCTCCAACGTCCGCACGATCCGCGAGATCCCCGACCGGCTGGCCGGCGAGGACCCGCCCGAGCTGCTCGAGGTGCGCGGCGAGATCTACTTCCCGGCGTCCGCGTTCGCTGACCTCAACGCCTCGCTGGTCGAGCAGGGCAAGGCCCCGTTCGCCAACCCGCGCAACGCCGCCGCCGGCAGCCTGCGGCAGAAGGACCCGCGGGTCACCGCGTCCCGGGGACTGCGGATGGTCGTGCACGGCATCGGCGCGCGCAAGGGCTTCCGGCCGGATTCGCAGTCGCACGCGTACGAGGCCCTGCGCTCCTGGGGGCTGCCCACCAGCGAGCGCTGGCGGCAGGTCGACGGGATGGCCGAGGTCGCAGAGTACATCGACTACTACGGCAAGCACCGGCACGACGTCGAGCACGAGATCGACGGCGTGGTGGTCAAGGTGGACTCGGTCGCCATCCAGGGCCGGCTGGGGTCGACCAGCCGAGCGCCGCGCTGGGCCATCGCGTTCAAGTACCCGCCGGAGGAGGTCACCACCAAGCTGCTCGACATCGCCGTCAACGTGGGGCGCACCGGGCGGGTCACGCCGTACGCGGTGCTGGAGCCGGTGCTGGTGGCCGGTTCCACGGTGGCCCAGGCGACGCTGCACAACGCCCGCGAAGTCGAGCGCAAGGGCGTGTGGATCGGCGACACGGTGGTGCTGCGCAAGGCCGGCGACGTGATCCCCGAGGTGCTGGGCCCGGTGATGGACCTGCGCCCCGAGGACGCGCACCCGTTCGTGATGCCGACCACGTGTCCCGAGTGCGACACCCCGCTCGCTCCCGCCAAGGAGAGCGACATCGACATCCGCTGCCCCAACACCCACCACTGCCCGGGCCAGCTGCGCGAGCGCCTCTTCTACCTGGCGAGCCGCAACGCGCTGGACATCGAGGTGCTCGGCTACAAGGCGGCCCGCGCGCTGTACGAGTCCGGCGTGCTGACCGACGAGGGCGACCTGTTCGCGCTGACCGCCGACGACCTGCTGCGCTCGCCGTTCTTCGTCAACATGGACGGCACGCTGGGCACCAACGCGGTCAAGCTGCTGGAGAAGCTGGCCGAGGCCAAGGAACGGCCGCTGTGGCGGGTGCTGGTGGCGTTGTCGATCCGCCACGTCGGCCCGACCGCGTCGCGGGCGCTGGCGTTGGAGTTCGGCTCGATGACGGCCATCGAGGCCGCGGTCCAGGAGGGCCGGATCGAGGAGCTGTCGGCGGTCGACGGCGTGGGCCCGACGATCGCGGAGAGCCTGCGGGAGTGGTTCGCCGTCGACTGGCACCGCGAGATCGTGCGCAAGTGGCGCGCGGCCGGCGTCAAGATGGCGGAGGAGCGTTCCGACAGCGGCCCGCGTCCGCTGGCCGGCATGACGCTGGTGGTGACCGGCACGCTGTCCAGCCACACCCGCGACGAGGCGTCCGAGGCAGTGCTGGCGCGCGGCGGCAAGGTGAGCGGCTCGGTGTCGAAGAAGACGGCCTTCGTGGTGGTGGGCGACAACCCGGGCAGCAAGTACGACAAGGCGCTGGCCCTCAAGGTGCCGGTGTTGAACGAGGAGGGCTTCGCGGTGCTGCTGGCCGACGGGCCCGAGGCGGCGCGCGCGGTCGCCGAGATCGCCGAGGACGCCCCGAAAACGGACGAGCCGAAGAAGGCCGCCCCCAGAAAGCCCCGCAAGAAAGCCGCCGGGGCCGCCGCTCCGTCGGAGGCCGGGGGCGCCGCTTCGTCGGACGCCGGGGCTGCCGCTCCGCCGGACGGCGAGGCTGCGCCGTCGGACGGCGAGGCCGGGCCGGGCGAGGCCGGATAGGCGGCGGTCGAACATCCACCAACGGGTGAATCCTGGGTGGTTCTACGTTTAAGCGGATGTGCGGGTTTGATACCGGACGAGTCGGTTTCGCGTAGTTTGGTCCATGCGGATCTATGGTGAGGAAGATCGTTCGGTCGACGCCACCGTGGAGGTCGCATGGGTGCCGCACAACAGCGCAGCTCCATGCCGGGTGAGGAGCAGCGGGCCGGCGAGCCGGCCGCCGACGTGCCCGTGGCCCCAGGTTCGCTGGATCATGCATCACCGGGTAGGAGGTCCGCCGGTCGCACGAAGCGCGGCTGGCGGCCGAGGCGCTCACGCCGGGGGACGGCGCGCCCGCCCGGCGCGCGGTCCGTCACGGCGCGGCGGGGTGCGGTCGCCGCCGTCGGTGGAGCGATCGCCGTCGACCTCGGGCTGTGGGCCGTCACGCCCAACACGTTCGAGCGGCTGCCCGCCGCCTTCTGGGTGATGGCCGCGCTCGCCCTCGCCGTCGACGCCCGCCCCTACGTGGTCGCCAACCGCCGGGCCAGCTCGGTGATCCTGCCGTCCATCTGCTTCACCTTCGGCATCGTGCTGGCCTGGGGATTCGTGCCGGCCCTGGCGGTGCAGCTGGCGGCCATGGCCGTCGCCGGCGTACGGATGCGCGAGTCCGCCCGCCGCGGTCTGCACCTGGCCGTGCAGCACGCCGTGGCGCTGGCCGCGGCCGCGGTGGTGGCCGCCCTGGCCGGGCTGCACGTCGGCGCGGAGCCGCACTGGGAGGACGCGGTGCTCACCGTCGCGGCCGCGGCGGCCTGGATCGGCGCCCGCACCGGCCTCGACGCCTTGATCGTCCGGTGCGCCGGCGTCGGGCGGCGTCCACGCCGCCTGCGGCGGCGCGGGCTGGAGCTGTTCGCCACGGCCGCGCTGCTGCTGCTCGGGCCCGTGGTGCTGGCCGCCGCGCAGGTCGGGCTGGCGCTCGTGCCCCTGGTCCTGCTCGCCCTGCACGCGGTGCACCGGATGGTCCGCTCCGCCGGCGAGTACGAGCGGGCCGCCCGCGTGGACTCCCTCACCGGCCTACCCAACCGGCGGGCGTTGCAGACCTCCGTCGCGGAACGGACGGCCGGCCGCGGCCCGCGCCGGCCCGAGCGCCACCTCGCGCTGCTGCTGCTGGATCTCGACCGGTTCCGGACGGTCAACGACGCGCTCGGTCACACCGTGGGGGACAGGCTGCTCGTGGAGGTGGCCCGCCGGCTCGCCGCGGTCGTACCCCCGCACGATCTGGTCGTGCGGCTCGGCGGCGACGAGTTCGCGGTGCTCGCCACCCGGCTCGACGGCCCGGCCGCCGCTCGCCGGCTCGCCGCGCACCTGGCCGAGGAGCTCGGCCGGCCGTTCGCCCTCGATGGCCTGCCGATCGACGTCAGCGCCTCCATCGGCATCGCCCTGCAGGGCGAACGCGGCGGCGACAGCGCCGCGCTGCTGCGCCAGGCCGAAGCGGCCATGTACGACGCCAAGGAACGCGGCGACCATGTGGCCGTCTACGCCCGCGACACCGAGCACCACACGCCCGACCTGACCCTGCTGGCCGACCTGCGCCGGGCCGTGCAGGCCGAGCCGGCCGGCGACGCCGCGGCCGACGGGATCACCCTCTACTACCAGCCGCAGATCGCCATCGCGACGGGCGAGGTGGTCGGCGTCGAGGCCCTGCTGCGCTGGCGGCACCCCGAACGCGGCATGGTCGGCCCGAGCGAACTGCTCCGCGTCGCCGAGCAGACACCCGTCATGCGGCTGCTCACCAGCCGGGTGCTGCGCGAGGTGATCGGCCAGCTCGGCGCCTGGCGCGCGGCCGGCCGCCCGCTGCGCGCGGCCGTCAACGTCAGCGTCCGCGACCTGCGCGCGGGCGACATCGCGGTGGAGATCGAAACGCTGCTGCGCCGGTACGACGTACCGCCGGACCTGCTGCAGCTGGAGATCACCGAGAGCGCGCTGATGGCCGACCCGCACCGGGTGCTGGACACCATCACCCGGCTGGACCGGATGGGGGTGGCGATCTCCCTCGACGACTTCGGCACCGGCTACTCGTCGCTGCAACACCTGCGCCGGCTGCCGTTCTCCGAGGTGAAGATCGACCGCTCGTTCGTGCTCGGCATGGCCGCCGACCGGGGCGACGCGGCGATCGTCCGCTCGGTGATCGCCCTGGCCGACTCGCTCGGGCTGCGCGTCGTGGCCGAGGGCGTGGAGGACGAACGGACCTGGCGGCTGCTCGCGGCGGCGGGCTGCCACGCGGCGCAGGGCTGGTTCCACGCCCGGCCGATGCCCGCGCCGGAACTGGCCGTGTGGCTGTCCCGCTACCGTCCCCTGCGACCCGGCCGAGAGCCCGGCGCCCTGGCGGTGCCGGCGACCTGAGGAGTGCCATGCCGATCGAGGTGCGTGCGCTTACGCCCGCCGACGCCGCGTACGTGCGGCAGGCCCTGACCGCCGCGTTCCACGGCCCGCTGGTGGCGGTCCACGACGAACTGATCGACGCGTCCGCCCTGCCGGGAGCTATCGCCCAGGACGGCGGCGAACCGGTGGGGCTGCTCACGTACCGGGCCGTCGGCGGCGAATGGGAGGTCGTGACGATCGCGGCGGACCGGCCGGGGAGCGGGGCCGGCGGAGCGCTGCTCGACTGGGTGCGCGTGGCGGCCACCGCGGCGGGGGGTGTTCGGCTGTGGTTGGTCACCACCAATGACAACGTTCGGGCGTTGCGGTTCTACCAGCGGCGTGGCTATGACCTGGTGGCTGTGCATCGGGAGGCGGTTACGCGGGCGCGGGCGCTCAAACCGGGTATTCCGGAGGTTGTCGACGGTATTCCGGTTCGGCATGAGGTTGAGTTGGAGCTTCGGCTTTAGGGGTGGGAGGGCTGGGCCGTTTTTGGGGGTGGTCTGCGTCGATCGGTGGATGGGGGTCGGGGTGGGCGAGCCTGGCCGCCCCTTTCCTGCCCGCCTGCTTGCCCGGCCGCTTGCCCGCTCGCCCGCCCGCTGGCCGCTCGGCCGCTCGCCCGTCCGCCTGCTTGCCCGGTCCGCCGTTCGCCGCCCGCTGCTCACCTGCCCGCTGCTCACCTGCCCGCTGCTCATCCGCTCGCCGCCCGTTCGCCGCCCGCCCGCCCGCCCGCCTGCCTGCCCGCTCGCCGTCCGCCTGCCTACCTGCTTGCTCGGCCGCTTGGCCGCTTGCCCGTCCGTCTGCTCGGCCGCTTGCCCGTCCGTCTGCTCGGCCGCTTGCCCGTCCGTCTGCTCGGCCGCTTGCCCGTCCGT
>NZ_BOMQ01000077.1 GCF_016862275.1 Actinoplanes nipponensis | reverse complement strand
GTCCGTCTGCTCGGCCGCTTGCCCGTCCGTCTGCTCGGCCGCTTGCCCGTCCGTCTGCTCGGCCGCTTGCCCGTCCGTCTGCTCGGCCGCTTGCTCGGCCGCTTGCTCGGCCGCTTGCTCGGCTGCTTGCTCGGCTGCTTGCTCGGCTGCTTGCTCGGCCGCTTGCTCGGCCGCTCGCTCGCCCGCCCGCCCGCCCGCCGTCCGGCCGCCCCGCGCGGATCTTGGAGAGTTCGGGTCGGTTTCTGGGCCGTGGCGCTTCAAGATTCAGCGAGAAGAGCACCTTATGGGTGTGGCGGCTCCAGCGGGTGACGGCCGGGTGGCTCTGCGCAGAAGCACCAAGCCGCCGGGCGGGAGGGGGAGGACGTGCCGAAGTTCGGACGTGGCGGGCGGCTGGGCGAGACGGGAAGCTGGCCGAGGCAGGAAGCTAGCCGAGGTGGGACGCTGCGCGACCACGGTGAAGAGGCTCGCCATGGCGCCGGGAGCTGCCCAGGAATGGTGAATTGCGCGGTCGGCGTGGGCTGAAGGTTCGGCTCAGGCACCCAGGTTGCCCGAGGCAGATTGTCCGCGCGGTTCAGAAGGCGGATTGATGGAGCGCCGAGGCGCGACCTGGCTGAGATGCGAGATGGGCTGATGGCGAGAACCTCGGCGGGCCCAACGTCGGCTGGATCTAGAGCATCCTGCTGGATCCGAACATCGGCCGAGCCCGAGCGCCGGCCGAGCCCGAGCGCCGGCCGAGCCCGAGCGCCGGCCGAGCCCAAGCGCCGGCCGAGCCCAACCCCGGCCGAGCTCACACGCCGGCCGAGCCCCAAATGCCAACCAGGCCAAGTGCCAACCGCGGCCCGAGTGCCCCCCGGAACCAACCCCCCCCGCACCCCAAACCCCAACCCCGCACCCACCCCAACCCGAATAAAACCCTGCAATCAGAAGGCATTCGGCGGGAGCGACGGTCAGCACCATGCACCCACGCACGACAAATCCCGCAATAAAACCCGATCCCCAAGACCACGACTTATCCACAGACCGGGGAGCCGCCGCCCACCCCCCACCCCGCAAGAAATAGACTTCCCGGGTCAGCGACATCCACACCAAGGGGGCACGATGGCCGCCATCTCCCGCGAAGAGGTCGCGCATCTCGCGCGCCTGTCGCGGCTCGCCGTGACCGAGCAGGAGCTCGACCGGTTCGCCGGCCAGCTCGACGTCATCCTGCAGTCGGTCGCCCGGATCGGTGACGTGGCCGCCGACGACATCCCGCCGACCTCGCATTCCGTGCCGCTGACCAACATCTACCGCGACGACGTCGTGCAGCCGTGCCTCACTCAGGAGGAGGCGCTCTCCGGCGCGCCCGATTCCGCCGAGGGCCGGTTCCGCGTGCCGCGCATCCTGGACGAGGAGGACTGAGCGCCGTGACGGACGTCACCAGGATGACCGCTGCGCAGGTCGCCGGCCTGATCAGCAAGGGCGACGCGTCCGCCGTGGAGGTCGCGACCGCGCACCTCGACCGGATCGCCGCCGTCGACGAGCGGGTGCACGCCTTCCTGCACGTGGATCGCGAGGGTGCGCTGGCCGCCGCCCGCGCCGTCGACGAGCAGCGGGCGCGGGGCGAGGAGCTCGGGCCGCTGGCCGGGGTGCCGGTCGCCGTCAAGGACGTGATCGCGACGCGGGGCATTCCCACCACCGCCGCCTCCAAGATCCTTGAGGGCTGGAAGCCGCCCTACGACGCGACGATCGTGCAGCGGCTGCGTGCCGCCGGCACGGTGATGCTCGGCAAGACCAACATGGACGAGTTCGCCATGGGGTCCTCCACCGAGTACTCCGCCTACGGGCCCACCAACAACCCGTGGGATCTCGGGCGCATCCCGGGCGGCTCCGGCGGCGGCAGCGCCGCGTCGCTCGCGGCCTACGAGGCGCCGCTGGCCATCGGCACGGACACCGGCGGTTCCATCCGGCAGCCGGGCGCGGTCACCGGCACGGTCGGCGCCAAGCCGACGTACGGCGGCACCTCCCGGTACGGCCTCATCGCGTTCTCGTCCTCGCTCGACACTCCCGGCCCCTGCGCCCGGACGGTCGAGGACGCCGCGCTGCTGCACGCGGTGATCGCCGGCCACGACCCGCGCGACTCGACCTCCATCCCGCAGCCCGTGCCCGACGTCGTCGCGGCCGCCCGCCGGGGCGCCGGCGGTGACCTCACCGGGGTCAAGCTGGGCCTGGTCAAGGAGTTCGCCGGCGAGGGCGCCGAGCCCGGCGTGCTGGCGGCCTTCCACGAGTCGGTCGAGGCGCTGGTCAAGCTGGGCGCCGAGGTCGTGGAGATCTCCTGCCCGCACTTCGAGTACGCGCTGCCGGCCTACTACCTGATCGCCCCCAGCGAGGCGTCGTCCAACCTGGCCCGCTTCGACGGCGTCCGGTACGGCCTGCGGGTCGGTGACGACGGCAACCGCTCGCTGGAGGAGGTCATGTCGCTGACCCGGGAGGCCGGTTTCGGCCCTGAGGTCAAGCGCCGGATCATCCTCGGCACGTACGCGCTGTCCAGCGGCTACTACGACGCCTACTACGGCCAGGCGCAGAAGGTCCGCACGCTCATCACGCGCGACTTCACCTCCGCGTTCGAGCGGGTCGACGTGCTCATCTCGCCGACCACGCCGTTCGTCGCCTTCCCGTTCGGCTCGCGCACGAGCGACCCGTACCAGATGTATCTGGCCGACCTCTACACCATCCCGACGAACCTGTACGGCGGGCCGGCCATCTCGGTGCCGTGCGGGCTCTCCGAGGGGCTGCCGGTCGGCTTCCAGGTGATGGCGCCGACGATGGCCGACGACCGGATGTACCGGGTCGCCGCCGCCCTCGAGTCGGCGGTCGGCACCCTGACCCCACCGTCGCTGGAGGCGCGAGCATGACGACCACCGCGTTGCCCTCGTACGAGGACGCGATCGCCCGTTACGAGCCGGTCATCGGCCTGGAGACGCACGTCGAGCTGGGCACGAACACGAAGATGTTCTGTGCCTGCCCGACCGAGTTCGGCGCGGAGCCCAACACCCAGGTGTGCCCGGTCTGCCTCGGCCTGCCCGGGGCGCTGCCGGTGGCCAACCGCGCCGCCATCGAGGCCACCATCCGGATCGGGCTCGCGCTCAACTGCGACATCGCGCCGTGGTGCCGGATGGCCCGGAAGAACTACTTCTACCCGGACATGCCGAAGAACTTCCAGACCAGCCAGTACGACGAGCCGCTGTGCGTGGACGGCTACGTCGACGTGCTGGTCGACGGCGAGACGGTGCGGATCGAGATCGAGCGGGTGCACCTCGAGGAGGACACCGGCAAGACGCTGCACGTCGGCGGGGCCACCGGGCGCATCCACGGCGCCACCGAGTCGCTGGTCGACTACAACCGGGCCGGCATCCCGCTGGTGGAGATCGTCACCAAGCCGGTGCCCGGCATCGGCGCCCGGGCGCCCGAGGTCGCCAAGGCGTACGTGACCGAGCTGCGCGACATCATCCGCTCGCTGGACGTCTCCGACGTGCGCATGGAGCAGGGCTCGATGCGCTGCGACGTGAACACCTCGCTGAACCTGCCGGGCGAGGAGTGGGGCACCCGGACGGAGACCAAGAACGTCAACTCGCTGCGCTCGGTCGAGCGGGCGGTCCGATCGGAGATCATCCGGCAGGCGAGCCTGCTCAACGAGGGCACCCGGATCTTCCAGGAGACCCGGCACTTCCAGGAGACCACCGGCGACACCCGGCCGGGCCGCTCCAAGGAGACCGCCACCGACTACCGCTACTTCCCCGAGCCCGACCTCGTGCCGATCGCGCCCGACACCGCGTGGGTGGCCGAGCTCAAGGCGGGCCTGCCCGAGATGCCCAGCGTGAAGCGGGCCCGGCTGGCCGAGGAGTGGGGCATCTCCACCGTCGACATGCAGTCGGTCGCCAACGCCGGCGCCATCGAGCTGATCGAGCAGACCATCGCGGCCGGCGCCACCCCGGCCGGCGCCCGCAAGTGGTGGATGGGCGAGCTGGCCCGCCGCGCCAACGAGACCGGGGTGGAACTGGCCGCGGTCGGGGCCACGCCGGCGCAGGTGGCCCAGCTGCAGGGCCTGGTCGACGAGGGCAAGCTCAACGACAAGCTGGCCCGCCAGGTCCTCGAGGCCGTCGTGGCGGGCGAGGGCGACCCGGCAGCCGTCATCGAGGCCCGCGGCCTGGGCGTCGTCTCCGACACGGGCGCGCTCACGGCGGCGGTCGACGAGGCCATCGCCGCCAACCCGGACATCGCTGCGAAGATCCGCGACGGCAAGGTCGCGGCGGCGGGCGCCCTGGTGGGCGCGGTCATGAAGACCACGCGGGGCCAGGCGGACGCCAAGACCGTCCGGGAACTGATCCTCGAGCGGCTTTCCTGATCTCTTTTTGACGGTACGGGCGGCGTCCGGTCCTGTGGCACACGGGGCCGGGCGCTGCCGTCCCGGCCTGATCACGCCGGCATCCGGGCTGAGAGCGGTGGAGAGCCCGCCTGACGGCGGCCCCGCCGGGGAGCGGGCGCCGTCCCGCCATCGGCCGGGAGCTGCCGGTCACGCCTCCGGGCGGTCTCGGCGGAACCAGGCGCGGGCCGTGTCGGTACTCAACAAGATCGCGTACACCAGCGGCCAGGCCACCGTGCTGACCGCCGACGACACCCCTGAGGTCACGAGCAGGATGCCGGCGAGGGCGACCCCGACGGCGCACAGGACCAGGACTGCCCGTCGGGCCCACCGCCGGCCCCGCTGCACTCCATAGGCCAGCCCGACGTAGAACAGCCCGTACACCATGTACGCCGTCGACCGCGCGGCCCCGGAGCCGAGGCCGGCCAGCGCGAACACCACGGTCAGGCCGCCCCCGACGTACAGCAGGATCGCCGCGGCCTGGACGGCGCCCGGAGCTGCCGCGCGGGCCGCAGGCAACGGATGCTGCGGTTCGTTCTCCACCGGACCGGACACGGCGGTATTAGATCAAACGGGCGGTTCAGCGGCCCGGCGGGGCACTGCTCGGGTTGACGCCCGGCGTGACGCCGTTGAAGACCGACGGGTCGGTGGTCGGCTCCGGCTCGTCCACGCCGACCAGCTTGCGCTGCATGGTCACGTTCTGCTCGCCGGTGCCGCCCAGCTGGATGTCGTCGTAGGCCTTCAGCGCGTGGGTCTCGTCGAAGTAGAGCACCGACATCATCAACGGCGTCGGCGCCTCCTTCTCCAGCCCGCGCAGGCCCGCCCCGCCGCTCGACCCCTCGACCAGCAGGCGCGTCTCCTGCGGGGGCTCGACCACCGCCGACGGGCTCGGCGCCACCGACGGGGAGGCCGCCGGGGACGGCGCCGCCAGCACGCTCACCTCGCGCTTGTGCGTGTGGCCGGCGAGCACCAGCGGCACCGCGCCGGACAGCGGCGGCGCCATCGCCGGGTCGTGCACGAGCGCCACGTCCACCTTCGTGCCGCCCCCGCGGATCGTCGCGGCCAGACGCTCGCCGCTGGTCAGCAGGGGCGAGACGGCCGGGTCGCCGGCGTCCGGCGGGGGCTCGCTCTTGTCCGGGGTGAACTCCGGGTCGCCGATGCCGGCGAAGGTCAGACCGTTGATCGTCACCGTCGTGTCGTCGAGCACCGTGGCGTTCTTCTGCCGGGCCACGGCCTCCTGGATCGCCATCGAGTCGTGGTTGCCCCGCACGTAGATGTACGGCACCCCGAGCTGCCCGATGGAGCTCACGTACGAGGTCTCGGCGCTGCTGCCCCAGTCCACGATGTCACCGGTGTCGACCACCGCGTCGATGTCCCACTGCTTGACGACGGTCCGGATGACGCCCCAGGAGGACGGGTTCAGGTGCAGGTCGGAGACGTGCAGGATGCGGGTCGTGTTGGTGGCCGGCTCGAACACCGGCAGCGCCGACACCGTGGTGTAGATGCGGCTGACGTTGCTGACCAGCTGCTGGAGCTGGTCGGCGTACCGGCCGTAGTTGTCGGCGATGCGCCGCGCGTCACCGACCACCGCGGGGGCGTTGACCAGCAGGCCCTCGTACCGGGGCTCGCTGATCGCGTCCGGCCGGATCGTGCCCGCGGCCAGCCCCAGGCTGCCGCCGGTCACCACCAGCGCCAGCACGCCGGCCGCGGCCACCCGGCGGATGTTGCGGAAGATCAGCGCGGACAGGATCAGCGCGCAGACGATCGCCGCGCCGAGCGCCCGCAGCCCCAGCTGCAGCACGCCCTTGGTCACGTCGTCCACCGCCGACTGCCCGGCGGCGCTGATCGCCGTCGGGTCGTCGATCAGCGCCTCGGTGCGTTCCTGGTCCAGCGAGCCCAGGTTGACCTTGAGGTGGATGGGGCCGTCGTGGCTGTCCAGGTGCAGCGAGCCCAGCGGCGGGATGTCGACCTCGGTGCCGCCCTCGACGGACGGGCTGATCGACATGTCGGCCCGGAACGGGCCGACGGCGATCTCCGACTGGGCGAAGAGCATGGTGCCCACGACGACGCCGGTCAGGCTGACGGCCAGCACGGCCGCCCAGACGCTCAACCGCCGGGCCCAGGGCCGCTGCCAGGTGCGGACCACTGCCGCACGGGCGCGGGAGATCGTCTCATTCATGGTCAACAACAAACCTGCCCCCGTGCGCCGGTCGCCAAACAGCGGCGACGGTCAGCTCCGGCCGGCTCCGCCGTCGGAGAACACCAGACGGATGATCTGATCGTCGTCCGGGGCCGGCTCGCCGCCCTCCTCCTGGTTGGACGTCGTGACCCAGAGCGAGCCGTCCGGCGCGGTGATCAGCGCGCGCAGCCGGCCGAACTCGTCGTTGAGCACCGCCTTGGGCCGGCCCAGCAGGGTGCCGTTGCCGGTCACGTCGACCATCCACACCCGCCGTCCCTGCAGGCAGGCGGTCGCGACCATGCTCTCCAGCACCGCGACGCCGGCGCAGGACGAGTCCGCGATCGGCCAGCTCACCACCGGATCGGTGAACTTGGCGTCCGAGCCGGGGCCGTCCGCCTTGGGCCAGCCGTAGTTCCCGCCCTTGCGGATGACGTTCAGCTCACCCGTCTTCTTCTGATCCGACTCACCGGCGTACATCTTCTTGGCCTTGTCCCAGGCTATGCCCTGCACGTTGCGGTGACCGGAGGACCAGACCGGCGAGTCCTTGACCGGGTTGCCGGGCGCCGGCTTGCCGGCGGTGGTGATCCGCAGGATCTTGCCGCCCAGGCTCTTCGGGTTCTGCGCCTGGTTGCCGCTCGCGGACCCGTCGCCGGTGGTCACGTAGAGCATGCCGTCGGGGCCGAACGCGAGTTGGCCGCCGTTGTCGTCGGCCGAGTGCGGGATGCCCGTCAGGATGGGCTGCGGCTTGCCCTTGAGCTTGAGCTTGGCGACGCGGTTGTCCTTGGCCGTCGAGTAGTAGACGAACACGGTGGCGTCGGTCGCGTACTTCGGCGAGACCGCGATGCCCAGCAGGCCGCCGTCGCCGCCGGGGGTGGCCTCGGTGAGCCGCTGCACCTCGGTGACCTTCAGTCCCTCGGTGTCCGACTCCGGGCCGACCCGCAGGATGCGAGCGGTGTCCCGCTCGGTGACCAGGGCCGCGCCGTCCGGCAGGAAGGCCAGGCCCCACGGCACCTTGAGGCCCTTGGCCAGCACGGTGGCCGCCGCCGCGGCCTCGCCGCTGCTGTCCGGCCCGGCCGAGGCGGACGGGGTCGGCAGGTTCGGCGGCTCGCCGGCCACGTCCGGCTCCGGCGGGCCGAAGCTGCACGCGGTGGTCAGGGCCAGCACCGCGCCCAGCGTCACGGCGCCCGCGCGGACCCGGCGACTGCGCTCGATCACACGACCTCCTCGTTTCCCCGGTCCAGGGTAGCGGGGCCGGCTGGGACGTCCGGCACACCGGGATTCCCGGCCCGACGCCCGACGCCCGCCGCGGCTAAGTTGGCACGGTGAAGGTCTGGATCGCCCACGAGGAGGGCCGGGAACTCCTCGGCTCCCTGCCGGCCGGCGTCGAGGTCGAGGTCTGCACAGACGCGGCCCGCCTGCCGTCCGATCCCGCCCGGGTCGCGTTCTGGGCCCCGCCGTTCAGCGCCGCCGTCCGTGCCCCCGGCCTGCTGGCCCGGTTCACCGGCCTGCGGGTGGTGCAGCTGCTCTCGGCCGGCGCGGACAGCTGGGCCGGCCTGCTGCCGCCCGGCGTGCAGCTCTGCGACGCGGCCGGGGTGCACGACGCGCCGGTCGCCGAGTGGGTGCTGGGCGCCGTGATCGGCTCGCTGCGGCAGTTCCCGGCCTTCGCCCGGGCCCAGCAGCGGCACGACTGGGCGCAGGCGGCCTTCACGCCGACCGCGGAGCTGACCGGCAAGCGCGTGCTCATCGTGGGGGCCGGCTCGATCGGGCGGGCCGTCGAGCAGCGGCTGGAGCCGTTCGGGGTGACGGTGACCCGGGTGGCCCGTACCGCCCGGCCCGAGCAGGACGTGCACGGGGTGGCCGAGCTGCCCGGCCTGCTGCCGCAAGCCGAGGTCGTGGTGCTGCTCGTGCCGCTGACCGAGCAGACCCGCGGGCTGGCCGACGCCTCGTTCCTGGCCGCCCTGCCCGACGGCGCGCTGCTGGTCAACGCGGCGCGCGGGCCGGTGGTCGACACCGCGGCGCTGCTCGCCGAGGTGGCCACCGGACGGATCGGCGCCGCGCTGGACGTCACCGACCCCGAGCCGCTGCCCGCCGGGCACCCGCTCTGGGAGCTGCCCAACGTCTTCCTCACCCCGCACGTCGGCGGCTCCGTGGTGGGTCTGCTGCCCCGGGCCTACCGGCTGGTGGCGGCGCAGCTACGTCGGTTCGCCGCCGGGGAGCCGCTCGTCAACCGGGTCGTCGACGGCTACTGAGCGGTCCAGCTCCTGGCCGCCCGCCGCGATGACGGCGGGCAGGTTCGCGGTGGTCACGCCGGTCAGCCGGATCACCTTGCCGTCGGTGAGCAGGGCGGACACCCGCCCGCGATCGTCCGGCGCGAGCTGGTCGACCCGCGACCACGGAATCTCGGTGCTGCCGAACAGGGCGCGCACCCGCAGGCCGCCGGGGCCCACGTCGGTGCCGGCGCGGACCGCCCAGACCAGGACGGCGAGGGGGATCAGCAGTACGGGGGCCAGCGGCCAGCGGGCGCCGGCGAACGGGGCAGTGCCCACGAACGCGATCAGCGCGGCGACGACGAGGGCGCCGGACTTGCGGACGCGCAGGGCAGGTCGACTCACGTTCGCCATCCTCGCACCCGCGTGACGCGACGTTTTTGTCGGACCGGGCGGGGATACTCCTGGCCATGACCGAGTTGCTAGCCATCGGCACCAAGAAGGGCCTGTTCCTGGCCACGAGCGATGACGACCGGCGGAGCTGGAAGGTCGGCTCCGCGCACTTCCCGGGCATGTCGATCTACGCGGTGGCGATCGACACCCACGGCCCCACCCCGCGGCTGCTGGCCGGGGTGGAGAGCTCCCACTTCGGCCCCAGCGTGTCCATCAGCGACGACCTGGGCGCCACCTGGCAGGAGCCCGACGCCGCCCCGCTCGCCTTCCCGGCGGACGCGGGCGCGGTGGTCGAGCGCGTCTGGCAGATCACCCCCGCCGGCTCCGGCGTGGTCTACGCCGGGGTCCAGCCGTCCGCGCTGTTCCGCTCCGAGGACGGCGGGCGCACCTACGAGCTGGTCCGGGCCCTGTGGGACCACCCGCACCGGCCCGAGTGGGGGGCCGGCTTCGGCGGCCAGGCGGTGCACACGGTGCTGCCGCATCCCGGCGACCCGAGCCGGGTGCTGGTCGCCATGTCGACCGGCGGGGTCTACCGCACCACCGACGGCGGCGCCTCCTGGTCGCCCGCCAACACCGGCATCAAGGCGTACTTCCTGCCCGACCCGTGGCCGGAGTTCGGCCAGTGCGTGCACAAGGTGGCGCGGGACGGCGCCGACCCGGAGACCTACTACGCGCAGAACCATCACGGCGTCTACCGCACGGTGGACGGGGGTGACACCTGGCAGTCCATCGCCGGCACGCTGCCGGCCGACTTCGGCTTCCCGATCGTCGCGCATCCCCGGCGCAGCGGCACGATCTGGTCGTTCCCGCTGGTCAGCGACGGGCAACGGGAGCCGGTGGAGCTGCGCTGCCGGGTGTTCCGGTCCACCGACGCGGGTGAGCACTGGCAGCCGATGCAGGCCGGGCTGCCCGAGGAGCCGTTCTATCAGGTGGTGCTGCGCGACGCGATGTGCGCCGACGACGCGGAACCGGCCGGGGTCTACTTCGGCACCCGGTCCGGCGAGGTGTTCGCCAGCCGCGACGAGGGCGAGAGCTGGTCGTCCGTGGCGGCGCATCTGCCGGACGTGCTCTGCGTCCGGGCCGGGACAGTCTGATGCCCACCGTGCTGGTCCCGGGGATGCTGCGCGCCGACGCGGGGGGCGCGGCGCATCTCGAGGTGGGCGAGTCGGGGACGCTGGGCGCCGTGCTGGACGAGATCGGGCAGCGGTGGCCCCGGCTGGAACGCCGGATCCGGGACGAGAGCGGGGCGCTGCGCCGCTACGTGAACGTCTATGTGGACGGGGAGGACTGCCGCCGTTCGGGCGGCCTGGCCACGCCGGTGCCGGCCGGCGCGGAGATCCAGGTGCTGCCGTCGGTCGCCGGGGGCTGACCGAGCCGCGCGGTGAGGCCGGCTGGGCCGCGTAGGGGGAGTTGGCTGGCCCGCAGCAGCGAGGGCGGCTGGATCCGTGCAGCAAGGGTCGGCTGGATCCGTGCAGCAAGGGTCGGCTGGGCCGCGTAGCGGGGCGGCCGGGCCGCGCAGCGGGAGCTGGCCGGACTCGTGAGCGCGGCGGCCCGCGGAGGGAAGGGAGGGAGCGACGGGAGTCCCGGGCCTGGTGGAGGACGCCGGCCGGGTGGAGGACGCCGGTCGGGTGGAGGCGCCGGCCGAAGGAAAGCACCTTTCCGGCGGAAGGTACCGCCGGGAGGAATCTTTCGGCCCGATTGTCGTGCGGGTGTCCATACCCGACGATCTCGGCGTGCGAAGCGATACCGCGCGCACGTAACCTGTCCGGGGGACATTCGTTACCCGGTGTGGGTGCAGTGACCCCTTCGTCGCCGTCGCCTGTTCCGCCCAGCCTTCACCGTCCGCAGAGGATCACCCCCCACGTGGCAGTGCAGCCCGCAGCGCGTACCGGCACCTGGCCGCATCGGCTGGCGTTCCTGGCCGCCCCGGTGGCCGGCGCCCTCGTGCTGGGCGCCGGGCCGGCCGGCGTGATCTCCGGTCCGGCCGCGCTGACGCTCGGGGTCGGTGTGGTCGCGTTCTTCGCCACCGTGATGCTGGTGCGCACCGCGCTGGCCATCCATCACCGGGACGGCACTTTCGCGGCCTGCCGCGGCGCCGGCTTCATCGGCATGGGTGCCCTGGCCACGGGGGTCACCACCGCGGTCCTCGTCGCGGGGCCGCCCGGCCGCGGCTGGTACGCCGTCGCCGGGATCGGCGCGGCCGCCACCCTCTTCGTCCTCGGCACCATGATGCTGCCCGGCGCCGCGTCCACCGTCGCGATCCGGCTGCGCCGCGCGTTCGACGGCCTGGGGCTGGGGGTGGCGCTGGGCTTCGCGGCCTACCTGACCACGCCGATGGAGTACGTCGGCCTGCCGGCGCTGATCGGCATCCTGCTGGCCTCGGCGGGCATGTCCGTCGTCACCGTCATCGTGCTGCGGGCCCGCCGGCAGCGCCCGGCCGCGCTGCGGTGCGGGGGCGGCGCGCTCCTGGTCCTGCAGGGGTTGTGCACCGCGGCCAACCTGATCCTGGCGGACTTGGACGGCCGGCTGGTGGCGATGGTCGGGCTGCCGATCGTGGCGGGCCTGGGTCTCGCCGCGGAGGGCGGCTCGCGGCGGACCCGGGCCGAGTCGGCCACGCCCCGGGAGCCGGATCAGTACCTGTCCGGTTATCCGCTGCTCGCCGTGCCCGCCGGCATCGGGGTCGTCGCCGCGCTGTACCACCTCGCCTTCCTGGGGTCGTTCAACGGCACGGCGGTGCTCCTCGGCATCTCCATGGTGGCCGTGCTGACCATGCGCGAGTTGCTGGTGGTCCGAGACATCCGCCGCTACACCGGCCAGCTGCGGGTCAAGGAGGCGCACTTCCGCTCGCTGGTGGCCGGCGCCACCGACCTGACGCTGGTGCTCGACGACAAGCTCACCGTCCGGTGGCAGTCACCGGCCGCGGCCCGGCTCTTCGGTCTCGCCGACGCGGAGGTGATCGGCCGCACCTTCCTGGAGCTCATCCACCCCGACGACGTGCCCGGCGCCCAGGCCGGCCTGGAGGCGCTGCTGGCCGGCGAGCACGACGAGGGGCCGCCGGCGCTGCTGAACGCCCGGATCCGGGACGGGCACGGGATGTGGCGCGACACCGAGTCCACGGTGGCCGACCAGCGGTCCGTGCCCGAGGTCGCGGCCCTGGTCGTGCACGTCCGGGACGTCGGGGAACGCCGGCACCTGGAGCGCACCCTGCACCGGTTGTCCTACACCGACCAGCTCACCGGCCTGGCCAACCGGCGGGCGCTGATGCGCGACCTGCTGGAGCACCGCCGGCGGGCCGGGCAGCACGGCACCCTGCTGGTCATCGACCTGCACGGGCTCGCGGAGATCAACGACAGCCGCGGCCGGGAGACCGGCGACGCCGTGCTGATCGAGGTGGGCCGGCGCATCCGGAGTCTGCTCGCCGAGGGGGACGTGGCGGCCCGGCTGGGCGGCGACGAGTTCGCGGTGCTGACGGCCGACGGGGCGGTGCTCGCCTACGCGCTGGCGACCCGGATCGTGACGCTGCTGATCGAGCCGTACCAGTTGCCCGGCACGATCGTCGAGCTGCACACCAGCGTGGGTCTGGCCGAGCTGACCGGCGGGGCCGACTCCGAGGAGGTCCTGCGCCACGCGGACCTGGCCCGCAGCCGCGCCCGGCAGCTCGGCCGCGACCGCGTCGAGTGGTACGACACGGACATCGAGCTCCAGCTGCACCGCCGGATGGACCTGGAGCGGGAACTGCTCGGCGCGGCCGACCGCGGCGAGCTCGACCTGGTGTTCCAGCCGGTCGTCGCGCTGCGGGACGAGCGGCCGGTGGGCGTCGAGGCCCTGCTGCGCTGGCGGCACCCGAAGATGGGCACGGTGCTGCCGGCCGAACTGTTGCCGATCGCCCGCGCCGTGGGCTGCGCCGCCGAGCTGGACGAGTGGGTCCTCGACGCGGCCTGCCGCCACCTGGCCGGCTGGACCGCGGGCGGCAGCGACTTCTGGCTCTCGGTGAACGTGGGCCCGCGCGAGCTGCTGACGGCCCGCTTCCCGGAACGGGTCGCGGAGATCCTCGACCGCCACGAGCTCGAGCCGGAACGCCTGGTCGTGGAGGTGCAGGAGACCTGGGTGGCCGAGGACGTGCCGGCGATCGTGGCGTCCCTGGCCGCCCTGCGCAAGCTGGGCGTCCGGGCCGCGCTGGACGACTTCGGCGCCGGCCAGGCCTCGCTGTCGCACCTGCGCCGGCTGCCGGTCGACATGATCAAGCTGGATCAGGTCCTGGTCAACACGCCGCCGGAACCGGGCATCGGCCCGGCGGTGATCGACGTGGTGGTCAGCCTGGGTCGCCGGCTGGGCCTGGAGACGGTCGCCAAGGGACTCGAGACCGCGGAGCAGATCGAGCGCGCCCGCCAGGCGGGATGCCTGTACGGGCAGGGGTTCGGGCTGGCCCGGCCGGCGCCGGCCGAACGGATGGAAGCGTATCTGGACTCGCACCGCGGCTGAGGCGCGCACCCAGGCGGAGACCGGGGCCCCGACGTCGTGCCTGCGTTGGTGAGATTGCCTCGCGCCGTGCTGTCACATACTCCGGAGCCCGCTCGTCCTTGGGGTAACCCACGGAGGAGAGCACATGTTCGCTGCTTACGTCACGGTCACCGTTCTCGCGGCGATCTTCACCGGCTTCGCCGCCGTCACGTATCTGATCGGCCACGAGTACCCGAAGGCCCAGGCGGACATGAAGCGCATTCCGCGGTCCTGGGTGCCGGTGCTGGGGACGCTGCTGGCGGCCGGTTCCCTGGGGCTGGTGGCCGGGTTCGCCGTGCCGCTGGTGGGGACCCTGGCCGCGGCCGGCCTGGTGCTGTACTTCATCGGTGCGCTGGTGGCGCACCTGCGGGTGGGCTCACGCAAGCTGGTGGGGTGGGCGGTCTTCTTCACGACCACGGTCGCCACGCTCGCCGTGAATCTGGCCTACCACGCCTGATCCGGACGCCGAGCCCGAGCATGACAGTCGATGCCGGTCGAGGTGCCTAATCGGCTGACGCCGACGGAGCCGGCGAAGCGGATGACGTCGGATATTTTTGCTGGTCGATAGTCAGGTCGGCGCTATCCGTTTCGAGGCATCCGGCTTCGGGCGGAAGCTTGGTGCTGTCCGTTCCCTTGTACTCCTTGTGGAGGACGTCGACCTTCACGTCGCCCTTCTTGAGGAAGTACGCGGCGTGCGCGCGGCAGTCGTACACCACGAAGCCGTCGGGGTTGGTGCCGAGAAGGAAGAGGAGCCGGAGCCCGGGACAGGTCGGGCCGGTGGCACACAGCTCCTCCGCGGGGCCCCCTTTTTGCTTGTACGTATCGGGCACGTTCTTGTATTCCATCCAGGTGACCCGCACGGGAGGCGGAGTCACGCCGATCACGAATGTGGCATTGAGCCGTCGGCCATGGGCAAAGCTGTTCCCGAGGCCGAACATCCACAGGTTCGCCATCGTGCAGAGGAGTGCGAGTGTTATCAACGCCACGCTGAGGCGAAACGGCCGGTCACCCCATGCGGCAACCGAGTTGCGAAGGAACGCCACCAGGGCGATCGCCGCCGAGCCGGAGGCCAGTGCCAGGACACTTCCGGTCGTGAACGGAACTCCTGAGCCGTAGAAGAGGAGAAAACTGCCGGCCACAATGGTGAAGATGAGCGCGATCGGTGGCGCCCAGGCTGCTGGAACGACCGCCTGCGCGGCCTGCAGGGTCAGGGTGGCCGAGATGACGGCGAAGGATCCGCCGAGCAAAAGTGTCCAGGCCGCCCCCAGACTCAGCCGCTGAAGCAGTTCCGCGCCGGTGATGCCCAGTTGTCCGGGGGAGAGACCGAAGGCGCCCCAGAAGCCGAGGTGGGCACAATATGCGACGCCGTATGCCGTCCCCACGAATATGAACGTCGCGCCGAGGAGGTCTTTCCAGCCCGCGCCCGCCGGCGGTGCACCCATGAGCGGCCCCGAATCTCAGATCCTCAGTACGACTCCCGGTCCGGATGCCGGCCACGGTGTCATGGAGTCCGGGGCGGACACAAGAGGCATACATTGTCGGTCTTGGATCTGGGCCGATCGAGATTCCAGCGGCAAGGAATCACGAGTCGCGCGGTGGCGCTGTGCTTCCCCGCGGGGTGAGGTGGGCAGTGCCCTCCTCCACGTCCTTGACCGGCTCGCCCGCGATCGCCGCCAGCAGCTGCCGGGCGGCGTGCGCCCCGTACGCCGCGATGTCCCGGGTCAGCGCCGTCAGCGGCGGGTGCACCAGGGAGCACAGCGGGGAGTCGTCCCACGCCACGATCGACAGGTCGCCGGGCACGGACAGGCCCATCTCCTGCGCCACCGACAGCCCCGCCACGGCCATCACGTCGTTGTCGTAGATGATCGCCGTCGGGCGTTCCGCGTTGATCAGCAGGCGGCGGGTCGCCCGGCCGCCTTCCTCGCCGGTGTAGTCCGAGGGCACCGTCACCGCTTCGCTCAGCCCGAGGGACGCGCAGACCTCGGTGAACGCCCGCGTCCGGGTCTGGGTGTGCAGCAGGTCGGGCAGGCCGCCGACCCGGGCGATGCGCCGGTGCCCGAGCGCCATCAGGTAGCCGACCGCTTCCGTGATGGCCCCCGCGTCGTCCGACCAGAGCTGGGGCAGCTGGCCGGTGTCGCCGGGGCCGCCGATCACCACGGCCGGTAGCTGGAGCTCGTTGAGCACCGGGATGCGGATGTCGTTCTCCCGCAGGTCGGTGACGAAGACGCCGTCCACCCGGCGCTCGCCCCACCAGCGGCGGTAGACGTCGGTCTCGGTCTGCGGGGTGGCCACCACCTGCAGCGTGAGCGCGTACGACCGGGCGGCCAGCTCCTGCTCGAAGCCGCTGATCAGGCCCATGAAGAACGGTTCGATGCTCAGTATGCGGGCGGGCCGGCACAGGGTCAGCCCGACCGCCCGGGCGCTGGCGCCGGAGAGGGCCCGGGCCGCGCTGTTGGGGTTGAAGCCGATCTCCTGGGCGATGGCGACGATGCGCTGACGGGTCGCCTCGGAGACGCCCGGTTGCCCGTTCAGCGCATAGGACACCGCGCCTTTGGACACGCCGGCCCGGCGCGCGATGTCGGCGATCGTGGGCCGCTTCACTCGGTGTCGCCTCTCTCTGCACAGGTCATCGCGGGTGGAGCGCTCTCACGCTACCTCGCCCCACCAGGCTGCTGGTCAGCGCTGTGGACTTGATCGGTTAAGTGTTGCAGACCACATGCAAAAGCGTAACCCTCCGGAAGCATGGTGGGCGTTCTGCCCCACTTTACAGGCGCTTACAGCGGTTGGTAACCGCCCATGTCACGAACATGAAACACGGTCTTGACAGCAGGTGAGCCGCGTCATACGGTCGCGTCACTTATCCGGTTCAGTAAATTCACACAGCACTTTCCCTGGGTGGAGGAGTAATGGAACGGTTCGCCAAGCGGGGCGTGGCGCTGATCGCCGCCGGCCTTGCCGGAAGCCTGGTCCTTGCCGGCTGCAGTGGCCAGGACCTGGAGGGTGGCAGCGACAAGGCCGCCGAAGGTCAGGTCACCCTGAAGGTCAACTTCTGGGGTGACATGGGCCTCGACAAGCTCAAGGCCGCGTACGAGAAGGACCACCCGAACGTCAAGATCGTGCTCAACTCGGGCGAGTACAACGCTCAGCACGAGGACCTGCAGAAGAAGCTGGTCGCCGGCAGCGGCGCCCCCGACATCTCCGCGGTCGACGAGGGCTTCATCGTCCAGTTCCGCGGGCAGAGCGACAAGTTCGTCAACCTGCTCGACAAGGGCGCGGCGAGCTACGAGTCGAAGTACCTGCCGTGGAAGTGGCAGCAGTCGATGTCCACCGACAAGAAGACCCAGATCGGTCTCGGCACCGACGTCGGTGGCCTGGCCATGTGCTACCGCTCGGACCTGTTCAAGAAGGCCGGCCTGCCCACCGACCGCGAGTCGGTGTCGAAGCTGTGGACCACCTGGGACGACTTCATCAAGGTCGGCCAGCAGTACGTGTCCAAGACGGGCAAGAAGTTCGTCGACTCGGGCACCAACATGTTCAACCCGGTGCTCGCCCAGCAGCCGCAGGGCTTCTACGACGAGTCCGAGCAGCTGCAGATGGACGGCGGCCCCAAGGTCGCGTTCGACGTCGCGATGAAGACCATCGACGCCGGGCTCTCGGCCAACCTCGCCAGCTTCCAGCCCAACTGGGACCAGGGCTTCAAGAAGGACCAGTTCGCCGTGCTGGCCTGCCCGGCGTGGATGCTCGGCCACATCCAGGACACCGCGCCCGAGCAGAAGGGCAAGTGGGACATCGCCACGATCCCCGGCGGCGGCGGTAACTGGGGCGGTTCCTGGTGGACCATCCCGAAGCAGGGCAAGAACACCGACGAGGCGTACAAGTTCGTCGAGTGGATGGTCCAGCCGGCGCAGCAGATCGAGGTCTTCAAGACCGTCGGCAACCTGCCGTCGCAGCCCGCGCTCTACAAGGACCCCGCGGTGCTGGACTACAAGAAGGAGTTCATGAGCAACGCGCCCACCGGGCAGATCTTCGCCGCCACGGCGGAGGGCCTCAAGCCGCAGTACCTCGGCAAGAAGAACGGCCCGACCCGGGTCGCGGTGGAGAACGTGATCACCCGCGTGCAGCAGGGCTCGCTCAAGTCGAGCGCGGCCTGGCCCGAGGCGGTCAAGGCGGCCCAGAAGGCAGCCACTTCTTAACGCGCAACGACGGCGGGGCGGCCCGGGTGGCCGCCCCGCTGCTCCCTGGAAGGAGTGGCCGTGTCTCTCACCCGTAGCGCGCCGCCGGCCGTGAACCCCGAACCGGCGCATCGCCGCGCCCCCGACGCGGGGCCCAAGTCCCGCAACTGGCTCCACCGTTTCGACAACAAGCGCGTCCCGTACCTGTTGATCTCGCCGTTCTTCCTGCTCTTCGCGATCTTCGGGCTGTTCCCGATCGTCTTCAACGGCGTGGTCGCCCTGCGCAACTGGCGGCTCGACGACCCCACCCTGACCGGCTGGGCGGGCCTGGCCAACTTCGAGAAGCTGATCCACGACGACGCGTTCTGGAACGCGCTGTTCAACACGTTCGGCATCTTCATCCTGGCCACCGTGCCGCAGCTGCTCATCGCGCTGATGGTGGCCAACCTGCTCAACCGCAAGCTGCGGGCCACCAGCTGGTGGCGGGTCGGCGTGCTGCTGCCGTACGTGACGCCGGTGGCCGCGTCGACGCTGGTCTTCGCCGTCTTCTTCTCGCGCGACAACGGCATGGCCAACTGGCTGCTGTCGCTGGTCGGGTTCGGCCAGGACGCGCCGCTGGACTGGCGCGCGCAGAAGTGGAGCGCCTGGCTGGCCATTGCCACGATGGTCAACTGGAAGTGGATCGGCTACAACGCGCTGCTCTACCTGTCGGCGATGCAGTCCATCCCGAAGGACGTCTACGAGGCGGCGGCGGTCGACGGCGCCGGGCCGTGGCGGCAGTTGTGGCGCATCACCGTGCCGATGATCCAGCCGGTCCTGGTCTTCACGGTCGTCCTGTCCACCATCGGTGGCCTGCAACTCTTCAACGAGCCGATGCTCTTCGAGGAGAACCCGGCGGCCGCCTCGGGCGGCTCGAACGGCCAGTGGCAGACCATCGCCCAGCTGATCTACAAGGTCGGCTGGAAGGACCTCAACCTCGGGTACGCGGCCGCCATGTCCTGGGCGCTGTTCCTGATCATCCTCATCGTCGCGGCCCTGAACGCCCTGGCCACGAACCGTCTCGGAGGAGGCCGCCGATGACCGCCGTCGCACCGCCCGCCAAGCCGCTCAAGCCCCGCCGGCGCGCCGAGATCGGCCGCGCGCCCCAGGACACCCGCGGCACCTGGCGCACGTACATCGCGCTGGTCGCCGTGCTCGCCCTGTCGGCGTTCCCGCTGTACTGGATGTTCGTCATCGCGACCAGCACCGACGAGGCGGTCTCGCAGATCCCGCCGTCGGTGGTCCCCGGCGGCGAGTTCGTCAACAACCTGCGCGAGGTCTTCACGCTGCAGCAGGTGTACTTCGCCGCGTCGCTGATCAACAGCTTCATCGTGGCGATCGTCGTGACGGCCTCGACGCTGTTCTTCTGCTCGCTGGCCGGCTTCGCGTTCGCCAAGCTGCGCTTCCCGGGCCGGGACAAGCTCATGGTCGTGGTGATCCTGACCCTCACCGTGCCCAATCAGCTCGGCATCGTCGCGCTCTACATCCTGATGGGCAAGCTCGGCTGGAACGGCACCCTGCTGTCGGTCATCGCGCCGTTCCTGGTCAGCGCGTTCGGCGTCTTCTACATGCGGCAGTTCATCATGCACTCGGTGCCGGACGAGCTGGTCGAGTCGGCCCGGATGGACGGCGCGCTGACCATGCGGGTGTACTGGAGCATCGTGCTGCCGGCCATCCGGCCCGCGCTCGCGGTGCTCGGCCTGCTGACGTTCGTGGCCACCTGGAACGAGTTCCAGTGGCCGCTGATCCAGCTCAACGGCACCGAGTTCCCCACCTCGATGGTGGCGCTGTCCGACCTCGCCAGCGGCAACTACGTGATCTACCGGCGGGTGCTCGCGGGCGCGTTCGCCGCCACGATCCCGCTGTTGGTCCTGCTGGTTCTGGGCGGCCGCCAGATCGTTCGAGGGATCATGGAAGGCGCCGTCAAGTCCTGACGGACTCAAGTTCAGGGAGTGCTGTGACCTCGTACCGACCCCTGCACGACGGGTGGGCACTCAGCGGCGGCGACGTGGACAGCGTCGCCGCCACCGTGCCCGGCTGTGTGCACACCGACCTGCTCGCCGCGGGCCTGATCGACGACCCCTACCTCGACGAGAACGAGCAGAAGCTCGCCTGGATCGGGCGGACCGACTGGGTCTACGAGACCGTGTTCTCCCATGAGCCGGGCGCCGACCGCACGGACCTGGTCTGCGCCGGGCTCGACACCGTCGCCACGGTCGTGCTCAACGGCGTCGAGCTGGGCCGCACCGCCAACCAGCACCGCGGCTACCGCTTCGACGTGCGTGCGGTGCTGCGGGCCGGCGAGAACCAGCTGCGCATCCACTTCGCGTCGGCGTACAGCTATGCCGAGGCGCAGCGGGACCGGCTCGGCGACCGGCCGAACGCCTATCCCGAGCCGTTCAACTTCATCCGCAAGTCGGCCTGCAACTTCGGCTGGGACTGGGGACCGACGCTGGTCACCGCCGGCATCTGGCAGGAGATCGGCCTGCAGAGCTGGTCGGTGGCCCGGCTGGCCGAGGTCCGCCCGCAGGTGACCGTGGCCGGCGACACCGGCTCGGTCGAGGTGCGCGTGCGCCTCGACCGGGCGGCCGCCGGGCCGGTCACCCTGGTCGCGACCGTGGCCGGCGAGCGCGTGGAGACCACCACCGAGGGCGACGAGGCCGTGCTCTCGCTCACCGTGCGCGATCCCGAGCTCTGGTGGCCCGCGGGGTACGGCGCCCAGCCGCGCTACGACGTCGACGTGACCCTGTCCGGGCCGGACGGGGAACTGGACAGCTGGCGCCGCAAGGTGGGTTTCCGCAGTGTGCGCGTCGACACCACCGCGGACGCCGACGGCAGCGCGTTCACGCTGCTGGTCAACGACGTCCCGGTGTTCGTACGGGGCGTCAACTGGATCCCGGACGACGTGTTCGCCAACCGGGTCACCCGCGAGCGGCTGGCCGCCCGGTTCGCCCAGGCGCTCGGCGCGAACGTCAACTACCTGCGGGTCTGGGGCGGCGGCCGGTACGAGTCGGAGGACTTCTACGACCTCGCCGACGAGCTCGGTCTCATGGTCGGGCAGGACTTCCTGTTCGCCTGCGCGGCGTACCCGGAGGAGGAGCCGTTCGCCACCGAGCTGGCGGCGGAGGCCCGCGAGCAGGTGGTGCGGCTCGCCTCGCACCCCAGCCTGATGATGTGGACCGGCAACAACGAGAACATCTGGGGTCACGAGGACTGGGACTGGAAGGCGGCGCTGGGCGACAAGTCGTGGGGCGCCGGCTACTACTTCGAGCTGCTGCCGCGCATCGTCGCCGCGGAGGACCCGAGCCGGCCGTACTGGCCGGGCAGCCCGTACTCGGGCCGCGACGACAAGCACCCGAACGATCCGGCCTACGGCACCATGCACATCTGGGACGTCTGGAACACCGACGACTACACCATGTACCGGGAGTACCGGCCGCGGTTCGTCGCCGAGTTCGGCTACCAGGCGCCCCCGGCGTACGCGACCCTGCGCCGGGCCCTCAGCGACGACCCGCTGACGCACGACTCGCCGGGGATGCGGGCGCACCAGAAGGCGCAGGACGGCGACGCCAAGCTGCAGCGCGGCCTCGACGCCCACCTGCCGGCGCCCCGCGACTTCGACGACTGGCACTACCTGACGCAGCTCAACCAGGCCCGGGCGCTGTCGCTGGGCATCGAGCACTTCCGGTCGCTGCGCCCGCTGTGCATGGGCGCGATCATGTGGCAGCTCAACGACTGCTGGCCGGTCACGTCGTGGGCGGCGGTGGACGGCGACGGGCGCCGGAAGCCGCTCTGGTACGCCCTGCGCCGCTCGTTCGCCCCGCGGTTGCTGACCGTGCAGCCGCGCGACGGCGGGCTGGCGCTGGTCGCGGTCAACGACTCCGGTGAGCCGTGGCCGGTGTCGGCGGCCGTGTCCCGCCGTACCCTGTCCGGTCTCGTGCTGGCCGAGGTGACGCTCGACGCGACCGTCGCGCCCGGCTCGGCCACGACGCTGCCGCTGCCCGCGGAGGTCGCCACGGCGGCCGACCCGACGCAGGAGGTGCTGGTCGCCACCGCGCCGGAGCAGCGCGCCTGGTGGTTCTTCGCCGAGGACAAGGACATCGCCTGGCCGCCGGCGAAGTTCGACGCCGTCTTCGAGGCGGTGGGCGCGGACGCGCGGGTGCAGATCACCGCGCACCACATCCTGCGCGACCTGACGCTGTCGCCGGACCGCCTCGATCCGGCGGCCGAGACGGACGACTCCGGGGTGACGCTGCTGCCCGGCGAGTCGGCGACGTTCATCGTCCGCGGCGGCGCCGGGCTGGAGCCGACGGCCCTGTCCACCCGTCCGGTGCTGCGCTGCGTCAACGATCTGGCCTGAGCTCCGCCGGCCCGGGTCTGCTTCAATGCAGCCCGGGCCGCGCGTGGCGGCCGGACCGAGGAGGTTCCGATGGGCTACTCCGGGCACGTTCTCATCGCCCGCGGCGAGCGGCCGCTCAGTGAGTCCGGGGTGCTCGCCCCGGTGCAGGTTCTGCACGAGAGCGGGTACGCCGGCGGCTGGCAGCGGGCGCAGCTCGACGGCGACCTGCCCGGCGCCCTCGATGCGCTGCTGGCCCAGACCGGGGCGCCGGCGCTGGTGGCGTACATCATGGACAGTGACCTGGCGGACGTGTCGGCGGCGAGCCCGGGCGGGGTCCGCTGGCGGGCCTATCTGCATCAGGAGACGGCCGAGGACTACGGCGCCCCGGCGTTGCCGCAGAGCACCGACGAGGTCGTCACGCAGGCGCTGGCCTGGGCGGCCGAGGCGGGCCTGGCGCCCGACCGGGAGGCGGTACGCGCCGCGCTGCTGGCCGGCCACACCTTCGCCGAGGAGACGCTCGACGAGCTGGTCGAGGCGCTGGGGATCGGGCCGGCCGAGTAGCCCCGGCCTCACCCGGACAGCCGGGGGAAGACCGGGCGCGGCGGCCCGTCGCCACGCAGCTGCGCCCGTAGCCGGTCGGCGCCCGAGGGCAGGAACGGCCGCAGCTCGCCGGCCAGCACCTGGCAGATCCCCAGGGCCTCGGCCAGCACCGGCCCGGGCTCGGCCAGCCGCCAGGGCCGGGTGGCGTCGAGGAGCCGGTTGCCGCGGTCGACCTCGGCCGCCAGGGCGGCGGTGGCGGCGCGGAAGTCGCCGGTGCGCAAGGCCGCGTCGATCCGGTGCGGCAGGCTCGACTCCACGGCGGCGGGCCGCACCGTACCCTGCCGGCGGGCCAGGGTCAGCGTGCGGTTGACCAGGTTGCCGACGCCGTTGGCGAGGTCCCGGTCGGCCCGGGCCACCAGCCGTCCGACGGTGAAGTCGGGGTCCGCGGCGGGCGCCGGCTCGCTCAGCAGCCACCAACGCAGCGCGTCCACGCCGTACCGGCCGGCCAGGGCGACCGGATCCACCGCGTTGCCCGCGCTCTTGGCGAGTTTCGCGCCGGCCACGGTCAGGTAGTCGTGCACCAGGATCGTGGTGGGCAGCGGCAGCCCGGCGGAGAGCAGCAGCGCCAGCCAGTGGACGGCGTGGAACCGGACGATGCCCTTGCCGATGACGTGCACCCGCTCGCCCGCTCCGAGCCACCAGGTCCGCAGGTCGTCGCCGTCGCCGAGGGCCGTGACGTAGTTGGCCAGGGCGTCCCACCACACGTAGACGACCTGGTCCGGGTCCCCCGGCACCGGAATGCCCCAGCCGTCGGCCCGGGCGGCGGGCCGGGAGACGCTGATGTCGCGCAGCCCGGACCGGACGAACGCCAGCACCTCGTTGCGCCGGGCCGGGGGCTCGACGCGGACCCGCCCGGACTCCAGCGCGTCCCGGATCGCCGCCTGGTAGCGGGAGAGCCGGAAGAACCAGTTGGTCTCCGCGACCCGTTCCGGCGCGGCCGGGTGCTCCTCACATCGGTCGCCGTCCAGGAACTGCTCGCAGCCCGCGCAGTACAGGCCCGTGTAGCCGTGCCGGTAGAAGTCCGGCGCCGAGCGGCGCCACAGCGCGGCGACGCCCCGGGCGTGCCGCGGATCGGAGCCGGTCCGGATGAAGTCGTCGAACGACAGCTCCAGCGGCTCCCGCAGCGCGGCGAAGCGGTCGGCGTTGGCCCGGACGAACGCGCCGACCTCGGCGCCCGCGGCCCGGGCGGCGGTGACGTTCTTGAGCGCGTTGTCGTCGGTCCCGGTGAGGAACCGGACGGGCTCGCCGCGCAACCGGCGATGCCGCGCGAGCACGTCCGCCTGCACCAGCTCGAGGGCGTGGCCCAGGTGGGGCGGCGCGTTGACGTACGGGATGGCGGTGGTGACGTAGAAGGTCATGCTCCCTCTTCCGCCCCGCCCCGAGCTGCCGTCCCCGCTCGTGGCGAGGACTTGCCCGGTGCTGAACTAGCGCACGCCGAACGGCCCCGCGTGGGGGCGCATCATCGACCGGCCGGACAGCTGCATGACGGTCATGCTCCCAGCGCCGCGCGAGCGGCAGCCAGTGATTTTCCGGGGGACACCCGTTGGCCGGTCCTCCGGGCGGGTGAGCGAAGTCGACTCCCGCTTGGTGGACATGTAACGCTGATCGGGCCACCGACCCGGTGGTCGACCAACGAGGAGCGCGGGTGTCAGGGGAAAGTCTCACCGTCGAGAGCAGGTCGCTGCCGCCGAGCCAGGTGGCCCGGCTGCTCACCGCCGGAAGCGCCGACCTGCCCGGCGTGACCTTCAGCGTGGCGGCCGGCCCGGGCCACCGCAGCATCGACCCCGGCGTGGCCGCCGCGGTCGTCTCGGGGGCGTTCGGGCTGCTGGGACCGTTCATGATCAAGCTGGCGGAGCGGCTGTTCGCCGCCGAGCCCGGGGCCGGACTGTCGCTCGACGGCGCGCCGGGCCACGCCACCGTCGTCCTGACCCCGGCGATGTCCACCGAGGACGCCGCGGAGCTGGTGGCGAAGGCCCTGGCGGCCGGGGCCCGCAACGTGCGGATCACCATCGAGGACGAGGCGACCTGAGCGGTGCTGCGCGGCAACCGGTGGCGGACGGAGCTGTCCGGCCTCGTCGACACCACCATCGCAGACCCCCGCCCCGGCGCCGCGCAGCTGTCCGCGGTCGCCGCGCACCTCGAGGTGGCCGACGTCCGGGACACCGGGCAGGCCGTCTTCGCGTTCGACGAGCTGTTTCGGCTCGCCGCACACCTGTCGGCAACCGCGGGCCCGGCTGCCGTCGAGGCGGCGCTCACGATCGCGGCGGAGCACGCGCTGCGCGCGTACCGGCGGACGGCCGACCCGGGACTGGTCCGCGGCCTCGCCCGCCGCCTGCACCGGCAGGGCATGGTGCGGTTGAGCCTGGCCCTGCTGCACCGCGGGGCCAGCCTCGATCTCGGGCCCGGCGCCGGTGCCGTCTCGGCCTCCCTGCTCTGGAACGCCCTCGGCGAGGCGCGGCGGAGCCTCGGTGACCTCTCCGACGCCGCGCCCGCCTACGCCAAGGCGCTGGCCGCGCTCGACGCGACACCCGGCCTGTACCGCGAGGAACGCTCGGTCGTCCTGAACAACCTCGGCCTGCTCCACCAGGCGCTGGGCGATCCCGCCGCGGCCAAGTCCTTCCTGGTCCGCTCGCTCGACGAGGGCGGCGATCTGATGGACCGGCACAGCCGGGCCACCACGCTGGACAATCTCGGCTCGGTGGAGGTGGCCCTGGCCGACCAGGCGGGTCCCTACCGGCTGAGCGACGAATACGTCAACGAGGGCGCCGGGCGGCACCTGCGAGCCGCCGAGGAGCTGTTCGACGAGGCCCAGCGCCTGTACGAGGCGGAGTTGCCCCGATCGCTGCCGGACTACGTCGTCTCGCTGCTCAACCACGTCGAAGCCGCGGAGCAGATGCGGCAGCCGGACCGGCTCGACCGGCTGACCGCGCGGGCCGCGCAGCTGGCCGCGGATCCGTCCGTGCCGCCGGAGACGCGTTTCCTCGCCGTGGTGACCCGCGGTCGCACACTGTTCGATCAAGGCCACCCGGCCGAGGCGGTCCGGGTGCTGTGGCCGTGCCTGGCGGAGCTGGCGCCGGCGCTCGACCTCAAGGAGCTGCTGCCGGAGGGATTCAACGTCCTGATGGAGGCCGCCGGCGCCGCCGGCCACCGGCAGCTCGCCGAGCAGGCGGCCGCAGCCGTGGTGGGCTACGACGACACGCTGCTGCCGTGGCGGCTGGCGGTGGCCTCCGAGCGGCAGGCGCGGCATCTGTTCGGCGCGTTCCGGTACCGGACGGAGACCGTCCTGGGTCACTGTCTGCCGTCCGCGCCGGCGGGGGAGGCGCCACCGTGGTTGTACGAGCTGGTCCTGCGGCGCAAGGGCGTCCTCGCCGAGCGGCAGGGTTCCGCCTGGCTGCGGGCCCGTGACACCGGGAGCGTCGACACCGCGCTGCTGGATGCCGTACGGGACCTGCGGCGGCAGATCGCCGAGCTGGACGTCGGCGGCGTCGACGGCGTGAGCATCCAGGCCGCCCGCCACCGCCTCAGGGAGGCCGAGCGCCGCCTGGACGAGGCGGAGACCCGCCTGTACCGGGCGATCGGCAGCGCGGCTCCGCCCGCCGGCCGGATCGTCCTGCCGGATCTGCAGAACCGCCTCGGCCCGGACACCGCGCTGGTCGACATCACCACGATGCGCCGCCCCGGTGGCTCCCACCGGTACGTCGCGTTCCTGGTCCGCGGTCACGGCCCGGTCCGCTTCCACGAGCTGGGCGAGGTCGGCGAGGTGGACGACCGGTTGCAGGACCTGGCCGACGCGCTCGCCACCCTCCCCGACGGCCCGCGCAGCCTGCCGGAGCCACCGGCGCTGTTCCCGCCCGGCGTCGCTCTGCCCGCCCGCGTCGTCATCTCCGGGACGGGCCTGTGGGGGATGGCCCCGTGGTGCGTGGTGCGTGGTCCCGGCGGACGACCGCTCATCGACGGGCACACCGTGTCCTCGGTGCCCAGTGCCCGCAGCCTGCTGGCGGTGACGCCACCGCCCACCGCGGCCGGGCCCGCGGTCGTGGTCGGCGACCCGGACTTCGACCTGGACTACGACCGTCAGGTCCCTTTCCTGCTCCGCTGGAGCGTGGACCGGCTGGAGCACACCGCCACCGAGGCCACCGAGGTAGCCGCGCGGCTGGGGGTGCAGCCGTTGCTGCGAGGTGACGCCACCCGGGCCGCGGTCCTGAACGTGCGGCGGCCCCGGGTGCTGCACCTCGCGTCGCACGGTGTCTTCCTCGACGCCATCAACAGCCTCGACGAGCAGCGTGAGCCCCGCGAGTACGTCATGCGGACCGCCGGGGGCGCGGTGGTCACCGAGGAGCGCGTCTGGGGTTCGCCGGACGCCGGCCCGACGGCGGACCAGCGGGCGCTGCACCGCCGGCGGGTGCAGTGGCTGCACGAGGTCGGGCCGGCCGCGCCGGTGTCCCGGTCCGCCCTGGTGTTCGCCGGGTGCAACGCGTGGCTCGCCGGCCTCGGCACCGGCCCGGAGGTCGGTACCGGGCTGCTGACCGCCGGGGAGTTCGCGTTGCTCGATCTGCACGGCACCGCGCTGGTCGTCCTGTCGGCGTGCACCACCGGCACCGGCGCGGTCGACTACTCCGACGGCAGCATGCTGACCCTGCGGACCGCGGCACTCGCCGCCGGGGCAGCGTGCTGCCTGTCCAGCCTGTGGGAGGTCGACGACGCCGCGACCGCGACCATGATGTCCGCCTTCTACCGGCACGTCGCCGCGGGCAGCAGCCCCGCCCAGGCGCTGCGGACGGCCCAGTTGGCGATGCGTGCGAACCGGCCCGACCCGTACTACTGGGCCGGCTGGGTCGTCGAGGGCAGCTGAGCCGCCGTCCAGATCGGAGCGTCGGGTCGCCGGTTTGACAATCGGGCGGGATGTGGTTGTCTGTGCCGCGTCATCGACCCGACGGAGGGGTGTGCGTGGATCGGCTCTGGCGCCGGATCGGGATCCGGGTCCTCGCGGTGGCGCTGCTGGCGGGCGGCCTCGTCGGCGGCGTGCAGCTCGGCCGGCAGCAGGCGGAGCGGGCGCCCGGCGCGCCGGCCGACCTCGTCGCGGTCGACGCCGCGGAGGTGCGGCTGCTCAAGGAGCGGCACGGCCGGCAGGCGGCGGCTCGCGCGCACCAGCGCGTGGCCGAGCACGCCGCCGCGGCCAAGGCTGCCGCCGCGGCGAAGGCCACCGCCGGCCGGGCCCGCACCCTGGATCGCAAGATGGCCGAGAAGAAGGCCGCGGCGAAGCGGAAGGCCGAGGCGGAGAAGAACGGCACCGTGGCCTTCGCCGGCCCCATCCCCTCCTCCTGCCAGGAGTTCAGCGGCAACCGGGCCATCGGGTGCGCGCTGATGCTCGCCGCGGGCTTCGGCCTGGACCAGTTCCCCTGCCTCAACAAGCTGTGGAACAAGGAGAGCGGCTGGAACCACCGGGCCGTGAACCGCGGCTCCGGGGCTTACGGGATCCCGCAGGCGTACCCGGGCAACAAGATGAGCTCGGCCGGGTCGGACTGGAAGAACAACCCGGCCACCCAGATCAAGTGGGGTCTCGGCTACATCAAGGGCCGGTACAAGACCCCGTGCGGCGCCTGGGCCCGGTCCGAGAGCACCGGCTCCTACTGACGCTTCAGCCCGGCGGCCGACCGGCCGGCCGGCCGGGCACGGAGCTACGTGCGTGGCGGCCGGCCGGCCGGTGGTGCGGCTGCTGACGCGGGCCCGCGTGCGGGATTATTCGGGAACCTTGCGGTACGCGCCGTCGCTGGCGCTGGTCGCCATCGAGGCGTAGGCGCGCAGCGCCGCCGAGACCGGGCGCTGCCGGTCCGCCGGCGTGTACGGCTTGGGCCGGCTCTCCTGGGCGTGCCGGCGCCGGGCCAGCTCCTCGTCCGACACGTTGAGCGTGATGGTCCGGCCGGGGATGTCGATGAGGATCTCGTCGCCGGTCTCGACCAGGGCGATCAGCCCGCCCGAGGCCGCCTCCGGGGAGACGTGCCCGATGGACAGGCCCGAGGTGCCGCCGGAGAACCGGCCGTCGGTGATCAGCGCGCAGGCCTTGCCCAGGCCGCGGCCCTTGAGGAAGCTCGTCGGATAGAGCATCTCCTGCATGCCCGGGCCGCCGCGCGGGCCCTCGTAGCGGATGATCACCACGTCCCCGGCCGCGACCTGCTTGCCCAGGATGCCCTCGACCGCCGCGTCCTGGCTCTCGAAGACCCGGGCCGGGCCGCTGAACTTCCACAGCTCCTCGGCCACGCCGGCGGTCTTGACCACGCAGCCCTCCGGCGCGAGGTTGCCGAAGAGGATGGCCAGCCCGCCGTCGACCGTGTAGGCGTGCTCGACCGACCGGATGCAGCCGCCGGCCGCGTCGGTGTCGAGCGTGGCCCACCGGTTGGTGGTGGAGAAGGGCTGGGTGGTGCGCACCCCGCCCGGGGCGGCGTGGAACAGCTCCAGGGCCTGCTCGCTGGCGTCGCCGCTGCGGATGTCCCAGGTGCGCAGCCAGCTCTCCAGGTCAGGGGAGTGCACCGAGCGCACGTTCGGCCGCAGCGCGCCGCCGCGGTTGAGCTCGCCGAGCAGCGCGGGGATGCCGCCGGCGCGGTGCACGTCCTCCATGTGGTACTTCGGGCTGTTCGGGGCGACCTTCGACAGGCAGGGCACCCGGCGCGACACCGCGTCGATGTCGGCCACGCTGAAGTCCAGCTCGGCCTCGCGGGCGGCGGCCAGCAGGTGCAGCACGGTGTTGGTCGAGCCGCCCATCGCCACGTCCAGGGCGACGGCGTTCTCGAAGGCGTCCCGGCTCGCGATCGAGCGCGGCAGCACCGACTCGTCGTCGTGCTCGTAGTACTGCTTGGCGATGTCGACGATCAGCTCGCCGGCCCGCTCGAACAGCGCCTTGCGGGCGGCGTGGGTGGCCAGCGTCGAGCCGTTGCCCGGCAGGGCCAGGCCGATCGCCTCGGTCAGGCAGTTCATCGAGTTGGCGGTGAACATGCCGGAGCAGGACCCGCAGGTCGGGCAGGCGGAACGTTCGATGGCGCCGAGCTGTTCGTCGGTGACGCTCTCGTTCGCGCTGGCGCTCATCGCGTCGACCAGGTCGAGCTTCTCGTGCACCACGCCCTCGATGGCGACGGTCTTGCCGGCCTCCATCGGGCCGCCGGAGACGAACACCGTGGGGATGTTCAGCCGCAGCGCCGCGATCAGCATGCCCGGGGTGATCTTGTCGCAGTTCGAGATGCAGACCAGGGCGTCGGCGCAGTGCGCGTTCACCATGTACTCCACCGCGTCGGCGATCAGCTCGCGGCTGGGCAGCGAGTAGAGCATGCCGCCGTGGCCCATGGCGATGCCGTCGTCCACCGCGATCGTGTTGAACTCGCGGCCGATGCCGCCGGCGGCGAACACGGCGTCGGCCACCAGACCGCCCATGTCCTTCAGATGCACGTGACCGGGCACGAACTGGGTGAAGCTGTTGGCAATGGCGACGATCGGCTTGCCGAAATCGTCGTCGGTCATGCCGGTGGCGCGCCACAGGGCGCGCGCGCCGGCCATCGTCCGACCGTGGGTCGAGGTCCGGGAGCGCAGCTCAGGCATGGCTCCATACTGCCACCGCCGGTAAGGACCGCGGGTGCGCCGGCGACCCGGGTCCACTGCGCGGGACGGCGGCCGTCGGTTGCGGTTCGAAACCGGTCGATCGGTCGGCTCCCGAAACCCGCTCCGGTACGGCAGAGTGTTCCCGTGCACTCACCGTCCGGCGTGGAGCTGGCCGGGCTGGCGAGCCTCGTGGTCGCGGTCCCGGCTGTCGCCCTGCTGGCCAACTCCGGCCGCAAACACACCGGCGCCGCCCGCCGGGCCCATCTGCTGCTGGCCGCGGGCGCCGCGATCACCACCGCCGCCGCGCTGGCCGGAATGCTCAGCGACCTGTTCGTGGTGCACGCCCCGGTGCGGCTGGCCTCGGCCGTCGCCGTGGCCATGGCCCTGGGCACCCTGACCCTGCTGACCGGCACCCTGGTGCTGCCGGGCGCGGCGGAGAGCACCGGGGCGGCGCTGCGCCACCTGCTCGACGGCCTCGTCGTGGCGGCGGCGCTGTGGTTCGTCGGCTGGGTGCTGGTCTCCCGGCCCACCCGGCTGCTCGGCGACCACACCCCGGCGCGCTGCCTGTCGATGCTCCTGCCGGCGGCCGTCGCGGTGATCGCTCTCGGACTGACCGCGGTGCTCGCCATGCACGCCCACCGGCCCCGGCACGTCACGGTGCGGGTGGCCGCCGGGGTGAGCCTGGTGGCCCTGGCGGCGACCGCGCTGTCCGGCGGCATCTGCCGCAGCTGGCCGGTCGTGGTCCTGCTCGGCGCCGTCGGGCTGCCGGCCGGGCTGGTGGTCGTGGCGCGCGCGGTCAAGATCGCCGATCGGCCGGTCGAGGTGGTCGGCGACGTCACCCAGCGCAACACCGGGTACGCCTTCGTGCCGATGACCGCGCTGGTCGGCGCGTTCGGCTACCACCTGGCCGTGGGCGGCGTCCTGGACGTGTTCGGCTTCCTGGGCGTCAGCCTCGAGGGCTTCGCGGTGGTGGCCCGGCAGTATCTGGCGCTGGCCGACGTCAAGGCGCACACCCTGCGGCTGCGGCACCGCGAGGCGCACTTCCGCGAGCTGGCGCACACCGACCCGCTGACCGGGCTGGCCAACCGGCGGGGCCTGGTCCGGGCGCTGCGCGATCCGGCCGCCCGCGAGCGGCCCCGGGTGCTGGTCGGCCTGGACCTGGACGGCTTCAAGAACGTCAACGACATGCGCGGGCACGACGTGGGCGACGCCGTGCTGACCGAGGTCGGCCGGCGGCTGTCGGCCCACCTGCGCGACGGCGACGTCGCGGCCCGTCTCGGCGGGGATGAGTTCGCGGTGCTGATGTGGGCCACGCCCGAGGAGGCGATGGCCGCCGGCAAGCGGCTGCTGGCCGTGCTGAGCGAGCCGTACGAGACCGAGGAGGGCTCGGTCTTCCTCTCGGCCAGCGTCGGGGTGGCCGACTCGCCCGCGCCCGGCGACACCGGCGAGCTGATGCGCGACGCCGACCTGGCGCTGCGGTACGCGAAGCAGCGCGGCAAGAACCGCGTCGAGCGCTACCAGAAGCGGTACGACGAGTTGCTGCGCCGGCACAGCGTGCTGGAGAACGAGCTGCGGCACGCCATCGAGCGTGAGCAGCTGCGCCTGGTCTTCCAGCCGGTGGTGGCCCTGCCGTCGATGCGGCCGGTCGGCGCCGAGGCGCTGCTCCGCTGGCACCATCCCGAGTTGGGCGCGGTCCGGCCGGACGAGTTCATCCCGGTGGCCGAGGAGTCCGGCCTGATTGCCATGATCGGCTCCTGGGTGCTGGACCAGGCGTGCCGGCAGCTCGCCCAGTGGCTGGCCGGCGGCCATGACGTCTGGGTGTCGGTGAACATGTCGCCCAAGGAGCTGCACGCCGCCGACTACGCGGCCCAGGTCGCCGAGGTGCTCCAGCGCTACCGCGTGCCGCCGCAGCGGCTGGTGCTGGAGGTGACCGAGCACGCCGTGGCCACCGACATGGACGAGCTGATCCGCCGGCTGTGCGAGCTGCGCTCCACCGGCGTGCGGATCGCGCTGGACGACTTCGGCGCCGGCTACTCCTCGCTCGGGCAGCTGCGCAACCTGCCGGTGGACATCCTGAAGATCGACCACGCGCTGGTGGCCGAGCCCGAGTCGCGTACCGGCACGGCGGCGCCGCTGGTCGACGTGGTGGTCCGGCTGGGCCACCGGCTGGGGCTGGAGGTGCTGGCCGAGGGCATCGGCACCCCGGCGCAGCGGGCGGTCGTCGAGGAGGCCGGCTGCCGGCTGGGCCAGGGCTCGCTGTTCGGCTGGGGCGTGCCCGCCGAGCACCTGCAGGCCCAGCTGGAGACCGTACGCTCCTCCGGCGCCCGCCCGGTCCCGGTGCAGCGCAGCCGCCCGGTGGCGCCGCCCAGCGCGCCCGCCCGCAGTCAGGTGATCATGCTGGGGCCGGGAATGCGGCAGGTCAGGGCGTTGCTGCCCACCGATCCAGCCTTCGCGGTGGAGGACGGCTCGCGAATGGGTGACCAGGATGTGAGATCAGTTGACGCACCCCGTGAGATGGGGCAGTCTTAGCCGCATGTGCTTGTCGACCCGAGTACTTATGTGAGCGCACTGTCCCTCGATGACGAGGACTGACAGTGCGCTAGGTCCCGTGCTTCGGCACGAGGACCTTTTTTGTTGCTCCGGGACACCCACAAGCCCGTCCATCCCGAACGAAGGTCTGAATCGCCATGACGAGACCCACACCCGAGACCCTCGCCCACCGTGCCACCCCGGCCACCGTCGCGGCGGCGGCCGGCGCCCCGGCCGTAGTCACGGTGTCCCCGACCCCCGTCAGCGGGGCCGGCTCGCTCGTGCGGTCGCTCGAGGCGCTCGGCGTCGAGGTGGCGTTCGGGATCCCCGGCGGGGCCATCCTGCCGGCGTACGACCCGCTGTACGACTCCAAGGTCCGGCACATCCTGGTCCGCCACGAGCAGGGCGCGGGCCACGCCGCGACCGGGTACGCCCAGGCCACCGGCAAGGTCGGCGTCTGCATCGCCACCTCCGGGCCGGGCGCGACGAACCTGGTCACCCCGATCGCCGACGCGTACATGGACTCGGTGCCGATCGTCGCGATCACCGGCCAGGTGGCCCGGCCCGCGATCGGCACGGACGCCTTCCAGGAGGCCGACATCCAGGGCATCACGCTGCCGATCACGAAGCACAACTTCCTCATCCAGACGCCCGAGGAGATCCCGCGGATCATGGCGGAGGCGTTCCACCTGGCCCTGACCGGGCGCCCGGGACCGGTGCTGGTCGACGTGCCCAAGGACGTGCTCCAGGCGGCGACGACCTTCGCCTGGCCGCCGACCCTGGACCTGCCGGGCTACCGGCCCACGCTGCACCCGCACGGCAAGCAGATCCGCGAGGCGGCCCGGCTGATCGCCGCGGCCAAGCGCCCGGTGCTGTACGTCGGCGGCGGCGTGCTCAAGGCCGGCGCCACCGACGGGCTGCGCAAGCTGGCCGAGCTGACCGGCATCCCGGTGGTCACCACGCTGATGGCCCTCGGCGCGTTCCCCGACTCGCACCCGCAGCACCTGGGCATGCCCGGCATGCACGGCACGGTCCCCGCGGTGTACGCGCTGCAGAAGGCCGACCTGCTGGTCACCCTGGGCGCCCGCTTCGACGACCGGGTCACCGGCAAGCTGGACTCCTTCGCCCCCGAGGCCAAGGTGGTGCACGCGGACATCGACCCGGCCGAGATCGGCAAGAACCGGCACGCCGACGTCCCGATCGTGGGCGACGCCCGGCACGTGATCGACGAGCTGATCGCGGCGGTCTCCGGCACGGCGGGCGGCGCCGCGGCGTACGAGCCGTGGTGGGCCCAGCTCAACGACCTGCGCAAGCGCTACCCGCTGGGCTACGACGAGCCCACCGACGGCACGCTGGCCCCGCAGTACGTGATCGAGCGGATCGGCGAGCTGGTCGGCCCGGACGCGGTCTACGTGGCCGGCGTCGGGCAGCACCAGATGTGGGCGTCGCAGTTCATCCGGTACGAGAAGCCGGGCACCTGGCTCAACTCCGGCGGCGCCGGCACCATGGGCTACGCCGTCCCGGCGGCGATGGGCGCCAAGGTGGGCCGCCCGGACACGCCGGTCTGGGCGATCGACGGCGACGGCTGCTTCCAGATGACCAACCAGGAGCTGGCCACCTGCGCGCTGGAGGGCATCCCGGTCAAGATCGCCGTGATCAACAACGGCAACCTGGGCATGGTCCGGCAGTGGCAGACCCTGTTCTACGAGGGCCGCTACTCCAACACCGAGCTGGGCACCCACAAGCACCGCATCCCCGACTTCGTGAAGCTGGCCGAGGCGCTGGGCTGCGTGGGCCTGCGCTGCGAGTCCAAGGCCGACGTGGACGCGACCATCAAGGCGGCCATGGAGATCAACGACCGCCCGGTGGTCATCGACTTCACGGTCGGCAAGGACGCCATGGTCTGGCCCATGGTCGCGGCCGGCACCAGCAACGACGAGATCATGTTCGCCCGGGACGTGCGCCCGGCCTTCGACGAGGACGACCTGTGAGCACTCTGAACAAGCACACCCTGTCCGTGCTGGTGGAGAACAAGCCCGGCGTGCTGGCCCGGGTGTCGGGTCTGTTCTCCCGGCGGAGCTTCAACATCGATTCGCTGGCGGTGGGCGAGACGGAGAACCCGGACGTCTCCCGCATCACGATCGTGGTCAACGCCGACTCCTCACCCCTGGAGCAGGTGACCAAGCAGCTCAACAAGCTGGTGAACGTCCTGAAGATCGTCGAGCTGGACCCGCAGCAGTCGGTCCAGCGCGAGCTCCTGCTGGTCAAGGTGCGGGCCGACCGCACCGTGCGCGGCCAGGTGCTCGAGACGGTGGAGCTGTTCAGGGCGAAGGTGATCGACGTCGCTCCGGACACCCTCACGATCGAGGCGACCGGCAACCCCGACAAGCTGGACGCGCTGCTGCGCGACCTCGAGCCGTACGGCATCAAGGAGATGGTGCAGTCGGGTCTCGTGGCCATCGGCCGCGGGTCACGCTCCATCACCACCGGCCCCGCCCTGCGCGCGGCTTAATCACCAAACTCAAGTGAGGATCAAATGACCGCGGAAGTGTTCTACGACGACGACGCCGACCTGTCGATCATCCAGGGTCGCAAGGTGGCCGTCATCGGCTACGGCAGCCAGGGCCACGCGCACTCGCTGTCGCTGCGCGACTCGGGCGTCGACGTGGTGGTCGGCCTGCAGGAGGGCTCGAAGAGCCGCGCCAAGGCCGAGGAGCAGGGCCTCAAGGTGCTCACGCCGGCCGAGGCGTCCGCCTGGGCCGACGTGATCATGGTGTTGGCGCCGGACACCGCCCAGCGGAAGATCTACGCCGAGTCGATCGAGCCGAACCTGACCGCCGGCAAGGCGCTGTTCTTCGGCCACGGCCTCAACATCCGCTTCGAGCTCATCAAGCCGCCGGCCAACGTGGACGTGGCGATGGTCGCCCCCAAGGGCCCCGGCCACCTGGTCCGCCGCCAGTACGTGGACGGCAAGGGCGTGCCCGCGCTCATCGCGGTGGAGCAGGACGCCAGCGGCAGCGCCCAGGCGCTCGCGCTGTCGTACGCGAAGGCGATCGGCGGCACCCGGGCCGGCGTCATCAAGACCACCTTCAAGGAGGAGACGGAGACCGACCTGTTCGGCGAGCAGGCCGTCCTCTGCGGCGGCACGGCGGCGCTGGTGCAGACCGGCTTCGAGGTGCTCACCGAGGCCGGCTACGCGCCGGAGATCGCGTACTTCGAGTGCCTGCACGAGCTGAAGCTGATCGTCGACCTCATGTACGAGGGCGGTATCTCCCGGATGCGCTACAGCGTCTCGGACACCGCCGAGTTCGGTGACTACGTCAGCGGACCGCGCGTGATCAACGCCGGGGTGAAGCAGGAGATGAAGAAGATCCTCGCCGAGATCCAGTCCGGCGAGTTCACCAAGGCGCTCATCGCCGACGACGAGAACGGCGGCCAGCGGCTGCAGCAGTTCCGCAAGGAGGGCGCCGAGCACCCGATCGAGGTGACCGGCAAGAAGCTGCGCGACATGATGAGCTGGGTGGACCGCCCGATCACCGAAACCGCCTGAGGTTGCTATGCAAAAGCCGGGTCGCGCGGTCGCGGCCCGGCTTTTCGGTAACCATTCGACTACCTGAAACACGCCCGTCACGAACCGCTCACACAAGCGGCGGGGCCGAGGAAACGGGAACCGTTCCGGCCCTGCGGAGTAGCCGACAGCGGGTAGATTCGCCGCATGCGACTGGCTGATTCCTTCCGGAGCGAGCGCTTCGGCGCGGTCCGGATCCATGAGCTGCAGAGGGTCATCGAGCTGGACTCGGGCGCCCTGGACGACGCCTTTTCGGCGGGCAGCCGGGTCGTGCCGCCCGAGGCTATCCGCGCGGTCGAATCGCAAATGGTCATCGTCGTGCCCTGCATGAATGAGTCACGAAGCGTCATCGAGGGCGTGCTCTCCGGAATTCCGCACGATTGTCTTATCGTGCTGGTGTCCAACAGCGACCAGCTGCCGGTGAACAGATACGAGATCGAGGCGCAGACACTCGAACAGTTCTGCCGGCTGGCCGGACGCTCGGCGATCAGCGTGCATCAGCAGGACCCCGGGCTGGCCGCCGCCATCAAGGCCGCCGGAATGGCCGAACTGATCGGCGAGGACGGCCTGGTCCGGGCCGGCAAGGGCGAGGCCATGCTGATCGGGATGGCCCTGGCGGCGATGACCGGCCGGCGTCACGTCGGCTACGTCGACGCGGACAACTACGTGCCGGGCGCGGTCCACGAATACTGCAAGGCCTACGCCGCCGGGCTGCACCTGGCCGAGAGCCCGTACTCGATGGTCCGCATCTCCTGGCACTCGAAGCCGAAGCTGCGCGACGGGCGGCTGTTCTTCAGCCGCCGCGGCCGCAGCTCGGAGATCACCAACGAGTGGCTCAACCGCTTCCTGGCCGAGTACTCCGGCTTCGGCACCGAGGTCATCGCGACCGGCAACGCGGGCGAGCACGCGATGACCCTCGAGCTGGGGCTCAAGCTGCGGCTGGCGGGCGGCTTCGCCGTCGAGCCGTACGAGTACCTGGACCTGTTCGAGCAGTTCGGCGGCATCCTGGAGAGCGCCAGCCCGGACGTGATGGCCAGCTCGGTGCCGGTGCTGCAGATCGAGACCCGCAACCCGCACTTCCACGACAACAAGGGCGAGGAACACGTCCAGGGGATGCGGATGCAGGCGCTGAACGTGGTCTACCACTCGCCGGTGACACTGCCCGCCGTGCGGCAGGCGATCGTCGAGTTCATGGTGGCGCAGGGCGCGCTGGAGGTGGGGCAGGAGCCGCCGCGCGAGCGGGTCTACCCGCCGGTGGGCAGCCTGGACCTGGAGCTGCTCTACGACGGGCTGGACGCCGAGGCGCTGACCTTCCGGCAGTTCGACGGGCGGGCCTCGGCGGGATACCCGGCGGCGCCGCCGATCGAGCGGCCCGGCATCCCGCGCCCGACCGTCTGACCCGCGGCGAACCGGTCCCGGCGGGCGGGCCGCCGGGACCTGCCGGTCCGGCCTACCGGGGCGGCGCCGGGTCGGCCGGCCGGATCTGCTCGGTCGGCGCCTGCTGGGCGACCGGCGGGCCCTCGCTCTCCGCCGGGGCCGTTGCCGCCGCCGGGGCCGTTGCCGCCGCCGCCTTGGCGGCCGGCGGTGGGCCGCCGGCCGGTGGCTGGGCCGGGGCCGGCTGACCGGGCCACGCCGGGACCGCCGCCTCCGGCCAGGCCTGATACTGCGGCGGCGGCTGCGCGCTCCAGACCGGCGCCTGCTGCGGCGGGTACTGGTACTGCGGGTATCCGGGCGGCCCCGCGGCGGCCAGCTGCGCCGGATACTGCGGGTGCGGCGCGCCGTGCCACTGCGGCTGGGGCGGGTACTGCCCCGGCCACTGCTGCGGATGGGCCGGCGGCGCGTCCGGGGTGGCCAGGTCCCGCAGCCAGTCGCGTTCCGCCCGGGACCACACCTGCCGGGCCGCCAGGTAGGCCGGTCCGTGCCCGAGCAGCGGCACCAGGAGCACGCCGAGACCGAGCACCAGCGCGAGCACGCCCACCCGCAGCCCCTCGGTGTCGTCCCCGGCCACGCCGGTGGCCAGCAGGATCAGCGCCGTGACGACGACCAGCACGCCGATGATCATCGGACCGACGGTGTTGCCGTCCCGGACGAAGGACCACGCGACCGCGACGATCAGCACCGCGGCGACCGCGACCGCGGCGGCGGCCAGCCCCCGCAGCGTGGCCGCGCCGACATCGTCGGAGAAGGAGCTGCCGGAGAACAGGGTGACCAGCGCCAGCACGGCCAGCGGCACGGCGAGCATGCCGAGCAGGACGGCGGTGGTCATGACGCCGAACGGCACCCGCCGGGGCGGTTCGGGAATGGGGTGGCCGTGGTCCTCGTCGAGTTCCTCGGGGGCGGCCGGCGCTTGAGACATGCCGTGCAGGCTATCGGGCCCGGGAAGAAGGAGATCCATCGAAGATCGCAAGATTTCGAGCGTGTGAGGCCGGTCACCCATTGCTGACGTGCCGTACCGGCCGCGTCACACCCTACGATCGCGGAAAGGTCGGCGGCCGGCCGCCTGCGAGACAAACAGGTGGAGACATATGACTCCCGTGGTACTCATCGCCGAGGAACTGGCCCCCGCCGCCATCGACGTGCTGGCCTACGACTTCGACGTCCGGCACGTGGACGGCACCGACCGCCCCGCCCTGCTGACCGCGCTCGCCGACGCCGACGCCGTCATCGTGCGCAGCGCCACCCGCGTCGACGCGGAGGCCGTGGCCGCCGCCCCGCGCCTCAAGGTGGTCGCCCGGGCCGGCGTGGGCCTCGACAACGTCGACGTGAACGCGGCCACCGCCCGGGGGGTCATGGTGGTCAACGCGCCGACCTCCAACATCGTCTCGGCCGCCGAGCAGGCGATCGCCCTGCTGCTGGCCGTCGCGCGGCACACCGCCGACGCCAGCGCCGCGCTCAAGCGGGGCGAGTGGAAGCGGGCGCGGTACACCGGCGTCGAGGTGCAGGGCAAGACCGTCGGGGTGGTCGGGCTGGGCCGCATCGGGGTGCTGTTCGCGCAGCGGATGGCCGCGTTCGGGACCCGGCTGATCGCGTACGACCCGTACATCCAGCCGGCCCGGGCCGCGCAGCTCGGGGTGCGCCTGGTCGGGCTGGACGAGCTGCTGCGGGAGAGCGACTTCATCTCCATCCACCTGCCGCGTACCCCGGAGACCCTCGGGCTGATCGGCGAGAAGGAGCTGGCCACCGTCAAGCCGGGCGTGCGCATCATCAACGCCGCCCGCGGCGGCCTGGTCGACGAGCGCGCGCTGGCCGAGGCGCTCGCCGAGGGCCGGGTGGCCGGCGCCGGCCTCGACGTCTTCGTCACCGAGCCGACCACCGAGTCGCCGCTGTTCGCCTTCGACACCGTGGTGGCCACCCCGCACCTGGGCGCCTCCACCGTCGAGGCGCAGGACAAGGCCGGGCTCTCGGTGGCCCGCAGCGTCAAGCTGGCGCTGCAGGGCGAGTTCGTGCCGGACGCGGTGAACGTGCAGGCCGGTGGCGTGGTCGACGAGGACGTGCGCCCGCTGCTCGGGCTGGCCGAGCGGCTCGGCAAGGTGTTCACCGCGGTCGCCGGCGGCATCGCGGCCAGCGTGACGGTGGAGGTGCGCGGCGAGATCGTGTCGCACGACGTGGCGGTGCTCAAGCTCGCCGCCACCAAAGGGCTGTTCGCCTCGGTGGTCGAGGAGCAGGTCACCTACGTCAACGCCCCGCAGCTCGCCGCGGACCGCGGCGTCGAGGTCGAGCTGGTCGTCGACCGCGAGGTCTCCGACCACCACAACCTGGTCACGGTACGCGGCGCGCTGCCCGACGGCCGCCTGGTCAGCGTGGCCGGCACCGTCACCGGCACGGGCAGCCGCGAGGCCTGCAAGCTCACCCAGGTCGACGAGTTCGACCTGGAGCTCGGGGCCGGCGGCGTGCTGCTGTTCTTCCGCTACTGCGACCGTCCCGGCGTGGTCGGCGCCATCGGCACGATCCTGGGCGAGTCCGGGGTCAACATCGCGGCGATGCAGGTGGCCCGGCGGGAAGCCGGCGGCGAGGCGCTGATGGCGCTGACCGTCGACTCCTCGGTGGACGCGGAGCTGCTCTCGGCGGTGGCGGCCGCGATCGGCTCGGCCAAGGGCAGCATCGTCGACCTGCGCGAGGAGGACTGACCCGGCCGCGCCGGGCTAGCGGGTCTTGACCGGCGGGGGATACACCGTGCCGTCCTGCAGGTCGAGCAGGTCCAGGTTGAGCTCGCCGGCGAGTCGCTCGATCGTCTCCAGCACCACGTCGGGGCAGTTCTCGTCCAGGCGCATCTGGATGTGATCGGCCGCGGCGTGCAGCGGCGCGCTGGCCCAGGGCGAGCCGGCCAGCCCGGCCCGCGGGCCGCGGTCGGGGTAGCTGCTGGTCAGGGCGTCATAGAAGGCGACGACGCGCGGATCGGCGGGACGCTGCGGGTGCTCGCCCCGGGCGCACCGCGCGTTGGCGGCCCGCACGTCGTCCGGCCTGGCCGAGTTGTCCGTGGCCCACACCACGAGGTCGAAACTCACCGGCGCATGGTGCCATACCGCTCGGCGGGGAAGTCGGTTGTCGCCCCGACACGCGGGGGATGCGTCTTGCGCGACATTAGTCCGCATCGCTAGCGTTGGTCCTTGCCGCACGGGCTGTCCGGCCGTGTCTTCGGGTGACACTTCCGTGTCCGCTCCGTGCGGTGGATGCACCCCCGGCGGGCGCGAGCCACGCGTACCTGTCGTGACAGCCCCCGCGATCGTTGCCGCGATCGACGGGGGTTGTTCGCGTCCGGGGCCCTTAACGATTCCTCATCCAGACTCTGGGACCGCCGTGTCAGAGATCGGGACAGCGGGCTAAGGTCGAGCGGGTCGGATCGAACGAGGGAGTGGACGTGACGGTGGCGCGGATCGCGGTGGTGGCCGGCGACGGCATCGGAACCGAGGTGACCGCGCAGGCCCGCAAGGTGATCGAGGCCGTGCTCCCGGACGCGGAGTTCGACGACTACGACCTGGGCGCCCGCTTCTACAACCGCACCAAAGAGGTGCTCCCGCAGGCCATCGAGGACGAGCTGGCCGCGCACGACGCCATCCTGCTCGGCGCGATCGGCGACCCCAGCGTCCCGCCCGGCGTCCTCGAGCGCGGCCTGCTGCTCAAGCTGCGCTTCGACTTCGACCAGTACGTCAACCTGCGCCCGTCCCGGCTGTGGCCCGGCACGACCAGCCCGCTCGCCGGCCTCAAGCCCGGCGAGATCGACATGGTGGTCGTGCGCGAGGGCACCGAGGGCCTCTACGTCGGCGCCGGCGGCGTCCTGCACAAGGACACCCCCGCCGAGATCGCCACCGAGGAGAGCCTGAACACCCGGCACGGCGTCGAGCGGGTCGTGCGCGACGCGTTCGCCCGGGCCCAGCGCCGCGAGCGGCGGCACCTGACGCTGGTGCACAAGACCAACGTGCTCACCCACGCGGGCGGGCTCTGGGCGCGCACCTTCGCCGCGGTCGCCGCCGAGTTCCCCGACGTCACCACCGAATACCAGCACATCGACGCCGCGAGCATGTTCATGGTGAGCAACCCGCAGCGCTACGACGTGGTGGTGACCGACAACCTCTTCGGTGACATCCTCACCGACATCGCCGCTGCCGTGACCGGTGGCATCGGCATGGCCGCCAGCGGCTCCGTCAACCCGGAGCGCAAGTACCCGTCGACCTTCGAGCCGGTGCACGGCTCCGCGCCCGACATCGCCGGCCAGGGCATCGCCGACCCGGCGGCCGCCATCCTGTCCGCGTCGCTGCTGCTGGAGCACCTCGGCCACCCCGAGCAGGCCCGCCGAGTATCCGAGGCGGTCGCGGCCGAGGTCGCGTCCCGCACGCCGGGCGCGCCGCTGCGTACCGCCGAGGTCGGAGACCGGGTCGCCGCCACCGCGGCCGCCTGACCTCACCTTTCACCCCGCGTCATCCCGCCGGCACGGCGGTCGATGACCCACGCCCGGCGCTCGGCTTTGAACGAGCGTTCGGGGTAAGTTCATGGAGCACTACGGGTGCTACCTCTTCGTTCTTCGTGACAGAAAGCAGGTCAACTGCCATGAGTGGTGGTGACAACCTCGACTTCGAGATCCGTCCGAACCCGGCGCCCGTAGGCGACGCGGACAGGACCTCGCTGCTGGCCAACCCCGGCTTCGGCCGGATCTTCACGGACCACATGGTCACCGTCCGGTACGCCGAGGGCAAAGGCTGGTACGAGCCGCGGGTGGAAGCCCGCGCACCCATCCCCATGGACCCCGCGTCGGCGGTGCTGCACTACGCGCAGGAGATCTTCGAGGGGCTGAAGGCGTACACCACGCCGGACGGTGGCGTGGCGATGTTCCGCCCCGACGCCAACGCCGCCCGGTTCGGCCAGTCGGCCCAGCGGATGGCCATGCCGGTGCTGCCGCAGGCGATGTTCCTCGAGTCCCTGCGCCAGCTCATCAGGATCGACCGGGAGTGGATCCCGCGCAGCGACGAGGGCAGCCTCTACCTGCGGCCGTTCGCGTACGCCAGCGAGGTGTTCCTGGGCGTGCGCCCGGCGATGGAATACCTCTACCTGGTCATCGCCTCCCCGGTCGGCGCGTACTTCAGCGGCGGCGTCAAGCCGGTGGCGGTCTGGATCACCCCCGACTACACCCGCGCGGCGCCCGGCGGCACGGGCGCGGCCAAGTGCGGCGGCAACTACGCCGCGGGCCTGTCCGCGCAGGCCGAGGCGATCGAGCACGGCTGCGACCAGGTGGTCTACCTGGACGCGGTCGAGCGCAAGTACGTCGACGAGCTCGGCGGGATGAACATCTTCTTCGTGCAGGACGACGGCTCGCTGGTGACGCCGCCGCTGACCGGCACGATCCTGCCCGGCATCACCCGCGACTCGGTCATCAAGCTGGCCGAGCGGGCCGGCCGCAAGGTCGAGGAGCGCCCGGTGAGCTTCGAGGAATGGCGTACCGGGGCGGCCTCGGGCCGGATCCGCGAGGCCTTCGCCTGCGGCACCGCCGCGGTGATCACGCCGATCGGCACGGTGCGGTCGCCCGAGGGCGAGTTCACCGTGGCCGACGGCGGCTCGGGCGAGGTCACCATGGGGCTCCGGCAGGAGCTGGTGGACATCCAGCGGGGCCGGGCCGAGGACCCGTTCGGCTGGGTGCACCGGGTCATCTAAGCGGTGGCACGGGTCGGGGGCGGGGTCATCCCCGCCCCCGACGCCTGTCGATGGCGATCTTCGGTGCTGTGCTGACACCATTGACCCATGGGCCCGGGTGGATGGAGTGAACTGCCGCAGCCGGATCGGACCAGGACCGACCACGTCGGCATCTCCGGTGCCGATACTCCGATGACCCGGCCGATACCCGACCGCGCACCTCGGCTGCGGCTGGTTCGGCCACCGGACCGCACGCCTGAAGCGCAACCGAACGTCGAGCCTGCGACCCCGCGGCCGGAGGCGGACGCCGGCCGCGATTTCTGGACCGCGCACGATGTCAAGATCACCATTCTGGCCGACGCCCCGGCGACGGCGCGGACACCCCGGGCCAGCATGTTCTGCTCGGTCGGCCGGGCGGAGTTCCGTGATGCGTTCTGCGTGGTGATCGGTGACGAGGCGCAGCTGGAGTACCAGGCCCTGCACACCGTGGACACCCTACGATTCGACGCCGACCTGATGCGCCGGGACCTGGGACTCATCGCGACGTGGGCCCTGGACCGGCTCGTCGGGCAACCCGACAGCGTGTTCTACAACGGCGTCTTCCGCGCGGCGCTGTGGGCTGCGACCACTCCGCCGACCACTCCGCCGACGCAGCTCGAGATCGGCGGGGTCTCCGCGCCCCTGCAGGTCGTCACCGTCGACTGTGCGAACGTCGTGAGCGGCGACAGTGCTGACGTGCGGCTGCGGGACGAGCGGCACGACGACCAGGCCTCGCTGTCCCTCGCGTCCGTTCTTCCCGACAATCCCGGGCTGGTCCGGCGGCTGGCCATGACGCTGGCTCAGCCCGCCGATCCGGCGCTGTACCGGGAGTTCGCCAGGGCTGTGAGCGTCGCGGCGGCGGAGCTTTCCGACGACGTCATCGCGGCAGCGGCGATCGAGGCGGACAACCCGGGTGCGTTCATCGACTGGGCCGGCGGCTCCCTGACGGCGACCGGAGTCACCGCCGCGCTGATCGGGGTGGACTCCTCGCTCCTGCATGAGCACGAGTTGACGGTGAACGAGGTGGCGATCGCCGGGGTCTGGGCGGACGACTCCGGGATGCCGACCGCGGGCCCGGCCGCGACGTTCTTCTGGAACGACCTGCGCTGGATCGCGTTGGACGCGAACCTGCGCAGAAAATCCTGACCGGTTCGGAAGCCTCGGGAAAGGACGGTCATGGGGAGACGACTCCGCACCTGGATCTGGCCCGCTGTCGCGCTGGCCGCCGGAGTGCTCTGCGTGGTGAGCCTGGGGCTGGAGGTCTCCGACAAGCTGGCGAGCGTCGGCAGTTTCCTGGTGGCGGCGGCCGCCACGGTCATGGCGGTCCGGTCCTCCCGCCGATCCGAAGCCGCGCCGCCGCCGAAGTATTCGATCAACCAGAACGGAACGGTGGACAACATGGTGACCGGGGACGGCAACTACGTGGACCTCCGAAGAGACAGCGGGTCGCGCCGGCCGGATCCCGACGTCGCACCCTAGCGGCGGGCGTCGGTCAGCTCGGCGAGCACGTCGGCCGCGTCCGGCATCTCGTTGATCTCCGCCTGGATCGTGCGGGCCCGCCGCGTCAGCGCCGGATCCTCCAGCAGCCGAGCGGCCGCCCCGGCCACCGCCTCCGGGGTGAGGTCCGCCGGCGGCACCACCAGCGCCACCCCCGCCCGCTCCGCCGTCGCGCTGTTGGCGAACTGGTCCGCGCCCTGCGGCAGGATCAGGTGTGGCAGGCCGTGGCACAGCGCCGCCACGATCGTGCTCGCCCCGCCCTGCGTCACCAGGCCCGAACAGTGCGGCAGCAGCAGCGCGTGCGGGGCGAAGTCGGTGACGAAGACGTTCGCCGGCTGCGCCCCGAAGCGGCCGGGGTCGCTGCCCGGGCCGGCCGTCACCAGCACGTTGACCGGCAGCTCGGCCAGGCCGGCCAGGGCGGTCCGGAACACCTCGGTCGCGCCGAAGAAGAGCGTGCCCAGCGTCAGGTGCACGCTGCGTTCGTGGGGCAGCTTGTCCGGGTCCCACGGCAGGTGCTCGCCCGGCAGGACCTCGCCGGAGGTGGGGCGCAGCGGGCGGCGGTTGCCGAAGGCGCGGACCGCGTCGGCCTGCAACCCGGGCGGGCAGTTGTCGAGGTACGGCACGTCGAGGATCGCCGCCGGCAGCTCCGGCACGTCCCAGGCGTTGCTCAGCTCGCCCAGCCGGGCGCCGAACCAGTCCCAGGCCTCGCCCGGCAACGGGCCGAGGCCGTGCACCGCGTGCCGGGCGCCGGTGCGGGCCGCGGCGACGGCGCCGGCCAGTTCCGTGATCGGGTGCACCACCAGATCGGGCTTCCACTCCAGCGCGCGGGGCACCAGCTGCGCCGCCCGGGTGAAGGCGGCCGCCCCGAACATGCCGCTGATCACCGTGGCCATCCGCTGCTCCGGCGGGATCGCGCCCAGGTTCGGCACCCGGTCGCGGAACGCCGCGTCGGCCTCGGCCCGGCTCGGCCCGACGTCCCAGGTGGTCAGCCCGCGCCGGCGGGCCTCGGCGACGCCCTCCGCACCGGACGCGACGACGACCTCGTGGCCCGCGTGCTGGGCAGCCCGGATCAGCGGGAGCAGCGGGAGCAGGTGCCCGTGGGCCGGCCAGGTGCTGAAGAGAACGCGCATGGACGGCAAGTAGACACCCGCCGCGCCCCCGTGTCTGTCAGGCGGGCGTCAACAGGTGCCCGCGCAGGGCGGCCAGCTGCCCGGTGCTGATGCCGATCTCCCGCACGTATCCCTCGACCGAGCCGTGCCGCTCGCGCAGGTCGCCGAGGAACAGCAGCATCGCCTCCTGCGGGCAGTCGAACATGTGGTACTTGTCCTGCACCACCTCGGGCCGGGTCTTCTCCAGGTACGCCGTCAGCGACGCCATCGCCGCCTCGGTCAGCGCGTAGTCCTGGGCGATCTCCGCATCGGACACCCCGAGCAACGACAGGGTCAGCGCGCACACCACGCCGGTGCGGTCCTTGCCGGCCATGCAGTGCACGACCACCGGGGCCGCCGCCGGGTCGGCGATCACCGCGAGCGCCGCCGCCAGCCCGGCCCGCCCGTCCTCGGCGAAGTTCAGGTAGCGGTCGGCCAGCCAGCGCTCGTGCGGCATACCCGCCGGTTCCTCCACCGTCTCCCAGTCCACGTGCTCCACCACCAGGTTGCGGTAGTCCAGCCCGTCGGAGTGCGGCACCCGCCCGTGCTCCTCCACCTCGAACGGCCGGCGCAGGTCGATGACGGTGCGCACGCCGAGCGCGTGGAACGTCTCGAGATCGGCGCCCTTGAGGCGGTGCAGCGAGTCGGCCCGGAACAGCCGGCGCCAGGTCACGGTGCGCCCGTCGAGGCCGGCGTACCCGCCGACGTCGCGGAAGTTGTAGCTCGTGGAGAAGGTCAGACTGCGGGGGTGATTGTCGACGGCCACGCCCCAACCTAACCCGCGGCTGTCACCCGTACGGGATCGGCTGTCTCAGCTTGTGGATTCTGGGTTCGGGGGGCGACGCCGCGTGGCATGCTTCGTGGCGTGACCCACTCCGTGCTGATTATTCGCACCTAGCGCGCCGGCTGACCCTCCGCCGTCGTGCCGACCTCCCGCATCCGCGGGGGGTCTTTTTGTTGGGTCGTCAGTCTCGGAAAGGAATCCTCCATGACGTATCAGGTGTTCGACACGACGCTGCGCGACGGGGCCCAGCGCGAGGGCATCAGCTACTCGGTCGTCGACAAACTGGCGGTCGCGCGGCTGCTGGACGAGTTCGGCGTCGGGTTCATCGAGGGTGGCTGGCCGGGCGCGATGCCCAAGGACACCGAGTTCTTCGCCCGGGCGCGCACCGAGCTGCAGCTGCGGAACGCGGTGCTGGTCGCGTTCGGCGCCACCCGCAAGGCGAACGTCGACGTGACCCGCGACCCGCAGGTGCAGGCGTTGCTGGACGCCGAGACGCCGGTCGTCTGCGTGGTCGCCAAGTCGGACATCCGGCACGTGGAGCGGGCGCTGCGCACCACCGGTGAGGAGAACCTGGCGATGGTCCGCGACACCGTCGCGCATCTGGTCGCCAACGGCCGGCGCGCGTTCGTGGACTGCGAGCACTTCTTCGACGGGTTCCGCTACGACCCCGACTACACCGCCTCCGTGGTCCGGACCGCGTTCGAGGCCGGCGCGGAACGGGTCGTCATGTGCGACACCAACGGCGGCATGCTGCCGTCGATGATCACCGCCGCCGTCCAGGACGTCGTGGCCCGGACCGGGGTCGGCGCGGATCGGCTCGGCATCCACTGCCAGAACGACACCTCCTGCGCGGTGGCCAACACCGTCGCCGCCGTCGAGGCGGGCGTCAAGCACTTCCAGTGCACGGCCAACGGCTACGGCGAGCGGCCCGGCAACGCCGACCTGTTCGCCGTCGTCAGCAACCTGCAACTCAAGCTCGGGCTGAAGGTCCTACCGGACGGCTGCCTCGAGAAGGCGACGCGGGTGTCCACCGCGCTCGCCGAGATCGCCAACATCGCCCCCGACACCCACCAGGCCTACGTCGGGGCCGCGGCATTCGCTCACAAGGCGGGGCTGCACGCGAGCGCGATCAAGGTGGATCCGCTGCTCTACAACCACGTCGACCCGTCGGTGGTGGGCAACGACATGCGGATCCTGGTGACCGAGATGGCCGGCCGGGCCAGCATCGAGCTCAAGAGCCGCGAGCTCGGGCTGGACCTGGCCGGCCACCCGGACACCCTCACGGCGGTGACCCGCAAGGTCAAGGACCTGGAGGCGGGCGGCTGGTCGTTCGAGGCCGCGGATGCGTCCTTCGAGCTGCTGGTCCGCGGCGAGCTGCCGGACGCCGACTTCGTGCGGCCGTTCGCGCTGGAGTCGTACCGGGTGCAGGTCGAGCACCGCGAGGACGGCTCGGTGGTCTCCGAGGCGACCGTCAAGGTCCGGGTACGCGGCGAGCGCGTCATCGCCACCGCCGAGGGCAACGGCCCGGTCAACGCCCTGGACGAGGCCCTGCGGGTGGCCCTGTCCAAGCACTACCCCGAGCTGAAGTCCTTCGAGCTGGCCGACTTCAAGGTGCGCATCCTGGAGGGCTCGCACGGTTCCAACGCGATCACCCGGGTGCTGGTGGAGACCAGCGACGGCGCCCGCGACTGGACCACTGTGGGCGTGCACGAGAACGTGGTGGAGGCGAGCTGGAAGGCGCTCACCGACGCGCTCACCTTCGGTCTGGCCCGTACCGCGGCGAACGCGGGCCAGGGCAGCGCGGCCTGACCCGGCTGGTCACGCCTGGCCATCACCCGCAGCGTGATGGCCAGGCCGGCCGCGCACCACGCCGGCGACGTCTGCTTCGGGGCGGTCGTGTCGTCGCCCACCTGGTAGACATAGCGGATGATCGATGACGGGTCCGTGCGAGGAACTGCCCGGCGCGTCGTCGCGTCGGTTCTGCTGGCCGGTGCGCTCGGGGTGACCGGCGCCGCCGGCCCCGCCGCGGCCGCTCCCGCCGTGCGCGGTGAGCTGCTGCCGGTGCCCGCCGGGGGACCGGGCCGGCAGGTCTCCGTGACCGCCGTCGACGTCTCGCCGTTCGGGGTCGTGGCCGGCGCCGCCCAGATCACCACGACCGGTCCGGACGGCACCGCGTCGTTCGCCGACCTGCCGCAGCGCTGGGCGGAGGTGCCCCGGGCCGGCTGGTTGCGGCAGCAGCTGCCGCTGCCCGGCGGCGCGACGTCCGGCCGGGTGAGCGGCCTGACCGATCTCGGCGAGGCGGCCGGGTCCGTGACGGGCGAGGGCACGCGGGCGGTCCGCTGGTCGCTCGACGGCCGGTCGGCCACGCTGCTCGCCGCCGACCGCAGCTCCGTCGACGCGGTCGGCCCGTCCGGTCCGTGGGGCGTGTCCACCGCCACGGCGCAGAGCCCGGCCGCGGGCGAGGCCGAGCTGGTGACCCGCGGCGGCGTCCGCACGCCGTTGCGCGGCACTCCCGAGCTCGACGCCGGATACCGCCGGTCGGTCGGCTCGATCGGCGGCCCGGCGACCGCGCTGGTCTGGGTGACCGACGGCATCGGGCGCGGCGCCACCGCGCGACCGGTGCTCTGGCGCGACGGCGCGACCGTGGGCTTCCCCGTGGTGAACTCGTTCCTGCTGGGCAACACCTGCGTCAGCCCGGTCCGGCCCGACGGGAGCCTGGTCTACAGCGGGTACGTCCTCGAGGGCGGCCGGCCCAGCTTCACGTTCGTGCGGCACACCGGCGGCGTGCCCGGCGCCGACGTCACCCTGTCGTTCGCCGCCGTCCCCGGGCAGCCGGTCGGCGGCCTCGTCTGCACGCCGGGACTCACCTCGAACAGCCTCGCGTCGGACGGCGGCATCGCCGGGTTCCTGAGCGACGCCGCCGGCCGGCGTTCCGCCGCCTACTGGGACGCCGCCGACGTGCCGACCGTCGTCCCGCTGGTGGCCGGGGAGGAGTCCGCGGCCGGCGTGGCCGCCGCCGACGGCGGCCGGATGGTGATCCTGGCCCAGCAGGACGACGGCACCAGCCGGCTCTGGCTGTGGCGCGCCGGGGTCCGGACCCGGCTGCTGACCCCGGCCGGGTGGGACGTCGCCTCGGTGGTCGAGCTGACTGATGCCGGCCTGCTGGTCGCCAACCTGCGCGATGCCCGGGGATTCCTCCGCCCGGCCGCCTGGCGCCTCGGCGGGTGAGGCCCGCTCAGGCCGCGGGCACGCGCAGGGTCGCCACGAGCGCGCGGTGGTCGCTGTCCAGGACGTTGTGCACGCTGACCGCGCCGACCCCCAGGCGGCGGTCGGCCAGCACGTGGTCGATGGTCACCGGCGGGATCGGGTCGCCGTCGTACGGGCCCCAGGTGGCGACCAGCCCCTGGCCGGCGGCGTCGGCGGCGTCCCGGTACCCGTCGCTGATCAGCTCCCGCAGCAGCCGGTGGTCCAGGGTCGCGTTGAAGTCGCCGAGCAGGATGCGGGGTGCGGCGCCCGCCTCCGGCCGGGGCTCCGCGGTCAGGTCGGCGCGCCATCCGGTCAGCATCTCCAGCGAGGCCGGGGCGAGCGGATGCGCCGACTCCACCGTCACGGCCACGGCCCCGGGCGGCTGGACCGTGCCGTACGCCTGGTTGAAGCCGCCGCTGTTGCGCCGTACCCCCGGGTTGGTGATCGGGAAGCGCGAGTAGAGCCCCGAGCCGCTCGCGCCGTACTCGCCGCCCAGCGACGAGTACGGCAGCAGCCGGCCCAGCCCGGCCGCCGCCAGGTTGCGCTGGGCGTTGGGGCTGAACTCCTGCACCGCGAGCACGGCCACGTCGTTGTCGCGGACCAGCTTGACGATCGTGGCCGCGTCCGCATTGCCGAGGAGCATGTTCGACGTCATCACGCGCAGCGCGACGCCATCCTGCGGGCCGCGGTCACCGTCGGCGAACGCCCGGGGCAGCACGGCCACCGCCAGCGACGCGAGCGTGGCCGTGGCGACCGCCGCCACCAGCCAACGCCGGCTCAGCAGCGCGGCGACCGCCGGCACCACCGACCATGCCGCCACGTACGGCGTGAAGGCGACCAGCTGCACCAGCGCGCCGGTCTCCCAGCCGCCCAGCCGGACCGCCGTCCAAGCCGCCCCGGGCAGCACCGCCAGCCACAGCAGCACGTGCCAGGCGGCCCGCCGGACCCGGACCGGCTTCGTCACGGGCGCCGGGGTGGTGATCGTCATGGCGGCGACGGTATCCGGCCGCCGCCACGATCATCGAGCTATCCCGGGCGACGTCACATCATCGGTAGGGGTTGAAGTTCTGCGCGGCCATCAGGAACCAGGAGGTCGCGCCGACGTGCTGGCGCGGGAAGTAGCCGAACGCGAAGCCGGTGTCGAAGGCGCTGGTCGCGGCCACGATGCCGGCGCCCGCGGGCAGCGGGGTGCCGGTCCAGGTGCCGCCCTCGCCCGGGTTGGAGAGCCGGCCGTGGTCCGGGTCGGCGGTCAGGCCCACGGTCTGCCCGGCGCCGAGGGTCCGCTGGGCCACCGCGATCTGCCGCAGCAGGTGCTTGGCCAGCGCGGTGTCGCCGCGGTCGTCCCGCTTGAGCAGCGCCAGCGCCGTGTGCCCGGTGCCCTCCAGCCAGACCGCGTCGCGGTTGCCCGCCACCGGGCTGCCCGGCACCGGACCGGTACGGATCTTCGCCTGGCTGCTGTACGTCACGCCGGAGACGGCGCCGTCGGTGTTCGCCAGGTGCTCGGTGACCCAGTCCACGGCGTCGTCGTAGCGCCGGTCGTCGAGGCTGAGCAGGGCCCAGCTCTGCACGTCCTCCGGGACGTTGCCGATGTTGATCTGGTCGGGCTCCTCGCCCGGCCCGCCGCCGAGGGTGCCGGTCCAGAGGAAGCGCTCGGCGCGGTTCCACATGGCGCGCACGAACTCCTCGGCGACCGCGGCCCGCGCGTGCCAGCGCCGGTCCCGGGTCAGCTTGGCCAGCAGCGTGAACAGCCCGTACGCGTCGATGTTGTGCTCGGTGGAGGCCCACGGCTGGGCCGTCTCGCCGTCGCCCTGCAGGCCGCCGTGGTAGCCGCCGAACCGGTGCGGCGACCGCCGGCCGGCGATCCATTCGCCGAGCGCGACGGCGCCGTCGAGGTACTTGCCGAGCCGGGTGTCGGCGTAGAGCTGGGCCAGGGCGAGCGCCACCCAGGCCAGGTCCCCGGTCGACGAGCCGCCGAAGCCGTACGGCCACAGGAACGCCGCCTTGCCGTCCTCACGCCGGAGCCCCGGGAAGGACGGTCCGCCGCCGTAGAACAGCATCGGGCCGGCCGCGTACGCCTGGCGGACCCGCCCGTCGGTGTACTTCTCGTCGTTGGCCTGGATCCAGAGCAGGGCGTCGCCGATGAGCCGGGCCCGGCGCACGTTGGCCACCGTCGGGTTGGCCAGGTAGGCCAGCGCCGCGAGCGCGTTGTCGTAGACGAACGCGGTCGTCATCAGCTCGCTCTCGTTGTTGTAGCTCTGCAGCAGCCGGGGCTCGCCGCCCTTGACGTAGGCGTCCTGCACCACGTCGAGGTAGTGGTAGGCGCGGCTCACCGGCTCGGCCAGGGTCCGGTCGACCAGGTGCCGCGGCGCGCAGGTGCCGGCGGCGGCCGTGTCCGGGGCGAGCAGGGGAGACGCGACGGTGGCGGCGGCCGCGGCGGCGGGCAGGGTGAGCAGACGGCGGCGGGAGAACGCTCCCGAGGCGGCCGAGAGGTTGGTGGGCATTGCGGGGGGCTCCCAACGGTCTGAGAGCGCTCTCTCAGCGAGCGCAGGGCGTCATTGAAACCCCGTACCGGCCCGCGTGGCAAGCCACGGGCCGCCGCCGGTCCCGGCGCCGGCCCGCGGCGCGCTCAGATCCCGGCGTCGGCGACCTCGCCCAGCCCGCTCGCCGCCAGCTCGTCGCGGATCGCGGCGCCGTCGCCCTCGACGACCACCGTCAGCGCCTCCGGGTGCAGGTGCTTGGCGGCCGCCGCGGACACCTGGGCCACCGTGGCGTCGAGCAGGCTCCGCCGCAGGCTCGCGTAGTAGTCGTCGGGCAGCCCGTGCACGACCAGCGTGGCGAGCGCGCCGGCGATCGAGCCCGGCGTCTGCATGTCCACCGTCAGCTGGCCGGCCCGCCAGGTGCGGGCCACCTCCAGCTCCTCCTCGGTGACCCCGTCCAGCCGGGTCCGGGTCACCTCGCCGATGGTGTCGGTCAGCGCCGGCGTCGTCACCGCGGTCTGCACCGAGGTGCTGATCCCGAAGCGGCCGAACCGGCGGGTCATCGCGAAGTCGGCCCGGATGCCGTACGTGTAGCCCTTCACCTCGCGGATCAGGTGGTTGAGCCGGGACGTGAACGCCCCGCCCAGCACCGTGGCCACCAGCGTCATCGCCACGTAGTCGGGATTCGCGCGCTCGGGCGCGCGGTGCCCGATGCGCAGCGTCGACTGCACCGAGCCGGGCCGGTCCACCAGCAGCACCCGGCGGCCCGCGGCGATCGGCACGCCGAGCGGGCCGGCCGGGGCGAGCGGCTCGCCGGTCGTGCCGGCGAACGCGGCCGCGCCCAGCTCGGCGAGGTCCAGCCGGGTCAGGTCGCCCGCGACCAGCAGCACGCCCGGGCGCTTGAGCCACGACTCGTGGAAGGCGGTCACGTCCTCGACGGTGACGGCCGCGACCGACGCGGGATCGCCGTGCAGCGGCCGGCCGTACCGCTCGGCCGCCCCGAACAGATCCATCCGCAGGGCGGCGTCGGCCCGCGGCCCGGGCTGCGCCCAGTCCATCCGCAGCGCGGTCACCTCGTCGTCGCGCACCCGCGCGACATCGGCCGGGTCCAGGCGCGGCGTGCGGGCGGCCTCGGCGAGCAGGGTCACCGCCCGGGGCAGCAGCCCCACCGGTACGGAGACACCGACCCGCAGCGAGTCCCAGTCGACCGAGGTGGACAGCTCGGCGCCCAGCCCCTCCAGCGCCAGCGCGAACGCGGCGGAGTCGCGGGTCGTGGTGCCCTCCTCCAGGCACTTGGCGAGCACGGTCGCCGTGCCCTCCCGGCCGGCGGACTCCCGCGCGCCGCCCGCGTCGAGCAGCAGGGCGGCGGTGGCCAGGTGCTGGCCCGGCATGTGCGTGGCGACGACCTCGCCGCCGCCGACGGAGACGCGCCGGATGTCCGGGAACGTGTACGGCCGGGGGTCGCCCGGGCCGGGCCGGGTGGCCACGAGGCTCACTGGTCGGTCCCTTCGTCGCTCAGGTAGGTCAGGGTCACGCGGGACTCCGGGTTCAGGGTGCGGGCCGCGTCGAGGATGTCGCCGGCCGTGACGGACTGCCACTGCGGCAACCGGTAGGCCGCGCTGGTGGCGTCGCCGAACTGGGTCGCGTACCGGCTCAGGGTGTCGGCCCGGCCGCCGACCGTGGACATCTGCCGCCACCACGAGGTGGTCAGCAGCGCCTTGGCCCGTTCCAGCTCGGCCTCGGTCACCGGCTCGGTGGCCATGCTGTCGAGCACCTCCGCGACGCCGGCCTCCAGCCTCTCCGCGGTCACGCCGTCCTTGGCGGTGGCGGTGACGATCAGCGGGGCGGGCGCGTGCGCCAGGTCGACGCCGTACGCGCCGATGTAGTCCGGCTGCGCGATCCGGGCGCCGTCGGCCAGCCGCTGGTAGAGCCGGCTGCCCCGGCCGCTGCCCAGCACCGTGGCGAGCACGGTGACGGCGTCGTACCCGGCCGTGCCGAACGGGTGGGTGCGGTGCGACAGGTAGACCCGGGGCGCGGGGACCTTGCCGGTCACCGTCTCGCGGACCGGCTCGGTGGCCGCGCCGGTGATGTGCCCGCGCGGCGCCGGCGGGATGTCCGAGACCGACTCCAGCGCGCCGAAGTACTTCTCGGCCAGCGCGAACACGTCGGCCGGGGTGACGTCGCCGGCGACGGTCAGCACCGCGTTGTTGGGGGCGTAGTACTGCTGGTGGAAAGCCTTGAACGTGTCGAGCTCGGCGGCGTTCAGGTCCTCCATCGACCCGATCGTCGCGTGGTGGTACGGGTGCCCCGGCGGGTACAGCAGCGGCAGCAGGCGCAGCCACGCGTCGCCGTACGGGACGTTGTCGTAGCGCTGCCGCCGTTCGTTCTTGACGACCTCGCGCTGGTTGTCCAGGGTCTCCTGGGTCAGCGCCGGCACCAGGCCGCCCATCCGGTCGGCCTCCAGCCAGAGCCCCAGCTCGAGGTGCTCGACCGGCAACGTCTCGAAGTAGTTCGTGCGGTCCGGGTTGGTGGTCGCGTTGAGCGAGCCGCCGGAGCCCTGGACCAGACGCATGTGCTCGGTCTTGGCCACGTGCGCCGACCCCTCGAACATCAGGTGCTCGAAGAGGTGCGCGAAGCCGGTCTGGCCGGGCGGCTCGTGCCGGGAGCCGACGTCGTACCAGAGGTTCACGCAGACCACCGGCGCGGTGTGGTCCTCGCTGACGACCACGCGCAGGCCGTTGTCCAGGCGCGCGGTTTCGATGGGCCACGGATAGCCGGTCGGGGTGACCGGCGCGGGCTGAGCAGACACGCAACCTCCCTCTAGCGGCGGCCGTCTTCCGGCGGCGCCGTCACCAGTATCCCGGCTGAGCCCGCCGGAGCGCTCCATCGCGGGGCTTTCGGCCCGTCCGGCGGGGCAGCCACCGGGCGCATACTCACGTCTATGCGTCCTTGGAAGGTGCTCGCTGCCGCCTCAGCGGGTCTGCTCCTCGCCGGCACCGCTGCCCCGTCCGCCGGCCTGGCCGCCGCCACCACCACGATCACGTCGCTGACCGTGCCGGCCGCGCCGGTCGACCTGGAGACCTCGCCCGGCGCGGTCATCCGGGCCCACATCGTCGACTCGGTCGGGGTGGTCCCCGGCGACATGTCCGACGAGATCGACGGCGCCACCTACCTCTGCGTCTCGGCCTCGGACCCGGGCGGTGACGACGGCTGCTACGCCCAGTCCCCCCACCTGGTCAGCGGCACCGCCAAGGACGGGGAGTGGGAGTTCGACCCGTTCGACGGCAAGCGCGCCTACGGTGGCTGGGAGGCCACCCGGATCCACGTCGTCCGGGCCGACGGCACCAGCCGGATGGTCGACCTGCGCCCGCTGCCGTTCCCCCGGGCCTTCCGCACGATCGGCCGCTTCGGCGCGTTCTTCGACCGGCAGTCGCCCACCTCCGCCGAGAACACCACGATCACGTACGGCGGCACGGTGACCCTGCGCGCCCGCGCGTACTGGATCGACGAGCTCGTCAAGCGCCACCCGATCGCCCACCAGCAGGTCCGGGTCGTGCAGGAGGACCAGGCCGAGCCGGTCATCGACGGCGACGAGCGGTTGCTGACCACGGTGACCACCGCCGCGGACGGCACGCTGGCGGTGACCGTCAAGCCCGAGCGCAAGGCCTTCCGCCTGTACCTGATGTTCGACAAGGGCACGTCCGCCGACGGGGTCCGGTACATGGACGGCATCGCCTGGACCGGCCGGGTCGACGTCAGGGTGCGCATCGGCATCAGGTCCAAGCCGTCGACCCTGCCCGCCAGGACCGTCGGGTACGTCGAGGGCAACGTCATTCCGGCCGTTCACGCCGGCCAGAACGCCTACCTGCAGCGCTACAGCGGCGGCTCCTGGAAGATCGTGAGCAGCGCGAAGATCCGCAGCTCGGGCCGCTTCACCCTGGCCGCGCAGCCGCCGGGCCGGGGCTCGTACCGGTACCGCGTCTACAAGGCGAGCGACGCCCTGCACGTCTACAACGTGACCCGGCCCTTCACCATCGTCGGCACCTGAGGACCGCGTTGGCGGTCCGGGCGCGGGCGATGCCATGCTGGGCGCGTGGCGGACGACGTACGGGTCAGTGACCGGTTGACGATTCCCGCCGCCGAGCTCTCCTGGCGGTTCTCCCGCTCCAGCGGGCCCGGCGGTCAGGGCGTCAACACCACCGACTCCCGGGTCGAGCTGTCCTGGGACCTGGCCGGTTCGGAGCTGCTGCCGGCCGCGCTGCGCGAGCGCGCCGTCGGGCAGCTCGGCGGCCGGCTGGTCAACGGCGTGCTGACGATCACCGCCTCGGAGCACCGCTCCCAGCTGCGCAACCGCGAGGCGGCCGCCGCCCGGCTGGCCGCACTGGTCGGGGCGGCCATCGCGCCGCCGCCGCGCCAGCGCCGCCCGACCAAGCCGTCCCGCGGATCGGTCGAGCGCCGCATCGGTGCCAAGAAGCGTCGCGCGCAGATCAAGCGCGACCGCCGCGCCGACCCGGACTGACCGGCTCAGCTGTTGTGCGGGGCCACGGCCTCGCGGTTCTCCGCGGCCAGGGCCGGCCCGAGCAGCTCGTCGCAGACCCGGATGAGCCGGGCCCGCAGGGCCGACGCGCGGCGGGCGAACTCCCGCTGCCGGGCCACGTACTCCGCCTTGCCCTCGGGCGTCTCGATCTTCACCGGCTCCTGCCCGTAGGAGGTCAGGTCGTACGGGCTGGCCTGCATGTCGAGCAGCCGGATGTCGCCGGCCAGGGCGAAGCAGTCCAGCGCGAGGGCGCCCGGCACCGCCGGGCCGAGCTTGCTCGCCCATTTGTGGCAGTCCATCGCCGCGTGCAGGCAGCCCGGCTGGTCCAGGTCGACCTGCGTGGCCCGGGTGGGCTGGAGGCGGTTGAGGCCCACCGCCTCGGGGGTGAAGAAGCGGAACGCGTCGAAGTGGGTGCAGCGGATCGGGTGCTCCTCGACCACCTTGTCCGTCTCGGCCTGGCCCAGCCGCAGCGGCAGGGAGTGCCGGTGCTCCGGCTGGCGGTAGACCATCGCCCACTCGTGCAGGCCGAAGCAGCCGGAGAACGCCGGGCGGGACGCCGTGGCGGTGAGCAGGCCGTGGATGTATCGCACGCTCTCGCCGCGGGCGTGCATGTATGCCTCGATGTCGAGTGTCACGACGCCGTCCGGGTGCGCCTTGTACCACTTCCAGGAGGCGTGCTCGGCCACCCCGGTCGGCGCCGCGGCCAGGCCGGTGCCCACGCCCGGGTGCCAGCGGCGCAGTTGCGCCGGGCGGGTGCCGTAGTAGTCGTACAGGAAATCCTCTATGGCGTGCTTCTCGCCCGCCGCCTTGCGGGCGCGGTGGCCGGCGGTCATCTCGTCGGCCCGCTCCGCGTGGGCGCGGGCCAGCGGGATCCAGCTGACCGAGGGCAGCACGGTGGTCAGCGCGTGGGTTTCGCTGATCCGCATCGCACCAGCGTATCCAGCAAGTCCACTCCTATCGAGCCGTGGCGTCGTCTGTGGTGAGGAACGCCCGAACGAGGTCCGCCACGGCGGCGGGTGCGCTCCCGCCGGGCGCGTGGTGATCCGGCTCCGGCACCAGCGCGTACCGGGCGTGCGGGATGAGCGCCGCGAGCCGCGGTTGCATCCGGTGCTGCCATTCCGGGTCGCGGCCGCCGGCAATGATCAGGGTGGGCGATGTTACGGCCGCGTACCGGTGGCCGTCGGGGTCCGGGCCGACCGCGGCGCGCACCTCGGGCGCCGCGGTGGGCTGCAGTTGCCGGGTCTGCCGGCCGTCCGGCGTCCGCAGCAGGAACCACGCGAAGGCCGTGAGGGCCGGCATCGGCACCACGCCGACGGGGGCGAAGCCCAGCCCGGTGAGGAAGGTGGCCATCGCGGTGGCCGTCCGTCCGTGCGGCCCGCCGCGCTCGAGCCCGGGCCGGGACGCCGGGTCGGGCGCGCCGTCGAGGCCGGCGGCCGGCTCGTGGATCACCAGCCGGCGCAGGTCGCGGCGCAGCGCCACGTGCAGCGCGGCCAGCCCGCCGTAGCCGTGTCCGAAGAGCTCGGCGGAGCCGGTGGCGTCGAGCACGGCCAGCGCGTCCTCGACCTCCCGCTCGATGGAGGAGCCCGCCGGCGGCGGTCCGCTGTCGCCCGGGCCGTGGCGCTCGATGACGTGCACCGTGCGGGAGTCGCCCAGCGACTCGGCGAGCCGGCGGCAGCGGTGCGAGCGGCGCAGGCCGCCGGGGACGACGACCAGCCCGGGACCGGATCCGGTGCTCGTCACTTCGAGCCGGGCGCCGTCGGCGCTGGTGATAGTGGGCATGTGAACGAATGTAGTACATCTACTACATCCTTGATAGTCTGCTGGACATGGAGACCATGACGGGGGAGTGGGTGACGGGCCGCGAAGCGGCTCCGGAGCAGCCGGCGCTCGAGGTCCGCGACCTGCGGATGCGGTACGGCAACCACGACGTGCTGCAGGGGGTGACGTTCACTGTCCGGCGCGGCGAGGTCCTCGCCCTGCTCGGTCCGAACGGCGCCGGCAAGACCACCACCATCGAGATCCTCGAGGGCTTCCGGATGCGCTCGGCCGGCGCGGTCCGGGTGCTCGGCGCCGATCCGGCGACCGCCGGTGAGGCCTGGCGGGCCCGGGTCGGCGTGGTGCTGCAGTCCTGGCGCGACCACGGCAAGTGGCGCGTCCGCGAGCTGCTGCACCACCTCGGCACCTACTACGCCGACCACTCGACGCCGCGGATCAGCCGCCCCTGGCCGGTCGACGAGCTGATGGAGCTGGTCGGGCTGGACGCCCAGGCCGGCACCCGGATCAACCGGCTCTCCGGCGGTCAGCGCCGCCGGCTGGACGTCGCGATCGGCATCGTGGGCCGGCCGGAGGTCCTCTTCCTCGACGAGCCGACGGTGGGCTTCGACCCGGCGGCCCGCCGCGAGTTCCACGACCTGGTGCACCGGCTGACCGATGTGGACGACACCACGGTGCTGCTGACCACCCACGATCTGGACGAGGCGGAGAAGCTGGCCGACCGCATCGTCATCCTGGCCGGCGGCCGGATAATCGCCGCGGGCTCCGCCGACCAGCTGTCCCGCCGGGTCGCGGCGGAGTCCGAGATCCGCTGGAGCCGCGCCGGCTCCCGGTACGTGCACTCCGCCGCCGACGCCACCGCCTTCGTGCGCGAGCTCTTCCTCCAGTACGGCGAGGACATCGCGGATCTGGAGGTGCGCCGCGCCAGCCTGGAGGACACCTACATGACCCTGGTCCGTGACTTCGAGGCCGGCCGGGGCGCCGCCGCGGCCGCCGCCTTCGAGGTGGTCCGATGAGCGCCGTGGCCACCGCCGCCCGCGCGGGTCTGGCCCGCGGCGTGATCGAGCTGCGGCAGACCCTGACCAACGTCTTCGACCTGTGGACGTACTTCTTCCCGGCGGCCCTGCTCGTCGGCACGGTCTACTTCATGCGCGACGCCACCGTGCCCGGCACCGGCCTGTCGCTGGGCGCCCGCACGCTGCCCAGCACGCTGGGCATGGGCCTGGCCTTCGCGGGCCTGATGACGGTGGCCACGCTGCTGCTCACCGACCGCGAGGACGGCACCCTGCTGCGGGCCAAGGCGACGCCGCACGGGATGCCCGGCTACCTGATCGGCAAGCTGGTGTTGGTCGGCGGGATGGCGGCGGTCAGCCTGGTCCTGCAGATCGTGCCGAGCCTGTTCATCGTCGACGGGCTGCACATCGACGCGGCCGGGTGGCTCACGCTGGCCTGGCTGGTGCCGCTCGGCTTCGCCGCCACCATCCCGCTGGGCGCCGTCTTCGGCTCGCTGCTCGACAACCCGCGCAACATCGGCCTGCTCCTGCTGCCGCTGGGCGCGCTGGTGACGGTCTCCGGCATCTTCTACCCGATCACCGGCATGCCGGGGTGGCTGCACGGGGTCGCGCAGGTCTTCCCGGTCTACTGGCTAGGGTTGGGCATGCGTTCCGTGTTCCTGCCCGACGCGCTGGCCACCGTCGAGCTCGGCGGCTCGTGGCAGCACCCGCAGACCTTCGGCGTGCTGGCCCTCTGGGCGCTGCTGGGCCTGGTGCTGGCCCCGGTGGTGCTGCGCCGGATGGCCCGCCGCGAGTCCGGCTCCGCGGTGGCCGAGCGCCGCGACCGGGCGATGCAGCGGGTCGGGTGACGGCCGGCCGATGAGCACCGAGATCACGTACAACCGGATCGCCATGCTGCGCGCCGAGCGGGGCATCTCGCGCCGCCAGCTCGCCGACGCCCTCGGGGTGCACTACCAGACCGTGGGCTACCTGGAGCGCGGCGAGTTCAGCCCGTCGCTGCACCTGGCCCTGCGGATCTGCGCCTACTTCGAGGTGCCGGTCGAGGTGGTGTTCTCGCTGACCCCGTTCCCCCGGCTGGGCGCCGAGACCGTGCCGCGCAGCGCGTAGCCTCGGTCCTGCGTTTTCATCGTTAATGGATGGGGTTATCCGTGCGTTTCGCTCGTTTTGTTCATGCCGGTGGCGTGTCCTTCGGCGTCGTCGAGGGTGAGTCGGGGGCCGGGACCAAGGGTCTGACCGTCGCCGAGATCGGCAGCCTCCCGTTCGAGCAGGTGCGCTTCACCGGGCAGCGCTGGGCGCTGGCCGACGTCCGGCTGCTCGCGCCGATCTTCTCCAGCAAGGTGATCGGGGTCGGCCGCAACTACGCCGAGCACGCGGCCGAGCACGGCAACGAGGTGCCCAAGGAGCCGCTGATCTTCATCAAGCCGTCCACCTCGGTGATCGGTCCGAACGACGCGATCCGCATCCCGCCGCAGTCCCAGCAGGTCGAGCACGAGGCCGAGCTGGCCGTGGTGATCGGCGCGACCGGGGCCCGCCGGGTGGACCGGGCCGGCGCGCAGCGGGCCATCTTCGGCTACACCGTCGGCAACGACGTGACCGCCCGCGACCTGCAGCGCACCGACCCGCAGTGGACGCGGGCCAAGGGCTTCGACTCGTTCTGCCCGATCGGGCCGTGGATCGAGACCGAGCTGGACGTCAGCGACCTGGAGGTGCGCTGCGAGGTGGGGCGCGATCCGGAGCAGATGGAGGTGCGCCAGCTGGGCCGGACCAAGGACATGGTCTTCGACGTGCCGACACTGGTGTCGTACGTCTCGCACGTGATGACGCTGCTGCCCGGCGACATCATCCTGACCGGCACCCCGGCCGGGGTGAGCCGGATCGTCTCCGGCGAGACCGTGATGGTCAGCGTTCAGGGCATCGGCGAGCTGCGCAACCCGGTGGTCTCCCTGGACTGACGCTCGATCCGGTCCAGCAGCAGCCCCAGGCCGTGGGCGAAGGCGTCCGCGGCCTGCCGGTCGGGTCCGCGGTGCTGTTCGACGTCGAACCCCTCCCAGAGCCTTCCGCGCTGTGTCCACCAGGCGTCGTTGGACTCGCCGGTGGCCCGGCGCGGGCAGGCGGCGGCCGAGCCGCGCGGCCACCCGGGCCATCGAGGCCGCGGCCAGCCCCTCGGCGTCGGCCTGCGTGATGCCGGCCGGTCGTGGACGAGCTGCCGGCCCTCGGCGCGAGCGACGTGCGGGCGCAGCTGAGCGCGGCCATGGGCGAGCACGCGGCCCGGTACGCCGACGGCCTGCGCCGGCTGGTCGGACATCCGCAGGTGGCGGTGCTGACGGTGGCCGAGCTGACCGGCCAGCCGGGCCCCCGGTTCGCCGCCTGGGCCCGGGACAACACGGACATGTTCCGGTAGTCGGGCGGTCACGGAAACGCGGGAGGGGAACCCGATTTGGCGGCCACCATGGGCTCGGGTAGAGTTTCCACTCGGTACGGCAAGCCGTACCAATGGGGTATGGGGTAATTGGCAGCCCGACTGATTCTGGTTCAGTTAGTCTAGGTTCGAGTCCTGGTACCCCAGCGCGACCGACTCCCGCAAGGGCGGTGGTGCTGGACTTCTGATAGAGTTCCGCACCGTTGCTCACGCCAAAGAGCCGGAAGCAACAGGTAAGGCACCACAGAAGTTCTGGCAGTGCAGCGTGTTCTGGCCCCGTCGTCTAGCGGCCTAGGACGCCGCCCTCTCAAGGCGGTAGCGAGGGTTCGAATCCCTTCGGGGCTACAAGCAGCAAGCGGCTCGTGTCGACAGACACGGGCCGCTTTTGTCTGTCCCGGGTCGCCGGGCCGGGCCGGTGGGCGGCAGACTCGTCGCTGTGACGGACATCAACGTGCGACGCATCGATTTCGGCTACTTCATCCGGCCGGCCGAGGAGACCGGCACCGGCTCGCCCCGGGTCGAACCGTGCCTCGGCTATCTGGTCGAGCATCCCGGCGGTGCGCTGCTGGTCGACACCGGCATGGGCGCCGACCCGGACGTGGACGCGCACTACCGCCCCCATCGCGTGCCCCTGCCCGAGGCGCTCGCCGCCGTCGGCGCCCGGCCCGAGGACATCAGGCACGTCGCCAACTGCCACCTGCACTTCGACCACAGCGGCGGCAACCCCGCGCTGCCCGGCCGGCCGATCTACACCCAGCGGCTCGAGCTGGAGATCGCCCGTACCGTCGAGGACCACACGCTGCCCTGGCTGATCGACAGCCCGGGCGCGGTCTACGAGGAGCTGGAGGGGGAGGCCGAGATCCTGCCCGGCGTGGTCGTCGTGCCGACCCCCGGGCACACCGCGGGCCACCAGTCGCTCGTCGTGCGGCGCGGCGACGGCACGGTGATCGTCGCGGGACAGAGCCACGACCACGCGGTCGGGTTCACCGCCGATGTGCTGGCCGGGCGGGCCGGCCGGGACGGCGCCGAGGCGCCGCTGCCGTTCCCGCCGGCCTGGATGGAACGGCTGCTGAGCTTCGACCCGGCCCGCGTCGTCTTCGCCCACGACAACGCCGTCTGGACCCCCTGACGCGGTGTCCGGTCGTGGGGACGGTCACCGGTGGGCGGATGCGCCGCGCGGGGTCCGGGTCACCTTCGCGGTGCTGGTGGCGATCTTCGCCTACGGCGCGGCCGTGCACCTGACCCAGCTTCACCTCGGCGGCCTCGATCCGTATCCGGCGATGCCGTCGTGGCTGGCCGCCTATTTCGGGTCCCTCGCGCTGCTGGACCCGGCGGCGGCTCTCCTGCTGGCGTTGCGGCGCCGGGCCGGCCTGGCGCTGGGCGCCGTCGTGCTGACGACGGACGCGCTCGCGAACGCCTACGCCAACTACGTGGTGGACCGGACCGGCGGCGTCACGCCGGGCCGGATGGGGCAGGCGGTCATCGCGGCGCTCGCCCTCGGGCTGCTCCTGGCCGCACCCCGGATCGCCCCCTGGCTGAACGGCGGCCGTGACCGCGCCGGACGGTTCAGCGGCCGCTGAGTCGGCGGCCGTTGCTGTGCCGGGCGGTGAGCGGTCGCTGAGTCGGCGGCCGTTGCTGTGCCGGGCGGTCAGAGGCCGCTGAGTCGTTGTCCCGCGCGGACCACGGCCATCGCGTGGCGTTCGCCGGGGCGGCGGCCGAGCCGTTCGATCGGACCGCTTATCGAGATCGACGCGATGACCCGGCCCGTCCGGTCCCGGATCGGGGCGGAGACGCTGGCCACACCGGGCTCGCGTTCCGCGACGCTCTGGGCCCAGCCGCGCCGGCGCACCTCGGCCAGCGTGCGGCCGGTGAACTTGCATCGCGGCAGCAGCGGCATGACCGCCTCGGGCGGCTCCCAGGCGAGCAGGATCTGGGCCGCGGAGCCGGCCACCATCGGCAGCACCGAACCGACCGGCACCGTGTCGCGCAGCCCGCTCGCCCGCTCGGCGGCGGCCACGCAGATCCGCTCGTCGGCCCGGCGCAGATAGAGCTGGGCGCTCTCGCCGGTGGCGTCGCGCAGCGCCGACAGCAGCGGCTCGGCCGCCGTCAGCAGCACGTCCGGCGCCGCGTTGGCCAGCTCGCCCAGCCGCGGCCCGGGCCGCCACCGGCCCTGGGTGTCGCGCACCAGCATCCGGTGGATCTCCAGGGCCTGGGCCAGCCGGTGCGCGGTCGCCCGGGGCAGCTTGGTCCGGTCGACTAATTCAGCCAGGCTGGCGCCGTCGACACAGGCGGCGAGGATGACCACCGCCTTGTCGAGAACGCCGACACCGCTCATACTGTGTCCCACAAGCCGAAACATACCTCCCAGAATTTAGGATGTCCAGATGGTGGGAGTCACTCCCGATCAGGGGAAACCCAGGACCCTGGCCGAGAAGGTCTGGGACGACCATGTGGTGCGGTCCGCCGACGGTGAGCCCGACCTGCTCTACATCGACCTGCACCTGCTGCACGAGGTGACCAGCCCGCAGGCCTTCGACGGCCTGCGGCTGGCCGGGCGCAAGGTGCGCCGCACCGATCTCACGCTGGCGACCGAGGACCACAACACCCCGACGGGCTACGCCGATCCGGCGTTCAACACCCGACGCGGCGACCTGATGACGATCCTCGACACCGTCTCGCGCACGCAGATCGAGACCCTGCGCAAGAACTGCGCCGAGTTCGGTGTGCAGATCCGCTCGCTCGGCGACGCCGACCAGGGCATCGTGCACGTGATCGGCCCGCAGCTGGGCCTCACCCAGCCCGGCACCACGATCGTCTGCGGCGACTCGCACACCGCGACCCACGGCGCGTTCGGCGCGCTGGCCTTCGGCATCGGCACCAGCGAGGTCGAGCACGTGCTGGCCACCCAGACGCTGCCGCAGGCCAAGCCGAAGACGATGGCGGTCGTGGTCAGCGGCGAGCTGCGCCCGGGGGTCTCGGCCAAGGACCTGATCCTCGCGCTGATCACCCAGACCGGCACCGGCGGCGGCAACGGCCACATCGTGGAGTACCGCGGCGAGGCCATCCGCAAGCTCTCCATGGAGGGCCGGATGACCATCTGCAACATGAGCATCGAGTGGGGCGCCAAGGCCGGCATGATCGCGCCGGACGAGACCACGTTCGCGTACCTGAAGGGCCGCGAGCACGCGCCCGAGGGCGCCGACTGGGACGCCGCGCTGGCGTACTGGCGGACCCTGCCCAGCGATGAGGGCGCCGAGTACGACACCGAGATCCACATCGACGCCTCGACGGTCAGCCCGTTCGTCACCTGGGGCACCAACCCGGGCCAGGGCGCGCCGCTCGACGGCGCGGTGCCCGACCCGGAGGAGTTCGTCGAGGAGTCGGACCGCAACGCCGCCCGCCGGGCCCTGGAGTACATGGACCTGCGGCCCGGCACCCCGCTCAGGGACGTCGCGGTGGACGTGGTGTTCGTCGGCTCCTGTACCAACGGGCGCCTGGAGGACCTGCGGGCCGCGGCCGACGTGCTGCGCGGGCACAAGGTGCACGAGGGCGTCCGGATGATGATCGTGCCCGGGTCGTTCCAGGTGCGCGCGGCCGCCGAGGCCGAGGGGCTGGACAAGGTCTTCACCGAAGCCGGCGCCGAGTGGCGCTTCGCCGGGTGCTCGATGTGCCTGGGCATGAACCCGGACACGCTCAGCCCCGGCCAGCGCGCCGCCTCCACCTCCAACCGCAACTTCGAGGGCCGGCAGGGCCGCGGTGGGCGTACCCACCTGGTCTCGCCGCAGGTCGCCGCGGCCACCGCGGTGGCCGGCAAGCTGGCCGCCCCGGCCGACCTCTGAGCAGGAGCAGCAACCATGGACAAGTTCACCACCCACGCCGGCACGGTCATGCCGCTGCGCCGCTCCGATGTGGACACCGACCAGATCATCCCGGCCGTCTACCTCAAGCGGGTCACCCGGACCGGGTTCGAGGACGGGCTGTTCAGCGCCTGGCGGGACGACCCGTCGTTCGTGCTCAACAACCCCGCGCACGCGGGCGCGACCATCCTGGTGGCCGGGCCCAACTTCGGGACCGGCTCCTCGCGCCAGCACGCCGTCTGGGCGCTGCGCGACTTCGGCTTCAAGGTCGTCATCGCGGCCCGCTTCGGCGACATCTTCCGCGGCAACGCCCTCAAGGAGGGCCTGCTGCCGGTGCAGCTCGACCAGAAGGCGGTCGAGGCGCTCTGGGATCTGGCCGACAGCGAACCGGACAAGCGGATCACGGTCGACCTCGAGCAGCGCCAGGTGCGCGTGGACGACGCCGTCTGGACCTTCCCGATCGACGATTTCAGTCGGTGGCGGCTGATGGAGGGCCTCGACGACATCGGACTGACGCTGCGCCACGAGCAGATGATTACCACGTACGAGTCCGGCCGCCCGGCCTTCAAGCCGGTGGTCGTCTGAGGCCGATTTTCCTTGCGGTTGCAGGCTTTCTCGCCCCCATCGGGTTGCCGGTGGGGGCGAAATCGTTGCGACACAAGGGTTTTTTTTCGAGCAGATGTTTGTGTCTGCTGGTCAGAGGGCATACGGTGCGCGCAGAATGGCTCGCATTGGGCCAGTTCTCATGTTCGGGAGGAAACCAGTGAACAAGGCCGAGCTCGTCGAGGCGCTCGCCGCCCGACTCGGGGACCGGAAGACGGCGACAGCAGCGCTGGATGCGGTCATCAGCGAGGTGCAGAACGCCGTTACCAAGGGCGATCGCGTTGCCATTACCGGTTTCGGAGTCTTCGAGAAGCGGGCGCGCAATGCCCGTACCGCGCGCAATCCGCGCACCGGTGAACCGGTGAAGGTGAAGAAGACGTCGGTCCCGGCATTCAAGCCCGGAACCGGATTCCGGGAGATGGTCGCGAGCGGCAAGGTGGCCAAGGCCACCGCGGCGAAGAAGACCACGGCGGCGGCGAAGTCGACCGCCACCAAGGCCGCCCCGGCCAAGTCGACCGCCACCAAGACGGCGGCGGCAACCAAGACGACGGCCGCCAAGAAGACGACCGCCGCCAAGACCACGCCGGCCAAGACCGCCACCAAGGCGGCGCCGGCCAAGACCGCCGCGGCCACCAAGGCCACGGCCAGCAAGGCCACCGCCAGCAAGGCGACGGCCACCAAGGCGACGGCCACCAAGGCCGCGCCGGCCAAGACCGCCACCAAGTCGGCCACCACGGCCAAGGCCACGCCGGCCCGCAAGACGGCCGCCACGAAGTCGGCCGCCACCAAGGCGGCGCCGGCCAAGACCGCCACCAAGTCGGCGGCGGCCACCAAGTCGGCCACCACGGCCAAGGCGGCCCCGGCCAAGAAGGCGGCGACCAAGACGGCGCCGACCAAGGCCACCGCCACCAAGTCGGCGACGGCGGCCAAGAAGACCACCGCCGCCAAGACGACCACGGCAGCGGCCAAGGCCACACCGGCCAGCCGGGCGACCACCGCGCGCACCGGCACGGCTCGCAAGACCCGTTGATCCAGGGGGCCTTTCCGGCCCGCTCAGCGGCACGCTGAGGTACGAAGGGCGTCCACCCGTACGGTGGACGCCCTTCGCGTGTTCCGGCGCCACAGCGGCCGTGCGGCCTACGGTCCGCTTCATGGAGCGCAGACCCGCCGGCCCGCGTGGCCTCGTCAGCCGGGCGCTGATCGCCGCGGCGGTCTTCGCCGGCGCCGTGGTGCCCGGCTGGACCCTCGGCGACCTGGCCGAGCACTGGACCGGCTGGGGACTGCTGGACTGGCTCGTCACCTGCGGCTGGTGCGGCCTGGCGGTGTTCGTGCTGGGGCCGTACGGCTCGTACCGGCGCCGCGACGTGCTGCTCGGCCTGCTGCCCCTCTACGGCTGGTACGTGGCCAGCGTGCTGTCCTGGCGGGTCGCGCTGCTGCCGCTGCGGGACTGGGAGCCCCGCCCCGACGAGCTGTGGCGGGCCCGCTGGCTCACCGGGGACCGGATCGGTTACTGGCGCGCGGATCCGCTGCCGGTCGACGCCGCGCCCGGACCCGCCGCCCGCCCTAGATCCGGCTCAGCCCGAGCAGCCGGTCGCCGGACCAGGTGAGGATCCAGCCGGTGCCCTTCGGCGTCCGGTACGGCTCCCGGTCCTCGGCGCCGTCCAGCAACGCCAGCAGCGACGGGATCACCTTGCCCTGACTGCACACCGCCACCGGCGGGCCGTCGCGCAACTCGGTCAGCCGGGCCGCGGCCGCCTTGGCCCGGGCCGGGATCTCGTCCGCGCCGGCCGGCTCGGCGAAGGCCGCGTCCGCGATGATGGGCAGGCCCAGCCGCTCGGCCACCGGTTCGAGGGTCTGCCGGCATCGCAACGGGGTCGCCGCGACGAGCCGCCGCGGCGCGATCAGCGGGAGCACCGAGCCCAGCGTGCGCGCCTCGGCCCGGCCCCGGTCGTCGATCGGGCGCAGGGCGTCGTCGCCGTCCCACTCGCTGCGTTTGCCGGCGTGCGCGTGCCGGACCAGCCCGGTGACCGCGGTGATCGGCGGCAGGGCGGCGACGTGCCCGACCAGCCGCCGGTCGTCCGGATAGGTGAGCGTCGCCAGCGCGTCGGCCGGCGACAGCCACCGCACGATGTCCACCTCGGTGGGATCCATCGGATCGTCCGCCGGGCCCTCCGCGGCCCGCATGAGCCAGAACTCGACCGTCTTGGGCGCGCCGTCGGGCAGCGTGTACCGCACCTCGGGCAGCCGCAGCTGGGGCTCCCCGGGCACACCGGTCTCCTCCAGCACCTCGCGCACCGCCGCCGCCAGGGGGTGCTCGTCGCCGTCGAGCTTGCCCTTGGGCAGGCTCCAGTCGGCGCGGTACGGCCGGTGCACGACACAGATCTCGATGCCGTCGCCGGCCCGTCGCCAGAGGACGGCGCCGGCGGCCCGGACCGGTTCCGTGGTCAATTCAGCCCGCCTTGCCGATGATCCGGCGCAACAGGGCCTCCTGCAGATGGATGTGGTGTTCCGACGGGCTGAACGCGCGCCGGTGCCAGGTGCCGTCGCCGGCCAGGTCCCAGCCCTCGCTCTCGTCGCTCATGGCCAGGTCCAGGACGTTGCGCAGGTCGTCCTGCGCGGAGGGCAGGGTCACCCGCACCAGCGCCTCGACCCGGCGGTCCAGGTTGCGGTGCATGAGGTCGGCCGAGCCGATCCAGTACTCGGCGTCGTCGCCCGTGCCGAACCGGAACACCCGGGAGTGCTCCAGGAACCGGCCGACGACCGAGCGGACCCGGATGTTCTCCGACAGCCCCGGCACGCCCGGGCGCAGCGCACACATGCCCCGGATCACCAGGTCGACGCGGACGCCGGCCTGCGAGGCGCGGTAGAGCGCGTCGCACGTCTCCTCGTCGACCAGCGAGTTCACCTTGAACTGGACCAGCGCCGGGCCGCCCGCGCGGGCGACCGCGGCCTGCTCCTCGATCCGCTCGATGAGCCCGGCCCGGACGCCGTGCGGGGCCACCAGCAGCCGCCGGAACGCGGTCTGCCGGCTGTAGCCGGTGAGCACGTTGAACAGGTCGGTGACGTCCGCGCCGACCTCGGGATCGGCGGTGAGCATGCCGAAGTCCTCGTAGAGCCGGGCGGTCTTGGGGTGGTAGTTGCCCGTGCCGATGTGGCAGTACCGGCGGATCTGGTTGCCCTCCTGGCGGACCACCAGGGACGTCTTGCAGTGGGTCTTGAGGCCGACCAGGCCGTAGACCACGTGGCAGCCGGCCCGTTCCAGGGTGCGCGCCCAGGCGATGTTGGCCACCTCGTCGAAGCGGGCCTTCACCTCGACCAGCACGACCACCTGCTTGCCGGCCGCCGCGGCGTCGACCAGGGCGTCGACTATCGGCGAGTCGCCGCTGGTGCGGTAGAGGGTCTGCTTGATGGCCAGCACGTTCGGGTCGGCGGCGGCCTGCTCGATGAAGCGCTGCACGCTGGTCGAGAACGAGTGGTACGGGTGGTGCACCAGGATGTCGCACTCGCGCAGCCGGTTGAAGACGCTGCGCGGCACCTCGCCGTCGGCCAGCTGCGGGTGGGTCGCCGGGACGAACGGGCGGTCCTTGAGGTCGTCGCGGTCGCACTCGCCGTACACCTGCCACAGCGCCGCCAGGTCCAGCAGGCCGGGCACCCGCAGCACGTCCTGGCTGTCCATCTCCAGCTCGCGGGTGAGCAGGTCGAGGACGTGGTCGCTGATCGAGGCGGCCACCTCCAGGCGGACCGGCGGGCCGAAGCGGCGCTGGGCCAGCTCGCGCTCCAGGGCCTGCAGCAGGTCCTCGTCGCGGTCCTCGTCGACCTCCAGCTCGGCGTTGCGGGTGACCCGGAACAGGTGCCACTCCAGGATCCGCATGCCGGAGAAGAGCTGGTCCAGGTGCGCGGCGATGAGCTCCTCGACGGGCAGGAAACGCGTCCCCCGGCTGTCGTTCTGCACCGTGACGAAACGCGGCACGTTGTTGGGCACCTTGATCCGGGCGAACAACTCGTTGCCGCTGCCGGCCGGGTCGCGCAGGGCGACGGCCAGATTCAGCGAACGGCTGGAGATGTACGGGAACGGGTGCGCCGGGTCGACCGCCAGCGGGGTCAGCACCGGGAAGACCTGCTCGCGGAAGTACGTCCGCAGCCGCTCGCGCTCGGGCGCGTCCAGCTCGCTCCAGCTGACCAGCTCGATGCCCTCGGCCGACAGCTTGGGCCGGACCTCCTCGCCGAAGCAGGCGGCGTGCCGGGTGACCAGGTCGGCGGCCCGCTCGGTGATCATCTCGAGCTGGTGGCGCAGCGAGGAGCGGTCCCCGCCGCGCATCGGCAGCCCGGCCTTGAGCCGGCGCTTGAGCCCGGCCACCCGGACCATGTAGAACTCGTCCAGGTTGCCGGCGAAGATGGCCAGGAACTTGGCCCGTTCCAGCAGCGGCGTGCCGGGATCCTCGGCCAGGGCCAGCACCCGGGCGTTGAAGTCGAGCCAGGACAGCTCCCGGTTGAGGAAGCGGTCCTCGGGCAGCTCGGGCCGGTCGGGCTCGGTCTCGTCGGGGTCCAGCGGGATGGCGGCGGTGGTCACGGCAGGCTCCGTCGGCTCGATGGCGGTCGGCTCGATGGCGGTCGGCTCGGCGTTCGCGATGTGGCCCGTCGGGGTGTGCTCCGTCGGGATGCCGCCCGTCCCGGCGCCGGCGGCCGGCCCGGGCCGGGGGAGGAACCGCCCGTCGGGACCACGGCGGTGAGTCGCGGACGGCACGGTCGGGTCGGGGGTCCGGGACGGGGTGGTCATTGCTCCATCATTGCCCGTCCCGGGTGAACGGGAAATGAACGAGGCTCACTTGATTCCGGGAAGTTCGACCCTGGTGACGGCGCCGTCCGGGCTGGTGGAGACGGTCAGGCGCTGGCCGAGGCGGAGCAGCCGCAACCCGGAGGCCTCAAAGGCCGCGGCGGGGAAGGACAGCTCAGCGCCGTCGTCCAGCAGCAGCGTGCCGGTACGGGTCTGCGCGTCGAACGTCGCCACGGTGCCCTGCATGCCCCGCAGGTTACCGGGCCGGGCCGCCGGGCACACCGGAGAGTCCGCACTCGGCGATGAGTCCGAGATCACGCAGCAGCCCGCAGGTGTGCTCGCCGGCGCCGAGGGCCAGCACCGTGCGCAGGTCCTCGGCGGTGTCCACGTCGTGGCGCAGCCCCGGCCACGTCCCGGCGAGCGGCCGGGCGCGCGAGGCGGCGTGCGCGGCCGCCGACCCCACGCCGAAGCGGGGATCGAGCGCGGTGCCCGCCGCCGCCGTGAGCAGGACGGTGCCGGTGCCGGCGGCGTCCGCGACGAAGCTGCGGCCCGGGCCGGCGGCGGCCAGCGCCGCGCCCAGCTCGGCGGGGCGCAGGGCCGGCAGGTCGCCGGTGAGCACGGCCCGCCGGCGTCCCAGGCCCGCCACCACGTCGGCGCCGAACCGCATGGCCGCGTTCAGGCCGGCCGCGGGCCGGTCCGGCACCGCCCGGGCGCCCAGGGCCGTCACCGCGGCGACGGCCGCCGGGTCGTCCGTGACGACCAGCACGTCGCCGACCGCGGCGCAGGCGTGCACCGCGGCCACCGTGTCGCGCACCATCGCCAGGGCGAGGTCCTCGTGCCGGGCGTCGGCGACCGCGCCCCGCAGCCGGCTCTTGGCCGCGCTGAGGCTCTTGACGGGGATGACCGCCGTCCAGTCCGCTCCTGACACGCCGCCAATCCTGCCACCGCCGGCCGGACGGCCCCCGGCCTGGCTACGGGGAGCAGGAGCAGGCATGATTTCGTCCCAGGTGTGGGCGACGGCGGCGCGGGGGCCCGCCGCGGGGAGCAGGGAGGCACCGTGGCGGGGCGCAAGCTCGGATTCTGGCGACGGTTGGCGGTCTGGCTCGTGCTGCCCGCGATGACCCTCTGGACCAAACGGACCTGGACCGGCATGGCGCACCTGCCCGCCCGCGGCGGTTTCATCGTCACGCCCAACCACATGTCGCAGTTCGACCCGCTGCTGGTCGCCCACTTCATCTACGCGTCCGGCCGGTGGCCGCGGTTCCTGGCCAAGGCCAGCATCTGGCGGGTCCCGTTCGTCGGCTTCATGCTCCGCAAGACCCAGCAGATCCCGGTCGAACGCGGCAGTGTGGAGGCGGTGAAGTCGCTCGACTCGCTGATCGAGGCCCTGCACCAGGACGGCGTCGTGGTGATCTACCCGGAGGGCACGACCACCCGCGAGCCCGACCTGTGGCCGATGCGGGGCAAGACCGGCGCGGCCCGGCTCGCGCTGGTGACCGGCGCCCCGGTGGTGCCGATGGCGACGTGGGGGGCGCACCAGGTGCACGACGTACGGACCGGAAAGATCGCGCTCGGCCGGCGGGTGCCGGTGCGGGTGGCCGTCGGCCCGCCGGTGGACCTCAGCCGCTGGCAGGGCTCGGCGCCCACCCGGGCGATCCTGGAGCAGATGACCGAGGCGATCCAGCTGGCCACCCGGGACCTGCTCGCGGAGCTGCGGGGCGAACAGCCGCCGCCGCTCTACGAGGTGGCGCGCCGGGGCTGGCAGCCCGCGGAGGACGGCATGAGCAAGCTCGGCGAGGGCCACGACGACACTCGGGACGGTGGGGCATGACGCGAGCGGCGGTGCTGGGCGCGGGCGCCTGGGGTACGGCATTCGCCAAGATCCTCGCCGAGGCGGGCTCGGACGTGACCATGTGGGCCCGCCGGGAGTCGGTGGCCGCCGCCATCCGGGCCGACCGCGTCAACGAGGCGTCCCTGCCCGGGGTCAAGCTGCCCGAGCGGGTCACCGCCACCAGCGAGCTGGCCGCCGCGCTGGACGGCGCCGGCCTGGTCTTCCTGGCGGTGCCCTCGCAGACGCTGCGCGGCAACCTGGCCGACTGGGCCGGCCACCTGCCGGGCGATTCCACGCTGGTCTCGCTGATGAAGGGCATCGAGCTCGGCACCACCAAGCGGATGAGCCAGGTCATCGTCGAGACCGCGCGGGTCGATCCGGACCGGGTGGTGGTGGTCTCCGGGCCGAACCTGGCCCCCGAGATCGCCGCCGAGCAGCCGGCCGCCACCGTGGTGGCCGGTACCGACCCCGACCGCGCGCAGCTCGTGCAGCAGGCCATCGCGCTGCCGTACCTGCGGCCGTACACCAGCGACGACGTCATCGGGTGCGAGCTGGGCGGGGCGGTCAAGAACGTCATCGCGCTCGCGTACGGGATGGCCAACGCGATGGGCATGGGCGACAACACCAAGGCGTCGCTGATCACCCGCGGGCTGGCCGAGACGGCCCGGCTCGGGGTGGCGCTGGGCGCCGACCCGATGACGTTCGCCGGCCTGGCCGGGCTCGGCGACCTGGTGGCGACCTGCTCGTCGCCGCTGTCGCGGAACCGGACCTTCGGCGAGCACCTGGGCCGCGGCGAGTCGCTGGAGGAGGCGCAGCGCGCCGCCCGGCAGACCGCCGAGGGCGTCAAGAGCTGCCTGGCCATCCGGGACCTGGCCCGCGCGCACCACGTCGAGATGCCGATCACCGAGCAGGTCGAGCGGGTGTGCCACGAGGGTGTGGATCCCCGGGTCGCCGTGAAGCTGCTCATGGGCCGGGAGATGAAGCCGGAATGACGTTCGAGGGAGACGGGACCCGGGTCGTGCACGCCGGGCTGCCCGAGCCGGTGCCGGGACAGCCGTTCCTGCCGGGGCCGGTGTTCGCCGCGCCGTACCACCTGGATCCGGTGGAGGGTCCGGGCGTCAACGGCTACGGCCGCCCGGACAACCCGACCCGGCGCGCGCTCGAGGCCGCCATCGGCGAGCTCGAGGGCGGCGCCGTGCTGGCGTTCGCGAGCGGGCAGGCGGCGATCACCGCGATGCTGTTCTCCACGCTGCGCAGCGGCGACACGGTGGCGCTGCCGTCGGACGGCTACTTCACCGTGCGCGCCTTCGCCGAGAGCACGCTGCGCGAGCTGGGCGTCAAGACGGTGCTGGTGCCGACCGCGGGGCCGTACCCGTCGTTCGAGGGCGTGCGGCTCGTGCTGCTGGAGACCCCGGCCAACCCGGGCCTGGACGTGTGCGACATCCGTACGGTCGCGGCCGCCGCGCACGAGGCCGGCGCGCTGGTGGCGGTGGACAACACCACGCCCACGCCGCTGGGCCAGCGCCCGCTGGAGCTCGGCGCCGACCTGGTGGTGGCCTCCGGCACCAAGGCGCTCACCGGGCACTCCGACGTGCTGCTGGGCTACGTGGCCGGCCACGACGAGGAGCTGCTGGCCAAGGTCACCGTCTGGCGGGCGCAGACCGGCGCGGTGCCGGGCGCGTTCGACGCCTGGCTGGCGCACCGGTCGCTGGCCACCCTGGACCTGCGGCTGGCCCGGCAGAGCAGCAACGCCGTGGCGCTGGCCGAGTTCCTGGCCGGCCGCGACGACGTGCACGGGGTGCGCTTCCCGGGGCTGGCCGGCGACCCGTCGTACCGGATCGCGGCCGCGCAGATGCGCCGGATCCCCGGCATCATCTCCTTCGACCTGGGCAGCGCGGAGCGGGTGGGCCGCTTCCTGACCGCCTCCCGGCTGGTGTTCGCCGCCACGTCCTTCGGCGGCCTGCACACCACGGCGGACCGGCGCGCGCAGTGGGGCGACGACACCGCGCCCGGGTTCGTGCGGCTCTCCTGCGGCATCGAGGACCCGGCCGATCTGATCGCCGACCTGACGAAAGCACTCGACGAAGCCTGAGGACGCCATGTCGTGGAGCAGCTTCACCGGGGACCAGGTCGCGGCGCTGGCGCAGGGCGAGAGCCTGTTCGCCGCGCCCGGCGAGCGGGAGTGTCCCGCGTGCGGCCGGCGCAGCGTCCGGGCGTACGTGAACGCCCCGGAGAACGCCCGGCGCCCGACCCTGGTCAGCTATGTCTGGTGCACCGCCTGCCGCAGGTTCGTCGGCACCCGGGCCCGGCACCCGGAGGGTCTGGTCTTCTCCGACCCGCTGGCCACGCTGGCCCCGGCCGAACGGCGTGAGCTGGAACGCAGCCTGATCGGCTTCCTGGCCCATCTCGACGGGCTGTGGGACGCCGGCGCGCTGCCGCAGACCTTCACCGCGGCCTGAGCCGACCCGCCCTTGCCCACACGGCCGCTCTGCCTCTATGGTTCGTTACATGAGTAATGAACCGCAGAACTAGGGAGGCTGTCGTGTTCGACGACCGCAGCCCCATCTACCAGCAGATCGCCAACGGCATCAAGGACGAGGTCCTCTCCGGGACGCTCAAGGAGGACGAGCAGATCATGTCCACCAACCAGTACGCGGCGTTCTACCGGATCAACCCGGCCACGGCGGCCAAGGGCTTCGCCCAGCTGGTCGACGAGGGCGTGCTCTACAAGAAGCGCGGGATCGGCATGTTCGTCAGCCCGGACGCCCGCGGCCGACTGCGCGCCCAGCGCCGGGAACGGTTCTTCGCCGACGTCGTCGACCCGATGCTCACCGAGGCCCGGATGGTCGGCGTCGGCGTCGACGAGATCGTGGCCTACCTGAAGGACGGTGCGCGATGATCTCCCTGCGCGACCTCACCGTGCGCTACGGCGACACCGTCGCGGTGGACGGCATCACCCTCGACCTCGAGCCGAACAAGATCTACGGGCTGCTCGGCCGCAACGGCTCCGGCAAGACCAGCCTGCTCAGCGTGCTGGCGTCGTACCGCCGGCCGTGCGCCGGCACGGTGACGATCGACGGCGTGGACCCGTTCGAGAACGCGGCGCTCATGCGGGCCACCGCGTTCGTCCGCGACAGCCTCGACGTCACCGACCAGGACCGGATCGCCAAGGTCCTCGACTTCGCCGGCCGGCTCCGCCCGACCTGGGACGCCGGCTACGCCGAGCACCTGGCCGACGTCTTCGAGCTGGACCGCCGCCGGCGCGTCTCGGCGCTGTCGCGGGGGCAGCGGTCGAGCCTCGGCGTCGTGCTCGGCCTGGCCGCGCGGGCCCCGCTGACCATCCTGGACGAGGTCTACCTGGGCATGGACGCCGGTGCCCGCGCGGCGTTCTACCGCGAGCTGCTGGCCGACTACCTCGCCCACCCCCGCACGATCATCCTGTCCACCCACCTCATCGAGGAGGTGGCCGGCCTGTTCGAGCAGGTGATCGTCATCGACCGGGGCCGGCTGCTGCTGCACGAGGACACCGACACCTTCCGGGCGCGCGGCGTGGCCGTCACCGGGCCGGCCGCGGCGGTCGAGGCGTTCGCCGCCGGGCGGACCGTGCTCGGCGAGCAGAGCCTGGGCGGCGTGCGGCAGGTCACCCTCTACGGGGCCCTGGCCGACCACGAGGCGGAGGCGGCCCGGACCGCCGGGCTCACGCTCGCCCCGGTCGGCGTGCAGGACCTCTTCGTTCACCTCACCGCCGTCGGAGACACCGCTCGAACGGAGGCACTGCGATGAGTCCACGCCTGCTCGTGGCCACCAACCTGCTGCGCATCTACCGGCCCGTGGCCGCCTGGTTCTGGGTCACGATGATCGTCTGCGTGGGCGTCGGGATGACGGTGGTCAGCCGGGTCACCGACCCGACGTTCAGCCTCTGGCTGGTCATCGCCGGCGCGGCCGCCAAGTACTGGCTCGGCGTGGTGGGCATCCTGCTGGTCGGCCTGCACCTGCGGCAGTTCGTCGCCAACGGCGTCACCCGGCACGACTTCCTGGCCGGCGTGGCGATCGCCGGGCTGGTCGTGGCGGTGCTGTTCGCGCTGGCCGTGCCGCTCGGGCACGCCGCCGAGCAGCTGCTGCTGAGCCTCGCCGGGCCGCTGCCCGAGCGGTACCCGACCACGTCGCCCGGCACCGCCCTGCGCGAGTTCGGCCACGTCCTGCCGGCCGCCCTGGCCTTCCTGGCCTGCGGCGCGACGATAAGCGCGGGTTTCTACCGCTTCGGCGCCTGGGGTGGGCTGGCGCTGCTCCCGGTCGCCGTGCTGCCGGTGGTGGCCGCGGAGGCGCTGCTCGGAGTCGACGAGCACGGCGGCTTCGACGTCCGCTTCCTGCCCTACAGCGCGGCGGCGCTGGTCACGCTGGCGCTGACGGCGGTCGTGGCCCTGCTCTTCCACCGGGAGATGAGGGACGTCGCCATCCGGCGGGGCGCCGCCTGAGCTCAACCGCCGTGGTTCAGCGCGAACTCGTAGAGCCAGTCGCGCTGAGCCTCGGTGTCCGGCACGGGCAGGCCCCGCGCCTCGGCCACCATCTCCAGCGCCCGCTCGGGGCCCACGCCCAGCATCACCAGCGTCGCGCAGGCCAGCAGCGTCGAGCGGCCGATGCCCGCGAAACACTGCGTCACCACGAAGCGGCCGGCCCGCACGTGCGCGGCCAGCCGGACGCCGAGGGCCACGACGTCACTGTCGGCCATGTCCCGGGCCCGCGGGATGCCCCGGTCGGCGATCGGGAAGGACAGGAACTCGATGCCCGCCGCCGCGGCTGCCACGGCCGCCTCGGTGAGGCCCAGCCGGCGGTCCTCCTCCCAGGTCAACGCCGAGACGAAGACATCGACGCCGGCCGCGGCCAGGCCAGCCATCTCCGCGGCCAGCCAGTCGCCGCCGCGCGGGTGCGCCATCGTCGCCAGCCGCCCCGGACCGTGCCAGGCGATCACATGCAGTGCTGGTCTCATCGACTCCCCGTCCCCGTGTGCCGTGCCAGCGCCCGCCGTCATCGCGAAGTTGTCTACGCAGAGTAGGGTCACCCCCGGCGTGCCCGCCGCCCGGCTCCCGCGCGCAGGCAGCCTAGCGATGTCCGGCAACGAGAGGCCATTTCCATGACGACCCCTCGCAAAACCCGCGTGGCGATCGTGTTCGGCGGGCGCAGCACCGAGCACGCCATCTCCTGCGTCAGCGCGGGCAGCATCCTCGGCGCCCTCGACCCCGGCCAGTACGAGGTCGTGCCGGTCGGCATCACCCGCGACGGGGCCTGGGTGCTCGCCGGCGGCGACCCGGCGGCGCTGGCCATCACCGGCCAGACGCTGCCCGAGATCACCGCCGAGTCGGGCCGGGCCGTGGTGCTGCCGGCCGACCCCACCTCGGCCGGCCTGATGGTGCTCGACCCGGCGGACGGCGTGGCCGTGCTCGCGGGCGTCGACGTGGTCTTCCCGGCCCTGCACGGCGCGTACGGCGAGGACGGCACCATCCAGGGGCTGCTCGAGATGGCCGGCATCCCGTACGTGGGGGCCAACGTCTTCGCCTCCGCGGCCGGCATGGACAAGGAGTTCACCAAGAAGCTCGCCGCCGCCGAGGGCATCCCGGTCGGACCGTACGCGGTCCTGCGCGCCGGCCACTCGCTCACCGAGGCCGACAAGGAACGCCTGGGCCTGCCCGTGTTCGTCAAGCCGTCCCGGGCCGGCTCGTCGCACGGCATCAGCAAGGTCACCGACTGGGCGCAGCTGGACGCGGCCGTCGCCAAGGCCCGCCGGATCGACCCCAAGGTGCTGGTGGAGGCCGGCATCGTGGGCCGCGAGATCGAGTGCGGGGTGCTCGAGGGCGAGGCCGGCGGCGCGCCCGAGGCGTCGCTGCTGGCCGAGATCCTGGTGTCCACCGACGGCGGGGACTTCTACGACTTCGAGGCGAAGTACCTGGGCGACGGCACGCCGTACCAGATTCCCGCCCGGCTCGACCCCGAGGTGGCCCGCCGGGTCCAGGAGTACGCCCGCCGCACCTTCACCGCGCTGGACTGCGCCGGGCTGGGCCGGGTGGACTTCTTCGTGACCGCCGACGACGAGATCTACCTCAACGAGATCAACACGATGCCCGGCTTCACGCCGACGTCGATGTTCCCGCTGATGTGGGCGGCCACCGGCCTGGAGTACCCGAAGGTCGTGGACCGGCTGATCCGCACCGCGCTACGCCGCGGCACGGGCCTGCACTAGGCGCAGCCGGAGGGCACGCCGGTGGTGAGGGACTTGTCGGTCTTCACCACGAGGTCGGAGAACTCGTTGGCCCACTGGGCGGGCTGCGCGTACTGCTGCGGGACGGTCACCCGCACCGGCACCTCACGGTCCATGGTGGTGAACGTGGTCGCGCCGGCCTGCGCGTCGGCGTACCAGCAGACCTTGTTCATGATCAGCAGCTCCGTGTCCAGCGGCACGCAGCCCGACCCGGTCTGGTCCAGCGAGGCGCACATGACCGGCCGGGCCACCCCGCAGGCCACCGTCAGCGGCGGCTCGCCGTAGGCGGCGTTCTGCTCCGGGCCGGCGCTGACCTTGCGGGCGGCCAGGTCGCGCACCTTGACCGGCAGCTGCGACGTCACGGCCAGACACACCTCGGCCGGGCGGGCGGCCAGCCGCGGCGCGGCCATCGGCACCGGCGCGGCCGGCACGACCGCCGGCTGGGCGACCGTCGGGCTGGGCGCGGCGCTGCGGTCCTCCGGCACGACCCGGTTGAAGAAGAGCAGACCGACGAGCACCGCGACCGGTACGGCGACCACGGTCGCCCACAGGGCGGCGGTGCGCATCGTCCGGTCGGGCGCGGGAGGCTGGGCTTCGGGACGGGTGCGCACGTCGACCATGTCAGAGATTTACCACGGAACAGGTGACCGTCCGCGTGATGCCCGGCACGAACTGGATTTTGCTCACTATCATCCGGCCCAGTTCGTCGACGCTGTGCGCCTCGCCCAGTACCACGACGTCGTAGGGGCCGGTGACCGCGTCGACGCGTACCACTCCATTGATTTTGTCGATCGCGGCGGCCACGTCACGGGCCTTTCCGACCTCCGTCTGGATGAGGATGTATGCCTGGACCACGATCAGACTCCTATCCGCCGCCGCCGGCGACCCGAACGTGAAACTACAGTACGGAACGAGAGGAACGGTGGGACGTTGAGCATCGCGGAGGCGGGGGAATTCGGGCTCATCACCCGGATCGTCGCGCGGCTCGGTACCGGCGCGGCGAGCTTGCTCGGCCCGGGCGACGACGCCGCGATCGTGGCGGCGCCCGACAGCCGGGTGGTCGCGAGCACCGACGTGCTGGTCGAGGGCCGGCACTTCCGGCGCGACTGGTGCGGCGCGGCCGACGTGGGGCACCGGGCGGCGGCGGCGAACCTGGCCGACATCGCCGCCATGGGGGCGACGCCCACGGCGCTGCTGGTCGCCCTGTGCGTGCCCACGGATCTGCCCGCCGAGTGGGCCGAGGACCTGGCCGGCGGGCTGTCCGCCGAGGCGGCCCTGGTCGGCGCGGCGGTGGTCGGCGGCGACATGTCGGCCAGCCCCACCCTCACCGTGGCGGTCACGGCGCTCGGCGACCTCGAGGGCCGTGACCCGGTGCTGCGCAGCGGCGCCCAGCCCGGTGACGTGGTCGCGCTGGCCGGGCGCACCGGACACGCGGCGGCCGGCTACACCGTGCTCTCCCGGGGCTTCCGCACCCCGAAACTGCTGGTCGAGGCGTACCGGCGGCCCGAGGTGGCGTACGCCGCCGGGCCCGCCGCGGCCCGGGCCGGCGCCACCTCCATGATCGACATCTCGGACGGGCTGCTGCAGGACCTGGGCCACGTGGCGGCGGCCGGCGTGGTGGGCATCGACATCGACCGGGACGCCTTCGAGGTGCCCGACCAGATGCGCGACGCGGCCTCGGCGCTCGGCGTGGACCCGTACGTCTGGCTGCTGGCCGGCGGCGACGACCACGCGCTGGCCGCGACCTTCCCGCCCGGGGCCCCGCTGCCGCCGGGCTGGCGGGTGGTCGGCAGCGTGCACGAGGGTACGGGCGTCACGGTCGACCGCCGGCCGTGGCAGGGCGGGCGGGGCTGGGACCACTTCCGCTGAGTCGTTAGTGTTGGTCGACGTGGACGAGATCAAGATCCGCGAGGCCCGGTTCGACGAGCCCGCGGTGCGGCGGCTGATCGCCGAGGCGATGGCCGAGCTGAGCCGGCGGTACGGCGGCACGGGCGACGACACCCCCGTGGCGGCCGCGGACTTCGCCCCGCCCACGGGCGCCTTCTTCGTCGCCCACGCGGGGGAGGAGCTGCTCGGATGCGCCGGCTGGCGTGCGCACGGCCCGGACGCGGAGCTCAAGCGGATGTTCACCGTGCCGGCGGCGCGCGGGCGCGGGGTGGCCCGGCGGGTGCTCACCGCGGTCGAGGAGTCGGCCCGGGAGCGCGGCTGCAAGCGGGTGATCCTGGAGACCGGCGACAAGCAGCCGGAGGCGATCGCTCTGTACGTCAAGTCTGGTTATGAGCGCATCGACGACTTCGGCTACTACAAGGGCGAGGAGGGGGTTCTCTCCTTCGCGCGGGTGCTCTGAGCCGCGGCTGCTCCGGTTTCGCTCGGCGGGCACGCGAAAAGCCCGCCCGGTCCGGGGGACCTGGCGGGCTGTCGCACTGCTGAGGTCAGGCGCGGACGACCTTGCCGGCCTTGATGCACGAGGTGCAGACCTTGAGCTTCTTGGTGTTGCCACCACCGGCCGGGGTGCGCACCGACTGGATGTTCGGGTTCCAGCGGCGGTTGGTCCGCCGGTGCGAGTGGGACACGTTGTGGCCGAAGCCCGGTCCCTTGCCACAGACGTCGCACACGCTAGCCACGGGGTACTCCTGGGATTGACAGCAACTGAGGATTGAAAGCAACAGCTGATTGAAGCAACTGAGGGTGCCCCGGACAGCGAACACCCGGGCAACCTGGCCAGGTTACCCGATGGTCGGCCCGGACAGCCAATCGCCCCTTCCCGCACCCCGCCGCGCGGTAATTGTCGGTGCTGGTTAGTACGCTTTTCGCGTGCTGGACTCCCTGGACGCCGCCGCGGTCCGCCGCTGGTGCGGTGGTGGGCTGGCCGCGCTGCGGGCGCACCAGCACGAGATCGACGAGCTGAACGTCTACCCGGTGCCCGACGGCGACACGGGCACCAACCTCGTGCTCACCCTCACCTCGGCCCAGCAGGCGCTCGACGACGACGCCGCCGAGCCGGCCACGACCGGGCCCCCGTCGCTGGGGGCCACGATGCGCCTGATGGCCCGCGGGGCGCTGCTGGGCGCCCGGGGCAATTCCGGGGTCATCGTGTCGCAGATCCTGCGGGGCATGGCCGACACCTTCGCCACGGCGGTGGCGGTGCGGGGCGGCGAGCTGGCCCGCGCGCTGCGCACGGCGAGCGAGGCGGCCTACGCGGCGGTGGCCAAGCCGGTCGAGGGCACGGTCCTGTCGGTGGTGGCGGCCGCGGCCGAGGGAGCCCGCCGGACGGCCTCGGACGACCTGGCCGCGGTGGCCCGGGCGGCCGCCCGCGCGGCGGCCGAGGCGCTGGCCCGCACCCCGGAGCAACTGCCGATCCTGGCCCGCGCCGGGGTGGTCGACGCCGGCGGGCGCGGGCTGGTCCTGCTGCTGGAGGCCCTGGTCGAAGCCTTGAACACCGCCGAGACCCCGGCCGACCCGCTCGCCGGCGGCGCTCGCTCCGGGCTCTCCGAAGCCTCCGAACTCTGCGACGCGTGCCGGGCCGACCCGCCACAACCCCGCCCCCCGACGAACGGCGCCGCCGCCACCGCCCCGGACGCGGCCGGGCCGGGCAACGGCTGGACTGCCTTCGGTTACGAGGTGCAGTACCTGCTCGATGCCGACCCCGACCCCGTCGATTCCCTCCGGGACGCGCTCGGGCGCATCGGCGACTCCCTGGTGGTCGTCGGGACGGGGGACGGCTCGCCGCCCACCTGGAACGTGCACGTCCACGTCCCGGTCACCGAGATCGGCGCCGCGGTCGAGGCCGGTGTCGTCGCCGGCCGGCCGTACCGCATCTCCGTGACGCGGCTCGAGGAGAGTCACCAACTGCCCCGGCCGGAGCCGGCCGCGGAGGAGCCGGCCGCGCCGGATCCCGACGCGCGGGCCACGGTCGTCGTCGCCGCCGGCGACGGGCTCACCGCGATCTTCGCCGCCGAGGGCGCCACCGTGGTCGGGCGCAATCCCTCCACCGCCGAGATGCTCGCCGCGATCGCCGCCAGCGGCGCCAGCCAGGTCGTGCTGCTGCCGAACGATGCCAACACCCACGCCGTCGCCCGGTCCGCCGCGCAGGAGGCCGCCGCGGCCGGCGTACGGGTCAGTGTCGTGCCCACCCGCTCGCCGGTGCAGGCCCTCGCCGCCCTCGCCGTGCGGGATCCGGGACGGCCGTTCGACGACGACGTCATCGCCATGGCCGAGGCCGCCGGCGCCTGCCGCTACGGCGAGGTCTGCACCGCCAGCCGCGAGGCCCTCACCGTGGCCGGCCGGTGCCATCCCGGCGATCTGCTGGGCCTGGTCGACGGCGAGGTGCACGTCATCGGGGCCGATCTCGAGCAGGTCTGCCGCCGGCTGCTCGACGGGTTGCTGGGCGGCGGCGGCGAGCTCGTCACCCTGGTGCTCGGCGCGGACGCCCCGGCCGAGCTGGAGGAGCGCCTGCGCGGCCACGTGGCCGCCACGTGGCCGTTCGTCGAGCTGAACAGCTATGCGGGCGGCCAGCCCCGCTACCACCTGCTGGTAGGAGTGGAATGACCGACACGACGACCGTCACCACCACCGACACCCCGCTGGCCAAGGTGCTGAGTCCGGCCAAGGCCAAGGCGCTCGCCACGCACCTCGACCTGCACACCGCCGGTGACCTGATCTACCACTTCCCGCGCCGCTACGACGAGCGCGGCGAGCACACCGACCTGCGCAAACTCGAGGTGGGCGAGCAGGTCACCCTGCTCGCGCAGGTCAAGAGCACGACGGTACGGCCGATGCGCCAGCGCCGCGGCACCATGCTCGAGATCACCGTCGGGGACGGCTCCGGGGCCACGCTGACCTGCACGTTCTTCAACCAGGCGTGGCGGGAGCGGGAGCTGCGGACCGGCCGGTGGGGGCTGTTCGCCGGCAAGGTCACCGACTTCCGCGGCAAGCGCCAGCTCAACGGGCCGGCGTACCAGCTGCTGCGGGCCGACGCGACGCAGGACGAGGCGGCCGAGGAGATCGAGGAGTTCGCCGGCGCGCTGATCCCGGTCTACCCGGCCGCCGCCGCGGTGCCGACGTGGACCATCGCCCGGTACGTCCGCGAGGTGCTGGAGACGTTCCAGCCGCCGGACGATCCGCTGCCGGGCACGGTGCGCGCCAGCCGCAACCTCATCGGGATCGGCAAGGCGCTGCGGGAGATCCACCGGCCCAGCTCCGAGAAGGACCTGCACCTGGCCAAGTACAGGTTGAAGTGGGACGAGGCTTTCGCCGTACAGCTGACGCTTGTGCAGCGCAAGGCGCGGGCCGCCGCGGCGCCCGGCCGGGCCCGGCCGCGCCGCGAGGCCGGGTTGCTGGCCGCGTTCGACGCGGCGCTGCCCTACGAGCTGACCGAGGGGCAGGCGCGGGTCGGCGAGGAGATCGCGGCGGACCTCGCCCGTGCGCATCCGATGCACCGGCTGTTGCAGGGCGAGGTCGGTTCCGGCAAGACGCTGGTCGCGGTGCGGGCGATGCTGCAGGTGGTGGACGCGGGCGGGCAGGCCGCGCTGCTGGCCCCGACCGAGGTGCTGGCCACCCAGCACCATCGCAGCATCAGCGCGCAGCTCGGCGCGCTCGGCCGGGCCGGCGAGCTCGACGGCGATCCGAACGGCACCCAGCTCACCCTGGTCACCGGCTCGCTCGGCGCGGCGGCCCGCCGGGCGGCGCTGGCCAAGGTGGGCGACGGCAGCGCCGGCATCGTGGTGGGCACCCACGCGCTGCTGTACGAGGGGGTCGACTTCCACGATCTGGGCCTGGTGGTGGTGGACGAGCAGCACCGGTTCGGCGTGGAGCAGCGGGACGCGCTGCGGGCGAAGGCCGCGCAGCCGCCGCACGTGCTGGTGATGACCGCGACGCCGATCCCGCGGACGGTGGCCATGACCGTGTACGGCGACCTCGAGACGTCCACCTTGTCCCAGTTGCCGCGCGGCCGCTCGCCGATCGCCTCGCACGTCGTCCCGCCGGAGCGGCCGGCGTTCCTGGAGCGGGCCTGGCAGCGGGTGCGCGAGGAGGTCAAGGCGGGCCACCAGGCGTACGTGGTGTGTCCCCGGATCGGGGCGACGGAGGCGGAGGAGGACGAGGAGCCGCCGGCCGACAACGAGCCGGCCCGCCGCCCGCCGCTGGCTGTGATGGAGGTCGCGCCGATCCTCGAGGAGGGACCGCTGCACGGGCTGCGGCTCGGCATCCTGCACGGCAAGCTGCCGGCGGACGAGAAGGACGCGGTCATGCGCCGGTTCGCCGCCGGTGACCTGGACGTGCTGATCGCCACCACGGTGATCGAGGTCGGCGTCGACGTGCCCAACTCCACCGTCATGATCATCATGGACGCGGACCGCTTCGGCGTCTCCCAGCTGCACCAGCTGCGCGGCCGGGTCGGCCGGGGCTCGGCGCCGGGCATCTGCCTGCTGGTGACCGAGGCGGCCGAAGGCACCCCGGCCCGCGAACGCCTCGACGCGGTGGCGTCCACGACGGACGGTTTCCGGCTGGCCGAGCTGGACCTCGAGCAGCGCCGCGAGGGCGACGTGCTGGGCGCGTCCCAGTCCGGCAAGCACAGCCATCTGCGGTTGCTGTCCCTGCTGCGGGACAGCAAGCTGATCACCGACGCCCGCGCCGAGGCCCTGGAACTGGTGGCCGAGGATCCGACGCTGGCCAAGCACCCGGCGCTGCTGGCCTCGGTCGCGGCGCTGGTCGACGAGGAACGCGCCGAGTATTTGGAGAAGGGATGATCCTGCACTTCTGTCCCCGCGCGGAGTGGGAGGCGGCGTTGTCGGCCGGGACGTACCGGGCCGACACGCTGGCCACCCAGGGCTTCATCCACTGCTCGACGCCGGAGCAGGTGGCGGTGCCGGCGACGGCGCTGGTCCGCGGCCGGCAGGACATCGTGCTGCTGGAGCTGGACGAGGGGAAGCTGGGCCGGCCGGTGGTCTGGGAGCAGGGGGATCCGCCCGATCCGGGCGGGATGTTGTTCCCCCACCTGTACGGCGAGATCCCGCTCGCTGCGGTCGTCGGGGTTCACGAATACCGGCCCGAGCCGGACGGCACGTTCCAACCGCCCGCCGGCTTGTAGCGGGCCGCAGACGCGAAAGGGCGCGCCGGCCGGCCGGCGCGCCCTTTCCGAGCGGGTTCAGATCACGGGGTGAAGGTGATGCGGCGGCGCCGGGCCACCAGGAAGAGCACCCCGCCCCCGAGCAGCAGGACCGCGGCGCCGGCCGCGATGACCCCCGCCGCCGCGCCGGTGACCGGAAGGCCGCCGTCGTTCCCGCCGTCGCCGGGAGTGCCGTCGCCGGCTCCGCCGCCTGATCCGTCGTCACCCGGGCCGCCGTCGCCCGGGCTGTCGCAGTCCGGCTGCTCGACGGAGACCGTGACCGGCTCCCGGCCCTCAATGGTCACCGTCGCCTCCGTCGCCTCGCCGGCAGTGAACAGCGCCCGCTCCGAGGCGCCCGGCGCGACCGTGAGCTGCTTCGACTCGGCGCCGTAGGCGACCGTGGCCCGGGCCGGGACCGCGTCCCGCGGGTTGGTGACGGTCACCGCTACGGTCTTGCAGTCGTTCTCCACCGTCACCACCGGCGCGGGGCAGCTCCCCGGCCGGGTCCAGGTGTAGGTGACGTCGTCCATGTCATCCGCCGTCACCGTGACCGGGCCGCTGCCCGCCGGCACCCGTACGGTGTCGCCCTGGCCCGGCGCGACCGTCACCGTCCTGGTGAAGTCGCCGGCCCGGACCGTGAAGTCCACCGCGTACTTCGTCTGCTCGCCGGGGTTGCTCAGGTTCACGTCGACCGTGCCGTCGCACTGGGACACCGGCTGCACCAGCGGCTGGTGACAGCCCTTGGCGCCGCCGTTGTACCAGCCCGGCTTGCCCTGCGAGCGGGCGCCGAGGCCGGTGCGGCTGCCCAGCTTCCGGTCGTCGTACCGGCGGCCGCCCTCGGTGATCTCCTCGATGACGTCGTCCTCGCCGCCGAAGAACAGGTCGGCCTGGGTGTAGCAGTCCGGCAGCTTCGCGCTGAGGGTGACCGTGCGGTCCTCGTTGCTGATCGTCGCGCTCTGGTGCGCGAAGGCGTACTGCGGCACGGAGAACTGCGGCTTGGGCGCGAAGTACGTCACCAGCGTCACGGGCTCGGCGGCGCAGAGCTTGACGTCGCCGTCCAGCGACACCGTCGCCTTCGCCTCGCCCTCCTTGATCGCGAACTCGTGGTGGAAGCGCGCCTGCGCCTTCTCCACGCACGGCCTCTCCGGCGGGTCGCACTGTCCGAGCTGGACGGTGGCGGTGTTGTCGCGGTCCTTGGTCTTGGCCCACTCGGCGACGAACGACACCGAGGCCGACGGCGGGCTGCCCCGCAGGACCTGGGTGAAGACGTTCTTCCCCACGGTGCCGCTCTCCGAGCGCCGGTAGAGGTAGAGCCCGTTGTCCAGGCCGGGAACGGAGGCCGGGGCGGTCGTCAGCTTGCCGACCTTGGCCTGTTCCGTCCAGTTGTTGGTGATCGTCCAGGTCACCACCCACTCGCCGGCGACGCACGCGGCGGCGCCGGTGATGTCGGTCTGCGGGGTGGGGGCGTCGGCATGGGCGGGCCCGGCCAGCACGGTGGTGAGGCCGAGGAGCGCGCCGGCGGCGATCGCCGCGGCGCGGTGGAGGAGGTTCAGCACGTCCGCTCGCTTCGGGAGGAGAAAGCGGGGTGCGCCGGCCGCGTTCGGCCGGCGCACCCCCTGTCAGGCGCTTACCGGTGGATCAGGCGGTGAAGGTGACCTTGCGCCGCCGGGCCAGGAAGAAGAACACGCCGCCGGCGATCAGCAGCAGAACCGCCACACCCGCGATGCCACCGGCCACCGGGCCGGTGACGGGCAGGCCGGGCTCGTCGGAGTCGCCGCCGTTGCTGTCGCCGCCGCCCCCGCCGCCGTTGTCACAGTCGACCTCGCCGAGCGTGGCCTTGATCGGCTCCACGTCCAGGTCGGGGAACTCGATCGTGGCGTACGTGTCGTCGCCGCGCTTGAAGGAGACCTTCTCGGACTTGCCGCTCGCCACGGTGACGTCCTCGACCGTGTCGCCGTAGGTGATCCGCGCGGTCACCGGCCGGACGCCCTCCGGGTTCTCCACCGTGACCGTGACGGTGTCGCAGTCGTTCTCGACGACGACGCCCGGCAGGGCGCAGTCGGCCGGCGGGGCCCAGTCGTAGACGACGTCCTTCATGCCGGGAGCCGAGACGGTGATGCTGCCCGAGCCGGCCGGGACCGTGACGGTCTCGCCCTTGCCCTTGGTCACGGTGACGGTCTTGCTGAACTCGCCCGCCTTGACGGTGAAGTCGATCGGGTACTTGTCGGTCAGGCCGTCGTTGCTGAGGTTGATCGCCACGGTGCCGTCACACTGCGACAGCGGCTCGACCGCGGGGGTCTGGCAGCCCTTCGAGCCGCCGTTGAACCAGCCCTGCGGGCCCTTCGAGCGGGCGCCGAGGCCGCCGCCGCTGCCGAGCTTCCGGTCCCCGTACCGCTTACCACCCTCGGTGATCTCACCGATGATGTCGTCCTCGCCGCCGAAGAAGAGGTCGACCTGGGTGTTGCACTTCGGCACGTCGACCGCGAGGTCCACCGAGCGCTTGGCGTTGGTGATGACGCCGGTGTCGCTGTCGTACTTGTACTGCGGCACCGAGAACTGCGGCTTCGGCGCGAAGTAGGAGACCAGGGTGACCGGCTCGTCCTGGCAGAGCTTGATGCCCTCGCCGAGGGTGACGGTGGCGGTGGAGCCGTCCTCCTTCACGGCGAAGGTGTGCGTGAACTTGGCGTCGCCGGGCCGGACACAGGGCGTCTCGGCCGGCGCGCACGGGCCGGTGAGGTCGGCGCTGCCCTCGTTCTGCTCGTCCTCGTAGCCGTCGACCGACCAGCGGGACTTGAAGGACACGGTGGCCTTGGTGGCGGCGTTGTCCGTGATCTTCTGGACGACGACCTTCTCGCCGTCCTGCTTGTGGCCGTACTGCTCCGTGGCCTTGTCGATGACGGTGCCGTTCTGCAGCCCGTCGACCGCGTTCGGCGTCGTCTTCAGGTCGGAGACGGTGGCGTCCGCCGGCCAGTCGTTGGTCAGCGTCCAGGTGACGTACCGGGTGCCGGTGGCGGTGTCGCAGCTGGCGACGCCGCGGACGGTGGTGTCGTGGGCACTGGCGGGGGAGCCGGCCACGGTGAGGCCGGTCAGGCCGATGAGGGCACCGGCGAGGACGGTTGCGGCGCGCCGGAGCGGGGAGTTCAACTTCACGCGTACTCCATGTGACGGCGGAACGAGGGGGGCACGACACAGGGAGACAGTGAGCCCGCGCCGAGGAAAACGGGGCCTGCGACAGCGCCTCCCCGCGCCGTCGAGCCGACAGCGTTTCGTCGGCGATGCGGCCTGACGATAGCCACTGAGATGTTCCTGGGAAATAGCTCAGCTGGACTTAAGGCTGTTGTGTCCCATCCGAGATCAACGATCTACCGAGTGGCACGACGTCGATGCTTTGGGTGTTGATCAACCGGGTCTTTTGGTCACAGTGGACGGCGAAAGGGGCGCACCGACCGTGACGGTCGATGCGCCCCTTCGTGGAGCCGATCAGCGTGCGGCGGATCAGGCGGTGAACTTCACCTTGCGACGACGGGCCATGAAGAACAGGCCGGCGCCCACGGCGAGGAGCGCAGCCGCGCCACCCGCGATGCCGCCCGCGGCGGCGCCGGTGACGGGCAGGCCGCCGCCGTTACCGCTGCTGTCGCAGTCCGCGGGCTGCTCGTACTTGATGGTGTCGGTCTCGGAGTACTTCTTGCCGTCGACAGTGGCCGAGAAGGTCAGGTCGATGGAGAAGCCCGGCTTGGCGCTGAAGGTCTCGCTCTTCTTCTCGCCCGGCTTGATGACCAGGGTGCGCTGCTCGCCCTTGCTGGTCTTGTAGCCCAGCGTGATCTCGACACCGTCGGCCGGGTTGTCCAGGCCGATCGTGATCGTGTCGCAGGTCTCCTCGAAGATCGGCGCGGGCTCGCCCGGCAGGTCCGGCGGGGTGACCGGCGGGGTCGTCGCGGTCGGGGTCGGCGTCGGCGTGGTCGGCGGCGTCTCCTTCTCGCACTTGCCCTCGAAGGTGGCCGTGCCGGTCGCCTTGGCGTCGCCGGAGGTCCAGTGGGCCGCGACGGTCAGCGTGGAGCTAGTCTCCGTGCCGGGCACGCGCTGCTTGCCGGTGACGACCTTGTTGTTCTCCAGCTCGGTCTTGCCGTCGACCTTGAAGGCCTCGTTGTCGATCGTGGTGCCCGCGGGCGTCAGCGAGACCTCGGTCCACTTGTAGGTCGGGGCGTTGCCCACGGCCTGGACCGACCAGTCCACGACCCACTCGCCGGCGACCTTGTCGCAGGTGGCCTGGCCGGAGACGATGTTGTGGTGGGCGCTGGCGGGGCCGGCGAGCGCGAAAGCGCCGCTCAGGCCGATGAGCGCGCCGGCGGCCAGAACCGCGGTGCGGCGCAGCGGGGACTTCAGGTTCACGCCTACTCCTGTACAGAGATCGAGGGGTACGGCGCGGGAAAGCAGGCGGCAACCGCCGGGCAATGGGTGCGGCGGGAGCCAGCGACGACGCCTCCCCGCATCGTCGAGCCGACAGCGTTTCGTCGGCGGCCGCCCGACCATAGCCAAGTTCGCGATTCTGAGTAACGCCGTAAGCCGGCCTAAGCCGGTTGATGCATATTCGAGATCTTCGTTGCACCGATCGCATCGAGCTCAATGCGCTGCGTGTCGTTCCCGGCCGGGCCGGAGGGTAAAAGTTCACTCCGCAGTGGTCGGTCACGAGTGGTGGCGTAGCGTCACACTGTGCTATCCGCTGACCCCCAGAAGGCCGCATGACCAGGATCATCGCCGGTGCGCACGGTGGCCGCCGGCTCGCCGCGCCCCCCGGTGGGCAGACCCGACCGACGGCGGATCGGGTGCGCGAGGCGTACTTCAGCGCCCTGGGCACCATGATCGATCTGGACGGCGCCCGGTTCGCCGATCTTTATGCCGGTTCCGGGGCGGTGGGTCTCGAGGCCCTGTCCCGCGGCGCCGCGTACACGTTGCTCGTGGAGGCCGACGCCAAGGCGTCCCGGGCCATCCGCGACAACATCGTCACGCTCCGCGTCGGCAACGTCGCCCGGCTGGTCACCGGCAAGGTCGCCCAGGTGCTGGCCGGCCCGCCCGAGGGCGGCCCGTTCGACGTCGTCTTCGCCGACCCGCCGTACGCGGTGAGCGACGACGAGGTGGCCGAGGTGCAGCAGGCGCTGGTCGAGCACGGCTGGCTGGCCGAGGACGCCGTGGTCACCTTCGAGCGCTCGACCCGGACGGCGGTCCGGGGCGAACCGCTGAGCTGGGTGGAGGGCATCACCGAGGAGCGCAGCAGGCGTTACGGCGAGACCACCCTTTGGTACGGTCGCCGATCATGAGACGCGCGGTCTGTCCCGGGTCCTTCGATCCGGTCACCAACGGTCACCTGGACATCATCGGCCGGGCCAGCCGGCTCTTCGACGAGGTCATCGTGGGTGTCCTGATCAACCACTCGAAGACCGGGCTGTTCGCCATCGAGGAGCGCATCGACATGCTCCGGCAGGCCTCGGCCACCTACGGCAACGTCCGGGTCGAGTCCTTCCACGGGCTGCTGGTCGACTTCTGCCGGGCGCAGGGCGCGGCCGTGGTCATCAAGGGCCTGCGCGCGGTCAGCGACTTCGACTACGAGTTGCAGATGGCGCAGATGAACATCGGCCTCTCCGGCGTGGAGACGTTGTTCATGCCGACCAATCCGCTGTACTCGTTCCTGTCCTCCAGTCTGGTCAAGGACGTGGTCAAGTGGGGTGGGGACGCCTCGTCCTACGTCCCGGACTTCGTCGGCGAGCGGCTCGTGACCAGACTGCGGCAAAACTGACGGCGCGCCCTTCGCGGATGCATCATCGGGTACGGCAGTAACGTGATCGCACCACTCAGCGTGAGTGCGAGATGACAGGAGTGAGGCGCCGGTGGATCCGCTCGACCGCATCGACGAGATCATCTCCATGGTGGAGGCGGCACGCTCGGTGCCGATGTCCCGGACCAACTTCATGTTCGACCGCGGCGAGATGATCGCGCTGCTGGAAGAGCTGCGCGCTGAACTGCCGAGCGACCTGCGCCGGGCGGTGGCGCTGCTCGAGGAGCGCGACAAGATCATCGACGCCGGCAAGCGGGAAGCGGACCGGATCATCAGCGAGGGTGAGACGGAGCACGCCCGGCTGGTCTCGGTCAACGAGATCACCGTCTCGGCCGAGCACGAGGGCGCCCGGATCGTCGCCGAGGCCCGCTCCGAGGCCCAGCGCCTGCGCGAGGAGGTCGACGACTACGTCGACACCGCGCTGGCCAACTTCGAACAGTTCCTGACCAGGGCGTTGTCGTCGATAGAGCGGGGCCGCGACAAGATGCACGCGCTGCGCGAGATCGGCACCTTCCAGGGCGAGGAGAACGAGCGGCCGCTGCCGTTCTGAGCCCCGGGCGCCGGCCCGACCCGATTCGACGCTGAGCCCGCTGCTCAGGTAACCTTTCCTGTCGGCCTACCTACAGGCTGAGAGTTCATGATGCCCAAGCACACGCAGAACCACCTCGATCCCAGGCAGCCGCTGGTCGTCGACACGACGAAACTCCCGCGCCAGCCCGGGGCGACGCGCGCCCTGAAACGGGTGGTGCCGGCACCGCCGGACCTCGGCCTGGAACTGATCTCGGTGCCCACGGGATCCGACCTCGAGCTCGATCTGAGCATGACGTCGGTGTCCGAGGGCGTGTACGTCAGCGGTAACGTCCGCGGCTCGCTGTCCGGCGAGTGCGGTCGCTGCCTCAACGAGATCTCGGAGCCGTTCGACGTGCACATCGCGGAGCTGTACGCGTACGCGGCCAGCACCACGGAGGAGACGACGGACGAGGACGAGGTGGGCCGGATGCAGGGCGACTTGCTCGACCTGGAGCCGGCGGTACGCGACGCGGTGGTGCTGACACTGCCGACCAATCCGGTCTGCCGGCCGGACTGCCCAGGGTTGTGCCCCGAGTGCGGGGTCCATCTCGACGACGTTCCGGCTGACCACAGCCACGACGACGGCGATCCCCGCTGGGCCGCTTTGCGCAACCTGTCAAGAACTGAGCTGCCGCTGGCGGCTTCGCCGCAAGACCCGAAGAAAATGATCGAGGAGTAGGTACCGTGGCCGTCCCCAAGCGCAAGATGTCGCGCAGCAACACCCGGTCCCGCCGGGCGAACTGGAAGGCGACCGCGGTCTCGACCGTGGCCTGCCCCCAGTGCAAGTCGCCGAAGCTGCCGCACACCGCCTGCTCGGTCTGCGGCACCTACAACGGCCGTCAGGTCCTCGAGGTCTGAGCACCACCGAGTGACACGCCCGATCACCGGGCGGGTCGCACCTGAGCGGCGGCGAACGTCCGGTGCCCGGGCTTCGGAACAGTCCGGCCGAGTCACCTCGGCCGGGGCTGGGCCGGAGCCGGGCATCGCGCGGATCGCCGTCGACCTCCTCGGCGGGGACCATGCTCCCGCCGTCGTGGTTGACGGCGCTCTGCGCGCCTGCCAGGCCGATCCGGCCCTTCAGCTGCTTCTCGTCGGCCCCCCTGAGGCTGCCGACGCGCTTCTGCGCGCCCTCGACCCGGCCGAGCACCACCGGGTGAGCACGATCGCGGCCCCGGCCGGCCCGGCCGAGCCCGACCCGGCCGCACCGAATCGCGGCAACGACCACCCCGCCGGCCCCAGCAACCGGGCCGACTCAGCCCGCCGCGATAACCGGGCCGACTCAGCCGGCCGCGACGACCGGGGCGGCGGTGGCGACCGCGCCGACCGTGCCGTCGGTCACACCCTCCGCCCGGACCGTGCGGTCAGCCGCGCCGCCCGCCCCGGCCAGGAGCTCAGCCGCGTCGAGTCCGGCGTCCGCACGGCCGTGCTGGCCGTCGCCCAGGGCTTCGCCGACGCCGTCGTCTCCGCCGGCAACACCGGCGCCACCGTCACCTCCGCCGCCCTCGGGCTCGGCCGCTGGCCCGGTGTCCGCCGTCCCGCGCTCGCCGCCGTGCTGCCCACGGTCGCCGGCCGCCTGGTCCTGCTCGACGTCGGCTCCTCCGTCGATCCCGACGAGCAGACCCTCGCCGTGCACGCCCGGCTCGGCGCCGCGTACGCCGCCGTCGTGCACGGGCTCGCCGCGCCCCGCGTAGGACTGCTCACCATCGGCACCGAGCGCGGCAAGGGCGATCGGCTCCGCCGCGCCGTGCCGGGCATGCTGGCGGCGCTCGACCTGCCCGCCGGCGGGCGCTACTGCGGCCTCGTCGAGGGCAGCGACGTGGTGACCGGCGCCGCCGCCGACGTCGTGGTGACCGACGGTTTCACCGGCAACGTGCTGCTCAAGGGCCTGGAGACGGCGTACGCGCTGATCCGGCCCCCGGGCCGCGACGTGCCGCCCCGCGCGGCCATCCTGCTCGGCGTCGGCGGCACCGTCGTGGTGTGTCACGGCGCCGCCACCGGCGAGGACATCGCCGCCGGCATCGGCCTCGCCGCCGGCCTGCACCGGCGCGCCGCGGTGCCGGTCATCGCCGACCTGATCCAGTTCCCGGTGGGGCATCCGGGCCCCGCAGCGCACGAAGACCCCAGAGGTGGTTCATGAGCATCAACGACAAGCGCCGGCGGCCCTCGACCGAGCCACTGGAGGAGGCGTTCGGCATTCCGTTCGAGCCCGGGCTGCTCGAACGCGCGCTCACCCACCGCTCGTACGCGTACGAGAACGGGGGCCTGCCGACCAACGAGCGCCTGGAGTTCCTCGGCGACTCCGTGCTGGGCGTGGTGATCACCTCGGCGCTCTTCCACAACCACCCGGACCTGCCCGAGGGCCAGCTCGCCAAGCTGCGCGCCAGCGTGGTCAACATGCACGCGCTGGCCGACGTCGCCCGTACCCTCGGCCCGCACGGCCTGGGCCCGCACCTGCTGCTGGGAAAGGGCGAGGAGACCACCGGCGGGCGCGACAAGGCCAGCATCCTCGCCGACACGCTGGAGGCGCTGCTCGGCGCGATCTACCTCGAGCACGGCCTGGACGTGGCCGGCGAGGTGATCCACCGGCTGTTCGACCCGCTGATGGCCGAGTCCGCCGGGCGCGGCGCCGCCCTGGACTGGAAGACCAGCCTGCAGGAGCTGACCGCGGCGCTGGGCCTGGGCGTGCCGGACTACGTGATCGACGACGCCGGGCCGGACCACGCCAAGACCTTCACCGCCTGGGTCGTGGTGGCCGGCGAGCGCTACGGCGGCCAGGACGGGCGCAGCAAGAAGCAGGCGGAGCAGCGCGCGGCCGCGGCGGCCTGGCGCACCCTGACCGAGCGCACCGAGGCGGAGACCCCGCCGCCGGCCGTGGCCGGGGGCGGGCACACCGAGCTCCCCGAGGGGCCGAGCGAGCCCGACGGCGGGCGCACCGAGCTGCCCGAGGCCGCCGAGCGGTGAGCGTGACCGTGCGGGAACCCGGCCCGGAGGTGGCCTCGGTCCGGGAGCGGCTGTGGGACCGGGCCGGGGGCTGGTCCGGCGCCGGCGTCGCGGTCGGGATCCTGGCGCTGACCCGCCTGGTCCAGCTGCTGCTGCTGGTCGGGCTGGACCACGGCACCGACGAGCCCGCCGGGCTGCGCGGCAACCTGCTGATCTGGGACGGCGGCTGGTTCCTGCGGGTCGCCGAGGGCTACCCGAGCGGCTACACGTACGCCCCGGACGGCGCGCTGCAAGGCAACGAGCTGGCGTTCTTCCCGCTGTACCCGATGCTCATCCGGGCCCTGTCCGGGATCGGGCTGGACCCGGGCACGGCCGCGATCACCGTGAGCTGGCTGGCGTCGGTCGGCGCGGCCGTGGCCCTGCACCTGCTGGGCACCTCGCTGTACGGCCGCCGCGCCGGCTGGGCCCTGGTCGCGATCTGTTGCAGCGCCCCGATGTCGGTGGTGCTGTCGATGGCGTACTCGGAGAGCCTGTTCCTGGCCCTGGTGGCCGGGATGTTCGTCGCCGCGCACCGGCAGGTTTGGTGGGCGGCCGGGCTGCTCGGGCTGGGCGCCGCGCTGACCCGTCCGACCGGCGCCGCCGCCGCGGTGGGGCTGGCCGTGGCGGCGGTGCTCGCGGTCCGCCGCGACCCCGGCCGCAAGTGGCCGCCGCTGGCCGCGGCCGCCGTCGCGCTGGCCGGGGTGCCCGCCTACCTGGGCTGGGTGGCGTGGCGGGTCGGCGACCCCGACGCCTGGTTCAGGATCCAGACGGCCGGCTGGGGCACCTCGTTCGACTTCGGCGCCAGCACCGTCACCTTCCTCGGCGACACGCTGACCCGCGGCGAGGGGTGGGTGCCGATGAGCGTCGCGCTGATCCTGCTCGCCGCCCTGGTCGCCGCCGGCGTGGCGCTGGCCGGCCGGCCCTGGCTGCCGCTGGCCGTCTACGGGCTGGTCGCGATGGTGCTCGCCTACGGGCAGGCCGGCTTCTACCACTCCAAGCCGCGGCTGCTGCTGCCCGTACTCTTGACGCTGCTGCCCTCGGTCGTCGCCGCGGCCCGCGCCCGCCCCCGGGTCGCGGTGCTGGCGATCGCCGCCTGGGCGGCCTTCGGGCTCTGGTACGGCGCCTACCTGGTCGCCGTCTGGCCCTACACGATCTGACCCCCCGACCACCCGACCCGCGACCACGGAGGACCACCGTGCCCGAGCTGCCCGAGGTCGAGACCGTCCGCCAGGGGCTGGCCAAGTGGGTGACCGGCCGGCGCATCGCCGCGGCCGAGGTGCGCCACCCGCGGGCCGTCCGCCGCCACGTGCCCGGCGACGTGCACTTCGCCGCCGTCCTGCGGGACCGGACGGTCACCGACGTGGCCCGGCGCGGCAAGTACCTGTGGCTCCCGCTGGACTCCGGCGACGCGATCATCGCGCACCTGGGCATGAGCGGTCAGCTGCTGATGCAGCCGGCCACCGCCGCGGACGAGGTGCACCTGCGGGTCCGGATCACCTTCGCCGACGACGGCCCGCAGCTGCGCTTCGTGGACCAGCGCACCTTCGGCGGGCTGTCGGTCTCCGAGGGCGGGGCCGAGCTGCCGGACGAGATCGCGCACATCGCCCGCGACCCGCTCGACCCGCAGTTCGACGACGAGCTGTTCGTGGCGCGGCTGCGCGGCAAGCACACCGAGATCAAGCGGGCCCTGCTGGACCAGACCCTGATCTCCGGGGTCGGCAACATCTATGCCGACGAGGCGCTGTGGCGGGCCCAGTTGCACGGGGCCCGGCCCACCGACGCGCTGAGCCGGCCGGCGGTGCGCCGGCTGCTCGCCCACGTCCGGGACGTGCTGGGCGAGGCGATCGTCGCGGGCGGCACCACCTTCGACGCGCTCTACGTGAACGTCAACGGCGAGAGCGGCTACTTCGACCGGTCGCTGAACGCGTACGGGCGGGAGGGCCAGCCCTGCCACCGGTGCGGCACGATCATGCGCCGGGAGCAGTTCATGAACCGCTCCTCCTACAGCTGCCCGCGGTGCCAGCCGCGCCCCCGCCGGCCGCTGCGCTGACGTACGGGCCGGTGTCGGTGGCCAGCCCGAAGCCGGCCCCGCGGCGGCCCATCAGCCGCCGGGCCGCGGTCAGCAGCTCGGTGGGTACGCCGTGCACCAGGTGCCCGTCGCCCGGCCGTACGCCGTCGCCGTCCCAGCCCTGATAGGCCGACCAGGGCCCGTCGAAGGTGCAGATCCGCACGCCCAGCTCGCGGTAGAGCGGGTGGGTCGGCACCCCGGGGTTGAGCACGATGCGGTGCAGCCCGCGCCGCGCGGCGAGCCGGACGGTCAGCGCCACCGGCCCGACGCCGCCCGAACCGGCGGGGGCCCGGTCCAGGAAGAGCCCCTCCGCCCCGTCCTTGCGCCACTCGTCGACGTCGGCCAGCACGTCGGCCAGGGAACGCCCGCCCCAGTCCAGGTCGATGCGGCCGAGCACGCGGTGGGCGGAGCGGCGCCGGCCGGGCCGTTCCTGCACGACCCAGGTGTCGCGGTCGGGGGCCAGCTCGGGCGAGGGCTGGGCGTACGGGGGGAACAGGGTCTTCACGACGTCCTCCGGGGGTCTGCGGCGGTGTGTGCGACGGTCAGCAGTCCGACGAGGTGGGTCGCCGCCAGGATGGCGACGACGGTGGGGAGCCGGCCCGGCGGCAGCGCCGGGACCAGCGGTGGGGCGAGCGCCGCCAGCGGCGGCGCGACGGCCAGCAGGGCGGCCGTGGCGGTCCGGCCGCGGGTGGCGAGCAGCAGGGTGATGGCGAGTACGCCGCCGAGCAGGATCCCGCCGGCCACCGCGAGCACGCCCTCCCGCGCACCCCCGGCCCCGCCGGGCAGCCGGTACGCGGCCACGGCGAGCGCGATTCCGGCGGCCAGCGACGGCAGCAGCGCGGCAACCGTCACCGCGGTGACGCCGCCGACGTGCTCGCGGTGTTCGGCGCCGCTCTCGGCGAGGTCGAGGCTGCTCTCGACCTGCCGCCGGTGCCAGCCGGTCAGCGCCTCGAGCAGCGGCACGGCGGCCAGCAAGGGCAGGGCGGCGGGTGACGTCGCCGCGGGCGGGCCGGCCCGCCAGAGCAGGATCACGCCGGCCGCCTGGCCCGCGCCCAGCACGGCCCGGCCGACGGCGCCGCGCAGGTCGTCGCCCCGCAGCACGAGCGTGGCCGTGCGCCGGAACGCGGGCCGGAACGCGCGCAGGGCCGGCGCGGCGAGGGCCAGGGGAAGCAGCGCCGGCACCGGCACGCGGGCGGCCCAGGGGTCGCCGGTCGCCGCGGCGACCGCGATCGCGGCGAGCAGCCAGCACGGCACGCTCCAGCGGACGACCGCCGCCTCGGTGCGGCCGATCAGCGCGGCGGTGATCGTGGCCAGGCCGGCCAGCCCGCACACCCCGGCGGTGATCGCCGGGGCCGGCCGCGGCCCGGTGACCGAGGCGGGCGCCAGCAGCACGAACGCGCACCACAGCGCGGCGGCGACGAGGAACCCGAGCCCGGCCAGCCGCACCCCGGCGCCCGGGCCGCCGCGCCGCGCGACGACGGCGCCGGCCGGGGCGAGGATCTGCGCCGCGCTCCAACCGAGCACCAGCGTGCCGGCGGGCACCGGCCAGGGCAGGCGGCCGAGGAATCCGGCGGCGGCGATCGCCATGCCGAGCGGTCCCAGGTAGAGCGCGCAGCGCAGCAGCAGCTTGACGCCCAGGGCGGGCGCCGGCCGGGCGCCGGGCAGCGCGGCGAGGCCGGTCACCGCTCCTCCCCGGACTGGGCGAGCCAACGCACGGTGGCCGGCCGGGCTTCCCGCGGGGCGGGCACGGCCAGGGCCAGCTCGTAGCAGGGCGCGGGCGGCGGCCCGGCCAGGTCGGTGTAGAGCGCGCTGTAGACGCGGACCACCCGGTCGGCGGTGTAGCAGGCCAGCGCCCGGCGGCGGGCCGCGTCACCGAGCGCCCGGCGGCGGGCCGGGGCCCGCAACAGGCCGACGCAGGCCTCGGCGAGGGCGGCCGGGTCGTCCGCGGCGACCAGGGTGCCCGCGTCGCCGAGGGTCTCGGCGACCGGGCCCACGTCCACCCCGACCACGGCCCGGCCGGACATCATGGCCTCGATCAGCCGGTACGGCGGGTCGGCGGGCCCGGGGACGTGCACCACGAGGTGGCCGGAGGCGTACCGGGTGCGCGGGCCGGCGGGCAGCGGGTGCAGCCGGATCGCCCGGCCCAGCCCGGTGCGTTCGACCTGCTCGGCGCAGTGGTCCTCGTGCGCGGCGGTGACACCGACCAGGTGCAGCACCGTTCCCGGCACGGCGGCGGCAACGAGCGCGAACGCCTCCAGCAGGGCCACGAGCCCGCTGTCCGGCCCGCCGGTGCCGGCCCACACGATGGCCGGCTGGGTCCGCGCCTCGGGCGCGGACGGGAAGTCGAGCGGGTCGACGCCGGCCGGCACCGGGACCAGCCGGCCGGGCTCCGCGCCGTGCCCGAGCGCCCAGGAGTGGTGGTAGGCGCTCAACGGCGCGATGAGGCCGGCCTCGGCGTACCCGGTGCGGGCCACCGCCCTGCGGAACCGGCGCAGCACCGTGCGGACCGCGGGGGAGAGGCGTTCCTCGCCGGCCCGGGGCCGGGCCACCGGCGCCCTCGCCTCGGTGAGCAGCAGCGGCATCCCGGTCCGCCAGCGGCCGGCCAGGGCGGCCAGCAGCGGCGTGGTGCCGCCGACGCAGTGCACCAGGTCCACCCCGGGCACCGGTACGGACAGCGCCCGCGCCGCGTGGCGCAGCAGGGTCGCGGCGGTGCGGGCGTCGCGCAGGCTCAGCCGGGGCAGCCGGTCCTCGCTGGGCACGGTCCGGCCGGTCCGCCAGGCGTCGAGCAGCACGTCGGTCAGCGGTACGGCGTTCAGCGGGTGGCCGGCCTCGGCCAGCACGGAGAGCCCGAGCAGCCCCTGGGCGAACAGGTCGTCGGCCGCTCGGGGCTCGGGCTCGCTGAGCAGGCCGCGGCACAGCAGGGCGGCCGCGGCGGTGGCGGTGTCGTCGCCGGCCTCGCGCCGCCGGGTCTCCCGGGTCAGCGGGGCGGCCGTGGCCGACGCGACGTGGCCGGGCAGCGGGTACGCCGGCCCGCCGGCCGGCTCCCGGTCGGTGACCGTCAGCAGGTCGAAGGTGAACCCGCCGAGGCCGTCGACGAGCGTGCGGCACCAGCCGCCGAGGGCGTCCCGGCGGAACGGGTAGCCGCCCCCGGTGAGCAGACAGATGCGCATGCGGTCAGCACCACGAACGCGACGGGGGTGATATCACGTTGGCTGCAACGACACAGCCGGGGAAAGTAACGGGACTCTGTCACCTAGGCGACAAGCTGGCACACTATTTGTCTGTTTTTTGGCCTAATTTGCTCAAGAACGCCCGAAAAGCTGGCCCCACACGATCGTGCCGTCCACGCCCTTGACCGCGCCCGCTCCTAGCGCCTTGAAGTCGCAGTTGAGGATGTTGGCGCGGTGCCCCTCGCTGTTCATCCAGCTGGTCATGACGTCAGCGGCGTCGCGCTGGCCGCGGGCCACGTTCTCGCCGCCCGGGTCGTCGTAGCCCTGCTGCCTGGCCCGGGTGACGAAGTCCCGGCCGTCGTCGCTGACGTGACTGATGTAGAGGTCGCCGTGCGTGCCCAGCTCCTGGACGTGCAGCCGGATGGCGGTCCGCAGCTTGGTGTTCAGCCGTACCGCGCCGCAGCCGGCCCGGTCCCGCTCGACGTTGACCAGCCGGATGACCTCGGTCTCCTGGGCGGCCAGCCCCGGGCCGACGGCGGGGGTGCGGGTCGTCGGCTTGCGGGTGGGCGTCCGGCTGGGCGCCGGCTTGCGGGTGGCCGGCTTCCGGGTGGCGGTCCGGCTGGGCGCCGGCGCGGCGGTGGACGGGGTCGGCGAGGCGGACGGCGGGACCGACGGCCGCGCCACCCCGGCGCCGGGTGCCCCGCCACCGGCACCCGGGGCCAGGGCGGCGACGGCGGCTTCGGGCAGCTCGGCGGCGGTGCCGGAGCCGGTGAAGCTGGCGGGCAGCAGGGCGGCGCCGGCGCCGAGCAGGGCGAGCACGGCGGTCACGCTGAGGCCGAAGGTCACCGGCGACGGCATCGCCTGCCGGTCGCGGTGCCGCCCGGTTGATCGCTCGTCGTCCTGCGCCCGCACGTCGTGCCTCCGCCTCCTGAGGGGATCGAGAGGTTTCGACCCGGGTGACGGTAAGCAGCCGGTTCCGGCGCGGGCAAACCGGCTAAGAAAGAAATAAGTCCTGGATAAGGCCCGCGGCGTGGCGTGATTCACTGGTCAGGGGGGTGCCACGCGGTTCCCACGGCTTGACGGACTGTGGGTCTCGGCGCACCATGGAGATGTCGCCAGTCGCGCCCATCTGTGTCCAGTCGAGTCCTGGGCATGGGATATCTGCATTCCAATGTACGTTCCGGGTGCAGGATTTTGTGCTCACGCGTGTCCGTGGGTACAGCAGTGTGCGGTACCACTGGGCGCGCGTTTGGCCGGCCTTTTCGGCAGCGCTTTACAACGAGACGCGGTGTCTCACAAGGAGAAAGTCATGGCGAAGGCCCTCTACGGCCACGTAGGTGCGGCGCCCGACCGGCGCCTGCTCGACGAGGTCACCCGACTGCGTTCCAGGGTGCAGGCTCTGGAGTTCGAGATCACCCGCCTGCGGGCGGAGAATGATCGTCTCGCGGCCGCGGCCGCGGAGGCAGACGATCTTCTTCGGCTGACCGAGCCGGCGCTGACCTGAGCTCCGCCGGGCGCCGCGAACCGGCGCCCACGATCCCTCGCACCACCGGACGCACCCCCGAAAAGCGCGCCTCCACCCACAGTGGCGGCGCGCATCTTTTTGCTCGCTCGGCGCCACCTCCCGCCCGCCCGATCGGACAAAAGCATCGTAGGCGTTCGAGACCGGCACGTTCCGGGACGCGCGGCGTGCGCGGACACCGCCTGCCCCTGCGGGTAACCTGCTGATCAGCAGACCACCGCCGACCCTCGGAGATCCGTGCACCTCAAGAGCCTGACGGTGAAGGGTTTCAAGTCCTTCGCCTCCGCTACGACGCTGCGGCTGGAGCCGGGCATCACCTGTGTGGTGGGCCCCAACGGCTCCGGCAAGTCCAACGTCGTCGACGCCATCGCGTGGGTCCTGGGTGAGCAGGGCGCCAAGGCGCTGCGCGGCGGCAAGATGGAGGACGTCATCTTCGCGGGCACCGCCGGCCGGGCCCCGCTCGGTCGGGCCGAGGTGACGCTGACGATCGACAACGGCGACGGCGCGCTGCCCATCGACTACACCGAGGTCTCGATCACCCGCCGGATGTTCCGCTCCGGCGAGAGCGAGTACGAGATCAACGGCAGCTCCTGCCGCCTGCTCGACATCCAGGAACTGCTCAGCGACTCCGGCATCGGCCGGGAGATGCACATCATCGTCGGCCAGGGCCGGCTCGACGCGATGCTGCACGCCAAGCCCGAGGACCGCCGCGCCTTCATCGAGGAGGCGGCCGGCGTCCTCAAGCACCGCAAGCGCAAAGAGAAGGCGATCCGCAAGCTCGACGCGATGCAGACCAACCTCAACCGGCTCAACGACCTCACCGCCGAGCTGCGCCGCCAGCTCAAGCCGCTGGGCAAGCAGGCCGAGGTCGCCCGCCGCGCCGCCGGCATCCAGGCCGACCTGCGCGACGCCCGGCTGCGGCTGCTCGCCGACGACCTGCACACGCTGCGGACCACGCTGGACAAGGAGATCGCCGACGAGTCGGCGATGCGCGAGCGCCGCCAGCAGGTCGAGGAGGAGAACCGCGAGGTCCAGCGCTGGCTGGCCGACCTGGAGGCCGCGCACGCCGAGGACGCGCCGCTGCTCGCCGCCGCCCAGGACACCTGGTACAAGCTCTCCGCGCTGCAGGAACGCTTCCGCTCCACCGAGCAGCTGGCCAGCGAGCGGCTGCGCCACCTCGCCGCCGCCCCCGACGACGAGCGGGCCGGCCGCGACCCCGACCAGCTCGAGGCCGAGGCCGAACGGGTCCGCGAGCAGGAGGAGGAGCTGCGCGAGGCCCTCACCGAGGACCAGATGCGGCTGGCCGAGGCGGTCGAGCACCGCCAGGAGCTGGAACGGCAACTGCTGCAGGCCGAGGGGGCGCTGCGGGCCGCCGCGAAGGCGATCGCCGACCGGCGCGAGGGGCTGGCCAAGCTCACCGGAAACGTGAACGCGGCTCGGGCCCGTACCGGAAGCGCCGCCGAGGAGATCGAGCGGCTCGCCGTCGCCCACAACGACGCGCTCACGCGGGCCGAGGCCGCCCAGGCCGAGGTCGACGCGGTGTCCGCGGAGTCGACCGAGGCCGACCGCGACAACGCGGAGCTCGACGAGCGGCACGCCGAGGCGGTCGCCGCGCACGACCGCGGAGCCGCGGTGGTCAAGGAGCTGTCCGACGCCGAGCGCGCGGCCGAGAAGGACGCCGCGAGCTGGAAGGCCCGCGAGGAAGCGCTCGCGCTCGGCCTGCGCCGCAAGGACGGCGCCGGCGCGCTGCTGGCCAAGGCCGACCAGGTCCCCGGCCTGCTCGGCTCGCTCGCCTCGATGCTCACCGTCCGGCCCGGCCACGAGGCCGCGCTGGCGGCGGCGCTCGGCGTGCTCGCCGACGCGGTGGCCCTCAGCGGCGTCGACGAGGCCGTCGAGGCCATGCGCACCCTCAAGATCGCCGACGCCGGCCGGGCCGCGCTGGTCGTGGCCGGCCCGGCCGCGCCGGGCATGCAGGGCCCGCTCGACAGCCTGCGGCCGGCGCTGCCGGAGGGCGCCATCTGGGCGCCCGACGTCATCGAGTGCCCCGACACCATCCGCCCGGCGCTCAACCGGGCGCTGCGCGACGTCGTGCTGGTCACCGACCTCGCCGCCGCGACCCGCCTGGTCGCCGGGAACGCGGAGCTGCGCGCGGTCACGCCCGACGGCGACGTGCTGGGCGCGCACGCGGCCGCCGGCGGTTCCGGCAAGGCCACCAGCTACATCGAGGTCCAGGCGGCGGTGGACGAGGCCCGGGCCAACCGGGAGACCGCCGAGGAACTGATCACGGTGCTCAAGGGCCGGCTCGCCGACGCGCGTGCCGAGGTCGCCGAGCTCAAGGAGGCGGTCAGCGTCGCGGCCGCCGCCAAGCGCGCCGCCGAGGGCGAGCGCAACGCCGCCGCCCGCCGCCTGGCCGAGCTCGGCGCCGCGGCCCGGTCCGCCAAGGCCGAGTCGGAGCGGCTCGGCGCGTCCCGGCAGAAGGCCGAGGCCAACCGCGACCGGGACCTGGCCGGGCTGGCCGAGCTGGAGGAGCGGCTGCGGCTCGCCGAGGCCACCCCGATCGACGAGGAGCCGTCCACCGAGGAACGCGACACCCTCTCGGCCCTGGTGCCCCAGGCCCGGCAGAACGAGATGGAGGTGCGGCTCGCCGTCCGTACCGCCGAGGAGCGGGTCTCCTCGATCTCCGGGCGGGCCGACTCCCTGCTGCGCCAGGCCACCCAGGAACGCCAGGCCCGGGAGCGCGCGGCCGCCCGCCGGGCCGCCCGCGCCCGGGGCGCGGAGATCGCCAAGGCCGTCGCCCTGGGCGCCGCCGCGGCGATGTCGCGGGTCGCGGTCTCGCTGGCCGCCGCCGTCGAGGCGCGCGACGAGCTGGCCCGGGCGCGTACCGCCCGGGAGGCCGAGCTGCAGGAGGTCCGCGCGAGCGCGAAGCGCCTCGTGGCCGAGCTGGAGCGGCTGACCAACGAGGTGCACCGCGACGAGGTGGCCCGCGCCGAGCAGCGGCTGCGCATCGAACAGCTCGAGGCGAAGGCGGCCGAGGACTTCTCCCTGGACGTCGACACGCTGGTCGCCGAGTACGGCCCGGCCCAGCTCGTGCCGCCCAGCCAGGCCGAGGCCGCCCAGGCCGAGAAGGACGGCAAGGAGCTGCCCGAGCCGGTGCCGTTCCACCGGCCCACCCAGGAGAAGCGGGCCAACAAGGCGGAACGCGACCTGGCGCTGCTGGGCAAGGTCAACCCGCTGGCGCTGGAGGAGTTCGCCGCGCTGGAGGAACGCTTCAAGTTCCTCTCCGACCAGCTCGAGGACCTCAAGGCCACCCGCAAGGACCTGCTCACCGTGGTCAAGGACGTCGACGACCGCATCCTGGAGGTCTTCACCTCCGCGTTCGAGGACACCGCGCGCGAGTTCCAGGCCGTGTTCCAGGTGCTCTTCCCCGGCGGCGAGGGCCGGCTGGTGCTCACCGACCCCGAGGACATGCTCACCACCGGCGTCGAGGTCGAGGCCCGGCCGCCGGGCAAGAAGATCAAGCGGCTGTCGCTGCTCTCCGGCGGCGAGCGCTCGCTGACCGCGGTGGCCATGCTCTGCGCGATCTTCCGGGCCCGCCCCAGCCCCTTCTACATCATGGACGAGGTCGAGGCGGCCCTCGACGACGTCAACCTGGGCCGGTTGATTACGCTCTTCCAGCAGTTGCGGGAGAAGAGCCAGCTGCTCATCATCACGCACCAGAAGCGCACGATGGAGGTCGCCGACGCCCTCTACGGCGTCACGATGCGGGCCGGCGTCACCCAGGTCATCAGCCAGCGGCTGAACCGAGAACCGGAGGAATAGACCCTCATGCTCCGCCAACCCGCCCGGGCCATGCTCATCGACCTGGACGGCGTGCTGCGCCGCTGGGACCCGGCGGTGCCGGCGGCGGTGGAGAACGCGTACGGGCTGGAACCGGGCGCCCTGATCGGCACCGCGATGTCCTGGGACCTGCTGCGCCCGGCGGTGGCCGGCGAGATCACGGACGCCGAGTGGATGCAGCTCGTGGCCCGGCGACTGCCCCTGCCGGAGGCCGACGCGCAGACGGCGGTGGCCGAATGGCAGCAGCACCGCGGCGTCGTCGACCCCGAGGTGCTGGCCTTCGTCCGCGACGTGCGCGCGGCCGGCCGCCCGGTGGGGCTGGCGACCAACGCGACCGACCTGCTCCGCGGTGACCTGGACGCGCTCGGCCTGACCGGCGAGTTCGACGCGGTGGTCAGCTCGTGGGAGCTGAAGGTGCACAAGCCGGCCCCGGAGTTCTTCGAGCGGGCCTGCGCCGCGCTGCACGAGGAACCGCCGTGGGTGCTGTTCGTGGACGACGACGACCGCGCGGTGCGGGGCGCCCGCGTGGCGCAGCTGCCCTCGTTGCGGTGGAGCGGCCCGCAGGACCTGCCGTATCTGCGCAAGGCCCTGGCGCTGCCGGCCTGACCGGGCTCCATCGGCGGACGGGTCCCGGCGCGGCGACGTAGGCTGGCCGCGGCTGAGAGAGGATCTCCATGCGTGGCACGCTGCTCGGGGCGATGACGCTCGCGCTCGCCCTGCCGGGCTGCTCCGCGGGCTCCCCGGACGCCGCCGGGGTGCCGACGGCGACGCCGCCCGCGCGATCCGGCGCGACGGCCGAGCTCGGGGGCGCGCCGCCGCCGCCCGGCGCGCTGGACGGCAAGCGGCAGGTGTTCTTCCTGCCCCGGCTCGACGACACCGAACTGCCCGACTCGGTGCTGGCGGTGACCGCGGCCGGCCGGGTCCAGGTCACCGACGACTACGCCGAGCGGGCGTTGTTCGTGCCGGTGCCCAAGGCCCGCGGCGCGAAGGAGCGCCTCATCAAGACCGGCGCCCTGCGCGCCGGCGGCGAACCGTTCTGCCTCCAGGTGCGCGGCCAGGGCCCGGGCCCGCTCACCGTGGTCACGGCGGCGTGCGACGCGGGCGAGCCGGCGCAGCTGTTCACCTTCGAGGCGGTCGGCGAGGACGGCGAGGGGCGCATGACCTACCTCGTGCGGAACCGGGACGCCGTCCTGCAGTGGCATCCGATGGGGGAGTCCGGGCTGCTGGCCGAGAAGCTGGGTGACTCCCCGATGCGGACCACCTTCTCGCTGCAGGACCAGGGCGCGGCCGCGCTGCCCGCCGCCGGCTGACCCCGCCCGCGGGCCGCCCCGGACCGCCCCGGAGCCACCCCGTGCGGGTCAGTCGCCGGTGGCGCCGTCGATGCGCTCGCGGAGCAGGTCGGCGTGCCCGTTGTGCCGCGCGTACTCCTCGATCATGTGCAGATAGACCCACCGTAGGCTGATCGCCGGCCGCCGCTCGGTGGCGAACTCGTGCTCCAGCGACAACCCGGCCACCGCCGCCCGGGCCGCCTCGATCTCGGCCAGGAACGTGGCGTGGTCGGCCGCCGCGTCCGCCCCGTCCACGTCGTCGAAGTCGCCGTCCTCGTTCGTCTCCGAGCAGTAGATCGGCTCCAGCTGCTCGCCGGCGGCGTGGATGCGGAACCAGCCGCGCTCCACCTCGGCCATGTGCCGCAGCAGCCCGAGCAGCGACAGGGTCGACGGCTCGACGGAGCGGAGCTTGAGCTGCTCGGCGGTCAGGCCGGCGCACTTCAGCACCAGCGTCTGGCGGTGCAGGTCGAGCCAGCCCTCGAGCATGGCCCGTTCGTCGCCGGTGTGGGGTTCGGGGACGCGGTGCGCCTCGGGAGCTCTCCAGGAATTCACGGGCACATCATGCCCCGCCCCTGTGACACTTTCCGGCTCACGCGTCCCGCAGGCGTACGTCCGCGACCGTGGTCAGCTCGCCGTCCCGGGTCGTTCCCTCGACCCGTACGTCGGCCCGCGCGCCCTCGTGCCGCAGCGTGCTCACCGCGTTGCCGAAGTACGGCCCGGCCAGCCGCCGCCAGCCCACCGACGGCCGCTGCACCCCGGCGCTGCGGGCCACCCCGCGCACGCCCCGGGCCGCCAGCCGCGACCAGCTGAAGCGCATCAGCGGCCGCAGCACCGCCGGCACCTGGTTGTGGATCGGCGAGCAGGTGAGCTGGTGCACCGGGGTCGTGACGGCGGGCCCCAGGTCGGCGCGGGCCACGTACGAGTGGTGCACGTCGCCGGACAGCACGCTGATCGAGGCCGGTGCGGCGTACGCCCCGCCGGCGCCGACGCGGTGGCCGGGCGCCTCCGGGCCGCCCTCGCCGAGGCGGCGGAACAGCTCGGTGAGCGCGTCGAACGAGCGGGTGAACGCCGCCCAGTGCTCCAGGTCGAAGGCCCGCCGGACGCGTTCCGCCAGGGCCGCGCGCCGGGCCCCGGCCGAGTCGGCGAGCCGCTCGTTCCAGGCCTCGAGGTGGTGGATGGCCGGCGGCATCAGCCACGGCAGCGAGGAGCCGACCACCAGGTGGTCGTAGTCGCCGTGCGCCTGGTCGACGAACCAGCCCCATTCGGCCGCGGGCAGCATCTCCCGCCGGCCCGGGGTCAGCACCCGGTTGCAGCGGTTGTCCAGCATGATCAGCCGGGTGCGGCCGAGGTCCAGCGCGAAGCTCCACTGGTACGGCCGGTCGGTGTTCTCCGCCGAGGACGGCTTGTCGACCGAGAGGCCGAAGTCGTGCAGCAGCGACGTGCCGTCCTCGACCGCGGTGAGCTTGGCCAGCAGCGGGTCGGCCCGCAGCTCGTCCGGGCTCAGGTTGCCCAGGTGCTGGTAGACCCAGTACGAGGCCAGCCCGCTGGCGATCCGCTCGGACCACCACTGCTGGCCCGACATGTCCCGGCGCCAGGACGCCGAGGTGTTCCAGTCGTCGATGATCTCGTGGTCGTCGAAGATCATCACGCTCGGCACGGTGGACAGCAGCCAGCGCACCTCCGGATCGCGCCAGCTCTCCAGGTAGAGCTTGGTGTACTCGTCGAAGGAGACGACCTCGTGCGCCGGGGCGTCGTGGCCGGCCGGGCGGCGGCGGCGCAGGAAGCGGCGGACCTTGGCCGAGGTCTTGTCGGCGTACACCTGGTCGCCGAGCAACACCACCAGGTCGGGGCGCAGGTCGCCGGAGCTGGGGTCGGTCATCAACCGCCGGGCGTACGCGTCCAGCGCGTCCGGCGGCAGCTTGCGCCCGGTGGCCTGCTGGGTGGCCTCCCGGCAGGAGCCGAAGATCATGCTCACCGGCTGGCCGGCGTCCTCGGCCGCGCGGGTGACGATCAGGCTCGGCGGGTACGGCGACCCCGGTTGCGGCCACACCTGCCCGTCGTCCAGCCACACCTGGTACTCGTGGGCCGTGCCGGGGACCAGCCCCTCGACGATCACGATCGCGTAGTGGTGCCCGTACGTGCAGAAGGTGGGCGCGGCGCCGGCGCCGCCGCCGGAGACCTCGACCCGCACCTCGGCGGGCGCGGTCGTCTCCACCCAGATCGTCGCCCGGTCGCCCACCACCCGGCGCAGCACGGGGCCGATCAGCAGATGGGCGGTCAACGGAGCTCCGCGGGGCGCGACATGCTGCCCATCCTCCCCGAGCGGCCGGGCGTTCCGCCAGCGTGCGTTGCGAGACGGCAAGATCACCCGGCGTGGCGGCGGCCGCGGGGGCGGGTGGCACCACGGGCCCGCGGGACATCTGTCAGGATTTCGGAATGGAATACGTGGTCGCCTCCCTGATCCTGCTGGCGGTGCTGGTGGTCGGGGCCATCGGTCTGGTCGTGCCCCGGCTCCGCCGGCGTGAGCTGCCGCCGCCCACCGGCGGATCCACCACCACGCTCGAGCGTCCCCCGGCCGAGGTCGCGGAGCCGACGCTCCCGACCCTGCCCGACGAGCTGCCCCCGCTGGTGCAGGCGCCGACGATCGAGCGGCCCGAGCCGACCGCCGGTCGCCTGGTGCGGCTGCGGGCCCGGCTCAGCCGCTCGCAGAGCCTGCTCGGCAAGGGCCTGCTCAGCGTGCTCTCCCGCGATCACCTCGACGAGGACGCCTGGGAGGAGATCGAGGACAGCCTGATCTCCGCCGACGTCGGCGTCGAGGCCACCCAGGCGCTGGTCGCGCGGTTGCGCGAGCGGGTCCGGGTGCTGGGCACCCGGACCGTGGCCGAGGTGCGCGAGCAGCTCGCCGAGGAGCTCGTCGCCGCGCTGGAGCCCGGGATGGACCGCAGCCTGCGCACGGCGCCGCACGACGGCCGCCCGGCGGTCGTGCTGGTGGTCGGGGTCAACGGCGCCGGCAAGACCACCACCTGCGGCAAGGTCGCCCGGGTGCTGATCGCCGACGGCCGTACGGTGCTGCTGGGCGCGGCCGACACCTTCCGGGCCGCGGCCGCCGAGCAGCTGGCCACCTGGGGCGAGCGGGTCGGCGCCGAGACCGTCCGCGGCCCCGAGGGCGGCGACCCGGCGAGTGTGGCGTTCGACGCGGTCCGGCGCGGCATCGACACCGGCGTCGACACGGTGCTGATCGACACCGCCGGCCGCCTGCAGAACAAGGTCGGCCTCATGGACGAGCTGGGCAAGGTCAAGCGGGTGGTGGAGAAGCACGGCCCGGTCGACGAGACGCTGCTCATCCTGGACGCCACCACCGGCCAGAACGGTCTGGAGCAGGCCCGGGTGTTCACCGACGTGGTGGACGTCACGGGCGTGGTGCTGACCAAGCTGGACGGCACCGCGAAGGGCGGCATCGTCATCGCCGTGCAGAACAAGCTGGGCATCCCGGTCAAGCTGGTGGGTCTGGGCGAGGGCCCGGACGACCTGGCGCCGTTCGAGCCCGCCGCCTTCGTCGAGGCCCTGCTTGGCACCGACGCGTAGTCTCGGGGGCGGCAGGCCCGCACCGCTGGGCACTTCTAGGGGAGGTCGTGGGTGACGCAGGAACGCGACCTTCGCGAGATCCCGCTCCACGGCGGCAACGTCAGCACGGTCTCCAAGGTCGGTGACACTGTCCGGCGCAACGCCGGCCCGTGGACCCCGGCCGTGCACGCGCTGCTCAACCACCTGCAGCGGGTCGGCTTCACCGGCTCGCCGCACGCCCTGGGCATGGACGACCGCGGCCGCGAGGTGCTGTCGTACCTGGACGGCGAGTGCGGCGAGTACCCACTCGCGCCGCACTGGACGACCGAGGAGGCGCTGGTCACGGTGGCCACGATGCTGCGCATGTTCCACGACGCGCAGTACGGCTTCCAGCCTCCGCCCGGCGCGGTCTGGCGCTCGTTCGGCCCGCCGCCGCCGGACACCGAGGTGATCTGCCACCACGACGCCGCCCCGCACAACGTGGTCTGGCGCCCGGACGGCACGCTGGCCCTGATCGACTTCGACCTGGCGTCCCCGGGCGCCCGGATCTACGACGTGGCGTACGCGGCGTGGACCTGGGTGCCGCTGTTCAGCGACCGGGATTCGTACACGCTGGGCTGGAAGCGACCGAACCGGCCCCGCCGGCTGCGGCTGTTCGCCGACGCGTACGGGCTGATCCCGCGCGACCGGCACCGGCTGGTCCGCACCATTCGCAAGCGGATCGTGGACCACGTGGAGGGCATCCGGCGGATGGCCGCCGCGGGTGATCCGGCGTTCGTCCGGATCGTGCACAAGGGCCACCTGCGCCGCCCGATGCGGGACCTGCGGCTGCTTGATTACGAGCGGCACACCCTGGAGTACGCCCTCCGCTGAGCGGTATTGCCCCAGTTCAGCGCGCTTCGTTCCGGCGGCTGTGAGAGTTTCTTCACACGTACGAAACAACCCGTCACGCGCCGGAAACCGCGCGTAGACCGTGCGCGAAACAGCGGAACGAAAGGCTTCCGCCCGAACCGGCCAGGTGGCGACGTTGCCGCGTGGGCCGTGTGGGAGGACACCTTTATCCGAGAGGAGGCAGCGTGGAGATCAACACCGGCAATACCGCCTGGTTGCTCCTGTCGTCTGCGCTCGTTCTGCTTATGACTCCGGGCCTGGCGCTGTTCTACGGTGGCCTCAACCGGTCCAAGGGCGTACTGAACATGATGATGATGAGCTTCTCGTGCATCGGGCTCATCTCCGTTCTGTGGGTCGTCTACGGCTTCACCCTGGCGTTCGGCACCAACGACAGCGCCGGCCTGAACAACGTGATCGGCAGCTTCAGCCAGTACTTCGGCACCGGCACCTCGGGCATCTCCGAGGAGTGGCTGTTCCTGGGGGCCGGCACGGGCATCCCCACGTACGCCTTCATGGTCTTCCAGATGATGTTCGCCATCATCACGGTCGCGCTGATCAGCGGCGCGGTCTCCGACCGGATGAAGTTCGGCGGCTGGGTCATCTTCGCGCTGGCCTGGTTCACCCTGGTCTACGTCCCGGTCGCGCACTGGGTCTGGGGTGGCGGCTGGATCGGCGGCAAGCTGCACGCGCTCGACTTCGCCGGTGGCACGGCGGTGCACATCAACGCCGGCGCCGCCGCGCTCGGCCTGATCCTGGTGCTCGGCAAGCGGGCCGGCTGGCCGCGGGAGAGCTTCAAGCCGCACAACGTGCCGTTCGTCGCCCTCGGCGCCGGCCTGCTGTGGTTCGGCTGGTTCGGCTTCAACGCCGGCTCCGAGCTGACCGTGGACGGCACCACCGTCTTCGCCTTCATCAACACCCAGGTCGCCACGGCCGCCGCCCTGCTGGGCTGGGTCGTCGTGGAATGGATCCGCGACGGCAAGCCGACCCTGGTCGGCGCCTCCTCCGGCGCGGTCGCCGGCCTGGTGGCCATCACCCCGGCCTGCGGCTTCGTCGCGCCGCTGCCCGCCGTGGTCATCGGCCTCATCGCCGGCGCCGTCTGCGCGCTGGCCGTGGGCCTGAAGTACAAGCTGGGCTACGACGACTCGCTCGACGTGGTCGGCGTGCACTTCGTCGGCGGCTGGATCGGCTCGCTCTCGCTCGGCTTCTTCGCCACCTCGCAGGTCAACGCGGCCATCAACGGCGACCCGGGGCTGGGCGCCAGCGAGGGCCTCTTCTACGGCGGCGGCCTGGCCCAGCTCGGCCGGCAGTTCGTCGGCAGCGCGGCGGTCACCGTCTACTCGCTGGTGATCGCGGCGCTCATCGCCTTCGTCATCAAGGCGGCCAAGGGCCTGCGGGTCAGCGACGAGGCCGAGATCACCGGCATCGACGTCGCCGAGCACGCCGAGAGCGCCTACGACACCTCGCCCTCCACGGGCTCGGCCGGCGCGTTCGCGATGGCCGGGATCACGCCCTCGGGCAGCAGCGCTGACGGGAAGCCTTCCGTCAGCGAAAAGGTCGCCGGTTAAGTTTCCCAGATGGCTGCGATGGAGGGATTGAGCATGAAGCTGGTGACCGCGGTCATCAAGCCGTACCAGCTCGACGCGGTGAAGGAGGCTCTGCACGCGCTCGGCGTGGCGGGCCTGACCGTGAGCGAGGTACAGGGCTACGGACGGCAGAAGGGCCACACCGAGGTGTACCGGGGCGCCGAGTACACGGTGGAGTTCCTACCCAAGATCAAGGTCGAGGTGCTGACCGACGAGATCGACGTCGAGAAGGTCGTCGACGCCGTCGTCACCTCGGCCCGGACCGGCAAGATCGGTGACGGCAAGGTCTGGGTGACGTCCGTCGAGGACGTCGTCCGGGTCCGGACCGGCGAGCGCGGGCTCGACGCGCTCTGATGGTCTGACGAGTGAACTACATGGTCAGCGAGCCGTCGGCGCCACCCCAGGTGCCGTCCGGCGGCTCGCCGTCCGTGCTCCGCGAACACCTCGGCGCTGCCGCCCGGTCCGGCCGGGCGGCGGCGCTCGACGCGTGGCTGGCCGGGATGTTCCCCGGCCACCTGTCCGGCGTCAGCCTCGTCGCCGTGGGCGGCCTGGGCTGGCGCGACTGCGCCCCGCACAGCGACCTCGACCTGGTGCTGCTGCACAACGGCACGGCCGGCATCGACCGGATCGCCGCCGCGCTCTGGTACCCCATCTGGGACGCGCGGCTGGGCCTCGACCACTCCGTGCGTACCCTGCCCGAGGCGCTGTCGGTCGCCCACGACGACGTCAAGGTCTCGCTCGGCCTGCTCGACGCCCGGCACATCGCCGGTGACGCCGCCCTCTCCGCCGAGCTGATCGCCGCCACCTCCGACCAGTGGCGCCGCACCGCCGTACGCCTGCTGCCGCAGCTGCGCGAGCTCACCGCCGCCCGCTGGGCCACCCACGGCGAGCTGGCCTTCCTGCTCGAGGGCGACCTCAAGGAGGCGGCCGGCGGCCTGCGCGACCTCACCATCCTGCGCGGCATCGGCCGGGCCGGCGTCGCCGACACGATGCGCCCCGCCGTCCGCGCCGCCAACCTGCGGCTGCTCGACACCCGCGACGCCCTGCACCTGGCCGTCGGCCGCCGGGTGGACCGGCTGGTCGCCCAGGAACGGGCCGCCGTGGCCGAGCTGCTGGAGGTCGACGACGGCGACGCGCTGCTGCGCCGGGTGGCCGGCGACGCCCGGATCATCGCGCACGCCCTGGACGACGCCTGGCGGGCCGCCGACCGGCTGCGCAACGGCCGCCGCCGGGGTGCGCCGGCCGGGGCCCCGGTGCGCCGCCCGGTGGCCCGCGACGTGGTCGAGCAGGACGGCGAGCTGGTGCTCGCCCGTACCGCCATCGGGCCGGTGCCCGATCCCAGCCTGTCCCTGCGGGTCGCGGCCGCGGCCGCGACGGTCCGGCTGCCGATCGCCCGGGCCACCTGCGAGTGGCTGGCCGCCTTCTGCCCGCCGCTGCCGACGCCGTGGCCGCCCGCCGCCCGGGCCGCGCTGGTCTCGCTGCTCGGCTCCGGCCCGGGGCTGCTGCCGGCCTGGGAGGCCTGCGACCGGTACGGCCTGATCGACGCATGGCTGCCGGAGTGGGCCCGGCTGCGCAGCCTGCCGCAGCACCACCCGATCCACCGCTTCACCCTGGACCGCCACCTGGTCCAGGCCGCGTACGAGGCCAGCGCCTACACCCGCGAGGTGGACCGCCCCGACCTGCTGCTGATCGGCGCGTTCCTGCACGACGTCGGCAAGGGCCTGCCCGGCGACCACAGCCTGGTCGGCGCCCCGATCGCCGCCGAGATCGCCACCCGGATCGGCCTGCCGCCCGCGGAGGTCGCCACCGTGGAGAAGCTGGTCCGGCTGCACCTGTTGCTCCCCGACGTCGCGACCCGCCGCGACCTCAGCGATCCGGTCACCATCACCACCGTCGCGGAGGCCGTCGGCGACGCCGCCACCCTGGACCTGCTGCACGCGCTGGCCCGCGCCGACTCGCACGCCACCGGCCCGGCCGCCTGGTCGGACTGGAAGGGCCGGCTGATCGCCGAGCTGGTCCGCCGCGTGCACACCGCCCTGGACACCGGCGCGCTGCCCGAGCCGCCCGAGCCCGACCCGCAGCTGCTGGAGGGTGAGCTGCCCGCCGTACACCTGGACGGGGACCTGGTCGCGGTGGCTGCGGCCGACCGCCGGGGCCTGCTCGGCTCGGTGGCCGCGTGCCTGGCCATGCACCGCCTCGACGTGATCGGCGCCGACGCGAGCACGGTGGACGGCCGGGCCATCGTCGAGTTCCGCACCCAGCCGCGGTACGGCTCCCCGGCGGACCCGGTGGCCCTGGCCGCCGACCTGCGCCGGGTCGCGGCCGGCGACGTCTCGGTGACCCAGCGGCTGCGGGCCCGGGCGATGTCCAGCCGCGGCGGCGCGGCGCCCCGGGTGGTCTGGCACCGCGCGGCCGCCACCGACGCGGTGGTGCTGGAGCTGCGCGCGGCGGACTCCGCGGGGCTGCTGTTCCGGGTGGCCAGCGCGCTCGACGAGGCCGGCGCCGAGGTGCGCGCGGCCCGCATCTCCACCCTGGGCGGCGACGTGGTGGACGCGTTCTACCTGGTCGGCGCGTGGGCCGAGCCGGCCGAGCGGGAGCGGGTCGAGGCCGCGGTGCTGGCCGCGGTCTGAAGGCCGTCACCTCGATCGGCTCGCCGGCGTTGCGCCTAGCGACATCCAGGGCGTACGCGAATGAGGTCGGTTACCGCATGGGGGAGACACCCGGTCTGCTCGACGACTACCTGAAGGTCGCCCGCTACCACGTCCGGATGGCCCTCCCGCCGACCGCGGTCCGGATCCGCTCGCGCGACGCGCGGCTGCTGCTCGCCCGGTCCGGGCTCGGCGAGTCCGCGGCGTCCTATCCGGACCTGCTCGCCGCGGCCCGGGCCGGCGACGTGCGCTGGCTGCGCAAGCGGCGGCGCAAGGTCCGCCCGGCCGTCCTGGCCGGGCTGGCCCAGACGCTGGCCCAGCAGGACCTGCTGCCCGAGGACCGCACCGACGCGCTGGCCGTGTACGAGCTCATCCGCACCGCCCTGGGCCCGGACGCGCTGCCCGCCGCGCACCAGGGGTTGCACGTCCAGCTGGTCCTGGCCTGGGAGGGCGCGGCGCGGGCCCGGCCGCTGCTGGCGGGGTACCGGCGGATCAGCGACAGCGTGCGGGCGGACCTCGAGCTGGACCTGGCCAACCCGTTCGCCGGGGGCGGGCCGGTGATCGGCTGGCTGACCGCGTTCCGCAAGCTGCTGCCCGGGCCGCCGCTGGCGCTGGAGCACAAGGCCGGGGTGCCGCCGTTCGACCGGCTCACCGTGGCCACCGCGGTGGCGGGCATCGACGAGCCGCAGCGGGTCTCGGTCGTCGTCACCGCCTACCGCCCCGGCGAGGGCCTGATCACGGCGGTCCGCTCGATCCTCGACCAGTCCTGGCGCAACGTCGAGGTGATCATCGTGGACGACGCGTCGCCGCCGGAGTTCGACGCCGTGCTGGCCCGCGCGGTGGCCCTGGGCGGGCGGATCCGGCTGCTCCGGCAGCCGGTCAACCAGGGCACCTACGCGGCCCGCAACGCCGGCCTGGACGTCGCCGAGGGCGAGTTCGTGGCGTTCCAGGACTCCGACGACTGGTCCCACCCGCGCCGGCTCGAGGTGCAGGTCCGGCCGCTGCTGGAGGACCGCGAGCTGGTCGCCACCACCTCCGACGGCCTCGGCGTCTCCGAGGACCTGATGGTCACCCGGCCCGGCGTGCGCCGCAGCCGGTTCAACCCGTCGTCCCTGCTGTTCCGGCGGACCCGGGTGACGGGGCGGCTGGGCTACTTCGACCCGGTCCGCAAGGCCGCGGACTCCGAGTACATCGGACGGATGCAGGCGGTCTTCGGCGGGCGGGCGGTGCGGCACGTCGACTCGCGCCCGCTGGCGCTGATCCGGCTCGCGTCGGGTTCGCTGTCGCGCGCCGAGATCCGGCCGTACTGGATGCACCCGGCGCGGACCGCGTACATGTCGGCGTACCAGCACTGGCATGCGCGGGTGGCGGCGCGGTCGGCCGATCCGCTGCGCCCGCGCGACGGCAGCCGGCGGCCCTTCGCCGTCCCCGACCACCTGCGGCTGGCCCGCGGCGAGGCGGCCGGGCGGCCCGAGTACGACGTGGTGATGGTGGCCGACTGGCGCTTCCTGCAGGGCGCGCAGCAGTCGGGGCTGCAGGAGATCCGGGCGCTGATCGCGCGCGGGCTGCGGGTCGCCGTGATGCAGCTGGAGTCGCTGCGCCCGCCGGCCCGGCGCCGCTGGCCGCTGTGCGCGCCGTTGCAGCGGCTGGTCAACGACGGCCGGGTGGACCAGGTGCTGCCGGACGACGAGAACCGGGCCGAGCTGGTCATCGTGCGGCACGCCGCGGTGCTGCAGTTCCCGCCCGACGACCCGTGCCGGCTGCGGGGCCGCCAGGTGCTGATCGTGGCCGACGAGGCGCCCGGGCGCCTGGACGACGCGGACCGCCGGTACGTGCCCGCCGACTGCTCCCGGGCCGCGCTGCGGATGTTCGGCCCCGAGCCGCTCTGGTGCCCGCAGGACCCGCAGGTCCGGGCCGTGCTGCGCGGCGAGACCGTCGAGCTGACCCCGTACGACCTGCCGGCGGTGGTGGACGGCGAGCGCTGGTCGGCCGGCCGGGCCGGCGCCGGCGCGTGGCCGGCCGTGGTCGGCACCGACCTGGGCGACGAGGCGGTCTGGCCGGGCGACGTGCGGGCGGCGCTGACCGTGTACGACGAGGTGGGCGACCGGGACGTGCGGCTGCGGCTGCCGGACTGGCCGCGTACCGGATACCACCCCGGCGGGGAGCGCTCCCGGCTGGTCTACGACGCGGCCGACCTCGACCTGCGGACCTTCGTCCACCAGCTCGACTTCTACCTGCACTTCCCCAGCCCGGACCGGATCGAGACGTTCTCCCGGCCGGCCCTGGAGGCGGCCGCCGTGGGCTGCGTGGTGGTGATGCCCGAGCGGCACGCGGCGGTCTTCGGCGACGCCGCCGTCTACTGCGGACCGGGCGAGGCCGAGGCGACGATCCAGCGCTACCACGCGGACCGGGAGCTCTACGCCGAGCAGAGCCGCCGGGCCCGGTCCGTGGTGGCCCAGGCGCACCATCCGCAGCTGTTCGTCGACCGGATCGCGGGCATCGTGACCGCGCCGCACCCGGTCGCCCCGGCCCAGCGCGGCGCATTGACGGTGCGACCGTAACGACGGTGTCGCCGCGGGCGTTAGGCGAACGTGGTGACCCGCGCCGGCCCGGCGCGCACGACTCTGGAGGTCCTTCGATGAGCAGCCTGGTCCGGTTCGGCGGTCGGCTGGCGGGGCGGCTGCGCAGCGTGACGCGCCCCCAGGCAGTGGTCCTCATGGTGATCCTGGCGCTGTGCGCCGGGGTCTGGTGGTCGGCCGGCACGGGACACCAGGGCCTGGCGCTGTCGCTGGTGGCCGGGCTGCTGCTCGCCGTGCTGCTGGGCATCCTGCACCTGTCCCGCTGGATCGGCGGGGTGCACCGGGCCAACCAGCACGCGCACCGCGAGATCCGCACGGTCGTCGAGCAGATGCAGCGCCGGGTCGTCGCGACGGTGGAGAAGGAACGGCTCACCGCCGGCGACCGGCACCAGGAACTGACCCGGACCATCACCCGCGGGCTGCGCCAGAGCGGGCACGGCACGGACCTGCTGCTGCGCGCGCAGAGCCGGGAGATCGAGGCCCTCGTCCAGCTCTTCCAGCACTTCACGCCCCGGGCGCCGATGCCGTCCTCGGGCGACTTCGCGCTGAACCCGACCGACCTGCTCGAACTGCTGCACCTGGTCCGGCTGCGCCGGCCCGGCCTGGTGGTGGAGCTGGGCAGCGGCACCTCGACGGTGTGGCTGGCGTACGCGCTGGAGCAGCACGGCGGCAAGCTGGTCTCGCTGGACCACGACGCCGACTACGCGCGGCAGACCCGCACGATGCTCACCGCGCACGGCCTCACCGCCGTGGCCGAGGTCCGCGACGCCCCCCTGCGCGAGCTCACCGCCAACGGCACCGCCTACCAGTGGTACGACGTGGACAAGCTGACCGACCTCACCGGCATCGACCTGCTGCTGGTCGACGGCCCGCCCGCGGCGACCGGGCCGGACGCGCGTTACCCGGCGCTGTCCGTGCTGGCCAAGCGGCTCGCCGGGACGGCCACGGTGGTGCTGGACGACGCGAACCGGCAGGACGAACGGGAGGCCGTCCGCCGGTGGACCGCCGAGGTGCCGGGGCTGACCGAGGAGCAGCGGCTGCTCGGGCGGCACGCGGTGCTGTCGTACTCGCGTACCGGCACGCCGGTCACCGTCTGACCGGCCCACGACGGGAAGCGACCGGCCGGCATGCGGGGGCATGCCGGCCGGTCCGGGGGAGAGGTGGGTCCGGGGCGGGCCGCGATCAGCGGCTGCCGAAGTCCTGGGTGTAGTACGGGTTGCCGTTGGCGGAGAACACGACGCCGACGGCGAACGTCTTGGCGCCGCAGTCGAGCAGGTTGCGGCGGTGGCCCGGGCTCTTCATCCACGCGTTGACGACCTCGGCGGCGCTGCGGTACCCCCAGGCGATGTTCTCGCTGCGGGCGGCGGAGTAGCCGGCGCTGCGGGCCCGGGCGATGAACGTGGAGCCGGCCGAGCCGGTGTGGCTGAACTTGCCGGTCGTGGCCATGTACTTGCTGTGGCCGCGGGCGGCCCAGAGCAGCTGGGCGTTGACCCGCAGGCCCGCGCAGCCGGCCTTGACCCGCTCCTTGTTCGACAGGCTGACGATCTGCGTCTGCAGCGTGGTGAACGACGGGGTGGCGGCCTCGGCCGGGGCGGCGACGGCGAGCGCGCCGAACAGCGCGGCGGGGATCATCGCGAGGGTGGCGAGGCGACGGACCAGGGTCTTCTGCACGGGTCAACCTTTCGAGGAACACCGCCTGGACGCTTCGTTCGCCAGGTACGCCATTCCCTTCGGAGGTCCCGCAGGGTTCGCTGATGCCTGTTCAGGTGCCTTGGTGTGAGGGCTGGGTTGCCGCCCGGGTGCCTGCCGTACGCCCGTTGCGGCCGCGGGGCCGGCCGGGTGCGGAACGGGAGCGGAAGCGGCCGGTGATCACGGTTTCAGCTTCTCCGCGAGCAGCGGCGCCAGCAGCCGGCTGTACGCCGTGGTGATGTGGTGCTGGTCCTTGTAGACCAGCAGGTTGCCCACGATGACCGGGCAGGCCGTCGCGGTGCACAGCCAGGGCAGCGGGTCGATGACGGTCGCGCCCTCGGCCCGCGCCGCCCGGGTGATCAGGGCCCGGCGCGACCGGAACTGGACCGCGTCGGCCCGGCTGCGGGCGCACGCCGAGGGATCGTCGAGGTGTGCCGACAGGCAGTCGGGCACGTTGCGGGCCTGCCACGGGGTGTCGTTGACGTAGTAGACCTCGGTGCCGGGTCCCCGGACCGCGTCGATCGAGCGGCGCCAGGCGGCGGTCCAGGCGTCGTCCAGCGAGCCGGTCACGTCCAGCAGCGGTGAGTTCGGCATGGTCGAGGCCATCACGACCTTCGCCGGGCGCAGCGACCGGATGTAGCGCCAGGCCGACCGGCGCCACTGGACGCACTCGGTGAAGCGGCGCTTGAGGGCGTCCTCGTAGATCACCACGTCGGCCGCCGAGCAGGCGCTCTTGGTGACCACCACGAGCTTCCAGCGGCGGTCGAGGGCGATCTTCTCCAGCGCGGGGAACCAGTGGCCGGCGTGCGAGTCGCCGAACAGCACGACGGTGGTGGGCGAGGTCAGGTCGCCGTACGCGCACGGGGTCTTGACGCGCGGGTCGGCGAAGGCCGGGGAGCACTTGTCGGCGTACAGCCGCGGCTTGTCCTTGGCCGCCGCCGCGAGCGCCGGGGTGAGGTTGGCCGGGACGGCGGGCATCCCGGCGGCCAGGGCCAGGTTCTGCTGCAGCTTGGCCACGCCGGTCAGCGCCGGCGCCCGGTAGCCGGTGCCGCCGGTGTCGCCGACCAGGAGGGTGATCAGCACACACAGCCCGGCGGCGGTCAGCGACAGGGCCGCCCCGGCGCCCAGGCCGCGCCCGGGCCGGTCGCGCAGGACGGCGAGGTGCCGGGCCGGGTTCTCCACGAGCGCGTACGTCAGCGCGGCCAGCACCAGCGCCCCGGTGGCGACCAGGATGTTCTCCGCGGTGCTGAGCGGGCGGCCGGCCGCGAACGGGGCGATGAGCAGCACCGGCCAGTGCCACAGGTACCAGGAGTACGAGAGCCGGCCGATGACCTGGAGCGCCGGCAGGCCCAGCGGCCCGGCCGGGCGGGCGCAGCCACCGGCGATGACCGCCGCGGTGCCGAGCACGGGCAGCAGCGCGGCGTACCCGGGGAACGGCGTCGCCGCGGTGAAGCTGAGCGCCGCCACCACGATGGCCGCGAGCCCGCTGCCGACCAGCAGCTTGGCCGGCAGCGGCGGCATGTGCCGCAGCCGCGCGGCCCCGACGGCGAGCAGGGCCCCCGCGCCGAGCTCCCAGGCGCGGGTGTGCGCCCCGAAGTACGCCCACCCGGCGTTGTGCTGCGTCTGCCACACCGACACCGCCAGCGACACGGCGGTGAGCGCCGCCAGCACCCCGGTCAGCCCGCGGCCCCCGCGGCGTACGACCAGGAGCAGCAGCAGCGGCCACACCAGGTAGAACTGCTCCTCCACGGCCAGCGACCAGAAGTGCTGCAGCGGCGAGGGGGCGGCGTCCGCGCTCAGGTAGTCGGTGCCGATGGCGGCCAGCCGCCAGTTCATCGCGTAGACCGAGGTGTGCAGCGCGTCCGAGACGATCTCGGAGAGCCGCAGCGGCGGCAGCCACAGCGCCGACGCGGCCACGGTCGCGACCATCACCAGGGTCGAGGCGGGCAGCAGCCGCAGCGCCCGCCGCGCGTAGAACCGGGGGATCGACACGCGGCCGGTGCGCTGCGCCTCGCGCAGCAGCAGCCCGGTGATGAGGAAGCCGGAGATGACGAAGAAGACGTCGACGCCGATGTAGCCGCCCCCGAGGAACGGCAGACCGCAGTGGTACGCGACCACCAGCAGCACCGCGACGGCCCGCAGCCCCTCGATGTCCCGCCGGTGCCGGGCCGGTTCCGGTGCCACGGTCAGCCCCGGAGTGGTCCCGGTGGACCGGTGCCGCCGGGGCGCGGGCGTGACCGGCGCGGTGGAGGTCCCGGTCACAGCCGGTGGGCCTGGTCGCCGTGGGTCACGCCCCGGGTGTCGAAGAACCGCTTGGCGATCCCGGCCAGGTGGTCGGCGTCGTACTCGCGGTGGTGCTGCACCAGGATCACCAGGTCGGCGGCCGCGGCGGCGCCCTCCAGGTCGTCGGTGCGGGGCACGCTCCACTGCTGCACGTACGGGTCGTGGAAGGTCACCTTCGCGCCGAGCGCGATGAGCTGCCGCGCCAGCGGGGTGGCCGGCGACTCCCGCTGGTCGGCGATGTTCGGCTTGTACGTGACCCCGAGCAGCAGCACCCGCGCCCCGTGCACGGCCTGCCCGTCGGCGTTGAGCAGGTTCTGCGCCCGCCGGGCCACGTACGCCGGCATCGTCGCGTTGATCTCCTGGGCCAGCTCCACGAACCGGAACGGGTAGCCCAGCTTGCTGCGCACGTTGTGGCTCAGGTAGTTCGGGTCGATCGGGATGCAGTGCCCGCCGACGCCGGGGCCGGGGTAGAACGCCTGGAAGCCGAACGGCTTGGTGGACGCGGCGTGGATGACGTCCCACAGGTCGATGCCGAGCTCGTGGCAGAACCGGGCCATCTCGTTGACCAGCGCGATGTTGACGTGCCGGTACGTGTTCTCCAGCAGCTTGGCCGTCTCGGCCTCGCGGGTGCCGCGGGTACGTACCACCGTGTCGACGAAGCGCCCGTAGAACGCGGCCACCCGTTCGGTGCACGCGCCGGTGTACCCGCCGACCACCTTGGGGGTGTTGCGCGGGCCGAAGGTCTCGTTGCCCGGGTCGATCCGCTCCGGGGAGAACGCCAGGTGGAAGTCGCGCCCGGCGACCAGGCCGGAGAGCCGCTCCAGCAGCGGGCGGACCACGTCGTCGGTGGTGCCCGGGTAGGTCGTCGATTCGAGCACCACCAGCATGCCCGGGCGCAGGTTGCGCCCGATCGCCTCGGCGGCGCCGGTGACGGCGCGCAGGTCCGGCCCGTCGCCCTCGGACAGCGGCGTCGGCACGCAGATCACCGCCACGTCCGCGGTGGCGATCAGGGTCTCGTCCACGGTGGTCCGGAATCCGCTGGCGACCATCTCGGCCACGTCGGCGTCGGACAGGTCGTCGACGTGCGAGCGGCCCTCGCCCAGCGCCGTGACGACCGCCGGGTTGACGTCGTAGCCGAGCACGGACAGGCCGGCCCGGAGGGCCTGCTGGGCCAGGGGCAGGCCGACGTAGCCGAGGCCCAGGATGACGGCGTCGTAGCTCACGGGAATGGGTCTCCTTGGTCGGACGCCGGTCAGGCGACGGGCGTGTTGGTGGAGGTCTGTTCTCCGGTGCCGCGGTCGTGCTGTGCGGGCAGGGCGCCCGCGGCGCCGTGCCCGGCGCGGGCCGGCTGGCGGCCCGGCCGGGTGGGGGGCGCCGGCGGCGCCGAGGTGGCGGGCCGTGGCGAGCTCAGCTCGTACGGCGAGACGAACGGCAGGTACGCGGGCAGGAAATCGGCCAGCATGGCCTCCTGCTCGGCCGCCACGGCCGGGTCGGAGTCGATGTCGTTGAGGCAGAACGCGTCGAGGTTGCGGTGCCGCAGCAGGTCGGCCAGCTTGAACGGGGTCACCGGCGCGGCCAGGTCGGTGTAGCGGAACCGGATCGTGCCCGGCACCGCGCGCCCGGTCAGGTAGGCGTAGTACTGCTGCAGCGACGACAGCAGGGAGATGTCGTCGGGGTGGCGGAACTGGTGGGCGGCGGTCGCCTCGACGTACTCGGCGAAGCGCTCCTCGATCTCGGCGATGACGCTGCGCCGCGACGGGTGCGGGGTGTGTTTCATCTTGCGGGTCAGCACCCGGCCGAAGGCGTTGCGGATCAGCTCGCGGTTGTTCTTGCCGGCCGAGTCGGCCGGCGGGTCGGTGGGGCTGCGCGGCGCGGCGTCGACCAGCGCGGTCGAGGGGAAGAAGCGGGTCAGCCCGCCCGGGGTGAAGAACAGCTCCGGGCCCACCGGGCGGCCCAGGAAGACGTCGTCGTTGAGGTAGAGGAAGTGCTCGCTGAGCCCGGGGATGCGGTGCAGCCGGGACTCGATGGCCTGCGAGTTGAACGTCGGCAGCGTGCCGGTGTGGCCGAAGATCTCCTTGTGGCTGACCACGGTGATCCGCGGGTGGGCGGTGTCCAGCCAGGCCGGCACCTGGTCGTCGGTGACCAGGAAGACGTGCCGGATCCAGGGGGCGAAGCAGTGCAGCGCGCGCAGCGAGTAGCGCAGCTCGTCGCGGGAGGTGTACCGGGAGTCGTTGTTGGCCAGCTTGCTGGCGTCGTGCAGCCAGGGGTTGGCGGCCAGCGCGGCGGCCTTGCGGGCCTGCCAGGCCGGGTCGCTGCCGTCGACCCAGGTGTAGACCGCGTCGATCGGGAAGCTGATCCGGTCCAGGCTGGGCGTCGTGAAGATCTCCCGGGTCCGGTAGCGGGCCGGGTCGTCGGGCGCGCTGAACGCGCCGAAGGCGGACTCGTCGGCCCGGACCACCGGCTCGCCGGCCGGGATGACGTCGGCGATCGGGTTGGCCCGCGGCCCGGTCAGCGTGCCGTCCCGCTGCCGCCAGAACTCGATCTCGCACCCGAGGTCGGGGCCGAGCAGCATGCTGCCGCCGGGGTCGGTGACCGGCCAGCAGACCCGCAGCACGTCCGCGGTGCGGCGCGCCCGGCGGCCCTGGTGCCCGCTCGGCCGGACGACCTGGAGCACCCCGGCGCCGGCCGCGGTGAGCTCCTCCAGCAGGCGGACCACCAGCGCCCGGTGCTGCACCGGTACGGCCACAGCGGTGTGCAGCAGCGCGCGGGTCGGCACCCGGAACCAGTCGACGCCGGCCGCGTCCAGGGCGGTGATGACGCGGTCGAGGTTCTGCCGCCGTACCGCGGCCGGGCTGGCCGCCGGGTCGCGGCGCGCGGTGACCCAGCCGCGCCCGGCGCGGACCCGCATCGTCGGCGCCTCCGTCGGGGTGTGCATCAGCGGCAGCCGGGGTGGCGCGGACAGGTGCACGATCCGGCGGGCCATACCGAGGCGCTGCTCGGGCGCGACGTGCGGCAGGACCCGGTGCTGGACCGTGCTGAGGATGCGCGCCCGGATTCCCCAGGGCGCCAATCGCAGGATCCGCCGCAGGGGCACGCCGTAGTCCTTCCGCCGGATGTTCGTCGGGGCCGATGTCGGCCGCCCGGTTCCTCGTGCCTCAACGGCGCGATTCATCAGAAGGTTGCGGTCGATATCGGCTTTTCGGACATCTGTGCTATGTCAGAAGTTGCGCCTGTTAACTGCGGTATACGCGATTTGCGCAGGTGGCGCGGCGGAATGCCGCCCGGCCACCCCTACGGGTCCGCCCCGATGCGCCCGCTTGCGTGGGCGAGGCATGGTGGACGACGGGTCGGTACTTCTCGGGGAGGCTGAGATGGGTAAAGCAATCGCGTACCTGGTGGCGACGATCGCCGGCGTCATCGTGGTGGGCTGGGTGGCGATCCAGCTGCTGCACGTGCTGGTCGGCGCGCTGGCGTACCTGATCGTCGGCGCGATCGTGGTCGGCGGCGGGGTCTATCTGTACGGCCGGGCCAAGCGCTCGCTGGCCCCGGGCACCCGCAACCAGCGGCGGATCGAGGCGGCGGCGAAGACGTACCGGATGCGCAACCGGTGAGCGTGCGGGCGGGCGGCTAGGCTTGCGGTCATCTCCTCACCTCTGACCAACGGGAAGTTGCGCCGTGTTTGACACCTTGAGCGACCGCCTCTCCGGGATCTTCACCAAGCTCCGCGGCAAGGGCAAGCTCACCGACGCCGACATCGACGCCACCGCGCGCGAGATCCGTCTCGCGCTGCTCGAGGCGGACGTCGCGCTGCCGGTGGTCAAGTCGTTCATCGCCAATCTGAAGGAACGGGCCCGCGGCGCCGAGGTGTCGCAGGCGCTCAACCCGGCCCAGCAGATCATCAAGATCGTCCACGAGGAGCTCATCACCGTCCTCGGCGGCGAGGGCCGGCGGCTGCAGTTCGCCAAGCAGCCGCCCACGGTGATCATGCTGGCCGGCCTGCAGGGCTCCGGTAAGACCACGCTGGCCGGCAAGCTGTCGCGCTGGCTCAAGGGCCAGAACCACCAGGTCCTGCTGGTCGCCTGCGACCTGCAGCGCCCCAACGCGGTCAACCAGCTCCAGGTCCTCGGCGGCCGGGCCGGCGTCGACGTGTACGCCCCGGAGCCGGGCAACGGCGTCGGCAACCCGGTCCAGGTGGCCAAGGACTCGATCGAGCACGCCCGGCGGACGGCGAAGGACATCGTCATCGTCGACACCGCCGGCCGCCTCGGCATCGACACCGAGATGATGCAGCAGGCCCGCGACATCCGCGACGCCGTCGACCCGGACGAGGTCATCTTCGTCATCGACGCGATGGTCGGCCAGGATGCGGTCACCACCGCCGAGGCGTTCCGCGACGGCGTGGGCATCACCGGCGTGGTCCTGTCCAAGCTCGACGGCGACGCCCGCGGCGGCGCGGCGCTGTCCGTGCGGCACGTCACCGGCGAGCCGATCCTGTTCGCGTCCACGGGCGAGAAGCTCGAGGACTTCGACGTCTTCCACCCCGACCGGATGGCCAGCCGCATCCTCGGCATGGGCGACGTGCTGACCCTCATCGAGCAGGCCGAGCAGGCCTTCGACGAGGATCAGAAGGAGAAGATGACCTCCAAGCTGCTCGGTGGCGAGCAGTTCACCCTGGAGGACTTCCTCGACCAGCTCATCGCCGTGCGCCGGATGGGACCGATCGCCAACGTGCTGGCCATGATGCCCGGCATGGGCCAGATGAAGGACCAGATCGCCGAGCTCGACGACAGCCACTTCGACCGGGTCACCGCGATCATCCGCTCGATGACCCCGGGCGAGCGCACCAACCCGAAGATCATCAACGGCTCCCGCCGCGCCCGCATCGCCAACGGCTCCGGCGTGACGGTGATGGACGTCAACCAGCTGCTCAACCGCTTCACCGACGCGCAGAAGATGATGAAGCAGATGGGCGGCATGATGGGGCTGCCGGGCGGCGGGCGCCGCAAGGCCACCAAGAGCCCGAAGAACAAGCGCAAGGGCACCAAGGGTGGCAACCGGCCCCGGGTGGGCGGGATGCCCGCCGGGTTCCCGGGCGGGATGCCGCAGCTGCCGCCGGGGATGGACCCGGGGGCGCTGGGGGGCGGGCCGGGGCAGGGGCTGCCGCCGGGCTTCAAGCTGCCGAAGATCGACTTCAACAAGCTCCAGAACCCCAAGAAGCCCGGCGACGACAAGCGCTGATATCGGGCACACGACAACTAGTCACGGAGCTAGTATGGTGAACGGTGAACCCCTCAAGGAGAAGCCGATGACCATTTCCGTGCCCTTGGGCTCGCTCTCGCCGGGCGAGCTTGATCTGCTGCGCCGAGACGACCTGACCGTCGACGACATCGTGGAGCTCCCCGAGGATCTTCACTATGAGTTGATCGACGGAAGGCTCGTCTTGACCCCCTTGGCCCTTCCCCTCCACCAGCTTCTCAGCATGAGAGTCGGCAGCGCGATCGAGGAGCACTGTCCCGACGAATTCATCATCAATATCGAGCAGGCGATCCTGATCGACGGGCACAACGAGCTGCGCCCGGACGTCGTGCTCATCCGCGAGGAAGGCGCCGGCTGCTCCCCGGTGCTGCCGGGCGACGTGCCGCTCGTCGTCGAGGTCGTCTCCAAATCGTCCAAGCGGCACGACCGCGAGCTCAAGCTGACGAAGTACGCCGAGGTGGGCATCCCGTCCTACTGGATCATCGATCCGCTGGCCGAGCGTGTGACGTTCACGCAGTACTGCCTGGGATCCGACGGGGCGTACCGGAGCGAGCTCCAGACGGCCGAGGTCGTCACCGTCGACCGGCCCTGGGAGGTCACCCTGGACCTCCCGGCGTGGACCCGCAAACGTGATCGCCTTCGCGAGGTCGCCCGCCGGGACAGGTGAGCCGTTGATCGGGTAGGACTTACCCATGGCGTTGCATGTGCGTGGGGTTCTGCTGCCCGATGACGAGGTCCGCGATCTCTGGCTGGTCGGTGACCGGGTCACCCTCGAGCCGGTCACCGGCGCCGACACCATCAGCGACGGCGGCTACGTCGTCCCCGGCCTGGTCGACGCGCACTGCCACCTCGGCATCCAGTACGGCGCCAAGCCCATCGAGCACCTCGACCAGGCCCGCGAGCTGGCCCGCACCGACCGGGACGCCGGCGTGCTGGCCCTGCGCGACGCCGGCTCGCCGTACCCCTATCCCGAGCTCGACGACGAGCCCGGCATCCCCCGCCTGGTCCGCGCCGGCCGGCACGTCGCCCCCACCCGGCGCTACCTGCGCGACATCGGCATCGAGGTCGACGCCGCCGACGTCGTCGCCACCGTCACCGCCCAGGCCAAGGCCGGCACCGGCTGGGTCAAGCTGGTCGGCGACTGGATCGACCGGTCGGTCGGCGACCTCGCGCCCTCCTGGGACCCCGCCACCATGGCCGCGGCCGTGGAGGCCGCCCACGCCGCGGGCGTCCGGGCCGCCGTGCACACGTTCTCCGAGGAGGGCGTCGCGCAGATGGTCCGGGCCGGCGTCGACTCCGTCGAGCATGGCACCGGGCTGTCGCTGGACCTGATCGACGAGATGGCCCGCCGCGGCACCGCGCTGGTGCCCACGATGATCCAGATCCGCACCTTCGGCGGCATCGCCGAGCAGGCCCGGGCCAAGTTCCCCGCGTACGCCGACCACATGCTCGCCCTGCGCGACGGCTTCCCTGAGGTGGTGACGTCCGCGCACGAGGCCGGCGTGCCGATCTACGTGGGCACCGACGCGGGCGGCAGCGTCCGGCACGGGCTGGCCGCCGAGGAGATGCTGCTGCTGCACGAGGCCGGCATCCCCGCCGCCGACGTGCTCGCCGCCGCCTCCTGGCGGGCCCGGGAGTGGCTGGGCTTCCCCGGGCTGGTCGAGGGCGGCCTCGCCGACCTGGTGGTCTACGACGCCGACCCCCGCCGCGACCTGCGGGTGGTCCGCGCCCCGCGCCGGATCGTGCTGCGCGGCGCCGTCATCCGGTGAGGCGCCAGATCCGCAGGCTGGTGATCACCGGGCAGGCCAGCCGTTCCGGGGTCGTGACGCAGGCGTCCGATGCCGGTGGCGCGTCGCCGAGCACCGTGACCTTCCCGTCCGGCATCGACACCTTGCTGACCGGGCCGTCCTGGAAGGTGGGCAGCAGGAGCAGCGTGTCCGCGTCGAGCCAGTCGACCGAGGCCGCCGACGTCGTCCACACCCGCCGGCCGTCGCGGTCATAGATCACCCGGTCGCCCTCGGGCCCGGCGATGAGCGTGTAGCCGGGCACCGTGGCGGCGTAGGCGCCATCGGGTGCGGGCACCTGCCACACCTGCCGGCCGGTGGCCCGGTCCAGCACCGTCACGGTCGCCTCGCCGCCGCGGTCCTGGTCGGACACGCAGACCCGCTGGTCCCCGCACGCCTGCAGCATCTCCACCTCGTGACCGGCCGACCCGGTCCGGACGACCGTCGACCCGCCGCGCGCGGAACTCAGGTCGGTCATGCGGATCCGGTAGCCCCGGTTGTCGCAGCACTCGTGCTCGTCGTTGTAGAGCCGGTCGCCGTAGGCGAGGAACGTGCGGGGGTCCTTGTCCGGCGGGACGGAGACCACCGTGTGCCGCAGGGCGCCGGTGGCGATGTCGCGGACCTGCACCTTGCCGGCCGCGGTGACCTGGACCAGCCGGTCGTCGGTGAAGGTGATCGGCCGGCCCAGCACCAGGGCCCAGTTCTCGTCCCGGTACGTGCCGAGCGTGCGTACCGGGCGGTCGGCCGGCGGGGGCAGCTCCCAGCGCTTCGCCCCGGTGGCCCAGTCCAACGACTCGGTGCGGCCGGTCGCCGCCGACATCAGGACCAGCCCGGAGGTGTGCGGAACGAGGTCGTCCCGGGCGTCGATCGGCACCGACCAGCGCTGCCGGCCGTCGGCCGGGTCGAAGAAGTACAGGGTGCTGTCCGGGCTGACGCCGTTCGCGTGGCCGAGCACCACCACCACACCCGGCGCGACCGCGCTGACATTGCGCAGCGTGTCGGTGCGCCGGCCGATCTCCCGGACCGGCCAGGCGCGGGCGCCGGTGCTCAGCTCGGCGGCGGTCATTCTGATCCGGCCGTCGAGGGTCTGCCACGCGGTGTAGAGCCGGCCGTCGGCGCCCACGGCGCTGGACGACCGGGCCTGACCGCCGAACTCGATCGGCGAACCGACCGGCGCCAGCACCGGCGCCGCCTCGTGCTCCTGCCGGTGGAGGGCCGCACCCGTGCCGGCGGCGACCAGGCAGACCGCCGCGGCCGCGGCGACCAGGGCCCGGGTACGGGTGCGCTGCCGCCCCCGCTGCCGGGCGCTGCCGGCCGTCGCCAGCGGGATGGTGTCCGCGTGCCGGCCGAGCGTGGCGAACAGGTCGTCGAGGTCAACGGGCATGGCCGGCTCCCTTGCGTGCTGGTGCTTCCGGCTTCAGGTCACCGAGGGTCGCGGCCAGCCCGGCCCGGCCCCGGGCCAGCCAGGACTTGACCGTGCCGGAGGAGGCGCCGGTCTCGGCCGCGATCTCGCCCACCGACCGGTCGAGCAGGTAGTACAGGGTCAGCGCCCGGCGGTGCGCGGGCGGCAGCGTACGCATCGCGCGGACCAGCAGCACGGTGTCCTCCGAAGGCGGCGCGGCCGGTGCCGGCGGGGGATCGGCGGCGGCCCGGGACCGGCGTACGCCCAGCCGCCGCCACCGGTCCGCGGACAGCCGGTTGACGACCAGCCGCAGCCAGGCCTCCGGATCCTCGTAGCCCGACAACCGGCGCCAGCGCTGCCAGGCCCGCGCGTACGCCTCCTGCACCAGGTCCTGCGCCTCGGCCGGGTCGCCGGTGAGGCCGTACGCGTACCGGACCAGCCGCCGGGACGTGTCCCGGTAGAAACTGTCGAAGTCGTCGGTCATCGCCACCGCCCCTCGCAGAAGGACACGGGACGGCCGCCCGGCCGGTTGCGGAGCGGTCGCACTAGGATGCTGCCTCATGGCTCGCGTGCTCACTCCCCGTGCGGAGGACTTCCCCCGCTGGTACCAGGACCTCATCGCCAAGGCGCAGCTCGCCGACAACGGCCCGGTGCGCGGGACGATGGTGATCCGGCCGGCCGGCTACGCCATCTGGGAACACATGCAGGCCGACATGGACCGCCGGATCAAGGAGGCGGGCGCGCAGAACGCGTACTTCCCGCTTTTCATCCCGGAGAGCTACCTGCGCCGCGAGGCCGAGCACGTCGAGGGCTTCTCGCCGGAGCTGGCCGTGGTCACCCACGCGGGCGGCAAGCAGCTCGCCGAGCCGCTGGTGGTCCGCCCGACCAGCGAGACGGTCATCGGCGAGTTCATGGCCAAGTGGGTCGACTCCTACCGTGACCTGCCGCTGCTGCTGAACCAGTGGGCCAACATCGTGCGCTGGGAGCTGCGGCCGCGCACGTTCCTGCGCACCACCGAGTTCCTCTGGCAGGAGGGGCACACCGCGCACGCCACGTTCGAGGACGCGCAGAACTACGCCCGCGAGATTCACAAGCACGTGTACGAGGAATTCATGGTCAACATGCTGGCCATCCCGGTCGTACCCGGTCGCAAGACCAAGGGCGAGCGGTTCGCCGGCGCGACCAACACCATGACCGTCGAGGCCATGATGGGCGACACCAAGGCGCTGCAGATGGGCACCTCGCACGAGCTGGGCCAGAACTTCGCCAAGGCGTTCGACATCACGTACTCGTCGGCGGCCGGCAAGGTCGAGCACGCCTGGACCACGTCCTGGGGCACCTCCACCCGGATGATGGGCGGGCTGATCATGGTGCACGGCGACGACAACGGCCTGCGCCTGCCGCCGCGCATCGCGCCGATCCAGGCCCAGGTCATGGTGGTCAAGGCCGGCGAGGGCGTCATGGAGGCCGCGGCGAAGCTGGCCGACGAGCTCAAGGCCGCCGGCGTACGGGTCAAGCTCGACGGCCGGGCCGACATCCCGTTCGGCCGCCGGGCGGTCGACGCGGAGCTCCAGGGCATTCCGGTACGCATCGAGGTGGGCCCGCGCGACCTGGCGGCCGGCAACGCCGTGGTGGCCCGCCGCATCGACGGCACCAAGTCGCCGGTGGCGCTGGCCGACGTCGCGCGTACGGTGGCCGACGCCCTGACGACCGACCAGCAGCGCATGTACGACGACGCGCTGGCGTTCCGCGAGGCCAACACGGTCGAGGTGAAGACGCTGGGCGACGCGATCGAAGCGGCGCAGACCGGCTGGGCCCGGGTGCCGTGGTCCGCGGTCGGCACCGACGGCGAGGCCGAGGCGAACGGCAAGGCGGTGACGGTGCGCTGCCTGTTCCGCGAGGACGGCACGATGCCCGACACCGACGACGAGCCCGACCTGGTCGCGATCCTGGCCCGGTCCTACTGACCGTGCGCTTCGCCCCGGGCCGCGAGGTCCTCTACCGCAACATCGACGGCCCCCGGCTGGCCTCCGTACGCCCCTGCCGGGTGGTCTCGGACGACGACCGCGGGCTGCTGCTCTGGCTGGCCCGCGGCTCGGCGGTGGTGATCCAGGTGGCGGCGGACGGCCGCGGCATCCGCGACATGCCGTTCGCCGAGTGGATCGGCCTGCCCACGACCATCGTCCCGGACACCTGGCAGGGCCCGGGCCTGCTCAAGTTCATCCCGCCGGACGCGGACCACTCGGTCTGGTTCTTCCGCGACGACCAGGGCGCCTTCACCGGCTGGTACGTGAACCTGGAGGAACGGGCGCTGCGCTGGGACGACGGCACGGTCGCCGGGGTGGACGTGATCGACCAGGACCTGGACGTGGTGGTCCGGCCCGACCGCAGCTGGCAGTGGAAGGACGAGGACGAGTTCACCGAACGCCTCGCCTTCCCGGACCACTACTGGGTCCACGACGAGGCCGCGGTCCGGGCCGAGGGGCTGCGGGTGATCAAGCTGATCGAGGCGGGGGAGTTCCCCTTCGACGGCACGTGGACCGACTACCGGCCGGACCCTTCCTGGCCGGTGCGGGGGGCTCTTCCGGCGGGATGGGATCGGGCTGCCGTGCCTCGGCTCTGAGGCTCTCCCGGTGAGGTCGTTCCTACCTCCAAGCCTGCCAGCGGCTGGTTTGTGGCGGCGGTGGTGTGGGTGCGCTGGGTTGGGCGCTATGGCCGTTGGCTGAATCTTTTGCGGGTGTGGCCGGGGGTTTGAGCCCTCGGGGGTGGCGTGGTGTCGGTGCGTCCGGGTTGCACCCGGCTTCTTGGCGTCGAGTGCCTGCCCATGCTGCTCGTCAGCTCGTCAGCTCCGAGCCGTTGAGCGGCTGGGTAGCCGGCCCCTCAGCGTTGAGCGCCCCAGCGAATGGCGTTTTGTCCTGTCCTGCGCGGTCGGTTCGGGCGTTTGGGCGCGATCTTGTGGCGTGGTTGACGTTGAAGGGGGCTTGCTGCCACAAGATCGGCGGGCGGCGGGCGGCGGGCGGCGGGCAGCGGGCAGCGGGCAGCGGTTATTAGGTCGCTCGGCGACCTGAGGCGATCTTGTTGCGTGCTGAGCGCGGGTGGGGGTTCGCTGTCACAAGGTCGGTGGCGGCGGCCAGCGACCGACGACGACCGACGGCGACCGGCGACCGGCGACCGGCGACCGACGGTCGCCGACCGCCGAGCAGCGGTTGGCGGTTGGCGGGTAGTGCGAGCAGCGGTTGGCGGTTGGCGGGTAGTGGTTGTCGCCGGCGGTGACGTGGGGCAATCTTGTGGCGTCTACGGCGCGGAAGTGGGCTCGTTGCCACAAGATCCGCGCTGGTCGGTGTCGGTGGCCGGTGGCCAGTGGTTGGTAGCGCCGCCGGTTCGGTGGCGTTTGGGGCGATCTTGTGGCGTCGTTGACGCCGAATGGGGCTTGCTGCCACAAGATCGGTGACGGCGAGCGGCGCCGGCGAGAGGCGACCGCCCCGGGGGCGGGAGCGACGGTCAGTACCCTGCACCCAGGCACGACATCCAGAGTTTGATCTTGATTTGGCCGGCCTGGCCGGACCCGATTGGGATCACCCCGGCCGCTCTGGCAGAATGGACGGGTCCGGCGTGCGTGAGGTGCCCTCTAACTCCTCCACGTGCCGCCAGTCCTCGAGGCATCGGTCCCATATCCCCACGTGGGTTCCGTTCTCTCACCCACGTACCGGCTCCCAGGCGGGCCGGTCGTCATCGCAACAGGAGCGAACAAGACCGTGGCCGTAAAGATCCGGCTCCTGCGGATGGGCAAGATCCGCAACCCGCAGTACCGCATCGTCGTCGCCGACTCGCGCACCAAGCGTGACGGCCGCGCCATCGAGTACGTCGGTATCTACCAGCCCAAGGAAGACCCCTCGATCATCGAGGTCAAGTCGGAGCGGGTGCAGTACTGGCTCTCGGTCGGCGCGCAGCCGAGCGAGGCCGTGCAGCGTCTCCTCGAGAAGACCGGCGACTGGCAGCAGTTCAAGGGCCTGCCGGCCCCGCCGCCGCTGCTGGTGAAGGCCGAGAAGGTCAGCCGCCTGGCGACCTACGAGGCCGAGGCCAAGGCGGCTGCGGGTGTCGCCGACGCGCCGGCCGCCAAGCCGGCGAAGAAGGCCGCCAAGGCGACCGAGAAGGCTGCCGACAAGGCCGCTGACAAGACCGCCGACAAGGCTGCCGAGAAGACCCCGGCCGCGCCGGAGGTTGCCGAGACCCGGCCGAGCGACACCAAGGCCGTCGACCCGGCCGAGCCGAACCGTGAGGCTGTCGCCGCTGACGCGAAGGACCCGGCCGGTGCCGGCGCCGACGCGAACTGACGGGGCGCTCCGGCCTGCGCTGGAGCACCTCGTCAAGGGCATCGTCGACAACCCGGACGACGTCCGGGTCCGGCTGGTCGACTCGCGCCGCGGCAAGCGGCTCGAGGTGCGCGTGCACCCCGAGGACCTGGGAACGGTCATCGGGCGGGGCGGGCGTACGGCCAAGGCGCTGCGGCAGGTCATCGGCTCGATCGGTGGGCGCGGCATCCGCGTCGACATCGTCGACGCGTACTGAGCTGCGCCTGATGCTGCTGGTCGTCGGTCAGATCGGAAAGCCCCACGGGATCCGTGGGGAAGTGCTCGTGACGGTACGAACCGATGATCCAGAGGCGAGATTCGCCGCCGGGTCGGCGTTCACCACGGAGGTCCCCCGGGACCGCCGGGTGAGCGCCGGTCCGGCGGCTGCCGCCGTGCCCGGGGTCGCCTACCAGGTGCCGGCCAAGCTGGTGCTGGAGCAGATCCGCTGGCACCAGGGCAAGGGCATCGCCCAGTTCGAGGGCGTCATCGACCGCAACACCGCCGAGGCGTTGCGCGGCGTGCTGCTGCAGGTCGACAGCTCCGAGATCGCCGATCCGGACGATCCGGACGAGTTCAACGACCACCAGCTCGCCGGGCTGTCCGTGGAGTCGGTCGACGGCACCGTGCTGGGCACGGTCGACCGGATCGACCACGCGCCCTCCTCCGACCTGCTCGTGCTGAAGAAGGCCGCCGGGGGCACCGCGCTCATCCCGTTCGTGAGCCAGATGGTGCCGACCGTCGACCTGGCCGGCGGCCGAGTGATCGTCGACCTGCCCGAGGGTCTGCTCGACCTCTGATGCGCGTCGACGTCGTTTCCATCTTCCCGGAGTATTTCGCTCCGCTGGAGCTGTCGCTGATCGGCAAGGCCCGCGGCGCCGGCCTGCTCGACCTGGCTGTGCACGACCTGCGCACCTGGACCTCCGACGTGCACCGCACGGTCGACGACAGCCCGTACGGCGGCGGCCCCGGCATGGTCATGCGTCCCGAGCCGTGGGCGGCGGCGCTGGACGCCGTGGCCCGCCCCGGGTCGGTCCTCGTGGTGCCCTCGCCAGTCGGTGAGCCGTTCACCCAGGCGGACGCGCACGAGCTCGCCGCGCTCGACCACCTGATCTTCGCCTGCGGCCGGTACGAGGGCATCGACCAGCGGGTGCTCGACGACGCCGCGGACCGGATGCCGGTGCGCGAGGTCTCCCTCGGCGACTACGTGCTGTTCGGCGGCGAGGTCGCGGTCATCGTGATCATGGAAGCGGTCACCCGCCTGCTGCCCGGCGTGCTGGGCAACGCGGAGTCGCTGACCGAGGAGTCGCACGCGGCCGGGCTGCTCGAGGCGCCGGTCTACACCAAGCCCGCCGTGTGGCGGGAGCGGGCGGTGCCCGAGGTGCTCCGCTCGGGCGATCACGGCCGGATCGCGCGCTGGCGGCGTACGGAATCCCTGCTGCGCACCGCCACCCGGCGCCCGGACCTGTTCGCGGCCTATCCGGGTGAGCTGCTCGACAAGAAGGACCGCGCCGCCCTCGCGGAGGCCGGATTTCAGATCCCGCCCCCGGGTGTGGCAAAGTAGTGAGGTTGCCGTTCGCGCCCCACGCCGTGGCCGGCCGGACGAGGACCCCTGGCGCGGACGCCGGCGGGTCAGAATCACCCAATCGCGCATCGAACTCCCGGTGCGCTTTGAGTACGACGAGGATGCAGCGATGAACACGCTGGACCAGCTCGACGCCCAGTCGCGGCGCACCGACATCCCCGACTTCCGGGCCGGTGACACCGTCAAGGTGCACGTCCGGGTCGTCGAGGGCAACCGCTCCCGCGTCCAGATCTTCCAGGGCGTCGTGATCAGCCGCCAGGGTGGCGGGCTGCGCGAGACCTTCAAGGTTCGCAAGATCAGCTTCGGCGTCGGCGTCGAGCGCACATACCCGATCAACAGCCCGCAGCTCGACCGCATCGAGGTCGTGACCCGCGGCGACGTGCGTCGCGCCAAGCTCTACTACCTGCGTGAGCTCCGGGGCAAGAAGGCCAAGATCAAGGAGCTGCGCGAGAAGCAGACGGTCAGCTGAACCCGTCGCCGGTCCGGGCCGTATTCACTCGGACTGACGTTTGCTGCGTGAGCGCACTACGCTTGCGTCAGTGACGGATGGGAATCAGTAGGACCATTCGCACTACCGCCCGCCCGTCCTCGCCAGGGGACTCCGGGCGGTAGTGCTGTATCCGGGGCGGTTCGACCGGACGGCGGCGGGAGATGCGAAGCGTGGAACCGATGCAGGGGTATCGACCCTCCCCCTCCGGACGTCGTCGCGGGCGAATGATCCGGCGTAAGGAGATGCCCCTCTGGCAGGAGCTGCCGTTGCTGCTGGTGGTGGCGTTCTGCCTGGCCGTGCTGATCCGCACGTTCCTGGTGCAGGCCTTCTACATCCCGTCGGGCTCGATGGAGAACACCCTCGCGATCAAGGACCGGGTCCTGGTCAACAAGGTCGTCTACGACATGCGCGACCCGCTGCGCGGCGAGATCGTGGTCTTCCGCGGCACCGACAACTGGGCGCCCGAGCAGCCAGCCGAGCCGATCAGCAACACCTTCGGCGCCAAGCTCGGCCGGACCGTCGGCGACCTCGTGGGGGTCAGTCGTCCGGGGGAACGCGACTTCATCAAACGGGTGATCGGGCTGCCGGGCGACAAGATCGCCTGTTGCGACGACCAGGGCCGGATCACGGTCAACGGCGAGCCGATCGACGAGCCGTACATCTTCGAGAATTCGCCGCTGGACGCGCCGCCGAATCCGCGGCAGTGCACCAGCCGCCGGTTCGCCGAGGTGACCGTTCCCGCGGGTGAGATGTTCGTCATGGGCGACCACCGCCTGGTGTCCCAGGACGCCCGCTGCCAGGGGCCGGTGCCCATCGACAACATCATCGGCCGGGCCTTCGTGGTGGTCTGGCCGACCAGCCACTTCACCAGCCTTTCCGTGCCGGACAACTGGAAGGCGTACGCGGCCGCGCACCCGATCGCCGCCCCACCCGCCGGTGAAAATCCGCGACCCGCCCCGGATCCGGCCACGGCTGCCGTTATGCTGCCGTTCCTCTTAAGTGTCGGCGTATCCGCGCGTTCCGGACTGTGGTGGCGGCCCCGGCAACGTAGGCTCCGATCGTGATTGACGAGCACACCGAGTCGAAGCGCTCCGGTTCCTTCTGGCGCGAGCTGCCGATCCTGCTGGGAGTGGCGATCCTGGTCGCCGTCCTGGTGCGCTTCTTCGTCCTGCAGACCTTCTACATCCCGTCGCCCTCGATGGAGCACACGCTCAACGTCTGGGACAGGGTGCTGGTCAACAAGCTGGTCTACGACTTCCGCGAGCCCCGCCGCGGCGAGATCGTGGTCTTCCGCGCCCCGACCGACTGGCAGAGCGGCACCGAGGGCGAGGACTTCATCAAGCGCATCATCGGCGTCGGCGGCGACCACGTGGTCTGCTGCGACGACCAGGAACGCCTGGTGATCAACGGACATTCGCTGGACGAGCCGTTCATCTACACCGACGCCGACGGCCAGCAGGACCCGGCGGCCGACGAGAAGTTCGACATCACCGTGCCGGCCGGGCGCCTCTGGGTCATGGGCGACCACCGGTCCGCCTCCGGCGACTCGCTGGAGCACTGGGAACAGACCCAGGACATCCAGGCGGCGACCATCCGGAACGACTCGATCGTCGGCCGGGCGTTCACGATCTTCTGGCCGGTGTCCCGCGCGACCTGGCTCTCCGTACCCAAGGAGTTCGACGGCGTCCCGGACGCCGCACCCGCCAACTGACCCGGCATCAAGATCGACCACCGGCGCAATAGGCTGGGGGCGTGACGTTCATCGACCGCCGGGCCGCCCGGGTGCTTCTCATCGATGCCGCCGAGCGCGTCGTGCTGCTGCACGGCGGTGATCCGGCCCGCGCCGACCAGCACTGGTGGTTCACCCCCGGCGGCGGCCTGGCCGACGGTGAGACGCCGGTCCAGGGGGCGGCGCGCGAGCTGTGGGAGGAGACCGGGCTGCGGGTCGACCCGGCCGAGCTGGGCGAGCCGGTGCACCACGAGACCACCGAGTTCAGCTACGACAACCGGCAGTACCGGCAGACCCAGGACTTCTTCCTGCTGCGGGTCGGCGAATGGCAGGTCGACACCGCCGGCTTCGACGCCGCGGAGCAGCAGACCATCACCGCGCACCGCTGGTGGTCGCTCGCCGAGCTGGACGCCTCGACCGAGCAGATCTTCCCGCTCGGGCTCGCCGACCTGCTGCGGAAGGTCCTCTGATGCTCAGTCCGCCCCGCACGGTGGTGCGCCGCGAAGGCGGCCTCTACGCCCTGGAACGGGCGCTGCAACGACGCGGCTTCCGGCACGTCGCCGGGGCCGACGAGGCCGGGCGCGGCGCCTGCGCCGGCCCGCTGGTCGCCGCCGCGGCGATCCTGCCCGAGGGCAAGCGCGGCGAGATCGACGAGCTGGCCGACTCCAAGCTGCTCACGGCGGCCGCCCGGGAACGGGTCTACGCCGAGGTGGTGACGCGGGCGCTGGCCTGGTCGGTGGTGATCGTCCCGCCGGCGGAGGTGGACGGCCGCGGCCTGCACGTGTGCAACCTGGCGGCGATGCGCCGCGCGCTCGCGTCGCTCACGACCCGGCCCGAGTACGTCCTGACCGACGGTTTCCCGGTCGACGGGCTGGGCGCACCGGGTCTCGCGGTCTGGAAGGGCGACCGGGTCGCGGCCTGCGTGGCGGCGGCCAGCGTGCTGGCCAAGGTCACCCGGGACCGGCTGATGGTGGAGCTGGACGGCCGGTTCCCGGACTACGGTTTCGCGGTGCACAAGGGCTACATCACCGACGAGCACAGCGCGGCGCTGACCCGCCACGGTCCCTGCGTGGAACACCGGTTCTCGTACGTGAACGTGGCAGCCGTCTCGGGCCGCGGCAACCGGCCGCCCCGCGCCCGCCGGCCGGCGAATCCGTCCCGGGTCGACGCCGAGCCGCTGATGCTCTGGCCAGCAGTGGAGGGTACCGTCGGCGTGGCGTCGGGCGAGCAGCCTCGGCCGCCGGTGCCGGTGGGGGAAGATGAGGCCATGGAGGGCGAGAAGCGATGAGCGCAGAGGATCTCGAGAAGTACGAGACCGAGATGGAGCTGCAGCTCTACCGGGAGTACCGCGACATCGTCCGACAGTTCTCGTACGTGGTGGAGACGGAACGCCGGTTCTACCTGGCGAACCAGGTGGACCTGCACGTCCGCAACTCCGACGGCGAGGTCTACTTCGAGGTCGAGATGCACGACGCGTGGGTCTGGGACATGTACAGGCCGGCGCGCTTCGTCAAGAACGTCCGCGTGATGACCTTCAAGGACGTCAACGTGGAGGAACTCGAGAAGCCGGACATCTCGCTTCCGGACGAGGCGGGCTTCGGGGGGAGCTAGGCCGCCGGGTTCATCGGGCTGCCGGGCTCATCCGGCTGTCCGGCCATCCGCTTGTCCACAGGCGGTGGAGTGGCGGGACGGTTGTCCACAGGGTGGGGCGCGGCCGGGGGCGGTAGGGAGCACCATGCCTCGCATGGTGCTCTTTCTTGTGGCGTTGATCGTGGGCCTGGGTCCTCTGCCCGGGCCGGCCGGGGCGGTCGCCGGGTCCGGTGGGTTCTTCCGTGGAGTCACATCGGGCTCCCATCCGCTTCCCGGGTTTTCCTCGCGTCCGCGTGCTGAGCCTTTCTCGCCTTCGCGTGTCGGCGTGTCCCTGTGGGTCGGCCGGCCGGCGGCTGGGCCGAATGCGGCTTCTCGGCGGGCCGGCGGCGCGTTCGGTTGGCCGGTCGGTGGCGCGCGGGTGGTGCGGCGGTTCGACCCGCCGGCCCGCCCGTGGCTGGCCGGGCACCGCGGCGCGGACCTGGCCGCCACCCCCGGAGCGGTGATCCGGGCCGCGGGCGCGGGCACGGTCGTCTTCGCCGGGCGGATAGCGGGACGCGGCGTCGTCAGCGTGGCCCATGCCGGCGGCCTGCGCACCACCTATGAGCCGCTGCTGGTGGCCGACCGGCATCCCGGCGACGCCGTGGCCGCGGGCGAGCAGATCGGCACGCTGGCGACCGGCCACCCCGGCTGTCCCGTCGCCGCCTGCCTGCACTGGGGGCTGCGCCGCGGCGCCGACTACCTCGATCCCCTCACGCTGCTCGGCCTCGGCCGGGTGCGCCTGCTGCCGCTGTGAGCCCGCGCCGGTGTCAGCGCAGCGAGGCCAGCAGGTGGGGAAGCCGCTCGGCCAGCGTCTCGTACTCCTCGGGCCGGTTGTAGACCTGGCCGCTGAGCCGCAGCCAGCCCCGGCCGCCCCAGGCGTTCACCGCCACCTCGGTCGCCAGCTTGTCGCTGATCTGCTGGCGCAACGCGTGGGCCTCCGGCTGGGTGGTGGCCACGCCCGAGGGCAGCGGCACGATCCGCATGGCGGCCTCGGCAGCGCCGGGGTCCGGCAGGTCGGTGGGCGCCAGGCCGAGGCCCGCACCTACAACCCGCTGACCGTACGCCGCGAGCGCCGCGTTGTGGCTCCGCACCGCCTCCACCCCCAGGGTGCGCAGGGTGAAGAGCCCGGCCGGCGCCGCCAGCCACGGCGAGTAGTCCATGGTGCCCTGGGACTCGACCGACAGCGGGAAGCCGGTGTCGTGTTCCCAGGACACGACCAGCGGCTCGATCCGGCGGCGCCAGGCGGGGGCCACGGTGAGCAGCGCGGTGCCACGCGGGGCGAAGGCCCACTTGTGCAGGTTGCCCACCCAGAAGTCGGCGCCGAGCCGGTCGACCCGTACCGGGACCATGCCGGGGACGTGCGCGGCGTCGACCAGCACCGGGATGTCGTGCTCCCGGGCGGCGGCGGCGATCTCCCGCACCGGCAGCACCTTCGCGGTCGGGGAGGTGATCTGGTCGACGATCAGCAGCTTGGTCTTGCCGGGCCGCAACGCCCCGCGGATCCGGGACACGACCTCGGTGTCGGAGGCGTCGAGGGGCAGGGCGACCGTCCGCGCGCTGGCCCCGTCCCGCCGGCACTGCCGCCGGACGGCGATCGCGTTGGCGCCGTAGCCGTGGTCGGTCAGCAGCACCTCATCGCCGGAGGTGAGCCGCACCGACTGCAGCACCAGCGAGACCGCGGTGGTGGCGTTCGGCAGCAGGGCGCTGCCGTCGGGGTCGGCGCCGAGGAAGTGCGCGAGATGCCGTCGGGTATGGACGATGCGGTCGGTCAGCCCGGGCGAGGCGAAGAACGCCATCGGGTTGCGCTCGACCTCGTCGCGCAGCCGCTGCTGGGTGCGCTGCACACCGATCGGCACGGCGCCGAACGAGCCGTGGTTGAGGTAGGCGGTGGCGGGATCGAGGGAGAAGAGGAGCCGCGCTCCCGGGATGGGCGGGGGCGGATCTCCGGCGCTCACGCCCTGATCGTACGTGGTGCCCGCGGGTCCGTCGCAGCCGTTGCGGACAAGGGCGGTGCTCGCGGTCCCGGCGGGTGCGGGCCTGCTCGCGGTCGTCTCGGTTCCGGCGGGAGGTCAGGCGCGGGGATGGGCCTGCCGGAAGGCCGCGCGGAGGCGTTCGGTCGAGACGTGGGTGTAGATCTGGGTGCTCGACAGCGAGGAGTGGCCCAGCAGGTCCTGCACGGCCCGCAGGTCCGCGCCGCCGTCCAGCAGGTGCGTGGCCGCCGAGTGGCGAAGGTCATGCGGGCTCGTGTGCGGCAGGCCCGCGGCCTGGGCGGCGGCGGCCACGATCCGCCGGACCACCGTCTGCTGCAGCCGGCCGCCACGGGCGCCCAGGAAGAGGGCGTCGCCGCTGCCGGGCCGGACCAGAGCCGGCCGGCCGTGCCGCAGCCAGTCGTCGAGGGCCTTCTCGGCGGGAATGCCGTAGGGAACCACGCGTTCCTTGGCGCCCTTGCCGAAGACCCGCACCACCCGGCGGCCCGCGTCCAGGTCGGCGGTGTCGAGTCCGCAGAGCTCGCTGACCCGTACCCCGGTCGCGTAGAGCAGCTCCAGGACCGCTCGGTCGCGTACCGCGTGAGGGTCGGCCGTCGTGACGACCAGGTCCGCCGCCTGATCGGCGCGCAACACCGACGGCAGATCGCGGTGCGCCCGCGGGCTGGCCAGCTGCGCGCCGGCGTCGGCCGGGCAGAGCCCGGACCGGTGCGCCCAGGCGGTGAAGGTGCGGGCCGCGGCGGCGCGACGAGCCTGAGAGGTACGCGCGGCGCCGCCGGTCATCCGCCGGGCGAGCCAGCCGCGCAGCACCGTGATGTCCAGGTCGGCCGGGGCGGCGCAGCCGGCGGTCGCGGCGTGGTCGAGCAGCGACACGACATCACCGACGTACGCCCGCACGGTGTGCGCCGAACGGTTGTCCACCCGGGCGAGATGGACCGCGAAGTCGTCGACCGCCGAGCGCATCGCCGGCGGCAGCGACTCATGGACGTCCCGAGTGCTCATCGTTGCTCCACGCCTCTATCATTCCGCCTTTGGAGGTGACATGGCAGCAGCACGCGGATGGGCCGGGCTGTGCGGGGCGATCGCGACGGCGGTCTCCCTGACGGCGTGCTCGGCACCGTCGAACTCGCCGTCACCCACCACGCCGCCGACCGCCACCAACGCGGCCCTCGGTGACGCTCCGCCGACGGCAGCCGCGTCACCGTCGCGCTCCGTGACCCCGCCCAAGGAGGTCAGCGCGGCCAACTTCGTGTCGCCGTCCGGGAACATCGGCTGCTACCTGGACGACGACGGAGCGCGCTGCGACATCGTCCGGCGGAACTGGCAACCGCCGCCGGCGCCGGCCGACTGCGACCTCGACTGGGGCGGGGGAGTCGCGGTCGCCCGGACGGGGGAGGCGTCGTTCACCTGCGCGGGGGACACGGTGCTGGGCGGGAAGGAGATCCTGGCGTACGGGAAGGCGTTGCGGGCGGGTGACTTCACTTGCAGCAGCGACAGCCGGGCTATGCGTTGTGAGAGCGGGAAGAGCGGTCACGGCTTCACGCTGGCGATCGAGCAGTACAACCTCTTCTGAGTCCTCCCAGGCGGCTCAGGGGCGGGTGAGTTGGACGCGGTCGGCCGGGTGCACCGTGGTGCTGCCGTCGGTCGCCGTGATCACGAGCACCGGGACGCCCTCGGCCAGGCGGTAGGTGCGGCGTTCGGCGTCGGTCGGCATGCGGGCCGACACGCGTTCGCCGCGGCCCAACGTGACGAGCTCCGCCCGCTCCGGGACGCGAACGAACGTCCCGCGGGGCCGGTCGACCGTCACGAGACCCTCCGTGCGCAGCTGACCGATGGCCTGACGCACGGTGGTGCGGCTGAGCCCGTACTCCTGGGCCAGCCGCAACTCGCTGGGCAACGGCCGACCGGGCGCGAGCTCACCCGACTGGATCTGGTCCCGCAACAGATCGGCGAGCTGACGGAACACCGCCCGGTCGGCCGAGAGATCGATCATGGCTTCCACCGTACGTGCTCACCACGGCCCCGGCACCGGAGCACGGGAGGGCCGGAGAGATCAGCAGCAGTCAATCACCGTCCGAGAAGTCCTCGGCCTCGACGGCAAGGCCGGCGGCGCTGGGCCGCACCCAGGAGAGGAAGCGCTCGTAGAGGTCGGGCGGTGGGGCTTCGCCGTGAGCGGTGAGGTCGTTCAACGCCTCGCACATGTAGGACGACATGTAGACCGTCAAACTCGACGGATGCCGTCGGAATTCGTTGAGCAGCTCGCCCTTCGCATGCGCGCACGGCCACGGCCGAGCACAGACCAGACAGTCCCATGAGGGCCGGTCGCCGAGGTGGTGGGTCTTCTGCCGGACGCTCACCATGAGCGGCCGCGACCCGCCCGGTAGGCCTGGGCCGGCGTCAGGCCGCCTGCGCGACCTACCTGGGAGAGGAGAACCGTGGGGGCTGCCCAGTCGGGGGTTTGGTGGTGAGGGGTGCTCTGGGGTGGGCGGGGTGGGTTGGTGTTGGTGGAGGGGTTTTGTGCGTGGGCGGGTGATTGGGGGGTGGTTGCGGCGGGGGCGCT
>NZ_BOMQ01000076.1 GCF_016862275.1 Actinoplanes nipponensis | reverse complement strand
ACGCGCGGGACGGGTGGCCGACGGGCATGGCAGCCATCGCATTCAGGAGATCGGCGGCGCTGTCCTCCGGCGCCTCGCTGATCGTCGGCTTCGTCTCCGAAACCTTGTCCGTCTGTGTGGCAGTCATCTCGTGGTCCTTCCTGGCACCTGTCCGGAGAGCCGGCCCGGTTTGCACCGGGCCCGGTCGGGCAAGGTATCGCTATCTGCTTCGCGGGCGACGGAGATCGACGATCTCCGTTGCCCACGCGTGCTGGGCCGTTCGGTTATGACGACCTTAGCCGAGCGGACCATAGATGACTAGCCGAAAGTATGAGTGACTTTCTGTAATTGGGAAGCTACTCGTCCTTGTGCTTCTTCTCCTCCCTGGTCAGGGCCAGATCCAGGGCCAGCACGCCGGCGATGATGAGCAGCGCGTTCTCGCCCTCGGCCACCTGTACGGCGTACGTGTCCCGGACCGTCAGCCAGCGCTTCGACACCGTGGCCACGTCCCGGCCGTCGCGTTCGATCACGTACTCGTGGTCGAGCAGGTCGCCCTTCATCGTGAGGTCGTCGGGACCCGGCACGTCGATGGTGAACTTGTCCCGGAACGGCGTGAACAGGTTCTTGCGGACCTCCGCGGCCTTCTCGCCGCCGATCCGGATCTCGTACGTCGGGCGCATCGCCACCAGCTGCCGGTGGACGCTGGCCACCTCGGCGCCGGTCAGGTCCTCGATGACCACCTTGTCGCGGGCGCTGAAGACCTTGCCGTCGACGTGCAGGACCTTGCTGCCGTGCTCGTCGAGGACGTCGAAGTCGTCGCCGATGGAGAAGAACTTCTCTCTGATCACATACATGGGCCCGATTGTGCCCCGTGGCGGCGGCACCGGCTCGTCGTTGAGCCGGCGCCGCCGCGGCTCACGGCTTCAGGACGACCTTGATGCAGCCGTCCTCCTTCTTCTTGAACATGTCGTACGCCTGCGGCGCTTCCTCCAGCGGCACCCGGTGGGTGGTCAGGTCGTCGACCCCCAGCGGGTCGTCGTCGCCGGTCAGCAGCGGCAGGATGTCGTCCACCCACTGCTTGACGTGCGCCTGGCCCATCCGCAGGGTCACGCCCTTGTCGAACAGGTCGAACATCGGGAACGGGTCGGCCTGGCCGCCGTACACGCCGATGATCGAGACCGTGCCGGCCCGGCGGACCGCGGCGAACGCCGTGCGCAGGGCCCCCATCCGGTCCACCCCGGCGGTGTCGATCGCCTTGCGCGCGACCGCGTCGGGCAGCAGGCCGGCAGCCTTCTGGGCGAACTCCTGGAACGGGGTGCCGTGCGCCTCCATGCCGACCGCCTCGACCACGCTGTCCGCGCCCCGGCCCGAGGTCAGCTCCAGCACCGCGGCCGGCACGTCGTCGACCTCGTCGAAGTTGATCGTCTCGATGCCGTGCCGGGCGGCCATGGCGAGCCGCTCGGGGACGTTGTCGGTGGCGATGACCCGGCCGGCGCCCAGGTGCCGCGCGATCCGGGCGGTCATCTGGCCGATCGGGCCCAGGCCGGTCACGAACACCGTGCCGCCCGGGGTGATGTCGGCCCACTGGGCGGCCTGCCAGGACGTGGTGAGCACGTCGGACAGGAACAGGTAACGCTCGTCCGGGTGGCCCTCCGGCACCTTGATCGGTCCGAAGTGCGCCTGCGGGACCCGCAGGTACTCCGCCTGGCCGCCGGGCACCTGGCCGTAAAGCTTGGTGTAGCCGAACAGCGACGCGCCCTTGCCGTGCTCCTTGACCTGGGTGGTCTCGCACTGGGCGAAGAAGCCGCGGCTGCACATCCAGCAGCGCCCGCAGGAGATGTTGAACGGCACCACCACGCGGTCGCCGGGCTTGATGTGGGTGACCTCGGCGCCGACCTCCTCCACGATGCCCATCGGCTCGTGACCGAGGATGTCGCCCTTGTCGAGGTACATGCCGAGCACGTCGTAGAGGTGCAGATCGGATCCGCAGATGGCGGTCGACGTCATCCGGACGATCGCGTCCGTCGGCTCCTGGATCTTGGGGTCCGGAACCGTCTCGACCGACACCTTGGACGTGCCCTGCCAGGTGAGTGCTCGCATAACCTTGCGCCTCCGCTTCGGTGTTGTCCCTGAAGAAGGTGCCCACTGCCGGCCGGGATATTCGTGGTTATCCCGCCGACGCCCGGGCATCTCGGAATCATCGATCGAGGAGGGGACAACCATGACGGGACCCACGGGCCGGAACTTCGCGGTGGTCACGGGCGCGTCCAGCGGCATCGGCTACGAACTGGCCAAGCAGTTCGTGCAGAACGGCTACGACGTGCTGATGACCGCCGAGGACGAGGGCATCGAGCAGGCGGCGGCCGATCTGCGCCGCGACGGGCAGCACGAGGTGGTCACGGTACGGGCGGACCTGGCGACCTTCGACGGTGTGGAGGAGCTCTACGCGGCGATCCTGGCCACCGGGCGGCCGGTCGACGCGATCGCGATCAACGCGGGCCGCGGCATCGGCGGCGACTTCGTCAGCCAGACCGACCTGCGCGAGGAGCTGAACGTGATCGACGTCAACGTGACGTCGACCGTGCACCTGGCCAAGCGGGTGCTGCCGGACCTGGTGGCCCGCGGCGCCGGGCGGGTGCTGTTCACGTCGTCGATCGCGTCGATGATGCCGGGCACCTACCAGGCCGTCTACAACGCGTCCAAGTCGTTCGTGCAGTCGTTCGCCGAGGCGCTGCGCAACGAGCTGAAGGACACCGGGGTCACGGTGACCGCGCTGATGCCGGGGCCGACCGACACCAACTTCTTCCACCGCGCCGAGATGGACGACACCAAGGTCGGCGCGAGCGAGAAGGACGACCCCGCGGTGGTCGCCAAGCAGGGCTTCGAGGCGCTGATGAAGGGCGAGGAGAAGGTCGTCGCCGGTTCGGTGAAGACCAAGGTCCAGGCCGCGGCGTCCAAGGTGATGCCGGACAGCGCCAAGGCGCAGATGCACCGCAAGATGGCCGAGCCCGGTTCGGGCGAGTGAGCACGCCGCCGGTGGCGGGGCAGTGCGCCCCGCCACCGGCCCGGCTCAGATCAGCATGCCGCCCGACGCCTCGATGCGCTGGGCGGTGACCCAGCCGGTCTCCCCGGTCAGCAGCGTGGTGATGAACCCGCCGATGTCCTGCGGGCGGCCCATCCGGCCCATCGCGTTCTGGCCGCTGAGGTGGGCCCGGACCTGCTCGTTGTCGCGCAGCACGCCACCGCCGAAGTCGGTGCCGACCGGTCCCGGCGCCACCACGTTGGCCGTGATGCCCCGGGGGCCGACCTCCTTGGCCAGGTAGCGGGTGAAGACCTCGACCGCGCCCTTCATCGACGCGTAGGCCGCGTAGACCCCGTCGCCGGAGAAGCGGGCCAGCCCGGTCGACAGGTTGATGATCTTTCCGTGGTCGGCGATCACCGGCAGCAGCCGCCGGGTCAGGAAGAAGACCCCGCGGAAGTGCACGTTCAGCAGCTCGTCGAACATCTCCTCGGTGGTCTCGGCGATCGAGGCGGCCAGCCCGACGCCGGCGTTGTTGACCAGGTAGTCGAACGTGTCGCGGTCCCAGTGTTCGCGCAGGGCGGCGCCGACCGCGGCGGCGAAGTCGTCGAACGTCTCCACCCGGCCGGCGTCCAGCGGCAGGGCCACCGCGGTGCGGCCGAGCCGCTTGATCTCGTCCACCACCTCGGCGGCCTCGGTGGCGTTCGACCGGTACGTGAGGACGACGTCCACGCCGGCGCCGGCCAGCGCGAGGGCGGTGCTGCGGCCGAGGCCGCGGTTGCCGCCGGTGATCAGGGCGATTTTCGACATGAGGGGGCCTTTCGACGGCTCTTGCGAGGCTTTTACGGGAGGCGCTGGTCGCCGATGACCGAGAGCAGCTGGAGCTTCTCGTAGCTCTCCGAGCCCGGCACGGCGGTGAACACCAGCAACGTCTGCGACTGGTCGGGGTCGACCAGGGTCTGGCAGTGCAGCTCGAGCACGCCGAGCTGCGGGTGGGCGATCCGTTTCTGGTCCAGGTGGCGCGTGGTGACGTCGTGCTCGGCCCACACCTTCGCGAACTCCGGGCTGGCCGCCAGCAGCTCCGCCACCACGGCCGCGGCGCGCGAGCCCTTGCCCTCGCGGGTGTAGACCCGCCGGAGCTGCGCGGTGAAGACCCGCCCGTGCAGCTCGTGGTCCGCCTCGGGGTACACCGACCGGGCCTGCGGTTCGGTGAACCAGCGGTAGACCATGCACCGGGCCAGGCCGGTCCAGCGCAGGTCGTCGCCGAGCAGCGCGACCGCCGGCCGGGTCTGCCGCAGCGTCTCGCCCAGGCTGCTCATGACCTGGGCGGGCGTGTCGGCCAGCCGGTCCAGGATGCGCATGATGCCGGGGTTGATGTGGTCGGCCCGGTGCACCCGCCCCGGCGTGGCGTGCCCGGCGATGCGGAACAGGTGGTCGCGTTCCTCGAGGCTCAGGTGCAGGCCGCGGGCGATCGCCGCGAGCATCTGCTCGGACGGGTGCGGGCCGCGCTGCTGCTCGATCCGGCTGTAGTAGTCGGCCGACATGCCGCACAGGGCGGCGACCTCCTCCCGGCGCAGGCCGCCGGTGCGCCGGCGCGGCCCCCGGGGCAGCCCGACGTCCTCCGGTTGCAGCGCCTCCCGGCGAGTACGCAGGAAGTCGGCCAGCTGGGCGCGGTCCACGGCCTTATCTTCCTGCATCTGCGGACAGGTCCCTCATGGTGACTCCCTTCTCGGCGGCTGCTGAGAAGAGATTCGCAGGGGGCGCGGGCCGGATGAAGGAACCGTTCATCAGGGGATCATCAGTCCCTGGACAAGCCGAGGCGCCGGCCTCGGGTGGAGCCGGCGCCATCGGTCAGGGGGACGTGCTGTGGGGACGGTGCTGTCAGTTTCATCGATGCATTAGTTAACACGCAAGTAATCCTGGTTCCGGAACTCCGCGGCCCCGGTCGCCCGGTGCGCAGTGAAGTGGGTCTCGCCGGCCGGGTTCAAAGCGCTCCCGTCGGGCATGCTGGTCGCTCGGTCCGCATCGAGAGCCCTCGTGGCCGAAAGGTGATTTGACAGTCTTTGGGGCGGACGCGAAGGCTGTCCAGGGCATCCTGTTCTGCCGTGGAGGTCCCTTGCTCGCACTGTCCCGTCGTCAGCTCCTCGCGCTGGCCGGCGTCAGCGGCATCGGCGGCGCCGTCGGCCTGCCCCGGCCGGCGTCGGCGGCCGCACCCGACCCGGTCGCGGACATCTACCGTAAGTTGCTGCACCTGCACACACGGTGGGTCGAGGAGCAGTGGGACAGCGGGACCGGCGCCTACCGTGCCGAGGACTTCCGCTTCACCGCGGTCCTGGGCAACGCCGTCCTGCTGGGAATGAACGACTACGACGCGGGCGTGGCCGGCGTCGACGCCGACACGTTGAAGGCCAGGACGGTCGCCACCATCCAGCGCTTCGCCGCGAGCAACCGGTTCGCCGGCGGCGTCGAGTGGGGTCGCCGGCTGTTCTGGGACTCGACCTTCGAGCTGTACTTCGTGCTCGCCGCCCGGCTGCTCTGGTCCGACCTGGACGCGCAGACCCGGCGCAACGTGCAGTCGATCGCGGTGGGCCAGGCCTCGTACGCGTACGGGCTGGTCTCCGACGACGACCCGCTCAGCGGCGACTGGACGCCCAACGGCACGTCGGGCGGCTGGCGCGGCGACACCAAGCTCGAGGAGATGGGCGTCTACGCCCAGGCCATCGCGCCCGGGCTGGCCTGGGCCGGCGACGACGAGGCCGCCGAGGGCTGGCGGGAACGCTTCCTGCTCTGGGCGACCAACGCGAGCGGGCTGCCCGCCGCCGACCTGGCCAACCCGGCCGGCGTGGACGGGGAACGGATCGACCAGCGGGCCACCGCGCACAACCTGCACGACACCTTCGTGGTGGAGAACCACGGCTCGGTCCACCCGCACTACCAGGCCGAGCTCTGGCGGACCGCCGGCCGCGCGGCGATCCACTTCATGGTCGCCGGCCGGCCGCTGCCCGAGGTGCTCACCCACCAGCCCAACGGCGCCGAGCTCTGGGCCACCCTGCGCCTGCTGGCCAGCGACGCCGGCGAACCGGTCATGCCGATGGTGTCCGACCGCTACCACCTGTACGGCCGCGACATCCTCCCGCTCGCGTTCCTCGCTCAGGTGCAGGGCGACCGGGACGCGGCCCGCGCCGAGGCCGACCTGGCCGAACGCCTGGTGCCCTACCTGCGCTACGAGCCGGAGTTCCAGCTCACCAAGTTCAGCGGCGAGGACAAGTACGAGCCGGAGGCCCGCGCCGAGCTGGCCATCGCGTACCTCTTCCACCGGCTGCGCGACCGGCCGGTCGCGCCGGTGAGCAAGGCCGAGTTCTTCCACCGGGCCGCCGGCACCCGCGACTTCGGCCGCGAGATCGGCCTGACCGCCCACCAGTCGGAGCGGGCCTTCGCGGCGGCGGTCACCCGGACCGGCTTCGTCAACTTCCTCTGGCAGCCGGGCCACGACAACTGGCTGATCGACACCCGCGAACCGGCCTTCCTGCCGGCGGGCGCCGCTCCCACCGCCCGCTGGAGCCGGGCGTGGAGCCGGGTCCGCGACGGGGTCGACGCGACCGCGACCGTGCTGGCCGTCGCCGGCGGGCGGGCGGGTTTCGCCACGCTGCCCACCGGCGCGGTCGTCTACGCGAGCACCGGCCTGCCCGGGGAGGGCCGGCTCTCGCTGTTCAACCTCGAGATGCCGGGCGTGCCGGGGCTCTCCGGCAGCCGCTCGTTCACCACGGCGAGCGGGTCGGTGCTGCTGGACGAGCGGGGCGACGGGGACATCACGTTCGCCCCGCGCGACGCCCGCTGGGTCCGGATGCTGGGCCGCGAGCCCGGCACCGAGTACGGCTACTCCGTCTGGACCTTCTCCGTGCTCGACACCAGCGGCGCCGACCTGGCCCAGGGCGCGATGCCCACCGCGTCGTCGGAGGACATCTGGAACCCGGCCCGCAACGCCACCGACGGCAACCCGGAGACCCGCTGGGCCGTGGCCCGGGAGGAGCGGGGACGGGCCGACAGCTGGCTCGCCGTCGACCTGGGCTCCGCCGTACGGGTGGCCGGGGTGCGCATCCTGTGGGAGGCGGCGTACGGCAAGAGCTTCGTGATCCAGACCTCGACCGACGGGGTGACCTGGGCCGACGCGGTGGCCGTGCCGCAGACCCGGTCGACGACCGGCTGGGTCGGCATCGACGGCCGAGCCGGCCTGGTCACGCACGGCGGGAAGCGCCGGATCGTGGTGAGCGCGACCGGCGTGACCGCGCCCGCGCCGGTCATCGAGGGGTATCCGGGCCAGCGGGGCGATCTGGCCGCCCTGGCCGCCCGCCCGCTGCCCACCGGCCGCGGGCTGCTCGTCAGCGACGCCGACGGCTATCTCAGCGTGTTCAATCTCGGGGCCCGCCCGGTGACGGCCACCGCCGTCCGCATCCCCTCCGCCCGGCGGCTCTACCGCGGCACGCAGGTGGTCCGGGGCCGCGGGCTGGACTGGACGGTCAGCCTGGCCGGCGGCACCGCGGTGGTCGAGCCGCCCCGCTTCACGGTCGACGACCGGATGCCCGACGGCACCCGGCTCGAGGTGGCCGACTCGCACCACCTGACGGTCACCGCGCCGGCGGGACGCAAGGTCGTGGTCACCCTGCGGGCCGGGTCGTGGTCCAGGACCGTGCGCGTACGCGCGGGCCGGTCTCGGGCCGTCACCGTGCCGGGCGCCCCGGTGACGCCGACGGCCGACCTGGCCCGCGGCCGCACGACGTTCCCCACCTCGCCGCTGCCGGAGGGCATGTCGGCCCCCGCCCGCGCGGTGGACGGCGATCCACGCACCACCTGGCGCCCGGGTGGTTCCGGCCGGATGGTCGTCGACCTGGGCGCCGTGACCGCGGTGGCCGACGTGCGCCTGACCTGGTCCCGCGGACGGCGCCGCCCGGTGCGGGTGGAGGCCTCGCGGGACGGCCTGACGTACGCGCCGCTCGCCGGGTCGGCCCGTTACGTGGCAGTGGCGGTCGAGGGATGGCGCCCGGGAGATGCCGAGCTGGTCGAGCTGGTCGTCCGGTGACCGCTGTCTGACCAGGTTTCGCATTTTGCCCCGTTTCCTCCGTCTGCGGAGCGATGATCTATCGCGAGCGGAAGGTGGGCGAGGATGCCGAGTGCACAGCCGAACGGCCCCGATCGGGTCACGGTCAAACGCAGCCCGATCACGGGAGTGCTGGCCGACCGCAGCCTGGCGGTGAAGAACGTGGTCGCTGTGGTCGCGATGGCCGTCGTCGCCGTGGTGGTCGGCGGTCTCGGCATCTTCCGGATCTCGGAGATGCGCGACGACCTGACCCAGATGAAGACCTACCACGTCGACAGCCTGCAGCAGGTCGCCGAGCTGCGCGGTGGCATCGCCGAGATGTTCCGCGGCATGCTGCTCTACCAGATCGGCGCCGACGCCGCCGGCAAGAAGCTGGGCCGGGACGCCGTCAGCGCCGCGGACACCAAGATCGACAGCGCGCTGAGCGCCTACTCGGCCATCGCCGCCGACTCGTCCGCGCGGGCGGGGAGCCTGGCCACCTTCACCGAGGCGGTGAAGCACTACCGCGCGCTGCGCGACACCGTGCTGTTCCAGGAGCCTATCGCGCCCGGCTACACCCTCCCGGCGCCCGAGAAGATCCTCAGCGAGTTCAACAGCGTCGAGGGCGCGATGAACACCGCCGTGGCCGACCTCCAGAAGCTCGAGGACACCGAGGCCGACACCCTGGCCCAGGAGGCCGACGACGAGTTCCGCGAGGCCCGCGCCATCATGATCGCCGCGCTGATCGGCGGCGTGCTGCTGGCCGCCGCCATCGCGCTGCTGGTGCTCAGGCTGATCAAGCAGCAGCTGGCCACGGTGGTGACCGCGCTGGGCGCGGTGGCCGACAACAACCTGACCATCGCCGCCGAGGTGCGCTCCCGCGACGAACTGGGCCTGATGGCCATGGCCGTCAACCGGGCCCGGGACGGGTTGCGCGCCACGGTCGGCTCGCTGACCACCGGCGCCCACAACCTGGGGGCCAGCACCCAGCAGCTCACCGGCGTCACCGCGCGGATCGGCGAGAGCGCCCGCGAGGCCGCCGCGCAGGCCGGGCTGGTCGCCGCGGCGGCCGGCGACGTCTCCGGCTCGGTGCAGTCGGTCGCGGCCGGCAGCGACGAGATGGGCGCCTCCATCCGCGAGATCGCGCAGAACGCCAACGACGCGGCGCAGGTCGCCTCCAGCGCCGTCGGCGTCGCGCAGAGCACCAACGACACCGTGGCCAAGCTGGGCACCTCGTCCGCCGAGATCGGCGACGTGGTCAAGGTGATCACCGCGATCGCCGAGCAGACCAACCTGCTGGCCCTGAACGCCACCATCGAGGCGGCCCGCGCGGGCGACGCGGGCAAGGGCTTCGCCGTGGTGGCCAGCGAGGTCAAGGACCTGGCCCAGGAGACCGCCCGGGCCACCGAGGACATCTCCCGGCGGGTCGAGACGATCCAGGCCGACACCTCCAGCGCGGTCGAGGCGATCGGCGAGATCTCGCAGATCATCCAGCGGATCAACGACTACCAGGTCACCATCGCCTCGGCGGTGGAGGAGCAGACGGCGACGACGGCCGAGATGAGCCGCAGCATCGGCGAGGCGGCCGAGGGCAGCTCGACCATCGCCACCAACATCAACGGGGTGGCCCACTCGGCCGAGCAGACCAGCAGCACGCTGGTCGAGGCGGACGCCGCGGTGTCCCAGCTCAACGGGGTGGCCGAGGAGCTGCGGGTGGTGGCGGAACGCTTCCGGGTCTGATCAGCCGGAACAACGTCAGCCACTGCTCGGGCCAGACCAGGCCCACCGGCACGCCGGTCGCCAGCCGCGCCGCCCGGAACGCCGCGGCCACCCGGCGGTCGCCGTACCGCCGGGACAGCGAGGCGTGCAGCGAGCCGCCGGCGCCGGTGAAACCGGTCTCGACGAAGCTGCGGTACGCGGGCAGGGCCGGCGGCTCCACCAGCGGCGCCGGTCGCCGCTCCAGCCGCAGGATGCCGCCGTCGACCCTGGGCGCCGGGCGGAACGCCGAACGGGGGATCCGGCCCGCCAGGGTCCAGCGCACGAGCGGCCAGGTGCGCACCGTCAGCCGGGTCCACCGCCCGTAGTCGCCGGTGCGTTTGCGGGCGTACTCGAGCTGGGTCAGCAGGGTGGCCGCGGTCAGGGTGTCGGCGCGCAGACACCAGTCCACGACCGCCGACGTCAGCCCGTACGGGATGTTGCCGACCACCCCGAACGGCCGGTCCGGGGGCTCGGCGCGCAGGAAGTCCGCGACCCGCACGGTGACCCCGGGCAGCTCCGGCAGCCCGGCCGCCACCTGCGGGTCCACCTCGTACGCGACCAGGTTCGCGGTGCGCCGGGCCAGTTCGCCGGTGAGCGTGCCGCGACCGGCGCCCACCTCGTACACCAGGTCACCGGGCCGGATGCCGGCGACCGCGGCCAGCCGGCGTACCTGCCGGGGATCGCTGAGGAAGTTCTGCCCGAACGCCCGGCGCGCGCGGGTGTGTTCTCGTCTCGGTGGTGCCATGGCCGTGGTCCTGTCTGCCGCCGAACCGGCGGCGAACGCGGACAGGCGTCATCGAGGCCCGTCCGGAGGAAGTGGACGCGGAGGGCCCTGGCGCGGCAGGCGGTCTCTAGCCGGCGCGGCGGCGCAGGGCGCGACGCCGCAAGCGCAGGCGGGACGAGTGCAGCGGTCCCCGCGCCACGGGCGTCGAGGCCCGGCCGAGGAGAGCATGCGTCGTTGGCATGCGGCGACCCTAGCCGCGGCCGGCGGCATCGGGCACGCCCTTTTCCGCGGCCCGCGCCGGGTCGGACAGCCGCAGTCCCCGGCTCAGCGCGGCGGTGACCAGCAGCGACAACGCACCCATCACGGCCATTGCCGGGCCGGGCGGCAGGCGCTGGGCCAGCAGGCCGGCGCTCGTCGCGCCCACCGCCTGCATCGTCATCATGGCCGACGAGTTCAGCCCCAGCGCCTGCCCGCGCATCGTCTCGTCGGTGTGGGCGATCAACCGTTCCTGCAGCAGCAGGCCCGCGCCGTAGCCGGTCGAGGCGACCGCCACCAGCAGCGTCGCGACCGGCGCGGGCAGCGGCAGGGCGAACAACAGGTACGGGGCGGCCAGCAGGAACCGCAGCGGGGTCACCAGCCGGGGCCGCAGCCGGTGCGGGACCAGCCGGCCCACGCCGAGATCGCCCGCGATCATGCCGAGCGCGCCCGCCACGAACAGCGCCCCCGCCGTCCTCGGCGCGTACGGCACGAACAGCGCCTCCGCCCCCACCACCAGCCCGTTCGGCACCCACAGGGACAGGAACAAGGGCCGCCGCGCGGGGGAGGCCCAGAGCCGCCGGTTGACCCGCCAGGTGACCCGCACCGAGGGGCGGCCGGTGGCGCGGGGCGGCCGGTCGGCGAGCCCCAGCCGGCCGATCAGCGCGGCGCCGAGGCAGAGCACGCCACCGAGCACCAGGGCGGCCCGCGCCGACAGCAGCACGATGAGCAGCCCGCCGGCGGCGAAACCGGCGATCTGCATCGCGCCGTCCACCATGGTGAGCAGCGAGCGGCCCAGGATGTACCCGCCGGGCGGCAGGATCTCGCCGAGCAGGCCGTACCGCACGCCGCCGCCCAGCGCGGCGGCCAGGCCCGTGACCAGCAGCAGCGCGAACGACACGGCCAGCGGCAGGCCGGGGACCGCCAGCACCAGGTTGACCACGCCGAAGGTCAGCGCCACCAGCGTCAGCGCCGCCCGCGGCCGCAGCCGGTCCGCCGCCGACATCAGCAGCGTCGCGCCGACGACCTGGGCGAACGACGAGCCGAACATGCTCAGCGCGGCCAGCAGCGGCGAGCCGGTGCGGGCGTAGATCAGCGTGCCGAGGGCCAGGCTGCTCAGCGTGCCCGCCGCGATCTGCGTCGCGGTCAGGGCGAACAGCGGCGGGAAGCCCGGCGTCCGGAACAGCTCGCGGTACGTACGCATGATCGGCAGTCTGGGCGGGGGCCGGCCGGCGCCCCTAGAGTTTCGCGGGGAGGCGAAACATGAGCGAGTGGCTGGTCGACGCGGATGTGCTGGCCCGCAGCCGGTTCCGGGTGTCCGCGTTCGCCGAGACGGTCGCCGCGCTGCTCGTCCTGCTCGGCCGTCCGGCCGCCCCGGGGCAGCTGAGCGACGTCGCCGGCCTGCGCGCGGCGTTCCGGGAGCGGCTGGCCCGGAACCCGGTCGAGGCGGCCTTCGCCCGTTCCGCCGTGGTGCCGTTCTGGGTGGCGGACTTCCTGTGCACGCCGCCCGGCGACGACGAGCGGGACTTCGCCGACGAGCTGGGGCGCTTGCGGCGTACCCCCGACGAGGTCCTGCTGGCCGACCTCGCGGTCTGCCTCGGCGGCCGGGAACCGGCCGCGGTCCTGCGCCGGCCCGGGCTGGCCGGGTCCGTCGCCGGCCTGCTCACCTGGGTGTGGGAGACGGCCGTGCGGCCCGACTGGCCGCGCCGGGCGCACGCCTTCGAGGCGGACATCGTGGCGCGCACCCGCGACCTGAGCGCCGGCGGGTGGGCGGCCGCGCTCGGCGGCCTGCGGCCGGGGATGCGGTGGCTGGGCGAGGGGCGGCTCCAGATCAACGGGTACGCCTTCCCGCCGCGCGACCTGCGCGACGCGACCCTGCTGTTCATCCCGACCACGACCCGCGGCGGCTGGGTCGGCTGGGACCCGCCGCACCGCTTCTCCATCGTCTATCCCTGCGCCGGCCTGCTCGCGGCCCAGCTGGTCACCGCGCCGGACGCGCTGGCCCGGCTGATCGGCCCCGGCCGGGCGACGATCCTGGCCGCGCTGGCCGCCCCGATGAGCACCACCCAGCTCGTCGCGGTGACCGGTCACGGCCTGGGCTCGGTCGGCAACCACCTGCGGGTGCTGCTCGAGGCCCGGCTGGTGCGGCGGCGCCGGGCCGGCCGCTCGGTGCTGTACTACCGCACCGAGCTGGGCGACGAGCTGGCGGCGGACGACCCCGCGTCGTGACCCGACGGGCTCGCCTCAGGCCCGTCTCAGCGGGCGTCGGGAGACTGGCCCGATGCGGATCGAGCTGCACGTGCACTTCGAGGGCTCGGTGCGCCCGGCGACGCTGCTCGCGATCGCCCGGCGCAACCGCCGGCCGCTGCCGTGGGACCCGCGGGAACTGCCCGCCTTCCGGGACTTCGGCCACTTCATCGAGGTGTGGAACCTGACCACCGACTGCCTGCGGACGGCCGCCGACTTCCGGCGGATCGTCGTCGACTACGCCGGGGAGGCGGCCGGGCACGGCGCGGCCTACCTGGAGGGCATCTTCACCCCGGACCCCGCCCTGGTCGCCGAGATCGGCCTGGACACCGTCTTCGAGGGCTACTGCGACGGCGCCGCCGAGGCCGAGCAGACCCACGGCGTCATCGTCCGGCTCACCCCCGAGCAGTACCGCGGCGCGGACCCCGAATTCGGCCTGCGGGTCGCCCGGGCCGCGGTGCGCTTCCGCGACCGCGGGGTGGTCGGCTTCGGCCTGGCCGGCTTCGAGGGCCGGTTCCCGGACGGGCCGTACGAGCCGGCGATGCGGTACGCCGCGGACGGCGGGCTCGGCCTGGTGCCGCACGCCGGGGAGGCGGCCGGGCCGGAGTCGGTGCGCTCCGCCCTGCGGATGGGCGCGGCCCGCATCCGGCACGGCATCAGCGCGGTGGCGGACCCGGAGCTGACGGCCGAACTGGCCGCCCGGGGCATCGTGCTGGACGTCTGCCCGACCTCCAACATCCGGCTCGGCCACGCCACGGCCGCCGACCACCCGATCAGCCGGCTCGCCGCGGCCGGGGTGCGCTGCTCGGTCTCCACCGACGACCCGGCGCTGTTCGGCACCGACCTGAGCACCGAGTACGCCCTGGCCGCGCGGCTCGGGATCACCCCGGAGGCGGCCTGGTCGGCCGGGCTCGCCGGCGCCCTCTGCGACCGGCGGACGAAGGAGCGCCTCGCGCGTTTGTGACCTACCGCCGCGCCGGTATGCTGGGCGGCGGGCCGTGACTGGCGCGTTCGGATGGGCCAACCATCGGGGAGCGGCCCCGTCCGACTTCGAGGACGACCTGCCGTGCGCCTGGGCCTCTTCACCTGTGATAGGGAGGTCCGATGTCTGCACTGAACGCCGAATCGACCGCGTTCCGCTCCGCCCTGGAAGCGGTCCGCGCCGTCGAGCCCCGCATCGCCGACGCGATCGCCCAGGAGCTGACGGACCAGCGTGAGTCCCTGAAGCTGATCGCCTCCGAGAACTACGCGTCCCCGGCCGTCCTGCTCGCCATGGGCAACTGGCTCTCCGACAAGTACGCCGAGGGCACGATCGGCCGCCGCTTCTACGCCGGCTGCCAGAACGTCGACACCGTCGAGGCGATCGCCGTCGAGCACGGCAAGGCCCTGTTCAACGCGCCCTACGCCTACGTCCAGCCGCACTCGGGCATCGACGCCAACCTGGTCGCCTACTGGGCGATCCTGGCCGACCGGGTCGAGGCGCCGGCGCTGGCCAAGGTGCAGAAGCGCAACGTCAACGACATGACCGACGCCGAGTGGGCCGAGCTGCGGGCCGCCTTCGGCAACCAGCGGATGCTCGGCATGAGCCTGGACGCGGGCGGCCACCTCACCCACGGCTTCCGGCCGAACATCTCCGGCAAGATGTTCGACCAGCGCAGCTACGGCGTCGACGCGGCCACCGGCCAGATCGACTACGCGGCGCTGCGCGAGTCGGCCAAGGAGTTCCGGCCGCTGGTCATCGTGGGCGGCTACTCGGCGTACCCCCGCAAGGTGAACTTCCGCATCATGCGGGAGATCGCCGACGAGGTCGGCGCGACCTTCATGGTCGACATGGCGCACTTCGCCGGGCTGGTCGCGGGCAAGGTCTTCACCGGCGACTTCGACCCGATCGCGAACGCGCACATCGTCACCACGACCACCCACAAGAGCCTGCGCGGCCCGCGCGGCGGCGCGGTCTTCTGCCAGCCGGAACTCGCCGACCAGGTCGACCGCGGCTGCCCGATGGTCCTCGGCGGCCCGCTGGCGCACGTCATGGCGGCCAAGGCGGTGGCCTTCGCCGAGGCCCGCCGGCCCGAGTTCGCCGACTACGCCCAGCGCATCGTCGACAACTCGCAGGCCCTGGCGGCCGGCCTGACCAGCCGGGGCGCCACCGTGGTCAGCGGCGGCACCGACAACCACCTGGTCCTGATCGACGTCGACAAGTACGGCCTGACCGGCCGCCAGGCCGAGCAGGCGCTGCTCGACTCGGGCATCGTCACCAACCGCAACGCCATCCCGCAGGACCCGAACGGCGCCTGGTACACCTCCGGCATCCGGATCGGCACGCCGGCGCTGACCACCCGGGGCCTGGGCACCGGCGAGATGGACCAGATCGCCGAGCTCATGCACACGGTGCTGACCAGCACCCGGGCCGGCGCGTCGAAGGCGAAGTTCGACCTGGACGCGGCGGTGTCGGAGCGGGTGGCCAAGCAGGCGACCGAGTTGCTGGCGGACTTCCCGCTCTACCCGACGGTCGACATTTCCTGATCAGGAGCTGGGTCATCTCGTGCCTGGGGGCATGGTGCTGACTTTTCGCTCATTGCATTGATGCCGCCCGGCCCAACGGGCCGGACGGCATCTGGGATTTCAGGCTTACTCTCGCTGATTGCTGCGTGCATGGTGCGGTTTGCGCTGTTTCGGGCGGTCGAGCTTGGTTTCTGGGTGGGCATTGCCCGGCTCGTTGGTGTTTCGGGTGGGTGCTTGTCGTCCGAGCTTGGTTTCGGCGCGGGCGTTCCCCGGCTCGTTGGTGTTCCGGCTGGGTGCTCGTCGTCGCCGGTTGTGCGGGCGGCGCCGTATGCCGTGCGGACCTGGTGGCGCAGGTTGCAGCCCGGTTACCGGGACGGGAGGCGGTTCTCCGCCTCGCCGCCGAGGCGGAGAACCGTGACTTCCCCTCCTCGCTGGATCTTGAAGCGTTCGGGCCGAAGAGCTCACCCGACTGCTCCAAGATCCGCGCGGGCGGTGCGCGCGGTGCCGGTGGTGTGCATGGTGCCGGTGGTGCGGTCGGTGCTGGCGGTGAAGAGCGCAGGTTTCACGGGTGCGCGAGCGGGCTCGCGGTCTCTCCAGCTGGATCTTGAAGCGCTCGGGCGAGAAACCCCACCCGACTGCACCAAGATCGGTGGTGCCGGTGGTGCCGGTGGTGTGCATGGTGCCGGTGGTGCGGTCGGTGCTGGCGGTGAAGAGCGCAGGTTTCACGGGTGCGCGAGCGGGCTCGCGGTCTCTCCAGCTGGATCTTGAAACGCTCGGGCGAGAAACCCCACCCGACTGCACCAAGATCCGTGCGGGGTGGAGCGAGTGGTGCGGGTGGTGCCGGCGGTGCGGGCCGTGCCATCGGTGCGAGCGGTGAGAAGCGCAGATTGCGAGGGCGTGCGAGCGGGCTCGCAGTCTCTCCAGCCGGATCTTGGTGCGCTCGGGCCGAAAACTCCACCCGGACTCAACAAGATCCGTACAGGCGAGCGGGCTACTCGCGCAGGGGCGTTCTGACCATCGCCGCCGTCACATCGAGGCAGCAGCGCGGCTCGCCCCGGTTAGCGAGCTGGGCCACG
>NZ_BOMQ01000075.1 GCF_016862275.1 Actinoplanes nipponensis | reverse complement strand
AAGCTCAACGGGCGCGCGGCAGACTCGCAAGCCGCGCGGTCGGTCTCGCCAGCCAACCGGACCCCAGGCCACGCAGCCGCACGGGCCGCGAGACATGTAGCTGCCGACGACAGGCATCCACGCCACAGCACCCGCTGGACGACCCCCGCCGTAGCCTGCACCAATCACCGGACCCGGGGCGCGGGCGGCCACCCGCCATCTGATCGCATGGGACCTCGCAGCCGTTACTTCGGCCGCCCGGCGGGTAGCCCCTTCTCATGGCCAACCAACCCAGCGACGCGACCATCGGCAGCCTGGAAACCGTGCACACCTTCGACGACGGGCCGATGCCCACCGGAGTGAGCGTTTCCGCCGCTGGGCGGATCTTCGTCAACTATCCGAAGTGGGGCGACGAGGTGCCGTTCACGGTCGCGGAGTTGCGCGACGGTGTCGCCGTTCCCTTCCCTGATCAGGCGTGGAACAGCCCGGCCGGTGACGACGACGCGAAGGCGTTCGTGTCGGTGCAGAGCATCGTCGTGGATCCCGCCGACCGGCTCTGGGTGCTGGACACCGGCAGTCCGCTGTTCCAGCCGACCAGGCCCGGCGGCCCCAAGCTGGTCTGCGTCGACCTGAGCAGCGACACCGTCGTGCAGACCATCGTTTTCGAGCCGGATGTGGCGTTGCCGACGACGTATCTCAACGACGTCCGGTTCGACCTGCGGCGTGATGTCGCCTTCATCACCGACTCCTCCGATCAGGGCCCGAACGGCATCATCGTGGTCGATCTGGCGGCGGGCACGGCGTGGCGGCGGCTGCACGACCATCCGTCCACCAAGGCCGAGCAGCCGCCGGCCTTCCTGCCCGTGGTGGAGGGTGCGCCTTTCCTGGAGCGTCCGGCCGACGGTCCGGCGAAGCCTGTGCTGATGGGCGCGGACGGCATCGCGATCGGCGCGGACGGCGACCGGCTCTACTACTGTCCGCTCGCCTCGCGGCACTGGTACAGCGTGTCGGCCGGGGCCCTGGCCGACCGGTCCGTCGGGGACGCGGAGGTGGCCGCGACCGTCGTCGACGAGGGTGACAAGGGTGGGGTTTCCGACGGCCTGGAAACCGACGACCAGGGTCGGCTCTACCTGACCCATGGCGAGCACAACGCCATCCTGCGGCGGCTGCCGGACGGCACGCTGGAGACGGTGGTGCACGATCCGCGGCTGCTCTGGCCGGACACGATGTCGGTGGCGGCGGACGGACACCTCTACGTCACGGCCAACCAGCTGCACCGGCAGGCCAAGTATCAGGGTGGCACGGACCGGCGGCAGTACCCGTACTCGCTGTTCCGGGTGCCGATCGGCGCCGGCCCGGTCAGGCTCGTCTGACGATCCGGTGCAGCTCGACGCCGGTGAGCAGGCCGTCGGCGATCGTCGCGGTCTGATAGGTCGCGTACGGCTGGCGGCGCCGGTCCGTCGGCGAGCCCGGGTTGAGCAGGCGTAATCCGGATGCCGCGGTGGTGTCCCACGGGATGTGGGAGTGGCCGAAGACCAGTACGTCCGTGTCCGGGAAGCGGGCCGCGCACCGCTGTTCCCGTCCGGTCGCCGGGCCGGTCTCGTGCACCACCGCCAGCCGCAGCCCGTCCAGCTCCGCGCGTCCGATCTCGGGCAGCCGGGCCCGCAGCGCCGGGCCGTCGTTGTTGCCGTAACAGGCGATCAGCCGCTTCGACCGGGCCGTCAGCGCGTCGAGCAGGGGCACGTCCACCCAGTCGCCGGCGTGCACCACCACGTCCGCCGCGTCGACCGCCGCCCACAGCTCGGCCGGCAGGTCGCGGGCCCGCTTCGGCAGGTGGGTGTCCGCCATCAGTACCAACCGCATGACGCCACCCTAGATCGCCGGGCGGGCAGAGAGCGCTTCCCGCGAGAAGCACCACACCGTCCCTTTTGGTGGTTAAGCGGTTTACGGACGTCTTGCCAAGACGGGCCGATTCGGGCGGGCCGATTCGGTGCGGAGAACCGTTATCGCGCCCCGTTTTCCCCGTCGGGGGCGGGCCGGCGCGAAGCGTCCTGAAGACACCGCCGGGGAGCGCATCGGCGCACGTCGGAACCGGTTCCGGAACGCGGGCACGGGTTCGCGCGGCGATCGTCGCCGGGCTCTTCGCCCAGCTAGGACGGCGGAGGACGGCAAAATCGCGGTTCGGAAACCTCTCCGGCAATCCTTTGACACATTGCCGTAACGAACCTAGCGTCCAGGAAGCGGTGGAGCGCTCTCTTCGATCGTCCCGCCGCCATCCCCATCGGGCGCTTTCCCCGGCTCCCGCCTCCGGACGCGTACCCCCGCGCCCGTACCGCTGTGTCTAGGAGAAGCAATGGTCATCCTCGCTCCCTCCGTCAGTCCCCCCGGGCGGTCGCGCCGCCGCTGGCGGCTCGCCGCCAGCGGCGCGCTGGTCGCTGCCGTCGTGGCCGGCTTCGGCGCGATCACCGCGCTCGGCGCGGAGGCCGCCGAGACCCTGCTGTCGCAGGGCAAGCCGGCGACCGCCTCGTCGTACGAGAACCAGGGCGCCTTCCCGGCCGGTGCCGCGGTGGACGGCAACACCGGCACCCGCTGGGCCTCCGCGTTCGCCGACCCGCAGTGGCTCCAGGTCGACCTCGGCGCCAGCTCGGCCATCACCCGGGTCGAGCTGAACTGGGAGGCCGCGTACGCCCGCTCGTTCCGGATCCAGGTCTCCGACAACGGATCCAGCTGGGCCGACGCCACCGCGGCGACCGCCGGCGCCGCGGGGGTGCAGAGCCTGGCGGTCACCGCCACCGCCCGCTACGTGCGCATGTACGGCACCACCCGCGCCACCCAGTACGGCTACTCGCTCTGGGAGTTCAAGGTCTTCGGCGGCGGCACGACCACCCCGCCGACCACCACCCCGCCCACCGGTCCGACGCTGCCGGGCGGCGGCAGCCTCGGCGCCAACGTGACGGTCTTCGACCCGACCATGTCGATGGCGTCGATCCAGAGCACCGCCGACGCGATCTTCAAGCAGCAGGAGACCAACCAGTTCGGCCTCCAGCGCAACCTGCTCGCCTTCAAGCCGGGCACCTACAACGGCCTGAACATCCAGGTCGGCTTCAACACCTCGGTGATCGGCCTCGGCCAGAACCCGCAGGACGTACGGATCAACGGTGACATCACCGTCGACGCCGGCTGGTTCCAGGGCAACGCCACCCAGAACTTCTGGCGCTCGGTGGAGAACATGTCGGTCTACCCGGTCTCGGGGGCCAACCGCTGGGCCGTCTCGCAGGCCGCGCCGTTCCGCCGGATGGACATCCACGGCGACCTCAACCTGGCCCCGAACGGCTACGGCTGGGCCTCCGGCGGCTACATCGCCGACTCGCGGATCAGCGGCGTCGAGGGTCAGTACTCCCAGCAGCAGTGGTTCACCCGCAACAGCCAGATCGGCTCGAACTCCAACGCGGTGTGGAACCAGACCTTCGTCGGGGTGCAGGGCGCGCCGGCGGCCAGCTACCCGAACCCGCCGTACACCGTGATCGGCCAGACCCCGGTGATCCGGGAGAAGCCGTACCTCTACCAGACCGGCGGCCAGTACGCGGTCTTCGTGCCCAACCTGCAGACCAACGCGGCCGGCGTGACCTGGGCGAACGGCAACACCCCGGGCACCAGCATCCCGCTGACCCAGTTCTACGTGGCCAAGCCGGGCGACTCCGCCGCGACGATCAACCAGGCGCTCGCGCAGGGCCTGAACCTGATCTTCCAGCCGGGCGTCTACCACGTGAACCAGACCATCAACGTGACCCGGGCCAACACCGTGGTCATGGGCCTGGGCTACGCGACGATCATCCCGGACGGCGGCGTCACCCCGATGCAGGTGGCCGACGTCGACGGGGTCAAGGTGGCCGGCCTGTTCTTCGACGCGGGCACGACCAACTCGGCCAACCTGCTGGTGATCGGCCCGAACGGCTCCTCGGCCAACCACGCCGGGAACCCGACGACCGTGCAGGACGTGTTCTTCCGGATCGGCGGCTCGATCGCCGGCAAGGCCACCAACAGCCTGCTGGTGAACAGCAACAACACGATCATCGACCACATCTGGGCGTGGCGCGCCGACCACGGCAACGCCGGCACCTACGGCTGGACGGTCAACACCGCGGACAGCGGCCTGATCGTCAACGGCCAGAACGTGACCGCGTACGGCCTGTTCGTCGAGCACTACCAGAAGACCGAGATCCTGTGGAACGGCAACGGCGGCCGCACGTACTTCCTGCAGAACGAGCAGCCGTACGACCCGCCGTCGAACGCCGCCTGGCGTGCCGACGGGGTCGGCTACCCGGCGTACAAGGTGGCCGACAGCGTCTCCACGCACGAGGCGTGGGGGATGGGCAGCTACGCCTTCTTCCAGAACAACCCGGCGGTGCACTCGGCGAACGGCTTCCAGGCCCCGGTCAACGGGGGCGTGAAGCTGCACAACATCTTCACCATCTCGCTCGCCTCCGGCACCATCGACCACGTGGTCAACAACATCGGGGACGCGGCCACGGCTGACGCGGTCGTGCCGCGTACGGTCACCAACTTCCCGTAGGTCAACCGGGTATCTCCCCGCTGCCGCGCGGGATCAGGGTCGTCGGAATCCTGATCTCGCGCGGCTCGGCCGTGTGCCCGTCCATCCGCTTCAGGAGCGCCCGCGCGGCCGCCCGGCCCATCTCGGCCGGGTCCTGCGCGACCACGGTCACCCCCGGGTCCAGCAGGTCGGCCAGCGGGAAGTCGTCGAAGCCGACCAGTGCGACGGCGTGTTGCAGGCCGAGCCGGCGCAGGGCCCGGACGGCGCCGATGGTGATCAGGTTCTGGGCCGTGAACAGCGCGGTCGGGGGCTGGGTCCGGCGCAGCAGGTCCAGCGTGGACGCCTCCGCCGCCGCGGTGTCGTGCAGGCCGCCGACCACGGTCGGCGGCAGCCCGGCGTCCTCGACGACGCCGAGATAGCCGCGCAGGCGCCGGCGGGCCGTCGCGATCCGGGCCAGGTCGCCGAGGTACGCGATGTGCCGGTGTCCGTACCCGATCAGGTGCCGGACCGCTTCCGCCGCCCCGGCCGCGTTGCCGGTCAACACGGTGTCGCCGGGGAACCCGGCGGCGGGCCGGTCCACGAAGACCACCGGCACCCCGTCCGGCAGCTCGAGGGCGAGGTAACCCTGGTCGGGTCCGGCCGGTACGAGGATGAGCCCGTCGGCGTGCCGGCGCGCGAACGCCCGGACCAGCTCGCGTTCCCGGTCCGGGTCCTCGTCGAGGCTGCCGGTGAGCACGTACACCCCGCGCGGGCGGGCCTCGTCCTCCACCGCCCGGTGCAGCATCGCGGAGAACGGGTTGCCGACGTCGGTCAGCAGGAGGCCGATGGTGGAGGTCCGCCGGTCGTTGCGGCGCAGCATGCTGGCCCCGAGGTGCGGGCGGTAGTGCAGCGAGGCGACCGCCTCGCGGACCCGCGCGACGAGCGCGGGGGCCACCGTGGTCTCGCCGTTGACCACCCGGGAGACGGTCTTGAGGCTGACCCCCGCGCTGCGGGCGACGTCGTTCATGGTGGGCCGCCCCTGCGTCATGGTCCCTCCGCTCCGATCGAGCGCCGCCGATGTTGATCACGGATAGCAACGATGCCGAAACTTATTGTTGACACCCGATGCGCCGAGTCGTCTACTGCAGGACAACGTTGTCTCTCGATTTCTGCTAAATCGATTTGGAGGGGACATGCGCCAATCAACGCTGATCAAGCGCGGGCGCCTCGGCCCGGCCCTGATCGCCGTCACCCTGGTGCTCGGCGCCGCGGCCTGCGGCGGCGACTCCGGGTCCGGCGGCGAGGCGGTCGTCGGACTGATCACCAAGACGGACACCAACCCCTTCTTCGTCAAGATGAAGGAAGGCGCGCAACAGGCGGCCGACAAGGCCGGGCTGAAGCTGCAGAGCTTCGCCGGCAAGCAGGACGGGGACAACGAGGCCCAGGTGCAGGCGATCGAGAATCTGATCTCGGCGGGCGCGAAGGGCTTCCTGATCACCCCGAGCGACTCCAAGGCCATCGTGCCGTCGATCGACAAGGCCAAGCAGCAGGGCATGCTGGTCATCGCCCTGGACACCCCGACCGACCCGGCCAACGCCGTCGACGCCACCTTCGCCACCGACAACTTCCAGGCCGGCAAGCTGATCGGGCAGTGGGCCAAGGCCAAGTTCGACAAGGAGAGCAAGCAGGCGAAGATCGCCATGCTGGACCTCAACGCCAACCAGGTCTCCGTGGACGTCAAGCGGGACCAGGGCTTCCTGGAGGGCTTCGGCATCCCGGTCGGCGACGTCAACAAGATCGGTGACGAGTCCGACCCGCGCATCGTCGGGCACGACGTGACCGACGGCGCCGAGGACGGCGGCCGGACGGCGATGGAGAACCTGCTGCAGAAGGACCCGTCGATCAACCTGGTCTACACGATCAACGAGCCCGCGGCGGCCGGCGCGTACCAGGCGCTGAAGGCGGCCGGCAAGGACAAGGCGGTCACCATCGTCTCGATCGACGGCGGCTGCCCGGGTGTCGACAACGTCAAGGCCGGCGTCATCGGCGCCACCTCGATGCAGTTCCCGCTGAAGATGGCCTCGCTGGGCATCGAGGCGATCTCCGCCTTCGCCAAGGACGGCACGAAGCCGCAGGCCAGCTCGGGCAAGGACTTCGTGGACACCGGCGCGACCCTGATCACCGACCAGCCGCAGGCCGGCATCGAGGCCAAGGACTCGGCCTGGGGCAAACAGAACTGCTGGGGCTGATCATGACCGTCACCAAGGAAGCCACGCCGCCGACGCCGGACTTCGAGGTCCGGCAGCACGATTCCCTCGGGCTGCGGCTGCAACACCTGCTGCACGGCAATCCGACCCTCGGCCCGCTGGCCGTGCTGATCGTCGCCATCCTCGCCTTCTCCGTCGCCAACACCCGGTTCTTCTCCGCCCCCAACCTGTCGCTGGTGCTGGCCCAGGTCACCGTCATCGCGGTGCTGGCGCTCGGGCAGACCCTGATCATCCTGACCGCCGGCATCGACCTGTCCGTCGGCGCGATCGCCGTCTTCTCGTCCATCCTGATGGCCACGTTCGCCACCAGGATGGGCCTGCCCGGCATCCTGGCCCTGCTGCTCGGCCTGGTCGCGGGTACGGCGATGGGCGCACTCAACGGCTTCCTGGTCACCCGGATCAAGCTGCCGCCGTTCATCGTCACCCTCGGCACGCTGAGCATCTTCTTCTCGCTGAACGCGGTGGTGTCCAACAGCGAGACGGTCCGCGGCTCGGACATGCCCGGTCTGATGACCTGGACCGGCACCACGATCCCGATCGGCGGGTTCCGCCTCACCTACGGCTCGATCATCATGCTGCTGCTGTTCGCGGTGTTCTTCTACGCGCTGAGCTCGACCGCGTGGGGCCGGCACGTCTACGCGACCGGCGACGACCTCGAGGCCGCCCGGCTGGCCGGCATCCGGACCAACCGCGTGCTGTTCTCCGTCTACACCGTCGCGGGCCTGCTGTACGCGATCGGCGCGTGGATCCTCATCGGCCGGCTCGCCTCGGCCAGCCCGAACGTCGGCGTCGACTACAACCTCGACTCCATCACCGCTGTCGTGCTGGGCGGCACCAGCCTCTTCGGCGGCCGCGGCGGCGTGCTGGGCACCCTGATCGGCGCCCTCATCGTCGGCGTCTTCCGCAACGGCCTGCAGCTCGCCGGCGTCGAGGTGGTCTGGCAGGGCTTCGCGATCGGCCTGCTCGTGCTGGTGGCCGTGTCGCTCGACCAGTGGATCAGGAAGGTGAAGTCATGACCGGCTCCCTGCCCACGCCGGTGCTGGAGGCGCGCGGCATCACCAAGCGGTACGGCCGGGTGACCGCGATCGAGGGCAGCGACCTGCAGCTCTACCCGGGGGAGATCCTGGCCGTCATCGGCGACAACGGCGCCGGCAAGTCCAGCCTGATCAAGGCGCTGTCCGGGGCGGTCATCCCGGACAGCGGCGAGATCTACCTCGACGGCGAACGGGTGCACTTCCGCAACCCGATGGACGCGCGGGCGGCCGGGATCGAGACGGTGTACCAGACGCTGGCGGTGGCGCCGGGGCTGGACATCGCGGACAACCTGTTCCTGGGCCGGGAGGAACGCAAGCCCGGCGTGCTGGGCAAGGTCTTCCGGATGCTCGACAAGGCGCACATGCGGACGGAGGCCCGGCGCCACATGAACGAGCTGGGCGTGGCGACGCTGCAGAACATCGGCCAGGCGGTGGAGTCGCTCTCCGGCGGCCAGCGCCAGGCCGTCGCGGTGGCGAGATCGGCCGCGTTCGGCAGCAAGGTGGTGATCCTGGACGAGCCCACCGCGGCGCTGGGCGTCAAGGAGGGCAACCGGGTGCTGCAACTGATCCGCGACGTCCGCGACCGGGGGCTGCCGGTGATCCTGATCAGCCACAACATGCCGCACGTGTTCGAGGTGGCCGACCGGATCCACATCCAGCGCCTGGGCCGCCGGGCGACGGTGATCACCCCGACGAGCCACTCCATGTCCGAGGCGGTGGCGATCATGACGGGGGCGGCCGAGCCTCCGCCGCACGCGGCCTGAACGGCTGCCGCCCCGGGTCGCCGGACCCGGGGCGGACAGCCGTAAGGAAGCGGTAAGCACCGCGACGGTTCCGCGGCCGCCGTCGGCCGTGTTGACTCAGGACCGTGCTGAAACGCCTGTTCACCAAGCCTCTGACCTGGGCCGTCGTCGTGCTGCTGGCCGCCGGCGCCGCGGTCGGCCTCTACTGGTTCCAGCCCTGGCGGCTGTTCACCGACACCACCGTCACCGAGGCCCTGTCCGCGCCCGCCGCGGCGGTGCCCGGCAGCACCGCTTCCGCGGCCGCGCCGTCCCCGGCCGCCGCGCCGGCCGGGCCGGTCGTCGTGCGCACGGGTTCCTTCGTCACCCACGAGCACGCCACCGCGGGCACCGCCCGGCTCGTGCGCAACCCGGACGGCAGCCACCAGGTCGAGCTGGTCGGGCTGGACACCTCCAACGGCCCCGACCTGCGGGTCTGGCTCACCGACCAGCAGGTCCGCAAGGGCGCCGCCGGCTGGCGGGTCTTCGACGACGGCAAGTGGACCGAGCTGGGCCGGCTCAAGGGCAACCGCGGCGACCAGGTCTATCCCCTGCCGGCCGGCGTCGACCCCGCCGACTACCGCAGCGTCAGCATCTGGTGCAAACGCTTCGCCGTGTCGTTCGGCGCGGCGGCCCTGGCGTAGGGGCGATGACCGCCGCGGCGAAGCGTGGCGTGGGCGGGGCCCGTCGTCCGACCGGCCCCGGCCCCGACGCTCAGGCTCCCCAGCCGGCCTGCCGGCCGCCGACCCGTTCCTCGACGATCTTCTCCTGGTAGCCGCTGCGCCGGTACGCGCCCACCGGATCCGGGTCCAGGCCCGCGTCCGCCCGCACCTCGCCGAGCAGCGGCCGCACGTCGGTGTTGTAGGCGTCCATCAGCACCGCGTTCGCCTGCAGCACGTCGCCCTCGTTCTGCGCCCGGCTCAGCGCGTCCCGGTCGACCAGCAGCGCCTTCGCCGTCGCCTCCTGGATGTTCATGACCGAGCGGATGATCGCCGGGATCTTGGCCTCGATGTTGTGGCACTGGTCCAGCATGAAGTTGATGCCGTAGGCCGGGTCCAGCGCGCCGCCGCGGACGATCTCGTACATGATCCGGAAGAGCTGGAACGGGTCCGCCGCGCCGGCCATCAGGTCGTCGTCGGCGTAGAAGCGGCTGTTGAAGTCGAAGGCGCCGAGCTTCCGCTGCCGCAGCAGGAACGCCACGATGAACTCGATGTTGGTGCCGGGCGCGTGGTGGCCGGTGTCGATGCACACCGTCGCCTTCTCGCCCAGCTCGATGCAGTGCGCGTACGACGTGCCCCAGTCCGGGACGTCGGTGGCGTAGAAGGCCGGCTCGAAGAGCTTGTACTCCAGCAGGATGCGCTGGTCGTCGCCGAGCCGGTCGTACGTCTCGCGCAGCGCCGCCGCCAGCCGGTCCTGGCGGTTGCGCAGGTCGTCCTGGCCCGGGTAGTTGAGGCCGTCGGCGAACCACAGCTTCAGGTCCCGCGAGCCGGTCGCGTCCATGATGCCGATCGCCTCGAGCAGGTGATCGGTGGCCTTGCGGCGTACCCCCGCGTCGGGGTTGGTCACCGAGCCCAGCTTGTAGTCGTCGTCCTGGAAGACGTTGGTGTTGATCGCGCCGATGCCCACACCCAGCGACTCCGCGTAGGAACGCAGCGCGGCGTAGTCGTCCACCTTGTCCCACGGGATGTGCAGCGCGACCGTCGGCGCCACGCCGGTGAACCGGTGCACGGTGGCGGCGTCCGCGATCTTCTCCCGCGGGTCGCGGGGCACGCCCGCCTGCGCGAAGACCTTGAACCGGGTGCCGGAGTTGCCGAAGGCCCACGAGGGGGTCTCGATCCGCTGCGCGGCGAGCGCACGCTTGACGGCGGCCAGGTCAGCCATGTGGATCACTTCTCTTCTGGTAGGTGGAAGACCTCGGTCAGCAGCGGGAATCCCTCGCCGGGCGCGGTGCCGACGAAGAATTCCGCCATCTCGGCCTGCCATCGGGTGTTGACGTCCAGCGCCTCCATGGCCGCGCGGGACGCCGCGAGATCGTCCGCCTCGACGTAGCCGATGAGCAGGCCGTCGGAGCGCAGGAACAGGGAGTAGTTGCGCCAGCCGGTGGCCCGCAATGCGTCCTGCATCTCGGGCCACACGGCCTGGTGCCGCTCCACGTACTCCGCCATCCGCTCCGGGCGGACCTGGAGGTTGAAGCAGTAGCGCATACCGAACCCTCTAGAAGTTGAACTGGTCGATGTTCTCGGCGGTGAACTCGGTCGGCGGGCCGAGGACGATCTCGCCGGCCGCGCCGACGGTGTACTCGCCGAGCTTGCCGGCCTTGAACTTCTCGCCCTGCTGGCCGGAGATCTGGCCCGAGGCCAGCGCCGCACCCGCGTACGCGGCCAGGTAGCCGATGTCGGCCGGGTTCCACAGCGCGAACTTCTTCACGGTGCCGTCCTTGACGTACTCGCGCATCTGGTTCGGCAGGCCCAGGCCGGTGATCGCCACCTTGCCCTTGTAGTTCGAGGAGCTGACGTACCGGGAGGCCGCGGCGATGCCCACGGTGGTCGGCGAGACGATGACCTTCAGGTTCGGGTACGACTGGAGCAGACCCTGCGCCTCCTGGAAGGACTTCTGGTCGTCGTCGTTGCCGTACGCGGTCTTGACCAGCTTGAGCTTGGCGTTCTCGGGCTTGGCGAGCTCGGTCTTCATGACCTCGATCCAGGCGTTCTGGTTGGTGGCGTTGGGCGTCGCCGAGAGGATGGCGATCTCGCCCGAGCCGCCGGCCAGCTCGCTGGCCATCTTGACCAGGCTCTCGCCGATGCCCTGGGTGGTGGCCTGGTTGATGAAGACGTCGCGGCAGTCCTTGGAGGCGTCCGAGTCGAACGCGACGATCTTGATACCGGCCTGGCGGGCCTGGTTCAGCGACGGGCAGACCGCGTTCGGGTCGTTGGCCGCGATGCCGATCACGTCCTGCTGCTGCTGGATCAGCGTGTTGATGTAGCTGACCTGGGAGGAGGCGCTGGCGTCGTTCGGGCCGACGAGCTTGTACTCGCCCTTGAGCTCGCCCGCCGCGACCTTGCCGCCGCCCACCTCGACGTCGGTGTACGGGTTGTTCAGCTGCTTGGGCAGGAAGGCGATCTTCAGGCCTTCCTTGAGCTTGGCGTTGGGATCGGCGCTGGCGCCGGTCTGCGCGGCGGCGCCCGAGTTGTCGGCGCTGTCCTTGGTGGTCCCGCCGCAGGCGGCGATGCCGAGAACGAGGAGCGATGCGGCGCCTGCGGAGAGTAGGCGTCGGTGGGAACGAAGCATGATGAACTCCTAGGAAGGGGGGAGATCAAACGGTGGCGGCGCGGCGCAGTTTCCGCCTTTGCCAGGTGGTGCGGATCGAGGTAGCGATGTTGGGCAGCAGTACGGAGAGCACGAGCAGGGCGCCGGTGACGATGTTCAGCGCCTGCCCCGAGACGTCCTGCAGGCGCAGGGCGTTCTGCAGAGCGGCGAGCAGGACCACGCCGGCCAGGACGCCCGGGAGGCTGCCCTTGCCGCCGAAGATGGAGACGCCACCGAGCAGGACCGCGGCGACCACGGCCAGCTCGAGTCCGGCGCCGTTGTCGGCCCGGGCGCTGGAATAACGCAGCGTCCAGAGCACCCCGACCAGCCCGGCGACCGCGCCGCTGACCACGTACAGCCAGAACTTGGTGCGGGCCACCCGGATGCCGGAGAAGTGCGCGGCCTGGGCGTTCGCGCCGATCGCGAACAGCGAACGGCCGAACGGCGTCGCGTGCAGGATGACCCCGAAGATCGCCGCCAGGACCAGGATCAGGACGAGGACGTTCGGGACCGGGCCGTCACCGATGGTCCCGGTGACCCAGCCGGTGTACGTGAACGGGAAGTCCGCGACCGCGCCGTCGCCCAGCACCACGAACGCCAGCCCGCGGTACAGGGCGAGCGTGCCGATGGTGACCGCCAGCGACGGCAGCCCCAGCCCGGTGACCAGGAAGCCGTTGATCGCCCCGAGCACCGCCCCGACCACGACGCAGATCGGGATGATCGACTCGATGGACAGGCCCTGGTTCCACAGGTAGCCCATGATCGAGCTGGCCAGGCCGAGTGTGCTGGCCACCGACAGGTCGATCTCGCCGGTGACGATGATGAAGGTCATCGGCAGCGCGACCAGCACGATCGGCAGCAGGTCGAGGATCATGAAGGTGAAGTTGCGGCTGGTGCCGAAGTTGGTCACCGAGAACGACGCCACGACCAGCACGAAGACGGTCAGCAGGACGATGATGCTGTCCCAGGTGGCGAGTCTCCTCCGGACCTCCAACACGGCGTTGTCCTTCTGTTTTCCGCCGCGGGCAAGATCAGACATGGGAGTCCTTCTTCCGCAGCGAGCGGGCGATCCGCACCGCCACCAGGCGGTCCGCGCAGATGGCCAGGATGATCAGGGCGCCGACGATGGCCTGCTGCCAGAACTGGTTGATGTCCAGCACGGTCAGGGAGCTGCCGATCACGGTCAACAGCAGGGCGCCGAGGCCCGCGCCCCACACCGTGCCGCTGCCGCCGAAGACCGCCACCCCGCCGACCACCACGGCGGCGACGACGTTGAGTTCCAGGCCGGTGCCGGCGGCCGCGTCGACCGTGCCGAACCGGGCGGCGAACAGCACCCCGGCCAGCCCGGCCAGCGCGCCGCTCAGGATGAACGCGCCGAGCAGGTTGCGGGCCACCTTGATGCCGGCCAGCTCGGCGGCCTGCGGGCTGGAGCCCATCGCGTACAGCTCGCGGCCCACCCGGTAGTTGCGCATCAGCAGCGCGACGCCGCCGACCACGACCAGCGCGATCAGCACCAGCCAGGGGATGCCCAGGACGGCGTCGTTGGCGAAGGTCAGGAAGTGCCGCGGCAGCTCGTCGGCGTTGACCTGCTGGCCGCCGGCCCACGAGTAGGTGACGCCGCGGAACATGTAGAGCGTGCCGAGCGTGACCACCAGGGCGGGCACCCGGCCGTACCGGACCAGCACGCCGTTGAGCACGCCGGCCGCCCCGCCGACGGCGAGGCCGACCAGGATCGCGACGACCATCGGCAGGCCGGGGTTGTCGCTCATCATCGTCGCGACGGTGAACGCGCTCAGGCCCAGCACCGACCCGACGGACAGGTCGATGTTGCGGGTGATGACCACGACGGCCTGCCCGGCCGCCATCACCGCGAGGATCGCCGTGTTCAGCAGGATGTCGCGGATGCTCTGCCCGGACAGGAACCGCGGGTTGCTCGCCGCGGTGTAGCCGACCAGCAGCACCAGGGCCAGGATGATGCCCAGCTCACGAACCTTGACCAGGCCGGAGAGGAGGTGCCGGGGCGCCGTCGCGGTCGCGGTCATGTGGTCACCTGCTGACCCATTGCGGCGTACATGACGTTCTCCTCGGTGGCTTCCGCGCGGGTGAGCCGGGCGGCCACGTGGCCCTCCCGCAGGACGATGATCCGGTCGGCCATGCCCAGCACCTCGGGCAGCTCGGACGAGACCATGACGACGGCGAGCCCGCGGGCCGCCAGGGACGACATGAGCCGGTGCACCTCCGCCTTGGTGCCGACGTCGATGCCGCGGGTGGGCTCGTCGACGATCAGCAGCTTCGGGTCGGTGGCCAGCCACTTGGCCAGCACCACCTTCTGCTGGTTGCCGCCGGACAGCGTGCCCACCGGGTCGGACAGCCGGCCCAGCTTGGTCTGCAACTGGCTGGTCCAGCTGGTCGCCTCGCGTCGCTCGGCCGCGCCGAACAGCAGGCCGAGCCGGGCCAGCGCGCGGCTGCGGGGCAGCGTCACGTTGCGCTCGATCGACAGGTCCATGACCAGGCCCTGCTGGCGGCGGTCCTCGGGGACCAGCGCCATGCCGGCCGCCATGGCCGCCCGCGGCGAGCCGGCCTTGAGCGGCTTGCCGAGGAAGCGGACGGAGCCGGTGTCGTACCGGTCGACGCCGAACACCGCCTGCATGACCTCGGAGCGGCCCGCGCCGACCAGGCCGGCCAGGGCGACGATCTCGCCGGCGCGGACCGTGAAGCTGACATCGCGGAAGACGCCCTCGCGGCCCAGGCCCTCGACCTCCAGCACCGTCTCGCCGATCTCGGTGTCCTGCTTGGGGAAGAGCGCGCTCAGGTCGCGCCCGACCATCCGCCGGATCATGTCGTCGACGCTGAGGTCGGCGACCGGTTCGGTGCACACGTGCCGGCCGTCCCGCATGATCGTGACGCGCTGGCAGAGCGCGGTGATCTCCTCGAAGCGGTGCGAGATGAACATGATGGCGGCGCCCTCGTCGCGCAGCGCCCGGGTGACCGCGAAGAGCCGGTCGACCTCGACGCCGCTGAGCGCCGCGGTCGGCTCGTCCATGATCAGCACGCGGGCCTCGCTGGAGAGCGCCTTGGCGATCTCGACGAGCTGCTGGTCGGCGATCGACAGGCCGCGGGCCGGGCGGTCGGGGTCGATGTGCACGCCCAGCCGGGTGAACAGGCGGGCGGCGTTGGCGTGCATCGCCTTGCGGTCGATCTGCCGCAGCCGGGTGAGCGGTTGGTTGCCCATCGCGATGTTCTCCGCGACGGAAAGGTCGGGGAAGAGCGTCGGCTCCTGGTAGATCACGGCGATGCCGGCGGCCTTGGCGTCGGCCGGGCCGGCGAACTCGACCTCGGCGCCGTCGACGGCGAGCGTGCCGGTGTCGGGCCGGTGCACGCCGGCCAGCATCTTGACGATGGTGGACTTGCCCGCGCCGTTCTCGCCGACCAGGGCGTGCGCCTCACCGGCGTACAGCGGGAAGCTGACGCCTTGCACCGCCGCCACGGCGCCGAAGGACTTCGTCACGTCGCGCACTTCCAGCTTGGCCGGGCCGGGCCGTGACGGGCCGGGCGTTGCTGTCACGGGCCACCTCCGAACGATCGTTGAAATGTTTCATACGGCGTGAGACGAAAGTAGGTGGCCCCGATCACACGTGTCAAGCGTCTGGTGAAACCTTGTGGAAACAAGCCCGGTACCGGTGTGCCGTGGTGCCGTACGATGTCGCTTCAACGTTTCAAAGGGGGAGCCGTGGTCAACGGCAGGACACCGTCCGTGAAGGACGTCGCCCGCTCGGCCGGCGTCTCCCTGGGCACCGTGTCGAACGTGATGAACCGCCCCGAGGTGGTCAGCCCCAGCACCCGCGAGCGGGTCGAGCGGGCGATGGCCGAGCTCGGCTTCGTCCGCAACGAGTCCGCGCGCCAGCTGCGGGCGGGCACCAGCCGCACCCTGGCCTACGTGATGCTCGACGGCAGCAACCCGTTCTTCCACGACGTCGCGCAGGGCATCGAGCTCGCGGCCGAGGAGGCCGACCTGTCGCTGTTCATCTGCAACAGCAACGGCCGGGCCGACCGCGAGGAGGTCCACCTCGACCGCCTCATGCAGCAGCGGGTGCAGGGCATCCTGATCACCCCGGTCAACCCCGAGGCCCCGCACCTGGCCGAGATCAGCCGCCGGGGCATCCCGGTGGTCATCGTCGACCGGGTCGGGGTGGGCGGCGCCTTCTGCTCGGTGGCGGTCGACGACGTGCTGGGCGGCCGGATCGCGGTCGAGCATCTGGCCGAGCAGGGCCACACCCGGGTCGCCGTGGTCGGCGGCCCGGAGTCGATCGGGCAGGTCCGCGAGCGCCTCGAGGGGGCCCGGCAGATCTGGGCCGAGCTCGGCCTGCCCCCGGACGACCTGATCTACCTGCCCACCGCCGCGCTGACCGTGGCCGAGGGGCGCTCGGCCGGCGAGCGGCTCGCCGGCATCCCGGCGCGGCGCCGGCCCACCGCCGCGTTCTGCGCCAACGATCTGCTCGCCCTCGGCCTGCTCCAGCAGACCATCGGCGCCGGCCTGCGGGTGCCGGAGGAGCTGGCCATCGTCGGCTTCGACGACATCGAGTTCGCCGCCGCGGCGGCCGTGCCGCTCACCTCGGTGCGCCAGCCGCGGCAGGAGCTGGGCCGGGCCGCCGCGCAGCTGGTGCTGGACGAGGCGACCAACCCCGACCATCACCACCACCAGCAGCCGTTGTTCGTGCCGGAGCTGGTCGCGCGAGCCTCGACGGTCGTGCGCTCGCGCGCCTACTGACCGCCGGAGGTATTGACCGGGGCCGCCGCGGGCCCGTAATCTGCTCGACATCAATGAAACGTTTCATGGCCCGCCTGCGAAGGATCACCATGTCTAACCCCGCAGTCAGCGACCTCCTGGCCCGCAGCAACCGCCTGGGCGCCGACCCCCGCAACACCAACTACGCCGGCGGCAACACGTCGGCGAAGGGGACGGAGACCGACCCCGTCACCAACGCCCCGACCGAGCTGGTCTGGGTCAAGGGCTCCGGCGGCGACCTCGGCACGCTCACGGAGTCCGGCCTCGCGGTGCTGCGGCTGGACCGGCTCCGCGCGCTGGCCGGGGTCTTCCCCGGCGTCGAGCGCGAGGACGAGATGGTGGCGGCGTTCGACTACTGCCTGCACGGCCGGGGCGGCGCCGCCCCGTCGATCGACACGGCCATGCACGGCCTGGTGGACGCGCCGCACGTCGACCATCTGCACCCGGACGCGGGCATCGCGCTGGCCACCGCCGCCGACGGCCCGGCGCTGACCAAGGAGATCTTCGGCGACCGGGTGCTGTGGGTGCCGTGGCGCCGGCCCGGCTTCCAGCTCGGCCTGGACATCGCCGCCGTGCAGCGGGCCAACCCGCAGGCCATCGGCGTCATCCTCGGCGGCCACGGGATCACCGCGTGGGGCGCCACCAGCGCCGAGTGCGAGGCCAACTCGCTCGAGATCATCAACACCGCCGCGGCCTGGATCGCCGGTCACGGCCGCGAGGCGCCCTTCGGCCCCCTGGTCCACGAGGCCCTCACCGACGAGGTACGGCGGGAGCGCGCGGCCGCCCTGTTCCCGATCGTCCGGGGCCTCGCCTCCACCGACCGCCCGCAGGTCGGCCACTACACCGACAGCGAGGTCGTGCTCGACTTCGTCCGCCGCGCGCGGATGCCGGAGCTGGCCGCGCTGGGCACCTCCTGCCCGGACCACTTCCTGCGGACCAAGGTCAAGCCGCTGGTGCTGGACACCGCGCCGGACGCGCCGCTCGCCGAGGTCGAGGCCCGGCTCAAGGAACTGCACGCCGCCTACCGCGAGGACTACCGCGGCTACTACGAGCGGCACGCCGGCCCGGACAGCCCGGCCATGCGCGGGGCGGACCCGGCGATCGTGCTCATCCCCGGCGTCGGCATGTTCAGCTTCGGCGCGAACAAGCAGACCGCCCGGGTGGCCGGCGAGTTCTACGTCAACGCCATCAACGTGATGCACGGGGCCGAGTCGGTCTCCACCTACGCCCCGATCGACGAGGCGGAGAAGTTCCGGATCGAGTACTGGGCGCTGGAGGAGGCCAAGCTCCGGCGGATGCCGAAGCCCAAGCCGCTGGCCACCCGGATCGCGTTCGTCACCGGCGGCGGCTCCGGCATCGGCCGGGCGATCGCGCTGCGGCTGGCCGCCGAGGGCGCCTGCGTCGTGGTCGCCGACCGCGACGCCGACGCCGCGCGGACGGTGGCGGCCGAGATCGGCGGACCGGACGCGGCGGTGGCCGTGGCCGCCGACGTGACCTCGCCGGCCCAGGTCGCCGCCGCCCTCCGGGACACCGTGCTGGCCTTCGGCGGGGTGGACCTGGTCGTCAACAACGCCGGGCTGTCGATCTCCAAGCCGCTGCTGGAGACCACCGAGGCCGACTGGGACCTCCAGCACGACGTCATGGCCAAGGGCTCGTTCCTGGTCGCCCAGGCGGCCGCCGCGGTCATGATCGCGCAGGGTCTGGGCGGCGACGTCGTCTACATCTCCAGCAAGAACTCGCTCTTCGCGGGCCCGAACAACGTCGCCTACGGCGCGGCCAAGGCCGACCAGGCGCACCAGGTCCGGCTGCTCGCCGCCGAGCTCGGCGGGCACGGCATCCGGGTCAACGGCATCAACCCCGACGGGGTGGTCCGCGGCTCCGGCATCTTCGCCGGCGGCTGGGGCGCCCAGCGGGCCGCCGTCTACGGCGTGGAGGAATCCGAGCTCGGCGCCTACTACGCCCAGCGCACGCTGCTCAAGCGCGAGGTGCTCCCGGAGCACGTGGCGAACGCGGTGTTCGTGCTGACCGGCGGCGAGCTGTCACACACGACCGGCCTGCACATCCCGGTGGACGCCGGGGTGGCAGCCGCCTTCCTGCGGTGAAGACGTTCGCGGCGGTCGACCTCGGCGCGTCCAGCGGGCGCGTCATGGTCGGCCGGGTCGGGCCGGGCACGCTCGCCCTGGAGGCGGTCAACCGGTTCCGCAACGAGCCCGTCCGCGCCGGCGGCACCCTCTACTGGGACATCCTGGCGCTGTACCGGGGCGTCCTGGAGGGGCTGCGCCGGGCCGGGCCGGTCGACGGCATCGGCATCGACTCCTGGGCCGTGGACTACGGGCTGCTCGACGCGACCGGGGCCCTGCTGGGCAACCCGGTGCACTACCGCGACTCGCGGACCGAGGGCGCGGCCGAGCGGGTCGCGTCGGTGATCGGCGAGGAGAAGCTGTACGCGCTCACCGGCCTGCAGAAGCTGCCCTTCAACACCATCTATCAGCTGGTCGCCGCGGCCGGCACCCCGCAGCTGGCGGCGGCCCGGCAGCTGCTGATGATCCCGGACCTGCTGGCGTACTGGCTGACCGGCGAAACGGGAGCGGAATTCACCAACGCTTCCACGACCCAGCTTCTCGATCTAGGCTCGGGTCGGTGGGCCGGAGAACTGATGACCGCGCTCGGGATCCGGCCCACCCTCTTCCCGCCGCTGCGGGCGCCCGGCACGGTCATCGGCCCGGTGCTGCCTGAGCTGGGCCTCGGCACGCCGGACGTCATCGCCGTGGGGTCGCACGACACCGCGTCCGCGGTGGTGGGGGTGCCGGCGGCGGGCCCGGACTTCGCCTACATCTCCTGCGGCACCTGGTCGCTGGTCGGTGTCGAGCTGGACGCGCCGGTGCTCACCGAGGCGTCCCGGCGGGCCAACTTCACCAACGAGGGCGGCGTCGACGGGACGGTGCGCTATCTGCGCAACGTGATGGGGCTCTGGCCGCTGCAGGAGTGCCTGCGCGAGTGGGGCTCCCCGGACCTGCCCGCGCTGCTGCGCGAGGCCGCCGCGGTGCCCGCCTTCCGGGCCGTCGTCGACCTGGACGACCCGGTCTTCCTGCCGCCGGGGGACATGGCCGGCCGGCTGACCCGGGCCGGTGACCGCCCGCCGTCCGGCCGGGCCGAGATCGTGCGGTGCGTGCTGGACAGCCTCGCGCTGGCCCACCGCCGGGCCGTCCGCCAGGCCCAGGAGCTGTCCAGCCGGTCCGTCGGCGCGGTGCACATCGTCGGCGGCGGCGCCCGCAACGAGCTGCTCTGCCAGCTCACCGCCGACGCCTGCGGACTGCCCGTGCTGGCCGGCCCGGTCGAGGCCACCGCGCTGGGCAACGTGCTGGTGCAGGCCCGGGCGGCCGGGGCGATCAGCGGTGACCTCCCGGCGCTGCGGGCCCGGTTGCGGGAGACTCAGCAGATCGTGCGCTACGAGCCGCGCGGCGACGCGGCCGCGTGGCGAGCGGCCGAGCGCCGACTGGAGGCCTGACATGCGCATCGCGCTGTTCGTGACCTGCCTGGCCGACACCATGTTCCCGGCGGCGGCCAAGGCGACCGTGCACCTGCTGGAGCGGCTCGGCCACGAGGTGGTCTTCCCCGAGGGGCAGACCTGCTGCGGCCAGATGCACATCAACACCGGCTACCAGCAGGACGCCCTGCCGCTGGTCCGCCGGCACGTCCGGACCTTCGCCCCGTACGACGTGGTGGTGGCGCCGTCCGGGTCGTGCGTGGGATCGGTGCGGCACCAGCACGCGATGGTGGCCCGGTCGGCGGGGGACGAGGGGCTGGCCGCCCGGGCCGAGGACGTCGGCTCGCGCACGTACGAGCTGTCCGAGCTGCTGGTCGACGTGCTCGGGGTGGAGGACGTGGGCGCGTACTACCCGCACCGGGTGACGTACCACCCGACCTGCCACTCGCTGCGGATGATCCGGGTCGGCGACAAGCCGCAGCGGCTGCTGCGCCACGTCCGCGGGCTGGAGCTGGTCGAGCTGCCCGCGGCCGACCAGTGCTGCGGCTTCGGCGGCACGTTCGCGCTGAAGAACGCCGACACGTCGACGGCGATGCTGGCCGACAAGATGCGCCACGTGCTCGACACCGGGGCGGAGGTCTGCACCGCCGGCGACTCGTCCTGCCTGATGCACATCGGCGGCGGCCTGTCCCGGCTCGGCGCCGGCGTCCGGACCGTGCACCTCGCCGAGATCCTCGCCGCGACGGAGGACACCCCATGACCACGTTCCTCGGCATGCCGACGACCTCGCCGCGTGGCGTGGGGCACCTGCGCGGCGACGAGGCGTTCCCGGCCGCCGCCCGCAAGGCCCTGGGGAACGCCCAGCTGCGCCGCAACCTCGGCCACGCCACCACGACGATCCGGGCCAAGTCCGGCGCGGTGATCGCCGAGCTGCCGGACTGGCAGGAGCTGCGGACGGCCGGCTCGGCGCTGAAGACCGACACCATGGCCCGGCTGCCCGAGCTGCTGGCGCAGCTGGAGGAGAACGTCACCGCGGCCGGCGGCGTCGTGCACTGGGCGGCGGACGCCAACGAGGCCAACCGGATCGTCACCGAGCTGGTCCAGGCCACCGGGGAGACCCGGGTCATCAAGGTCAAGTCGATGGCCACCCAGGAGATCGCCCTCAACGAGGCGCTGGAGGCGGCCGGCATCGAGCCGGTCGAGACCGACCTGGCCGAGCTCATCGTGCAGCTCGGCCACGACAAGCCCAGCCACATCCTGGTGCCGGCGATCCACCGCAACCGGGCCGAGATCCGCGAGATCTTCCTGCGCGAGATGCCCGGCGTCGACCCGGCGCTCACCGACGAGCCGGTGATCCTGGCCGGCGCGGCGCGGCGCTACCTGCGCGAGACGTTCCTCAGCACGAAGGTCGCGGTGTCCGGGGCCAACTTCGCCGTCGCGGAGACCGGCACGCTGGCCGTGCTGGAGTCCGAGGGCAACGGCCGGATGTGCCTGACCCTGCCGGAAACCCTGATCACGGTCATGGGCATCGAGAAGCTCGTGCCGACGTGGCAGGACCTCGAGGTGTTCCTGCAACTGCTGCCCCGGGCCTCGACCGGGGAACGGATGAACCCGTACACGTCGATGTGGACCGGGGTGACGCCGGGCGACGGGCCACAGAACTTCCACCTGGTGCTGCTGGACAACGGACGTACCGCGGTGCTGGCCGACGAGGTGGGGCGCCAGGCGCTGCACTGCATCCGCTGCTCGGCGTGCCTCAACGTGTGCCCGGTCTACGAGCGGACCGGCGGGCACGCGTACGGGTCGGTCTATCCGGGCCCGATCGGGGCGGTGCTGTCGCCGCAGCTCACCGGGGTCGAGGACAACGCCTCGCTGCCGTACGCGTCGTCGCTGTGCGGTGCCTGCTTCGACGCCTGCCCGGTGAAGATCGACATCCCGTCCATCCTGGTGCACCTGCGCAACGAGGCGCCGCACCCGCGGGGCGAGCGGGCGGCGATGCACGCGGCCGCGTACACGATGGACCATCCCCGGCTCTACGCGGCCGCGCAGCATGCCGCGAAGCTCAGCCGGCTCGCCGGTCGGCGCCTGCCGCCACCGCTCAGCGGCTGGACCGCCAGCCGCGATCTGCCCGACCCGCCGCCCGAGACCTTCCGCGACTGGTGGGCCAAGCGATGAACAGCCGCGAGCTGATCCTCGGCCGGATCCGCGCCGCCCTCGGCGACACCGCGCCGCCGGCCGAGATCCCGCGCGACTACCGGCGCGGCGACGAGCCCGCCGACCTGGACCGGCTGGTGGAACGGCTGGAGGACTACAAGGCGGTCGTGCACCGCGGCGTCCCCGTCGCCGAGACGGTGGCCGCGCTCGCGCCCGCGCCGCTGATCGTGCCGCCCGGCATCGACCCCGACTGGCTGCCCGTCGGCGTCGACGTGCTGCGCGACGAGGGACTGAGCGCGGGGACGCTGGCCGGCGCCGGGGGAGTGCTCACCGCCGCCACCGTCGCCGTCGCGGAGACCGGCACGATCGTGCTCGACGGATCACCCGGCCAGGGCCGGCGGATCATCTCACTGCTGCCGGACCTGCACATCTGCGTGGTACGGGCGGACCAGGTCGTCGCTTCCGTGCCGGCGGCGCTGGCCCGGCTCGACCCGCGCCGCCCGCTCACCTGGATCAGCGGCCCGTCGGCCACCAGCGACATCGAACTCAACCGCGTCGAGGGCGTCCACGGCCCGCGCCGCCTGCACGTCATCCTCCTGGAGGCACCGTCATGACCGACCTTCTCCCCGTCAAGCAGCGGCGCAGGACCCGGATCGGGCTGGTCGCCGGCGGCCTGGGCACGTACTGGCCGCAGTTCCCCGACCTGCTGCCCCAGCTGCAGGAGTCCGCCCGCTACGTCTCCCAACGCTTCCAGGACATGGACGCCGAGGTCACCGACGTCGGCTTCATCTCGGACGCGCAGGAGGGCGCGGCCGCCGCGGAGAAGCTGCGGGTGGCCGACTGCGACCTCATCGTGCTGTTCCTGACGACGTACCTGACGGCCTCGATGGTGTTGCCGATCGCCCAGCGGGCCAACACCCCGGTCCTGGTCATCGACCTGCAGCCGACCGAGAAGATGGACCACGCGTCGTTCGACACCGGGGCGTGGCTGGCGTACTGCGGGCAGTGCCCGGTGCCGGAGATGGGCAACACGTTCCGCCGGGCCGGGATCCCGTTCCGCTCGGTCTCCGGCTGGCTGCGGCAGGAATCGGCCTGGCAGCGCATCGGCCAGTGGATCCGGGCGGCCCACGTCCGCGCGGCCCTGCGGCATGCCCGGCACGGGCTGATGGGTCACCTCTACCCCGGCATGCTGGACGTCTCGACCGACCTGACGCTGCTGCCCGCGACGTTCGGCTCGCACGTCGAGGTGCTCGAATTCGACGACCTGCGCCAGCGCGTCGAGCAGGTCACCGAGGCCGAGACCAAGCAGCGGATGGACCTGGCCCGGGAGATCTTCACCCTGGACGACACGGTGCAGGAGGAAGACTTCGCCTGGGGCGCCACGGTGTCGGTCGCGCTGGACCGCCTGGTCGACGACTTCGCGCTGGACAGTTTGGCCTACTACCACCGCGGCCTCGACGGCGAGCAGCACGAACGCCTCGGCGCCGGCATGATCCTCGGCGCGTCCCTGCTGACCGCCCGCGGCATCCCGGCCACCGGCGAGTACGAGCTGCGCACCACCGTGGCCCAGCTCGCCACCCAGGCGGTCGGCGCGGGCGGCTCGTTCTGCGAACTGCAGGCGCTGAACTTCACCGACAACGTGGTGGAGATGGGCCACGACGGCCCGGCCCACCTGGCGGTCAGCGCCCGCGACCCGCTCCTGCGCGGCCTGGGCGTCTACCACGGCAAGCGCGGCTGGGGCGTCAGCGTGGAGTTCGATGTCCGCCCCGGCCCGGTCACGCTGCTCGGCCTCGGCCAGGACCGGGACGGATCGCTGTCGTTCATCGCCGCGGAGGGGACGGTGGTGCCGGGGCCGCTGCTGGCCATCGGCAACACGACCAGCCGGGTCGACTTCGGCCGGGATCCGGGTGAGTGGGTGGACGAGTGGAGCGCGTCGGGGGTGGGGCATCACTGGTCGCTGTCGCTGGACCACCGGGCGGCGGATTACAGGGCGGCGGCTAGCCTGCTGGGCATCGACTTCCGGCAGGTCTGACCCGGTTGTGGGCAATGATGGCGGTGCTTCCTGGATCTTGATGAGGGGTGGCCGGGTTTGGGGGCCGGTAGTTATCAAGGTCTCGAAGTGGGTCTGCGTGGTCGAGGGGGTTGGGGCTTCGTCGTTGGGGAAGTGGCGCGGCGAGGTCCTGTATGGATTCGGTGCTCGGGTGCTCGGGTGCTCGGGTGCTCGGGTGCTCGGGTGCTCGGGTGCTCGGGTGCTCGGGTGCTCGGTTAGCCGGTGGCGGCGGCGTTGGCGGTTCAGCATGATGCCGTGGCGTGGCCATCACGGGGCAGCTGCCGCATTGATGTTGCCCACCTGTGCAGATCTTGGAGAGTTGGGGCCTCTTCCAGGGCGCTGAGTCATCAAGATCCGGCTGCAGAGGATCTTGATCGACGTTGCCCAGTGCTCGTTGGTGGCGGGCGTCGGCTGTTGAGCGGGATGCTGTGGCGTGGCCATCAAGGGGCAGTCGCCTCATCACTGCTGCCCGCCTACGCGGATCTTGGAGAGTGGGGGCCTTCTCCAGGGCGCTGAGTCATCAAGATCCAGCTAGAGACGATCTCCGGTGCCCGGTGCCCGGTGCCCGGTGCCCGGTGCCCGGTGCCGGTTGGTGGCGGGCGTCGGCTGTTGAGCGGGGTGCTGTGGCGTGGCCGTCACGGGGGCAGTCGCCTCATCACTGCTGCCCGCCTACGCGGATCTTGGAGAGTGGGGGCCTTTTCCAAGGCGCTGAGTCATCAAGATTCAGCTAGAGACGATTCATATCACTCGGTGCTCGTGCTCGGTGGCTCGATTAGCCGGTGGCGGTGGCGGTGGCGGTGGCGGTGGCGGTGGCGTCGGCGGTTCAGCGGGATGCCGTGGCGTAGCCATCACGCGCCAGCTGCCGCATCACCGCCCCCCAGCTGCGCGGATCTTGGAGAGTGGGGACCATTTCCAAGGCGCTGAGTCATCAAGATCCAGGTGAAGACAATCTCCACCGGGAGACGGGGCCGCGGGCACATGGGAAAGCCCTGCGGCGGGCCGGGCCGGGCTCGGCGGAACCGGATGCGCGAGCCGGATGGGGGCGGGTCGGGCTGGCCGTGACCAACCGGAGCGGGTACCCAGGCGAGGCCAGCTAGCCGGACCCCCTGCCGGATCGGGGGCCCACCCGCGGCAGGTAGGCCTGGCGACACGCCGGCGACAGCCAAGCCGCGGGCAGCCGCCACAACCCCCACCCCCACCCAGCCGGAAGCCGAAGAAAGAGCCATGCAATTAGCCGGAGCGACGGTCAGCACCATGCAACCAGGCACGACATCGCCCGAAAGAATTTGATCAAGAACCTACCGGGGCCGATCCGGCAGCAGCCGCTCCTCGAAGTCGAGTTCCCGTTCCAGCACCCGCAGCCCTTCGTCCGAGAGCCGGTCCGCGTCCCGCCAGCGCAGCAGTTCGTCGCGCTGGGCGTCGATCACCGCGCGGCGGACGCGCAGACCGGCCTCGTACTGCGGGGAGTGCGGCACCCGGTCCGAGTCGGACTGGTCGAGCAGGTCGAGCCGGCGCCGGTAGCGCTCCATCCGGTGGCCGAGCTGTTTGCGCATCGCCTCGATCGCGGCGTCCTCGACGTCGTCGTGCTTCTCGTGGTCGATCTCGTCGAGCCGGTCGAGTGCCGCCTGCACCGACGCCGAGCGGGCCTCGTTGCGCAGCCGGACCTTGTCGGCTTCGTTGGCGCGCAGCCCGAGTATCCGCACCAGCGGGGCGAAGGTGACGCCCTGGCCGACCAGCGTCACCAGCACGACGACGAAGGCGCAGAACAGCAGCAGGTCGCGGTCGGGGAACGGCGCGCCGCTCTTGGTGGTGAGCGGCACGGTGAAGATCGCCGCCAGGGTGATGACGCCGCGGGTGCCGGCCCAGCTGAGGGCGGTGATCTCCTTGCCGTTGAGGCGTCGTTCGCGTTCCCGGCCGCGCTGTTCGGTCTCGTCGCTGGTGCCGCCGAGCCGGGTGTGCAGCGAGATCGGCAGCATCTGGGTCAGCACCAGGAACAGCGGGCGCAGCAGCAGCACCACGCCGACGGAGATGGCGACGGCGATGACGATCGTCGATGTCTCGTACTGCGACAGGCCGCGGACCACGGCCGGCAGCTGCTGGCCGATCATCAGGAAGACCAGCCCCTCCAGCAGGAAGTCGACCAGCCGCCAGACCGCGCTGACCTGCAGCCGGCTCGCGCCCGAGCCCAGCCGGGGCATGTCGTGGCCGACGATCAGGCCGGCCACGACCACGGCCAGCACGCCGGAGACGTGCACCCGCTCGGCCAGCAGGTACGCCACGAACGGGGTGGCCAGCGAGACGGCGTTGGCGATCAGCGGGTCGTGCATGATCGGGCGGGCGGTCCGGACGCCGTACGCGACCAGGATGCCGGCGATCACCCCGCCCACGGCCATGATCACGAACTCGCCCACGGCCGAGGTGAACGAGAACTTGCCGTTCGAGGCGGCGGCCAGCGCGACGCTCAGCAGGGTCAGCGCGGTCGCGTCGTTGAGCAGGCCCTCGCCCTGGATCAGGGTGACGATGTTGCGGGGCAGGCCGATCCGCTTGCCGATGGCGAGCGCGGCCACCGGGTCGGGGGGTGCCACGGCGGCGCCGATCGCGACCCCGGCGGCGAGCGTGGCGCCGGCTACGAACAGGCTGAAGCCATAGCCGATGAGCAGGGCGGTGAGCAGCACCAGGACCACGGAGAGGCTGATCACGGTCCGCAGGTTGCGGCGGATGTCGACCAGCGAGGAGTTCAGCGCCGCGTTGTAGAGCAGCGGCGGGAGGATGAGCGTCAGGACCAGGTGGGGGTCGAGTGCGATGTTGGGGCCGGGCAGGACGGCGTACACGATCCCGACGACCGTCAGCAGGGCGGCGGCGGGCAGACCGGTCTTGGCGGCGACCCAGCGCATCGCCACCACGACGGCGACTCCGGCCAGGATGAACAGCAACGTCGTCTCGACTTTCACCCGGCACATTCTCCCGGACGGCGGCCGATCACGCGCTCATGATCGAACGTGGCCCGGGTCTCCCGGTGAGCGGGTGACCCGGGCCTCGATCGGTCAGTACCGGTAGTGGTCCGGCTTGTACGGGCCCTCGACGTCGATGCCGAGGTACTCCGCCTGCTTCTTGGTCAGCGTGGTGAGCCGCACGCCGAGCGCGTCCAGGTGCAGCCGCGCGACCTTCTCGTCCAGGTGCTTCGGCAGCACGTAGACCTGCTTGTCGTACGCCTCGGGCTTGGTCCAGAGCTCGATCTGGGCCATCACCTGGTTGGTGAACGAGTTGGACATCACGAAGCTGGGGTGCCCGGTGGCGTTGCCCAGGTTCATCAGCCGGCCCTCGGAGAGCACGATGATCGCGTGCCCGTCCGGGAAGCGCCACTCGTGCACCTGCGGCTTGATCTCGACCTTCTCGATGCCCGGGACCTTGGCCAGCCCGGCCATGTCGATCTCGTCGTCGAAGTGGCCGACGTTGCCGACGATCGCGTTGTGCTTCATCTGCGCCATGTGCTCGGGCGTGATGATGTCCTGCCCACCGGTGGTGGTGATGAACAGGTCGGCCTCGGCGACGACGTCCTCGATCCGGACGACCTGCATGCCGTCCATGGCCGCCTGCAGCGCGCAGATCGGGTCGATCTCCGTCACGACGACCCGGGCGCCCTGGCCGCGCAGCGTCTCGGCCGAGCCCTTGCCGACGTCGCCGTAGCCGCAGACCACGGCGAGCTTGCCGCCGAGCATGACGTCGGTGGCCCGGTTCAGGCCGTCGACCAGCGAGTGCCGGATGCCGTACTTGTTGTCGAACTTGCTCTTGGTGACCGAGTCGTTGACGTTGATCGCCGGGAAGAGCAGCTCGCCGGTCTTGGCGAACTTGTACAGCCGGGCGACGCCGGTGGTGGTCTCCTCGGTGACGCCCTTGATGTCGGCGGCGATCCGGGTGAACCGCTGCGGGTCCGACGCCAGGCTGCGGCGCAGCGTGTCGAGGATGACCGTGTACTCGTGGCTGTCCTCGGTGGTGGTCGCGGGGACCGCGCCGGCCAGCTCGAACTCGCGGCCCTTGTGCACCAGCAGGGTGGCGTCGCCGCCGTCGTCGAGGATCATGTTCGGGCCGAGGCCGTCACCGAAGTCGAACAGCTGCTCGGTGCACCACCAGTACTCCTCCAGCGTCTCGCCCTTCCAGGCGAAGACCGGGGTGCCGGTGGGGGCGTCGACGGTGCCCTCGGGGCCGACCACGATCGCGGCGGCGGCCTCGTCCTGGGTCGAGAAGATGTTGCAGGACACCCAGCGGACGTCCGCGCCGAGCGCCACGAGGGTCTCGATGAGCACGGCGGTCTGGATGGTCATGTGCAGCGAGCCGGCGATGCGCGCGCCGCTGAGCGGCTTGCTGTCGGCGTACTCGGCGCGGATGGACATCAAGCCCGGCATCTCGTGCTCGGCCAGCCGCATCTGGTGGCGGCCGAACGCGGCCAGGGACAGGTCGGCCACGGCGAAATCGAGGCCGTTGCGCTGCTGAAGACGATCGTTCATGAAGAAGGGCACCCCCCTCATCGGGAGGCGCCCTTGAGACTCTGACCCGGGGGCCGAGCGTGGCGGAGCTCCGATCGCACGGAGTCCGTCGCAGCGCCTCTCGGCCGGGGGCTAGCGCCGCTCTTGGGCGCGCAGCCAAGAATAGCGGCCGACTCGCAAGATCGCCTCTGTCCCTCGGTTCCGGGCACGGCGTTCCCGCTGCTCGTGCGGGGGGTGGCGGCAAATTGTGACGCGGGCCACTATCTCCGGGGGCCGGACCTGTCCGGAACGGCGGCGCCCGTTCGTCACGGTGGTGAGATCACGGGAAAGAGGAGAACCGACATGAAGTACATGATGTTCGTCTGCACCGACACCGAGCCGGAGACCGACGAGTCCCGCATCCCGACCATCGAGGCCTGGGTGGCGGAGAACGACGCCGCCGGGCGGCGGGTCGAGGGCAGCGTGCTCGGCGCGGCCGCGGCGGCCACGACGGTCCGGGTACGCGGCGGCGAGCTGCTCCTCTCGGACGGCCCGTTCGCCGAGACCAAGGAGGTCATCGTGGGCTTCGACATCCTCGAGTGCGCCGACCTGGACGAGGCCATCGAGGTGGCCCGGGCGCACCCGATGGCCCACGGCGGCCGCCTCGAGCTGCGCCCGTTCGTCGACCTGGCCTGACGCGCATGACCGACGCCGGGAAGGCCGTCGCCCGAGCCGGTGCCGAGGCGTACCCGCGGATCGTGGCCGCCCTGATCCGGGTCACCGGCGACTGGACGCTGGCCGAGGACTGCGCCCAGGAGGCCCTCACGCTCGCCCTGGAACGCTGGCCGCGCGACGGGGTGCCGGCGAACCCGGGCGGCTGGCTCATGACGGTCGCCCGCAACAAGGCGACCGACGTGCTCCGGCGGGCGGCCGTCGAACGCCGCAAACTGGCCGAGCTGGCCCTGCTCACGGCGCCGGCGAGGGAGGGGGAAGAGGTCGTGGACGACCGGCTGCGGCTCATCTTCACCTGCTGCCATCCCGCGCTGGCCCTGGAGGCGCGGGTCGCGCTGACCCTGCGGACCGTGGCCGGGGTGCCGACCGCCGACATCGCGCGCGCCTTCCTGGTCACCGAGCCGACCATGACGCGGCGGCTCACCCGGGCCAAGAACAAGATCGCGACGGCCGGCATCCCGTACCGGGTGCCGGCCGGGCCGGCCCTGGCCGAGCGCCTGCCGGGGGTGCTGGCGGTGCTCTACCTGCTCTTCACCCGGGGGTACGACGCGGACGGCGAACCGGCGTTCGCGGCGGAGGCGATCCGGCTGGCCCGGCTCCTCGCCGAGCTGATGCCGCGCGAGCCGGAGATCACCGGCCTGCTGGCGCTGTGCCTGCTGCAGCACTCCCGGCGGGCCGCCCGCCGCGACAACGACGGCAACCTGCGCCCGCTGGACCGGCAGGACCGGTCGCGCTGGGACCACGCGGCGATCGCCGAGGCGCTGGCGCTGCTGCCGTCGACCACCGGCCCGTACGCGTTGCAGGCCCGCATCGCCGCCTGCCACACCGCGACGCCGACCGACTGGCCGGCCGTCGCGGGCCTGTACGACCAGCTGTACGCGCAACTGCCCACCCCGGTGGTCGCGCTCAACCGGGCGGTGGCCCACGGGTACGCGCACGACCCGGCGGCCGGGCTGCGGTTGCTGGCCGAGGCGCGGGCCGGCGGTGCGCTGGACGGGTACCCGTACGCGGTGGCGGCGGAGGCCGAGCTGACCGCCCGGGCCGGGGACACAACCGGCGCGGTGGCCCTCTTCGAGCAGGCCGCCGCCGTGGCCCCGTCCGCGCCCGAGCGGCGCGCCCTGCTGGCCCGCGCCGAGGAACTCAGTCGTGAAGAGGAGCCATGACCACACCGACCGCCGAACTCAACGAGGACTTCAGTGAGCCGGGCGCCACCGCGGTCCCGTGGGCCGACGCCGAGCGGGTGCTGGCCGCGGCGGAGATGTTCTTCCTGTCGACCGTGCGCGCCGACGGCCGCCCGCACGTGACCCCGCTGCCGGCGATCTGGGACCGGGGCCGGCTGCACATCTGCACCGGCGACCGGGAGCAGAAGGCGAAGAACCTGGCCCGCCGACCGGAGTGCGTGCTGTCCACCGGCAGCAGCCGGTTGCACGGCGGGCTGGACGTGGTGGTCGAGGGCGTGGCGCTCCGCGTCACCGGGCCGGAGCGGCTGCGCGCGCTGGCGGCGCTGTGGAAAGCCCGGCTGGACTGGGACTTCGAGGTGGGCGAGGGCGCCTTCCGGGACCCGGCCGGGCGCACCGGGCTGGTGTACGGGATCAGGCCGGCCAAGGTGCTGGCCTTCGGCAAGGGGCCGTACACGCAGACCCGGTACCGCTTCGGGTGAGCCCTGTCAGGCGGCGCCGCGCACGTCGCTGACGCGGACGGGCCGGTGCTCCCGCAGCGACACCGTGCACGCCTCGGCGATCCAGGCCGCCTCGACCGCGTCCGCGACCGTGCACGGGCTCTCCCGCGTACCGGCCACGACCTCGGTGAAGGCGGCCAGCTCGCGCCGGTACGCCGCCGCGAACCGGTCCATGAAGAAGGTGTGCGGCGGGCCGGCCGGGAAGGTGACGCCGGGCTCGACCGAGCGCAGCGGTAGCCCGTCCTCCAGCCCGACGGCGATGCTGTCCGCGCTGCCGTGCACCTCCAGCCGCACGTCGTAGCCGCGGCCGTTGTAGCGGGTGTTCGACACGACGGCGAGGGTGTCGTCGTCCAGGGTCAGGATGGCCGCGGCGGTGGCGGCGTCGCCGAGCTGCGCGAACAGGTCGTCGCCGCGGGCGCTGCCGGTGGCGTACACCTCGGTCACCTCGCGGCCGGTGACGTACCGGACGATGTCGAAGTCGTGCACCGCGCAGTCCCGGAAGATCCCCCCGGAGCCGGCCAGATACGCCGCCGGCGGCGGCGCCGGGTCCATGGTCGTCGACCGTACGGTGTGCAGCCGGCCCAGCTCGCCGCTCGCGACGGCGGCCCGCGCCGCCAGGAAGCCGGGATCGAAGCGCCGGTTGTAGCCGACCTGCACCCGCGCGCCCGCACAGTGCCGCAGCACCTCCTCGGCCGCGGCGGCGTGCCGGGCCACCGGCTTCTCGCAGAAGACCGGCAGACCCGCCTCGACGGCCGCGAGGATCAGCTGCGGATGCGCGTCGGTGGCGGCCGCGATGACCACGCCGTCGACGCCGCTGGTCAACAGGGCGGCCGCGGTCGGCGCGGGCTCGGCGCCGTACTTGCGGGCCGTTCGCTCGGTCACCGCCGGCACCGCGTCGGTGACGACGAGCTGGGTGACCGCGGGCAGCCCGCTGAGCGTCTCGGCGTGCAAGGCGCCGATCCGGCCGAGACCGATGAGTCCGATCCGCATCCTCAGTTCCTCGATCCGGTCCCGTTCCGCAGCTCCACGCTCTGAGAATGGGCGAGATGCAAGATCGAGACAAGGCGGCGGGGCCATCGGTGACGTCCCGCCCGGGCCTCGCGGGCGCGGGCCGACCGGGTCGGCCGAAAGTCGGAGGCGGCCGGGCGGAAGTCCCGCTCGGAGCCGATGCGCCCGGCCCCCGCATTGGCGAAGCTCATCTCGGATCTCCGGACGAGGCGCGGAAGGACCACCATGACGATCGACGACGAGAATCGGCCGGCCCGGCAACGGGTCACGCTGACCGACATCAGCTCCCGGGCCTGGGAGCACCCGGCCGACCGCGGCGCGCTGACCGCGCTGCGCGAACTGCGTGGCTTCGACGACGTGGTCAAGGCGTTCTTCGGCATGTGGAACGAGCGCGGCTTCCGCCTGCAGTACCTGGCCGGGTCGATCCGCGTGGACCACCGTCAGTATCCGCGCGTCTACCAGCGCTTCGCCGAGGCGGCCGCCACGCTCGACATCGCGGAGCTGCCCGAGCTGTACGTGACCCAGTCGCCGATGATCCACGGTCAGGCGATCGGGATGGACAAGCCGTTCATCGTGATCACCACGGCCGCGGTGGAGAAGCTGGACGACGAGGAGCTGCGCGCGCTGCTGGGCCACGAGATCGGCCACGTGCGCAGCGGTCACGCCGTCTACAAGACAATCATGATGATCCTGACCAAGTGGGCCACCAACGTCAGCTGGCTGCCCATCGGTGCCATCGCCCTGCGCGCGATCATCGCGGCGATGTACGAGTGGTGGCGCAAGGCCGAGCTGTCGGCCGACCGTGCGGGCCTGCTGGCCGGCCAGGACCCGGCGGCGTCGACCCGGCTGCTGATGAAGCTGGCCGGCGGCGGCGACCTCAGCCAGATCGACACGGCCGCGTTCCTGGAGCAGGCGGCCGAGTACCAGGGCGGCGGCGACCTGCGCGACAGCATCCACAAGATCAGCATGACGGCGTGGAGCAGCCACCCGGTCCCGGTGGCCCGCGCGGCGGAACTGCGCCGCTGGGTCGACTCGGGTGAGTACAGCCGCATCATCGGCGGCGACTACCCGCGCCGCGACTCCGACGGCAACACCTCGGTGACCGGCGACGTCAAGGCGGCGGCGAGCCACTACCGCGAAACCTTCGAGACCTCCCAGGACCCGCTGGTGACGCTGGCCCGCCGGGTGACGGGCGGCGCCGTCGACCTGGGCGACTGGGCCGGCACCCAGGCGGGCCGGGCGCGGGCCTGGGCCAGCACGGCCGCGGACGCGGCGAGCCGGGCGGCCCGGCGCGAGAGCCGGCCCGCCGACCGCCCGGCCGATCCGCCGGACGATGCCCCGGCCGGGGACAACCCGCCGGTCTGATCGGGATCGCCCGCGCGCCGTAGCCCCCAAACCCGCCGCGCGGGCGATCCGCCGGGGCGCTCGACGGCGGACGGTCGGTGGCTTGATCGACCGCCCGCGCGCCGCACCCCACCTGCGTCTCTTCGGCACGTTGCGCGACTCCGGCCGCATGATCGGTCGCCGGGCGGCCCGGGTGCCGCGGGCGTCCTAAAATCGGGCTGTGCAGACTCGTGCCGGAACCCCGCGACCCATCACCCGCTACGGCAACCCCGTCCTGCATCGACGATGCGCCGAGGTGACCTCCTTCGACGAGGACCTCCAGCAGCTCGTGGCCGACATGTTCGCCTCGATGGCCGCCGCCGAGGGGGTCGGCCTGGCCGCCAACCAGATCGGCGTCGACGCGCGGGTCTTCGTCGTCGACTGCCCCGACGCGACGGACACCAACGTCGTCGCCCACGTGGTCAACCCCGTCCTGCACCTGCCCGAGGGCCGGGAACTGGAGGTCGACAGCGAGGGCTGCCTGTCGGTTCCCGGCGTCCGCGCGGACGTGGGCCGCCCCACCACTGCCTCCGTGACCGGCGTCGACATGTTCGGCCAGCCGGTGCGGATCGACGGCACCGGACTGCTCGCCCGCTGCCTGCAACACGAGACCGACCACCTCGACGGCCTGCTCTACGTCGACCGGCTGCCCGCCAAGCAGCGCAAGCGGCTGCTGTCCGAGAGCGCGGAGGCGCCCGGCGTCGGCGTACCCGAGTAGGGCGTCGGCGTACCCGAACAGGGCCGGGGCCCGCATCGCCGACCCGGCTGCTGGTGGGCCCGGTCGGCGGGCCGGTGTCCGCCGACCGGCCGCCGCGGCCGTCGCGACGGCCCGGTCGCGCCGCCGCTTCCGCCGACGGCGGGCTGCTGACCGGAGAGTGGGCCATCGGCGGTTCGGCCATTCGGTGATGATCGACGGTACGGATGGACAATAACCGCCGCGGTCGATACTCTTTCCTGGACGCCGTTGCGAGTTCTTCCCCCGTGGAATTCGCAGCGGCGCCCTTATTTTCCTGGGGTTTCCGGGGTGAAGTGGGCTGGGGAATGCGCTTTCCGGGGCGCTCGTCAGCGCAGGCCGGGGATCCGGTCGGGCGTCTTGGTCCATGTTGCCCTTGGCGGCGGTCCGGTTGGTGGTCTCCGGCGGATGACGGGCCGGACCGGGTAGCGGTCGGCGCGACCGGGCCGTCAGCCCACCGATATCGGCAGCTGGGTGTAGCCGCGGATGGCCAGGCTGTCGCGGCGGCCCGGCTCGCCGGCGAGCGTCAGCTTCGGGAAGTGCGCGAGCAGCGCCGGGATGGCGATCTGAGCCTCGAGCCGGGCGAGCGGTGCCCCGAGGCAGTAGTGGATGCCGCCGCCGAAGGACAGCGGCGCGTTGTCCGGCCGGGCCAGGTCGAGCCGGTCCGGGTCGGCGAAGCGTTCCGGGTCGCGGTTGCCGGCTCCCAGGTACGCGACGAACCGTTCACCGCCCTGCACCGGCACGCCCGCGATCTCCACGTCTTCCCAGGCCACCCGGGCCAGCAACTGCACCGGGGTGTCGTACCGCAGCAGCTCCTCGACCGCCGAAGCCGCCAGCCCGGGCTGCCGGCGCAGGAGCTCCAGCTGGTCCGGGTTGCGCAGCAGGGCCACCACGCTGTTGGCCAGCAGGTTGGTGGTCGTCTCGAAGCCCGCCGCGAACAGCAGCGCGGCCATGGTGAGCAGCTCGTCCTCGGTGAGCTTGTCGCCGTCCTCCTCGGCCGCGACCAGCGCGCTCATCAGGTCGTCGCCCGGTTCGCGGCGGCGTTCCGCGGCCAGGCCGGCGAGGTACTCCCGGATGGTGGCCGCCGCCGGGTCGGCCGTGGCCAGCACCTCCGGCGTGATCACCTCGAGCACCTGGGTCCAGTCGCGGACCAGGCCCTGGAACTGGGCGCGGTCCGCTTCCGGGACGCCGAGGAGCTCACCGATGACGTTGACGGGCAGCGGGAACGCGAACGCATCGATGAAGTCGACGTCGCCGTCCATCCGTACCAGAAGATCCTGGACCATCTCCGCGATCCGCGGCTGCAACGCCTGCACCCGGCGGGCGGTGAAGGAGGAACTGACCAGCCGGCGCAGCCGGGTGTGGTCCGGGGGGTTGATCGCCAGGATGCTGGTGAAGAGCTGGTGCAGCGCGGGGTGGTCGGCCCAGCCGGGCTGGACGAACTCCAGCATGTGCGACGGCATGTGCCCGAGCCGGGGATCGCGGGTGACCGCGACGCAGTCGGCGTGCCGGGTGACGACCAGCGCGCCGTCGTCGGCGCGCACGATCGGGGAGATCTCCCGCAGCCGCCGATAACGAGGGTACGGATCCTCGCGCCCGGTCAGGCGGGTCAGCTCATCGAGCAGCGTCGAGACCTCGGCACTCTCCACAATGTCCGTCACGAGGAAAAGAATACCGGCGGGTTGAGCGGTGGCGGAGCATCGTTTACGCTCGGCCCGAGCGTCATCAACCTGAGTTTACGGTCGTTCACCGGTGCCCCTACATCGGGGGATGTGCAGCCTCGGCTGCTCATGGGCATCGATGCAGCGACCGGTTTTCGTCAGTATGATCCGCATGTCCCATCTTGACCCGGCGACGAGGGAGTGCGGTGTCCAGCGAGTTCTCCATCGCCGAAAAGCTGGACCGCCTCTTCACCCAGGTCCGGTCGGCCGGCCAGGGCGAGGTCAGCTACATGACGGTGGCCGAGGCCATCCGGGCGCAGCAGGGCATCCAGATCTCCCACACGTACATCTGGCAGCTCCGCACCGGCCGCCGCACCAACCCGACCGTGCAGCACCTGAAGGGACTCGCCACGTTCTTCGGCGTCCCGGTGGCGTACTTCCTGGACGACGACGCGGCCCGGAAGATCGACAGTCAGCTGGCGCTGCTGGGGACGCTGCGGGATGCGAAGGTGCAGGAGATCGCGCTGCGGGCGGCGGATGTCTCGCCGAGCTCCCGGGACACGATCGGGGAGTTGGTGCGGAAGGTCTGGGAGCTGGAGCGGGACCGGGGTAAGCCTGCCGGGTGAGTGGGTGGGTGACGGGCGGGCTTCGCGGCCTGCTGTGCGCCTGGTTCGCAGCACCAGGTGCCCTCTAGTTGCGTTCTTCCCGTTGGCAACGTCGTCCGTTGGCTGGTGTTTTGGTCTCGTCGAGGTTGGTTGATCCCCCCGTCGCGTTCGTCGTCGCTGTCGCTGTCGCTGCTGCTGCTGTCGCTCCTGTCGCTCCTGTCGCCGCTGTCGCCGCTGTCGCCGCTGTCCTTGCTGTTGCTGTCGCCGCCGTCGTTGTTGTCGTCGCCGTGGGCGGCGGGCTCGTGGTGGCGGTGGGAGTCGCGGTTGCGGCGGGGTGGGGAGTGGTGGCGGGGGTTGCCGGCTGGTGGTGGGCGAATGCCGATGCCTCTCTGCGGCGGAAGGCGGCACTTACGGCGCTGAGCCAGGCGACCTCGTCGGCGATCTCGCCGCCGATGTCCGCCCAGCCGTCGCCGTTCTCGATCGGTGCCGCTCCGGACCGGTAGCGACTCAGGGCGAAAGCGATGCCGCAGGCTTCGATCAGCGCAGGGTCGTCGCCGACGTGGCTTCGTGCCTCGTCGCGCGTGCCGGCCGGCAGGTGATCGCGCAGGGTCAGCATGCCGTCCCGGATCTCGATCACCCGGCGGTACAGCCGCAACTGCACCTCGTCGACGCCGGCCAACTCGAGAAGAGCCCGTCGCCGCGAGAAGAGGATCAGTTCGGGAAACGTTCGGCGCATCACCGACCACAGCGGGCGAAGCGCCCACAGGGAGTGGTAGGTGCGCATAATCGCGCGCAGCTTGCCGACGGCCGGCACTGCAGCACCGATCAGGCAGACGATGATGCCGATGGTGCGGAGCGCGTTGGCCGCCGGCTCCGCTTTGTCGACCGGGATGGTCAGGCCGGCGCTGTGGGCCACGATCACCGCCGTCTTCAGCGCCGCGTACACCGCGACCAGGAACGTGCCCGCCGCGATGGCGCGGAGGCCCTGGCGTAGCGCGCCGGCGGGTGCCGGGCGGCTGATCCGCCAGAACAGACCGGTGGCGAGGGCGAGGACTGCGCCCAGGTAGCCGTTCAGGATCACCCAGTAGGCGGCGGCCGTCGGCGCTGTGGCCGTACCCATCAGCTCGGCACCCTTGGTCTTGATGCCGCCCGGCGTCACAGCCACCAGCACGAGCAGAACCACCAGCTCCGACACGGCCAGCACCAGCTGCCAGCGCGCGGCGCGCGGATGGTCGGCGTCGTAGCCGGTGATCAGGGAGAGGAAGCGCAGCAGAAAGAACGCGGTGACCACGGCGAGCAAGTGGGGGATGACCTGGGCTTGGGGGACCAGCTTTCCGAGGAGCGCGTTGACGCCCGGCGTGGTCACTGTCTTGGTGACGGCCAGCGCGAACAGGGTCGCCCACATCGCCCGCTGCTGGGCGTCGCGCCAGAGCGTGGGAAAGCGGACCGCCACGGTGCCCCAGAGCAGCACCAGGACGACGCCGGTGAGGACGCCGTTCAAGACGGGAACTTCAGCACATCGGCGACCCGGCCCAGCGTGTCGCCGGGCAGGCCGGCGTGGGACAGCCGGCCGGCGGCCGGGCGCCGGCCCGAACGGGCGCGGATCAACGAGGCGAGAATCTCCGCCTCGCGCTCCTGGGCAGTGGTGTAGCTGGTCCGGCCGAGGATCGTCTCGATCGTGGTGGGATCGAGGTCCGGCACGAGGCGGCCGATCACGCCGCCGTCGGCCGCCGGCCCCGCCTGGAGGTCGGCGTTGAGGCCGGTGGTGTGGCCGCTGAGCATGTGGCTCAGCTCGTGCAACACGATGTGTTCGGCGTGCAGCCGCGACGTTCCGGGGTCGTAGAACACATAGTCCGCGTCCGGCACGGAGATCCACAACCCGCACGGCGCCCCCGCGCTGAGCCCCGGCATCGGCTGCAGGGTGAGGGGTCGTCCCCGATGAGCGGCCATGACGGCGCAGAAGGTGTCCAGATCGAACGGGTTCGGGATGGGAATGTTCTCTAGGCGACGCTCGCAGCGTCGACGCAGCCGACTCACCTGTTCCCCCCGGTCTAGGTTCGGTTGCCCAGGCTACTCGCCGGAATGCGCACCTCGAATCGGCAGCCGTTGCCGGTGTTGCGGACACCGACATGTCCGCCGTGCGCCTCGACGAGTCCTCGAACGATGGCGAGACCGAGCCCTCCACCGGCTGCCGAGCTGCTCGGACCGTCGTCCTGCGGCGCCGGCGTGCGGGAGCGTTCGCCGCGGAAGGCCACGTCGAAGACCCTGGGCAGGTCGTCCTCCGGTATGCCGCCGCAGGTGTCGGACACGGCCAGCCAGACCTCGCCCCGCTCCGCCCCGGCGTCGACCACGACGGTGCCGTCCGGCGGCGTGTAACGCACGGAGTTGACGAGCAGATTGGCCACCACCCGGCTCAATTCCGGCTCGCCCGCAGTCACGATCGGCCATCCGGACTCGCGGGCCAGGACCCGCACGCCACGGCGAGCGGCGAGCGGGGCGGTCGTCGCGATGGCGTCCGAGACGATGTCGCCGAGCGGCACGCTGGACAGCGCGAGCCGTAGCGCGCCGGCGTTGATTCGGGACAGTTCGAACAAGTCGTCCACCAGCGAGGCCATCCGGTCCGTCTCGATGCGGATTCGTCGGTGGTACACCGCCACCGTCGCGGGATCCTGGACGATGTTGTCCTCCAGCGCCTCGGCCATCGCCCGCAGCCCCGCGAGCGGGGTGCGCAGGTCGTGCGACACCCAGGCCACCAGGTCACGCCGGCCCGCCTCGAGCTGACGTTCACGCTCACGGGCCTGGGTGGCCCACACCGACGCGGCGGCGAGCCGGTGGCCGAAGGTGGCACCCACTCCCAGGCTCACCGCGGCCGACGCGGCCACGGTGATCAGGACGACCTGAAGGTCGTGGGCGGAGAGGAACATCGCCCGGGCGACGGCGGCGACCCCGGCGACCACGGAAGCGACGGTGATGGTCAGCAGCACGCAGACATGGAGAATGATCGACCGGTTCCGCAGCAGCCGGAGTGCCACTTCACCGACCACGCCGACGACGGCGCCGGCCGCAAGCGCGTAGAGCCCGATCAGGACGAGGTCAGACATCGCCGGACACCCGTTCGTAGCGGTAGCCCACGCCCCACGCGGTGAGGATGCGTCGCGGAGAGGCGGGGTCGGCCTCGATCTTCTCCCGCAGCCGCCGGACGTGGACCGTCACCGTCGAGTGGTCGCCGAACTGCCAGCCCCAGACCTTGTCGAGCAGCTCGGCCCGCGACCAGGCCCGGGCGGGATGACGCATCAGAAACACCAGCAGCTCGAACTCCCGGCCGGTCAGGGGCAGGACCTGATCGCCGAGGCGAGCGATCCGGCGGCCGGTGTCGGCGCTCAGGTCACCATCGACGATGGTCGCCGAGCTGGGCGGAACGGCGGGCGACACCGACCGGCGCAGCACCGAGCGGACGCGCAGCACGAGCTCACGCGGCGAGAACGGCTTGGTGACGTAGTCGTCGGCGCCGACCTCCAGCCCCACCACCCTGTCCGACTCCTCGCCCAGGGCGGTCAGCATCACGACCGGCAGCTCGGGCGACTGGCGGCGCAGCCGCCGGCAGACCTCGAGACCGCCGATGCCGGGCATCATGAGGTCGAGGATCACGATGTCGGGCATCTCCAGGTTGACGGCGGCCAGCGCGGCGAGGCCGTCGCCGACCAGCCGCACCTGGCAGCCATCCTGCTCGAGGTAGCGGCGGACGACGTCGCTGACTGTCGGGTCGTCGTCGACGACCAGTACGCGGTGGCTCACGGCTGCGACGCTACCCATGCCGGCCGCCGGGAGACCTTGCAATCTGCTTACGGCCTGGCCGCGGGATGGCTCGGGTCGGCCGCTCACCGCGGGTGGATCTCCTTGACCACGGCGTTGACCCGGTTGAACTACGGGATGGGACAGGCGGCGGTGCCGGCCCACCTCGACGTCGCGTCGAGCTCGCTCCCGGCGCGGTCGTTGCCGGCGCGATCGTTCCTGGCGCGATCGTTCCTGGCGCGATCGTTCCTGGCGCGATCGTTCCTGGCGCGATCGTTCCCGGTCAGCGGGAGTCACGATCGGCCCTCCGCTCGGCGGTGCGGGAGCGCGCCCGCGCCGCCGAGACAAGGGCGGCGGTCCAGGTCATCGCCAGGATCAGCGCCAGGCCGCGTCCGTAGGCCAGGGGCAGAACCGACGGGTTGTCGCCGGATCGCCCGTAGCCGAGGACGAGCGGCAAGGCCACGAACCCGACGGCGAGGCTCGTGATCCCGGCCGCCTGCATGCTGGGCCGGGCCCAGCGGGGCGCGAAACGCGCGAGGAGCGCGCCGCAGGCGATCGTGACGGGTAGCAGCACGGCGTCGTGCGCCACGAGAACCGCGGCGAGAAACAGCACGACGCCGCCGGGCTTGAGATCCAGGTCGGTGGCCGCGCCGAGCACCGCGTACCCCATGACGATCACACCCACCGCGATCAGCGCGCCTCTCACGACGCCTCCCGTACGGTGATTCGGGCGACCCATTTGGTCTGCAAGACGCCGGGCCGGTTCGGAGCGATGAGCCGCGCCGGATATCCGTGGTCCAGGTGCAGCGGCGCGCCGTTGAGCCGCAGTGCGATCAGGGTCCATCGGTCTCGCACATGGGGAGAGGCGACCGTCGACGTCCGATACCGGCCGCCGTGCTCCAACGACTCGACTTCGGCGGTCGCCGACTCGGGATCGCCGCCGGCGAGGGCTATCAAGTCGCGGAGCCGCACCCCTGTCCACGTGCCGGTCGCGCTCCAGCCTTCGACACAAGTGATCGGCAGCACGACCGTCTGCTGGTCGAGCGCCGCCAGATCGGCCGCGGAGAGGGCGACCTCTTTGGTAGGCCCCGCCACCACCAGTCGGTACGCCGGGTCGAGGGCTCGGTCCCGGACGCCGGCCCCCGCGGAGGTCTTGTTGACCGGCAGGCGTTGCGGACCGAACGTGGACCGACGCGGGGCCAGCACAGACACCGGCGCCAGCGGGGCGACAGTCTGTCCCGCCGTGGCGATGGTGATCAGGCCCGCCGCCGCCCCGACCGTGCCGAGCAGCCCGCGCCTGCTGAGCGCGGGACCGGACCCGTCCGGCACCGGCCGAACGAACGCCTCCCGGACGACGGGCAGCTTGACGCCGATGTGCACCAGCAGCGCCCCGACCGTCAGCCATGCCACCCAGTAGTGGCCGGTCGTGAAGAAGAACGGTAGGGGCCGGTACCAGTGGGCGATGTTGAGAACGCCGCCGACCAGCTGGAACAGGGCCGCGGCCACCAGCACCGCGATGCCGGCCCGTTCGATCGCCTGTCCGATGGTGCGCGCCGGCGGCCACGTGAAGAGCCGGGGATAGACCGACCAGAGCTTCGCTCCGAGCAGGGGGATCGACGCCAGGCCCGTGGCCACGTGCAGGCCCTGCGTCAACCTGTACAGGCTCGCCGGTCGGGCGGGCCACCGGAACCAGAACGGCGGATGCTGAACGAAGTGGCTGATCAGCCCGGTCAGGAAGCACACGGTGAACGCCACGGCCAGGGCGATCCCGAGCTGGCTGGTCAGCCGGGTCGACCGTAGCGGCGAGGAGAACGCGTCTGCCTTCAGCGGTCCGCGGCGCAGTGCCCCCGGTGGCTCCGGGAGCGGGTGCCGTGCCAGGTCGGGCAGTCGCGGGAAGGCCGGGCGGCGCACGGCGAAAAGCCGGGCCCGTCTGGCCGGCTCCGTCACGCCGGGGTCAGGGTCGCGAACCATCGTCCCGCCTCCCTCCAGGTCTCCGTCACGCGCAGCGCCGAAAGCTCGGCGAGGGCGGCCAGATCCTCCGCGGCGACTTCCGCCCACCGGAACGTGGCGGAACCGGCGGTGTCAGCAGTCCCGGCGGCGCGGACGCTGGCCTCGCCCGCCCAACTACGGGTGCCCGCGGCGGAGACCTCGGCGTGCAGGCGCCCGTCCGAGCCGAGCAACTCGCGGCAGCGCCGAAGCAACGCGACGGGGTCACCGCCGATGCCGATGTTCCCGTCGGCCAGCAACAGATGTCGCCAGCGGCCGTGTCCGGGCAGCTGGCCGAACACGTCCCGCCGTAGCGCTGTGGCGCCCCGCGCCCGCGCCATGCGAACGGCCGTCGCGCTGACGTCGACACCGAGAGCGGGACAGCCCCAGCGGCTCAGCGCGTTGATGAGCCGGCCGGGACCGCAACCGACGTCGAGGGTCGGGCCGGAACAGCGGTTGAGCATGCCCGAGTCGCCGGGCAGGCGCATCCGGCACCAGGACGCGGTGTCGATGATGCGCTCGGTGCCGTGCGGACTGCGCAACACGAGCTCCGCGACCTCGCCGGCTTCGGCGCGGCGCAGTGCCGCATCGTAGACATCGAGGATCCTCGGACTGGTGATCGTCGAGGTGGTCATGCCGGCACCCCCGCGTCGAGTGCGGTGACCGCTTGCCGGAACTCGCTGCCCGCCGGGCACAGGGCGGCCACGGCCCGCGCATCGGTGACGGTGTCGACGTCACGGAGGACCGGCAGCAGGCTCACCCGCAGACCGAGATCACGCAGTGCCTGCAGGGTGCGGGCGCCGGTGTCGGACAGGGAGGTGGGAATCCGGCGCAGCACGGCGGCGTGCGCGGGATCGCGCAGCCCGAGCGACCACCAGCCACCGTCCTCGGCCGGCCCGAGAACGGCGTCTGCCTCGCCGAGCCGGCCGACGGCGTCGGCGAGATGGCGTCGGGTCAGCTGGGGTGTGTCCATGCCGACCAGGACGGCGGGTCCCGCGCCGGCGTCGGCGAAGGCATGAGCGAGCCGTGCCGGAAGCTCGTCGCCGCGCTGGGCGACACGTTCCCAGCCCATCGGCGCGGGATGGTCACCGTCCACCGCCAGGACGCCCGTGCCCATGCTCGCGCTCACGGTCGTGAGAGTGTCGTGCAACGCGGCGCCCGCCACCATCGCGGCCTGCTCGAGCGTCCACGGCGGACAGAGCCGGGTCTTGACCCGGCCCGGCACGGGCGTCTTGGCCAGCACGAGGATCCGGGTCATCGGGCGAGCACCGCGCTCATGTCGCGGATGGCGCGGGCGGTGCCGCGTACCGTTCCGCTGACCTTGGATCGGGTGCCGGCGGCGCGCGGGTGATAGGCGACATCGATCTCGACGACCCGCCAGCCGGCCCGGCCCGCCGCGATCAGCAGCTCCAGCGGATAGCCGAAGCGGCGGTCCCGCAGCCCGAGAGCCAGCAGCTCGGACCTTCGGGCGGCGCGGATCGGGCCGATGTCGTGCACGTCGAGCCCGGTGGTGCGGCGCAGCCGATGGGAGAGCACGGCGTTGCCGAGCCGGGCGTGCACCGGCCACGCGCGGCGGGTCGTCGGCCGGCGCCGGCCGACGACCATCTCGGCCGCGCCCCGCCGAACGGGGTCGGCCAGCCGGGGCAGGTCGGCGGGATCGAAGGAGCCGTCCGCGTCCAGCACGCAGACCACGCCGTCAGCCGGGTCCGCGGCCAGGATCCCGGCGTGTACGGCAGCGCCGTACCCCGGCTGGGCGACGGACACCACCTCGGCGCCGTGGGCCCGCGCGACCTCGGCCGAGCCGTCGGTCGACCCGTTGTCGGCGACGATCGCCCGATAGCCCGCGGGCAGCCGCGTGAGCAGTCGCGGCAGGGCGGGGGCCTCGTTGAGGCAGGGCAGCACCACATCGGTCATGTCCGCAAGCTAGCGGGGAAGGAGCTGGGAAAACCCTTACGAGATAATGACGTCCGGGGCAGTTCTTACGAACCGCTGACGCCTCTCCGCGATCGGCTCCGTACCCGGTCCGGGAGGCCTAACGTGGCCGCCGTGACCCACGTACTCGTGACCGGCGGCGCCGGTTTCATCGGAAGCCACGTGACCGCCGCGCTGCTCGCGGCGGGCCATTCCGTCTCCGTCCTCGACAACGGCCACCCGGCGGCGCACCGGGAACCCCTGCCGGAGACGGTTGCCGGTGCCGCCGTCCAGGTGGCGGATCTCCGTGACCGTGACGCGGTGGCGGCCGCGCTGCGCGGGGTGGAGGCCGTCGTGCACCAGGCCGCCATGGTCGGCATGGGCGTCGACCTCGCCGACCTCCCGGAGTACGTCGGCAGCAACGACCTGGCCACCGCCGTGCTGCTCGCCGGGATGGCTCACGCGAAGGTACGCCGACTCGTGCTGGCCAGCTCCATGGTCGTCTACGGGGAAGGTTCCTACGCCTGCCCGGAGCACGGGCCTCAGCGTCCGCCGGCCCGCACTCCGGAGGACCTCCAGGCCGGGCAGTTCGATCCGCCCTGTCCCGTGTGCCGGACGGCGCTGGTTCCGGTCACCACGGGCGAGGACGCCAGGCTCGAACCGCGTAGTGTCTACGCGGCCACCAAGCTGGCGCAGGAGCATCTGGCGTCCGCCTGGGCGCGGCAGAGTGGTGGATCAGTGGTCGCCCTGCGCTACCACAACGTCTACGGGCCGGGCATGCCTCGGGACACCCCCTACAGCGGAGTGGCTGCCATCTTCCGCTCGGCCCTGGAGGCGGGTCGCGCACCGCGGGTGTTCGAGGACGGCGGGCAGCGCCGCGACTTCGTGCACGTGCGGGATGTGGCCCGGGCCAACGTGGCGGCGCTGGAGGCTACCGACCGGGAGGGGTTCTCGGCCTACAACATCGCGTCCGGTCGCCCGGCGACCGTGGCTGACATGGCGCATGCCCTGGCCGGGGTGCTGGCCGGCCCCTCGCCGGTGGTCACGGGGGAGTTCCGGCTCGGCGACGTCCGGCACGTGGTGGCATCGCCCGAGCTGGCACGCCGGGAGCTGGGCTTCACCGCCGCCATCGACCTCGCGAGCGGGATGGCCGACTTCGCCACCGCGGAGCTGCGGGCGTGACGATTCTGCAGCGAAGCCGGCCGTCCAGCGCACGCGCGCGCCTGTCCCGCGCTTCCCGCGCGGACATCGCCGCGGCCGTGGTGGCCGTGGCGCTGATCGGGATCGCCGCTGTGGTGGGAGGTCTGCTCTATCTGGCGGGGCGCCCGGTGCAGGCCAGTTCCCCGCCCTTCTACGCACACTGGCTGCCGCACATCGGTCCGGGGACGCCCCTGGCACTGGCGGTCGCGGTGCTGGTCGTGTGGCAGGGGCCGAAGCTTGCGGCACGGTTGGCCTGGCGGTCTCTGCTCGTCGCGGCGTACGCGGCCGCGGTCGCTTGGACGCTGAGCCTGGCGCTCGTGGACGGCTGGCAACGAGGGATCGCCGGGCGCCTCACCACCAAGCCGGAGTATCTCCACGAGGTGCCCGGTGTCACCGATGTGCCGGCGATGTTGCGCGGCTTCGCGGCTCGGATTCTCGACTTCCAGCCGGATTCCTGGACCACCCACGTCTCCGGGCATCCACCGGGAGCGCTTCTGGTCTTCGTCGGCCTCGATCGGATCGGCCTCGCCGGCGGTGGATGGGCGGCGCTGACCTGTGTGCTGGCCGGTGCGGCGGCAGCGGTGGCAGTGCCGGAGACCGTTCGACTGCTGAGCGGTGGGGGTGACGGCCGTTTGGCGACGGGATGGCGCCGCGGGACGCGCGGCAGTGTGGCCGTCGCCGAGCCGACGGAGGCCGCTCGAGCCGCAGTGCCCTTCGCCGTTCTGTTTCCGGGAGCGGTGTGGGTGGGCGCGTCCGCCGATGGGTTGTTCGCCGGGGTGGCCGCGGTGGGAGTGATGGCGCTGGCCCGGGGGCTGACGCGACGTGCGCCGGTGTCAGCCTTCTTCGGCGGCGTGCTGCTCGCCTCAGCGCTCTACCTGTCGTACGGGCTGACCCTGCTCGCGCCCTTGGTGCTGGCCGTCGTCGTGCTGGCGCGTCGGTGGCGTCCGCTGCTTCTCGCCGCCCTGGGCGGCGGGGCGGTGGTGGCTGTCTTCACCGCCAGCGGGTTCTGGTGGTGGGACGGCTATCAGCTCGTGGTGGAGCGGTATTACCAGGGCGTGGCGAGCGACCGATCGTACGGGTACTGGGTGTGGGCGAACCTTGCGGCGTTCACGGCGGCGGCCGGGTTGGCGGCCGCGCCGATTCTGCGGCGGGCGGTTCTGGGCCGGCCCTCGACGCCGCAGCGGCTGCTTCCGCTCGCCGCGATGGTGGCCGTGCTGGCCGCCGACCTGTCCGGCCTCAGCAAGGCCGAGGTCGAACGGATCTGGCTGCCCTTCTCCGTCTGGCTGGCCGCGGGAGCCGTGCTGCTTCCCCCGCCGAGCCGCCGCGGCTGGCTCATCGTCCAAGCCGCGACGGCCCTGCTGGTCAACCATCTGTTGCTCACGAGCTGGTAGGGGCCCGTGATGAAGACCGTCGTGCGGTGCTGCCGGCGGGCTGCCGGCAGCACCTCCACGTCGGTCTTACCTGGTGCCGTTGAGGATCGACGTCGGGATGAGGTCGGCGACCGGCGGAAGCTGCTTCGACTGGTCCGCACGCATGGTCGACATCTCCTCCGGCTTGTCCGGGGCCTCGAGCGGCTCGGTGAACGGCTGCACCTCACCCTGGCAGACCTTGCCCTTCGCGGGCAGCGTGGCCTTGAGCAGGTAGGTGTCGATCGCGTTCGTCGCGCACGCCGACGTGCCGTAGGCGGTGTGACCCCAGTTCGTGCTGGACAGCAGGCGGCTGTTCGGCAGGAGCTTGGCCGAGGACACGGCCTCCTCGTAGTTCGTGGCGGGATCCCACTGGCTGCCCACCACGAGCACCGGAGCGGCCGTACGGCGGTTGAACGGGCCGGTGTAGGCGTCCTCGTCCCGAACCGTCCACGAGTTGCGGGCGCACTGCACGCTGCCCCACGCCCAGGCGCGGCCGAAGTAGGGGGCGCGCTTGTCAGCCTTCGCCGTCGCCGCCGGCCACGATGCCGCGTCCTTCGGGTGCAGACCGTCGGTGCACATCACGCCGCTGAAGGCCTCGAAGCCGTTGTCGTACGGGAAGTCGCGAGCCGGCCTGCGGTTGCGGGCCTCCTTGATGCGCTCGATGACCGCCTTCTTGGCGACCGCCTTGTCGGCGCTCGTCGCGGCGGGCGCCGCCAGCAGCGTCCACAGCTGGGACGACAGGTCGGCCACGCTCTCGCCCGCGTAGACGTCGTAGAGCGAGCCGAGGATGCCGCCGACGAAGTCGGCGTAGGTGATCGTGTACGTGCCGAACTCGTCGGTGACCACGAGCGGCTTGGCGCGCAGCTTCTGGGCGATCGTCTCGAAGTTCTTGACCGGGTCGCCGGCCGCGAAACTGCAGTACTTCTCGCCCGCCTTGTCGCAGCGCTGGAGAATCTCGCGCAACGCCTTGTAGGCGCCGTCGGCCGAGTGCATCCGTTCGTCCTGGATCTGGTTCTTCGTCTTGCTCGTGCCCGTCCACGACACCGGGTCGATGACGCCGTCGACGACCAGTGCCCGGAAGCGGTCCGGGAACATGTTGGCGTAGTACTGGCCGATCGCGGTGCCGTAGCTGAAGCCCAGATAAGTCAGCTTCTTGTCGCCCACGGCACGGCGCAGCACGTCCATGTCCCGGACTACCTCGGCGGTGGACATCGCGCCGGCGATCTTCTTGCCGGTGGTCGAGCACGCCTTGGCCACGGTCGTGGCCGACTTGATGTACGCCTTCTCCTGGGTCTTGCCGTAGGGGAAGGCGACGTTCAGGCCGGCATAGGCCTGGGTCTGGGCCTTGGTGGACTTGAAGCACTTGACGTTCTCACTGCTGGCGATGCCGCGCGGGTCGACGCCGACGATGTCGAAGCGGTCGAGCAGCGGGTCGCTCAGGAACAGCGGCGCGTTGAGGGCGATCGACGTGCCCGAGCCGCCGGGTCCGCCGGGGTTCAGGAACAGGCTGCCGATCTTGTGCTTCTGGTCGCGGGCCTTGACCCGCAGCACCGCGATCTCGGTTGTCGCACCCTTGGGCTTGTCGTAGTCCAGAGGCAGCCGCACGGTGGCGCACTCGGCCGTCTGGTAGCACTTGTACCAGCCGAGTTTGGGCGTCTTGACGCTGTCGACTCGCTTGCGTTCCTTGGCGCTCGTGGTCGCGTTCTTCTTGGCCGCCAGAAGAGGAACGGCGGACACGGGCGTGACGGTCTGGGGCGTGGCGGCCGCTGCGGGCACCACGGCACCGGTGGCGAGGACGACGCCGGCAACTCCGGCGATCGCCAGACGACTGGCGGAAGAGGGCATACGAACTGCCTTTCGGACGGTGACCGCAGCGAGGGTGCTGCGGTCGGGTGGATCGTAGAAACTCAATGCCACCTTTGCGTCCACATTGGTGCCGTTCGTAGGCCCCGCAATCACCGTTCCGTCTTCGGTCGTTGTCTATTCAGGCTTGTGGATGGCGGATGGGACTGTGCGGATCGGAAATTTGTCACATCTGTGCCGGCGATTCCGGCGCTCCGCGGGGTCGAGGCGTCGGATGGCGCCGGCCCGCCGGGCGAGGCGTGTCCCGGCGGCCTTCGCCGTCAACGACTTCAGCGGCCGCCCGCCCCGACCGACCGAGCCTGCCGCCCGGCCAGCCTGCCGCCCGCCCGCCCGGCCGAAGCTGCCGCCCGGCCGCCCGGCCGAAGCTGCCGCCCGGCCGAAGCTGCCGCCCGGCCGCCCGGCCGAAGCTGCCGCCCGCCCGGCCGCCCGGCCGAAGCCGCCGCCCGCCCGGCCGCCCGGCCGAAGCCGCCGCCCGCCCGGCCGAAGCTGCCGCCGGCGGGTGCCTCAGCGGCGGTCACCGTCGCCACCGACGCGGCGGAGCCGAGCGAACCCGATTCGGCCAGCCCGCCGGCATTGCCGCCGAATGCTGTTCCGCCGGTGCAGATCTGGTGCTCGGAGCCGGTGGTGATCGCTAAGGACGAGTGGACGATGTTCTGCGCTTGCTTCGAGGTGACGAAAGTGGCGACCACCCTGTCGTCCGCGCCGACGAACGGCAGCGTCATGCCCGCCGGCAAGGGCTGAGCGCGTCCTGTGCCGCCGTCATCGATCGGCGTCGATCGGCGTCAATGCGTGTCGATGAGCGTCCCGGCGGGGATTGATGAGGGCAGGCCGACCCCGGGTCCGCTGGCTGCGGCAACGGCGCCGGGACGGAGCAGGCTCCGGGGACCCCGGCGCGGGCGGATGGACCCTCCCGAGCGAGGTCGGCGTCCAGCTCGCCGACCTACCTCAGAGGCTCGTGGCTGGCGTCCAGCTTGCCGCCGCTCCGTCCGGCGCCCAACTCCTCGGTCTCGGCTGGTCCACGCACACCACCCGCCACAACCACACCCGGCTCTCAGCCGACAAGCTTGATCCGCACCCGCCGGTTCTGCCGTCCCTTGCTCTCCACCTTCACCACCTGCACCCGCCCCACCTGACCGGTCGACGCCACGTGCGTACCCCCGTCGGCCTGTACGTCCAGTCCCACGATGTCCACCACCCGGATCTCCGGGTTCTCCAACGGCGGCAGGGCGTCCTGCGTCCGCACCAGGTCCGGGATCGCCAGGGCCTCGTCGCGCGACAGCACCCGGGCGACGATCTTCCGGTCGGCGGCGACCTCCGCGTTCACCGCGTCCTCGAGGGCCTGCTTGAAGCCCGGCGGCACCTCGGGCAGGTTGAAGTCCATCCGGGCCTCGCCGGGCTGCATGTTGCCGCCGGTCACCAGCGCCCCGAAGTCGCGGAACACCGTGCCGCAGAGGATGTGCAGGCCGGAGTGGGTGCGCATCAGCGTGGTGCGCCGGTCGTCGTCGACCGCGCCGCGGACGGTCGCGCCGGCGGGCGGTACCGGGTCGCCGGGGGCGGGGATCAGGTAGTGCTCGTCGCCCTTGCGGGTGTCCACGATCCGGGTCTGCACGCCCTGCCAGATGAGGACGCCGTGGTCCGGTGGCTGGCCGCCGCCGCCCGGGTAGAACGCGGACCGGTCGAGGACGATCCCGGCCTCGGGGTCGGCCGGGTCGGACCAGACGACTGTGCAGTCCCACTCGCGGATGGTCGGGTCGACCCAGTCGAGGCGGTGGGTGTGTCCATGCTGCTCGAAAGCCATCGCCCGAGGGTAGACCCGCGACCCGGCCCGGATCCAAGACCCGACGCCGGACGCGCGGCGGACGGGGGAGCGGTGAACAAACCCGCCCCCCAACCCCATCAAGCATCAGGCATCAAACCGCCGCAACCGCCAAGCCGCTCCCCCCACCACCGCCACCACATACCCCAGGAAAACCGCAAGCCCGGCCCACGGCCCCAGCCCGTCCCCCACCGAAACCGCCGTGAAAGCACCCCCCGCATCCGACGGCAGATACTGCACCACCCGGTCCCCCCAGGAATCCGGCAGCAACAGCTGCGCCACCCCGCTGAGCAGGAACATCACCCCGAACAGCGTGCTGATCGCCGCCGGTGTCGAGCGCAGCAGCGCCCCCAGCGCCAGCCCGAGCACCCCGGAGCCGGCCAGGATCACGGCCGAGCCGATCACCGCGCGGGCCACGCCCGGGTCGGTCCAGGAGGCCGCGCCGTCGCCGATCAGGGCCTGGCCGCCGGTGAAGGCGATCGCCGACGCGGCCAGGCCGGTCACCAGGGCCACCGCCGCGAACACGGCGATCTTGCCCCAGAGCAGCGGCAGGCGCTTCGGTACGGCGGTCAGCGACGACCGGATCATGCCGGTGCTGTACTCGCTCGCCATGAACAGCACGCCCAGGGTGCCGAAGGCGAGTTGGGCGAAGGTGAGCCCGGCCAGGCTCGCGTCGACCGGCCCGAGGTCGCCCGGGTTCGGGCCCGGGCCGGCGGGGGCGGCGCCGGAGCCCGACATCGACGAGGCCAGCAGGCCGATCCCGATCATCAGGGTGACCGCCACGGCCAGCGTGATCACGGTCGAGCGCAGGGACCAGAACTTGATCCACTCGGAGTGGATGACGCGGGCCTGGGTGACCCTGAGGCGGGGCGGGGCGGCGGACACGATCGGCCGGGTCACGGTGCTCATGCGGCTGCTCCTACGGTCTGGTATTCGACGGCGTCCCTGGTCAGTTCCATGAAGGCCGCCTCCAGCGAGGGCCGGCGCACGGTGAGCTCGTGCAGGGCGATGCCGGCCGTGGCCGCGCGGTCGCCGATCTGGTCCGCCGCGAGGCCGGTCACCTCGAAGGCGCCGCGCTCGACGCTGAGCATCGTCACGCCCGGCCCGGCCAGCAGGTCGTGCAGTTCCACCGCCCGCGGCGAGCGGACCAGCACCGATTCGAGCGCGGCCCGTTCGATGAAGTCCGCCACCGAGACGTCCGCGATGAGCCGGCCGCGGCCCACGACCACCAGGTGCTGGGCGGTCAGGGCCATCTCGCTCATCAGGTGCGAGGAGACGAACACCGTGCGCCCCCCTGCGGCCAGGCCCTGCATCAGGCCGCGGATCCAGAGGATGCCCTCCGGGTCGAGCCCGTTCACCGGCTCGTCGAGGATCAGCACCTCCGGGTCGGCCAGCAACGCCGAGGCGATGCCGAGCCGCTGGCCCATGCCGAGCGAGAAGGCGCCGGCCCGCTTGCGGGCCACCTCGTGCAGGCCGACGAGGTCGATGACCTCGTCGACCCGGGCGCGGGGGACCCCGGTGGTCGCGGCCATGGCCAGCAGATGGTGGTACGCGGACCGCCCGGTGTGCACGGCCTTGGCGTCCAGCAGCGCGCCGGCCTGCCGCAGCGGCGCGGTGTGCTCGGCGTACGGGCGGCCGTTGATCGTGGCCGTGCCCGACGTCGGCCGGTCCAGCCCCAGGATCATCCGCATCGTGGTCGATTTTCCGGCGCCGTTGGGCCCCAGGAAGCCGGTGACGATGCCCGGCCTGACGGTGAAGGTCAGGGAGTCGACGGCGGTCTTGGCGCCGTACCGCTTGGTGAGTTCGTGGACCTCGATCATGGGACCCAGCGTGAGCCGCCGCCGGGGTGATCCGCGTCGTCCCGCGGCGGGCGGCTCCGGCTACTGCAGGCGTGGTACCGGCGGCCGGTTGGTTACCGCGCCGAGACGACGCTGCGCAGGCGGGGCCACGCGTACCGTGATCTCCATGGAGCTGGGCGAGGTGCGCGAGACGCGGTTCTGGCGGGCGGTGCGCCGCCATCCGCAGCTCAGCGATGCCGCCCTGGCGTTGCCGCTGGTGGTGCCCGCGATCGTGGTCGTCACGGTCGGCGGGCCCGGGGAACAGCCCCGCATGCTGGGCCTGACCGATCTGGTGGCCGGCGTCATCGCCTTCGGCGTGGTGACCGTCCGCCGCCGGTTCACCCGTACCGGTCTGGTCGTCGCCGCGCTCGCCTGGCTCGTTGCCGTCGTCGGGCAGCACGAACGGCAGCCGGTCCTGATGGTCGCGCTCGTGCTGCTGTCCTTCACCCACGCCGCCCGGTCCGACCGGCGCACCGCGTGGCTCACCGCCGGGTGCCTCGCCGCGGCTCTCTACCTGTCCGGGGTGCTGTGGGCGGGCGGCAGCTGGTGGGCGCCGGAGAACCTGGGCGCGCTGGCCTGGATCGGCATGGCCACCGCGGTCGGCGACGCCACCCGCAGCCGGCGGGCGTACGTGGCCGAGGTCGAGGAGCGGGCCCGGCGGGCCGAGCAGAGCCGCGACGAGGAGGCGCGGCGCCGGGTCGTCGAGGAACGCCTCCGGATCGCCCGGGAGCTGCACGACGTGGTCGCCCACCACATCGCCGTCATCAAGGTGCAGGCCAGCGGGGCGAAGCACATCCTGCCGCACCGCCCGGAGCGGGTCGGCCCGGCGCTGGACCACATCAGCCGGTCCTCGGACGCCGTGCTCCAGGAGATCGCCTCGGTGGTCGGCCTGCTGCGCGGCCCGGGCGAGCGGGACGCCGGGGCGGCGCCGGACACCGAGCCGACCCGCGGCCTGGCCCGGCTGTCGGCCCTGCTCGACGATCTGGCCGCCGCCGGCCTGCGGGTCGATCACCGACAGCTCGGCGCCGCCCGGGAACTGCCCGCGCTGGTCGATCTCGCGGCGTTCCGGATCGCCCAGGAGGCCCTGACCAACGCCCAGAAGTACGGCGACGGCACCGCCCGGCTCGCCGTGTCCTACACCGCGGACGGGGTGACGCTGGAGATCACCAACCCGGTACGGCCCGACGCGCCGGCGTCCGGCTCGGGCTACGGCATCGTCGGCATGCGCGAACGGGCCACCTCGACCGGCGGCGCCCTCAGCGCCGGCCCCACCCCGAACGGCCACTTCACCGTCCACGCGCAGCTCCCCACCGCGCCGCAGCCCGCCGGTGACCGTGCGGCCGGCGTACCGCAGGCCGGCGGGCGGGCCGTCTGCCACCGGCCGGCCGGACCGGTCGCCGAGCCCGGGGCCGCCCGCCGGGTCGCGTCGTGACCATCCGCATCGTGCTGGCCGACGACCAGCCCCTGATCCGCGCCGGTTTCCGGATGTTCGTCGAGCCCGACCCCGACATCGAGGTGGTCGGCGAGGCCGGCACCGGCCGGGAGGCGGTCGAGCTGGCCCGCTCGGCGCGCGCCGACGTGGTGCTCATGGACATCCGGATGCCGGAGATGGACGGCATCGAGGCCACCCGCCGGATCGCCGCCGCCGAGGACCTCGCCGGGGTCCGGGTGCTCGTGCTGACCACCTTCGAGAACGACGACAACGTGGTGCTCGCGTTGCGGGCCGGGGCCAGCGGCTTCCTCGGCAAGCACGTCGACCCGGTCGATCTGCTGCACGCCATCCGGGTCGTCGCCGCCGGGGAGGCGCTGCTCTCGCCGGCCGCCACCCGAGGGCTGGTCAGCCGCTTCCTGAGCCAGCCGGTGCCGGCCGCGCTGCCGGCCGCCCTCGAGCTCGGCGGGCTCACCGACCGGGAACGGGAGGTGCTGGCGCTGGTGGCGTACGGGCTGTCGAACGAGGAGATCGCCGAACGGCTGTACCTGTCGCCGCTGACCGTCAAGACGCACATCAACCGGGCCATGACCAAGCTGGGCGTCCGGGATCGCGCGCAACTGGTCGTCATCGCGTACCAGAGCGGTCTGGTCCGGCCCGGGGAGCAGCCGTGAGCGCGCTCGCCCTCGCGGTCCTGCTCTGCGTCGCGTCGGCGGCGGGCTATGCCGCCGCGGCGGTGCTGCAGGAGCGCGTGGCGCGCCGGCCGCTCGGCGTGCTGGTCCGGACGCCCTCCTGGTGGGCGGCCATCGCCCTCAATGCGGCCGGGGCCGGCCTGCACGTGGTCGCCCTGCGGTACGGGCCGCTGTCGCTGGTCCAGCCGTTCGGCGTGCTCACCCTGGTGTTGGCGGTCCCGCTGGCCGCCGTGGCGGCCCGGCGGGTGGTCACCCGCACCGAGGTCCGCGGGATCGGCCTGACGGTGGCCGGCCTGGCCGGCATCCTGGTGCTCGCCGGTACGGCCGGCGGCATCGCGGTGCTGACCAGCGTCCAGCTCGTCGGCCTGTTGCTGGTCACCGCCGCCCTGCTGACTGCCCTGGGCGGCTGGAGCGCGGTGCCCGGCGCCTCGGGGCTGTGGGCGGCCGCCGCCGCGGGAGTGTCGTTCGGCGTCTCCTCCGCGCTCACCCAGACCGTCGCGGTGCACCTCACCGGCGAGGGGATCGCCGCGTTGCGGGACCCGGTGGTGGCCGTCGCCGGCCTCGCGATCGCCGTCCTCTCCAGCGCCGGCATGCTGTTCTCCCAGCGCTCCTACCGTGACGGCCTGGGCGCCCCGCTGGCGGTGAGCACGCTCGCCAATCCGGTGATGGCGGCCGCCGTCGGGCTGGTGCTGCTGGGCGAGCGGATCACCGGCGGCGCGCCCGGCGCGGCGGTCGCTCTGGCCAGCGCGGCGATCGCGGCCGCCGGGGTCACGCTGCTCACCCGGGCCCAGGTGCGCGCGGCGGCCGGGCCGGATCCCTTCCGGAGCAGCACGGTCCCCGCGGCGCGGATTCCGGCAACGTTGTTGCTCCCTGGCGGTCAGCGATCGGCAACCCGCGTCGATAGGGGGAGGTAAGCGACGGCTCGATTTCAGGGGTGTGGAGAAGGTGGCTGGTCCTACCACGTGGGCGCGCAACCGGCGGGTCTCGACGAAGGTGCTGACGGTCGCCGGGGTGGCGATCGCGGGGATGGTCGTCACCGGGTTCATGAGCCTGGCCGGGATCGCCGACCTCAAGACCACCCGCAACGACGAGCTCAGGGGCGGGGTCCCGTACATCACCAACCTGAACAACGCCGCGCTGGCCGCCAAGGCCGCCGCCAACGACGAGCGCGGCTATCTGATCGCCGGGGACCCGAAGTTCCGGGACGAGGCCCTCAAGCGGCAGACGACCGTCGACGGCCACCTGGCGACCGCCCGGGGCCTGGGTGACCCCCCGCAGCAGGCCGCGATCGACAAGCTGAAGACGGCGACCGACGCCTGGTTCACCGCGCTGCGGGCGGAGTTCACGACGTTCGGCACGGACCGGCCGGCCGCGATCGCGGCGGCGCTGGGCGCGAATCGCGACCTCCGTAAGGCGTACGAGGAACAGCTGGCCGCGGAGATCGCCCGGGCGGACGAGGCGCTGATCGCCGGCCGGCGGTTCGACGCGACCGTCACCAGCACCCGGATCAGCCTGATCTGGACCATCCTGATCGCCCTGGCCCTGGCCGTCTTCCTCGCCCTGTGGGTGGCCCGGATGATCGTGACGCCGCTGCGCCGGGTGTCGGCGGTGCTGGAGGCCGTCGCCGAGGGTGATCTGAGCAGGACCCTCGACGTGGACCAGCGGGACGAGCTGGGACACATGGCGACCTCGCTGCGCCGGGCGACGGCCACCCTGCGGCAGACGGTCACGGATCTGGCCCGGCATTCCCGTACGCTCGGCGCCGCCGCCGGTGAATTGGCCGCCACCAGCCGGAACAGCGCGGCCAGCGCGGAGACCGGCGCCCGGCAGGCGAGCAGCGTCGCCGAATCCGCGGCCGCGATGTCGTCGAACATCCAGACCGTCGCCGCGGGCGCGGAGGAGATGGGCGCCTCCATCCGCGAGATCAGCCAGAGCGCCACCCAGGCGGCCGGGGTCGCCGCCCGCGCGGTCGACGTCACCGCCACGACCACCACCGTGATGGCGAAGCTGGGCGAGTCGTCCGCGGAGATCGGCAACGTGATCAAGGTGATCACCTCGATCGCCGAACAGACCAACCTGCTGGCCCTCAACGCCACCATCGAGGCCGCCCGCGCCGGGGAGATGGGCAAGGGCTTCGCCGTCGTGGCCAGCGAGGTCAAGGACCTGGCCCAGGAGACGGCCCGGGCGACCGAGGACATCGGTCAGCGGGTCGCGGCCATCCAGACCGACACGGTCGGCGCGGTCGACGCGATCGGGGAGATCAGCGAGATCATCGGCCGGATCAGCGAGTTCCAGACCACCATCGCCTCCGCCGTCGAGGAGCAGACGGTGACCACCAACGAGATGAGCCGCAATGTGACCGAGGCCGCCGACGCCGGCGGCCGGGTGGCGGAGACGATCAACGACGTGGCCGCCTCGGTCCAGCTCACCACGGTGGGCGTGGCCGAGGCGGACCGGGCCGCGGGCCGGCTGGCGGAGATGTCGGACGACCTCCAGGTGATCGTCGACCGGTTCCGGCTCGAGCCGGCCCGCTGACCGCCGGCCTCAGAGGTACGAGCGGCCCGCGTTGCGCTTGAGCGCGTCCTCCCAGCCGGCCAGCTCGGCCGGCTCCCGGTCGTGCACCCCGACGTACGCGGCGGACGGGCGGATGAGCTTCGCGAGGCGCTTCTGCTCGAGGATGTGGCTGGCCCAGCCGGCCGTCCGCGCGCAGGTGAACATCGAGGTGAACAGCGGCGCGGGCACCTCGGCGAAGTCCAGGATGACCGCCGCCCAGAATTCGACGTTGGTCGCCAGCACCCGGTCCGGCTTGCGTTCGCGCAGCTCGGCCAGGGCCGCGTCCTCCAGCGCCCGGGCCACCTCGTAGCGCGGGGCGCCCAGCTCCTCGGCGGTGGCCCGCAGCAGCCGGGCCCGGGGGTCCTCGGCGCGGTAGATGGCGTGCCCGAAGCCCATCAGCCGCTGACCGCTGTCGAGCACCTGCTTGACGTAGCCGCGCGCGTCGCCGGAGCGCTCGACCGCCTCGACCATGTGCAGGGCCCGCGACGGGGCTCCGCCGTGCAGCGGGCCGGACATCGCGCCGACCGCGGCCGAGACGGCGGCGGGCACGTCGGCGCCGGTGCCGGCCACCACCCGGGCGGTGAAGGTGGACGCGTTCATGCCGTGCTCGGCGGCCGAGATCCAGTACCGGTCGATCGCGCTGACGTGCCGCGGGTCGGGCTCGCCGCGCCAGCGCACCATGAAGCGCTCGACGATGCTGCCGGCCGCCTCGACCCGGCTCGCCGGGACGCGGGGCTGATCGGCGCCGCGGGCGCCCTGGGCGACGAAGTCGAGCAGCGTCGCCGAGGTGCGGGCCAGGTCCGCGCGGGCCTGGGCGTCGTCGATGTCGATCAGCGGGCGGAGGCCCCACTGCGGGGCCATCGTCGCGATGGCCGCCTGCGCGTCGGCGCGGATGTCGCCGGAGCGCACGCTCAGCGGCACGGGCTCGGCCGCCGCCAGCGGGGCGCCGAAGTCCCCGTCGACGAGCAGACCCCAGACGTCGGCGTAGGACACCTTGCCGACGAGTTTCTCGATGTCGATGCCGCGGTAGCGCAGGGCGCCGCCGTCGCGGTCGGGCTCCGCGATCTCGGTCTCGAACGCGACGACGCCGGCCAGGCCGGGGGGAACGGTCAGCATGGTGACTCCCGGGGAACACATCGGTGGACGTCGAACATTACCGCCGAGTAGCTTTGCTCAGGGTGGGGAAAATGTCACACCCCGCGAGCCAGCCAGGCCCGGTCGCCGGCGATCAGCAGCACCCGGTCATCGCGTCCGGCGACGGCCGACAGTGGACGCGCCCGCCGCGGGGTCGTGACGGTCAGCCAGGACCGGCCCGCGTCGGCGGAACGCCAGAGCCGGCCGGCCGTCGCCGCGTACAGGCGTCCGTCCGAGACGGTGAGCGACCGGATGCCGGTGGCGTCGGGCCGGCCGAAGCGGCCCACCGCGGTCCAGCCGGGGCCCCGCCACGCACCGAAGGTGTCACCTCGGGGGCCGACCGCGACCAGCGCGGCACCGAGCCGGACCACTCGCTGCAGTTCCTGGTAGCCCTCCTCGTCCGGCAGGGCGGCGCGCCGCCACGAGGCGCCGTCGGCGGACGACCAGGCGGCGGGGGCGTCACCGAGGCCGCCGACGAGCCAGAACTGTCCATCAAGGACGGCGCCGTCACGGGCGAAGGCGCGGGCCAGCCCGGGAGCGTTCTCGAAGAGCCGGAAGGCGGTGCCGTCCGGGGACAGCCACGCGGCCGCGCCGCCGGTCCGGTTGCCGGCGATGAGGAAACCCGACGGGCCACCCGCCATCCGGCCGACGTCCACCGCGGTGTCCCCGCCGTACGTCTCGAACGGCGCCGCGGCCTCGGCCAGCGAGCCGTCCGGACGTTGGTGCCACGTGCTGACCCGGGGGTTGCCGTGGGCGCCGCCGCTGCGCGAGCCGATCGCCGCGATCCGGCCGCCGGCGCACGCCACGGCGTACAGGACGCTGCGTGGGCCGTAGTAGCTGCCGGGCAGCGCGGCCAGGGTGACGCTGCGCCAGCTCCGGCCGTCGGTGCTGGCCCAGGCGGCCGGGCTGGTCCCGCCGTCCGGGGCGGCGCGCCCGCCGACGACGTACCACTGCCCGCCGCAGGCGACCCCGTCCCGCAGCAGGCGGGTGCCCGGGCCCGGCAGCGACAGCTCGGTCCAGGCGTTCGGCGGCGCCGCGGCGCAGCCGCCCAGCACCGCGAGCAGGATCAGCGCGGCCAGCCGGCGGACGGCGCGCATCAGGCCTTCCGCAGCCAGAAGGTCAGCCCGAGCGCCTCCTCGCGGAACGCGGTGGCCCCGGCCCAGAACGGCTCCCCGGGCGCGTAGTCCGTGGCCAGCACCTCGTCGGCGACGAGCCCGGCGTGCTCGGCGAGCGCGGCCGCCGTGTCCTCCCGGGTGGCCGCGTACCGCAGCGCGATCCGGTCGGCGACCTCCAGACCGCTGGTCTTGCGGGCGTCCTGGATCAGCCGGATCGCGTCCCGGGCCAGGCCGGCCCGGCGCAACTCCGGGGTCAGGCGCAGATCCAGGGCGAGGGTCGCGCCGGCCTCGGCCACGACCGCCCAGCCCTCCCGCGGCGTCTCGGTGATGATCACCTCGTCCGGGCCGAGCGAGACGGTCTCGCCGCCGACCACCACCTGGGCGTGGCCGGCGGAGCGCAGCGCCTCCTTCAGCGCGGTCGCGTCCGCGGCGGCGACCGCGGCCGCCACCGCCTGCACGGCCTTGCCGAACCGCTGGCCCAGCGGCCGGAAGTTGGCCTTGGCCGTGGTGTCCACCAGCGAGTCGCCCGCGGCGCCCACCGGGAGCACCACACCGACGTTCAGCTCGGCCGCGATCTCGGCGAGCAGCTCGGGGGAGAGCTCGGCGAAACCCGGCGCCGAGGCCAGCGCCCGCGACAGCGGCTGCCGCGTCTTCAGGCCCGACTCGGCCCGGGCCGAGCGGCCCAGCTCGACCAGCCGGCGGGCGGTCGCCATCCGCGCCGACAGCGCCGGGTCGATCAACGCCTCGTCGGCGACCGGGTACGCGGCCAGGTGCACCGACACCGCGGCGGTCGGCGTGACCGGCGTGACCAGGTCCTGCCAGACCCGCTCGGTGACGAACGGCGTGATCGGCGCCAGCAGCAGCGTGAGCGTGGCCAGCACCTCGTGCAGGGTGGCCAGGGCGGCCGGGTCGCCGCGCCAGAACCGGCGGCGGCTGCGGCGCACGTACCAGTTGGACAGGTCGTCGATGAACGCCGCGAGCAGCCGGCCCGCCTCCTGGGGGTCGAACCCGGCCAGCGCGGCGTCCACCGCGCGAACCAGCGAGTGCAGCTCGGAGAGCACCCAGCGGTCCAGGACCGGGCGGTCGGCCGCCGGCGGGTCGGCGTCCGACGGCGCCCAGCCGGCGGTACGCCCGTAGAGCGACTGGAAGGCGGCGGTGTTCCAGTACGTCAGCAGGGTCTTGCGGACCACCTCCTGCAACGTGCCGGGCCCGATCCGCCGCGACGACCACGGCGATCCGCCCGCCACCATGAACCAGCGCACGGCGTCCGCGCCGTGCCGGTCCATCAGCGGCAACGGCTCCAGGATGTTGCCCAGGTGCTTAGACATCTTGCGGCCGTCCTCGGCCATGATGAGGCCCAGGCACACCACGGTCTCGTACGCCGACCGGTCGAACACCAGCGTGCCGATCGCCATCAGCGTGTAGAACCAGCCGCGGGTCTGGTCGATCGCCTCGCAGACGAACTGCGCCGGATAGCTGCTCTCGAACCGCTCCTTGTTGCGGTACGGGTAGCCGAACTGGGCGAACGGCATGGCCCCGGAGTCGTACCAGGCGTCGATGACGTCGGGCACCCGGGTCGCCGGGGCGCCGCACCGGCAGGCGAAGGTCACCGCGTCGATGAACGGCCGGTGCGGATCCAGCCCGGACAGGTCCTCGCCGGTGCGCTCGCTCAGCTCCCGCAGCGAGCCGACGCAGGTCAGGTGGCCGTCCGGGCAGCGCCAGATGGGCAGCGGGGTGCCCCAGTAGCGCTGCCGGGACAGCGCCCAGTCGACGTTGTTGGCCAGCCAGTCGCCGTACCGGCCGTGCTTGATCGTGGGCGGCTGCCAGGTGGTGCGCTCGTTCTCGCGCAGCAGCCGGTCGCGGACGGCTGTGGTGCGCACGTACCAGGAGGGCTGGGCGTAGTAGATGAGTGGGGTGTGGCAGCGCCAGCAGTGCGGGTAGCTGTGCTCGTACGCCTCCTCGCGGAACAGCAGGCCACGGCTCTGCAGGTCGGTGACGAGGGCGGCGTCCGCGGCCTTGAAGAACACGCCGCCGACCAGCGGCACCTCGGGGCTGAAGGTGCCGTCGGGCCGGACCGGATTGACCATCGGCAGCCCGTACGCCCGGCAGCCGGCCAGGTCGTCCGCGCCGAAGGCCGGCGCCTGGTGCACCAGTCCGGTGCCGCTGTCGGTGGTCACGTACGACGCCAGGATGACGATGTGCGCGTCCGGCACCGCCACCAGGTCGAACGGCGGGCGGTAGGTCCAGCGCTCCAGCTCCTTGCCCGGCAGCGCGGCGACCACCCGCCACGACCCGGGCAGCGCGCCCAGCCGGTCCTGCGCGACGATCACCTGCTCGGCGCCGTCGCCGGCCACGACGTAGGTGACGTCCGGGTTGACCGCGACCGCGGTGTTGGCGACCAGCGTCCACGGCGTCGTGGTCCACACCAGCAGCGACGCCTGCCCGGCCCACGGGCCGGAGGTGAGGGGGAAGCGCACCGTGACCGAAGGGTCGACGTCCTGCTCGTAGCCCTGGGCCAGCTCGTGGTCGGACAGGGCGGTCTGGTCGCGCGGGCACCAGGGCGCGACCCGGAAGTCCTCGACCAGCAGGCCCCGGTCGAAGATCTGTCGCAGCGACCACCAGACCGACTCGATGTAGGCCGGGTCCATGGTCCGGTACGCGTCGTCCATGTCGACCCAGTAGCCCATCCGCCGGGTGAGCTCGGCGAACGCGTCCGTGTGCCGGGTCACCGACTCACGGCACCGGAGGTTGAACTCGGCGATGCCGTACGCCTCGATGTCCTGCTTGCCGGTGAAGCCGAGCTCCTTCTCCACCGCGAGCTCGACCGGCAGGCCGTGGCAGTCCCAGCCGGCCTTGCGGGTGACGTGGAAACCCCGCATGGTCCGGTACCGGCAGAAGACGTCCTTGAAGGCCCGGCTCTCGATGTGGTGGGTGCCGGGCCGGCCGTTGGCGGTCGGCGGCCCCTCGTAGAAGATCCACTCGGGCCGGCCCGCGGACTGCTCCAGGCTGCGGTGGAACACGCTGTTGGCGTGCCAGAAGTGCAGCACCTCATGGTCCAGCGAGCCCAGCTCGACCTGGGCCGGCACCGGCAGGTACATGGCTGACCCCCTCGTGACGTGCGCTAGGCGAAGCGTGCCGGATCGCCGGCGCCGACGCGAAGGATTTCCGGCTCGCCGCCGGACAGGTCGATCACCGTGGTGGGGACGGTGCCGCACTCGCCCGAGTCGATCACGGCGTCCAGGGCGTGGTCGAGCCGCTCCTTGATCTCCCAGCCCTGGGTGAGCGGCTCCTCCTCGCCGGGCAGCAGCAGGGTGCTGGACAGCAGCGGCTCGCCGAGCTCGGCCAGGATGGCCTGGGTGACGACGTGCTCCGGGATCCGGACCCCGACGGTCTTCTTCCGCGGGTGCAGCAGCCGGCGCGGCACCTCCCGGGTCGCCGGCAGGATGAAGGTGTAGCTGCCGGGGGTCGCGGCCTTGACCGACCGGAAGACCGCGTTGTTGATCTGCACCAACTGGCCCAGCTGGGCGAAGTCGCGGCAGACCAGGGTGAAGTGGTGGCCGCCGCCCAGCTGGCGGATCTCGCGGATCCGGTCGAGGCCCTTGGCGTTGCCGATCCGGCACCCCAGGGCGTAGCAGGAATCGGTCGGATATGCGATCAGCCCGTCGTCCTGCAGGATGCGGACCACCTGGGAGACGGCCCGCGGCTGCGGATTGTCGGGATGTACGTCGAAATACTTCGCCACGTCCCCGAGCCTAGAGCGCGCGGGCCGGCGCGGGGCGGCATTTGCCCCACCGCCGGGCCCGGCGTGCAGTGACGCTTTTACCTGCGTAAATCTTTACTGCGGGTCCGCCGGGTGGCAGCGTGACCACATGAGACGGAGAGCCGCACTCGTCGTTGCGCTGATCACGGCGATGGTGGGTGCGTCCGCGGGAGCCGCGGGCGCCGCACCGAGATCCTCCTACACCTATCTGCACCCCGGCGGCCAGCCCCGGCTGACCGAGCGGGTGCCGGTCAACGTGGTCTTCCTGGGTTATGAGCCGAATCAGGTGGGTAAGTCCGCCTATCTGTCCGGCCTGCCGAAGCGGTACGAACCCGTGGTCCGTTCCCGCCTGGCCTACGGCACGACCGAGAAGCTGGGCATCACCTACACCTACGACTACCGGGTCAGCTACAGCAGTCGGTCCTATGAGGACACCTTCTTCCGGCAGCTCGGCAAGCTGGCCAAGCCGGCGCCGCTGACGGCGTACCAGACCGCCTACAACGAGCAGGCGAAGAACGTCAAGGACATCACCGACAACCACACCATCGACGCGCCCAGCGTGGAGAAGTGGCTCGCGTACCACCCGCCCGCCGGTGTCGACACCCGGCGGAACACCATCTTCTTCATCAACTGGTACGGCCGCGCCGACTTCAAGTTCCACGTCTACACCAAGATCGGTGAGCCCGACCCCGACACCGGCTACGACTTCGGCCAGAACCGGGACAGCCGCAAGATCATCGCCTGGGGCGGCACCACCGCCGACGACGAGGAGACCGGCCTGGGCCGCACCCGGCGGGTCTGGTTCCACGACCTGTCCGCCGGCCCCGAGTCGTGGACCAGCAACTACGACGTGGACAACCCGGACCTCGACGGCGACGGCGTGGTCGACTACCGCATGCCGCCGACCTGGGAGTACACCGCGGGCGGGTTCCGGGCGCCCGGGGCGCTGACGGGCGACCTCTCCAAGATCACCCGGTACGTCGCGCTGAACCTGCTGATGACCTCCTCGCCGCTCTACCCGGTGGAGCTGCCGACCCCCGAGCCGCCCAAGTCGATCAACATCGACAGCAACACGTACGAGGGCTGGCCCGGCGTCGACGCCTCGGCGCAGTACATCAAGCCCAAGCTGGTCGTCGAGGAGCTGTCCGAGCTGCGCTGGCGCAACCGGCTCGACTTCGACAACCAGGACCTGCCGTACGACGCCCGCGCCCAGGAGTGCTACCTCGGGGTGCTCACCGACGAGAGCTGCTACCCCGACTCCGGCTACCCGGCGTTCGCCAACCTCTACCTCTACAACTGGGAGAACCTGGCGCGCACCAAGGACGACGCCGGCCGGGTGGACTACGAGGTCCCGGTGTTCAACTACGCCGTGGCCGAGGGCGTCGGCGTGCCGGCGCTGGGCTTCGCCGACGACAACTACGTCGACGGCACCCAGACCGGGGTCTTCACCTTCATCTCCCCCGAGGTGGTCGCCTCCGGCTACGGCCTGAGCACCACCCAGATCCACGAGGTCGGCCACCACCTGGGCATGAGCCACCCGCACGACGGCTACGACAGCGAGACCGGGGTGGACTACGGGCCGGAGGGCAGCTTCCTGTTCGCCAACGCCGGCGACGAGAGCAACACGATGATGAGCTACATCGACCTCAACTGGGACTTCAGCCAGTTCGACCGGGACAACAGCGACCGGTTCCTGACGGCGGCGTACCACGAGGCGGCGAACCGGCTGGCCGCGGACGTGCAGTCGGCGGCCGGGGCGGCGAAGGCACGCGCGCAGCTGCGGGCGGCCGACGTGCTCCTGGGCCTGTCCACCAAGGCGTTCGCGCGGCACGAGTACCGGGCCGCGTACGCGTTCGCCGAGGGGGCGTACTACCAGGTCGTCGGGGCGGCCAAGCGGGCCGGCGCGAACCCGGCGGCGGCGGCCCGGGCCATGGCGGCCGAGGCCGACGCGGCCCGCCGGACCACCGAGGTGCACGACCCGCACGAGTTCATCGACACGCTGGCGCCGGACAGCCCGCGCAGCCAGCCGTGACCCCGCGGTCCGGGGTGGCTCCGCGCAGCCACCCCGGACCCTCCGGTCACCGGACCGGATAGACCCGCCAGCCGTCCGGCGGCGGCAGCCCCCGCCAGACGGTGAGGCTCATGGCGGACGGCGGGTAGAGCGGCTCCGGCAGCTCCTCCGGGGCGTACCAGCCCCAGTCGGTCAGGACGTCGGGCTCCAGCGCCCGCGGCGGCGTGCCCGGCCACGGCGCCACGGCGGCGGCGGTCAGGCCGCTGCCGGCGGTGCGCACGCCGATGGCGATGACCTCCGGCCGCGTACCGTCGATGCCAGCCTCCTCGGCCGCCTCGCGGGCCGCGGCCTGCTCGATCGTCTCGCCGCCCTCCACGTGGCCGCCGGGCAGGCACCAGGACGGCTGCTCGCCCGCCGTGAGCCGGCGACCGAGCAGCACCCGCCCGCGCGCATCGACGAGGATCAGACCCACACCCACCACCGGTCTCGTCATGCGGTGATTTTGTCGTACCGGATCGCTACCGTGCCTCGCACCGGTCCACCGACCCCTGACGAGGTTTGCCACATGCGCAGTTTCGAGTTCGTCGACGCAGCATCGAAGAAGTTCTGGGAGGTCGACCAGGACGGCACCGAGGTGACGGTCCGCTGGGGCCGCGTCGGCACGACCGGGCAGACCAAGGTCAAGAGCTTCGGCTCGGCGGCCGAGGCCGCCGCGCACGAGGGCAAGCTGATCGCCGAGAAGATCCGCAAGGGGTACGGCGAGACGACCACCACAACCGCAGCGACGTCCCCTCCCCGCACACCGGCCCCGGCGCCGCCCGTCGCCGCCGAGCAGGTCCCCGCGCCGCCCGTCGCCGCCGAGCAGACCCCCGCGCCGCCCGTCCCCGCCGACGAGGACACGCTGGTTCAGCCGGCCACCTGGCTCCGGCACCGGGTCCCGCGCCGCGGCAGCAGCGGCGTGGGCCGCTTCGTGCCCGACCCCAAGGCCCGCACCACCGTCGACGAGATCCTCAGCCGCAAGCCCGGCATGGTCGTCAACGCCCTGCGCGCGCCGGTGACCGACCCGGCCGTCGCGCAGGCCGGGGCGGCCTGGCTGGCGGGCGACCCGCAGACCCCGGCGCTGGGTGCGGCCGCCGTCGCCGCCGCCGCGACCCTGGGCAACTGGGACGTCCAGGAGAAGTTCGTGGCGTTCGCCGACGTGTGGATCGTCGGGCACGGGCTGCGCCTCGCCGCCCAGGCCGCGGTCGAGCTGATGTCCCTGACCCTCGACGACGGCCTGCCGCCCGGCCCCCGCCACGCCAGCCAGCAGTTCGGGGTCCGGTTCCTGCGCCCCGGCGAGGAGCGCCGCGGCTGGTATCGCGACCCGGCCCTGGCCACCGTGCTGCGGGTGCGAGCCGCGCTGGCGGCCGCCTCCGACGAGGAGTACGCCGAGGTGGTCGACGCCCTGACGCCGTACCGGGGTGCCGGCGCCTACGCCCGGGCCGCGACCTCGGTGCTGGTCCCCACCCGGCCGGAATGGGTCGCCGAGGACGTCGCCGCCGCGGTCGCCGACGACGACGAGTCGCGCGCGGCCGCGCTGCTGCACGCCGCCGGCACGGGCGAGCAGGTGACCACCCTCGGGCTGCTCACCAACACCTGGGGCGTCGCCAATTCGCTCGCGGCGCTGACGACGATCGTCGATGGCGTCGGGGCCGCCGCGGCGCCGGCGTTGTTCCGCTGGTTCGACGACATGGACTACGCCGACGGCCGGCGGCGCCTGTCGTCCGTGCTCGCCGTCCTGCCGAGCGACGAGGTGATGCGCGGCCTGGTCGACCGGATCGACGTCAAGTTCATCCCGCCGGCCCTGCTCGAGGCGGCCGGCCGCTATCCGGCCCGGGCGCTGCGGATCCTCCCGGCCGGGGCGGCCCGGCCCGCGGTCGCCGCCATCCTGCGCTCCCACGTGCTGGCCCATCCCGGGCTCGTCGAGCAGCTGCTGCCGGGGCTGGAGCCCGACGCCCGGCAGCGCATCGAGGCGATCCGCGCGCAGGCCGCGGCGGTGGTGCCGGCGCCGGTGAGCGCCGTGCCGCCGTTGCTGCTCGACCCGCCGTGGCGGCGCGCCCAGGCGGCCCGCAAACCGGTGGTGATCCCGGGGCTGAGCTGCGCCGACGCCCCCAGCATCGAATGGCTCGACGGGGAACGCGAGCAGTGGCGGCAGACCCCCTACGACCACTACGACGACGGCCGGCGGAGCTGGACCGAGATGGCGGCGTGGATCGCCGACGGGACCAGCGCCTGGTGGCAGACGGTCGGTTTCTTCACCCGGGCGCCCGAGCTGCTCGCCCGCCCGCTGCTGGCGAAGTGGCGGCCCGCGGACACCTGGCAGGCCGGCGTCTGGATGCGGGTGGTCGCCGCCCGGTTCGAGCTGGCGGCGCTGCCGACGCTGCTCGACCTGGTCCGGCGCAGCCCGGCCGAGACCGTGCCGCTGCTGCTGCCCTTCACCTCGCCCGAGATCGCGACCGTGATGGCGGACGCGTACGCCCGGCTCAAGAGCGTGCGGGAGACGGCGCTCACCTGGCTGCGGCGGCACCCCGCCGAGGCGGCCCGGGCCCTGGTGCCGGCCGCCCTCGACAAGGCCGGCGTCTCGCGCCGGCAGGCCGAGGACGCGCTGCTCGCCCTGCACGCCGGCGGGCACACCGAGGCGGTGATCACGGCCGCGCGGGGCTACGGCGAGCAGGCCGCGGCGGCCATCCGGACGCTGCTGGAGACCGATCCGCTGGCGGTGCTGCCGCTGAAGCCCCCGGCGATCCCCGGGTGGCTGGTGCCGGGCCTGCTGCCGCCGGTGCGGTTGCGCGACGGCTCCGGCGCGCTGCCCGCCGAGGCGGTGGTCAACCTGGTGACCGTGCTGGCCGTGGGCCGGTCCGGGACGCCGTACGCCGGGGTGGACATCGTCCGGCAGGCGTGCGAGCCGGCGAGCCTGGCCGAGTTCTCCTGGGAGGTCTTCCAGGGCTGGCGGACCGCGGGCGGCGACAGCAAGGAGGGCTGGGTCCTCGAGATCCTCGGCGTGGCCGGCGACGACGAGACCGTCCGCCGGCTGACCCCGCTGATCCTGGCCTGGCCGGGCGAGGGCGGGCACGCGCGGGCGGTCACCGGCGTCCAGATCCTGGCCCGCATCGGCACCGACGTCGCCCTCATGCACCTGCACGGCATCGCCCAGCGGGCCAAGTTCAAGGGTCTCAAGGCGGCCGCCGCCCAGAAGATGGCGGAGGTCGCCGCCGGGCTCGGGCTCAGCGCCGACCAGCTCGCCGACCGCCTGGTGCCGCAGTTCGGCCTGGACGCCGCGGGCAGCATGGTGCTGGACTACGGCGCCCGGCAGTTCACGGTCGGCTTCGACGAGCAGCTGCGCCCGTACGTCGCGGACAGCTCCGGCAAGCGGCTCAAGGCCCTGCCGAAACCCGGCGCCCGCGACGACGCCGAGCTCGCCCCGGCGGCGTACCAGCAGTTCGCCGCGCTCAAGAAGGACGTCCGCACGGTCGCCACCGACCAGATCCGCCGCCTGGAACGCGCGATGGTCACCGGCCGGCGCTGGACCGGCGCCGAGTTCCGGCAGCTGTTCGTGGCGCACCCGCTGCTCTGGCACATCGTCCGGCGGCTGGTCTGGGCCACGTACGACGACGCCGGCCGGCCGGCCGGGGCGGTCCGGGTGGCCGAGGACAGGTCGTTCTCGGACGTGCACGACGAGCGGGCCGAGCTGGCCGACGACGCCTGCGTCGGGGTGGCCCACCCGCTGCACCTGGGCGACAGCCTGCCCGACTGGGCCGAGGTCTTCGCCGACTACGAGATCCTGCAGCCGTTCGCGCAGCTGGGCCGCGAGACGTTCAGCCTCACCCCGGAGGAGGCCGCGGCCGCCCGGCTGACCCGCTTCGAGGGCCACACGGTGCCGACCGGCCGGGTGATCGGCCTGGAACGCCGGGGCTGGCGGCGCGAGGAGCCGCAGGACGCCGGGGTCCAGGGCCGCATCGAGCTGGCCCTCGGATCGCGCCAGGAGGTCGTCATCGAGCTCGATCCGGGCATCGCGGTCGGCGCGCTGGACATCTTCCCCGAGCAGAAGTTGGAGATGATCTTCCTGTCCGACGGCACGGGCAACCGCTGGGGCGCCGACACGACGGGACACGTCCCGCTGGGCCGCCTCGACCCGGTGACCGCGTCCGAGATCATCCGCGACCTGACGGAGCTGACCCCATGAGCCCCACCCGCCGCGTCTCCGCCGCCGGCCCGGCCACGCCCGGGCCCGGGTCGGTGGTCGAGGTCACCGAGCCGGCCGACCGGGTGCAGCGGCCCCCGGCCGAGGTGCGGTACGCCGACGAGCTGGCCCGGCTGCGCGAGGCCGACACGGCCGCCCGGCCGCCCGGCTGGGTGCTCAGCGTGCAGGCGGCCCGCCGCTTCGTGGTGGGCGACAGCAAGCTCGGCATCAGCCGCAAGTTCGTCGGCGACCCCTCGCTGATCGACCGCGCCCTCATCACGCTGGCCACCAGCCGAGGGCTGATGCTGGTCGGCGAGCCGGGCACCGCCAAGTCGCTGCTCTCCGAGCTGCTGGCCGCCGCGGTCAGCGGCGACTCCACCCTCACCATCCAGGGCGGCGCCGCCACCACCGAGGACCAGATCCGCTATTCGTGGAACTACGCGCTGCTGGTCGCCGACGGCCCGTCCCCGCGTTCGCTGGTGCCCGCGCCGCTGCTGCGCGGCATGGCCGAGGGCCGCACGGTCCGGTTCGAGGAGATCACCCGCTGCCCGCTGGAGGTGCAGGACTGCCTGCTGTCCCCGCTGTCCGACCGGGTGCTGGCCATCCCCGAGCTGACCGGCCCGGAGGCGATGGTCTTCGCCCGCGACGGCTTCAGCATCATCGCCACCGCCAACACCCGCGACCGCGGCGTCAACGACATGAGCTCCGCCCTGAAACGGCGCTTCAACTTCGAGACGGTCTTCCCCATCGCCGACCTCGCCACCGAGCTGGCGCTGGTCGAGGCCGAGGCGGCCGCGCTGTTGCGGCGCTCCGGGGTGACGGCCGAGCCGCGGCGCGACGTGCTCGAGGTGCTGGTGACCACGTTCCGCGAGCTGCGCACCGGCGAGACCGCGCGCGGTGACTCGATGGACCGGCTGTCCGCGGTGATGAGCACCGCGGAGGCGGTGTCGGTGGCCCACGCGGTCGGGCTCCGGGGCTGGTTCCTGCGCGGCGAGCCCGGCACGGCCGAGGACCTGGTGTCGTGCCTGGCCGGCACCGCCGCCAAGGACAACCCGGAAGACCTGGCGAAGCTGCGGCGGTACCTCGCCCAGCAGGTCACCTGGCGCGGCGGCGAGCAGTGGCAGGCGTTGCACAACGCCCGCCACCTGCTGCCGGGCTGAGCCGTGCCGGTCACCTTCATCGGGGTCCGCCACCACAGCCCGGCCTGCGCCCGGCTGGTCGCCGCCACGATCGACGAGCTGCGGCCCGCCTACGTGCTGATCGAGGGGCCGGCGGACCTCAACGAGCGGATCGGCGAGCTGCTGCTCGGCCACGAGCTGCCGGTGGCGGTGTTCAGCAGCTACCGCGACGGGGAACGCCGGCACGGGTCGTGGGCGCCGTTCTGCGCGTACTCGCCGGAGTGGGTGGCGCTCACCCACGGCCGGGCGGCCGGCGCGGAGCTGAGGTTCATCGACCTGCCCGCGTGGCATCCGGCCTTCGCCGGGCGCAGCAACCGCTATGCCGACGCCGAGCTGCGCTACGCCGAGGTGATGGAGCGGCTGTGCCGCAGCTTCGACGTGGACAACGTGGACGTGCTGTGGGACCACCTGTTCGAGGTGGCCCCGGCGGACGGCAGCGCCGAGCGGCTCGCGGTCTACTTCGACCTGGTACGAGGCGAGTCGGCGGCGGGCGAGGCGGACACGGCCCGCGAGGCGTACATGGCGCGGTGGGTACGGGCCGCGGCGGCCGCGGCGGGGGACCGGCCGGTCGTCGTGGTGACCGGCGGCTTCCACCGGCCCGCCCTCGTCTCGGCGCTCGCCCTGCCGGCCGGCGACGGGGCCGGTGGGCCGGCGTGGCCGGAGGTGCCGGCCCTGCCCGCGGAGGCGGTCGGCGGCAGCTTTCTGGTGCCGTACTCGTTCCGGCGGCTGGACGCCTTCGACGGCTATCAGAGCGGGATGCCGTCCCCCGGCTACTACCAGGAGCTGTGGGAATCGGGGCCGGAGGCGGCGGCGCGCCACCTCACCGAATCCGTCGCGGCCCGCCTGCGGGAACGCCGGCAGCCGGTGTCCACAGCGGACTTGATCGCCGCGCGGACCACCGCGGCGGGGCTGGCCACGGTACGCGGGCACCGGCATCCGGCCCGCACGGACGTGCTCGACGGGCTGGCCTCGGCGCTGGTGAACGAGGCGTTGGACGTGGCCCTGCCGTGGGCGAACCGGGGCACCCTGCGTACCGGCAGCCACCCGGTCGTGGTCGAGATGGTCGCCGCGCTCAGCGGCACCCGCGTCGGCCGCCTGCACCCGGCCACACCGGCGCCCCCGCTGGTCCACCACGTCAACGCCGAGCTCGAACGCCTCGGCCTGGACGGCGCCGACGAGCTCGACCTCGACCTGACGGTGCCGGCCGACCGGGCCCGCAGCCAGGTGCTGCACCGGGTCCGCGTCCTGGCCGTGCCGGGCTTCCGGCGTGACGCGGGCCCGTCCACCGGCCTCGACCCGGTGCTGCGGGAACGCTGGAGCATGCGGCCCGACCCCGCCCGGCTCACCGCGTTCATCGAGGCCGGCGCGTACGGCGCCACCCTCGCCGACGCGTGCGCGGCGGTCCTGGCCGAGCGGGCCACCCAGGCCGGCCGGGACGTCGATCTGCTCGCCGGCGTGCTCTTCGACGCGGCGCTGTCCGGCACGGCGCAGGTGTCCGAGCAGGCCCTCGCCGACATCGAGGCGACGGTCGCGGCGGCGCCGGAGCTGGGCGCGCTCGGCCGGATGCTGGCCGTGGTGCTCACCATGTGGCGGCACGACCGGATCCTCGGCACCGCGCACAGCGCCACCCTCGGTACGGTCATCGTCGCCGCGGTCCGGCGCGTCCTGTGGCTGGCCGAGGGAGTGCACGGTCAGTCGGCGGCGGCCGACCTGGGACGCATCGGCGCGCTCGCGGCCTGCCGCGACGCCCTGCGGTACGCCCGCCGGCAACTGGGTCTGGACCTGCCGGGCGCCCTGGAGGTGGCCGCGCGGCTGGCCGCCGACGGCGGCGCGCCGCCCGACCTGCGGGGCGCCGCCTTCGGCCTGCGCTGGGCGCTGCAACAGACCTCGTCCCCCGATCCGGGTGCTTCCCCGGCAAATGCCGCCGACGGTCAGGGTGAGCCTGCGCTCGGTGCCCCGGCGGCCGCGCCGAGCACGGATCCGCCCGATCCGGTGCGGGCGGTACGGGGCGCCTTCCAGCCCGATTCCGCGGGTGACTGGCTGGCCGGACTGTTCGCCCTGGCCCGCGAGGAGGTGCTGCACACTCCGGCGGTGGTCGGGCTGCTCGACGAGCTGGTCTCCGCGATGGCGGCCGACGACTTCCTGATCGCGGTGCCGGCGCTGCGGCAGGCGTTCGAGTTCTTCCCGCCGCGCGAGCGGGAGCAGATCGCCGGCCGGCTGCTGGAACGGCGCGGCCTCGCCGGCACCGGCCGGAGCCTGCTGCGTGGCGTCGGTGATCCGGAGCTGGTCGCCGCCGGGATGCTGCTGGACGACCGGGTCGACGCGGTCCTGCGCCGCGAGGGACTGACAGGTGGGACACGTGACTGACCCCGATCTCGAACGCTGGCGCCTCGTCCTCGGCGCCCCGGCCGCCGCGCTGGGGTCGCTGGGCCCGGACGGGCTCGCCCGCGACGCGGCGCTGGACTGGCTGTACGGCCGCGACGGCGACCTGGAGAAGCGCGACGTGCGCCGCGGCGACGGCCGCGCCGGCGGTGACGGGCCGTCGCAACTGACCACAGTGGACTGGCTGGACGACATCAACCGGCTGTTCCCCCGCGAGACGGTGGAACGCCTGCAACGCGACGCCATCGAGCGGTACGAGATCACCGACATCGTCACCGACCCGGCCGTGCTGGAACGCGTCGAGCCGAACCCCGCGCTGCTCAAGGCGGTGCTGCAGACCAAGCACCTGATGAACCCGGAGGTGCTGCGGCTGGCCCGGCGCATCGTCGAGGCCGTCGTCCGCGACCTGATGGCCAAGCTGGCGACCGAGGTGCGGGCCGCGTTCACCGGCGCCCGGGCCCGGCGACCGAGCCGGTGGCGGCAGGCCCGGGACTTCGACATGACCCGTACCATCCGCGCCAACCTGGGCCACTACCGGCCGGAGGAGCGGCGGCTGTTCATCGAGACGCCGCACTTCTTCTCCCGTACCCGCAAGCACGTCGAGCAGTGGCAGGTGATCCTGCTGGTCGACCAGTCCGGCTCGATGGTCGACTCGGTGATCCACTCCGCGGTCACCGCCGCCTGCCTGTGGGGCCTGCCGGGCGTCCGGACCCACCTGGTCGCCTTCGACACCGACGTGGTCGACCTGACCAGCGAGGTCGACGACCCGGTCGAGCTGCTGATGCGGGTCCAACTCGGCGGCGGCACCGACATCGGCCGGGCGGTCCGCTACGGCGCCGGCCTGATCGAGCAGCCCCGCCGGGCGATCGTCGCCCTGATCACCGACTTCTACGAGGGCGGCTCGCCGTCGCTGCTGATCCGCACGGTCCGCGAACTCGTCGAGCAGGGCATCCGGGTCCTCGGCCTGGCCGCCCTCGACCAGGACGCCAACCCCAGCTACGACCGCGACATGGCCCAGCGCCTGGCCGACGTGGGCGCCTCGGTGGGCGCGATGACCCCGGGCGAACTGGCCACCTTCGTCGCCGAGCAGGTGGGCCGATGACCCGGCTCACCGGGACACAAGCCCGAGCGCTCTTCGGCTGCCACCCGGCCGCCTCGGTGCGGGGTCGGTGGGTCCGATGAGGGCGGACCTGCGGGCCCTGACCCCCGAGACGCTGGCCGAACTCACCAACCGCGGCCTGGTGAAGCGGGCGGTCCGGGAGACGGAGCGGGCCGCCCCCGCGATCGTCGAGGACGACGATACGACCGTGCACGCCACCTTCGAGGACGGCGTGACGACCACGCTCCCGATCGGCGGCCTGGACCGGGGTCGTTGCAGCTGCGGAGCGCCCGGCGTGTGCCGACACATCGTGGGCCTGGTGCTGGCCTACCAGCGCGCGCCGGCCCCTTTCGGCCGGCTGGCGGAGGCTGACCGGCGGGGAGCGGTCGAGGAGCAGCCTGCCGGGCTTGAGCACAGTGGAGACGCTCGGCCGGGTTCGACGGCCGGGCAGCCTGCCGGTGCGGTGGAGAATCCGCA
>NZ_BOMQ01000074.1 GCF_016862275.1 Actinoplanes nipponensis | reverse complement strand
GGGTCGGGTGCGGTGGAGACGCCCCGGTCGGGCGCGGTGGAGCAACGTCGGTCGGGCTCGGTGGACGGCGCCCGGCCCGGCGAGGCGCACCCACACCCCACCCAGCGAGGCCCCCACCTCCCTCCCCACCGGCCACCCGACTCCCACCATCGTGATCCCGCCGGTCCGGCAGAGGACCCGGCGGCCCTGGCTCAGGGCCCGGGCGTCCTGGCTGACCGCCCGGCGGTCCTGGCTGAGCTCCCGGCGACCTTGGCTGACGGCCCAGCGACCTTGGTTGACGGCCCAGCGACCTTGGCTGACCGCCCGGCGGTCCCCGAGTCGGTCATCCTGCACGCCGCCTCGGGCACGGCCGATGCCTTGGCTGAGGGCTCGGGCGTCTTGGCTGAAGTTCCAGCGGTCTTGGCGGACGACCCAGCGACCTTGGCTGACGACCCAGCGACCTTGGCTGACCTCCCGGCGACCTTGGCTGACCTCCCGGCGGCCTTGACTGAGGGCTCGCCGGTCTTGGCCGAGGGCCCGGCGGCAGTGACCGAAGCCGCGCCGGCATCGGTCGAGGGCTCGCCATCCTCGGCCGCCAGCCAGCCGCCACCCTCCGAGGGCTCCGCCGACGCCATCGCGACCGAACCACCCGACTGGTCACCGGGCGAATTCACCGAAGCCCAGCTCGCGGCCCGGATCGGCGAACGAATGCTGGCCGCCGCCCGCCGGGCGGAGCGGATCGGCTTCGTCGCCCGGGTGCACCGGGCCCGCCCGGGTCACCCGGTGCCCAGTGTGGAGCTGCCGACCGCCACCGTGCGTTTCCTCGTCCCCCGGGATCTGGGCTTCGCCCGGACCGACGCCGTCGCCGGGGTGCGCGACGACGTGCTGGCGCTCGCCGTCTGGGCGTTCCGCGAGGCGGACGCGCACTTCCCGGGCCTGAACGACGTTCAGGTGCAGGTCGGCGGGGACGGAGCCGCGCCCGGCGGCCCCGGGCTGGACGCGGCCGTGGCGCTCGCCGGGTTGGTGCTGCGCGAGGGTGCTGTTCACGTCGGCGCCGGCCTCTCGGCGGACGTCGTCATGGTTCGGCGGGCGCTGGAGGCGGGCCGGATGCGGTGGCCCCTGCTCGCGGTCGATGATCTCGTCGCGCAGCTCGCGGCGTACCGGGACCGCAGCGCCCGATACCGGCCCGATGCCCTTGCCGACCACGTGGCGGAAATCTTCGCCCGCCGCCGCGCGGTGAGCAGCACCGGTGCCGAAGCAGGCGATGGGCGCACGGGCGTGCGGGCGTTGCGGTCGCGGGTGTTGGGCACCGAGGAGGCTTCCGAGACCCCGCTGCGCCGCGCCCGCCTCGACGGCCTCGGCGCGCGAGTGTCGGCCGTCGGCGGTGACCGGGTGGTCGAGGTCTTCCTCGCCCACGCCGACAGTGCCACCGTGCTGGTGCTGCGCCGTTCCTACGAGACCACCGACGCAGGTCCGCGGCTCGCCGGCCGGAAGGTGGCCGGGGTCAGCCTCGCTGCGCTGGCCGGCGGCGCAGTGGTCACCGAATCCGCCGCCCGCAGCGCCAGCCGCGCCGTGCGTCTCGGCACCCGGCGGCTGAGCCGCACCGAGGCGATGACGTCCCGGGGCTCGTGGGAGGACCTGCCTCGCGCCCTGATCGCCGATGATCTGGGCGCCCTCGCCGCCGAGCTCGACGGGCTGCCGCCCCGGCCGGTACGGGCCCGGGTCGAGGCCGAGCTGGTACGGGTCGTGCCGGTCGCCGAGGTGCGCTCGATCAGCTACGCGCCCGGCGCCCAGCGCCTCGACGCTGTCATCACGGATGCCGCCGGGGTCACTGCGGTGGTTTCCGCGACCCATGCGGCCTGCGCGCCCGGCCGACTCGACAGCATGGCCGCCGCGCTGCGGGGCGATCTCCGGTACGTGGCCGGCAGCGTGCGCCGCTCCGGCGGGGAAGTGGTGATCGATCCGACCGGCTTCGCCCTGGCCGACTCCGTGGTGGTGCCGGACCTGACCGACGCCGACCGCACAGCCGACCCCGGCAGCGCGCCGGCCCAAGCCCCGGACGCGCTGGGCCTGGCCCTGGACGAGGCTGCCGCCGTGCTCGCCGAGCTGGCCCACGGCGGACTGCAGCACGCGCCGGCCACGGTGCCGGACCGGCTGCGCGCCACGGCACGACGGCTGCGCGGCGTGGGGTTGCGCCGGGCCGGAGAGGCGGTGGAAGCGCTGGCGGCAGGGCTTGGGCCCGATCCGGGCGACGCGGCCGTGGAGGCCTGGGTGGACGCCCACCTCCGCGTCAATCTGGCGGCGGAGATGCGGTAAGGGCCCGGCCGGACAGGAAGACGCCGCGATGGCCGGCCATGCGGGGGAGGCAGTACGGCCGGACAGGTCAGGCCTGGGCGGCAGGCAGGCAGTGTGGGAGGTCGATGCTGCGATGGCCGGCGTGTGGGGCGGGAGGTCGTGGCCGGAGGCCCCGGGCGGTGGGTATGCGGTGTGGGAGGTCGTGGCAGGACGACTCGCGCCGGGCGGGCCGGCGTGCGGTGCGGGTGGTTGCGGCGGCACAGCTCGCGGCCCGGGCGGCGGGCTTGCGGTGTGGCAGCTCGTGGCCGAACAAATCACGGCCCGGGCGGCCGGCATGCAGTGCGGGAGATCCCGGCCGGACAGGCCGAATTCTGGGCCGCCCACATGCGGCGAGACCGCAACCGGAGAAGCCGAGGGCTGGACGGCCGAGACGTGGCGAGGGAGGGCACGGCCAGCAACACCGAGGCCGGCATGCCGTGAGGGAAGCCCGCCCGAAGAGACCAGGACCCCGCCAATCGACCTGCGGCGAAAAACGGCGCGACCGGACAAGCCAGAAAACCATCCGCCCGTCCAGCCCCCGTGACCCCACCCCAATGTGCGCAACGGCACTCCTCCGACTTCCACCCCACGCGCTACTTTGCTTCCATGGAATCTACTTCTATGGAAGCGATCGTCCTGAACGCCCCCGGCCCACCCGAAGCCCTGCATATCCGCAAACTCCCGATCCCGATCCCGCACCCGGGCCAGGTGCTGATCGCGGTGAAGGCCTTCGGACTGAACCGATCCGAGCTGCACACCCGCCTAGGGCTCGCCGAAGGCGTCACCTTCCCGCGCGTCCCGGGGATCGAAGCCGCCGGCGTGGTCGCCGCCGCGCCCGGTGGGGAATTCCCCGTAGGTCAGCAGGTCTTCGCGATGATGGGCGGGATGGGCCGCACCTTCGACGGCGGCTATGCCCAGTTCACCTGCGTCCCGGCGGCCCAGGTGATCGCGTTCCGCAGCGACCTGGACTGGGCCACGCTGGGCGCCGTTCCGGAGATGCTGCAGACCGCGTACGGCGCGCTCACCGCCGGCCTCGACGCCCGTCCCGGCCAGTCGCTGCTGATCCGCGGCGGCACCTCTTCGGTCGGCATGGCCGCGGCCGTCCTCGCGAAGCGGCGTGGCCTGACCGTGCTGTCGACCACCCGCAACCCCGCCAAGGCCGACGCGTTGCGGGCCGCCGGGGTCGATCACGTGCTGATCGACGACGGCGAGGTCGCCGCCCGGGTGCGGGCGATCCTGCCCGAGGGTGTGGACAACGCCCTGGAGCTCGTGGGCACGCCCACCCTGCCGGACACGCTGCGGTCGGCGCGCAAGTTCGGGGTGGTGTGCATGGCGGGCATGCTGTCCAACGAGTGGATCGTGCCGGACTTCTATCCGATCGGTTACATCCCGCGCGGGGTGCGGCTGACCGGTTACGGCGGCGACGCCGACGACCTGCCGCCGGCCGTGCTCGAGGAGTTCCTCGACGCGGTCGCCGCCGGCGAGGCGATGGTGCCGCTGGACCGCACCTACCGCTTTGAGCAGATCGTCCAGGCGCACGCGGACATGGAGGCCGGCGTCGGCGCCGGCAAGTTCGTGGTCCTGACGCCCGACCACAATTGAAAGAAGCGAGCAAGGAAGCGAAATATATGGACAGGCTCTTGTGGAGTTCGTCACAGCCGACCTAAGGTCACCTCACCCTCACGGCGTGCTCCCCAGAGAAATGAGCCCTTCCATGTCTGTGAACGCGAGGTGGCCCGCCCTGGCTACCGCCTCGGCCGTCGCGCTCGGCCTGCTGGCCGGTGCGGGCGTCCCCGCGAGCGCCGCCGCCGCGGCCCCCGTCGTGACCCGCGCCGGCCTCGATCCCGCCCTCGTCGCCGGCCGGGGCGCCACAGTGGACTTCGCCGAGCAGGAGGCGGAGAACGCCGCCTTCACCGGCTCGGTCATCGGCCCGGACCGGGCCGCGTACACCCTCGCCGGCGAGGCGTCCGGCCGTACGGCGGTCCGGCTGGCCCCGGGGCAGCACGTCGAGTTCGTCCTGCCCGCGGCGGCCAACGCCATCACGGTGCGCTACAGCATCCCGGACGCCCCGGGCGGCGGCGGGATCACCGCGCCCCTGGCCGTCGCGGTCAACGGCAAGCGGGCCGCCACGATGACGCTGACCTCGCAGTACGCGTACCTCTACAACCAGTACCCGTTCAGCAACGACCCGGCCGCCGGGCTGCTGCACCCGGACTGGTGGATCACCGAGTGCGGCTGCGTACCCTCGGCCACCACGCCCACCCCGCGCGTCGACACGCCGTTCCGGCCGATGCACTTCTACGACGAGCAGCGCCTGCTGCTCGGCCGGACCTACCGCGCCGGCGACCGGGTCCGGCTGACCGCCTCGGCCGGGGCCGCCTGGACGGTCATCGACCTGCTCGACTCGCAGCTGGTCGCCCGGCCGCACGTCGAGCTGGCCGCGGCGAACGTGCTGCTCTTCGGGGCCGACCCGACGGGACGGCGCGACTCCGCGGCGGCGTTCGATCGCGCGATCGCCTTCGCCCGGCACGCCCGCCTCAAGGTGTACGTGCCGCCGGGCGCCTACCAGGTCAACCGGCACATCGTCGTCGACGACGTCACGATCGAGGGCGCCGGCAGCTGGTACACGATCATCAAGGGCCGCCAGGTCACGCTGCCCGAGCCCGCCCCGGACCGCTCGGTGCACACCGGCGTCGGCTTCTACGGCAGGGACGCCGCCGCCGGCGGCAGCCGCAACGTGCACCTGCGGGGCTTCGCGATCGAGGGTGACGTGCGCGAGCGCATCGACACCGACCAGGTGAACGGCGTCGGCGGCGCGCTGAGCGACTCGACGATCGAGGGTTTGCACATCCGGCACACCAAGGTCGGCCTGTGGTTCGACGGCCCGATGAGGAACCTGCGGGTCACCGACACCATGATCGTCGACCAGGTCGCCGACGGGCTGAACTTCCACACCGGCGTCACGGATTCGGTGGTGCGCGACACCTTCGTCCGCAACTCCGGCGACGACGGCCTGGCGATGTGGTCGGAGAAGGCCGCCGACGCGCGCAACACCTTCGACCACAACACCGTGCAGACGCCGACCCTGGCCAACGGCATCGCGATCTACGGCGGCGCCGACAACATCGTGTCGGACAACCTGGTCGCGGACCCGATCCGCGAGGGCAGCGGCATCCACGTGGGTTCGCGGTTCGGCGCCGAGCCGTTCGCCGGCGAGCTGGCGATCAGGAACAACACCGTGGTACGGGCGGGAACGTTCGAACTGAACTGGCGGATCGGCCTCGGCGCGATCTGGTTCTACGCCCTCGACCGCGGCATCGACGCGCGCATCGAGGTGACCGGCGACCACTACCTGGACAGCACCTACAACGCGATCATGCTGGTCAGCGACTGGGGCGTGAAGGACAGCGTCGCCATCACCGGGGTCGCCTTCCGGGACATCCGGGTGGACGGCACCGGCACCTCGGTGGTCAGCGCCCGGGTGGCCGGCTCGGCGTCCTTCGCCAACGTCGACGCCCGCAACGTGGGCGCGGTCGGCATCAACAACTGCGGCTCGTTCGGCTTCAAGCCGACCGGCTCGGAGTTCACCGTGACCGACCTCGGCGGCAACGACGGCGGCGGCACGACCGGTCCGTGGCTGGCGCCGTGGGAGCTGCCCAACACGATCACCTGTGACGACCGGCCGCCGGTGGTCGCGCCGCCGGCGCCCACCACCTGGTGACGCCGGGTTGAGGGGGAGGCGGGCGGCCACGGGGGCCGCCCGCTTCTCTCATCGCGCGAACAGGTTCGCGCCGACGCATGCGCGGGTGGTGCCCGTCCCGGCCCGGGTTGAACGGCATCGGCATGTTGAACTAGTTGGTTCAGTGTCGTAAGGTGAACCGCATGGTTCAGCAAGAGGTCCTCGACCGGGTCTTCGCGTCGCTCGCGGACCCCCAGCGCCGGCGCATCCTGGTGCGGCTCGGCGAGGGGCCGGCGACGATCGGCGAGCTGGCGGAGCCGGTCGGGATGACCCTGACCGGCATGAAGAAGCACGTCCAGGTGCTCGAGGCCGCCGGCCTCATCGTCACGGAGAAGGTCGGGCGGTCGCGGCAGTGCCGCCTGGGCCCGGCCCCCCTGGACGACGCCATGGCCTGGATCGGCTTCTACCAGCGGCTGTGGGCCCGCAAGCTCGACGGCCTCGACGCCTACTTCACCCTCCGCAACGGCACGGAAGGAACATCATCGTGACTCTCGACATGCGTATGACGCGGCGGCTCCCGGCGACACCGGCCGAGGTCTTCGACGCCTACACGGACGCGGAAAAGCAGAAGATCTGGTTCAGCATCCTCGACGAGCAACCGGGCATCGTCGAGATCGAGGTGGACCTGCGGGTCGGCGGGCAGCAGACCGCCGTGTGGGGACCGGACCGCGACAGCCTGTTCCGGGAGACCCAGACGTTCCTGGAGATCGACCGCCCCCACCGGCTGGTCACCGAGTCCACCGGCGGCGGTCCGGACGGCGCGACGATGACCACCCGCGTCGAGGTCACCTTCGAGGCGGTCGACGACGGCACGCTGATGACCGTCGTGCACAGCGGTTTCCCGGCGCCCGAGGTCCGCGACTTCTTCGTCAACGAGGTGTGGGTGGGCGCCCTGGACCGGATCGAGGCGTACCTGGTCCGCGGGACGGAGCCGGCGCAGGCGTAGGCCCGCGCCGGGGTGGGCGTCTGCCTAGGATCGCGGGATGCCCACCCTCGTCGCGCTCCGGCGCTATCCCCTGAAGAGTGCCCTCGGCGAATCGCTCGACGCCGCCGAGGTGGACCACAGCGGCCTGGCCGGTGACCGGATCTGGGCCTGTGTGGACACCGGCGACGGCACGGTGGGCAGCGCTAAGCATCCCCGCCGCTGGGGTCGGCTCCTCGAGGTCCGCGCCGCGCTGGCCGGTGACGAACTGACGGTGCACGTCGGGGGAGCGGCCCGGCGGGCGGGCAGCCCGGCGGCGGACGACGCCCTGAGCGGTCACCTCGGCCGCCCGGTGCGGCTCACCCGGAGCGCGCCGGCCGAGCCCCGCCTGCACCGGGTCGTGCCCGACGAGGCCGGCATGATCCCGGAGTGGATGGCCGGCAGCCGGCCCGGCGACGAGACCATGAGCGCGGTCGACGGGGTGGCCCGGCTGGGCCGGTTCGCCGACTTCGGCGCCCTGCACGTGGTGACCACCGGCGAGCTGGCCCGGCTGGGCGAACGGCTGGGCGGGTCCGCGGCCGCCGCGGCCCGGTTCCGCCCCAACCTGATCCTCGACCTGCCGCGCGACCCGGAACCGGGCACGGAGCTGCGCCTGGGCGACGTGGTGCTGCGGGTGGCGCTGCCCACCCCGCGCTGCGTCGTCCCGGCCTGGGCCACGGCGACCAGCCGGCCGACCGGGCCGTGCTCGGCGCGCTCGCCCGCCACTACCGCATCCAGGTTCCCGGCCTGGGCCGGGCCGCGTGTTTCGGCACCTACGCCGACGTCGTACGGCCCGGCCGGCTGCGGGTCGGTCAGCGGCTGGGCTGAACCGCGGCCCCCGCTGGGGCAGACTGGGCCGATGAGTCGAGAGGCGCTCGGGGTGGCCGTCGCCGGGTTCGGCTGGATGGGCCGCGTGCACACCCAGTCGTACCTGCGCGTGCTGCACCACTTCCCGCAGCTCACGGTCCGGCCCGAGCTGGTGGCGGTCGCCGACGAGGTGCCCGGTCGCGCCGCGGAGGCCGCCGAGCGGTACGGCTTCGCCACCGCCACCCTCGACTGGCGGGAGCTGGCCGCCGACCCGCGGGTCCGGGTGGTGAGCATCGCGGCGCCCAACTTCCTGCACCGCGAGCTGGGGGTGGCCCTGGCCCGGGCCGGCAAGCACATCTGGATCGAGAAGCCGGTCGGTCTCGACGCCGCCGACGCGCACGCGGTGGCCGGTGCCGTCCATGCGGCCGGCGTGCAGGGCACGGTCGGCTTCAACTACCGCCACGCCCCGGCGGTGGCCGCCGCCCGCGACCTGATCGCTCGCGGTGAGCTGGGTACGGTCACCCACGCCCGGTTCCGGCTCCTCAGTGACTACGCCGCGCATCCGCAGGGGGCGCTGTCCTGGCGCTTCGAGCGGGCCCGGGGCGGGCACGGCGTGCTCGGCGACCTGGCCTCGCACGGCGTCGACCTGGTCCGGCACCTGCTCGGCGACATCGACGCCTTGGTCGCCGACACCGCGACCTTCGTGCCCCGGCGGCCCCGCCCGGCCGGTGCGACCGCCGGGCACACCCGCGCCGAGGGCGGCGAGCCGGGCCCGGTGGAGAACGAGGACTACGTCGCCGCCCAGCTGCGGCTCGCCTCGGGGGCCCGGGTCGTGCTGGAGGCGAGCCGGGTCGCCGTGGGCCAGCAGAACAACTACGGCTTCGAGGTGCAGGGCATGCGGGGCGCGCTGGCGTGGGACTTCCGCCGGATGGGCGAGCTGAGCCTCAGCGTGGGCGACGGATATCAGGATCTACCGGCCCGGACCGTCTACGTCGGACCCGGCGACGGCGAGTACGCCGCGTTCCAACCGGGCGCCGGCATCGCGATGGGCTACGACGACCTCAAGGTGATCGAGGCGTACCACGTGCTGCGCTCGGTGGCCGAGGGCCGGCCGTACGGGGCGACGGTGGACGACGCCGTGCACAGCGCGCTGGCGCTGGACGCGATGACCCGCTCGGTGGCCACCGGCGCCTGGACGAGCCTGCGTTAGCGCCGAACGGTGGTGGGCTCAGGCGGCGGCGGCGACCCGGCGGGCGCCGCGGGCCGGGCGGGAGCTCTGCGGCAGGACCGCCCGGGCCGCCTCGGCCAGGGCCTCCGCGCTGGCCACCTCCTGGCGCAGGCTGCGCACGGCGGCGGTGGCGATGTCGGAGGCCTGCCACGCGGCCTGCTCCGCATCGATCGCGTCCTGGTATGCGCTGAACCGGTGCGCCACGGCGGCCCGGGCCAGCACCAGCTCCTGCTCGACGGGGTGCAGGGCCGGGTCCCAGCCGTTGCGGTGGGTCAGCGCGTCCAGCAGCTGGGTGTCGGAGAGGTCGCCGCGGCGGTAGGCGGCCTGCGCGGAGCGGCGCAGCGCCTGGGCGCGGTCGGCGTGCTCCTGCTCGGTGAGCGGCGCGTCGGGGACGCCGTACGCGGCGGCGCGCCGGGCCCGGGCGAGCGTGGCGTCCGCCCGCTGGTAGGCCTGCCACGCGTCCTCGACGGCGGCCTGCGCCCGCTGGCACTCCTCCCGGCGGCGCTCGGCGGTGTTGGCCGCGCCCCGGGCGGCGACGGTGATCTCGTCGGCGTACCGGATCGCTTCGGCCGCCTCCCGGTGGCGGCGCTCCGCCTCGGCGCGCCGCTGCGCCGCGCCGGCGGCGAGCCAGGCGGTGATCTGCCGCGGGCGGTGCACGCCGCGGGGCAGCGCCAGCGCGAAGAAGGCGATGACGGCCAGCAGGATCAGCGCGAGCCAGATGGCGGCCACCCGGCCGCTGTTGCCGACGAGAAGTGCCACAGCAAAGTCCATGATCTATCCCTTTGTCCACCGCGAGAGGTCGGTAATCGAGCACCCCCGTGGTCGCCGGGGGCGTGACGAGACGGTCAGGCGGTGGCGGGCGGACCCCGCGGCGCGGTGGCCGCGGTGCTGATCTGGTCGGTCAGGACGGTGGCGGCGGGCCGGACGGGCCGGGCCGGCGCCGGGGCGGCGACCGTCGGCTCGGCGTCGGTCTCCTCGACGACCAGGGGCGGAACGGCCGCGGCGGCCGGGGCGGCGGCCGCGGCGGCGGTGACGGGAGCCGGCAGGGGGTCGCCGGCCGGACCGGCTGCCGTGGGCGCGCCGAGCAGCGCGGCCAGGAAGAGAGACACGACGAGCGGCAGCCGCGTACGGCGAAGCACACCCCTCATATCCACACCGGACAACCTATCGGTCCGCCCGGGTCGCACGCATCTCCACGGCTCGATCAGGTGACCGAGGCAACTCTTCCCGGATTTCACCCTGGACAACGCTCAGAGCTGCTGCATCCGCCGGATCTCGCTGCCCTGCTCGACCGCCATCTCGTTGGCCGTCTCGCGCAGCAGCTGATCGCTGCCGCCCTGCAACACGTCGCCGGCCATCTGGATCGCGCCGCGGTGGTGCGCGGTCATCATCGTCACGAAGCGGCGGTCGAACTCGGCGCCCCGGGCCGCGGCGAGCGCCGTCAGGTCCGCCGGGGTCTGCATGCCGGGCATGGTGCTGTGGTCGTGGCCCGGGTCGGTCTCGGCCAGCTTGCGCTCCCGCAGCCACCGTTGCAGCCAGGTGATCTCCGGCCCCTGGGCGGCGCTGATCCGGGCGGCCAGCGCGCGCAGGCCGGTGCCGCCCGCGCGTTCCGGGGCGAGCTGGGCCATCTCGACGGCCTGGCGGTGGTGCGCGATCATCATCTGCACGAAGGCGACATCGATGGCGTTGTACGTCGAGCCGTCGGGTGCGCGTACCCGGTCGGAGTCGCTCACCCGGGCGGACTCGCCCGGCCGGCCCGGCTGCACGACCCGGACCGGCGGCGCCGAGCTCGCGGCCGGGCGCGGCGCGGCCGCCGATCGGTCGTCGCCGCCGCGGGCCGCCAGCGCCGCGCCACCGGCCGCGAGCACCGCCACCACCGCACTGACCAGCGTCAATGTCCTTGACCGAGTCATCGGATCCTCTCGTGCGGATAACAATGTCCCCCGCGTGCCGTCCCCGGCCACTACTGTAGCGACGAAGGTGAATGCGCACCGACCGTGACAACATCCTGCCCCTCGGTGCGCCAGCAGCCGGAAGGAGCTTCATGAAGCACTCTGCCTCACGAGGGCGGCAGCTCAAGCGCCTAGCCTGCCTCAGCACGGCGACGGTCCTCATCGGACTGTTGACGGCGCCGGCCAGCGGCGTGGCTCAGGCCCCCGCCCTGGACCCGGGCACCCCGCCCGGGGTGGACGAGGTCGCCAGCACGCCGAACCTCAACCAGGTGGCCTATCTGCCGAAGACGGGGCCGTTCGCCAACTCGGTCAACACCGACTGGGCATTCCAGGGCGATTACGCCTACGGCGGCAACTACAACGGGTTCACGGTCTACGACATCAAGGACCCGGAGGAGCCGGCGGTCGCCGCCCAGGTGCTCTGCCCCGGTTCCCAGAACGACGTGTCGGTCCGCGGCAACCTGCTGTTCCTGGGCACCGACTCGCAGCGGACCAATGACTCCTGCGACAACGTCGCCTCCACCACCGCCGCTCCCGGCGAGCGCTGGGAGGGCATCAAGATCTTCGACATCAGCGACCCGCTGACGCCGAAGTACCTCAAGTCGGTCAAGACGGACTGCGGTTCGCACACCCAGACGCTGATCCCGGGCAAGGCCGGCGACGACTCGATCTACCTGTACGTGTCGTCGTACAACCTGGCCGCGGCGGACCTGCCGAACTGCGCGCTGCCGCACGACAAGATCTCGGTCGTGCGGGTGCCGGTGCAGAACCCGACCGCGGCCGCCGTGGTGTCCACCCCCGTGCTGTTCCCCGACGGCGGGTACCCGGGCGGCACCGGGGGCCAGTCCCCGACGACCGGTTGCCACGACATCACCGCGTACCCGGAGAAGGACATCGCCGCCGGCGCCTGCATGGGTGACGGCGTGCTGTTCGACATCTCCGTGCGCAGCGCCCCGAAGGTGATCACCAGTGTCCGGGACACCGAGAACTTCGCCTTCTGGCACTCGGCCACCTTCAACAACAGCGCCACCAAGGTCGTCTTCACCGACGAGCTCGGCGGCGGCGGCGCGGCCACCTGCAACCCGGAGATCGGCCCGAACCGCGGCGCGGACGCGATCTACGACATCGTGGGCAAGGGCAAGAACCGCAAGCTCGAGTTCCGCAGCTACTTCAAGATCCCGCGGACCAACACCGAGAACGAGAACTGCGTGGCCCACAACGGCTCGCTGATCCCGGTGCCGGGCCGCGACATCATGGTGCAGGCGTGGTACCAGGGCGGCGTCTCGGTCTGGGACTTCACCAACTCGCGCAAGCCCAAGGAGATCGCCTACTGGGAGCGCGGGCCGCTCTCGGCCGACTCCTTCGTGCTGGGCGGCTCGTGGTCGGCGTACTGGTACAACGGCTACATCTACTCCAACGACATCGTCAAGGGCATGGATGTGCTCAAGCTGAAGGACCCGCGGACCAACCCGGCCCGGCGGTTCCTGACCGACGAGTTCAACGCGCAGAGCCAGGACAACTTCCGCAACTGGTGAGCCCCGGACGAGTGTGGGCCCGGTCTCTTCCCGAGACCGGGCCCGTTCCGTCTGGCAGGGTGCCATGACGTGGACAACCTCTGGCACCAGAAGATCGCGGCGAACCCCGGCCACTCGCAGTGGTACATCGAGCGGTTCCGGAAGCTGGCCCGCGAGGGCGCCGACCTGGGCGGTGAGGCCCGGCTGATCGATGCGACGGTGCCGCGCGGCGCCCGGATCCTCGACGCGGGCTGCGGGACCGGGCGGGTGGGCGGCCTGCTCGCCGCGGCCGGCCACCACGTGACGGGCGTGGACCTCGACCCCGAGCTGATCGCGGCGGCCGAGCAGGACCATCCGGGCGGCGACTGGCGCGTCGGCGACCTGGCCGAGCTGGAGCTGCCGGACCGCTTCGACGTGATCGTCTGCGCGGGCAACGTGATGACCTTCGTCGCCCCGGGCACCCGCCGGGAGATCCTCACCCGGATGCGGGCGCACCTGGGCGAGGGCGGCCGGGCGGTGATCGGCTTCGGGGCCGACCGCGGCTACCCCTTCGACGACTTCCTGGCCGACGCGGCAGCCGCCGGGCTGGCGCCCGACGTGCTGCTGTCGACCTGGGACGTGCGCCCGTTCGGTCCCGGCGCGGACTTCCTGGTCGCGCTGCTCAGGCCCGCCTGATCAGCTCCTGGCGGCAGGCCCGGGCCGCGGCGCTCAACCGCCGGTCGCGGTGCCGGATCAGGCCGATGGGCGGGTGGGCGGGCGCCGGGTCCAGCGGTACGACCGTGACGGCCGGCCCCGGGCCCGTGGCGGCGGACCGGGCCAGCAACGCCACGGCCAGTCCCGCCGCGACCAGCTCCCGGATGCTCGCGGCGCTGTGCGTCTCGAACTGCACCCGGGGCACGAAACCGGCCTCGGCGGCGGCCCGGTCCAGGATCGCGCGCAGGCCGCTGCCGGCCGGCAGGCACACGTACGGCTCGTCCCGGGTCTCGGCCAGTTCCCGTACCGCCGCGCGGCCGGGCGGCAGGACCAGCACCACCTGCTCGTCCATCAGCTTGCGGGCGGCGAACCGGGCCGGCAGGTCGTCGTGCACCGGGCCCAGGACCAGGTCGGCCCGGCCGTCGTCGAGCAGCGCCAGCAGCTCGGCGATCAGGCCGGTGCGCAGGGTCAGCGAGACGCCCGGATAGCGGGCGTGGAAGCCGGCCAGCGCGGCGGGCAGGTCGTAGCCGCCGAGCACGGCCATCGCCCCCAGCGTCACCCGCCCGTGCAGCACCGCGGCCAGCTCGGCCAGGTCCGCGCGGGCGCCGTCGAGCTCGCCGAACACCCGGTGGGCGCGGGCCAGCAGCAGCTCCCCGGCCTGGGTCAGGGCCACCCGGCGGGTGGTCCGGGTGAACAGGGTGGCGCCCAGCTCGGCCTCCAGCGCCTTGATCTGCGCCGAGACGGCGGACTGGGCGACGTGCGGCTCCTCGGCGGCCCGGGTGAAGCCGCCGAGCCGGGCGACGGCCGCGAACGAGGTCAGCTGGCGCAGGTCCACCGATTCATCGTGCGCGCCGATGAGTGGCAGTGCAAACCGCTCTTGGACATATGAAAGGCGCCGCCGCAGGCTGGACGGCATGGAACAGCGACACCTCGGCGCCCTGCCCACGTCCGCGCTCGGGCTCGGCTGCATGGGCCTCTCCCAGGGGTACGGGCCGGCCGACGACGAGCAGTCCGTGGCCACCGTCCGCGCCGCCCTGGACCACGGGATCACCCTGATCGACACCGCGATGAGCTACGGCCGCGGGCACAACGAGCGGCTCGTCGGTCGCGCCGTCGCCGGCCGCCGCGACGAGGTGGTGCTGGCGACCAAGTTCGGCATCGTCCGCGGCGAGCAGGGGGTCACGCTGGACGGGCGCCCGGAGCACGTACGCGGCCACTGCGACGCCTCGCTGGAGCGGCTCGGCGTCGACACGATCGACCTGTTGTACCTGCACCGCGTCGACCCGGCCGTGCCAGTGGCCGAGACGGTCGGCGCGATGGCCGACCTGGTCGCGGCGGGCAAGGTACGCCACCTGGGGCTCTCCGAGGTCGACCCCGAGCAGCTCGCGCGGGCCGTGGCGGTGCACCCGATCGCGGCCGTGCAGTTCGAGTGGTCGCTGTCGTGGCGGGAGCCCGAGCACGACATCGTGCCGGCGGCGCGGCGGCTCGGGGTGGGGCTGGTGCCGTACAGCCCGCTCGGGCGCGGCCTGCTGACCGGGGCGCTGCCCGCGGCGTACGGCGACGGCGACTTCCGCCGGGACGACCCGCGCTTCGCCGGCGCGAACCTGACCGCGAACCTGGCCGCCGTGCGGGAGCTGGCCGCGGTCGCCGCCCGGTACGGCATCAGCGCCGGTCAGCTGGCCCTGGCCTGGCTGCTCGCCCAGGGGCCGGACGTCGTGCCGATCCCGGGCACCCGCAGCCCGGCCCGCGTCGCCGAGAACGCCGCGGCCGCCCACGTCCGCCTGGCGGCCGCCGACCTGGCCACGCTGGCCGCCCAGAACTGGCGGGGCGACCGGCGCTCGTTCGCCGCGCACGGCACCGCCCGGACGCGATGAGGACCCGCCCCGACTTGCGGGGCAGGTCCTCGGGCTGGTCGAGATCAGCGGTGGCTGCGGCGGATCAGCACCAGGGCAACCGTGGCGGCGGTGGCGACCGCGGCGATCACGGCCACCGGCACCGGGCGTCGTACGGTCGTCGCCACGCGGTCGCGGACCGTGCCCGCCAGCGCGGTGGTCTGACCGGCCACGCCGGCGGCCCGCGCGCGTACCCGGGCCTTCACGTCGGTCTTGGCGGCCAGCGCCGCGGCGGTCTCGCCCAGGTCCGCGCGGGTCTGCGCGATCTCCGCCCGGAGCTCGGCCGGGGTGGTGGTGTCGCTGCTCATCAGTGCCTCCCGTCCCGGACCGCGGACTTGACCGCGTCCACGTCCCGCTTGGTGCTGTCCACGGCGGCCGTCGGGGCCGGCGGCACCGCCTGCTGGACCTGCTTCTTGCCGAGCAGGGCCGCGACGCCCGCGACGGCGAACACCACGACGGTCACCACCAGGGCGGCCAGCCAGGTGGGCCAGACCAGCGCGAGCGCGGCGCCGATGGTCACCAGGAGCGCGCCCACGCCGTACATGGCCAGCACGCCGGCGCCGCCCAGCAGCCCGGCGCCGGTTCCGGCGCGCTTGCCCTTCTCCACCATCTCGGCGCGGGCGAGCGCCAGCTCGTCGCGGACGAGCGTGGAGACCTGCTCGGACATCTGACTGACGAGTTGCGCGGTCGACGCCTCCGCCGGCCATACAGTGCGCGACTGGGTATCGGTCATGATCATCTCCGTTCTCTCTCCGACGCCGACCCGGTCCGACCAGCGCGTCAGCTTGTGGAGGTACCCACGGCGGTGGCGCCTATGCCGGTGGGCGCCAACCGCACCTGAACGAGTAGGGCTAGCGCCAATCGGTTTGCTGTGGAAACCTATTGGCATGACCACAGAATCGATGCCCGCCGGCGGCGATCCCCGCCGGCTCCTGTCGGAGGTACGCGACCTGGCCCGCGGCGTCCGTCGCGACCAGCGGTTGACCTGGGCCGCGCTGCTCGTGCTGGCCGTGGTGACGCTGGTGGGGATCCCGTTCGACTGGTTCGGCATGTCGGTGCGCTGCCTGCCCGACGGCAGCTGCGAGTTCGCGCGCCGGGGCGTGCTGTTCTACTGGCCGCCGGCGTTGCTGCTGGCGTACGCGGCGATCGCCGTCTCCTACGTCCGGGCCGCCCGGGCGCGCGGGCTGGGCGCCCGGGTGCTGCCGTACGCGGTCACCGGGGCCGTGCTGACCGTCCTGTTCACCGCCGCCTGGGTGGCCGCGGCCCTGTACTTCCCGAGCCACCCGGTGCGGTTTCCGTCCTCGGTGCTGGTGTTGGACCGATTGATCGCGCCGTGGGGCATCATCGGGCTCGCGCTGCTGGTGCTGGCCCGGATCGAGCGCAACGTCGCGCTGCTGCTGTTCACCGGCGGATACCTCGCGGTGGCGCTGGCCCTGCCGACCAACGTCGGCCTATCGACCCCCTGGGGCATCCGGGCGGACTTCGCGGTTCCGCAGCTCATCTGCGGCCTGGTGCTGCTGCTGGGCGCGCTCGGCTTCGCCCGCACCCGCCGGCGGCCCCGATGACCACCGAGGCCGCCGGCCCGGACCCCGCCGGCCACCCGGCCAACGGGCTGGACGAAGTGGTGCACCAGCGGGTCCGGCTGGGCATCCTCGCCATCGTGCACGAGGCGCGCCGGGCCGAGTTCGGCTACCTGCGCACCGAGCTGGACCTGACCGCCGGAAACCTGTCCAAGCACCTGAGCGTGCTGGAGGCGGCCGGCCTGATCAAGGTCGAGAAGGGCTACGAGGGCCGCCGCGGCCGCACCTGGATCACGCTGACCCCGGCCGGCAGCGCCGCCCTGGCCGAGGAGATCAAGCGGCTGAAGCTGCTCATCGGGAAGGTCGAGACCAGCGGCCACCCGTAGGCGGGCGCGCTACCGTTCGTCGGGCAGGCCGCCGTTCTCGGGCCGGCCGACCAGAAAGAGGTGTATCGCGATGACCACAGAGAAGGCCGTCCTCGCCGGAGGCTGCTTCTGGGGGATGCAGGACCTGATCCGCAAGCGCGCGGGCGTCGTCTCCACCCGCGTCGGGTACACCGGCGGCGACGTGGCGAACGCGACCTACCGCAACCACGGCACGCACGCCGAGGCGATCGAGATCGTCTACGACCCGGCTCTGACCTCGTACCGGGAGCTGCTGGAGTTCTTCTTCCAGATCCACGACCCGACCACGCTGAACCGGCAGGGCGGCGACATCGGCCTCAGCTACCGCTCGGCGATCTTCTACACCGACGACGGGCAGAAGCAGGTCGCGCTGGACACGATCGCGGACGTCGAGGCGTCGGGGCTGTGGCCGGGCAAGGTCGTCACCGAGGTGACCGCCGCCGGCCCGTTCTGGGAGGCCGAGCCGGAGCACCAGGACTACCTGGAGCGCATCCCGAACGGCTACACCTGCCACTTCCCGCGCCCGGGCTGGAAGCTGCCGCGCCGCGCGGCCTGATCCCCCGCACGCGCGCACTCTCACGACGGGCGGGAGCCCGGCGGGCGGATAGTCTGCCTTCCGGATTCCCGCCCGTACGTTCAGAGTGGAGAGCTGTGAAGCTGAGTCTCAACAAGCGTCAGGTCGTCATCGCGGGGATCGTCATCGCGGTGGTCCTGCTGGGACTGGCGGTGGGCCGATCCGCCCGCGACGGCGGGCCGCAGAAGCTCGACGCGCCGGCGGCCCGGGCCTGTTCCGAGTTCGCCGACGGCTACGCGCGGGCCCGCACCAAGCCCGCCCGGCTGGCCCTGGCCGACCGGGTGAGCCAGGCGTCGGCCGGCACCGACAACACGATCATCGCCGACCGGGTGGCGGCGGTCGGCGACAACGCCAACGAGAGCGACGCCGACTGGAAGTCCGCCGCGGACGACCTCACCGGGGCCTGCCGGGACGCCGGCTGGAGCTGACCGGCCACGCCCGGTCAGTCGGTCGGCTCGGCCGCGCCGGCCTGCGGCTCGTCGGACTGCTCGGGGCCGACCCGGACGTCCTCGCCCTCGGGCACGGTGGGCGCGTCGGCCTGCTCCGCCCGTTCGGCCTGGTCCTCCGGTTGCTGTTCGATGCTCATGGCGGCTGTCCTCTCGCAGTGGGTTCCCCGCACCGGGTACCCGCTGCTCGCCGTTTCAGGCCGCAAGCCCCGGGTAGCCCACCGGCATGACCGTTTCGATCCGTTGCGCTGACTTCAACAACGACTGCCCCGCCCAGTTCACCGCCCCCGACCAGGACGAGTTGCTGCAGCACGTGGAGCTGCACACCAGGTCCGCGCACCAGCCGATGGAGTGGACGCCCGAGCTGGCCGAGGTGGTCAAGACCCACGTCAAGCAGGTCTGAGCGGCCACGGATGGCGGGACCGGCGCCGGCCCCGGTACCGTCGCTCGTGCTCTCCGGCCGGCAGTCGTCCCGTTTCCGCGCCCCCGTCGCCGTCGTCCTCGCCGTCCTGGCGACGGCCGCGGTAGGTCTGTGGCTGCTCGCCGGTGCGGGCAGCGAGGCGGGCCGTCACCACGTGGTCGTCGGCGGCGTCCCGCTCGACGAGGTACGCCCGCCCGCCGGGCCGCCCGGCGCCCGCCACCCCGCGGTCGTGGTGGCCCACGGCTTCGCGGGCTCGGCCCGGCTGATGGCCCAGTTCGGCGACACCCTGTCGGCGCGCGGCTACGTCGTCGTGCTGCTCGACTTCTCCGGCCACGGCGCCAACACCCATCCGCTGCCCGACGGCACGGCCAGCACGGAGTCCTCCACCGCCGCGCTGCAGCACGACCTCGACGTCGCCGTGGCGCACACGCGCGGCTTGCGGGACGTCGACCCGGCCCGCATCGCCCTGGTCGGGCACTCGATGGGCGCCTCCGCCGTGACCCGGTACGCCGCCGCGCACCCCGACATCACGACGACGGTCGCCATCTCGTTGCCCGACTCCGGGACGGTGGTCGGTGACCGTCCGGCGCGGTTGTTGCTGCTGGTGGGCGGCCTGGAGTTCCCGGACTTCCGGGCCGAGGCGCGACGGGCCGCGGACCTCGGCGGGCCGGACCGGTCGATGGTGGTGGTGCCGGGGGTCGAGCACATCTCGGTGCTGTACTCGTCCCGTACCCATCGCGAGGTCGCCGCCTGGCTGGACGCGGGCCTCGGCGGCCCGGCCACCGACCGCGCGCTGCCGTCGCCGATCCGCCGGCTCGCCGGGGCCGGGGCTCTGGTGCTGGCCCTGCTCGTGGGCCTGTACCCGCTCGCGCGGCTGCTGTTCGGCGACGCCCGGTCGGGCTGGCCGCGGTTTCCGGTCGCGCGGCTCGGCGAGACCGTCGCGGTGGCTGCCGCGGCCGCCGCGGTCGGTGCCCTGCTCGCGCCCGTGCTGCCGACCGACGACCTGCCGCTGGCGGTCGGCGGCTACGTGGTCGGCTTCACCGGCGTCGCCGGCGCGTTGATCCTCGGCTACCACCGCTGGCGCGGGACGAGCACGCCGGTCGAGCGGCCGGGACGGCTGCGGATGGCGGTCGCCACGCCCGTGCTGATCGGGTACGCGGCCACGACCATCGCCGTGCCCATGCACCTCGGGCTGACCGCCGCGATCCCGGTGGGCGCCCGCTGGTGGCTGCTCCTGCTGGTGTGGGCAGGCTTCGCCGTGCTCGCGTACGGCGCGCTGCGGCTCACCGCCGGCAACAGCATCGGCGTGCTGTGCGTCTCGGCGGTGGCCGTGATCGCGCTGACCGGGGCGGCCGTCGCCGGGCTCACCAACGGCTTCGTCCTGCTGGTGATCCCGCTGCTCGCCGTCCTGCTGCTCTGGCAGGCGGTCTGGAGCGCCGTGCTGCACCGGTTCGCGGCCCCGCCGTGGCTCATCGCGCTCGTCGGGTCACTGATCGTCGCCTGGCCGATCGCGACCGCCCTGCCGGTGATCGGGTAGCTGCCTCCAGGTTTCGTGCCACTGTGCGCGGCGACGGCCCCGCGGCCGGCCGAAGATCGACAAGCATGACGCGGGTCCGACACCCGTCGATCTGGAGGATCCCGTGCGGAGTCACCGTGCCACCGTTCTCGCCGCGGTCCTGGCCGCCGGCCTGGTGCTCACCCAGCAGGCCTGCAACCCGGTCGAGCGGCAGTCCGGCGAGCCGGTCGCCTTCACGACGCCGACGCCCCGGAACACACCGTCGGGCGGCACCCCGTCCGCGGGCGGGGCCGCCTCGGGTGGGACCGCCTCGTCCGGCGCCGGCCGCAAGTCGGCGGCGGGCCGGACGGCGGACCCGATCCTCGCGGGCCGGCGGCAGGTGGTGATCCGCCCGGTGCGGAGCGCGGAGTCGATCGTCGTGGTCGGCGAGCGCGGCCGGCTCACGCTCACCGACGGCGAGGCCGGACGGGGCCTGTTCCTGCTCCTCCCGGCCGGGGACAAGCACCAGATCAGGACGGCCCGGGCCGGCGGCGGACCCGCCTGCCTGAGCGTCCGGAGCAACAGCAGCGGCCCGCTCACCGTCGAGGCGGCGGCCTGCGACTCCGGCCGGGCCGGCCAGCTGTTCACCATCACGCGGCAGCCGGAGCGGACGGCGGACGGGAACCCGACGTACGCGATCAGCAACCGCGGCGCGTTCCTGCAGGTGTCGGCCGGCGGCGGCCTGATCGCCGAGGAACTGGGCGACGCGCCACTGAGGACGACGTACGAGTTCGTCGACAACGGCGCCGCCTGATCACCGAAACGCCGGCCGGCCGCATTCGGCGGCGGGCGGCCGGGTCGCCGCACGGAACGGCTACCGACGCCGCGGGCGCGAAATGCCGTGACGGCCGAGCGGCCGCACCCGTTGTCAGACCAGCGTGGTGGAGATCATGTCGAGGACCCAGGCACCCACCGCGGCAACGGCGGTGAGCTGGTCGTGATGGAGGCTGGTCAGCTGGACCGGCCGACGCCACACGGCACCCGGTGATCGGGCTCGTCCGGGCGCGGAACAGTCGGCGGTCCGGCGGTGGCGAGAAACGCGGAGGAAGCGCCGACCGCCGGCGGCAGCATGGTGGCGATCAGGTTGCTCACCTGCGCTGACGTGCGGGCGTTGGTCAGTTGAGAGGGGATCGCGGCGAGGTTGTCGTCGGCGCCGGACGCCCCTGAAGACGCCGTCATTCACCACGCCGAGCACGCCGCCGTCAGCACCGACCGCGGCGATGGCCTGGGCCAGCAGAATCTCCGGCGCATCCCGTTGTCCTATGTTCTCGGGTCGGCGTCGCGCCCAGGCTGATCGCCCGCCCGACCGGGGAGTCACCCGCCCGAGCGAGCCTGCCGTCCAGACCGTGCTGCACGAGCGCACCGACGGCGGCACGACCTACCGGCCGTCCATGTGCGTCGTGCTCATCCAGGGCGCCGCACCGCCGCCCGGGCCGAATCCTTATTAATCGCTGGCCGCCGGGCGACGACTCGCACAGAATGAGTGCTGACGCCGCGGCCCGCGGAATGCGGACCGGAAAAGCGTTGACGAATACGGTGGGGTCGGCCATCCTGGAAGTCGGCCACCGCGCCGAGCCGCCGAGGGGAGTTGACCGTCATGTCGCCGCAGAATAGTTGCGCGATCGCCCAGCCGTGGGCGACGTGGCTGGGCCGCGCCCGGCTCGCCGACACGGCCGAGCTACCTCTGCGACGTCGCGAGAGCCTTCGTGACCAGGAGCGGTGGAGCGGGTAGCGCAGCACGACCTGCGTTTACGCCGCCCGTCCGCACGCTGGGGACCGGGCGGTTTTCTCATTTTCCGGAATGGTCATACGGGCGTAGCTCAACGGTAGAGCGCCGGTCTCCAAAACCGAAGGCTGTGGGTTCGAATCCTGCCGCCCGTGCTTTTCTCGTGCAATTTTTCCTGGTCCTCGACAGCAATTCCGGCGCAGCCGGTTCATGCCCGGGTAGCCCAACGGCAGAGGCGTCCGATTCAGGGTCGGAAGGTTGGGGGTTCGAATCCCCCTCCGGGTACGCGTGAGCGTGGCCGACGGTGTTCCGTCGGCCACGCCTGGGAGGGTTGGCCGAGTGGTAAGGCTGCGGCTTGCTAAGCCGTCGACGGGGCTGAAGTCCCGCGCAGGTTCGATCCCTGCACTCTCCGCGTCATCTCGCTGTAGCTCAGTCGGTCGGAGCGTCGCCCTGATAAGGCGAAGGTCGGTGGTTCGAGTCCACCCGGCGAGACGCAGGTTCCCATGGCGTAGCGGGACAGCGCGCGACGATCCGGCGTCGCCCAATCGGCAGGGCAGCGGACTGTTAATCCGTACGGTGGTGGTTCGAGTCCACCCGCCGGAGCGAGGGGGCCGGGCGGCCCGGTCTTCACGACCGGGCCGCCCGGGGGTTCACCGACATCCACTGTGGATTTCGGGGGCGGTCAGCCGCGGCCCTGGACGGCGTCCTTGTGCACGTGCACCCCGGCGCCGATCTCGAGCATGTCCCGCTCGCTCAGCCCGAGCCCCTCCCAGAACTGCACCAGCAGGTAGACGCCGCTGGGCTGCTTGACCCACAGGGTCGCGCCGTCGTCGGCGTCGCTCTCCACGAGGAACGGCGCCGCGGACGGGCCGCCCTTGGCGATCGCCGCGCGCTTGGCCTCCTCCCTCAGCCGCAGCGTGGTGGGGTCGGTGACCTCCTGCTCCGGAACGAGGACGCCGGGGACGTCGCCCACCGTGACCTTCTTGCCCGCCCCGGGGCCGCTCTGGTCCCGGGACTGCAGCATGATGCCGATCTTGCCGACGAAGCTGTTGGGGTCCTTGTCGAGGGCATTCTTCGGGGCCAGGATCAGCGCGTTCGGGTCGTCGGCCTGGATCTCCCAGCCGTCCGGCACCTTGTCGATGGTGTAGCCCTTGGGCTGGCTGCCGGTGTAGGCGACGAGCCGGGTGGCGGCGGCGCTCACCGGGCCGGGGGTCCGTACCGCGGCGGGGGTGGTCGCGGCGGGGGTGCCGTTGGTGGCGATCGTGAAGCCGACCGCGAGGGCGGCTACGGCGAACGCGGACCCCGCGATCTTCTGCACGGTGCGGCGGCGGCGCAGGGCGCGGCGCCCGCGGTCGAGGTCGGCGTTGATGTCATCCATGGTCGGGGTTACCTCCGGGCCCGCGAGGGTGTCGAACTGCCGGTGCAGGTCCATGTCGTTCCTTCTCAGCGAAAGGCCGGTACGGCCGGCCGGATTTCCAGGGCGGTGCGCAGGCGGTCCAGCGCGCGGGAGGTCTGGCTCTTCACCGTGCCTTCCGAGCAACCGAGGGCTTCGGCGGTCTCGGTCACGGTGAGCTCGTGGAAGTAGCGGAAGACGACGGCCGCGCGCATGCGTGGCGGCAGTTCCCGCAGCGCGGTACGCAGGCCGTCGGCCATGGGCTCGGCGTGCTGGTCGGTGCGGGGCAGCTCCGGCAGCTCCGCCGTGGGGCGTTCCCGGCGCCGCCACAGCCGCCGGCGTTCGTCGCTCAGGGCGTTGACCAGGGCACGCCTGGTGTACGCCGCGGGATTGTCGGCGCGCTGGAACGACGGCCACGCCACGTACAGCTTGGTCAGAGTGGCCTGCACCAGGTCCTCGGCCAGGTGGCGGTCGCCTGCGGTCAGCAGCGTGGCCGTGCGGACCAGGCCGGCGCGCTGGGCCAGCACGAATTCGTGGAACTGCTTGTCTCGATCGCCTCTCACACCTGCACTGACGGATGCGTCGACGGTCAGGTTGCACGGCGTCCGTCCGGCCACAACTTCGATGACCGTCTTGTCATGGGCGGACGGTGGGGCAGGGGCGAGGTGATGTCCGACGAGGACCTGACCGGTGCGCGGCAGCACGCGGAGGTGGCCCGGCTGATGCGGCACTGCGGAATCGCCATTCCCCCGTCGGGCTGGAGTAATTGCTCTCCCGGTACAGCTTCTCCCGGATGCGCAGCGACCAGGAGGGCGCGAAGGCGGTGTCGCATTACCGCAAGGGCAAGGCCGGGGACTGGCCGAATCAAGACGGGTGCGCTGAGAATCGTGCCGCATTACGTGCGGTGCGGGCCGGCACGATTTAGTATTGCGTGCTGTGGACTGCGAATACTGCGGAAAAGCCCTCCCCGCCCGCCAAGGACCGGGTCGTAAGCAGCGCTTCTGCGATGCCACCTGCCGCAGCGCGGCCCGGCGGCAACGCCAATCCGTCAATGACTACTTGACATCTCCGGTGCTCGGCGGGACGCTCGGGGAGGTACGGGCCGTGCACCGGCAGGTGCTCGAGGCCCAGGAGTCCCTGCGCGCCGCGGTCGATCGCGCCCGCGCCGAGGGCCACACGTGGCAGGAGATCGGAGAGGTCTTGGGCACCACCCGGCAGGCGGCGTTCCAGCGCTTCGGCCGGCCCGTCGATCCACGCACGGGCGAGGCCATGGCGGCGGCGACGCTGCCCGGGGCGGGGGAGCGGGCCCTGGACGTGCTCACCCACCTGGCGGCGGCCAGGTTCGATCGCGTGCGCGCCGACTTCGACGACGTGCTGCTGCGGGAGCTCGACACCGAGGCGCTCGCGTCGGTGTGGGCGGTGGTCGTCGGCAGCGTGGGAGCGTTCGAGCGGTTCGGTGCCCCGGTGGTGCACGCCGCCGGGGACCTCACGGTGGTGGACGTCCTGATGCACTTCGAGGCCGGCCAGGCCGCGGCCCAGGTCAGTTTCCGCGCCGAGGGGACGGTGGCCGGATTGTTCCTCCGGCCCGCCTGACCTCGGCCGCACCTCGGGGGGTTCCCATGTTCCGCAGGTTCGCCGCGGTCGCCGCGGCACTGATGCTGGTGGTCGGCTTCCCGGCCGCGCCGGCCCGGGCCGCCACGCCGGCCGACACCCAGTTCGCCTGGCTGGTCGACGCGTCGGCGCGGCTACCCGTGCCGGCCGCCGAACTGGCCCAGCACCTCGACCAGGAAATGCTCACAGCGATCGGCGGCGCCGACGGCTTCAACGACGCCCTCCGGCCGCTCGCCCCGTTCACGCCGGGAGCGGTCGTCTCGTCGTCGCCGACGCAGCTGCGACGACTCGTGTCGGGCCCCGCCGGCCCGCTGCTGGCCACCCTCACCGTCGACCGGGCCGGACTGCTGGCGGGACTGTTCTTCAGCCCGTACCTGCCGGCCCCCACGACGTGGAACGAGATCGACGGCTCGCTGCGTACCCTCGCACCCAGGGTGTCGTTCGCCGCCATGCGGATCTCGCCGGCCGGCTGCCGGCTGGTGCACGGCCGCGAGGCGGACGCCGCGCGGCCGCTCGGCTCGGCCTTCAAGCTGTACGTGCTCGGCGCGGTCGCCGAGGCCGTCGGGTCGGGCCGGCTGTCGTGGACGGACCGGGTGCCGCTGAAGGCAGCCTGGAAGTCACTGCCGTCGGGCGTGCTCCAGAACGAGCCGGACGGCACCGTGCACACCCTGGCCGAGTACGCCGACTACATGATCTCGATCAGCGACAACACGGCCACCGACCACCTGATCCACACGGTCGGCCGGGACGCAGTGCAGCGGCAGTTCACCCGCTTCGGCAACACGGCGGCCAACGCGCCGGTGCTGACCACCCGGGAGTTCTTCGCCCTCAAGGGCTGGCGCTACCCGGCGGCCGCGGCGGCGTACGTGGCGCTGCCGCCGGCCCTGCGGGCCCGGACGCTGCCGGCACTCGACCGGGTGCCGCTCACCGCGATCACCCCCTGGCAAACCCCGCGGATGATCGACAAGGTGGAGTGGTTCGGCTCGCCGGTGGACATGTGCCAGGCGTACGCCGGCCTGTGGGCGCGCCACGACCCGGCGGTGAACACGGCGCTGACCATGACCGACGCGGGCCTCGGGCTGCCGTCCGCGGAGTTCCCCACGGTGTGGTTCAAGGGCGGCGCCGAGCCCGGCGTGCTGACGTTCAACTACCTGGCCCGTACGGCCGACGGCGCGCTGCTGACGGCGAGCCTGATGCTGTCCGACCCGGTCCGGCCACTGCCCGAAGCAACCGTCGCGCCCCAGGTCACCGCCCTGCTCCGCGGCGCGCTGCAGCTCGCCGCGGCGGACTAGCGGCCGCGCCGCCCCGGGAAACGCTTGCCGATCGGCCGGCGGTGGGCGGTACGCGGTTCCCCCGCGGCCTGATAGCCGCGGGCGTCCTCGGCCACTGTCTCGTCCGGGTCGCTCTCGAGCGCCCGCCGGATGTGCTGCGGCGTGACGGCCGAGGTGGCCAGGGAACGGCGTACCTCCACCGACCGGTCGTGCACGAGGGCCTGAAGATCCGCCTCGTCGAGCTCCAGCGCCCGCACCAGCGCGGCCCGCACGTCCGGGGAGGAATCCCCGGCCAGGGCGTGGCGGTGTTCGGCGGTGGTCCGCTGGTTGATCGCCAGACCCTTGCGGACCCGGACCGTGCGGTCCGCCAGCAGGGCCGTGATGACGTCCAGGTCCTCGGTATGGGCGGCCAGACGCTCGCGAACCTCGGGGGAGACGTCACGGATCAGCACGGCCGCGAGGTCCGGCTCGAGATCCGGCATCTCGGCCAGCAGCCCGCGGAGCTCCTTGTCCTGGGCCTTGACCATCTGCTGACGGATGCGGGTGTCGACGGCCGGATTGGCCGCCACCGCCCAGCGCACCCAGCGGTCCGCGTCGCCCACCAGGCGCAGCAGGTTGGCCTGCGAACTGGACGGATTCCTGGCCACGGCCTCCCGGACCGTGCGGTCCCGGTCGCGGGTCAGGGGACGCAGGGCCTCGGCCGGGGCCTCGGGGCGGGCGGCGACGGCCGCGCGGACCTCGGGGGAGGGGTCGGAGCAGAGCTCGTAGAGAGTCGCGGGGGTGGTGGCGGGGTCTTGGGCGAGGGAGACCCGCGCTTCCAGGGTGGTGGTGCGCTGATTTCCCATCCCGGAAGTGTCTCACGGTCCGTAGGGGCGACTCGAAACGAGACGCCTCTCCCGGGCGAACGCGGCGCAACCAGATATGGCCCGGCTCATCGTCGAGGCAGTGCACCGCATCTCGAGTCGCCCGGCACCCGCATAGCTCTGGTAGATCCTGGACCGCTGCCCAGAACTAAGATCTGCCGTCGAACTGGTCCGCTCGTTCGCGGACATGATGACTCGTCTGTACGGCAAGCCGCTCGGCGCGTGGATTACCGCAGCCGAGCAGGCAACGTGCCCGGCAGCGTCGTTCGTCGAGGAGGCCGAACTCGTTGGCCATGCGCCATCAGCTTGCGTTGACCTTCGCAGGCATGTGGGGGTTGTGGATGTGGGCGGCCTCGCCGGCTTCGGAGTCGAAGCGTCCGTGCTCGGTGTCGCAGGATGCGTTTTACGGTTCGGCGGCAGCGCAGCACGGACCTCGGTCGTGATCCGTTCGGTGAAGACCAGACCGGCGAGGGCAAGGTCGGCGGCGCCGGCCGCATCAGTCCGAGACGCCGGGACGACAGCCGGTGCTGACAGTGCCGGCGTTTGCCTCGCCGCGTCAGGGCCACCGTGCGAGCATCACTCGCACCGCCTCGTCATGGATGGGAAGCCCATGTCTTCAATCGCCGAGCTCACCGAACGCGTACGGGCCTTCGCGGAGGAACGCGACTGGGAACGGTTCCACACGCCCAAGAATCTGGCCATGGCATTGGCCGGGGAGGTCGGGGAACTGCTCGCCGAGTTGCAGTGGCTCACCCCGGAACAGTCGGCCGCCGTCATGCGGGACGAGGAACTGGGGCCGCGCGTCCGCGCTGAGATCGGGGACGTGACCATTTACCTGACTCGGCTGGCCGATGTGCTGGGCATCGACCTGGTGCAAGCCGCGCTCGACAAGCTCGAGGATTCCGGCCGGCGCTACACGGTCGAATCGGCCCGCGGTTCGGCGTCCAAGATCAGCGGCGATTACGCGCCCGGCTCGTAGCCCCCGGCTGACGGTGTCGCTACAGTCTGCGGTGTCCGTATGCGGTCCGACAGGCTTCCGGCACCTGGATATGCCTCCCATCCGCACGATCAATTCGTGCTGCTCGGGGGCAACTCTTCATGTCGGCGTTCCGCGTGTCCGCGGCCGGTCTTCTCCGCCTCGCCACGGAAGGCAGTTTGGCCGATCGCGTCGCCGAGCAGGTGTGGATGGGCGGGCCCGGCGTGAGCCCGGCCGAACGCCGAGCGTGGTCCCGGAGCCTGCCCGTTCTCGCCCAGGATCTCGTCGACGCGGGCCTGGATGACGTCGAGGTTCTGGTCGAATACCAGCTGCCCCTGACCAGCCGGCGGATCGACGCGGTGCTCGCCGGCGTTCATCCGGGAACGGGCGAGGACTCGTTCGTCGTCATCGAGCTCAAGCAGTGGTCGTTCGCCACCCGCTACGAGGATTCCGACACCCTCGTCGACGTCGAGCACGCCGCCGGTCCGCGATTGCACCCCGGCATTCAGGTGGGGGACTACTGCCAGTACCTCATCGACTTTCTCGGCCTGCTCGCCGATCACGGCAACACCGTCCGCGGAGCCGCGTACCTGCACAATGCGGCCGACCGGTACATCGCCGAACTGCTCGACCGCCCGGCCACCGAGCAGAGCCGGATCTTCACCGGACAACGCCGCGGCGACTTCCTCGCCTATCTGCGAAGCGCGCTCGACGGGGGAAAGCCGGGTGCGCCGGCCGCGGACCGATTCCTGAAAAGCACGGTACGCCCGAGCCGGCACCTGCTCACCTATGCGGCCCGCGAACTGAAGGAACGCTCGCACTTCACCTTGCTGGACGAGCAGCGGGTGGCGTACGAATTGGTGTTGCACGCGGTGGAACGCGCCCGCGCGGCCGACCACAAAAGTGTCGTGGTGGTGTCCGGCGGTCCCGGGAGTGGCAAGAGCGTCATCGCGCTGAGCCTGCTCGGCGAGCTGGCCCGGCAGGGCCGATCGGCGCTGCACGCCACCGGCTCGAAGTCGTTCACCCAGACCCTGCGCCGGTACGCGGGCCAGGGCTCCACCCGCCTGAAGAACATGTTCCTGTATTTCAACAGCTTCATGACCGCCGACCGGAACGGCATCGACGTGCTCATCTGCGACGAGGCGCACCGGATCCGGGAGACGTCGGTCAACCGCTTCACCCGTTCCGCCCAGCGTCAGGGCGCCCGCCCGCAACTCGAGGAACTGCTGGCCGCGGCGCGGGTGCCGGTGTTTCTGCTCGACGAGCACCAGGTGGTCAAGCCGGGGGAACTCGGCAACGTCGACATCATCACCGCGTACGCGAAGAGGTTGAATCTCGTGGTCGACGTGGTGTCCTTGCACGACCAGTTCCGCTGCGGCGGTAGCGAATCCTATGAGCGCTGGGTGCTGAATCTTCTCGGCCTCGGAGAGTCAAAGCCGACGATGTGGGTGGGCGACGGCCGTTTCGACCTGCGGGTCGCTCAGACACCCGAGGAAATGCAGGCCTTCCTGGCCGAGAAACAACGCGCCGGCGAGACCGCGCGCATGACCGCCGGCTACTGCTGGCCGTGGAGCGACCCGCGGCCCGATGGCACCCTGGTCGACGACGTCCGACTCGGTAACTGGTGGAATGTGAAGAGCGACCGCAGCGTGGGCGATGCGCCGGGCAGCCCCTTCTGGGCCACCGACCCGAACGGTTTCGGCCAGGTGGGATGCGTGTACACCGCGCAAGGCTTCGAGTACGAGTGGTCGGGCGTCATCATCGGCCCGGACCTCATTGCCCGGGACAGCCGGCTGGTCACCGATCGGGACGAGTTCAAGGACCCGGCCTTCCGCAGCCGCAAGACCGTCAGCGACGCCGAAGCCGACCGTCTCATCCGCAACACCTACAAGGTACTGATGACCCGCGGCATGCGGGGGACCGTTCTGTACGCCGTGGATCCCGGAACTCGCGCTTTCTTGACGGATCTCGTGCACGTCCGTCGTGGTCTCGAAACCGTCTATGAACCGGTTGGTGACTGAGCCCGTACTACCAGGGATTGTCCACCGGCAGGCCCGCCATGATGCCGAGGAGCGTGGACTCGGCGACATCTCCGCCTTCGGAATCCGCGGGAACCTGGTGGGTCACTCGCTCCGCCGAGTTGGCGCTGACCCACGCCTTCTGCTCCAGGGAACTCGCGTCCTCGGCCCGCTGTCCGACGGCGAGAACCTCGCCGATTCCCCGGTCGGCCATGCTCACGCACTCACGGATGACACGGTCCTCGAGTGCCAAGCCAAGCTTGGCCCGCAAGTCCAAGGTCAGGCGCTCCGTTCTCGGCTTCAGCAGAGCCTGGAGAATAGGTGCGCCGCCGGCCGCGGGAAGCTGTGTGCCCTCGGCATGGAACCGGAAACGGTTGACCAGGTCCACGCCGACAGCCCAGTCGTCGAAAGTGGCCGAACTGCCCATCGTGGCCACGTCCCACTTCCGTTTGAGGTCGCAGGCTCGGAGCATGAAGCGCAGACCGCTGGTGAATTCCTGGTCCGGCATGCCGGAGCGACGCCGCGCGTAAACGACGACGAGATCGGTGAGCCGGACGACGAGCTTGACCGTTCGACCGCGGACGACAGCCGTCTGCTTGAAGTCCTTCGAGTCCTCGTCACCGGCGGAATGATCCGGGCTTGGGCGACGTGAGCCATCGGAACATCAGCCATCCATCGAAGATGATCTAAACGTGATGGTTTGATTACTGTCAGTTGTGACGGATCGAGGACTCCGGTACGGGCCTCATCTCCGGAACTTCCGGGTCCTGATCGGTAGCCGCCTCGCCTGCCTGGCTCGCCAGTTCCGTAGGGTAATGCCCTGGTTGAGATCGGACGGATGGCCGTTCACGGCCAGGAAACATTGACGAAGGCTGTTCGCTCCGCCTAGCTTGTGGAGAAATCCCGGCGCGTCAACTCCGAAACTTTCAGCACCGGCATGCCGTGTGTGATGCGTCCGTCGTCCTCAAAGGAGTGATCTTGAGAAAGGCATACCGTGTCGCCGTGGCCGTCCTCGCCACGTCGACGCTGCTCGGCCCCGGCATCCAGCCGGCCCAGGCCGGTACGAAGGCGACCGGCGGCCGGTCCGTCGTGGACCACCACCCGGGCAAGTGGAATCTGCCGCTGCGCTGGGCGGCACCCCGCGACCTGCGCATCGGATCCGCGGCGGCGGGCGGCGGCCACCACCTCGAGCAGGACTACCCGGACCCGTTCACCTACGACCAGCCGTACCGGAAGGTCCTGGCCCGCGAATTCAACTCGGTCTCCCCCGAGAACCAGATGAAGTGGGAATTCATCCACCCCGAGCGCCGCAAGTACAACTTCGGCCCGGCCGACGCGATCGTCAAGTTCGCGCGGCAGCACGGTCAGGTCGTCCGCGGGCACACCCTGCTCTGGCACAGCCAGAACCCGGCGTGGCTGACCGAGGGCCAGTTCACCAAGGCGGAGCTGCGCGCGATCCTCAAGGACCACATCTTCACGGTGGTCGGCCACTACCGCGGCAAGATCCAGCAGTGGGACGTCGCCAACGAGATCCTCAACGAGAATGGCGAGTACCGCCAGGAAAACATCTTCATCCGTGAACTCGGCCCGGGCATCGTGGCCGACGCCTTCCGCTGGGCGCACCAGGCCGACCCGAAGGCTCAGCTGTTCCTGAACGACTACGGCGTGGAATGGCCCGGCGTCAAGGTCGACGCGTACGAGGCGCTGGCCAAGCAATTGCAGGCCGACCGCGTGCCGCTGCACGGCTTCGCGTCCCAGGCCCACCTGAGCATGCGGTACGGCGCCCCGGACCAGCTCGGGGCCGTGCTGCAGCGCTTCGACGACCTCGGTCTGCACACCGCGATCACCGAGCTCGACGTACGCATGGATCTGCCCGAAGGCGGCGTGCCGACCGCCGAGCAGCTGACGACGCAGGCCGCGTACTACAAGACCGTCCTGGACGCCTGCCTGGCCGTCGACGACTGCAATTCCTTCACCATCTGGGGCTTCACCGACAAGTACTCCTGGGTGCCGGTGTTCTTCCCGGCCGAGGGCGCCGCGACGGTGATGGGGAACAACTTCGAGCGCAAGCCGGCGTATTACACGCTTCGCGACACTTTGGCCGCGGCGCGCTGGAACCGCTGAGATTGAAAGGTGGAGGCGGCAGCACTTCGGTGCTGCCGCCTCCGTCTGTATCAGGCGGGAGTTGGTCAGTCTGCGGCCGGTGCGGGACCTGCCATAGGGCGCTGACGGGCACAGCGCGACGCCGGCCGAGCCGGAGCCGGATCGATCCTTTCAGCCCTGACTGAACGGTGTGGTGCCGGCCGCCTGCCGCTGCAGAGGATGTTCCTCGTTCGCCCGACAGAGAGGAACAAACCATGAGGATGACACCACGGGCGCGGCGCTTGGCGGCGCTGCTGACGGCGGCCGTCGCGACGACCGGGGCGGCGCTGAGCCCGATCGTCGCCACACCGGCCGCCGCGGCGACGAGCTGCTACAAGATCTGCGACGGAGTCGACCCCAACCGAGCCGCCTGGGAGGACCCCAACGGAGTCCTCCACAAATGCAACGCCGACGCCCGCACCATCTACACCGTCGACCCGGCGAGCACCGGAGCCGTCGAACTGCGCTACAGCTCCAGGTGTCGGATGGCGTGGGCCCGCGGGGGCCTGCACGGCATCAAGATCGAGGGGTTCAACGCCGACGGATCGCTGCGCACGGTGTACTCCTACTACAGCACCAGCCAGACCGGGTACACGCAGGCGGTGAACGATGCCGGGCTGACTGCGCGGGCGTGCATCTTGACGCCGATGGGCGGCTGGACCTGCGGATCCCGGTACTGATTCAACGCCCACGCATGGGCAGTGGGCCGCGGGAGGACATGAGAGCATGCCACATTTCCGGAATGGGAACCCGTGCCTCCACTGGCCGCGTTCCCCGCCGTCGAGCTGCGGCAACCGGTCGACCGCCAGACCTTACGGCGACCTCGCGGCCGACCGACGAAACGCTCAGATGTCCGGCGTCTTGGGCGGCCAGGCTTCGTAGGCGTCTTCGGACTGCTCGATCGTGATGCCGTGGGTAGTGGGGTCGAAGCCTGCTGGCCACCAGGTTCGCCGATTGGCGTAGGAGCCGGTGAAGTCGACGTTGTCCAGGATGGCGCCGCGGAGATCAGCGCCTCGCAGGTCAACCTCGCTGAGGGCAGCGCCGGTCAGGTTGACGTCGCGCATGCGTACGTGCCAAAGGGTGCACCCGTGCAGGTTGGCGTTGGGTAGGTCGGTGTGTGCGATGTCGGCGGTGAGCCACTGTGGCGGTACGTGTCCGGGTTCTATCCAGTGGGTGAGCGTTGTCAACGCTGCTTGAATGTCGCTGGCCCGGGACCGGAGCGGAAGGTGGGGGTCGTCGAGGCTGGTCCAGCCGCGGTGGGCGCGTGTCCGGACGTAGGTGGCGAGAAGGGCGACGACCCCGGCTCGCTCCGTGACCGCCTCCGCGGCGATCCGGTCAAGAGCGTGAATGGCGCCGACGCGGATCGTCTCGTCGGTGCTGGCGAGCTGTTCCACGACTCGTGTGTAGCGGTCGGTCAGGTGTCCGGCGCGCTGCAGCTCGATCTGCGCCTGGGTGGCGTGCATGTTGTGTTGTAGTTGCCGCCAGCCGACGTACGCGCCGCTGAGCACCACGACGGAGCCGACGGCTTGAATGACGGTAGACCTGATCTGGTTGATGGCGTTGGCCATCTCGGGTGGTCGTAGATTTTTCATGTCCGACCCAAGATCCAGCCGCAAGATCCATCGAGGCTCGATCAGTGCGATCATGAAAAGAAGCACCAGAATGCCACCAACAGCGATTACGACGGGCGGAAGGCGTCGCACGCCTCCTCCTCTGTGACAGTCAGTATCAAGGACTCAATATTCACCTCGCCATCGAACCTGATCCACGCCAACCGGCTACGCCGACAAAGCTCGGTTGGCTGAAGACTGACCGCCTCGCCGACGTTGCGCCAGGCGGTGGCCACGCCCACCTCGAACCCGGCGGATAGGTGGGTGAGGGGTCGCCGTTACGCAGGCGCCGCCAACGAGATCGTCGCTGGTGGCGATGGGTTCGGATCAGACCCGGCCACCGCCCTCCCCGGACGCTGCTGACCTGCGCCATCAGGTTGGAATGGTTCATTGATTCTGAATGACCAGCTTAATGGCCACTCCCGCTACCGAAGAAAGGGGCGGGTTCGGCTGGTCTGCTGATCGGCCTTCATCCATCGATGACGGCGACTACCCGTGATCGGGCCATGCGCCGGTTGTCAGGGTTCGAGCAAGCAGAGCGGGATCACCGCGATGCCGTCGGCGCGACGGTACGCCTCAGACCCGGTGGTTATGACCGCCGCATCAAGTAGATCGTCGCCGAGTTGTCTGCGCAGCCAGGTGAGGTGACGGACATCGTCATCGCTCACCGACGGCGACAGCTTGACCTCGAGCGCCACGACTCGTTGATCGGCGCGCTGGATGATGAGATCCACCTCGTGCCGACTGTCCCAGGTGCGTAGGTGATGAACCGTGGCTTCAGCTACCTGCGCGTAGACCCGCACGCTGAGCGTCACCAGCGACTCGAACAAGGCGCCCAGCAGAGGACCAGGCCGGCGTACCGGCGCGTTCGGTGCTGAATCGTCGAGCAGGGCGGGTACGTCCACACCAAGTAGTCGGGCGGCGAGTGCCGGGTCGGCGAGGTGGTGTTTCGGTGCGGCGCCGAGTCTGCTGAAGGCGCTGCGGCTGGGCAACCAGCCGGGCACGGGATCGAGCAGCCACAGTTGCGACAGGACGTCGCGGTACGCGGTCGTGGTCGTCTTGGCGGGCTTGTTGGTCTCGCCGGGTGTGGCCGCGTCCAGGATGGCGTTGTAGGAACTGGTGGTTGCCGTTGCGGCGGCGTACGCGGCTAGCCACCCGCGCAGGGTGTCGGGGCGGCGTACCAGGTGGCCTTGCTCGGGGAAGTCTCGTTCGACGATGCGGTTCAGGTAGCCGTCGAGCTGTGCCCGGCGAGCACGCGGCGGCAGTTGACGGATGGCGGGGAATCCGGAGCGCACGATCTCCTCGGCGTAGTCGACCAGGCTCAGCGCAGTGCCTCCGCCCACGGCCGGCCGCCGTCCGGTGAGCAACTCCCGAAGGCTGACCGTCGGCTCGGCCAGGGCCCGCTCGGCCAGGCTCATCGGTCGCATCCGGAGCTGGACGATGCGCCCGGCTCCGGAATGTGTCGGCGCAGACGTGGGGGTGGCGCTGCCGGTCAACAGGAACCGGGCCGGTGCGGGATTACGGTCGACGCTGCGCCGCACAAAGTCCCAGACTGCCGGCTCGCGCTGCCACTCGTCGATGAGGACCGGCGCCGGGGCACGGTCGAGGCGTTGCGGATCGGCGGTGAGCAGCTCCCGCTGTGTCGCGTCGTCCATGGCGAAGGCGGTGGCGGCGCGCCGCTGGGCCGTGGCGGTCTTCCCGACGCCCTTCGGCCCCTCGAGACTGATGGCAGGCAAGCCGCCGAGAAGCTCATCCAGCTCTTGATCAACGGCCCGCAACTGATATGGCAACACGTTACAAGACTACCGTAGACGCATCTTGAAGACTACCGTTCACACATTACTCATGCTCCCGTAGACACGGATGTCCCGGGCACGCCGGGCCGCGTGTGCGCGGGATTGCTCCGGAGGCGCTCCGGCCAGCAACGGGAATGCCCACCGGTCGACCAGATGGCACTCGTGGGGCCCCGACGGGACGCCCGGGCACTCGTGGACATCCCCAGCTGGGTACGATGTGGGCCGCAGGCCCTCGTAGCTCAGGGGATAGAGCATCGGTTTCCTAAACCGTGTGTCGTAGGTTCGATTCCTACCGGGGGCACCACCACCGCACCAGCATCTCTTTCCCCAACTGGCCCCACCCGCCCCCCAGTGGCATGCTCAACCGAAGAAAAAGCGCGGAGGTGCGCGTTGAGCAGATCACCGGAGCGGGGTGGCCCCGGCGATGCCCCCACAGTCGTCCGTGTCCTGGTGGGCGCCTACCTGCGACGACTCCGGGAGCGCAGCGGTCTCACCCTCGCCGAGGCGGCCGCCGCGATCAACGGCGACGAGTGGCAGATCGACCGCATGGAGTTGGGGCAGTCCCGGCTCGTCGAGCGGGACGTTCTCGACCTTCTCTCCCTCTACGGCGTCTACGACGATCTGGAACGCGACGTCTTCCTGGACCGCGTACGCGAGGCCAACGCCCCGGGCTCGTGGCGGGCGTACAGCGATGTCACCCCGGACTGGTTTCCCCGCTATCTCGGGCTGGAGGCCACCGCCTCCCTGATCCGCACCTACGAGGTCCAGTTCGTCCCGGCGCTCCTGCAGACCGAGGAGTACGCCCGGGCGGTCGCGCGCCGTGACGAGGCTGCTCGCCGGGTGGAGCGTCAGCAGTTGCTCACCCGTCCGCATCCGCCGAAGCTCTGGGCCGTGGTGGACGAGGCCGCCCTGCGGCGCCCGGTCGGGGGGAGGCGGGTCATGCGGGATCAGCTCGAGTCGCTGCTGGCGGTGGTCACCAAGGCTTCGAACGTACGGCTGCAGGTCTTGCCGTTCAGCGCCGGCCGGCACGTCGCCGCCGGCGGGTCGTTCACCATTCTGCGGTTTCCGCGGCCGGAGCTGCCCGATCTGGTGTGTCTGGAGCAGCTCACCAGCGCGCTCTACCTGGGCGGTCGGCACGACGTCGACTTCTACTTCGACGCGGTGAGCCGGCTGTTCGTCCGGGCCGCGCCCCTGCGGGACACACCGCGGATCCTGGAGCGGATCATCGATGACCTGGAGGGTGCACCGCGCTCCATGGTGGACTGACGCGCGACGACCAGGAAAGACGCGCCCCTCGGCCCGCAACCCCCGGCCGGTGCCGTACGTTCTCTGAACCGTCCGTTCCCGTTCCGAGGCAGGGCGAGGGCACCGCATGAATGTGATCGACCTGGACCGGCCGGCCGTCGTACCTCCCGCTCGTTCCCGCCGGTCGCATCTGCTCGTCGCGGCCGCGCTGGTGGTCGGGGCTGTGCTCGGCGCCTGCGCCACCTACGGCTGGGCCGTGCGCCGGGAGGCCGCCGTCCGCGACCGGCCGGTCGCCGTGTTCGTCTTCGCCGAGGCCAGTCCGTTCGTCGACGGGTCGCCCGCGGACAGCGTCGTGCGTGGCGGGCGGGTCACCACCGTCACGCTCACCCGGCGGGTGACGCTGGTGAACGCCGGGCCGATGCCGATCACCATCCGTGACCTGTCCGGTTCCCGGCCGGGCGTCAGCGTGCACGGGGTGGACGAGCGGCGCTGGATCGCGCCCGGCGAAACCGTGCAAGCCGAGGCCGATGTGCGGGTCGACTGCGTACACGGGCTGCCGCTGGGCCGGCTGCCGGTCACGCTGTCGGTGCAGACCTTCGGCCAGCGGGACCGCGAGACGCGGCCCCGTGAGGGCTTCGACGGCACGCCCTGGAGCGAGCAGGCCGAGGTCGCCTGCGCGGCCTGAACCGGCCACGCGCGAGATCCGCAGCGAACCGGCCGGCCAGCACGGCGAGCCGGCACCCGCGGCGGGAAGGCAGGCCGCTGGGAGAACCGGGGCAAGGCGGGCGGTGAGCGAGAGCCTAGGCCGCGAAGGCGCGGCGGCAGTGCGGCAGCAGGGCCCGCAGCACCGCGCTCTCGCCCTTGCGCCACACCAGCGCCAGCATCGCCGGCAGCTCGACGTCCTCGATCGGCACCGACCGCAGCCCGGCCACCTCGGCCGTCATCGACGCGCTCAGGATCGCCACCCCCAGGCCGCGCGCGGCCAGGTCCAGGACCGCGCCCGGCGCGGTCGCCTGCAGCGCCACGGTCGGGCGGACCCCGGCGGCCGCGCAGGCCTGGTCGAGCACGCCGCGGATCCCGGTGCCCACCGGCAGGCAGATCAACGGGTACGCGGTCAGCCGCCGCAACGGCACCGACTCCCGCTCGGCCAGGTCGTGCCCCGGCGCGACGGCCGCGACCAGTCCCTCGCTGAGGACGGTCAGCGACTCCAGCCCGTCCGGCAGGCCGCCCGCCACCGCCACCAGGGCCAGGTCCGCGTGGCCCGCCCTCACGTTCTCGACCAGCACCTCCGAGTTGTCCTCGGCCAGGGTGATCTCGATCCGCGGGTGCCGGCGGTGGAACGAGGCCAGCGCGTCGAACAGCGGGGTGATCGTGCAGCCGGTGACCATGCCGATCCGCAGCTTGCCGCGGACCAGCCCGTTCACCTCGTCGCAGGCGGTGCGGATGGCCTGGGCCGCCGCCAGCGCCGTACGGGCGTGCGGCAGCGCCGCCGCGCCGGCCGCGGTGAGCCGGACCATGCGCGCGGAGCGGTCGAACAGGTCGGCACCCAGTTCCCGTTCGAACTGGCGGATCTGGGCGCTCACGCCGGACTGGGTGATGTGCACGCGGTCGGCCGCGCGGGTGAAATTGGCCTCCTCGGCCACCGCCACGAAGTATTCGAGCTGCCGCAGATCCATGAGTCGTGATGATAGCTACGACAAGAACCATCTGTTGGACTTGTCACTCGGGTGGGGCGAGGCTGGCCTCATGACCGAACGTGAGAAGGCCGCCCGCCCCGAGGATCTGACCCGGCTGTTCGTCGAGCGGGCCAACGCCAAGGACGCCGAGGGTATCGCGCTGCTCTACGAGCCGGACGCCGTGATGGCGTACCCGCCGGGTCAGCAGACCGTCGGGCGCGAGGCCATCCGCAAGCTGTGGGAAGAAGCGCTTCCGCACCTGCCCGCCTTCCAGCCGGAGCCGCCGTTGCCGACGTTGATCAGCGGCGAGCTGGCGCTGACCTCGACCCCGCCCCGGGACGGCGCCGGGGCCCGCGCCCAGGTGGCCCGCCGGCAGAGCGACGGCACCTGGCTGCGGGTCCTGGACCAGCCCGAGTTCGTGAACCCCGGCTCCTGACCCGGCGCGCCGGCTCAGAGCTGGGCGAGGATGGCCCGGCCGGCGGCCTCGGCCGAGGCCGGGTTCTGCGCCGTGATCAGGTTGCCGTCCACGACCACGTGCGACGCCCAGGCCGGAGCCGACTCGAAGACGGCGCCGCCCGCGCGCAGCCGGTCCTCCAGCAGCCAGGGGGCGTTGTCCGCCAGCCCGGCCTGCTTCTCCTCCTCGTCGGTGAACGCGGTCAGCTTGCGGCCCTTGAACAGCCAGTTGCCCTCGGCGTCACCGGCGGACAGGAACGCCGCCGGGCCGTGGCACAGGGAGGCGACGACCTTGCCGGCGTCCGGCAGCATCGCGGCCAGGATGCGGGCCACGTCCGGGTTGACCGCCAGGTCCTGCATCGGGCCGTGCCCGCCGGGGATGAAGACCGCGTCGTAGCCGGCCGGGTCGACGTCCTCGAGCCGGGCCGGGGACTGCAGCACGTCCCGCACGCTCTCCAGGTAGGCGCGCAGCGCGGGGGCGGACTCGTCGCCCAGGCTGGCCTCGTCGGCGACCGGGACGCGGCCGCCCGGGGTCGCGACGGTGACGTCGTGGCCGGCCTCGACCAGCAGCCGGTACGGCGCGACGAACTCCTCGGCCCAGAACCCGGTCGGGTGCTGGGTGCCGTCCCTGAGACTCCACACCCGGGCCCCGGACAGCACCACCAGAACAGCTGACATGACTACCTCCACGCATCGACGTCATGGCCACCGTATGTCGCGGGTCGCCGGGCGGCCCCACCGCGGCCGACGGTCCGGCGATGGAGAAACGGATTCGTGGTACGGTGAGTGTGTTCCCGTTTCGAAATCCGTTGACGTTTATGGCGCCCGGTGGGTATACGCACCCGTCCGGCGCTTTTTTCGTTTTCGCCGACGTCACGACACACCTGAAGACGGGCCGATGAAATGATCCAGAAGAGCGCCATCATCGCCAAGCTCCGCGAGCGCGGGCAGAATGCCCGGGCGGACTGGGTCGACCGGGAGCTTCCCGACACCCTCGATCCCTTCCTGCACAGCGGGCTGCTGTCCACGCTGCACCTCGATCTCAAAGAACTCGAGAGCCCAGCTTCTCCCACCCCATAAGAGCATCGGATCGATCAATGAACTCCACGGACAACAACGACGCCGACCTGTTCCTCGCGCCGGCCGGAAGCGCCGCGCCCGAGGACAAGTCGGAGGCGGCCGACAACAGCGCCGCGGCCATGACGCGGCTGCGTGACCCGTTCGCCGTCGAGGGCGCCGAGCCCGCCCAGCGCGGGGAACGCCAGGCCACCGCCGAGGCGCACTAGTCGCTCGGCCGGCGGCGGCCGTCGGCCGGCGCTCCGGCCGGCCGCTGAGCCGCCCGGGGCCGACCGGCCCGGAAACCGGCGGTGGCAGACTGGACGGGTGCAACGCCGACGTCCGGGGTTGTCCGCCGGGCGCCCGGGACTGCCGCGCCCGTCGTCGGCCGCTGGTCCGCTGGAATGACGTTGCCACCTGCCACCGCCCCGGAGCACCGCGCCGGCGGCTGCCTCGCCGTGCTGGCGGAGGTGCCGGCCACGGGCTCGGCCTGCGGCCTGGGACGCCGGTTCGTGACCGACACGCTGCTCGGCTGGGGCGTGCCCGACCCGGTCGTCGAGGTCGCCGTGCTGGTCACCAGCGAGCTGGTGGCCAACGCCGTCAACCACGCGCCGCCGCCGGGTGAGCTGCGCGTGCTGGCCGGCGCGGGGCGGGTCCGCATCGAGGTCGGCGACGGCAGCGCGCGGGAGCCCCGCATGGTCCGGCCGGGTGATGCCACGGCCGGTGGCCGGGGGCTGCTGCTGATCGACCGGCTGGCCAGCCGGTGGGGTTGGGATTCCCGGCCGCCGGGAAAGAGCGTCTGGTGCGAGGTGAGCCTCCCGGCCTCCTCGCCCCGAATGTAGGCTGCGATTCGTGGGTGGTTCGGACGTTCCGGATGACCGGCAGAGGGCCAGGGCTGCGAGCTTGGACGAGTGGGAACGGCGGCTCGGCGAACGAGAGCGCGCGGCCGACGAGCGTGACCGGCGTGCTGACCAGCGCGAGCGGGACGCCGACCGGCGCGAGCTGGACGCCGACGCGCGGGAGGCCGACGCCACCGAGCGCGAGCGCAAGCTCGACGAGGAGGCCGAGCACCAGGCCGAGCGCACGGTGGACCCGATCGGGCGGTTCCGGGACGCCATCGAGCGGACCTCGGCCAAGACCGAGCGTAGCAACGAGTTCCTGCAACGCTCCCGGGCGGCGGTCCAGCGCGGTGTCGACCGCATCGAACGCGTGCGCACGGAGACGTCGCGCTCGCAGGAATCGGCCCAGCCCGGGCCGGAGAGCGCCGGTGACTGACGCCGGCGCTACGGGATGACGACCATCCGGCTGTCCGTGCGGCGCCAGGCCGTCGTGACGTCGCTCAGCCGTACCGTTTCATGATCGACCGCCAGCCGCCCGGCCGCCGCATGCTCGGCGACCAGGGTGAGCGCCGCGGCCCGCTGCGCCGGGGTGAGCTCGTTGTTGGTGTAGCCGAGCACGCGCAGCGAGCCCGCGCGCAGCGTCGCCGAGTCCAGCGGGGCGGTCTCGCCGGCCGCGCTGCCCAGGTTGACCAGCCGGCCGCCGGGCCGCAGCGTCCGCAGCGCGGCCGCCGCCGGGATCCCGAACAGCGGATCCAGGACGAGATCGACCGGGCCGTCGGCGGCGGCCCGCAGGCGCGCCGTCAGCCGGGCCACATCGTCACCGTCGTGCAGCGGTACGACCACAGCCGCCCCGGCCCGCGCCGCCCGCTGCCGGGCCGCCCCGGAACGCGCCGCCGCGACGACCCGGCCGGCCCCGGCCAGCAGCGCCAGCCGGATCGCGCTCTGCCCCACGACCCCGCCCGCCCCCAGCACCAGCACGTGCTCGCCCGGCCGCAGCTCGCCGCGCCAGGTCAGCGCCAGGTGCGCGGCCACCGCGGAGAGCCCGAGCGCCGCGATCAGCCGGTGGTCGACGTCGTCGGGCAGCGCCACGGTGTCGGCGGCGCGCACGGCCGCGTACTCGGCCAGGCTGCCGTCGCCGGGGCGCATGCCCGCGCCGGTCGGGAACCAGACCGCCGTGCCGTCGTCGCGCAGGCCGACCCCCTGGACGCCGGGCACGTACGGGGTGGCCGGCACGCCGAAGTACGACGTGCCGGACGCGCACAGCCGGTCCAGCGGGGTGATGGACGCCGCGGTGACCCGGACCAGGATCTCGTCCTCGGCCGGCACCGGCACCGGCCGGTCGCCGACCACCGGCGCGGTGCCGCACGCGCGCAGCAGCGCGGCCCGCATCAGGTGGCGATGTCCGGGTACGGCAGCGCGAAGTGGGCCAGCCGCGCCCCGAACGCCTTCTGATACTCCAGCGGCCCGTGGTCGCGCTCGAACATCGCGATGAACAGGGTCAGGGTCAGGAACGGGTGCGCGCCCAGGGCGAACAGCGCCACGTGGTCGTGCGCGGCCAGCGCCTCGCGTTCCTCCTCGGTGAAGCGCAGCCAGGTGCTGGCCTCACCGGCGTGGCAGTTGAGGACCTTGTTGGCGCACTCGGCCTCCCACCAATCGACCGTCCCGCGCGGGTCCTCGCGGTAGCGTTCCACCAGTTCGGGATCCCGGTCGACGAAGTAGAGGAACTTGTCCAGCAGGTACCTGCTCATGCGTCCACCCCGTTCGGGTACCAGGTGAAGTAGGCCTCCATGGTGTGGAAGAGGTCGAGGGTGTCCACGTGGTCGGCCTTCCGGCCGGCGCCGGCGACGCCCATCATCAGCATGAAGTCCATGAAGCCGTGGGTGGCGTTGCCGGGGGAGTGCAGGCTGTCCAGGGTCACCTCGGCCAGGCAGCGCTCCAGGTCGCCGGTGGCGATCCACTCCACGGCCTTGCGGTCGAACTCGGGGTCCGGGCCGTGCGGGCCGAACTGGCGCGGGCCGCCCAGCTCCAGCGACAGGTGCCCCGTGCCGATCACCGCGACCCGCAGGTGGCTGGGCCACGACTCGACGATGTCGCGGATGGTCTGCCCGAGCTGGACGAAGCGCTTCGGCTGGGGCAGCGGCGGCGCGAAGATGTTGGTGTAGATCGGCACGATCGGCAGGTCGGCCTCGGGCCGCAGGGTGATGATCGGGCAGGTGATGCTGTGGTCGATCCGCAGCTCGTTGCTGAACGCCAGGTCGAAGCCTTCGTCGAGCCCGGCCCGCAGAATGTGGGCGGAGAGGTCCTCCTGGCCCTTGAGCAGCATCCGGGGCAGGCCGAACTCGCGTTCCTCGTTGTAGAAGTTGGCGTCGTAGAACGGCGCCTTGCCCACCAGGAACTGCGGCATGTTGTCCAGCCAGAGCTGGTGGAAGTGGTCCGAGCCGACCATCACCAGCACGTCCGGGCGGGCCCGGGTCAGCGTCTCCCGGAAGGCGGTGATCTTGCTGACCCACTCGTCGGCGAACGGCGGCCGGTCCTCGCCGGTCGCGGTGCTGGCCTTGTAGTAGAAGGGATGGTGGGTCGAGGCGATCACCGCGACGACGGTGGCCATGGCGGCTCCTTTCTCATTCCTCGTAGACGGCGTTGCGGTCGACGGTCAGGTAGACGTCCATGCCGATCGGGTTGCGGCGTTCCTCGGCCAGGTGGCCGAGCAGGCCGGCCGCCCGGGCCAGCAGCGCGAAGCCGCGCAGCAGGTCGACCGGCAGGCCCAGGTCGGCCAGCGCCGCGCCGCACACCCCGGCGCCGTTCAGCGGCAGGGTCTTGTTCAGCACCTGCGGGTGCACCCGGCCGATGGCCTCGAACAGCCGCAGGTGCGGCCCGCGCAGGCCCTCCTCGTCCGCGATGCGGATCAGCACCGGGGTACGCGGGTCCTGCTTCTTGTGCACCGGGTGGCCCAGCCCCGGCACGAACTTCTTCGCGGCGCGCGCCTCGGTGATCACGGCCAGCGCGAGGGCGTCGAAGCCCGCGTCGTCCTCCGGTACGCCGTCGGCCAGCGCCGCCGCCAGGAACCGTCCACAGTCCTCGGTCACCCCGAGGAAGCGCGAGCCGCCCCCGAGCAGCCCCGCGGCCAGCGCCCCCTGCAATGACTCGGGCGCGCTCAGGTACGTGAGCCGGGCGGCGATGGCGGTCGGCGTGAAGCCGTGGTCGGCCAGCGCGACCAGCACCGTCTCGAAGACGCGGACCTCGCCCGGGGTGGGGCGGCGGCCGGCGACCAGCCAGTAGGCCAGCTCGCCGAAGCCGACCCGGCCCATCAGGTCCGCCGCGAGGTCCTGACCCAGCAGCCGGATCTGCGTCTCGTCGGAGGTGCCGAGCCCGGTCGGGAACCTCAGTCCTTGGTCAGCCACGCGCGGATCTCCTCACCGTGTTCGTCGAGTCCGGGCGGCGGCAGCTCGTAGCCGGCCGGGGTACCGGAGAACGTGATCGGGTTGCGGACGCCGGGGACTCCGCCGGACTCGACCACCGGATCCAGCCCCAGCTCCTCGGCGAGGGCCACGCCGCCGTCGATCGTGTTGATCGGCGCGCACGGCACCCCGGCCGCGAGCAGTTCGCGGAACCACTCGTCCTTGGTGCGCTTGGCGAGCCGCTCGACCAGCAGCGGGCGCAGCGCCTCGCGGTTGGCCGTGCGGTCCTGGTTGCGGCCGAAGCGGGGGTCGTCCGGCAGCTCCGGCAGGTCGAGCACCTGGCACAGCTTGCGGAACTGCCCGTCGTTGCCGGCGATGACGATCAGCTCGCCGTCGGCGGTGGGCAGCGGCTCGTACGGGAACAGGCTGGGGTGCGCGTTGCCCATCCGGAACGGGACGGTGCCCCCGGCCACGTACGCGCTGGAGTGGTTGACCAGCCCGGACAGCGCGGAGGAGAGCAGGTTGACCTCGACGTGCTGGCCGCTGCCGGTGGCGTCGCGGTGGTGCAGCGCGGCCAGGATGCCGATGCTGGCGTGCAGCCCGGCCATCACGTCGAAGACCGAGATGCCGGCCCGGTACGGCGAGCCGTCCGGGTCCCCGGTGAGGCTCATCAGCCCGGAGACGGCCTGCACCATCAGGTCGTAGCCGGGGTAGTTGGCGCCCGCGCCGGTGCCGAAGCCGCTGATCGACGCGTACACGATCTTGGCGTTGCCGGCCGCGACGGTGTCGTAGTCGAGGGCGAAGCGCCGCAGGCCGCCGGGCCGGAAGTTCTCGATCATCACGTCGGCCCGGGCGGCCAGGCGCTGCGCCACGTCCAGGTCGGCGGGGTTCTTCAGGTCCAGCGCGATAGACCGCTTGTTGCGGTTGATGCCCAGGTAGTAGGTCGACACGTCGTCGCGGACCGGGGGCATCCAGGTGCGGGTGTCGTCGCCGGCCGGGCCCTCGACCTTGATCACCTGGGCGCCGAGGTCGGCGAGCAGCATCGTCGCGTACGGGCCCGCCAGGATCCGGGAGAAGTCCGCGACCAGCAGTCCGCTGAGGGGTCCCATGTGCCGCCTTTCGAGGTGTTGACCGCTAGGCGGACAGACGTCCGCGCTTTTGTCAGTCTCGGCGCAGGGCAATGAGCTGTCAACCGTCGCCGCGCCGAAACATCTCCTTGACACGTCTGGTGAGCCGCAACACACTGACGCCGAGGCAGTGACCGCTAGACGGACGTCTGTCCGGAGGGAGTCGACGGCGAATGACCGACAGTGTTCTGTTCCGCAACGGCACCGTGCTGACCATGGACGACCGGCACACCGTGCTGCCGAACGCCGACGTGCTGGTGATCGACCGGCGCATCGCCGAGGTCGGCGTGGGGCTCACCGCCCCCGAGGGCGCCACGGTGATCGACGCGACCGGCGGCATCCTGATGCCCGGCATGATCGACACTCACCGGCACATGTGGCAGACGGCGATGCGCGGCTACGGCGCCGACTGGACCCTGACCCAGTACTTCGTCTGGTACTACCTGGAGTCCGGCAAGCTGTTCCGCCCCGAGGACGTCCACGCCGGCAACCTGCTGGCCGCCATCGAGGCCATCGACGCCGGCGTCACCACCACCGTGGACTGGTCGCACGGCCTGCAGACCCCGCAGCACGCCGACGCCGCGGTCGACGCGCTGCAGGCGGTGCCCGGGCGGTTCGTGCTCGCGTACGGCAACATCCAGCAGGGCCCGTGGGAGTGGTCGGCCAGCCCCGAGTTCCGCGACTTCGTCCGCCGGCGGATCACCCCGGGCGACGACATGCTCGGCTTCCAGATGGCCTTCGACGTCACCGGCGACCCGGCGTTCCCGGAGAAGGCCGCCTTCGAGGTGGCGCGCGAGCTGGGCGTGCCCGTCACGACCCACGCCGGGGTGTGGGGCGCGACCAACGACGACGGCATCCGGCTCATGCACGAGCACGGCTTCATGACCCCGCAGACCGTGTACGTGCACGCGGCGACGCTCACCCACGACTCGTACCACCGCATCGCCGCCACCGGCGGCTCGGTCTCGGTCTCCACCGAGAGCGAGCAGAGCGCCGGCCAGGGCTACCCGCCCACCTGGATGCTGCGCGACCACGGCATCGGCGTCTCGCTGTCGATGGACACCAGCGTGTGGTGGAGCGGCGACCTGTTCTCCGCGATGCGCACCACGCTCGGCGCGGACCGCTCCCGCGAGCACATGGAGGCGCACGCCCGGGCCGACACCGTGACCCACGTGCACCTGCGCGCCGAGCAGGTCGTCGACTGGGCCACCCGCGGCGGCAGCAAGGCCCTCGGGATGGACTCGGTGATCGGCAGCCTGGAGGCGGGCAAGAAGGCCGACGTCGTGCTGCTCAGGAACGACGACTCCCCGGTGATGTTCCCGATCCTGCACCCGTACGGCCACGTGGCCTTCCAGGCCCAGCGCGGGGACGTGGACACCGTGCTGGTCGACGGCCGGATCGTCAAGCGCGACCACAAGCTGGTCGGGGTGGACCTGGCCGCGGCCCGCGCGCAGGTCGGCCGCACCATCGAGCACCTGCGCGCCACGATGGGTGAGGAGGCCTGGCAGCGCGGGATGAACCCGGACGTGCCCGAGACGAAGGTGCGGGACAACCCGTACACCTACACCGAGTGGGACGCCGGCTCGGCGCAGTGGAAGCATTAGCCGGTCGGACGATCACGTCAGGGGGCTCGATGGCACGGGAGACCGGTCCGGACTTCATCGAGGCCCTCGCCCGCGGGCTGGAGGTCGTGCGCAGCTTCCGGCCGGGCCGCCGGGTGTCGACGCTGAGTGAGATCGCCGCCGACACCGGGCTGGCCCGGCCGACCGTACGCCGGATCCTGCTCACGCTCACCGAGCTGGGCTACGTGCGGGCGGTCGAGCGGGGGTACACGCTGACCCCGCGGGTGCTCGAGCTGGGCATGGCCTACGTGAACTCCCTCGACATGTGGGACGTGGCCCGCCCGCACATGGAGCGCCTGGTCGCCCGGACCGGGGAGTCCACGTCGATGGCCCAGCTCGACGGCTCGGACATCGTGTACGTGGCCCGGGTCGCCGTACCGAAGATCGTCACGCTGGCCGTGTCGATCGGCACCCGCTTCCCGGCCGCGGCCACCTCCATGGGCAAGGTGCTGCTGGCCGCCCTGGAGCCCGCGCAGCTCGACGCGGTGCTCGCCGAGCCCGGCCGGTCCGGCATCAGCGCGCGCTCGCAGCCGGACCGCCCGGCGCTGGAGGCCGCGCTGCGCGAGGTCCGGGCCAAGGGCTGGGCCCTGGCCGACCAGGACCTCGCCCTGGGCATCCGGTCGATCGCGGCCGGCGTGCGCAACGGCGACGGCAAGGTCGTCGCCGCGCTCAACGTGACCGTGCACGCGGCGGAGACGTCTGTCGATAAATTGACAGGCGAGTACCTGCCGTTGCTGCTGCGTGCGGCGGCCGACATAAGCCATGACTGGTCATTGCTGGATACCGCGCCGATGGTCGTGCGGGGCTGAGCCACCCGCCCGCGGCTTTGTCGGGCTCACCTACTGGCAGGAACCGGTCGCTTACGGGCAGGATCGGCCCATGACGACCGCCGGCCGCCTGCCCTACCCGATCGCGCTGACCGGAGACGGCGTCACGCTGCGCGAGTGGCGCGACGAGGACCTCGACGATCTGGTGGAGCTGCTCGACGAGCCCGACATCGCGCGCTGGACGCCGATGCCGTCCCCGTTCGACCTCGAGGCCGGCGTGGCCTACCTGAAACGGGCCCGGCAGAGCCGCGCCAGCGGCCAGCGCATCCAGCTCGCGATCACCCTCGACGGTGGCCGGCCGATCGGTGAGGTGCTGCTCTTCGGCGTCGATGCGGGCCTGCGTGAGGCCGAGCTGGGCTATCTGGTGGGGGCCGCGCACCGCCGGCGCGGCCACGCCTCGGCGGCGCTCTCGCTGTTGTCCGGGTACGCCCGCGGCAGCCTCGGCCTGAGCCGCCTGCTGCTGCGCATCGACCCGGCCAACACGGCCAGCTGTGCCGTGGCCCGCCGCTGCGGCTACCGGCTCACCGGCGAGCCGCCCATCCTCCAGGAGGGCCCGTACGGCCCGAGCAGCCTCGACACCTGGGAACTCGTCTCGGCCGGCGGCGGCGCCCGCCTCGAGCGACTGAGAAACGTCGCCGCCCGGCGATACGGTCGCCGCGGGTGAAGGATGGCTCCCATGGACGTGGACCGCGGCCAGGTGCTGGCCTACCGGATCGCCGCGCTGGGGCTCGCCGAGCGCGGCCGGGACCGCCCGGCCGACCTGGACGTGCTCGATCTGGGCGTGCAGGAGTACACCCCCGGCTCCGTACGGGTGGCGCTGGCCGCCCGCACCGAGGCCCCGCTGGAGGACGACCGCCTCCTGATGGTCTGGGCGGCCCGGGGCGCACCCCACCTGCACCGCCGGCGTGACCTGAAGAACCTGGTCAAGGCGCTCTGGCCGGTCAGCGACGCGGATGCGGCGGCCCGGATCAAGAGCGGCCAGATCCCGGCGGCCGGCCGGCTCGGCATCGAGGCGTTCGCGGTGACCGCGCGGGCGTTCCGCGCGGTGGTGCGCTCCTCGATGCCGCGCGGCGAGGTCAGCACCCAGGTCAGCGCGCGGGTGCCGGCGGAGTTGACCTACGACTGCCGGAGCTGCGGCGCCCGGCACATCGCCGGCAACGTGTGGCAGCACTCCGGGCTGGCCGGCGGCATCCAGGTCGAGTCGCGGGGCCGCGACGCGATGCTGGGCCCGATCCGCGACGCGCCGGCCCAGCCCACCGGGAACGAGGGCATCGGGGCGCTGATCACGACGTACCTGCGGCTGCTGGGGCCGGCGACGCCGGTCGAGCTGGGCAAGTACCTCGGCAGCTCCACCGCGGAGATGAAGCAGGTCTGGCCCGCCGGCCTGGCCGAGGTGCGCGTCGCCGGCCGCCGGACCTGGCTGCCGGCCGGCTCGCTGCCGGCGTTGACGGCGGCGGAGCCGATGTCCGGGGTGCGGCTGCTGCCGGCGATGGACCCGTTGCTCCAGGCCCGCGACCGCGACCTGCTGGTGCCGGAGCGGGCCCGGCAGAAGGAGATCTGGCGGCTGCTCGGCAACCCGGGTGCGCTGCTGGTGGACGGCGAGATCGCGGGGGTGTGGCGGGCGAAGATGGCCGGCCGGCGGCGGGTGGATCTGACGGTCACGCCGTTCGGGACGCTCACCGCCCGGGCCCGCAAGGCGGTCGAGCAGGAAGCGGCGGCGGTGGCCCGGGCGCGGGAGGCCGCGGACGCGACGGTCACCTTCACGTAGTGGCCCGCGGTGGTCACCAGGGCGGGGGGAACATCTCCGGATCAGCGGGGTCGCGGCCCGGACGGCAGCGGTAACCCAGCGCCGCCACGATGACCGTGCCCCACACCCCGGCGACCACCGCCGCCCCCCACCAGCCGAAGACGGCCAGGATGAGGGCCGCGGCCCAGATCACGCACCCGGTCAGCACCAGGGAGAGCGGCAGGCGCCGGCGGGCCGGCGAGTCGCCGCGCATGCGCGCGCAGAAGTCCGGGTCGTCGCGGCGGAGCTGGCGTTCCAGCTGCGCCAGCCTGCGGCTGTCTTCCTTGCTGAGCATGCTGCCACCTCCGGCGGGGCCCGGACTCCCAAGGCACATCGACCGGGGCCGTTTCCGCGGCCCCGATCCCTGCCATTGTTACTCGCCGGTCACCGATTTCATACCGTTGGGGGACTTGCGTTCACATCTGCTTCATGCAGGACCGGCCGGCCGGGCCGGGTGCGGAAGACCCAGCTGCGCATCAGCAGGAAACGGACCCCGGTGGCGACCAGGTTGGCGACCACCAGCACGCCCAGCTCCACCGTGGTCGGCGGGTCGCTCAGCGCGTGCAGCAGCGCCAGCGAGCCACTGGTCAGGCCCAGCCCGACGGCGAAGACGGCCAGCCCCTGGGCCTGGTGCCGCCACGCGCCGTCGGCGCCGCGTACCCGGAAGGTGACCCGGCGGTTGGCCGCCGTGTTGGCCACGGCCGTCACCAGCAGCGCGATCAGGTTGGCGGCCTGCGGGCCGGCGCCGGCCCGCAGCAGCGCGTAGAGCAGCAGGTAGGCCAGGGTGCTGGCCGCGCCGACCGCGGCGAAGCGCAGCAGCTGGCCGGTGAGGCCGGCCGGCACGCCGGCCACCGGCAGAGGGTTGCGGCCCAGCTGCTCGCGCAGGGCGGCCAGCGGCAGCCGGCCGGTGCCCAGGGCCCGGGTGAGCCGGGCGATGCCGCGCAGGTCGGCCAGCGCGGTGGCGACGATGTCGACCCGGCTGTCCGGGTCGTCCACCCAGTCCACCGGCACCTCGTGGATGCGCAGTCCGGCCCGCTCGGCCAGCACCAGCATCTCGGTGTCGAAGAACCAGCCGGTGTCCTCCACGATCGGCAGCAGCCGGGACGCCACGTCCGCGCGGATCGCCTTGAAGCCGCACTGGGCGTCGGAGAACCGTGCCGCCAGGGTGCCGCGCAGCAGCAGGTTGTAGCCGCGGGAGATGAACTCGCGCTTGGCCCCGCGGACCACCCGGGAGCCGCGGGCCAGCCGGGAGCCGATGGCCAGGTCGGAGTGCCCGGAGATCAGCGGGGCGACCAGCGGCAGCAGCGCGCCGAGGTCGGTGGAGAGGTCCACGTCCATGTAGGCCAGCACGGTCGCGTCGGAGTGCGTCCACACGAACTTCAGCGCCCGGCCGCGGCCCTTCTCGCGCAGGTGCACGGCGGCGACCTCGGGCAGCGTCGCGGCCAGCCGGTCGGCCACCTCGGCGGTGGCGTCGGTGCTGGCGTTGTCCGCGACGGTGATCCGGAACCGGTACGGGAACTCGGCCCGCAGGTAGTCGTGCAGCCGGCGGACGCACGGCTCCAGGTCGGTCTCCTCGTTGTAGACCGGCACGACCACGTCGAGCACCGGAGCGACGACCCGTACGTGCTCGGCGGCGGGCGTGGGCAGCGTGGAAAGGCTCATGCCAGCAAGGTCGGCTTCCGGGCTTTGCCCGGATTGTGGCGACCCTGTGGCGGGCCTGTGAGTGTCGTTCCCCGGCGCCGGCACGCCGGCCGGGCGGCCCCCGAGATCGAGGGCCGCCCGCTGGTCGGTCGTCATCTACTGCGCGGTGAGGTCGTAGACGGTCACGCCGTCGACGGTCTGGGCGGTGAAGGTCGCGGTGACCCACGCGGAGATCTGCGAGCTGGTGTTGCTGCCGCCCGAGCCGGCGCCGCCCCGGCCGCCGCCGAAGCCGCCGCCGCTGCCGATGAAGTAGTGGATCTTTCCCTCGGCCACGTACTGCTGGAACTGGGCGAGGGTGGGCGACGGGTCGCTGCCGTTGAAGCCGCCGATCGCCATCACCGGGTCGCCGGTGGCCAGCTGGTAGCCCGAGGCGTTCTGCGAGCCGACCGCGGCGGCCACCCAGGTGTACCGGTCGGCGTTCGCCTCCAGCAGGGCCTTCATCCGGTCGCTGACCGTGGCCGCGTTCAGCAGGCCGCCCATGCCGCCACCGCCGCGCATCCCGCCGCCGGTCGCCGTGCCGCCGGGGGCGGCGCCGCCCGGGAGGGTGCCGGTCGTGCCGCCCGGCGGGGTGCCGCCGCCCGGGAACCCGCCGCCGGGGAAGCCACCAGCGGGGAAGCCGCCGCCCGGGAAGGCGCCGCGCTGGCCGCGCCCGCCGGCGCCGCCGGGACCGCCGCGGCCGCCGAAGCCGCCGCCCTGCGAGGCCGGGCCGGCCGACGGGATGGACCCGGTGTGCGGCGTGGCGGCCGTCTGCACCGCGTACGCGGCGGGGCCGGCGAGCACCGCGGCGACGGCCAGGCCCGCGGTGGCCAGCGCGATCCGGGCCGGCAGTCGCAGCGTGGCGAGCACGCCCAGCGCCGCCAGGACGCCGCCGGCCAGCACCACCCAGCGCAGCCAGGGCAGGAAGTCGGCGCTCCGGCCGAGCAGGTGGTACGACCACCACGCGCTCACCCCGATCGCCGCGGCCAGGGTCAGCGCCGCGAAGACGTTGCGCCGGTGGCGCCACAGCAGCACCGAGCCCATGCCGACCACCGCGCCGATCGCCGGCGCCAGCGCCACGGTGTAGTACGCGTGGAAGATGCCCTGCATGAAGCTGAACACGCTGGCCGTGATGACCAGCCAGGAGCCCCACAGGATCAGCCCGGCCCGCAGCCGGTCGGTGCGCGCCGCGCGGGCCGTCAGCACCAGCCCGGCGACCAGCGTGATCAGCGCGGCCGGCAGCAGCCAGGAGACCTGACCGCCCTGCGAGCCGTCGAACATCCGCAGCAGGCCGGTCTCGCCCCACATCCCGCCGCCCGCGCCGCCGGCCCCGCCGCCGCCGACGCTGCCGGTCTCCTCGCCGTTGAGCCGGCCCAGGCCGTTGTAACCCAGCGTCAGCTCGAGCAGGCTGTTGTTCTGCGAACCGCCGATGTACGGGCGCATCGACGCCGGCACCAGCTCGACGACGGCGATGTACCAGCCGGCCGCGACGACGACCGCCAGCCCGGCCAGCAGCAGCTGCCAGATCCGCTTGCCCAGCTTCGGCGGGCCGGCGAACAGGTACGCCAGCGCGTACGCGGGCACCACCAGCAGCGCCTGGAGCATCTTGGTCAGGAAGCCGAAGCCGACGAACACCCCGGCCAGCACCAGCCACTTGGTGGCGCCGTTCTCGATCGCCCGCACGGTGGCGTACGCGCCGGCCACCATCAGCAGCACCAGCAGCGCGTCCGGGTTGTTGAACCGGAACATCAGCACCGCGACCGGGGTCAGAGCCGACACGGCCCCGGCGAGCAGGCCGGCGGCGGGGCCGTACCAGCGGCGGACCGTGGCGTACAGCAGGCCGGCCGTCGCGACACCCATCAGCGCCTGCGGCACCAGGATGCTCCACGAGCTCAGCCCGAAGATCCGGACGGACAGCGCCATGATCCACAGGGACCCGGGGGTCTTGTCGACCGTGATCGAGTTCGCCGCGTCGGACGAGCCGTAGAAGAAGGCCTTCCAGCTCTCCGAGCCGGCCTGCACGGCCGCCGAGTAGAACGCGTTGCCCCAGCCGGAGGCGCCCAGCCCCCAGACGTAGAGGACGCCGGTGAGCAGCAGCAGGGCGAGCAGCGCGGGCCGTACCCAGGCGGCGTCGTCCCCGCGGCCGCGCCAGAACGCCGACCAGCGGGACCGGGGACGGTCCGCCGGTGGCGGCGCGGCGGGCGGGGGGCCGGCCGGCGACACCATCGGCGGTACGGGCAACGTCGAGGTCATCGGGGTTCCTTAAGGCAGGCGGAAGCACTGACCTGGTTACTGTCTTCCGCCCGCCTGTCGGCCCCTTATGCCGTTACTGTGCGCCGCCTGTGAGTGCCCGGCGCTTCGCGGAGGCGGTGGCGAGCCGGTCCAGCACGCCGACGGTCGGCTCCCAGCCCATGCACGCGTCGGTGACGCTCTGCCCGTACGCCAGCTCGCCGCCCAGGTCCTGCCGGCCCGGGATCAGGAAGCTCTCCAGCATCACGCCCTTGATCCCCCGCTGGCCGGCCTCCAGCTGGCCGGCCACGTCGTCGGCGACGATCGGCTGGCGCAGGTGGTCCTTGTTGCTGTTGCCGTGCGAGCAGTCGACGATGAGCCGCTCCGGCAGCCCGGCGGCGCGCAGCTGGGCCAGCGCCGCGTTGACGTCGGCGGCGCTGTAGTTCGGGCCCTGGCCGCCGCGCAGCACCAGGTGGCAGTCCGGGTTGCCGGTGGTGTGCATGATCGCCGGGGTGCCGGAGACGTCGATGCCGGGGAAGACGTGCTGGGCCGCGGCGGCGTTGATCGCGTCGATGGCGGTGGCGATGCTGCCGTCGGGCCGGTTCTTCATGCCGATCGGCATGGACAGCCCGGAGGCCAGCTGGCGGTGCACCTGCGACTCGACCGTACGGGCGCCGATCGCGCCCCAGGCCACCGTGTCGGCGATGTACTGCGGGGTGATCGGGTCCAGGAACTCCACGCCGACCGGCAGGCCCCGGCCGAGCACCTCGAGCAGCAGCGCCCGGGCGACCCGCAGGCCCTGGCCGACGTCGCCGGTGCCGTCCAGGCCGGGGTCGTTGATGAGCCCCTTCCAGCCCACCGTCGAGCGCGGCTTCTCGAAGTACACCCGCATCACGATCAGCAGGTCGTCGGCGAGCCGGGCGGCCTGGTCGCGCAGCCGGTCGGCGTACTCGGTGGCGGCGACGGGGTCGTGCACCGAGCACGGCCCGACGACCACGAGCAGGCGGGGATCTCGGCCGTCGAGCACGGCCTCCACCTGCCGGCGGCTGTCCAGCACGGTCGCCGACAACTCGTGGGTCAGCGGCAGCTCGTGATGCAGCAGCGCGGGGCTCATCAGCGGCACGACGGTCTCGATGCGCTGGTCGCTGACCCGCTGCACCTCGGGGATGGTCACGGCTGTCTTCTCCTCCGCCGGGACCGGGGGCCGGCGGCCCCGGTGTGACCGGCTTTCGTGCAAACGAAAAGGCAGCGACGAATGTCGCTGCCTCGGCCGGCCCTACGGGGGTGTCTCAGGTCATGGGATCATGGCCGAGGCACCGGCGGGAGCCGGCCTCGTAAACCACTGATACGCCCAGGACACGAGCAGAGCTTAGCCCATCGCGGCGGGGGAGTGTCCGTCAGCCGGGGTATGGGCACGTGCAAGTTGCTGTGCTGCCATTGAGGACATGAACAACGCGAGCGCGCCGTACCTGCTGGACGGCCTGGCCGACCTCGAGCCGGCCCGGCGCCGGCAGGCCGTGGCGGCGGTCGTGCTGCGGGTCTGGGAGACGCCGTCCGTCCTACTGCGTGAGATACCGCCGACGCAGGCGCTGACCGCGATCGCCGCGATCGCCGCCGGGCTGCCCGGCGCGGCCAACCGGCCCTGGCTGGACGACCGCCTGCAGGCGGCGGCCTGCCCGGACGTGACGAGCGAGCTGGCCGGGCGGGCCCTGTGCGCGCTGGACGTGCTGGTCGGCCGCGACCGCGAGTCGGTGCCGCTGGAGCTGCACGTGACCGACGGCGAAGCCGCCGGCGCCCTGCTGGACGACCTGCGCGACGTGCTCATGGACGGGCTGCGGCAGGGACGCTGAGGGTGGCGGCCGGCGGGAGCGCGGCGGTCATCGGCAGCCGTACGGTGAACTCGGTGCGACCGGGCTCGCTGCGTACCGCGACCGTGCCGCCGTGGGCCGTCACCACCGCGTGCACGATCGAGAGCCCGAGGCCGGTGCTGCCCGCCGCCCGGGACCGCGAGCTGTCCCCCCGGGCGAACCGCTCGAAGATGTGCGGCTGGAGGTCGGCCGGGATGCCGGGCCCGGCGTCGGTCACGCTCAGCACCGCCGCGCCGCCGCTCTCGCTGACCCCGACCGTCACCGTCGTGCCCTCCGGCGTGTGGGTCCGGGCGTTGGCCAGCAGGTTGGCCAGCACCTGGTGCAGCCGCTGGGCGTCACCGGTGATCGTCACCGGCTCCGCGGGCAGGTCGAGCTGCCAGTCGTGGCCCGGGCCGGCCGCGTGCGCGTCGCTCACCGCGTCCACCACCAGCATCGTCAGGTCCACCGGGTCCTGGGCCAGCGGGCGGCCGGCGTCCAGGCGGGCCAGCAGCAGCAGGTCCTCGACCAGCGCGGTCATCCGGGTCGCCTCGGACTCGACGCGCCGCAGCACGTGGCCGATCTCGTCGGGCACCGGCTGCCGGCTGCGCCGGCTCAGCTCGGCGTAACCGCGGATCGCGGCGAGCGGCGTGCGCAGCTCGTGGCTGGCGTCCGCGACGAACTGCCGGACCTGCAGCTCGCTGGCGTGCCGGGCCTCCAGGGCGTTGCCGACGTGGTCGAGCAGCCGGTTGAGCGCCGCGCCGACCTGACCCACCTCGGTGCGCGGGTCGGTGTCGGCGGCCGGCACGCGCTGGGCGAGCTCGACCTCGCCCCGGTCCAGCTCCAGCTCGGCGACCCTGGTCGCGGTGGCCGCGACCCGGTGCAGCGGCTGGAGGGTACGGCGAATGATCACGGCGCCCGCCCAACCGGCCGCGACGAGCGCGAGCAGCACGACGCCGCCGGTGACGCCCGCGACCGCGTACAGCGTGTTCTGCGTGTCCGCCAGCGACAGGCCGGTGACGACCAGGGTGCCGTCCGGGGTGAGCCGGCCGGCCACACGGTAGGCGCCCAGCTCGTCGCCGAGATCGACGTCGGTGTGCACGTCGTCCGGAACGACCCGGCTGAGCGCGGTGATCGCGGAGACGGGCAGGGCGGTGTATCCGTTGCGCGGCCGGCCGTAGTCCTCGGTCGAGCCGGCCTCGGGCGCCTGATAGGCGACCAGGCCGCCACCGGCCGAGGTGATCGTGCCGGTCTCCGACAAGGTGAATGCCTGCACGATCGAACCCTCGGGGGCGCTGGGTGGAGCCACGGTGGCCCAGAGGAAGCCCGCGCGGTCGAAGCCGCCGCCCGGGATGCGCCCGCCCGGGCCCTGGCCGAGCGCCCGCTCGCCGGCCTCGACGAGCTGGCTGTCGACCCGGTCGTAGAGCACCTTGTGCAGGTAGATCTCGGCGGTGCCGCCGACGGCCAGCCCGAGGATCACCAGCAGCACGATCATGATGGCGACCAGCCGGGTCCGTAGCGGCCAGCCCGCCGGGTTCCAGCCGGCCGGCCGGGTCTCAGTCAGCCGGCTTGAGGACATAGCCCGCTCCGCGCATGGTGTGGATCATCGGGTTGCGGCCCGCGTCGATCTTCTTGCGCAGGTACGAGATGTAGAGCTCCACCACGTTGGCCTGCCCGCCGAAGTCGTAGTTCCACACCCGGTCCAGGATCTGGCTCTTGCTGAGCACCCGGCGCGGGTTGCGCATGAGGTACCGCAGCAGCTCGAACTCCGTGGCCGTCAGGTTGACCAGGTCGCCACCGCGGCGCACCTCGTGGCTGTCCTCGTCCAGGCTCAGGTCGCCGACGATCAGCTGCGATTCCGTCCGCAGGGGGGAGTGACCCATCCGGCGCATCAGGCCGCGCAGCCGGGCCACCACCTCCTCCAGGCTGAACGGCTTGGTGACGTAGTCGTCGCCGCCGGCGGTGAGCCCGGTGATGCGGTCCTCGACCGAGTCCTTCGCGGTCAGGAACAGCACCGGCACCTCGGGCGTCTCGCCGCGCAGCCGGCGCAGCACCTCGAGGCCGTCGATGTCGGGCAGCATCATGTCGAGCACGACGGCGTCGGGGCGGAAGTCGCGGGCGGTCCGGACGGCGGTGTGCCCGTCGCCGGCGCTGCGCACGTCCCAGCCCTCGTACCGCAGGGCCATCGACAGCAGCTCGGCGAGGGTGGGCTCGTCGTCGACCACGAGGACCCGGACGGGACCGCCGTCGGGGCGCCGGAGCTCCGTGCTGCTGTCTGCGTTCGCCATCGTCATGCCCCTACTGTCGCGGGCCCCGCTTTGCGCCGCCTTTCCGCTTCCTGTGTAGCACCTGTGCGTACCGGACACAGGCGCACCATGGTTTTCGCACAGCGCGGTGACACGCGCGGTCGACACAGTCATCGCCATGACGGACAGGACGATCTTCCGGACCGCCCTCCCGCGATCACCAGCAGCGACGTGCTCGCCGAGGTTCCGGCCGCGGGCCGCGGCCGGAGCGTGTCGGAATCGGACTAAGTCCTCGAAACTCCGCATAATGGCGCGCGTTGTGGCGGCGTGATGAGCGGAGGACTGGGTGCGGCTGGGTCGTCTCGGAGGGGTCGTCGCGGCGCTCGCCCTCCTCGTGCTGCCGGCGGCGCCGGTGGCCGCGCAGGGGCAGTACCCGCCCGGCATCGACGCCGACACGATCACGACCGCCGGCCCGGGCACGGCCACCATCGCCGCGGGTGGCGCCCACTCCTGCGCCCGGACCAGCCTCGGTGAGCTCTACTGCTGGGGCGACGACTCGTCCGGGCAGCTGGGCGACGGCGGCGCCGCGCACCCCTTCGGCCGGCCGGTGCTCGCCCTGCACGACGTGGTCCAGGTCGACGCCGGCCAGGCCCACACCTGCGCGATCGACGTGCGCGGCACCGCGCGCTGCTGGGGCGACGGCACCGCCGGGCAGCTGGGCGACGGCGCCCGTACCGACCGGGACACCCCCGTGGCGGTGACCGGCCTGGCCGGGCGCAACCTGGTCGGGGTCACCACCGGCGCCCGGCACACCTGCGCCGTGGACGACGAGGGCGGCGCCTGGTGCTGGGGCGACGGCGCCCACGGCCAGCTCGGCGTGCCGGGCCGGCGCGGCTCGGCGGCGCCGGTGCGGGTGGGCGGGATGGGCGGCCCGGTCGTCGACATCGCCGCGGGTCGCGACAGCACCTGCGCCGTGACCGCCGGCGGGGCGGTGTTCTGCTGGGGCTCGGACGCGTACGGGCAACTGGGTGTCGGCCGGCCCGGCGACCGTGACGAGCCGGTGGCCGTCCCCGTGCGCGGCCAGTTCCGCGAGGTCACGGTCGGCGGGAGGCAGGCGTGTGCGCTGGCGGTGACGGGACGGGCGTACTGCTGGGGCGCCGGGAAGGCCCGTCCGGTCCCGGTCGACCTGGCGGCGCCGCTCGGCGAGGTGACCGCCGGCGGGAAGCACACCTGCGGGCTGGAAAGGGGCGGGCGGGCGTCCTGCTGGGACCGCTCGGCGGCCCGGGCCGTACCGGTGCCCGTGGCGGCCGGTGGCGCGCTGCGCGACCTGGACGCCGGCGAGGAGCACACCTGCGCCTTCGACGTCCGGGGGTACGCGTCCTGCTGGGGTGCCGGGGCGGCCGGCCAGCTGGGCGCCGGCAGTACCGCGGCGAGCGCTGTGCCCGTACCGGTGGCGGGTCTGCCCCGGCCGCCCGGCGCCGCGACCGGCGTCCGCGTGCGGGCCCTCGACGGCGGCCTGCGGGTCGACTGGCGCCCGCCCGCGGACCTCGGCTCCGGGCCGTTCGGCTACTACTGGGTCACCACCGCCGGCTACGAGTCCGGGTGCACGCTCACCGTCGTCACCGCCGCCGGCTGCGAGCTGACCGGGCTGCGCAACGACCGCGAGTACGACGTCTCGGTGGTGGTGCGGACCGGCGACGGCATCACCGTCGGCGAGTTCGTCACCGCCACGCCGGCCGCGGCCGCGCCGCTCCCGTCCGGTACGCCCGCGCCGCGCCGGAAGGCCGCCTCGGTGCTGCCCGGGGCCGGGGCCGGGCTGCCGGTCACCGGGCTCAGCCCGGTGGCCCTGTTCGCGCTCGGCACCCTGCTGATCGGCGGCGGGCTGGCCGCCAAGCTCGTCCGCCGCCCCTGACCCGGCCGGCGGTCACGGGCCGCCAGTCTCCAGGGCCGCGTCGCGGAACTGGTCGGCGCCCTGCTTGAGCCGCTCGGTGTGGTACGGCCGGTTCCAGTTGACCCACGTCACCGGCGCGGTCGCCTGGTCGGTGCCGGTCGAGGACACGGTGACGCCGATCCCCGGGGACACCTGCAGGGTCAGGCCGCGGCCCGCCGGCACGCCGACCGAGTGCCTCGACGGGTCCGCGAAGCCCAGCATCGCCCACGGCACGCGCACCAGGAGATCGTCGCCGTCGCGTTCCCACAGCGACCGGCTGTCGGCGGCCGGGCCGCCGTACCGGAGCATCCCCGCGTTCTGCAGCTCGGCCGGCAGCTTCTCGCCGGTGCCCGGCGCCGTCCCGGCCCGGTTGGTGACCAGCTCGAACCGCTGCCAGCCGAGGGCCCCCGGGCCGCGCGCCGCGACCGGCACAGTGACGTCCAGTGGCAGCGGATCGAGCTGGGTGCGCAGGTAGGACTGGCCGGTGCGGGTGGTCAGGTCGAGGAAGAACGCGGCGTCCGCGCCGCGGTTCGCGGTGCCGGGCGCGGGCGGCCCGGTCAGCCCGGGCAGCACGTCGAAGCCGAGCGTCAGCGTGGCCGGCGCTGGATCGCCCAGCCCGACCCGCAGCCGCACGAACGCCTCGTCGACCCGGGCCGTGACCCGCCGGGCCGGCCACCCGTCCTCGTCGTCCAGCAGGTACGCCGTGGTCGCGTCCGGCGCGCCGGCCGCGTCCATGGCGATCAGGCCGAAGTGCTGCTCGGAGGTGAGCGGATCGTGCCAGAGCTGGCGGCGCTCCGGGTCCTGGTGCCGGCGGGTGTTCCAGGCGGACCTGAACCACTCGTCCGTCCAGGCGGCCAGGAAGCCGCCCGCCAGCCCTTCGCCGCGGATCAGCCGCAGCAGCTCGGCGTCGATCCGCAGGGCCTCGCGCTCGCTGTGGTCACCCTGGCCGCGCCCGAGCGGTCCCTGGTGCGCCGAGCCGATCGACGAGGGCACGCCGAACTCGGTGATCAGTGTCGGCACGGCGCCGTGGTGCCGCCTGAGGGCGGCCAGGTAGCCCGCGTACGGGTCGGGCCGGCCGGCGTACCGGTGGGCCAGCAGGCCGGGCTCCCGCCGCTGGAAGTCGGGATAGTACGGGTACGCGTGATAGGCGGCGAAGATCCCGGCCGGCCAGGCGCCGGTCGCCGTCACGTGGTTCGCGTCGAGCTGGACGCGGTCCTGCTCGGCCAGCGGCTCCTCGGGGTGCCGCAGCGGGTCCGTGGCCGCCCCGTTCACGAAGGCCAGCGGGCGGCTCAGCCCGGCGGCCGCCTGCCGGGTGGCCAGCTCGTCGAGCCGGGCGGCCAGCCAGCGTTCGGTCGGCGTCGCCCGCGGGGTGCTGCGGACGTACCGGCCGCGGACCGGCGGGGCGGCGGCGTTGCGGGCGTCCGAGCGGGCGGTCGCGCCGGGGTCCAGCTCGGCGCCGATGATCCAGCCGGCCAGCCACGGCGTCACGTCGGTGTCCCAGGTGCCGTCGGCCCGTCCCGGTTGCGGCATCCGGGTGAGGTCGCCGCGCACCGCCCGGTCCGCGTCGCGCAGCTCCTGCCGGAAGGCGGTGGTGACCGCGGGGTCGTAGAGGTCGTTCTTCTCGATGTACGACTCGTCCGGCAGATAGACGCCCTGCATCAGGTAGAGCGGCCGGCCGGGGTCCGCCCGGTTGTGCGCCGCCAGCTCCCGGTAGAAGGCCGGCGGGTGGATGGTGGCGATCCGGACCACCCGGATGCCGAGCCAGGTCATCGCCGCGAACCAGGTCCGGTACTGCCCGGCGGTGATGGCGAGCTCCCCGGGCTGGTGTCCCGGCGTGGTGCCGCCCAGGTTGACCCCGGGCAGGAAGGTGACGTCGCCGCCCACCGTGTGCAGGGCGAACTCGCCCCGGCCGGCGGTCGCCAGGCTGCTCAGGCCGCCGGCCGCGCGCGGCGCCGGGGCCCACGAGCGGCCGGCCGGCGGCGAACCGATGGCGGTCATGCCCGGGATCGCGAAGGCGGCCGGGCGTACCTGCGGGCGGGCCGCCGCCCCGGCCAGGAACAGGCACATGGCCAGCGTGACGACCCCGATCGCCAGGGCCTTGACGCGACCGAAGGCCGGGCGCGGCGGCGCCTGCACGAGATGGAGCGGGAAGTCCCCCACCCCGGCATTCTGGGCCGCCAGGGTTGCGGAATGGGGGGAATTGTCGGGAAGCTCGGGGCGGCGGAACACTCGCCGTTCGACGGATGTTGTGCCAGCGTTGATCGGAGTCGTCGGCGCGAGGCTGTGGGGAGCGGGTCGTGGATCTTCTTGAGGAGTACCGCAGGGCCACCTTCTTCTTCGAGTCCGGCGACCCCCTCGGGGCGGCCCGGTTGCTGGAACCGATCGTCGCGGCCGAGCCGGGCAACGCCGCCGTCCGCCAGCTGCTGGCCCGGGCCTATTTCAACTCGGCGCAGCTGGCCGGGGCGGAGGCGCAACTACGGGCGCTGATCGAGCACGATCCCTCCGACCACTACGCGCACCACGTCCTCGGCCGGACCCTCGAGCGGGCCGGCCGATTTCGTGAGGCCCTGCCGCACCTGCGCCTGGCCGCGGCGATGAACAATCATGGCGACTACGCCGACGCGCTGCGGCGGGTCGAGACCTGGCTGGGCAAGAACGACGACGGACGGGGACCGCAGGCGTGAAGATCAAGCTGGACCTGCACGACATCTTCAACAAGGGCACCCAGATCGACAAGGCCCTGCGCGATGTCATCGACGAGGCCATCCAGAAGAAGGCCACGCTCGTCGAGATCATCCCGGGCAAGGGTTCGGGCGCCCTGAAGAAGAAGGTGATCCGCTTCCTCGACCAGAAGGAGATCAAGCAGCTCTACCACCGGGTCGAGAAGGACGGCGACAACTGGGGACGGCTGTTCGTGCACTTCAAGTTCGAGTCCTCGCAGGGCAAGGGCCGGCGCGGCCGCTAGGGCTCACAGCGGATAGGTGTGCGCGACGGCCAGCATCTCCGAGCTGTGTGAGCCGCGCACACCGACGTCCGCCGGGCGGGCCCGGAAGCCGGGCACCGATGAGAGGCCGTCGGTGGCGTCCATCACCCGCAGCTTGAGCGGGACCCCGGCCGGCACGGTCAGGCTCACCTGGACGCCGTCGGCCGGCGGCGCGTGGAAGACGAAACCGAAGCCCCACGGCCCGCCCGCCTTCGTCCCGGTGGGCACCTCGCGGCCGGCGACCGTGGCCCTGGTGACCGTCGCCTCCGCGTTCACGTGCAGGGTCAGCAGGCGGGCCCGGCGCTGCGTGCTCAGCCGGAAGGTGACGGTGCGCAGCTCGCCGGCGGTGGTGTCGGTCCCCGGGGTCAGGGCCGGCGCCGGCACCTGCGCCGGCTGGGCCGGGCCGGTGAGCAGCTCCTCGGTGCCGAAGGCGGGCAGCGTGTCGGTGACCGGCGTGCGGGCGCCGGAGACGTACTGGGACGTCCACCGCTGGGGCCGGGCCTCCTCGCTCAGCCAGCGCGCCTGGCCGGTGTCCGTGTCCAGGGCGTACATCAGGTGGGTCGGGGCCGGGTGCGCCGCGTCGAAGCGGTCCACCGCCAGGCCGGTCGCCAGGCAGGCCAGCGTGGTGAGCACCGCCAGCAGTGTGGGCGCGGCGCCGAGCCGGCGGGCGCGTGCGGCTGCCATTCCGCGCTGGCCGCCGGCCTCCGGGTGCAGCAGGTCGACCACCGGCAGCAAGGCCAGGGCCAGCAGCGTCGTGATGAAGGCGCCGGCCCCGCCCAGCACCAGGCCCAGCGCGGGGAAGAACATGACGACCGTGGGGAGCAGCACCACCACGGCGACGGCCGCGCCCACGGTCACGGCCAGCACGGACCACCAGCCGCGCAGCAGCACCGCGGCGATGCCCGCGAGCGCGCCGGCCAGCGCCGGCAGCGCCGCCAGGTAGGAGCCGCCGGGCGCGACGGCGGCCAGCACCAGGCCCAGCACCGCCAGCCAGCCGAGGCCGCCCACGGCCAGCGCGGCCGGGGTCAGCCGGCGGCGCAGCAGCGCGTACCAGGCCAGCACGATCGCCGCGGTCAGAGCCACGATGGCCAGCCTGTACCAGAGCGGCCGGTACGGGTCGATGAGCTGTTCGGCGTACCCCGGCCGGATGAGTTTCAGCATCGCCCAGAGCAGCTGGGCCGCCACCGGCGCCGCCAGGACGGGCACCAGGGCCAGGACGAAACCGCCGGCGAGCCGCCCGGACGTGGTGCGCCCGCGGCGGCGCGCCAGCCAGGCCAGCGCCAGCACGGCGACCAGCGCGAGCGCCGCCAGCGGCCAGGTCAGGTCGCCGGGGTAGGCCGCCAGCCCGCCCGGCACCGGGAAGTAGGTGGCGTCGCCCCGCGCGCGCAGCCCGGGCAGGTCGCGGCCGCCCAGCTCGCGGGTCAGGGCGAGCGCGTTGGCGCCCAGGTGCTGCAGGCTGTCGCGATCCATCCGCGCGGGGGTGTCGGTCGGCGCGTGGTAGACCGCCGCCCCGTCGATGTACGCGCTGTTGAACCCGGTGAACCCCGCCTCCCGGAACGGGGTGAAGTCGGTGTCGTTGGGCAGCAGCCGGTAGATCTCCACCGCGAACGACGTGCCGACCGGCTTCGGCGCGGTGGCGAACACCCCGGTCAGCCCGGCGTTGTCGGCCGCGGTCTCGAACATGATGGCCGGCCCGGCGCTGCCGCGGGCCTCCAGGTTGAGCACGACGCCGCCGGCGCGGGCCAGCGGATGCTGGTCCACGAACGCCTTCGCCCCGCACAGGCAGGCTTCCTCGGCGTCGGTGAGCACCAGCACGACGTCGTTGCGCAGCCGCGGCCCGGCCGTCAGCGCCCGGGCGGTCTCGAGGATCGCCGCCGTGCCCGCGCCGTCGTCGTTGCCGCCCGGCGACACCTGCGCCGAGTCGTAGTGCGCGACCAGGAAGATCCGGCCGGTCGACGCCGTGCCGGGCAGCAGCGTCACCACGTTGCGGACCCGGGCCAGGCCGGTGCCGCCGGCGCTCGACGACAGCCGGCCGCCCTGCACCGTCACCGTGTCCTGCACCTCGGGGGTCAGGCCCAGGCCGCGCAGGGTGGTCAGCAGGTGCTCGCGGACGGCGTCGGCCGGCGCGCTGCCCGCCACGTGCGGCTCGGCGCCGATGGTGCGGACCAGCTGGAACGCGCGGCCGGCGCTGAACTCGCCGGCCGGGGCGCCGGAGCCCGAGGCCGCCGGCGGGCGGACGGACTGCAACGCGGCGCCGGCCACGAACAGCAGCAGCGCGACCGCGGCCAGCGCCGCCCCCGGCCGGGAGGTGGGCCGGGCCAGCGCCCGGGATGCGGCCTCGATCCGCGGTGCGCCCACGTGAGTCTCCTTCGCGACGGTCTCGGATGCCCATCTAAGCGGCTGCGGCCCGGCCCGGGTACCCCGTGGATCTTTCCGGGCGGTGACATAACTTGGTGCGGTGACCGCGCCGCTCGACCCGCCTGCCGTGTTCGCCGAGTTCATCGCCCGGGTCGCCTGCTACGACCCGGCGCCCGAGGGCGGCCCGGCCGCCGTGCTCGGCCTGCGTACCGCCCTGGGGGAGGCGACGTTCCAGGTCAGCGACCACGTCGTGCGGGCGATGTGCCGGGCCCTGGAGGCGTACCGCGACCCGGCCGACCGGGGCACCTGCACCGGCTGCGGCAGCCGCCGCCTGGACGAGAACCTGCACTGCGGCGACTGCGGCCGGCTGCACGGCATCCTCGGCCAGGTGATCGCCGAGCACGCCCGCCGGGTGGCGGAAGGTCAGCCGTTCGGGCCGCCGGCGTGAGCCGCGCCGCTGCCGGGGGTGTCCGGTGTTGTGCGTCCGCATCCGGTGGTGGACTATCAGCGGGTCACGCCCGAAGGAGTCGAGCCATCAAGCCCTACCACCGCGCCGGAGCCGCCGTTGCGCGCACCCCGTCGTGCGGGGTGGCGTGGTGAGCGAGCGCGCTCTCACCGTCGCGCCGGCAGCCCTGAAGGCCCCCGAGCGGTTGCGCGTCCTGCTGGTCGAGGACGACGAGGGCGACGCCTTCCTGGTCAAGGAGCTGCTGGCCGAGGCCGGCGCGCTGTTCGACCTGCGGGTGGCGACCAGCCTGCGGGAGGCCCGCCCGATGATGCGCGGGGTGCAGTGCGTCCTGCTCGACCTCGGCCTGCCCGACGCCGAGGGCATCGACGGGCTGCGCAAGCTGCTCGCGGTGGCCGGCAGCGCGGCGGTTTGCGTGCTCACCGGCCGTTCCGACGAGCACCTGGGGGTCGCCGCGGTCGCCGAGGGGGCCCAGGACTACCTGGTCAAGGGCCAGGTCGACGGCGTCCTGCTGGTGCGGGCGCTACGGTACGCGGTCGAGCGCAAGCGGGCCGACGAGAACACCCAGCGGTTGCGTGAGGTCGAGCTGCGCCAGGCCGAGTCGGCCCGCCTCGAACGCGGCCTGCTGCCCCAGCCGCTGATGCAGACCGACGAGGTCGAGGTGCACACGTTCTACCGCTCCGGGCGGGCGATGGGCCTGCTCGGCGGCGACTTCTTCGACGTGGTGCAGGTCGGCCCGCACCGGCTGCACGTCATCGTGGGCGACGTCTGCGGGCACAGCGTGGACGAGGCCGCGCTCGGCGTGGAGCTCCGGGTGGCCTGGCGGGCCCTGGTGCTCGGCGGCGTGCCGGAGGACCAGATCCTCGGCGCGCTCGAGCAGGTGCTGATGAGCGAGCGCCGCGCCCGCGAGGTCTTCGCCACGGTGGCGTCGGTGGTGCTCGATCTGAGCGCCAACAAGGCCACCGTGCGGCTGGCCGGTCATCCACCGCCGGTGCTGCTCCGGGACGGCCGGGCCGAGCCGGTCGCGGCCCGGCGCGGAATCGTGCTGGGCGTGCGGCCGACCCCCACGCCCGCCACCGACGTGGAGCTCTCCGGCGATGACTGGTCCCTGCTGATGTACACCGACGGATTGATCGAGGGACACACCGGCGTGGGCAACGAACGACTCGACGTGGACGGGCTGTGCGGCGTGCTGGCCGAGCCGGCCGCCACCCAGGTGCCGTTGGCCGCGCTCCCGGCCTGGCTGGTGGGCCGGGCCGAGCAGGGCAACGGCGGCCCGCTGGCCGACGACGTGGCGATGCTGCTGATCTCCCGGGGCGGCGGCCGATGAGCCTGCTGAGCCTGGGCTCCTGGACCCTGCGCCGCCGGGTGGTGGCCCTGTCGGTGACCGTCGCGCTGATGCTGACGATCCTCGGCACCTTCGCCGCGATCACCGCCGCGAACAGCAACGAGCACATCGACGTCATCCTGAACAAGACCGGCCCGATGCGGGCCGCCGGGGAGAGCCTGAACACCGCGGTGGTCGATCAGGAGACCGGCATCCGCGGGTACGCGATCAGCGGCGCGCAGGACAACCTGCGGCCGTACAACGACGGTGTCGCCGCCCAGAACCGGCTGCTCGCGGAGATCGACCGGCTCAACGGCCCCGACGGTGACGCCGCCGTCAGCGCCTCGCTCGAGCGGGTCCGGCAGCGGGCCCAGGAGTGGCGGACAGCGGTCGCCGAGCCGGTGATCAACGCGGTCCGCGACCAGGGCCCGGAGGCCGGGCAGGCGCTGGTGGAGGCGTCCGACACCCGGCGGTTCGACGAGCTGCGGTCCTCGATCATCGTCCTGCAGCAGGACATCCTGGTGGTCCGCAACGAGGCCGCGGCGGCCGCCAAGCGCACCGGCACGGTGCTGGTAGCGCTGGAGATCTTCGCCGCGGTGGTGGTCATCCTGGCCGGCGCGGCCCTGTTCCTGCTGCTCGACCGCCTGGTCAGCCGGCCGGTGACCGAGCTGGCCGAGCAGGTCCGCGAGGTGGCCGGCGGCGCCTACGGCAAGAACATCACCAGCCGGGGCTCGCCCGAGCTGCGCACCCTGGCCGCCGACGTCGACGGGATGCGCCGCCGGATCGCCGCCGAGCTGACCGAGGTCCGCGAGGCCCGGGAGCAGATCGAGTGGGTCAACGACCAGCTCAAGCAGCAGGCCGAGGAGCTGACCCGGTCCAACCGCGACCTCGAGCAGTTCGCCTACGTGGCCTCGCACGACCTGCAGGAGCCGCTGCGCAAGGTGGCCAGCTTCTGCCAGCTGCTGCAGCGCCGGTACGCGGGCCAGATGGACGAGCGTGCGGACCAGTACATCGCCTTCGCGGTCGACGGCGCGCAGCGCATGCAGCGCCTGATCAACGACCTGCTGGCGTTCTCCCGGATCGGCCGGCTCACGGCGGGCTTCACCGACGTGGACCTGGACCGGGTGCTGACCGAGGTGAAGTCGCAGCTCGAGACCCGGGCCGGCGACGACGCCGAGATCACCTGGGCCGACCTGCCGACCGTGGAGGGCGAGGAGCCGCTGCTCACCACGCTCTTCGTCAACCTGATCGGCAACTCGCTGAAGTTCCGCCGCCCCGACGTGCCCCCGGTGATCCACGTGTCGGCCGAGCGCCTCGACGAGGAGTGGCAGATCAACGTGCGGGACAACGGCATCGGCATCGAGGCCGAATTCGCCGACAAGGTCTTCGTGATCTTCCAGCGGCTGCACGCCCGGGACGCGTACGAGGGCACGGGCATCGGGCTGGCGATCGTCAAGAAGATCGTCGAATACCATGGCGGACGGATCTGGCTCGACCTGGACGTCGCCGAGGGCACGTCGATCTACTTCACGTTGCCCCTGCTCGCCGGCATCCCGGTGGCGGAACCACGGAAACAGGATGAGGTAGCGGCATGACGCGCTCGCGCGCTGAAGGAGGCTCGTCATGACGGGTGCGGTGCGGCAGGACGGCACGCCCATCGAGGTGCTGCTGGTCGAGGACGACCCGGGCGACGTGCTCATGACGCAGGAGGCGTTCGAGGAGCACAAGGTCCGCAACCGGCTGACCGTGGTGTCCGACGGCGCCGAGGCCCTGGCCTACCTGCGCCGCGAGGGCGCGTACGAGAACGCGCTGCGGCCCGACCTGATCCTGCTCGACCTCAACCTGCCCCGCCGCGACGGCCGGGAGGTGCTCGAGGAGATCAAGAAGGACGACGACCTGTGCCGCATCCCGGTGGTCGTGCTGACCACCTCGGCCGCCGACGAGGACATCCTGCGCAGCTACCAGCTGCACGCCAACGCCTACGTGACCAAGCCGGTCGACTTCGAGCGGTTCATCTCGGTGATCCGGCAGATCGACGAGTTCTTCGTCAGCGTCGTGAAGTTGCCGCCGCGTGCGTGACGATCTGATCGACGAGGTCACCGCCCTGGTCCGCGAGGTGGCGCAGACCGTCGTGCTGCCCCGGTGGCGGCACCTGAGCGACGCCGAGATCCAGCAGAAGTCGCCCGGCGACCTGGTCACGGTGGCCGACCAGGAGGCCGAGGAGGCGCTCACCGCCGGCCTGACCGCCCTGCTGCCCGGCTCGCAGGTCGTGGGCGAGGAGGCGGTGGCGGCCGACCCGGGCGTGCTGGGCCGGGTCGGGGACTCCGGCGCGGTCTGGATCGTCGACCCGGTGGACGGCACCAACAACTTCGCCGCCGGCAAGACCCCGTTCGCCGTGATGGTCGCGCTGGTGCGCGACGGCGAGCCGGCCGCGTCGTGGATCCTCGACGTGGTCGCCGACCGGATGACGGTCGCGGAGGCGGGCAGCGGCGCGTTCCTGGACGGGATCCGGGTCAAGACCCGCACGGACGACCCGGGGGCGGCCGGGCTGACCGGTTCGCTGTCGCGCAACTACTTCCCGGACGACCTGCGCGAGCGGATCGAGGGGCGGGTCGGCGCGCTCGGCACGGTGACCGGCGGCCGGCACTGCGCGGGCTACGAGTATCCGGCCGTCGTGTCGGACGAGCAGCAGTTCGCCACGTTCTGGCGGATCCTGCCCTGGGACCACGTGCCGGGCTCGCTGATCGTGCGCGAGGCCGGGGGCACGGTCCTGCACCTCGACGGCTCGCCGTACCGGCCGACCGACTCGGACCGGGGTCTGCTGGTGGCCGCGAACGAGGACATCTGGCGCACGGCGCACGGCGCCCTGTTCGCGTAGGGCCGGCATGTCCGCGTACCTCTCCGGGCTCTTCGGCCTGACCGGGCGGACCGCCGTCGTGACCGGCGGCAGCTCCGGGATCGGCCGCGCGATGGCCGGCGCGCTCGGCCGCGCCGGCGCGCAGGTCGTGCTGCTCGCCCGGCGCCCGGAGCCGCTGGCCGAGACCGTCCGCGAGCTCGCGGCCGACGGCGTCCGGGCCGGCGCGGTCCCGGCGGATCTCGCCGACCGGGCGGCGCTGGCGGCCGCGACCGACACGATCGTTTCCCGGTACGGCGAGCCGGACATCCTGGTGAACGCGGCGGCGGTGAACCGGCGCCCGCCGCTGGACGAGCTGACCGACGACGACTGGGACGTCACGCTGGCGGCCAACCTGACCGCGCCGTTCCGGCTGGGCCAGCGGTTCGGGCCGGCGATGGCCGCGCGCGGCTGGGGCCGGATCATCAACGTGGTCTCGCAGCAGGCCTTCCGCGCGTACGGCAACAGCGGCGCCTACGGCGTCTCGAAGGCCGGTCTCGTCGCCCTGACCCGGTCGCAGGCGGAGGCGTGGTCGGCGCGGGGCGTCTGCTGCAACGCGGTCGCCCCCGGCGTGGTGCACACGCCGCTGACCGAGCCGGTCTTCGCCGACCCGGAGAAGGTGGCCGCGCATGCCCGGCGCGCCCTGATCGGCCGCAACGGGCTGCCGGCCGATTTCGCCGGATGCGCCGTTTATCTGGCGAGTGATGCCAGCGCTGCGGTGACCGGCCAGACACTCTTCGTCGACGGTGGATATTCGGCGACGTGAGCGCGCTGCCGTTGCGACGTGCGACGCGGTAGAGTCACCGCGCTCACGACTTGGGAGGTAGACCGTGGCGGCGACTCTCCTGCGCCGGCTCCAGCCTGTCCTGGCCCTGCTCGCTGCCCTCACGGTGCTGCTCGTCGCCGCCCCGGCCGCGCACGCCGAGCCCGACGACGAGGGCGGCTCCAAGACCCTGCGGGCGGCGCTCGAGTCCGCGGCCAAGGGCCACGTCGAGGCCAAGAACAACCTCGACAACTCCAAGAAGCGACAGAAGCAGCTCACCATCACCCTGGGCCAGGCCCGGCAGAAGACCGCCGAGCTGCAGACCCGGGTCAGCGACATCGCCAACCGTGCCTACCGCCAGGGCCGCTTCAACACGATGACCCTGCTGCTCAACAGCGTCTCGCCGGACTCGTTCATGGAACGCGCGCTGCGGCTGGACCAGATGGCCCAGCTCGACGGCAAGGCGCTGACCGGCTACCGCGACGCCCTGACCACCACCGAGCAGGCCAAGCGGGCCATCGACCTGGAGGTCAAGGAACAGGCCAAGCAGGTCACCATCATGGCCAAGAAGAAGCAGCAGGCCGAGCAGGCGCTGGCCGCGGCCGGTGGCGGGGCGGTGGCCGGCGGCTTCATCAGCGCCAGCTCGCCGCTGGCCAAGGCGGCCCCGCGCAACTCCGACGGCTCGTGGCCCAAGGAGTCCTGCACGATCGACGACCCGTCCGAGGGCGACGGGTGCATCACGCCGCGGCTGCTGAACGCCTACCAGCAGGCCCGCGCGGCCGGCTTCAAGCGGTACACGGCGTGCTTCAGCCAGCGCTCCTCCGGCGAACATCCGAAGGGCCGGGCCTGCGACTTCTCCGCGGCCGCCGGCGGCTTCGAGAACGTCAACGCGTCCGGCGGCGACCGCACCTACGGCAACAACCTGGCCGCGTACTTCGTCAAGAACGCCTCGCGGCTCGGCGTCATGTACGTGATCTGGTACCGGCAGATCTGGATGCCCAGCACCGGCTGGCGGTCGTACAGCGGCTCGGGCGGGCCCGCGGCCACCCACACCAACCACGTGCACCTGTCAGTCCTCTGACAGGTTCGCGCCGGTAGCATCCGCGCGATGGAGACCTCCCCGTCGCGTGCCCTGCCCTCCGGACTGGCCACCGGGCTGGTGTTCTTCGCCAGCGGGGCGGTGCTGGTGCTGGAGATCGTGGCGCTGCGGCTGGTCGGGCCGTACGTCGGGGTGACCTTGCAGGTCAGCAGCTCGGTCATCGGGATCTCCCTGGCCGCCATCGCGTACGGCACCTGGCTGGGCGGCCGGCTCGCCGACAAGTACGACCCGCGGCTGCTGCTGGCCCCGGCGCTGCTGCTGGCCGCCATCGGCACGGCGATCACGCTGCCCCTGGTGCGCTGGGGCGGGGAGATCCTGCGCGGCGGGTCGGCCCCGGCCGTCCTGCTGCTGGCCGCCCTGGCCGTCTTCCTGCCCGCGTTCCTGCTCGCCGCGATCACCCCGCTGACCGTGAAGCTGCAGCTCGGCGATCTGCGCCGGACCGGCCAGGTGGTGGGCCGGCTGTCCAGCTTCGGCACGCTGGGCGCGATCACCGCGACGCTGGGCACCGGCTTCGTCTTCGTGGCCGCGATGCCGAGCAGCTGGATCGTGCTGACCCTGGCCGGGCTGCTGGCCGCGGCCGGCTTCGGCCTGGGCTGGTGGCTGCACCGCCGGGACCCCGGGCTGCGGCTGCCCGGCAAGCCGCGCACCCGGGCGGTCGTGGTGACCATCGGGCTGTTCGGGGCGGGGCTGGGCGCGACCGCGCCGACCCCGTGCGACATCGAGACCGCCTACCACTGCGCGCGGGTGGACGCCGACCCGGACCGGGCCGGCGGGCGCACGCTGATCCTCAACTCGGCGCGGCACTCGTACGTCGACCTGGCCGACCCCACCCACCTGGAGTTCGCGTACGTGCAGTGGATCGGCGCCGTGGTGGACGTCGCCGCGGCCGGGGGCGCGCCGATCGACGCGCTGCACCTGGGCGGGGGCGGCTTCACCGTGCCCAGGTACGTGGCCCGGACCCGGCCGGGCAGCGACCAGGTGGTGCTGGAGCTCGACGGCGGCCTGGTCGACCTCGACCGGCGGCAACTGGGCCTGCGTACCGGCCCGAACCTGCGGGTCCGCGTGGGCGACGCCCGGGTCGGCCTCGCCGCGCAGCGCACCGCCGGGTACGACCTGGTGGTCGGCGACGCGTTCGGGCACCTGGTGGTCCCGTGGCACCTGGCCACCCGCGAGATGGCCGCCGACATCGCCCGCGTGCTGCGCCCCGGCGGCGTGTACGCGCAGAACGTCATCGACTACCCGCCCAACCGTTTCATCCGGGCCGAGCTGGCCACGGTGGCCGACGTCTTCCCGCACGTGGCCCTGGTCGCGCCGCCGGCCGCCCTGGCCGGGGAGACCGGCTCCAACTTCGTCATCCTGGCCTCGGAGTCCCCGCTGGCCCTGGACGAGCTCCGCACACACCTGGACCTGGTGGACGAGCCGGTGCGGCTGCTGTCCGGCGCCGAACTCGCCGGCTTCATCGACGACGCCCGGGTGCTGACCGACGACTACGCGCCCGTGGACCAGCTGCTGGCCGGGTGAACCGCCGGTTCCGGACAAAGCGCGTTGCGCTGGTCAGACCACACCGGCGGCCCCGGATGATTTCCGGGACCCCCGGTGGGCGGGCCGTCCCTCGGGCCACAATCGGCACATGGGTTGGCTGGCGACCGGGGGACAGGGCAGCCTCGTCGGCGACCGGTACCGCCTGATCGAACGGCTCGGCGCCGGCGGCATGTCCGTCGTGTGGCGGGGCCACGATCTGGTGCTGGGCCGGGCCGTCGCGGTGAAGGTGCTGTCGCCGCAGCTCGCCGGGGACACCGCGTTCCGCGACCGGCTGCGGCAGGAGGCGCTGGCCGCCGCCCGGCTGTGCCATCCGCACATCACCGGCATCTTCGACTTCGGCGAGTCCCCGTTGGACCAGCACCGCACCGTGCCGTACGTGGTGATGGAGCTCAACGACGGCGAATCGGTGGCCGCCCGGCTCGGCCGGCGCGGGCCGCTGCCCTGGCGCGAGGCGGTGGCCGTCGCCGCCGAGGTCGCGTCGGCGCTGGCCACCGCGCACGCCCGCGGGGTGGTGCACCGCGACGTCACCCCGGCCAACGTGATGCTCACCGGCACCGGGGCCAAGGTCGTCGACTTCGGCATCTCCGCGCTGATCGGGCAGCGCGACGCGGCGCCGGACGGCAGCCTGCTGGGCACCCCGGCGTATCTGGCCCCGGAGCGGCTCGGCGGTGGAGCGGTCGCCCCCGCCGCCGACGTGTACGCCCTGGGACTGCTGCTCTACCGGGCGCTCACCGGGCGGCTGCCGTGGCCGGCCGGGAACACCACGCAGGCGTTGCGGGCGCACCTGTTCGCCGACCCGGAGCCCGTACCGTCGCTGCCCGGCATGCCCGCCCAGGTGGCCGACCTGTGCCTGCGCTGCCTGGCCAAACAGCCCGAGGACCGGCCGGCCGCGGCGACGGTGGCGGCGGCGCTGGCCGCCCTGGTCGGGCTGCAGCCGATCATCCCGCCGGTCGTCCCCGGTCCGCCGCCGCCCGAGGCCGGAGCCGTTCGACAGGGCCGGCCCGGCCCGCGCCCCTCGCCGCATCCGGTGCCCCGCCCGGCCCGGGCCTCCGGGCTGCGCGTGCGCGCCGGCCTGCGGGCCGCCCGGGCGCTGCGGCTGGGCAGCCCGCAACCGCTCGGCGGCGGCCTGTTCCGGGCCGGGGGCCTGCTGCACGACCTGGTCCCGGCCGGGCGGCTCAGCCAGGCGGTGCTGGCCGGGCGGCACCGGTTGCAGGCCGGGGTGGCCACCCTCGTCCTGGCGGCGTCGCTGGGCCTGGCCTGGTCGTCGACCCGCGAACCGGTCGACGTGGGCACGGCGCAGGCGGCCGCGGCCGGCGCCGGGCCCGGCGCGGTCGCCCCGCACGGCGCCGGGTGCAAGGTCCGGTACCGGGTGCAGCGCGACTCCGGCTCGGACTTCGGCGCCCAGCTCACCGTGATCAACACCGGGGAGCACGTCATCACGGGGTGGTCGCTGGAGTTCGCGTTCGCGGGCGGCCAGCGGCTCACCGACGCGCCCAAGCGGCTGACCCAGCGGGGCCGCAAGCTGATGCTGCGGGCCAAGGACGGCGTGAAGCTGGGCCCGGGCCGGTCGGCCAGCGTGACGTTGAGCGGCAGCTACCGGGTCAGCAACCCGCTGCCGGTGGCGTTCACGCTGAACGGGCGGGTGTGCCAGGCGGAGGTGCTCGGCGCGGTGGGCGAGGCGGCGGCGGAGATCGCGGGCGGGTCACCGGCCTCGGACGTCCGCAAGAAGCAGCTGCCACGCCGGAAGGACAAGGCGCCCGCCCCAGCCCCCACGCCGCCCCCGGCCAGACCCGGCAAGCCGCCGGAGAAGAAGTCGGGCTTCTCCGTCACCGTCTGAGCCCGTCCCACCCTCAGGTCGCGGCGGCGAACTGCTCCACCTTGGTGGTGTCGCCGGCCACGATCAAAAGGCAGCCCTGCGGCACCACCGTCTCGGGGCGGGCGTACGTGAAGTCCTCGCCGGGCAGCTTGGTGCCGACCACCGTGACGCCCCACTTGCTGCGCAGGCCGATGTCGGCCAGCGTGCGGCCGACCGCCTCCCGGGGCGCCCGGACCTTCGCGATGGCGAAGCCGTCGTCGAACTCGATGAAATCCAGCATCCGGCCGGTGAGCAGGTGGGCGACCCGCTCGCCCATCTCCGCCTCCGGGTAGACCACGTGCCGGGCGCCCACCGCGGAGAGGATCTTGCCGTGCTTGACGTTGATCGCCTTGGCCCAGATCTCCGGCACGCCGACCTCGACGAGCGTCAACACGGTCAGCACGCTGGCCTCCAGATGCGTGCCGATGCCGACGACCGCGCGGGAGAAATCCGGCACGCCGAGCTGGCGCAGCGTGTCGGTGTCGGTGGCGTCCGCCTCGACGACGTGGGTGAGCCGGTCGGACCAGTCCTGGACGATGCGTGGGTCGGTGTCGATGCCGAGCACCTCGTGGCCGAGGTTGACCAGCGAGGCGGCGACCTGCCCGCCGAAGCGGCCCAGCCCCACGACGACGACGTTGTCCGGGCTCGCGGTGGAATTCTTGTCAGCCAACGAGGGGTCGCTCCTCCGGGTAGCGGTAGTTGCGGCGGCGGGTGTTCAACGCGATCGCCGTGCCCACGGCGATCGTGCCGACCCGGCCGACGAACATCAGGATGACGAGCACCACCTGGGCCGACGGCGGCAGGGTGGCGGTGATGCCGGTGCTGAGCCCGACCGTGGCGAAGGCCGACGTCACCTCGAACAGCGCCCGGTCGAACGGCACGTCCTCGGTGAGCGCGATCAGCGCCAACGTGCCGGCGGAGACCAGCGCCACGCCGAGCAGCGCGACGGTGACCGCCTGCCGTTGCGTCTCGTCGGCGATCCGGCGCTTGCTGATCACCACGTCCGGCTCACCCCGGATCTCGGCCCAGATCACGTAGGCCAGCAGCAGGAATGTGGTGATCTTGATGCCGCCGGCGGTGCTGGCGCTGCCCCCGCCGATGAACATCATCCCGTTCGTGACGGCGACCGTCTCGGTGTTCATCCGGCCCAGGTCGATGCTGTTGAAGCCGCCGGACCGGGTCATGACGTCCTGGGTGAAGGCGGCCAGCACCTTGCTCGGGGTGCTGAGCGGCCCGAGGGTCCCGGGATTGCTCCACTCGAACACCAGGAAGGCCAGGAAGCCGACCCCGCTGAGCAACACCGTGCCCCACACGGTCAGCCGGGTGTGGGTGGACCAGAACCCGGGGGTACGCCACTCGCGGGCCAGCTCGAACAGCACCGGGAAGCCCACCGAGCCGGTCAGCACGCCGAGCGACAGCGGCACGCAGATCCACCAGTCGCCCACGAACCGCACCAGGCTGTCGGGGTAGAGCGCGAAGCCGGCGTTGTTGAAGGCCTGCACGGCGTGGAAGACGGCCTCCCACACGGCCCGCCCGAACGGATAGTCGTACGCCAGCCAGAACCGCAGGGCGAGCACGACGCTGATGACCGCCTCCGAGGCGAACATGACGATCGCCACCCGGACGAGCACACCCCCGATGTTCCCGCTGAGCAGTCCCGCGCTCTCGGCCTGGACCAGCAGCCGGCTGCGCAACCCGAGCCGCCGCGACACCAGCAGGCCGAGCAGCGTGGCCAGCGTCATGATGCCGAAGCCGCCGATCTGCGACAGCACGGTCAGCAGCACCTCGCCGAACCCGGACCAGTAGGTCGGCGTGTCCACCACGGAGAGCCCGGTGACACAGACGGCGCTGGTGGCGGTGAACAGCGCGACCACGAACGGCGCGTGCCCCGGCTCGGCCCGGGCGGCGGGCAGCATCATCAGCGCGGTGCCCACGGCGATGGCCCCGAGGAACGCGATCGGCACCAGGCGCGCGGGATACCGCCACGGCGAACCACCCCGCACCCGTACCTCCCCGTTTCGATCTAGAGTGCATCATCAGCCGGCAGAAAGGGTGCGTGATGCAACTCGACATGGCAACGGTCTTCGCCCCGACGCGAGGACGCGCCGCTTAGTCTCCCGCGGCCCGTAGCTCCTCGCCCGGGGCGGTCGTCGACCGTCACCCACGTCTCGAGGAGCAATGTTGCGTGTCCTTTTCCCGCGCGCCCTTTTCGGCGCCGACTTCGCCCGGCTGTGGACGGCCGCGGCGGTCGCCAACCTCGGCGACGGCATCACGATGGCGGCCGGCCCGCTGCTGGTCGCCTCAATCACCACGGACCCGGCCGCGGTGGCCGGCGCCGTCTTCGCCCAGCAGCTGCCCTGGCTGCTGTTCGCCCTGCTCAGCGGGGCCTGGGCGGACCGCCTGGACCGTCGCCGCCTGGTGGTCACGGTCAACCTGGTCCGGGCCGCGGCGCTGGCCGCCCTGGTGGCAGCGGTGGCCGGAGACGCCGTCACCGTGCCACTGATCTACGCCGTCTTCTTCGTGCTGGGCACGGGCGAGACGCTGGCGGACACGGCGGCGTCGGCCTTCGTCCCGGCGCTGGTGCCCGCGGACCAGCTGCCGACGGCCAACGCCTGGCTGGGCGCCACGTTCACGGTGCTCAACCAGTTCGCGGCCAAACCGCTGGGCGCCTGGCTGTTCGTGGTGGCCGCGGCGGCGCCGTTCGGGGTGAACGCGCTGTCGTTCGCCGCCTCGGCCGCGCTGGTCGCCGGCATCGGCAGCCTCCCGGCGACCCGGCCCCGCCCCCGGACGTCGCTGCGGGCGGACATCGCGGAGGGCCTCCGCTGGCTGTGGCAGCACCGCCTGCTGCGCGCCCTGGCGGTGACGATGGCGTTCGGCAACGTGGTCTTCTGCGCGGCCTTCGCCATCTTCGTGCTGTACGCCTTCGAGCGGCTGGGCCTCGGCCAGCTGGGTTACGGCGTGCTGCTGACGGCGTTCGCGGTCGGCGGCCTGGCCGGAACGGTGGCGGCTCCGCCCCTGCTCCGCACGGTGAGCGCGACCGTGCTGTTGCGTACCGGGCTCGTGGTGGAGGCGGCGCTGCACGCGACCCTGGCGCTGACCCGGACGCCGTGGGTGGCGGCGGCGATGATCGTGGTGTTCAGCGTCCACGCCGCGGTCTGGGGCACCGTGGTGACCACCCTGCGCCAGCGTTCGGTGCCCGGGCCCATCTACGGCCGGGTGAGCAGCGTGTACTCCCTGTTGGAGCTGGGCGGGGCGGCGCTGGGCTCGCTGCTGGGCGGATTGCTGGCCCGGGCCTACGGGATCACCGCGACGTTCTGGACGGCGGCCGCTGCGATGGCGGTGATCCTGCTGCTCGCCTGGCGTCCCCTCGCGACGGCAACGCCGGTCTTCCGCCGGCCGGCCGGCGGCGACGGCTGATCCGCCACCACCGCGGGCAGTTCCTCTAGAGTCGGGATCATGGCGAGGCTTGCGGTGGTCAGTGGGGGCGGCACGGGTATCGGACGGGCGACGGCCGGAATGCTGGCGGGTGAGGGCTACGACGTCATCATCGCCGGCCGGCGCCCCGACGTGCTGGCCGACGCGGTGAAGTGGATCGGCCCGCAGGCGACGGCCGTCACCGCCGACCTGGCCGTTCCCGGCCAGGCCGCCGCGGTGGCCGACGCCGTCGCCGGACGCCCGGTGGACGTGCTGGTCAACAATGCGGGCGCCTTCGTGGCCGGCGACGACTCCACCCCGGAGGGGCTGGCGGCGCACTGGCGGGCGAATCTGGACTCGAACGTCCTGACCGCCGTCCTAATGACCACCGCCCTGCTGCCGCTGCTGCGCCGCCCGGGCGGCCGGATCATCCTGACCAGCTCGATCGCGGCCCAGCGGGGCGGCGGCGGCCCGTACTCGGCGGCGAAGGCGGCCCTGCACGGCTACGCGCTGGACCTGGCCACCCGGCTCGGCGCCGAGGGAATCACGGCGAACGTGATCGCCCCCGGTTACGTGACGGACAGCGAGTTCTTCGCGGGCCGGATGACCGAGGAAGGTCACGCCCAGCGGGTGGCGGCGACGTTGGTCAAGCGGGCCGGCGTGCCGGACGACATCGCGGAGGCCGTGCGCTGGCTGGCCGGCCCCGGCGGCAGCTTCGTCACCGGCCAGATCATCAACGTGAACGGCGGCACGGTGCTGGGCCGCTGAGCCGCTGCCTCGGGCCCGCTGCGCCGGTCAGCGCTCAGGCGATCTTGCTGAGCACGTCCTTGGCGACGATCAACCCGTTCCGGACGGTGTAGACGTCGACACCCCGCAGGGTGGTCCCGTCGGCCGCGGCCGGGTACGAGAAGTAGCCGAAACCCCGGTCACCCACCACCGCGACCGGCGCGACAGTGAGGTCGGGATCGCCGCCGAGCTGCTCCGCGAAGACGGCGGAGACCGCCTCCCGGCCCCGGACGACGCTGCCGTCGGACCCGCAGTAGGTGACATCGGGGTCGAGGCAGTAGACGACACCTTCGAGGTCCCGGCTCAGCCAGGCAGCCAGAAACCGGTCGAGGACCGCCGCGCTGTTCGACATGGCCGCGACCGTAATGCTCCGTCGCCGGCCGTGGCGACCGCTTTACGGCCTTCCGGTCTCGCCGTCCGCTGTGATCCTCAGGTCGAGGCCCCGCCCGCGAAGCGGCCCTCGCCCGGCCTGTTCGGGCGGAAGCGCATCGCCGACCAGCGGTCGTCGATCGCGACCTGCCCGTTCGGGCGCATGTCGAAGTCCGCCACGATCGGCCAGAGCGTGTCGCGGTTGATGTCCGCCTTGTTGGCCTTCGGATAGGCGATCCACAGCACCGCGGGCTTGGCCAGATCGTCGGCGTGCTCCTCGAGCAGCTTGCGCGCACCGGCGGCATCGTCGACGAACAGCACCGCCGTGCTGGCCGTCGCCAATGCCTCGCTCTCGCGCACCCCCGTGGGCATGGGGGTGAGCAAGGGCAGGTACGCCGGCTGGGAAACCCAGACGGTGGTGTGCGGCTTGATCAGCAGCTTCTCGGCGAGCGTCTTCGTCATGCCGCCCACGCTGCCACCGACAAATTTAGTTGTCAAGGAACGAACCATCGCGCCCCCGCTGCCGGGCTCGCCTGCGGTCCAGGGTGCCAGCGCCGCCCGGCCCGGCGCGCGGGCAATCGCCGGCCTGTGGACAACGGCCGCGACCGGCTGAGCCTGTGGATAACCCCGGCCCTGTCGGTGCCGGCTGGTAGACATGCTGGCGTGGTGGACATGACGCGGTCAGCAGTGGGCGAAGCCGAGCGGATGGCGGTGCGTGAATGCGCCGAGGAGGTGTTGCGCCGACTTGCCGGCGAGCATGCGGTGCTCCGTGAGGATCAGTGGCGGGCCATCGAGGCCCTCGTGGTCGATCGCCGGCGGGTGCTCTGCGTGCAGCGCACCGGGTGGGGCAAGTCGGCGGTCTACTTCGTGGCCACGGCGCTGCTGCGGGACGGCATCACCGCCGAGCCCGGTGATCCGCCCGCCGGGCCGACGGTCATCGTCTCGCCGCTGCTCGCCCTGATGCGCAACCAGGTGGAGGCCGCGGCCCGGGCCGGCATCCGGGCCCGCACGATCAACTCGGCCAACCTCGACGAGTGGAGCGAGATCACCGCCGAGATCCGGGCCGGCGAGGTCGACGTCCTGCTGATCAGCCCCGAGCGGCTGAACAATCCCGACTTCCGCGACAACGTCCTGCCCGGCCTGGCCGCCAGCACCGGCCTGCTGGTGGTCGACGAGGCGCACTGCGTCTCCGACTGGGGCCACGACTTCCGCCCCGACTACCGGCGGCTGCGCACGTTCCTGGCCGGTCTGCCGGCCCGCACGCCGGTGCTCGCGACCACCGCCACGGCCAACTCGCGGGTGACCGCCGATGTCGCGGAGCAGCTTGGCGACGCGCTGGTGCTGCGCGGCTCGCTGGAGCGCGACTCGCTGCGGCTGGCCGTGCTCGACCTGCCCAATCCCGCGCACCGGCTGGCGTGGCTCGCCGATCACCTCGATCGGCTGCCCGGTTCCGGCATCGTCTACACGCTGACCGTCGCCGCGGCCACGGAGACCGCCGAGTTCCTGCGGTCGCGCGGGTTCGCGGTCGCGTCGTACACGGGGCAGGTCGAGGATTCCGCCCGCCGCGCCGCCGAGCAGGACCTGCTGGACAACAAGATCAAGGCGCTGGTGGCCACGTCGGCGCTGGGCATGGGCTTCGACAAACCGGACCTGGGCTTCGTCGTCCACCTCGGCGCCCCGCCCTCCCCGATCGCCTACTACCAGCAGGTCGGCCGGGCCGGCCGAGCGGTCGAGCACGCCGAGGTCATCCTGCTGCCGGGGCCCGAGGACGTCGCGATCTGGCGCTATTTCGCATCCCTGGCGTTCCCGCCGGAGGGGCAGGTCCGCACGGTGCTGGAGGCGCTGTCGCCGGAGCGGCCACTGTCGACGCCGGCGTTGGAGCCGATCGTCGACCTGCGTCGCACCCGCCTGGAGCTGATGCTCAAGGTCCTCGACGTGGACGGCGCGGTTCGCCGCACCCGCGGCGGCTGGCTCGCCACCGGCGAGCCGTGGACCTACGACACCGCGCGGCTGCGCCGGGTCGCCGAGGCCAGGACCGCCGAGCAGCAGACCATGATCGAGTACGCCGGGACGGCGGCGTGCCGGATGGAGTTCCTGCGCCGCTGCCTCGACGATCCCGAAGCCACCCGGTGCGGCCGCTGCGACAACTGCGCCGACCCGCTGTTCGACGCGGAGGTGTCGACGGGGGCGCTGGCCGCGGCGCAGACCTTCCTCGGCCACGCCGGCGTGGAGATCTCGCCGAAGAAGCTCTGGCCCACCGGCCTGGCCACGGTCGGCGTCCCGCTGAAGGGCAAGATCGGCCCGGGCGAGCAGATCCTGCCGGGTCGCGCCGTGGGGCGGCTGTCCGACCTCGGCTGGGGCGACAGGTTGCGGGCGCTCGTGGGTCCGGACGCGGCGGACGGCCCGGTAACCGACGAGATGATGGGCGCCGTCGTCGAGGTACTGAAGGGTTGGGCACACGGCGACGACGCCTGGGCCCAGCGCCCGGCGGCGGTGGTCTCGGTGGGGTCGCACCGCCGGCCCGAGCTGGTCGACAGCCTCGCCGAGCGGATCGCGGCCGTGGGCCGGCTCCCGCTGCTGGGGACGCTGACCTCCACGCACGCGGGCGACGACGGCCCGCGGGGGAACAGCGCGCAGCGGGTTCTCGCCCTGCACGACGCGTTCACGGTTCCGCCGGAGGTGGCGCGGTCCCTGCCGGACCTCGACGGGCCGGTTCTGCTGGTGGACGACATGTCGGACTCGGGCTGGACCATGGTCCTGGCGGGCCGGGCGCTCCGGCTCGCCGGCGCCCCGGCCGTGCTGCCCCTGGCCCTGGCCGTGGCGGGCTGACCGGAGGGAGGGGAGTGACGCGACTTTCGGGGCCGTACGGCGAGACGAAGCGCACAGGAAACGCGCCGCCGCGGCGCGGATCGATATACGGGTGGGGGGTATGGTGGGTGCCATGACGACCGACCACGACGACCATCCCGGACCGCACGGTTACTCGGGCGACAAGGCGGCCCTGCTCGGGCGGCTGCGTCGCATCGAGGGCCAGATCCGCGGCCTGCAGCGGATGGTCGATGAGGACACGTACTGCATCGATGTCCTCACCCAGATCTCCGCGGCGAAGAGCGCCCTGCATGCCGTCGCCGTCGGTCTGCTCGAGGACCATCTCGCCCACTGCGTCGTCGACGCGGCCCGGGCCGGCGACCCGAGCGCCAAGGTCAAAGAGGCGTCGGACGCCATCGCCCGGCTCGTTCGCTCCTGACCGAGCCGCCGTCGGCGCCCGCGCGAGAGCAGGACAAGCGCGGGCGGGACGACAAACCAAAGAGTCGCCGGGCCCCGCCGGCTCGCCCGAGGAAGGGAAGACCATGTCCGTCACCAGCACCTACACCGTGACCGGGATGACCTGCGCGCACTGCGTCCAGGCCGTGACCAGTGAGATCTCCGAGCTCCCCGGCGTCGACGCCGTCGAGGTCGACCTCGCCTCCGGCGCCGTCACCGTCACCAGCGCGGCGCCGCTGGCCACCGAGGCCGTCCGGGGCGCCATTGACGAGGCCGGGTACGAGCTCGCCGATGCCTGACACCCTCGAGCAGGCGCCGCCCGAGGCCGCGTCCGACCGGGCCGGCTTCCGGCTGGCCGCGTTCGCCGCCGTCGTCGTGGTGGTCCTGTTCGCCGGCTACGGCATCGGGCGCCTCAACAACTCGGTCGAGCAGGCCCGCTCGGCGCCGGCCGCGGCGAACGGCGGGCACGACATGGAAGGCGCGGCGGGCGCCGGCACGTCACACGACGACTCCGGCGCACCGCACGGTGCCGCGCTCCCGGGCGACACCGGCGCTGCGCAGCCCGGAGCCGCACAGCCGGGCGTCGCGCCGCACGACGACTCCGGCGCCGCGCCGCACGTGCACAACGCGGACGGCACCGTCACCCAGGTCGCCGGTGCGGCCGGCGGCGGCGTCGGTGGCCTGGCGGTCACCACGGCCGGGCTGACCCTCGTGCCCGGGACCGGCGTGCTCAAGGCCGGCCCGGCTCAGCCGTACCGCTTCCGGATCACCGGGGCCGGTGGCGCGCCGATCACCACCTACGCCGTCGTGCACGACAAGCCGCTGCACCTCGTGGTCGTCCGGCGCGACCTGACCGGCTACCAGCACCTGCACCCCACGATGGCGCCCGACGGCACCTGGAGCGTCGACCTCGCCCTGGCCGCGCCGGGCAGCTACCGCGCGATCGCCGACTTCACCGCCGTCGTCGGCGGTCAGCAGACGCCGGCGACGCTCGGGGTCGACCTCACGGTGGCCGGGGACTACCGGCCGGTCGCGCTCCCCGCCCCGCTCAGCCGGGCGAGCGTGGACGGCTTCGTCGTCTCGTACGCCGGCACACCGCGGACCGGCGCCACCCAGCCGCTGCTGCTGACGGTGACCGGCCCGGACGGCCGGCCCGCCGCGCTGGAGCCGTACCTGGGTGCGTTCGGGCATCTGGTGGTGCTGCGCGAGGGGGACGTGGGCTACGTGCACGTGCACCCCGAGCCGCGACCGGTCGACGGGGCCGTCAAGTTCTGGCTGGCCGCGCCCGGACCGGGCCGCTACCGGATGTTCTTCGACTTCCAGGTGGCGGGCAAGGTGCGCACCGCCGCCTTCACGGCGACCGTCAGCTGAGCAGCTTCTCCAGCGCCGGCGTCACGCCCCACTGGGCGGTCAGCGCGTCGTACTCGGCGCGCTGGCCCTCGGCCGGGGCGGCGCCGGTGCGGCGGGCGCGCAGCAGCAGGTTGCGGGGCGTGTGCGCCGAGTCGACGAACTCGACGACCTCGACCCGGTAGCCGTGCAGGCGCAGCAGGGCCGAGCGCAGCGAGTCGGTGAGGACGTCGGCGAAGCGTTCCCGCAGGATCGCGTGCCGGGTCAGCTCCCCGTACGGCGCGGGGGCGGGGTTGCCCTTGAGCTGGGCCGCGATGTCGTGGTGGCAGCACGGCGCCGCCAGCACCCACTTCGCGTCCCAGCGCACCGCCCGGGCCAGCGCCTGATCCGTGGCGGTGTCGCAGGCGTGCAGGGCCAGGACCAGGTCCGGGGCCTCCGTGACGACGGCATCCTCGATCGTGCCGGCTACGAAGGTCACCGCGTCGGCGCAGCCCAGCTGCTCGGCGACGGCGCTGTTGCGGACCCGCTGGTCCTCGCGGACGTCGACCCCCACGACCCGGACCCGGACGCCGCGATCGGCCAGGAACCGGTAGGCGGCGAAGGTCAGGTAAGCGTTTCCGCAGCCCAGGTCGACCACGCGCAGGTCGGCGGGCAGCTCGTCCGGCAGGGTCGCGGCCAGGGCCCGCAGGAAGGCGTCGACCTGCCGGCGCTTCGCGGCCGTGCCGCCGACCACGGTGAACAGCGGGTCGCCCGGGTCGAGCAGCCACTGCTTCGCCCGGTCGTGGCCCTTGGCCACGGTGGGCGCGGTCGCCCCGGCCCGGTGCACCTGGGCGTCGCCCTTCTTCGTCACCCGGACCTGCACGGTCGCCGCTGCCGTCTCGACGTGCCAGTTGCCGAACGGCTCCGCGAGCAGGGCGTCGACCGCCGCGGCAGCCTCCGGGCCGGGCTCGACGTTACGGGTGTACGGCCGGGAGCCGTCGTCGGTGACGATCTGCAACCGGTTGCCGCCCTTGAGGGCCACCGGCCGCAGCTCGGCGCGGGCGACCGAGGGGGTGAGGCCGCGGCGCCTGCCGGCCGCGACCGCCCGGGTCAGCGCGGGGTCGAGCAGCAGGTCGCGTACCTCGGCGAGGACGGCATCCAGGGATTGGGGCATCCCACCATTCTGCCCCGCGGGATTTTGCCGGTCTTCGGAGCCTTTGCCTTTGTTAGGCTCGCCTAACGATCACGGAGGTGCAAGCGATGACCCTGGCCGACCCCTCCACCGGGAGGCTGTCCGTCCGGCTGCGCGAGGGCACGCGGCTGGACCACGACGCGGCCCAGGGCAGCGGGTTCCTCGACGCGCTGGTCGCCGGCAAGCTGCCCCGGGAGGCGTACGCGGACCTGGCGGCGCAGCACTGGTTCATCTACGAGACGTTGGAGCAGGCCGCCGCGGTGATGGCCGGCGACCCGGTCGCGGGGGCCTTCGTCCTTCCCGAGCTGACCCGCCTCCCGGCCCTGCGCGACGACCTGGCCACGCTGCTCGGCGCCCGGCCCCGGCTCGGCGCGCTGCCGGCGACCAGGGAATACCGGGCCCGGCTGCGCGCGGTGGCGTTCGAGCACCCGTGGGCCTTCATCGCCCACCACTACACCCGCTACCTGGGCGACCTGTCCGGCGGGCAGTACCTGGGCCCGGCGATCGCCGAGGCGTACGGGCTGACCGGCGCGGGCCACCGGTTCTTCGTGTTCGAGGGCGTCTCGCCGCCGGCCTTCCGCGCCCGGTACCGGGAATTGCTCGACGGCCTCGCCTTCTCCCCCGCGGACGAGCAGAATTTCCTCGCCGAGGTGGGGGAGGCCTACCGGCTCAACATCGCTGTGCTGCGCGAGCTGAAGGAGCGTTGGGCATGACATTCACCCCGGAGGTGGTGGCGCAGATCGCCCGCCACATGAACGACGACCATGCCGAGGACAACGTGCTGATCGTGCGCGGGCTGGGCGGCATCTCGACGGCCAGCGCGGCCCGCATGTCGGGGCTGGACTCCGACGGGATGGACTTCGAGGCCACGGTGAACGGGATCGCGGTGCCGGTGCGGATCCCGTTCAGCGAGCGGCTCACCGAACGCCGCCAGGTCCGGGGCGAGACGGTCCGGATGTATCAGCAGGCCTGCGCCGCCCTGGGGGTCGCCCCGGCCCACTGACGCGAATGGGTGCCCGGCCGGCCGGGCACCCATTCGCGAGGTGAAGCAGGGTCAGTCCTGAGCTCCGGCGCCGACCCCGGCGTCCGAGCCGCCGGTCATCTCGGCCGGAGCCGAGCCCGCGCCGGTCGAGCCCGCGCCGGTCGAATCCGGGCCGGTCGAAGTCGGGCCGGTCGAATCTGCGCCGAAAGAATCCGGGCCGGATGCCGGCTCCCCGTCCTCCGACGTCACGTCTGCGCCGCCCGCGCTGCGGGTGCCGCGGCCACCACGACGCCGGCGGCGCCGCGGACGGCCCGCCGCGTCGCCGTCACCGTCGTCGGACTGGCCGTCGGGGTCGCTGTCACCCGCGGGAGCGAGCTCCGGGGCCGCCTCGGAGCCGTCCGAGAACAACGGAGCGGGCGACGTGCCCTCGGCGATCGTGGCCTGCTCCGTCTCGGTCAGCGGGTCGCCCGCGCGGCGGCGGCGACGCTGCCGGCGCGGCCGGTCGCCGGCCTCCTCGCTCACCGGGGCCGAGGCCTCCGGCGCCGCTTCCTCACGACGCGGTCCCCGCGCCGGCCGGTCGCTGCCGCCGCTGCCGCCGCGACCGCCCCGGCCACCGCTGCGGCCCGCGTCGCGGCCGCCGTCGCGGCTGCCCCGGCGGCGGGTGCCGCCCAGGTCCTCCTCGATCTCGGCCGACAGGCCCACCCGGGTACGCCCGGCGGTCGGCAGCGTGCCCGAGATCTCGGCAGGAATGTCCAGATCGGAGTAGAGCGCCGGCGACGTGTGGTACGTCTCCGGCGGCTGCGGCATGTTGAGCCCCATCGACTTGTCGATGAGCACCCAGCGCGGCATGTCCTCCCAGTCCACGAAGGTCACCGCCACGCCCGTCGCGCCGGCCCGGCCGGTGCGGCCGATGCGGTGCGTGTACGTGTCCGGGTCCTCCGGGCAGTCGTAGTTGAGCACGTGGGTGACGCCGGAGACGTCCAGGCCGCGGGCCGCGACGTCGGTGGCCACGAGCACGTCGATCTTGCCGGTGCGGAACGCGCGCAGGGCCCGCTCGCGGGCGCCCTGGCCCAGGTCGCCGTGGACGGCGGCGACCGCGAAGCCGCGGAAGTCGAGGTCCTCGGCCACCCGGTCGGCGGCCCGCTTGGTGCGGGTGAAGATCATGGTCAGGCCGCGCTCGCGGGCCTGCAGGATCCGGGCCACCATCTCCAGCTTGTTCAGCGGGTGGGTGCGGTAGACGACCTGCTTGGTCAGCGGCGACGGGCCGCTCTCCGAGGTGTGGCCCGCGTGGATGGTCACCGGGTGGTGCAAGAAGCGGCGCGACAGGGCGACGATCGGGTCCGGCATGGTCGCCGAAAAGAGCATCGTCTGACGCTCGCTCGGGAGCATCGCCAGGATCTTCTCGACGTCCTCGAGGAAGCCCAGGTCGAGCATCCGGTCGGCCTCGTCGAGCACCAGGGCCTTGATCGAGCCCAGCTTCAGCTGCTTCTGCTTGGCCAGGTCGAGCAGGCGGCCGGGGGTGCCGACCAGGATCTCGACGCCCTTCTTCAGGGTGTCGACCTGCGGCTCGTACGCCACGCCGCCGTAGATCGGCAGCACGCGCACGCCACGGGTGCTGCCGGCGGCGGCGATGTCGCGGGCGACCTGGAGGCCCAGCTCGCGGGTCGGCACGACGACGAGCGCCTGGGGCTGGCCGTCGGCGCCCTCGCTCGGGGCGAGCACCCGCTCCAGCAGGGGCAGGCCGAAGCCGAGGGTCTTGCCGGTGCCGGTCGGCGCCTGGCCGATGAGGTCGGTGCCGCGCAGGGCGATGGGGAGCGCGTACTCCTGGATGGCGAACGCGCGCGTGATGCCGGCCGTGGCCAGCGCTTCCACGGTCTCCGCGCGGACGCCCAGCTCGGCGAAGGTGGGGCTGTCCGGGCGGACGGGGGCCCGGGTCAGGACGGGGACCAGGGCCGGTTCGGTCTCGTTGTTCTCGATGTCGGTCATGGAGTTCTGCGGGTGCCTCTCGTGGTGCGCCCGTCGAATTCCTGGGGCGCGGTCTGGGTAGAGCGCGGGCCACACGCGAGATGATCGCGGGCCGCACGCGCGTCGCCGCGGCGACTCGATATCGAGCCGACGTCGACGGCGACATCGGCAAGTCTACCCGACCGAGAGATTTCGCACCTCAACGCCGGAACGGCAGGATCCCGGGTGGGAAGCCTGCCGTTTCGGTGCTGCTCGTCCGTTATCGCGTGGTGAAGCCGAACGGCCGCTCGGACTTCTCGGCGATCTCCACGTAGGCCACCTTGGCGATCGGGACGATCACCTTGCGGCCCTTCTCGTCGGTCAGAGTGAGAACGCTGTCCTTGGCCATCGCCTCGGTCACGGCCTGCTCGACCTCGGCCGGCGTCTGCGCGCTCTCCAGCACCAGCTCGCGCGGGGCGTACTGCACGCCGATCTTGACCTCCACGGGGTCCTCCTCCTCAGATGTCTTCCGACATGAAGGCTAGCCGATTTCCCCGGGCGTACCGGTCGTTGACTCACCCTGCAGCGGGAAGCTGGCGATGCCCCGCCAGATCAGGGCCGCGACCAGGGCCTCCGCCTCGGCCTTGGGGGTCTGCCGGCCGCTCGCCAGCCAGTACTGGGCCGCCTGGCCGGCCGCGCCGACCAGGCCGGAGGCGAGCAGCTCGGCGTTCGCCTGGTTCTGGCCGGTGTCCGAGACCACCGTGTCCGTGATCGCGGCGATGCAGCCCTGCTCGACGCGCTCCACCCGCTCGCGGACCTGGGGGTCGTTGCGCAGATCGGACTCGAAGACCAGCCGGAAGGCCTCGCTCTCGTGGTCCATGAAGTCGAAGTACGCCCGTACGGCGCCCTTGACCCGCTCCTTGTTGTCCGGAGTCGCCAGCATCGCGCCGCGCACCTTGGCGATTATCGCGTCGCAGTGCGTGTCCAGCAGGGCCAGGTAGAGCTCGAGCTTGCCGGGGAAGTGCTGGTAGAGCACCGGCTTGGAGACGCCGGCCTGCTCGGCGATCTCGTCCATCGCGGCGGCGTGGTACCCCTGTGCCACGAAGATCTGCTGCGCGGCGGCAAGCAGCTGCTTACGGCGCGCGGAGCGCGGCAGGCGCGTCGGGCGCCCCGCCGTCTGTGCCCCGCCGGACGCAGCGGTCATGTGAACCTCCGAGATTGTTTCCCCCGCGGTAGGGCGCGGATTGCCCGGTTCGCCATCTGTCGCTTGCCGGGCGGGCAATTGTCGCGACGCTGCAACTTATCGCCACTGCAACCACACGGTAGCCTCAGCGGGGGCAAGCGAGGAGCGCACGGTGGACGAATCAGGGCATTCCGGGGACGCCGGTGCAGCGGACGGCGGCACCGGCGCCGAGTCGCGCGACCGCACCCGGCTGAACGGCTGGGCAGCTCGCGAGAGCCCCTGGTCCAATGCGGGCTCCGCGCTGGACCCCGAGGCCGAGGTGCCCGCCTGGCGCCGGCCCGCCACCGAGGTCCGCCCGTTCACCCAGGAGCGCCCCCCGCCGGAGGACCCCCCTTCGGGGGAGATCCGGCCGTTCACCATGCCGCCGCCCCCGCCGTCCTTCTCCCCGGCCCCCGCGCCCGACGCTGCGGGGTCCCGCCTCGAGAACGCCGCGGCGCCGCGCTGGTCCGACAGCCGCGCCCGCTATCAGGACCTGCTCGCCCACCTCGCGCCCGGCGGCAACGAGCCCCGGCCGGACGACCCGCCGCGCGCCGGCGGCCCACCGCGGGGCGGCGCCGAGCGCCCGGACCCGCTCGGGCCCGAGCTGCTGGGCCCGGACGCGCAGGAGACCACCGAGCTGCGCGCGATCACCGGGCTGCCGGCGAGCGCGCCGCCGTACCCGTACGAGGGTGACCTGGACGACGCCGGCCCGGAGCCGCCGCGTCCGCAGGCGGGCCGGCAGCGTGCGGCCGTGCCGGCCGAGCGGCCCTTCCCGGCGGTACGCCCGGCCACTCCCGGCGGCCGCCGGGCCGACTGGATCACCACCGACTCCGCCCGGCACGCGCTGGACCCGCCGACGCCGATGGCCGGCCTGCCCCGGGTCGTCCCGCCGGCGGCTACCGACGAGTCACGTTCCGGCGATCAAGGCCCGGCGCGGCCGTCGTACGATCCCACCAGCTTCCCGCGCCGGCTGCCGTACGAGCCGGCCGCGACCCCGTCCGGATACGCCCCGCCCTCCGCGTTCTCCGGCCGTCCCGCCGGCGACCCCGGCCCGGGCACCGGGGAGCAGTCCTTCCCCGCGTTGCCGCAGCGCGTCCCGGCCCAGCCGGACGTGCCCACCGTCCCGGAGCCGCCGTCCGTGGAGCCACCCGCCGAGACCCCCGCGCTGGCCCGCATCGCGACCCACCTGCGCCGCGGTGACGTGCCGTCGGCGCAGGAACGTCAGGAGGGCTTCGACGTGAACGCCATCCTCGCCGCGGTCCGCGAGGTGGAGGGGGTGCGCGACGCCTCGCTGCGTTCCACGCCGGCCGGCGCGCACAGTCTCCGCCTGGACCTGTCCGAGGGCGCCGACCCGGCCGAGGTGAGCCGGCAGGTCGCCCGGCTGCTGCAGGACAGGATGGGTCTGGACGCCGCGATGAAGGGCGCGTCCCCGCTGGCCGGCCCGCAGCCGCCGGCCCCCGCGCCGCGCTCGGCCCTGCCCACGTCGGCCCCGCCGTCGCCCGCGCCGGTCCCGCGCTCGGCCCCGCCGTCGCCCGCGCCGCGCTCGGCCCCGCTTTCGTCTGCGCCGCGCTCGGCCCCGCTTTCGTCTGCGCCGCGCTCGGCTCCGCCTTCCTCCGCGCCGCGCTCGGCCTCGCCTTCCTCCGCGCCGCGCTCGGCCCCGCCTTCCTCCGCGCCGCGCTCGGGCCCGCCCTCGCCCACGCCACGCTCGGTCCCGCCGTCCGCGCCGGCCCCGGTGTCGTCGCTGCCGGCGGCGCCCGCCTCGGCGCCCCCGGCGGCGCAGGCCTCGGCTCCCGCGTCCGCGCCGTTCGTGCCCAGCCAGCCCAACCCGTCCGGCCGCCCGGTGACCACCTCGAGCAGCTACTCGTCCGGCCGGCTAGCCGGCCCGGGCGAGACGCCGGTCGGCATCGAGCCCGCCCCGCCGCGGCCGCTCGACATCGGCGAGCGCCCCGGCCCGCGGGTCATGATCGAGAACGTCCGGGTCAACACGTTCGGCACCGAGGCCACCGTCGAGGTGCGGCTCACCGTCAACGGCCAGGTCGCGGCCGGCGAGGCCACCGGGCCGGCGGTCGACGGCTACCTGCTGCGGCTGTGCGCGACGGCCACCGCCGGCGCCGTGGACGAGCTGCTCACCACCTCCGATCACGCGGACGGGCCGGCGCGGTGCTTCGTCGAGCACGCCGCGGCCGTGCAGTTCGGCTCGATGCAGGTCGCCGTGGTGGTCATGCTGCTGTCGGTCGGCGGCTGGGTGGAACAGCTCTCCGGCTCCGCCGTGATCACCGGTGACGACCGGCACGCCATGGTGCGCGCCACACTCAATGCGGTCAACCGTCGCCTCGAGGCACTGTTGTCCTGATGAAGGGTGCGATTCTCGCCGGCGACGACGTCCTGCCGCCGGACGGCGCCGTGCCACCGCCGTGGCCCGCCCGCCGGGTCATGATCGACGGCGCGATGCTGCACGTCCGCGACACCCCCGGCGCCACGCCGGCGGCCGAGCCGGCCGTCTACGTGCACGGCCTCGGCGGCTCCTCGCAGAACTGGACCGACTTCGCCGGGCTGCTGGCCGACCGGCTGGACGGCCAGGCCATGGACCTGCCCGGCTTCGGCTACAGCGACCCCAGCCCGCGCTACTCCATCGCGGCGTTCGCCGACAAGCTGACCGGCTACCTGGAGGCGGCCGGGCGCGGCCCGGTCCACCTGATCGGCAACTCCCTGGGCGGCTCCATCTGCGTCCGGGTCGCGGCGCTGCGTCCCGACCTGATCAGGACCCTGACGCTGATCTCGCCGGCCATGCCGTTCCTCGACCCCCGGCGCACCGCGCAGGGGCCGGTGCTGCCGCTGCTCGCGCTGCCCCGCGCCGACCGGCTGCTGGCCTGGGGGATGGCCCGCCTCACCCCGGAACAGATGGCGCAACAGGTTCTGCTGGCCTGCTTCGGCGACACCACCAAGGTGAGCCCGCAGCGCCGGGCCGAGGCTATCGAGGAGATCAAGCTCCGGTACACGGTCGAGCACTACGCGAAGGCGTACCTCGGCACCTTGCGCGGGCTGGTGTCGAGCTTCCTCCGGGCGTACCTGCCGGGGGTGAATTCGCAGTGGCGGCTGGCCGCTCGGATCACCGCGCCCACCCTGGTGATCGGCGGCCTGAAGGACGAACTGGTCGATCCGCGGGTGCCGGCGCAGGTGGCCCGGGCGATCCCGGACAGCCGGCTGCTGATCCTGCCGGGCGTCGGCCACGTCGCCCAGATGGAGGTTCCGCGCCTGGTCGCGCGGGCGGTCGTGGGCATGCTGGCCGAGGTCGGCGCGCCGGCCGGCCGGGGCGCCGAACGCCCGCTGTCGCCACCGGGGTGAGCGAGCTCGCAGGGTTGACCGGAGGGCGGACAGCGTGCGTGCCGTATGGCACGCTGATGGCGATGATCGAGTCGCGTACCCCCGTCACGGTCGCCGACTTGACCGCCGAACGGAACGGCGGCCGGCGCCGCCGGCGTCGCTGGTGGCTCGTGGCTCTGGTGGTTGCGGCGCTGCTGACGGCGGCCGGGTTGCTGCTGCCGGCCCGGCGGGTGCCGGTCTCCGCGCCGGTCGCCGGCGCGCCCTCGGCTCCTCCTGGCTCCACGCCGCCGTCGGCCGCGCCCGCGCCGATGATCTCGGCGACCTCGGTGGCCGTGCCCCAGGATCTGCTGGCCCTGTCGGGCAGCGTGCCGACCCGCGGCACGGGCCGATTCACGTACGCGCCGGGCCGCGGCCGGGTGCTCGGCGCGAAGGGCGGGCTGCGGCGCTTCCGGGTCGCCGTCGAGCGCGGCGGCAACGAGGACGTGGCGGCCTTCGCGGCACAGGTCGAGGCGACCCTGGGGGACAGGCGGAGCTGGATCGGCGACGGGCGGCTGCGGCTGCAACGGGTGTCCGGCGGCGAGCGGGCCGACTTCACGGTGTACCTGGCCACCCGCGACACCGCGGGACGGATGTGCCGGGTCGGCGGGGTCAACATCACGGTGAACGGGCGGCCGTACACGTCCTGCCGGGCGACCGGCAAGGTGATCATCAACCTGGACCGCTGGCGGTTGTCGGCCAAGCCGTACCGCGACGCGAAGGTGCCGATCACGGTCTACCGGCAGTACGTGATCAACCACGAGACCGGGCACGAGCTGGGCTACCACCACGAGGGCTGCCCCCGGCGCGGCGGTCCGGCGCCGGTGATGGTGCAACAGAGCCTGACGATGCGGGGGTGCGTGCCGTACGCGTGGCCCCGCCGCAACGGCCGGCGCTTCGCGGGTCCGTCCCTCTGAGGAGTCGCGCCCAAACGCCGGTGACCGGCGGCCGACTCTGGCACTCTTGCTGATGTCATGCCAAAAGCGACAAGAAGCTCATCCCGGGCCCGGATGTACGCCCGGCGCCGTCGGGCCGTCGTCCTGCTGTTGCTGCTTCTCGCGCTCCTGGCCGTCGGGCTGGGCCGGCTCCTGCGGGACGACGCCGATGCGGCCGGTGCCGGTGCTGGTGCCGGTATGGGGTCCGGGGCGCGGGCCGGCGATGGCGCGGAGCCCGGCCCGGCCGGGCCGGTGTCCGCAGCGCCGCCGTCCACCGTTTCAGCCGGCCCCGCAGGCGCCACGCCAGGAGGCGCTCCGCCCTCCGAAACGGTGCCGGGGAGCTCGGGCGGGCCCGGTGGTGCCGGCAGCTCGCCGGCTGCCCCGGCGGCCGACCCCGCGCGTGCCGTGCCGCCCGACGCCGCCGACCGCGCGCTGCGCGAGGCCGCGGCTCCGGCGGTGCCCGGAAGATTCACCCTCGCGGGCGGCTACGGCCCCGTGCTCGGCTCCACGGGCACGCTGCGGCGGTTCAAGGTCGCCGTCGAGGAGCGGCTCGCGCCGGGCGACGGCGGCGACTTCGCCCGGGCGGTCGACCGGATCCTGGGCGACCCGCGCAGCTGGACCGCCGGCCGGCAGGCCCGGCTGCAGCGGGTGCCGGCCGGGACGGCCGCGGAGTTCACCGTCTACCTCGCCTCCGCCGCCACCTCGGAGCGGATGTGCGCCGGTGGCGGGCTGCGGACCGACGGCTTCACCTCGTGCCGGCTGCCCGGCCAGGTGATCATCAACGAGGACCGCTGGGGGTCGGCGGTGCCCGGCTACGGCGCGCCGCTGACGGTCTACCGGGCGTACGCCGTCAACCACGAGGTCGGCCATCAGCTCGGCTACGGCCACGAGTCGTGTCCGGGCGCGGGCCGGCCGGCCCCGGTGATGATGCAGCAGACCTACGGGCTGAACGGGTGCGTCGCCAACGCCTGGCCGTACCCGCGCGGCGAGCGGTACGCCGGCGATCCGGTGGCCTGAGCCCGCATTCCCGTGTCCCGCATGTCGGGCCGGTGTTCCACGTCATGTCCAGAACGGCGGCCGACGAGCAACAATGGGGGCCGCACCTTACCGCCGATCCCGGGGAGTTCACCGTGTCACTGCCCCCGCTCGTCGAGCCGGCCGCCGAGCTGAGCATCGACGAGATCCGCCGTTACTCCCGTCACCTGATCATCCCCGACGTCGGGATGGACGGACAGAAGCGGCTGAAGAACGCCAAGGTCCTGGCCGTCGGCGCGGGTGGTCTCGGCTCTCCCGCCCTGCTCTATCTGGCCGCGGCCGGCGTCGGCACCCTCGGCATCATCGACTTCGACACCGTCGACGAGTCCAACCTGCAGCGCCAGGTCATCCACGGCGTGTCCGACGTGGGCCGGCCCAAGGCCGAGTCCGCCGCCGACAGCATTCGCGAGATCAACCCGCTGGTGAACGTGATCATTCACAACACCGCGCTGGACCGCGACAACGTCAAGGAGATCTTCAGCCAGTACGACCTGATCGTCGACGGCACCGACAACTTCGCGACCCGTTACATGGTCAACGACGCGGCGGTCCTGCTCGGCAAGCCGTACGTCTGGGGCTCGATCTACCGCTTCGACGGCCAGGCGTCGGTGTTCTGGGAGGAGCACGGTCCGTGCTACCGCTGCCTCTACCCGGAGCCGCCCCCGCCCGGCATGGTCCCGTCCTGCGCCGAGGGCGGCGTCCTGGGCGTGCTCTGCGCGTCCATCGGCTCGATCCAGGTCAACGAGGCGATCAAGCTGATCACCGGCATCGGTGAGCCGCTGGTCGGCCGGCTGATGGTCTACGACGCCCTGGAGATGGAATACCGCAAGATCAAGGTCCGCAAGGACCCGAACTGCGCGCTCTGCGGCGAGAACCCGACGGTGACCGACCTGCTGGAGGACTACGAGGACTTCTGCGGCGCGGTCTCCGAGGAGGCGCAGGAGGCCACCCTGAACGCGACGATCACGGCCCGCGAGCTCAAGGAGTGGCAGGACTCCGGCAAGGACATGTTCCTGGTCGACGTCCGCGAGCCCGCCGAGTACGAGATCGTCAGCATCCCGGGGGCGACCCTGATCCCCAAGGGCGACATCCTGTCCGGTGAGGCGCTGGCGCGCTTCCCGCAGGACAGGCAGATCGTGCTGCACTGCAAGTCGGGCGTGCGGTCGGCCGAGGCGCTCGCCGCGCTCAAGGCGGCCGGCTTCAAGGACGCCGTGCACGTCCAGGGCGGCATCGTCTCCTGGGTCAACACGGTCGACCCGTCGCTGCCCTCCTACTGAGGTCCCCGTCGCGGCCACCGGCCGCCGACCCGTTCGGGTCGGCGGCCGGTGGTCTTTCTGTGCGGGATGGTGAGAACCGCCCAAACGCTGCGTGACGCAACGAGGTGGCGCATCGTGCCGACCGCCGCGCTGACCTGGGGGAGGCGGGGGCCTGCTGGTTACGGTGCGTTGGTCTACCGTTACGAAGAGGGCGGACCGGACCTATTAGACAGTTACCGAGACACCCCAGCGGAAAGCGGGCCTGCGCTGTAGCGTCACGACCGTGGTCGACATCGATGCCGCGATCGGATACGTCGTAGCGCACGGCGACCCGGTGGAGCGCGCGCGGCTCTCCTACCTGCGAGCGGGCACCCCGCCGCCGCCCGCCGCGCTCGAACGGATCGCGGCGGAGCAGACCCCGGCCGGCGGTTGGCCCGCGGCCGGCGACGGTTCCGTGCCGTCGGTCGACGCGACCTGCTTCCGGCTGGCCGAGCTGGACGACCTCGGCGGTCTGCACGGCCCCCAGGCGGACCGTGCGCTGGCCTGGCTGGCCTCGGTGCAGCGCCCGGACGGCACCTGGCAGGAGGACCAGTCGCTGGCCGCCGAGGCGCCGCCGTGGGCGCTGCCGGGCGACCCGGAGGCGACCCTCTACCTGACCGCGGTCGCCGGCTTCTGGCTCACCGTCGCGGAGGTCGAGGCCCACCCGCACCACGAGGAGCCCGCCCGGTACGCGACCACGCTGCAGGCGGCGGCCCGGTTCGTGGTGGCCCAGCTGCGCCCGGACGGCACCTGGCCCTCGTTCCTGGCGACCGGCTGGCACGCCGCCGGTCTGCTGCACGAGCAGCAGTTCTTCTACGAGTCGGCGCGGGTGCAGCTGGTGCTCGGCGACCGGCTGCCTGACATGTCCCCGTCGGACGCGGCGAACATGGCGGCAGCCCTGCGCCGGGTCAACCTCGGTGACGACTGGCTGCTGCAGAGCGCCCGCAAGCGCCTGAGCGAGACGCAGCGCACGGACGGCGGCTGGGACAGCGACGAGGGGCCGCTGTTCGACGTGAACACGACCCTGATCGCGATCCGCGCCTGCCGCACGTCCTTCGGCGCCCGCCGCTGACCCGCGGCGCCGTCAGCGGGTGTGGCCGTTGCCCGTGACGATGTACTTCGTCGAGGTCAGCTCGGGCAGGCCCATCGGACCGCGGGCGTGCAGCTTCTGCGTGCTGATGCCGATCTCCGCCCCGAAGCCGAACTCCCCGCCGTCGGTGAACCGCGTCGAGGCGTTGATCATGATGGCCGCCGCGTCCACCCGGGCCGCGAAGCGGCGGGCCGACACCAGGCTCTCGGTCACGATCGCCTCGGTGTGGCCGGTGCCGTAGCGGCGGATGTGGTCGAGCGCGTCGTCCATGGAGTCGACCACCGCCACCGCGATGTCGGCCGACAGGTATTCCCGGCCCCAGTCCTCCTCGGTGGCCGGCACCACGCCGTCGAAGCCGGCCACCCGGGGGTCGCCGTGCACGGTCACGCCCGCCGCCACCAGCTCCTCGACCACCAGCGGCAGGAACGACTCGGCCAGCGAGGAGTGCACCAGCAGCGACTCCGCCGTGTTGCAGGTGGACAGCCGCTGGGTCTTCGAGTTGAGCACCACGCCGAGGGCCTTCTCCAGGTCGGCGCCCTCGTCGACGTACACGTGGCAGTTGCCCACGCCGGTCTCGATCACCGGGACCGTCGACTCCTCGACCACCGTCTTGATCAGCGACGCGCCGCCGCGCGGGATCAGCACGTCGACCAGGCCGCGGGCGCGCATCAGCTCCTTGACCGAGTCGCGGGTGGTGGCGTCGAGCAGCTGGATCGCGTTGGCCGGGAGGTGCGCGTCGGCGACGGCCTTGCGCAGCACCGAGACGATCGCCGCGTTCGAGCTCTGCGCCGAGCCGGAGCCGCGCAGCAGCACCGCGTTGCCGGACTTCAGGCAGATGCCGGCCGCGTCCGCCGTCACGTTGGGCCGGCCCTCGTAGATGATGCCCACCACGCCGAACGGCACCCGGATCTGGCGCAGCTCCAGGCCGTTGGCCAGGGTCGAACCGCGGACCACGTCGCCGACCGGGTCGGGCAGGGCGGCCAGCTGGCGCAGGCCGTCGGCCATCGCGGCGACCCGCTCGGCGGTCAGCGTCAGCCGGTCGATCATGGCCTCCGGCGAGCCGGCGGTGCGCGCGTTCTGCACGTCCACGGCGTTCGCGGCGACGATGTCGTCGGCCCGCTCGATCAGCCGGTCGGCCATCAGCAGCAGCGCGGCGTCCTTCTCGGCGCGGGTGGCGGCGGCCAGTTCGATACTCGCGACCCGGGCCTCGGCGGCCTGCTGAAGCACAGTCATGACGACTCCTCGTTCCCCTGCGCCGTGACGGACGGCGACGGCTCAATCCTTGCACCGTGGAGGCGGCGAGGGCAGCCCCGTCGCCGGGGTGTCACAGCAGCACCAGGTCGTCGCGGTGCACGACCTCGCGTTCGTAGCCGGGTCCCAGCGCCGCCGCCAGTTCCGGGGTCGAGCGGCCGAGCAGCGCCGGCAGCTCGACCGCGTCGTAGTTGACCAGGCCGCGGGCGACCGACAGGCCCGAGCCCGCGTCCACCAGGTCCACCGGGTCGCCCGAGACGAACGAGCCGTCCACCGAGGTGATCCCGGCCGGCAGCAGCGACTTGCGCCGGGCCACGACCGCCGCGACCGCGCCGGCGTCCAGATGCAGGCGGCCGCGCGGTGACGTGGCGTGGGCCAGCCAGAACAGCCGGGCCGCCGGGCGGTGGTCGACCGCGTGGAACAGGGTGCCCACGTCGTCGCCGGCGAGGGCCCGGGCGGCCAGCGGCGCCGCGGTCAGCACCACCGGGATGCCGAAGCCGGTGGCGATCCGGGCCGCCTCGACCTTGGTGACCATGCCGCCGGTGCCGACGCCGGACTTGCCGGCGGCGCCGACCGAGACGTCGGCCAGGTCGTTCTCGTCGCGGACCACGGTGATGCGGCGGGCGGACGGGGTCGCGGGGTCGCCGGTGTAGAGCGCGTCCACGTCGGACAGCAGCACCAGCAGGTCGGCCTGGACCAGCGCGGCCACCAGGGCGGCGAGCCGGTCGTTGTCGCCGAACCGGATCTCCTCGGTGGCGACCGTGTCGTTCTCGTTGACGATCGGCAGGGCCCCGAGGTCGAGCAGCTTGCGCAGCGTCCGGTACGCGTTGCGGTAGTGCGCGCGCCGGGTGACGTCGTCGACGGTGAGCAGGATCTGTCCCACGGTGAGCCCGTGCCGGGCGAAGCCGGCCGCGTACCGCCCGATCAGCAGGCCCTGTCCCACCGAGGCGGCGGCCTGCTGGGTGGCCAGGTCGCGCGGGCGCCGGGGCAGCTTCAGCGGGGCGAGGCCGGCGGCGATGGCGCCGCTGGAGACCAGCACCACCTCCCGGCCCCCCGTGGCCAGCCGGCCGAGCGCGTCGACGAGCGCGTCCACCCGCTGCTCGTCGATCCCGCCGGCCGCGGTGGTCAGCGAGGACGAGCCCACCTTCACCACGATCCGTCGCGCACCCGTCACCTGTTCCCGCACCCGCCCATTCTGCGCGCCGGGGCCTGCGGCGTCCGGGTGAGATCCCATATCGTGGCGTCGGTGACACCGCAGGAGTACGTCGAGGAGGTCCTCCGGCTCGTCGAGAGCATCCCGGAGGGCCACGTCATGTCCTACGGGGCGGTGGCCGACGCGCTCGCGGAGCAGTCGGGTCGCAACTCGGCGCGGCAGGTCGGCACGATCATGGCCCGGCACGGCGGCGGCGTGCCGTGGCACCGGGTCGTCACCAGCTCCGGGCGGATGCCGCCGGGGCACGAGCAGGAGGCCCGGCAGCGGCTGCTCAGCGAGGGCGTGCCGTTGCGGGGGGAGCACGTGGACATGGCCCGAGCGAGGTGGACGCCCTGATGGAGACCGGACAGCCCAGCCGGACGGCGTTCAGCGCGGCCCGCTACCGGGCCGCCCACCAGCTCATCGAGGGCGGCTCGATCTTCAGCGACCCGCTGGCCGTACCGATCCTCGGTGTGCCGCCGGACGCCGAGCAGGCGCCGCACCGCCGAGGCCTGCGCCTGTTCATCGCCGCCCGGACCAGGTTCGCCGAGGACGCCCTGGCCGCGGCGGTCCGGAACGGCACCCGTCAGCTGGTCGTGCTGGGCGCGGGGCTGGACACGTTCGCCTACCGCAATCCGTGGCCGGAGCTGCGCGTCTTCGAGGTGGACCATCCGGACACCCAGGCGTTCAAGCGGGCGCGGCTGGCCGCGGCGGGCATCGCGGTGCCGGGGTCGCTGACGTACGTGCCGGTGGACTTCGAACGGGAGTCGCTGGCCGACCGGCTGGTCGCGGAGGAGTCGGCGTTCTTCCTGTGGCTGGGCGTCGTGCCGTACCTGAGCCGGGCCGGCTACGACGAGACGCTGTCGCTGATCGCGGCCACGCCGCGGTCGGAGGTCGTCTTCGACTACGCGATGCCGCCGTCGTCGATGGCGCCCGAGCGGCGGGCGGCGCTCGAGGCCCGCGCGGCGCGGGTGGCGAGCATCGGGGAGCCGTGGCGGACGTACTTCCTGCCCGGCGAGCTGGCCGCCGAGCTGCGCGCCCGCGGCTTCGACGAGCTGACGGACCTGGGCCCGGCGGAGCTGGCGGCCCGCTGGTTCGGCCGGCCCGACGTGCCGAGGGACACCCCCGGCGGCCATGTGATCCACGCCCGCCGCAGCGGCGTCAGGCCGGGCGGCTGATCATCGCGGCCGCGCCGCGCATCTGCAGCTCGAAGAACTCGCGGCGGGCCTCGATCGTGTTGTTGAGCTGGCCGAACAGTTCCGCGCTGACCGCGCCGCAGAGGTGGATCCAGGCGGCGATGGCCCGGGCGACCAGTTGCGGCGGCGTGCCCGGGGCGGCCCGCTCCGCGACGTACCGGAGGTCGTCGCCGAGCCGGCCGCCGATCGGCTCGCCGGCCGGCACCTCGCCGGCCGCCGACGCCTCGCCCACGATCCGGCCGATCACCAGGATCACCCGGATGGCCGGGCCGACCGTGTCGGTCGGGGCCTGGTAGCCGGGGACCGGGCTGCCGTAGATCAGCGCCCACTCGTGCGGGTTGGCCAGCGCCCAGTCACGGACGGCGTGGCACACGCCGAGGAACCGGTCCGGGAAGCCGGTGCCGCTCACCGCCGCCTCGACGGTGCCGCCCAGCGCGTCGTAGGCGTCGATGATCATGGCCGTGAGCAGCTCGTCCCGGCTGGCGAAGTAGCGGTAGACGGCCGACGAGGCCATGCCCAGATCGCGGGCGACCGCGCGCAGCGACAGGTTGGCCCCGTCGGTGGCGAGGTGGCGCCGGGCGACGGTCTTGATCTCGTCGGTCATCTCGGCGCGTACCCGGGCCCGGATCGATGCGGCTGTCATGCGAGGAGTCTGCCACAAAAGAGAGCACTGCTCTTGCGGCGGCCGGGGAAAAGTGAGATTGTCGTTCTCAAGAGAGAGCAGTGCTCACAAAGGAGAACGTCATGTCGAAGCACGTGGTGGTCGGTTCGGGTCCCGTCGGCTCCGCGGTGGCCCGCCTGCTCGCCGAGCGGGGCGAGTCCGTCCGCGTCGTGACCCGCAGCGGCTCCGGCCCCGCCCACCCGCTGATCGAGCGGATCGCCGCCGACGCCGCCGACGCGGACCGGCTCACCGAGCTCACCCGCGACGCCGCCGTGCTCTACAACTGCGCGAACCCGCCGTACACCCAGTGGGAGACGCTGTGGCCGCCGCTGGCCGGGGCCATGCTGACCGCCGCGCAGCGCACCGGCGCCGTCCTGGCCATCACCGGCAACCTCTACGTCTACGGCCCGGTGCCGGGCGGCCGGATGACCGAGGACAGCCCGCTCGCCGCGACCGGCCGCAAGGGCCGGGTCCGGATCAAGATGTGGCAGGACGCCCTGGCCGGCGGCGTGCGCACGGTCGAGGTCCGCGGCTCGGACTACGTCGGCGCGGGCGCGGCCTCGATCTTCTCCGCGGTGCTGCTGCCGGCCGTCCACAAGGGCCGGACGGCCTGGGCGCCCGCCGACATCGACGCCCCACACACCTTCACCTACACCGGCGACGTGGCCCGGACCCTGGTCGAGCTGGCCGGCGACGACCGCGCCTGGGGACGGGCCTGGCACGTGCCGTCGGCCCCGGCGATCAGCATCCGCGACCTGGCCGCCCGCTACTTCGCGGTGAGCGGCGCGAAGCCGGTGCGGGTCCGGCCGCTGCCGCGGTTCGTGATGCGCACGGCCGGCCTCGCGGTGCCGATGGCCCGGGAGCTGGCCGAGATGGACTACCAGTTCTACGCGCCGTTCATCCTGGACAGCTCGCTGACCGAGCGCACCTTCGGGCTCACCGCCACCGACCTGGACGTGGCGCTGCGCGAGATCGCCACCGACGCGAAGGCCACCATGACCCGCGCGATGTGAGCGCCCTACAGCAGCAGTCCGACGCCGTCGCGGCGAGGGTCGCCGGCCGCCCCGCCGACACCCACCGCCGTGACGCCGCCGAAGTAGTGGTTCAGCTCCGGCCACCCGTTGATCCGCCAGCCGGCGTCGGCCAGCGCGGCCAGCTCGTCGCGCGGGTAGCCCGGCTCGGCGTGGACGGTGTCGTCCACCACGTGAAAGCGGGGCCGGGCGATCGCGGTGGGCATGTCGACGCCGTCGACCAGCACCCCGATCAGCGTGTCGACCAGCGCGGTCCGGATCCGGGAGGCCCCCGCCGACCCGGCGGCGACGGCGAGCGCCCCCTCGTCGTCGATGACCACCAGCGGGCACATGTTGGACGACATCCGCACCCCGGGGGCGAGGCCGTCGGTGATCAGCTCACCCTCGCCGAGCATGGAGTTCAGGTTGACGCCCAGGCCGGGCAGCCACACCGCGGCGCCGAGACCCATCGTCGTGGTGATCACGCAGGCGTTGCCGTCGGTGTCGACCACCGAGACGTTGGTGGTGTCGCCGATCTTCTGCCGGCCGCGGTCGCGGAGCGCGGCGGCCACGGCGACGGCCCGCGCCGGGCGCGGCAGCACGGGCAGGTCGCCGGGCAGGGCGGCGATCGTGTCCACCGTCCGGCTCAGGTCGTGCCGGGCCCGGACCTGGTGGCCGGCGAGCGTGGCCCGGTCGACCGGGGTCTCCAGCACGCGGTAGTCGGCCAGGTCGCGCGGGCCGAGCGCGCCACCGGCCGCGCGGACCGCCTCGACCAGCAGCGGGGCGTAGGAGCCGGTGTGGAACAGCGCCGGCCCCTCGGCGGCGAGCGCCGCCATGGCCGTCGCCAGACCGGGATGGAAGAGCAGGTCACCGCCCTGCAGCAGCTTTCCGCGGTGGGAGTAGACGGCGGCGCCCTCGCCATGGGCGAGGGCCGGGGCGCAGGCGTCGAGGGTCCGGGCGTGCGCGGGCGGCAGCGCTACGCCGGTACGGGCCAGCTCCAGCGCCGGCGCGACCAGGTCGGCCCAGGGCAGCCGGCCCCAGCGCCGGTGCACCTCGCCGCACCCGACCGGTACGCCGGGCACCGCCACGCTCGCCCCGCCGATCGAGTACACCTGGGGCACCCCGCCGAAGAACACGTCCACGGCGAGCATCGGCCCGGCCACCCGGTCGCCGTCCGTGCCGGGCACCGCGACGAAGAAGTCCAGGCAGGTCACCGCGCCGGTGGCGGCGTCGAAGTAGGTGGCGAACCCGCCGCCGCCCAGCCCGGTGTAGACGGTCTCGGCGACGCAGGTGGCGAGCACGGCGGCGACCGCGGCGTCGGCCGCCGTACCCCCGGCCCGCAGCACCCGCAGCCCGGCCGCGGCCGTCGCCGGATGGCTCGCGGCGACCCCGGCGGCGACCCCGGACGACCGTGCGGAACTCTCCATTCGGCGAAGCGTAGGCGTAGCGGCCCACCCATGGTTACCATCCGCGTCCATGACGGTCGCCGGTCCCTCGCACGACGTACAGCTGTCCCGCCGTGTCGTCACCGGATACTCCCTGGGCTCGCTGGTGACCGGACCTTTCGGGACAGTACCGGGTCTGCTCCTTTTGCCGTATCTGACGGACACGCTGGGGGTCGCCGCCGGCGTGGCGGGGCTGCTCGTGCTGCTGCCGAAAGCGTGGGACGTGCTGGTCAACCCGGTCGCGGGCCGGATCTCCGACCGCAGCGGCGACCGGCGCGGCTTCCTGCTCGGCGCGGGCCTGGCGCTGGGCGTGCTCTTCGCGGCCATCTTCGCCGGGCCGTTCGCCGCCGGCGCCGCGGCGGGCGCCTACGTCGCGGTGGCGTTCCTGGCCGCGGCCACCGCCTTCGCGTTCTTCCAGGTGCCCTACGTGGCCATGCCGGCCGAGCTGACCCGCGGCCGCGCCGAGCGCACCCGCCTGATGACCTGGCGGGTCGCCGTCCTGGCCCTGGCCATCCTGGTCTCCGGCGCGCTCGCCCCGCTGGTCGTCGACCTGGGCGGCGGCGGCCGGACCGGCCACCGGTGGTCCGGCGCCTTCGTCGGCGCGCTCATCGTCGTGGGCACGCTCGGCGTCTTCTTCGGTACGCGCACAGCGCCGTCCCGCACCGCGCCCGGCCAGGAGCCCAGCCTGCGCGCCCAGCTCCGGATCGCGGCGGCCAACGCGTCGTTCCGCCGCCTGCTGCTGTGCTACGTGGTCCAGGCGGCCGGCATCGGCACCATGCTCGCCGGCGTGCAGTACTTCGCCGACCACGTCATCGGCGCCGACTCCGGCGCGACGTTCCTGTTCGCCGCGTTCGTCGCCCCCGCGCTGCTGGTGATGCCGCTGTGGAGCCGGGTCGGCGCCCGCCACGGCAAGCGCCGGGGCCTGATCGCCGCGTCCCTGCTGTTCGCCGCCGGCGCCCTGGCCCTGCTGGCGGCGCCGGCGCTGCCCGGGCCGCCGATCTACCTGATCGTCGCCCTGGTCGGCTGCGGCTACGCCGGCCAGCAGGTCTTCGCCCTGGCCATGCTGCCCGACCTGATCGAGGGCGACACCGAGCGCACCGGACGCCGCCAGGCCGGGGTGTTCACCGGCCTGTGGACCGCCGGGGAGACCCTCGGCCTGGCCCTGGGCCCGGGCATCTACGCGCTGGTCCTGCAGCTCTTCGGCTACGTCTCGTCGTCCACCGGCGAGGCGGCGGCCCAGGACGCGACGGCCCGCCTCGGTGTCCTGCTCGGCTTCTCGCTCGTCCCGGCGGTGCTGGTCGGGCCGGCGGTCGGCCTGCTGCGCCGCTATCGCGACTAGACCTCAGTAGCCGCGGTCGTGGGCCAGCCCGATCGCCCGCAGCGCGTTGATCCGGCCGAACCCGTACCGGTCGTCCTGGCCGGCTTCCCCCAGCTCGTCCACCGCGCCGACCAGCAGGTCCGCGATGACGAAGCCGCGCTCCCGGGCCGCCACGGCGGTCCGGATCCGGGTCGCGCCGAGCAGCAGCGCCGCGGCGCCGGCCACGTGCGGCGCCGCCATGGACGTGCCGTTGAGCGCCGCCCACCCGCCGCCCGGCACGGCCGAGACGACGGCCACGCCCGGCGCGGTGACCTCCGGTTTCAGGTACGGCATGGGCAGCGCGGAACGGTCGATGAACTCCGACTCCGTCAGCACCTGGGTGCGCCCGCCGCTGAAGCCGGCCGGCCGGTCCAGGTGGTCGACCGCGCCGACCGACAGGGCGTAGAGATCGTTGCCGGGCAGGCCGGTGGTCTGCGCGCCCTGGTTGCCGATCGCGGCGATGACCGGAATGCCGTGCCGGAGCGCGGTGAGGATCGCCCGGGTGTAGACCGGCGGCGCCTGGGCCTCCACCACCAGGCCGCTCACGGACATGCTGATCACGTCGACGCCCTGGCCGATCAGCCAGGTCAGGCCGGCCAGCACCTGGGCGTCGGTGCCGCCGCGCTCGTCGAGCACCTTGCCGACGACGAGCCGGGCCTCCGGGGCCACGCCGATCCACTGGCCGCTGCTGTTTCCGCCGGCCAGGGTCCCGCAGCAGTGGGTGCCGTGGCCGACCGGGTCGTTCGCGGTGGCCGCCATGCGCTGACCGGCCGGCCCGAACTCGGCGAAGGCGGCTATCCGGCCGGCGAGATCGGGATGGCCGGCATCCACGCCGGTGTCGAGCACGCCGACGGTGACCCCGGCGCCGCGGGCCCCGTACGCGCCCCAGGCCGCCAGCGCGCCGATCCGCTCCACGCCCCACGAGCTGGCCCTGTTCTCCAGCACCTGCTCGGGGAGGTGGCCGGCCGTCACCATCGGCGGGGCGGGCAGCCGCCGATTCGGGTAGACGCCGGCGATGCCGTCGACCTCGTCGGCCAGGCCGCGCAGCTCCGCCACCGGGAGATCGAGCGCCACCGCGTCCGCCGCCCAGAGCCGCCCGCCCGCGTCCTCGTCGGCGCCCAGGGCCCGCTGGACGGCCGCATTCCCCAGCAGCGGGCCCAGCCACTTGCGGCCGTCGGCGCCGGCGGCGGGTTCGCGCGCGGCCGGAACGCCGGCGGTGAGGCTGCCGACGGCCGCGTCCGGACCGGGCCGGGCGGCAGCTTCCGGGGCTCCGGACCGGCGCGGGGGCAGGCAGTCGCGCGCGGTGGCGCCCAGCGCGCGCCGGGAGAGCACCGTTGCGGCCGCGCGGGCCAGCTCGGCCCGCTCGTCGCCGGGCGCCGCCATCTGCACGAGCACCGGGCGGGTCCGGCCGGAACCGTCCGCGATAATGCGATCTATCTGCCGGCGAATGGTTGCGGAATCCATCGATGCACCCCGTTCTTCGCATGATCGGATAATCGGGGAACTGCGCGAGATGTTATCACCGGGACGGCCCGCGTCACGACGGCGAAAGAACCGGAATCGTCGGCTCGTCGGCCGATCGCCATTGTCGGCGGTGCGCGATAAACCGGTATCGGAGCCGATGAAGCCGAACCGGGGAGTCCGATGACCACCGAACAGCCCGAACTGCGCCCGCTCAACCCGCTCAACCTCACCGTCGTCTCGCTGGAGCGATTCTTCTACGCCATGCGGACGATCGCCGAGAACGATCTCTGGGACGACGCCCACCGCCACCTGAAGTCGCGCGGTTGCGACACCATCGCGATCAGCGTCGAGCCGATCCTGGCGCTGCAGGGCATGCTGCGGAAGCGCCGCACGTCGTCCGGGGTCTCGCCGGCCGCCACGGCCGGCGCGACGGCCGGCATCACCGCCGGCGCGCCGCCGGAACGCACCCCGCAGGAGGAACGCGTCGACCGGTTCATCGCCAGCGCCTGCGCGCCGCCGCCGCACTACCCGCCGCGACCGCCGGACGACTGGCCGAAAGGACCTTGGGACCCGCCGATGTTGGAGGAATAGGCGCGATCGGGCGGCTTGGCCGGAAAGGGCCCGACGGCCGGAGGAAAAGTCCGCCGAAATGGCGTTCCGTCTTTGTCCGCGGCCCGCGGCGAGCCGGCACAAATCGCGCACCGGCGACCGCCCGGGGAAGGGAAATGCGCCGGGCCGCGGGCCGCGCTCGCCGAGGGGTCGGCCCGGGACTAGCTTGGTGGTCATGATCGAGGCGTTGCCGGGCACCGGCGTTCCGGGCGAGCAGGTGCTCGCCGAGTTGCGCGAGCTGCGGGCGGCCGACCTGCCCACGCACGGCGGGCGGCTGTTCGCCTACGTCTACGATCCCGCCGTGGCCGGGCTCGACGAGCTGGCCCACGCCGCGTACGCCGTCTCCGCGCACGTCAACGGCCTGGACCCGACCGCCTTCCCGTCCCTGCTGGCTATGGAGAACGCGCTGGTCGCGGCGGCCGGGCGGCTGCTCGGCGGCGGTCCCGGCACGGCCGCGCCCGAGGTGGCCGGCAGCGTCACCAGCGGCGGCACCGAGTCGCTGATCCTGGCCGTGAAGGCGGCCCGCGACGCCCACCCGGGGATCGACCGGCCGCGGCTGGTCGTCCCGTCCACCGCGCACGCCGCGTTCGCCAAGGCGGCGCACTACCTGCGGGTCGCCCTCGACGTGGTGCCGGTCGGCGCCGACCTGCGGGCCGATCCGCTCGCGACGGCGGCGGCCATCGGGCCGGAGACCGTGCTCGTCGCGGCCTCGGCGCCGAGCTACGCGCACGGCGTGGTCGACCCGATCCCGCAGCTGGCGGCGCTCGCCGCCGAGCGGGGCGTGCGGTTCCACGTCGACGCCTGCTTCGGCGGCTGGGTGCTGCCGTACCTGCGGCGGCTCGGCGCCGACCTGCCGGACTTCGACTTCACCGTCCCCGGCGTCACCAGCATCTCGGTCGACCTGCACAAGTACGCGTACGCGCCCAAGGGCGTCTCCGTGCTGTTGCACCGGGACGCGGCGCTGCGGATGCCGCAGTTCTTCGCGTACGCGGACTGGCCCGGCTACACGATGGTGAACCCGGTGATCTCGTCCACCCGCTCCGGCGGGCCCATCGCGGCCGCCCTGGCCACCCTGCGCCACCTGGGCGACGACGGCTACCTGCGGCTGGCCGGGCACACCCGGGACGCGGTCGCCGTGCTCGCCGGCGCGGTCGAGGCCACCGCCGGCGTACGCCTGTTCGCCCCACCCGAGACCACCGTGGTGTGCCTGGCCACCGAACCGGACGTCGACCTGTTCGTGCTCGCCGACGAGCTGGCGGCGCGCGGCTGGCACACCCAGCCCCAGCTCGCGTACGGGGGCCTGCCCGCGACCATCCACCTCACGGTGACCGCCGCGGTCGGCGCGACCGCCGCCGACTTCGGCCCGGACCTCGCCGCCGCGATCGCCGCGACTCGCGCCCGCGGCCCGGTGGCGCTGCCGCCCGCCCTGCTCGAGGCGGCCGGCGCGCTGACCCCGCAGATGGTGACGCCCGACCTGGTCGAAGGGCTGGCCGCCGGGCTCGGGCTCGGGCTCGGCGAGGACGTCGGCGGCCGGATGGCCGCGGTCAACTCGCTGCTGGACGTGGCGCCGCCCGCGCTGCGCGAGGCCCTGCTGGCCGGCTTCCTGAGCCTGCTCCAGCGGCCCTCGTGGCACGGGGTAGGTTGACGAGCGTGTCCGGTCTGCCAGGAGTGCTCGGAGATCCCATCAAGTTCGTGCTGAACTGGGGTCGCCGCTACTCGCTGTGGGTCTTCAACTTCGGCCTGGCCTGCTGCGCGATCGAGTTCATCGCGACCAGCATGGGCCGGCACGACTTCATGCGGCTCGGCGTGATCCCGTTCGCCCACGGCCCGCGCCAGGCCGACCTGATGGTGGTCTCCGGCACGGTCACCGACAAGATGGCCCCCGCGATCCGCCGGCTCTACGACCAGATGCCCGAGCCCAAGTACGTCATCTCGTTCGGCTCCTGCTCCAACTGCGGCGGGCCGTACTGGGACTCGTACTCGGTGACCAAGGGCGTCGACCAGCTCATTCCGGTCGACGTCTACGTGCCCGGCTGCCCGCCCCGGCCGGAGGCGCTGCTGCACGGCATCCTCCAGCTGCAGGAGAAGATCGCGGCCGAGCAGTCCGGCCCGGGCGGGGTGCACCGGCCCGACCCGCTCGTCCCCGGCCCGCCCGCGACGCGGCCCCGCGACGCAGCCTCGCTGACGGCCCCGGCGGTCAAACGGCCCGTCTGACAGTGTGCGGTACGGCTACTCTGCCCCTCATGAGCGACCAGTACCGCGCGGACTTCATCATCGACGTACTGACCAGGGAGTTCGGCGCCCTCATGGCGCTGGACCCGGCGGCCTTCCGGCGCAAGTTCCGGAAGATGGCCGCGTCGCCGTTCGCGTTCTACCGCGGTAGCGCGTCGCTGTTCTACGCCGACCTGACCGGGGCCTACCGCGACGACACCTTCCTCGACGAGCGGACCAGCCGGGTGTGGATCCACGGCGACCTGCACGCCGAGAACTTCGGCACCTACATGAACTCCTCCGGCCAGCTCGTCTTCAACGTCAACGACTTCGACGAGGCCTACGTCGGCCCGTTCGTCTGGGACCTCAAGCGGTTCTGCGCCAGCGTGGCCCTGATCGGCTACAGCAAGGCGCTCTCCGACGACGTGATCACCGAGCTGGTCGGCACGTTCGCGCGGGCCTACCTGACCGAGCTGCGCGCGCTGGCGGCCGGCGGCGACGACGCGATCGGCTCGATCACCCTGGACAACGCCGACGGCGTGCTGCGCCGGGTGCTCCAGGAGGCCCGGCTCAACACCCGGGTCGACCTGCTGGCCGGGCAGACCACGATCGACGACTACGAGCGCCGGTTCTCCCTGGGCGACGGCGTGTACGACGTCGACGAGCCCACCGCCGCCACGGTCCGCGCCGCCTTCCAGGACTACCTGCACACGCTGCCCTCGCAGGGCGACTCGGTGTCCACCAACATCAAGGACATCAAGCTGCGCAAGGGGGTCGGCATCGGGTCGGCCGGGCTGCCGTCGTACAACCTGCTGCTGGAGGGGCACACCCAGGCGCTGGAGAACGACGTCATCATCTACATGAAGCAGGCGCAGGTGCCGGCCGTGGCGCGGTGGATCGACGACGAGCGGGTCCGGTCCTACTTCCGGCACCAGGGCCACCGCACCGCCGAGTCGCAGCGGGCCCTGCAGGCGCACGCCGACCCGTGGCTGGGCTACACCGAGCTGGGCGGCATCGGCCAGCTCGTCGCCGAGGTCTCGCCGTACGCGGCCGACCTGGACTGGGCCGACGTGAACGAGTCGGAGGAGCTCAGCGGCGTCGTGGCCGACCTGGGCCGTGCGGTGGCCCGGATGCACTCGGTGGCCGACGACGAGTCCAGTCACGACCTGGTCGACTTCTCCACCGAGGAGGCCATCGTGGCCGCCGTCGACAAGGACGAGGCCGGCTTCCTCGCGCTGCTGGTGGACTTCGCCCACCGGTACGGCGACCAGGCCCGCGAGGACCACCAGGACTTCGTCGACGTGTTCCGCAACGGCCGCCTCCCCGGCCTGTGACTCAGCGGGGCAGGAACTGGAACGCGGCTTCCCCGGGCGCCGGTGACGCGCTGCCGTAGGTCAGCGTCAGGTTGACCGGCCGGTTGCGGATCTTCCCGACCACGAGGTCCTGCCGCTTCGGCGGGTACTGGCAGGCCACCGCGTAGGTCCGGGTCGCGGCCACGGTGCCCTCCGGGTCGGCGGCGCTGCGGGCCTGCCGCAGCGTGACCCGCAGGGTGCCGGTGCCGGCGCACGCCACGGCCAGCCGGAAGTCGCCGTTCAACGGCGTCCAGCCGCTGTCCAGGCGCCGGCCCGACACCTCGCCGCCGCCACCCCAGCCCGAGCCCGGCGGCAGGTCCTGGGGCACGACGCCGCCCGGGTCGTTGGTCTCCGTCCGGGCGGCGGGCCGGCCCGTGTCGCTGGTCGCGCGGTACGCGAAGCCCGCCCGCCCGCGCGCGCTGTCGACGTCGACGAGCTCCACGGTGATGTCGACGAACCGGCCCAGCACGAAGGTGGCCTCGGCCGGCAGCGGCTCGGCCGTGCACTGCGCGGTCAGCCGGGCCACCTCGACCCGTTCCGTCGAGCCGCTCTCGCTGCCCGGCGTGCCCCGGACCAGCAGCGTCACCGATCCGGCGCCCGCGCAGGCGATCTGCAGGTCGATCTCGCCGAGGTAGATCTGCTCGGTGGCGCTGACGAAGCCGGTGACCGGGCCGCGGCGCGAGAACACGGCCGGCCCGGGATTGCCGGCCGTCACCGCCCGGTCGGCCACCCCGGTCAGGCGGTCCAGTTCGGTCTGCGGTAGGGAGTCCGCGGCGGGGACGCGAGGCCGGGACGGGAAGCCGAGCAGGGCCACGGTGCCGCTCAGCGCGAGCAGCAGCACGCCGGCGAAGGCGGCGGTCGCGGTGCGGCGGCGGCGCACGGTACGGCGTACCCGGTCCACGCCGGGCGGCCGGATCCGCGGCATCGTGTCGGCCCGCAGGCCGGCGAAGAGGTCCTCGAGGTCGTCAGCCACGGCGCACCTCCATGGTGTCGGCGCCGAGCTGGGTCGCGAGCGCGGCCCGGGCGCGGTGCAGCCACGACTTGACCGTGCCCTCGGCGACACCCTCCCGCTCGGCGATCTCGGCGATGCTGAGGTCGGCGAGGTAGCGCAGCACCATCGCCCGGCGCTGGGCGGCCGGCAGCGTGGCCAGGGCGGCGACCAGCGCCACCCGGTCCGGCCCCGGGCCGTCGAGCCGGGCCTCGTCGCGGCGCTGCCGGCGCAGGAAGTTCAGCGCCGTCCGGGTACGCCGCCAGCGGCTGACGGCCAGATTCCAGGCCACCCGGCGGATCCACGCCACCGGGTCGTCGTACCGGCTCACCGTCTTCCACCGCCCGTACGCGCGGCAGAAGGCCTCCTGGACCACGTCCTGCGCCTCCTGGTGGTCCCCGAAGTAGGCGTAGAGCTGCACCGTCAGGTCGCCGAAGTGCCCGGCGTACACCTCGTCGAAGGTCGGCGGGTCGTCGTGCACGGCTGCTGGCGTCTCCGGTTCGGCTCTGGCGCCCAGGGTCATGGCCTGCGCTGTCACGGGCACTACACGTGCCACCGGCGCGATCGGTTGCGGCGGACCCTGCCACAGATCCGCGCGTCCCGCTGTCCCGGCGGCGACGCCCCGGAAGGGGGTCGGCCGGCGCGGTCCTCGCGGTGGCCCGGAGCCGGTCCGCGCCGGATCATAGGATGTGCGGCATGACCCCCGAAGAGGCCGGCGAGCGGATGGTCGCCCTGCTGACGGCAGACGCGACCGACGCACCCGCCGAGGGCCCGATCACCACCGGCGTGTCCGGCGGTGGCCCCGGCCACGAACGGGCCGTCGTCGACGTGCCGGGCGCGCTGTGGTGGGCGGCGGTCGACGCCGCCCGTGACCCCGGCGGCCTGGGCTGCGACTTCTTCGACTGGCTGTCGGCGGTCGACGAGCTGGACGAGGGCTTCACCGTCGTGGCCCACCTGTGGTCCACCCGGCGCCGGCACGGGGTGCTGCTGCGGGCCCGGGTCGCCCGCGACAACCCGGTCGTCGAGTCGGTGATCGACCTGTTCCCGGGCGCGGCCTGGCACGAGCGCGAGACCCACGAGATGTTCGGCATCGGGTTCTCCCGCCACCCCGACCTGCGGCCGCTGCTGCTGCCGCCGGGCTTCGAGGGCAACCCGCTGCGCAAGGAGTTCGTGCTGGCCTCGCGGGTCGCCAAGGCCTGGCCCGGGGCCAAGGAGCCGGGCGAGTCCGAGGCGGGCACGGCCAAGCGGGCCCCGATGCGCCCGCCGGGCGTGCCGGACCCGAACGAGTGGGGCCCGATGAAGGGCAAGATCCCGCCGCCGGAGACCCCGGCCCGCCGCGCGCCGGGCGAGCGTCCCACCCGGGCCGGCGGCGCCGTCCCGGGCGGGGACCGTCCGGCCCGCCCCGCGGGGGAGCGCCCGGCCCGTCCGGCCGGGGAGCGCCCGGCCCGTCCGGCGGGTGACCGCCCGGCCCGTCCGGTCCGCCCGGCGGGCGACCGTCCGGCGCCGGACGGGGCGGCGACGGACCAGGCGGGGACGGTGGCCGCCGGGCAGGCCGAGGCCGCCGAGGCCGGTGACCGCGCCGGTGCGGAGCAGACCGCCGCCGACCAGGCGCCACCGCCCGCCGCGCCCCCGGCCACCCCGCCGGAGGTCGGCACCCCGCCGGAGACCAGCACGCCGCCGGAGACCGGCCCCGCGCAGACCGACGGGAAGGACGCCTGATGCCGCTCTGGCTCGATCTGCTCGTGCGGGTCGTCGCGGTCGTCGCCGCCTTCCTGGTGGTGCCGCTGGTCGTCGGCCAGATGGAACACAAGGTCATGGCCCACATGCAGAGCCGCCTCGGCCCGATGTACGCGGGCGGCTTCCACGGCTGGGCGCAACTGGTCGCCGACGGCGTCAAGTTCGTCCAGAAGGAGGACATCACCCCGCGCGACGCGGACCGCCCGGTGTTCCGGCTCGCGCCGCTGGTGGCGCTCTTCCCGTACCTCGTCGTGCTGCTGGCCATCCCGCTCGGGCCCGGCGGCCTGGTCGCCCAGCCGATGGACGTGGGGTTGTTCTTCGTGCTCGCCGTGCTCGGCGTGGGCGTGGTCGCGGTGCTGATGTCGGCCTGGGCCTCGGCGAACAAGTACAGCCTGCTGGGCGGCCTGCGCGGCGCGGCGCAGCTGCTCGGCTACGAGCTGCCGCTGGTGCTGTCGGCCGCGAGCGTGGCGATGGCCGCGGGCACGCTCAGCCTGCCCGGCATCGTCGCGGCGTGGTCGCCGTGGTGGCTGCTCTGGCAGGCGCCCGCCGCGCTGGTGTTCTTCGTCTCCGGGCTCGCCGAGATCCGCCGGCCGCCGTTCGACATGCCGATCGCCGACTCGGAGCTGGTCTTCGGCTACATGACCGAGTACACCGGGCTGCGCTTCGCCTTCTTCCTGCTCGCCGAGTACGTGGGCATCGTGGTGATCGCCGCGCTGACCACGGTGCTGTTCCTCGGCGGCTGGCACGGCCCGGACCCGGCGCACCTGGGCTGGCTCTGGACGCTGGCCAAGGTCTTCGCCGTGTCCTTCGTGGTCATCTGGCTGCGGGTCAGCTATCCGCGGCTGCGCGAGGACCAGCTCCAGCGGCTGTGCTGGCTGGTGCTGGTGCCGGTGGCGCTGGCGCAACTGGTGCTCACCGCCGTCGTGAAGCTCGCGCTGTAGGAGGGGTCACGCCGCCCTCGGCGAGGAAGAAGCGGGGGTGTGCTCGCCTCGGCCGGGGGGACCGGGCAGGATATGCCCTTATGAGCGAGCAGGGAGATCGGCACACGCCGGGCCGGGGCCTGATCAACGGCCTCGCCGTCACGCTCAAGACGATGACCAGGCGCAGCGGCACCCAGCAGTATCCGGACGTGGAGCCGGAGCTGCCACCGCGCTCGCGCGGGGTGATCGCCCTGCTCGAGGAGAACTGCACGGTCTGCATGCTGTGCGCCCGCGAGTGCCCCGACTGGTGCATCTACATCGACTCGCACAAGGAGGAGGTCGTCGTCCCCGGGGCCGCCCGGGCCCGGCAGCGCAACGTCCTCGACAAGTTCGACATCGACTTCTCCCTGTGCATGTACTGCGGCATCTGCATCGAGGTCTGCCCGTTCGACGCGCTGCACTGGACGCCCGAGTTCGAGTACGCCGAGACCGACGTCCTCAACCTGCTGCACGACAAGAACCGCCTCGGCGACTGGATGCGGACCGTTCCGCCGCCGCCCGCCCACGACGTGCTGGGCGAGCCCTCGAAGGAGGAGGCCACCGCCGCGCGCAAGGCCGCCGGTCCCGGCGCGCCGACCCCGGCCCAGACCGCCCGCCCCGCCGTACGCCCGGAGCCGAAACCGTGACGGTCGCCGACGTGCTGCTGCTCGCGCTGGGGGCGGTGGCGGTGGGCTCGGGCGCGGCGGTGGTCACCAGCGACCATCTGGTCCGTTCCGGGCTCTACCTGGTGGTCAGCCTGGGCGCGATGGCCGGCCTGTACCTGGTCCTGGGGGCCGAGCTGGTCGCCTGGGTGCAGGTCCTGGTCTACGTCGGCGCGGTGGTCGTGCTGCTGCTCTTCGCGGTGATGCTGACCCGCGCCCCGATCGGGCCGTCGCCGGACCTGGACCGCCCGGCCTGGCCGGCGCTGATCGTCGGCGGCGGGGTCGGGCTGGGCCTGGCCGCGTTGCTCGCCGACGCGTTCCGCTGGACGCTCTACGACCGCCCCGAGCCGGGCACCACCGAGCGGATGGGCACGCAGATCTTCGGCCAGTGGGTGCTGCCGTTCGAGGTGCTGTCCATCCTGCTGCTGTCCGCCCTGGTCGGCGCGATCGTGCTGTCGCGCCCGGACATCGGCGCCCGCACGGGGGAGGAGGCCTGATGCACGCGGTCATCCCGTACGTGACCGGCGCGCTGCTCTTCGGGCTCGGCGTCTACGGCGTGCTGCGCCGGCGCAACGCGATCCTGGTGCTGATGGCCGTGGAGCTCATGCTCAACGCGGTCAATCTGATCTTCGTCACCGCCGACGCCGCGGTCCGGGCCACCCTGGTCGGCGTGCAGGTCGAGGCGTGGGCCTATCCGAACGGCCGGCCGGCGCACTCCGGCGGCGTGTTCGCGCTCTTCGTGATCGTGCTGGCGGCCGCCGAGGTAGGCGTGGGCCTGGCCATCGTGCTGCAGTATTACCGGATGCGGCGGGCGGTGCACGTCGACGAGGTCGCCCTGCACCACGAGGACGAGCAGGTCGGCCGGTGATCACCCAGATCCTCGGGACGGCGCTGTTCGGCGTACCGGTGCTGCTCGGTCTGGCCGGGCTGCTGCTGCCCGCCGGCGACGCGGGCCGCTCCGGTCGCCGCCCGGCCGCGGCCCTCGGCATCCTCGGCGCGGCGCTCGCGCTCGCCGACGTGGTCTTCCTGCTGGCCGCCACCGACAAACCGATCGACCACAGCGTCGAGGTGGCCCGCTTCGGCGACCTGGCGGTGACCTTCGGCGTCTCGCTCGGCCCGGCGGCGCTCTACGTCGCGCTGGCCGTCACGGTCGTCGCGCTCGCCGTGCAGGTCTACTCGGTCGGCTACCTGCACGACGACCCCCGGTACGCGCCCTACGCCGCCCAGGTCGGCATCTTCACCGGGGCGATGCTGCTGGTGGTCTCGGCCAACGACCTGATCATGCTGCTGGTCGGCTGGGAGGTGATGGGCCTCTGCTCGTACCTGCTGATCGGCCACGACCGGCGGCTGCCCGAGGCGCCCCGGGCCGCGGTGAAGGCGTTCCTGGTGACCCGGGTCGGCGACGTCGGCTTCCTGCTCGGCATCGCCCTGCTCGGCGTCTCGGCCGGCAGTTTCCGGATCGCCGACGTGCTGGCGAACGCGCCCAGCCACCTGACCATCGCCGGCCTGACCGTCGCGCTGCTGCTCATCCTGGCCGGGGTGGCCGGCAAGAGCGCCCAGTTCCCGCTGCACACCTGGCTGCCGGACGCGATGGCCGGTCCGACCCCGATCTCCGCCCTCATCCACGCCGCCACCATGGTCGCCGCGGGCGTCTACGTCGTCTTCCGGCTCTTCCCGCTGTTCGCCCGCTCGCCCGGCGCGCTGGCCGTGCTCGGCGTCATGGCGGCGATCACCCTGCTGCTCGGCGCGCTCGCGGCCACCGCGCAGGACGATCTCAAACGGGTCCTGGCCTGGTCCACCGTCTCGCAGATCGGCTACATGACCGGCGCCCTGGCCGTCGGCGCCCCCGCCGCCGCCCTGTTCCACCTGCTCACCCACGCCGCCTTCAAGGCGCTGCTGTTCCTGGCCGCGGGCGGCGTGATCCACGCCGTCGGCACCAACCTGATGTCCCGGATGGGCGGCCTGCGCACCCACCTGCCCGCGACCTTCTGGGCGTTCGTGGTCGGGCTGGGCGCCCTGGCCGGGCTGCCGCCGCTGGCCGGCTTCTGGTCCAAGGAGAACGTGCTGGTCGCCGCCGCGCACGCCACCGAGGGCGAGGGCCCGGCGCCGGCCTGGGTCGGCTGGGTGGTCTGGCTGGCCGGCCTGCTCGGCGTCGCGATCACCGCCTGGTACGCGACCCGCCTGTTGCTGCGGACGTTCTTCGGCCCCGAGCGGTCACGCACCGAGCAGTGGCACGTCGGTTTCGACGACGCCCGCTACGAGCGGGAACACGGCGCCCCGCACGACCCGCCCCGGCTGATGCGCTGGCCGGTGCAGGTGCTCGCGGTCCCGGCCGCGTTGCTCGGCCTGGTGGCCTTCCTGCCCGGCTTCCGCAGCGCGCTGGAGCTCGAACCGCCGCACCTGGAGATCAGCATCGTGCTGCCCCTGCTTCTGCTCGCCCTCGGCGCGGGCAGCGCGTGGTGGCTGTGGCACACCGCCCCGGGCGTGGACCCGGCGCGGGCCCTGGGCCGGTGGCGGCCGTTGTTCGCCGCCGGCTTCCGGCTCGACGACGTGCAGGACCGCCTGGTGGTACGCCCGGTACGCGCGCTCGCCGCCGCCCTGCGCCTGGTCGACGAGCGGGTGGTCGACGCGGCCGTCGAGGGCGCCGGGACATCCACCAGCCGCCTCGGCCAGACACTGGCGAACGCCCACCGCGCGGCCCTGCCCCGGGCGGCGGTCGCGGTCTTCGCCGGCGCCCTGGTGCTGGGCGTCGTCGCGGCGATCTACGGAGCCGCCTCATGACCGACCTGCTGCTCGTGTCGGTGCTCGCCGTGCCGGCCCTCGGCGCCCTGGTCGTGGCCCTGCTGCCGGCCGCCCGCGATCGGGCCGCCCGCATCGTGGCGACGGTCTTCGCGGCGGTCACCTTCGTGCTGACCGCCCTGCTCGCGGTGCCGCGTCCGGCCCGCGCCGGGATGCCGTGGAGCGACGTGGACGTGGCCTGGGTGCCGGCCCTCGCCGTCCGCTTCCACCTGGGCGTCGACGGCATCTCGTACCCGCTGGTGGTGCTCACCGGCCTGCTGACGCTGCTCTGCTGCGCGTACACGGTGTGGCGGGTGCCCGGCGGCGGCCGCGGCCGGATCCTGGCGGCGCTGCTGCTGGTGCTCGAGGTGGGCATCCTGGGCACGTTCCTCGCCCTGGACCTGGTGCTGTTCTTCCTCTTCTTCGAGGTCGTCCTGCTGCCGATGTACGCGGTCATCGCCGGCTGGGGCGGCCCGGAGCGCCGCCGCGCCGCGCGCAAGTTCGTGCTCTACACCCTGTTCGGCTCGGTGCTGCTGCTGCTCGGCGTCTTCACCGTGGTCGTCGCGGCCGGCACCGGCGACCTGGTGACCCTGGCCGGCGGCGCGGGCCTGTCCCGCACGGTGCAGTACACGGCGTTCGCCCTGTTCGCGGTGGCCTTCGCGGTGAAGGCGCCGCTGTGGCCGCTGCACACCTGGCTGCCGGACGCGCACACCGAGGCGCCGACGGTGGGCAGCGTGATCCTCGCCGGCGTCCTGCTGAAGATGGGCACGTACGGCCTGATCCGGGTCGGCGTGGGGGTGGCCCCGCTGGGCGCCGCCCGGGCGGCGCCGGCGCTGGGCATCCTCGCCGTGGCCGCGATCCTCGTGGGGTCGCTGGTGTGCCTGCGGCAGACCGAGCTCAAGCGGCTCATCGCCTATTCCAGCGTCGGGCACATGGGCTTCGTGCTGCTGGGCATCGCGACGCTCACGGTGACCGGCCTGCAGGCCGCCCTGATCGGCAACGTGGCCCACGGCATCATCACCGGCCTGCTGTTCTTCCTGGCCGGGGCGGTCAAGGACCGGGCCCACACCGGCTCGCTGGCCGACCTCGGCGGGCTGCGCGAGACCGCGCCGCGGCTGGCCGGCCTGCTCGGCTTCGCCGCGATCGCGTCGCTGGGCCTGCCCGGCCTGGCGGGCTTCTGGGGCGAGGCGTTCGCCGTGGTGGCCGCGGTCGAGCGCGGAGGCCCACTGTGGCTCACGTGCGCGGTGCTCGCGGCGGCCGGGGGCGCCCTGACCGCGGCGTACTTCCTGCGCCTGCTCCGCCGCGTGACACACGGCCCGGCTACCCCCGCGGTCACCGGCCTGCCGGGCATCAGCCGCCCGGAGTGGCTGGCGTGGTCGCCGCTGGTGCTGCTCGCCCTGGCCGTGGGGCTGGTGCCGGCCCTGGTGCTCGCCGCGGCCGCCGACCCGGTGGCCGCCCTGACCGGAGCCGTGCCATGACCCAGACCGTGAACCACTTCGCCCTGCTGCCGCTCTACGCCGCGGGCGGGGCCGCGCTGCTCGTGCTGGTGATGGAGCTCGCCTTCGGCCGGTTCGTGCTGCCCGCGGGCATCGCCGGCGGCCTGGCCACGATCGGCGCGGCGGTCGCGCTGGGCCTGCGCCCGGCCTCGACCTTCTGCGGCCCCGAGCACTGCTCCTGGGTCGGCGGCCCGCAGGCGGCGGTGGTCACGGTGCTGTTCGCGGCGCTGACGGTCGGCGTGCTGATGCTGTCGGCCCCGGCGCTGCGCGCGGGCATCGCCCCGCCCGGCGAGTTCTGCTTCCTGCTGATCTGCTCGATGGCCGGGGGAGTGGTCATCGCGTACGCGGGCGACCTGATCACCCTGATCGTCGGCCTGGAGACGCTGACCCTGCCGCTGTACGTGCTGGTGGGCCTGCGCCGCTTCGCCCCCCGCGAGCGCGTGACCACCACGGGCGCCTCCGCCGCGGTGACGTTCTTCCTGGTCAGCGTCATCTCCACGGCGATCGCCCTGCTCGGTGCGGCGCTGCTGTTCGCCTCCACCGGCGTGCTGTACCTCGCGGTGCTGACCGGTGGCACGGGCCCGCGTGCGCCGCTCGCGGCGGTCGGCGGCACGCTGCTGGTGGTCGGCTTCGCGTTCAAGGTGGCGGCGGTGCCGCTGCACGCGTGGGCGCCGGCCACGTACGACGGCGCCCCGGTGCCGGTGGCGGCGTACCTGTCGACGGCGTCGAAGCTGGGCGGCGTGGTCGCGCTGGCCGCGATCGTGCAACGGCTGGACACCGGGCCGCTGGTGGCGGTGCTGGCCGTGCTGACCATGACGGTGGGCAACCTGGTGGCGCTGCGCCAGACCCGGACCGTACGGCTGCTGGCCTGGTCGTCGGTGGCGCAGGCGGGCTACATCCTGGCGCCGCTGGCGGTGGGCTCGGCGGGCGTGCCGGCGGCCATCGCGTACGCGGTCTTCTTCGTGGTGCTGGAATTCCTGGCGTTCGCGGTGGTGGTGGCGGTCCGCGGCCGCTCCCGTGACGGCGGTGAGCTGACGGACCTGCGCGGCGTGGGCCTGCGCAACCCGTGGCTGGGCGCGACCCTGGTGCTGGCCCTGGCGGGACTGGCGGGCCTGCCGCCGGGCCTGTCCGGCCTGTTCGCCAAGGTGACGATCGTGGCGGCCCTGATCAACGCGGGCTGGGGCTGGCTGGCCGGCGTGGTGGTCCTGAACGCGGTCATAGCCCTGGCCTACTACGTACGGGTGAGCGCCCTGCTCTACACCCGCCCGACCACACCCGGCATCGCCTTCGCCGCACTGCCCGACCAGCACCCGGTGCCGGCGGAGGAACCGACTGCACCCGCACCCACGCTGTCGTCCCCCGCGGCTCCCCCGCCCGGCCCAGCGTCGCCGGCGCCGCCGCTCGCTGGCGACACTCCGGAGGCCACCCCGGCTCCTGCCGCGACCGGCACCGTGACCGGCGTGCTGGACCCCAACCTGCTCGAAAAGGCGACCCACCCCCGGGTCCAGGTGCCCCGCCCGGTGGCCGCGGCGATCGCGGTGGCCGCCACGGCGACCATCATCCTGGGCTTCGCCCCACAATGGATCTTCGACGCCCTCCTCGGCTGACCGGCACTCGTCCCTCCCGTTCCTGGCCCCTCGCCCAACGCCCTGTGTCGACTGATGGGTGACTGCCGGCCCAGCGGTCGATGCGCAGCGGCGTCAGCCTGACCAGCGGTATGCCGTCATCCGACCGCCCACCGCCCACCGCGCCCCCTGGCTGCCTCCCAGGTGCGGATCTTGATGCGTTCGGGTGAGTTTCGGGGTGCCGCTGCTTCAAGATTCAGTGCCGAGCCGAGTGCCAAGCGACGTCAGCGCTGGTCGTCGGATGCCGACTACCGGGAGTGGCCCCTTGTCGGCCTGCAGGTGCGGATCTTGATGCATCCGGGTGGGCTTTGGGGTGCCGCTGCTTCAAGATTCAGTGCCGAGCCGAGTGCCAAGCGACGATCGTCGGATGCCGAACACCTACAGCACTCCTTGTCTGCCTCCCTCGCGGATCTTGATGCGCTCGGGTGCGTTTCGGGGCGCCGCTGCTTCAAGATTCAGTGCCGAGCCGAATGTCGAGCGACGTCAAGCGCCGGTCGTCGAATGGCGACCACCGGGAGCGGCCCATTGTTTGCCCGCGGGTACGGATCTTGATGCGCTCGGGTGGGCTTTAGGGCGCCGCCGCTTCAAGATTCAGCGCCGAGCCGAATGCCAAGCGACGCTAAGCACTGGTCGTCGAATGGCGACTACCGAGAGCGACCCCTTGTCTGCCCCTGGGTGCAAATCTTGATGAGTTCGGGCGGGTTTAGGGGTGCTGGCGATTCAAGATTCAGCGCTGAGAGGGACATCGAGAGGAGGAGTGGCTGGCGGCGAGCGGCGGCCGGAGCTGGTGCGCAAGATCGGATAGCTGAGCGGGACAAAAGCTAGCCGGGAGAGCGGAAGTCAGCTCAACTGAGCGGCACGCGGAGGTGGGCGGCACGGGCTGGGCGTCATGCAGAGGTTGGGCGGCACGCGGGGTTGTGGACGGCACTGGCTGGGCGTTAGGCCGGGGGCGGGGCGTTAAGCAGGGGCGGGGCGTCAGGCAGGGGCTGGGCGTTAGGCAAGGCTGGGCGGCACGCGGAGCTGGGTGGCATGCAGGGCGACGCGTCAGGCAGGGGCTGAGCGTCAGGCCAAGGGCTAAGCGTCATGCAGGGCAAGGCGGCACGCGAGCGGGGCGACACGCAGCAGCGGCTGGGCGACACGCAGGGACTGAGCGGCACTTAGGAAGAGGCGCAAAGCAACCAAGCAGCCAACCCCAAGCCCCACCGAGCACCCACCTCAACCCGAATAAAACAAAGCACGAACCCCGCAATCGGCGGGAGCGACGGTCAGCACCATGCACCCAGCCACGACATCCAGAACTTGATCTTGATCCTGAAACCCCCACTACCTACAGCGAACTCACAGCCACTCCCGGATGAATCCCCACCTCGCCGATGTTCTATCGGATGCGGGCCCACCGGCCCCATCCTGAAGGAGAACACCGTGCACAGCCACCACAACGGCCTCAAAACGGCCGCTCTGCTGGGCTTGCTCACCGCCATGATCCTCGCCGCCGGCTACTGGCTCGGCGGCAGCGGCGGCCTGGTCCTCGCCGTCGTCCTCTCGCTGGCGCTGAACGCCGGCAGCTACTTCTTCTCCGACAAGCTCGCCCTGCGGTCCATGCGGGCCCGCCCGGTCTCCGAGGCCGAGTTCCCCGCGCTGTACCAGATCGTCCGCGAGCTCGCGACGGAGGCGGGTCAGCCGATGCCGCGCCTGTACGTGAGCCCCACGTTGCAGCCCAACGCCTTCGCGACCGGTCGCAGCCCGCGGCACGCTGCCGTGGCGGTCACCGTCGGGATCACCCGGCTGCTGGATCGGCGGGAGTTGCGCGGCGTCATCGGGCACGAGTTGTCCCATGTCTACAACCGGGACATTTTGATCTCCAGTGTCGCCGCGGCGCTGGCCGGCATCATCACGATGGTGGCCCAGCTGGCCATCTTCCTGCCGCTCGGTGGCGGGGATGACGACGACGGCCCGAACCCGGCCTCGCTGCTGCTCATGCTGATTCTCGGCCCGCTCGCCGCGTCGGTGATCCAGCTCGCGATCAGCCGCAACCGGGAGTATCAGGCCGACGCCTCCGGCGCGACCCTGACCCGGGACCCGCTGGCCCTGGCCGCCGCGCTGGAGAAGATCCAGTACGGGGCGCAGCGGCTGCCGCTGCCGGCCGACGGTCAGCTCGCCACCTCGGCGCACCTGATGATCGCCAACCCGTTGCGGGGCGGCGGCATCGCGTCGCTGTTCTCGACGCATCCGCCGATGGCCGAGCGGATCAAGCGGCTGCATCAGCTCGCCGCCGTCACCGGTACGGGGCCCGTGCAGTTCCAGCGCTGACCCGGTCCGCCCGTCACCCCCGTCTCGCTGAAGAGGCGGGGGTGACGTCTGTGACACGGGCTGTATTTCGCGTGTGTTACGGGCCTGCCGCCGGTTAGGTTCGACGCTCACCACGAGGGGAGACAGGACCGATGACCGCACTGCGTCAGTACCTTGGCGTGTGGCAGATGCCGGGCGGCCGGGTCCTGTTGATCGTCGGCATTCTCGCCCGCCTGGGCATCGGCATGACCCCGCTGGCCCTGCTGCTGCTGGTCCAGGACGCCACCGGCCGGTACGCCGCCGCGGGCCTGGCCGGCGGCATGTACGCGCTGGCCGGCGCCGCGATCAGCCCGGTCGCCGGGCGGCTGGCCGACCGGATCGGCCCGTCGCCGGTGCTGTGGGCGACCGCGGTGCTGCATCCGCTCGCCCTGGTCGGGCTGTTGCTGGTGAGCCGGGGCGGCGAAGCGGCGCTGCCGGCCATCTTCGTGGCTTCGGCGCTGGCCGGTGCGACGTACCCGCCGCTGACCGCGGCGATCCGCCGGGCCTGGACCGACGCGACCGCGGTGGGCAGCGGCCGGCACGGGCTGCGGGAGGCGGCCATGGCCGCCGAGACCTCGCTGTTCGAGCTGGTCTTCGTGCTCGGTCCGATGCTGGTCGCGGGGTTGCTGGTGGTCGCCCACGATCCGGCGGCGGCGCTGGTGACCGCCGCCGTCGCGACCTTCGGCGGCACGCTGTGGATCGCCTCGTTGCCGATCATGCGGCACTGGGTCCGGCACGAGGGCGCCGCCACCACGCGTGGGCTGGGCCCGCTGCGGGTGGGCGGCTTCCCGGCCATGCTGGTCTGTGTCGCCGCCCTGGGCATAGCGTTCGGCGCCGCGGGTGTCACCGTCCCGGCGTACGCGGGACAGCATGACGGCGGCGACAGTCTGGGCGGTGTGCTGCTCGGGGTGTGGGGCGTGGGCAGCGCGATCGGCGGCATCTGGTTCGGCACCCGGCGGCCCGCGATGGCGCTGCACCGGCAGTTCGCCTGGCTGCTCGGCGGTGTCGCGACGAGCTTCCTGGTGCTGGCGGCGATGCCGAATCCGCTGGCCCTCGGCGTGGCCCTGGTCGTCGGGGGCGCCACGATCGCCCCGGCGCTGACCGTGGAGACCAATCTCGTCGGCCGGATCGCGCCGGCGGGGATGCTGAACGAGGCGTACACCTGGGTGGTGACCGTGTCGGTCGCCGGCAGCGCCGCCGGTGGGGCCGTGGCGGGGGTCATCGTGGACCAGCCGGGCGGGCTGCCGTGGGCGTTCGTCTTCGCCGCGGTGGTGCTGGCCGTGGCCGCGTCCGTGGCGGCCGTGCCGGCGGGCCCGATGGCCCGGGCCGACCACCGGGCGGCGGAGCTGCTGCGGCAGGCGATGGCCGCGACGCACTGACGCCGGCCCGGTTCGGGTCTGGAGGGCCGTGCACGGCTCCATTAGCCTGGCTGACATGGCCAAGGAAGTGGCGCCGCGGACCGATGCCGAGACGTTGCGCGCGGCCGACGCCGACCGGCACAAGATCGCCGACCAGCTGAAGTCGGCCCTGGACGAGGGCCGGCTCACGCTGCACGAGTACGACGACCGGGTGCGCCAGGCGTACGCCGCCCGCACCTACGCCGAGCTGTTGATCCTGGTGGCCGACCTGCCCCGGCCGGGGGTGAGCGCGGCCGAGGTGAGCGCCCGCAAGGCGGCCGAGGTGCGCCGCGTCGAGCGCAGGCTGCCGATGGCGTTGCTGATCCTGTGGACGATCTGGGGCGCGGTCGCGGCGGTCAACCTGACCGTCTGGTTCCTGGTGGCCCTGACGGTCGAGGACGACATCTACCCGTGGCCGATCTGGCTGCTGGTGCCGGGGGCCGCGCTGGGCGCCACCACCGTCGGCGTGCAGATGATCCGGCGGCGGCACTACCGGCGCTGACCGGCCGGGCTGTGGCGCAGTTCATGCACGCGGTGCAAGTTGCACCGGGTGCAACCGGCGTACGGTCGAGAAGTGGTCGTCCCGTCCAGCCCCGTACGCGCCCGCAAGAAACGTGACACCTGGCGACTCGTGCACGCCGCCGCGCTGCGGCTGATGACCGAGCGGGGGTTCGACGCCGTCTCGGTCGACGACATCGTGGCCGCCGCCGGCATCTCCCGGCGCACGTTCTTCAATTACTTCGCGGGCAAGGAATCGGTCGTCTTCGACCCCGACCCCGACGACCCGGCGCTGTGGGCCGCCCTGCTGGCCGAGCGGCCGGCCGGGGAGCCGCTCTGGTCGTCGCTGCGCGAGGTGCTGCTCGGCTACACCGCGGCCACGGCCGACCGGATGCTGCTGCAGCGGCGGGTCCGGCTGGCGTCGCCCGAGCTCGCGGGCTGCTCCCGCGAGGTGGCCGACCAGTTCTGGGATGCGGTACGCCACTGGGCCGCCGATCGCGCCGGCCTCGACGCGTGGCGGCTCGACCTCACCGTCAACGCCGCCCGCACGGTGCTGAACACGGCCTGCCCGCATTGGGACGCCGGCACCGGCATCACGGGCCTGCACGCCCTGATCCGCGCCGGCTTCGGCTTCGTCACACCCACTCTTCCGGAACGGATCACCTCATGAGTCGCGTACCCCTGTCCGTGCTCGACCTCGCCACCGTCCGCGAGGGGCACGACAGCACCGACGCCCTGCGCGGGACGACCGAGATCGCGCAGGCCGCCGACGACCTCGGCTACTCCCGGTTCTGGGTCGCCGAGCACCACAACATGCCGGCCGTGGCGTCCACCTCGCCGCCGGTGCTGATCGCCCACCTGGCGGCGAACACCCGGCGGATCCGGGTCGGCTCCGGCGGCGTCATGCTCCCCAACCACATGCCGTTCGTGGTGGCCGAACAGTTCGCGCTGCTCGAGGCCCTGCACCCGAACCGGATCGACCTCGGCATCGGCCGCGCGCCCGGCACCGACCAGGCCACCGCGGCCGCGCTGCGCGGGGGGTCGCCGCATCTGACCGTCGAGCAGTTCCCCGACCACCTCGGCATGGTGCTGGCCCTGCTGGGCGACGGCCGGGTCGCGCCCGAGCGGATCGACCGGCTGCGGGCGACGCCGGCGCCGCAGACCTACCCCGAGGTCTGGATGCTCGGCTCGTCGACGTACGGCGCGCAGGTGGCGGCGGCGCTCGGCCTGCCGTTCTGTTACGCGTACCACTTCGCTATGAGCTCCGATGTGGACACCGCGGCCCGGCTCTACCGGGACGGGTTCCAGCCGTCGCCGCGCTTCCCCGAGCCGCACCTGATGGTCAGCGCCTCGGTGATCGCCGCCGAGACGTCCGAGGAGGCGCAGTTCCTGGCCGGCCCGAGCCGGATCATGGCGCTGAGCCTGCGTACCGGGCGGCTCGGCCCGATGGTCTCCCCGGAGCAGGCCGCCACCCGCGAACTGTCCGATCTGGACCGCAGCCTGCTCGACCAGCTCCCCGGCACCCAGTACGCGGGCACCGCCGAGCAGGTCGTGGCCGGCCTCGACGAGCTGGTCGAGCGCACCGGCGCCGGCGAGCTGATCCTGGCCGGCGCGGTGTACGACCCGGCCACCCGGCGCGACTCGCTGGCCCGCGTGGCCAAGGCGTGGGGCCTGCCGAATTAGGATGCGCCGCCCGCCGCCGCACCTCAGGATGGCTGCATGGCCTGGCACATCACCGATGACATCGACGAGTTCCTGGCCGGCGCGGGCGACCAGCTGCGGGCCCGGCCGGTGGAGAACACGATCCTGCTGACGATCACGGACACGCTGCGGCACCGGGGCCCGCACGCGTTCGGCGCCGGCACGCCGGTGTTCGGCTGGTGCGGCGACGGGGCCTTCCTGCGGACGCCGCCCCGCGGCGCGCTGCTGACCGAGATGCCGCCGGAGGCCGCCGCGGCGCTGGCCCTGAGTCTCGCCGGCACGGACCTGCCGGCCGTGGCCGCGCCGGACAAGGTGGCGGAGGCGTTCGCGGCCGAGTGGCGACGCCTCACCGGGGCCGTCCCGCGGCTCGCCGGCCGACAGCGGTTGTACCGCCTCGACACGCTCATCCCGCCCGACCCGCCGGCGCCCGGAGCCGGCCGGGTCGCCGAGGAACGCGACCGCGCCCTGCTCCTCGACTGGATGGCCGCCTTCCACGAGGAGATCGGCGAGGACCCGCAGCGCTCGGCGGAGTTCGTCGACGACAAGCTGTCGCACGGCGGCCTGCTGCTGTGGGAGGACGGCGGCCGGCCGGTGTCGATCGCCGGCGCCACCCGGCCCGTGGCCGGCACGGTCCGCGTGATCGCGGTCTACACCCCGCGGGAGCACCGCGCCAAGGGGTACGCGGGGGCGGCGACGACCGCGGTCACCCGCGCGGCGCTGGACGCCGGCGCCACCGACGTGGTCCTCTTCACCGATCTCGACAATCCGACCAGCAACGCCCTCTATCAGCGCCTCGGCTTCACCCCGGTCGAGGATCGGCGCACCGTGGAGTTCCCCGCATGAGCAGAGCCACCGTCCTGCAGGTCAACCTGGCCGTCCCGGAGCAGAGCGACGCCAAGAACGTCGGCATCACGGGCATCAACAAGCAGCCGGTCGACCACCCGGTCGCGGTCCGCGCCCCGGGCCCGAAGCGGACCGGCCTGCACAGCGGCCTGGTCGGCGACCAGATCTTCGACATCGACCATCACGGCGGCGACGACCAGGCGGTCTACGCGTACGCGCGGGAGGACTACGACTGGTGGGAGGGCCGGCTCGGGCGCAGCCTGCCGGGTGGCCTCTTCGGCGAGAACCTGACGACCGAGGGCCTGGACGTCAACGGCGCCGTCCTCGGCGAGACCTGGGGGATCGGCGACGAGCTGGTGCTGCAGACGACGTTCGGGCGCATCCCGTGTGCCACGTTCCAGTGGAAGATGGGCGAGCCGCACTGGGTGAAGACGTTCGGCGCCGAGCGGCGGCCGGGCGCGTACCTGCGGGTGGTGCGGCCGGGCCAGGTCCGGGCCGGTGACGAGGTACGGGTGCTGGAGCGCCCGGCGCACGGGGTGACCATCGGCGACAGCTATCACGCCTGGATGCACGATTCCGCCCAGCTCCGCGCGTACCTGGAACTGGACGGCCTGCCGGACGGCCTGCGGGCCGAGATCCGCCGCAAGCTCCGGCTCTGACGGCCTGCCCGGGGTCCCGCCCGGTCTCAGGTGCCGCGTTCCCGCCGTTCCAGATCGCGTTCCCGCTGATCGGCGAGGCTTTCCCGGATGTCCTCCCACTGCTGGTGGTCGACGAGCCGGCGTTGCCGTTCGTTGAGCAGTTTCTCCCGTTCATCGGCGAGCCGGTCCCGGTCGTCGGCGCGGACGCCCTGCTCCTGCAACAGCCGGACATAGGCCGTGTCGTCGGGCTCCGCATACCGATTGACCCACGACAATGCCGGCTCGGCGGGCGCCGGCTGGCGGGCGTCCAGCAACACCTCGGCGGCCCCGGTGACGTCCAGCAGCCAGCGGACGTAGTGCCGCGGGTTGCAGACGGTGAGCATGATGCCGTCCCGGGAACTGCGGTGCTGGACGCACAGCAGGGCCCGTAGGCCGCCCAGGTCGAGAAACTCGACACCGGCGAGGTCGAGGTCGATCCGCCGGACCGGACGCTCCCTGCTCTCCTCGACGACGTCGATGAGGGTGGGCCCGGTCAGCCTGTCCAGATCACCGGTCAGCACGACGGTTACCCGTTCCGCGGTGCGATGCACCCGGGCGCGGAGATGCTCGCCGCCCGGTGCCGGCTCGGCCGGGCTGTTCATAGCGGTGACCTGCCGTCGATGGCGAGGGTGGCCCAGACCACCTTGCCGCTGTGCCAGGGCAGCGCGCCCCACGCTGTGGCGGCGGCGTCGACCAGCCACAGCCCGGCGCCGCGGCGGTCGCGGAGCCGGTCGGGATGCCACGGTTCCTCCTCGGCGACCCTGGGCAGGGCGGGATCCCGGTCGAAGACGCCCAGGTGCAGCACGTCCCCGCGCACCGAGACGACCACGTCGAGTTCGGTCCCGGCGTGGTCGACGGCGTTGGTGATCAGCTCGGAGGCGATCAGCCGGGCGGAGGTGGCCAGCCCGGGCAGGCCGAAGTTCCGGCAGAGGTCGTGCACGGTCCGGCTGCCCAGGAACACCGCGACAGGGTCCGGCGGCAGCGGCATCCGGTGGTGCTGCGGCCACTGCAGATATCCCGCGAGGGCGTCCCGGGCCGCCCGCACCGTCTCGGCGGTCGACACGACGTATCCGGTGGAGCTGTTCCGGAGCCGCTCGGCGACCCGGGGTGGACAGGCGCACACGACCACGCCGATCGGCGCGCGCCGCTGAGCGGCGAACCGCGAGAGCGTCTGCCACGTCATGGTGGAATCGCCGGCCTCGTCGGACAGCTCGGACAGGTCCACAATGATCATCCGGGGGGTTTCGGCGACACAGGCGCGCAGCACCCGCGACATCCGCGAGCGAAGATCGTCGTCCCATCGTCCCCGGATGATCACGGTGGTCACGCATTCGTCCCGATCGTTGAGGCAGCTGACCTGGGCGGTGTTCCTGATGAGATAAGACGTATTCATGATCAGAATTCCGGTTGACGGGCGGTGGGCCGGACTGACACCGAACACAGTATTCCGGGCCCCCGCGCGTGCACATCCCCTGACCGCACAGCGACCCGTTCGATGGTTCGAGCCGGCGCTCAAAGTCTGACGTTTCAAATGACGCCGGACGGTAATGCGTCGTCCGGACTACGTGAGGAAAATATGATCAGTAATGGCCCGCTCTTGTTCGACCAGGATGAGCATGCGGATGCGCCGGTAACGGTGTGCGCCGACATGGAGCGGGCGCTGGTGGAGGTGGCGGCGCACGGGCGGTGGAGCCGCCGCGTACAGGTGGAGACCACCCGGGCGATCAGCAAGTGCTTCGCCGAGGGCCCCCGGGCGGTCCTGATCGACCTGCACGACCTCGGCGATCCGGCGGGGGCGAGCGCGGCCACCTGGTGGGCCGCGGCCACGCGCGGCGCCGAACTGCAGCCAGCGGTACGCGTCGTGCTGAGCGTGCCCGAGACGGCGCCCCTGGCCGCCCGCCTCCGCCGACTGGACTCGAAACGTCACCTGCCGGTGTACGCGACCCTGAACGAGGCCCGCGCGGCGGTGCACATCCGGCTACCGCCGGTCGAACGGCACCAGCTGCGGCTGCAACCGTGTGACGAGGCAGCCGCCGCGGCCCGCCAGGCAGTGGACGCCGTCTGCGAGGCATGGTCCCTGCCCGCCCTGCAGTATCCCGGCCGGCTGGCGATCTCGGAGCTGCTGGACAACGCCGTGGTCCACGCCGGCACCGAGATGACGGTGATGCTGACGCGCCGCGGCAACGGCCTGCACCTGGCGGTCAGCGACGGCAGCCGCCGGCTGCCCCGGCTGCTGGCGGCGCTGCCCACCAGCCGGGAAGGAGTATGGGAGGAACGGGGTCTGGGGCTGCGGGCGGTGGACCGGATCGCGACGGTGTGGGGCGCCATGCCGACTGCCACGGGGAAGGTGGTGTGGGCGCTCATCGGCCCCCGGTGAGCAACCCGGCGTGATCCTGCAGCCCGCGCTACAGCCACTGCATATCGAAATTACCGGAGTGCACATAGGCGGTGCGGTGAGCCGGGCGGCTGAACAGCTCGGCTTCTCCGCCGTAGATCGCGACGAGGGCCCCGGCCCCTATCCACCAGGTGTTGGCGATGCCGGCCGTCTCCGGCACCGCTCGCATTCCGGTCAGATCGAGCTCGGCGACAGCGCGGCCGGAGATCCGGGTGACTGTGTCGGCCATCTGCCGAGCTGCGTAGGCGAGCGCGAGGGACTCGATCCAACCCTGCACGGTGGCGTGGAGCGGCACCCAGGTGTCGCCCGCAAGGCCGAAGCTGTCGTCCGGCCCGATCAGGTACGCGTACGGGACCGCCGTGCGCTGCGGGCCGGCGCCGAACCACCAACCCGGTGCGGCGAAGTCTTCCTCCCGCTCAGGGGTGTCGGCGCACAGCACGCGCGGCCCTCCGTCGCCCTCCTCGCCGCCTGGCGACGGTGGCAGCGCGAGGCCACCCCAGCTCCTCTGGTAGCTGTCGGCGCGTTCGATGACGGCTGACGGGATGTCGTCCCGGCCCCAGCCCTGTCGCAGGTCCTGAACCGACGGCACGTCGAGCCAGACGCCGTGGACGTCGACGAATCGGCGAGCCCGGGGGCTCAGCATGGCGGGAGCGTGACGGAAGCGGTGCTGCACGGGGCGCAATGTATCGGCCCGAACGCAGCAGTGGTACAAGGATGAACCACCCGCCGGAGCGCCGGCGCTACCGTCGCTCGCATGACCCCACGAAGGAGCGCCGACCCCGCGGTCGGCGAGCAAATGCGCCTGCGCCGCCTGCTCCGGGGTTGGAGCGTCCGGTACGCCGCCAGCCGGGCCGGTGTCTCGCACGCCACCTGGAGCCGGATCGAACGGGGGCTGCAGGCGGCCGACAACCGGTTCATGCTGGCGGACATCGCCGGCGCGCTGGAGTGTGCCCCGGCCGACCTGGCCGGGGCCGGGGTGCCGGCCCCCGACCGGGCCATCGCGGCGGCCCGGGCCGGGGTGCTCGGGCTCCGCCGGGCCCTGATCGACATCGACCTGACCGAACCCTCGGCCGGGTCGGCGCCGCCGGTGGCCGAGCTGGCCCGCCGCGTGGCCCTCGCCGACTCCCTGCACCAGGCGTGCGACTACGCCGGCGCGGCCCGCCTGCTCCCGGACCTGCTGCGTGACCTCCACACCGAGACGGCCGGTCCGGACCACCGCGAGGCGCTGCGACTGCTGTGCGACGCGACCTCCATCGCCTCCTCCGTGTTGCGCAGCCTCGGCCACCCCGCCGACGCCTGGCTGGCCGCGCAGCGATGCCGCGACGCAGCGGACGCCTCCGGTGACCCGGTCCTGCGCGGGCTCGCGGCGTACGCGCTGGCCAGGGCGGCCACCGCGTGCGGTTCCCACCAGCGCGGGCAGACGATCGCCGAGCGGGCAGTGGAGGACCTGGGCCGGCTCCTCGGCCGGGGCGGCGGACCGGAGATCCTCGGCTCGTTGCACCTGGTCGCCGCGCTGGCCAGCCGATGCCGCCGGCAACTCGACGACAGCCGGGGCTGGCTGACCGAGGCGGCCGGATTGGCCCACCACACCGGCGAGGCGAACACGATGGGCATGTTCTTCGGCCCCACCAACGTGGACATCTGGCGAATGAGCATCGAGGTCGACGACGGCGACCCGGCCCGGGTGGTGGAGATCGCCCGACGCACCGACCCGGCGGCGATCCCGGCCGGCGTCCGGCAGGTATTCTACTACGCCGACACGGCCCGGGCCCTGACCCGCATCGGCGGCCGCGACCGCGAAGCGATCCGCTTCCTGCTCACCGCGGAACGGATCGCGCCCCAGCACGTGCGGACGTCGGGGGAGGTGGCGGAAACCATCCGGGTACTTCTCGACCGGTCCCGCCGGCAGGCCGGGGGAACGGAACTGCGCGGACTGTCCGAACGCATGCAGGCCGGCTGAACGGGGGCGCCGAGCGAACGACACGCCGCGCCAGCGTGACCGTCGGGAGGTCGGGCGGCGGAGGGCTCCAAAGCGCAGCCTGCTCCCCACCAAGGGGCACCGCACAGGCTGGGCCGACCGCAGATGGGATGGCCGCCGAGCAGGGGTGTCGGTTGGTCGTTGCCAAGATCAGTCGATCAGGTTGGAGAAGCTCCGCCAAGCCGGCGGCAGCTCAGTCGGCAACGCGGCCGGGTCTGTCGTGATCGGCCTGAGCGGAGCGGACTTGCGAGCACGCTTGCGTTCGTACATGGCGGCGTCGGCGGCGGCGATCAACTCATCCGGCGCGAGGTTGCCGTCCTGGACGCTGGTTGCGGTTCCGACCGTCACGCCGATGCTCAGCGTCGTACCGTTCCAAAGGATCGGCTTCGTGAGCGCGTCTTCGACGCTCTGCCGCAGCGATTCGGCGACGGTGCGGTCGACGCCGGGACAGTACGCCAGGAACTCGTCACCACCGACGCGCGCAACGATGTCGCTCTTGCGTAATGCGGCCGCGAGACGCCGGGCGACGCATCGGAGCACTTCGTCCCCGGCTTCGTGGCCGTAACGGTCGTTGATCGGTTTGAAATCGTCGAGATCGCAGTACAGCACGGTGGCTGTCGAGGGCGGGTCGTGTGCGGTTCTCGTAAGGGCGTGCTTGACGTCGGTGAAGAGCTTTCGCCGATTGACCAAGCCGGTGAGGTCATCATGGTTGGCCTGGTACTCCAACTCGTCTCGGTCCTGCGATCGTTGAGCCAGGAGCTGACGAGCGCGGATGAGGACCATCGGCACCATGGCCAGGGGCCCGAGGGTCAGCAGCAATCCGTCGGGAGCCTCTCCGAACAGTTGCGGAATCCCACCCACGACAGGAATGGCGATGAGCGCGCCGCCGAACAGGCTGAATCGGATGTTCGTGGGCACCGCGTAGTGACTCGCGGCGGGTTTCGTCAGGGTGCCGCCTGTTGGATGCAGGGCCGCCGCGCCCATTAGCAGGTAGCCGGCCATGTAGCACAAGCCGGTGACCGCCGAAGCGATGCCAGGGGTGTTGCCGGTCGTAGTGAAAGACACGTCGCCCATGACGGCGCAGACCAGCGCGCCGAAAAACAGCCACACGCTGACCTGCTCGCGGCCGGCCGCCTGGGCGATACGCAGCATCGACCCGAGAATGCCCATCAACGCCAGAATCTGCACCAGAACGCCGATATGGCGGTGAGTCGGCGTCTCAGCGGCCATCAATGCGGGGTGCAGCGCATATTCCCAGACCGGTGATGCGGCTGCAATGCCGAGAACTGCCGCATCGATGACGTCGCCGCTGTCATCGGAGGCACGTCGCCTCACCACCAGCAGACTGGCCGCCAGAAGAGCCAGGTAGCCGGCGATCTGGAACGGCGCGATCGGCCAGACGGAGACACCCCCGTGCAGGGCGTCTCCCACCAAGGACAGGGCGTTCACCACCGTCAGCAGCGACAGGCCAACAGCCACCAGGTTCCACGGCAACCGGTACGCATGGCGATGAATGCGCCGAGCTGCCACGACCGCGACCAGGGCGGCCATGCTTGCCAAGAGGAGCGCCATCTGATGCCAGGTCGCACCACCCACGGTGAAGACCGTCACGAGCACAGCAGACACGACCATGAAGTACACGGTCGCCGTGCGGCCGACCTGGCGTACCGGAGCATCCTCTCGAAGTGCCACACTCGTGTATCGGCGCTGCGGGTCGAATTCTGACGATCGCAGCGAACCACGTTCTACGGCGATGTATGCCTGCTATCAGGCGCCGGCCAAGCTGCTCTGCGACGACGGCTGACCATGACGATGCCTCCCGCGGGGATGTCGGGCGCCCACAACCACTCGCGACGAGCCGGATTCGGCTGGATCAAGCGGGACCTGACGAGAACGGCCCCGGAGCGCGTTTCCGCAGCTTCCGGGGCCGTTCTGTGTGCCTGTGGCGGGTAGAGGATTCGAACCTCTGTAGCTTTCGCGACGGATTTACAGGGAGCTCCTTGTTCCGGCATGTGCGACGGCGTTGCGCTGGTGTTTCTGCCCTCTTCGCCCTACCGGATCGGGTGGGCGCCCACGATCCGCCCATAGTGCGCGCGCTGGCCGCATGCGCTGCGGAACCTTGTACTTGGCTCCCGGCCGTTACTCGGTCAGGTGTCCGGGCGTGGGCCGCTGAACCGGGCGTCCGCCGGAAACGTGGTCGCGGCTCAGCGTGGAGGTGAGGTGAATCGTCCCTTAAAGCTCTTTATTGGGTGCTCGTGCTGGTTTGCGATCGGATTACTTTATGGGACCCGGGTTCCGGTCTTATTCAGTCAGAGCCACCCAGGCTGACCTGCTCTCGGCGAGTGATTTGCATCTATGTTTGCATGTGAGGTGAGGTCTGGCGTCTTGAATGACGTAATGAACGAGTCAAGCACCCACCCCGAATCTCATGCCCTTCCCCTTGGTCACGAGCTGTTTTTTGCACTAGTACGACCCGTTGGGGTGGCGGGGGACGACTTTTGTCGAAAGCTCGCGGGTGTCTTGCTTTCTTATAACTACGATACGCAGTTTGTTAAGCTAAGTGATATTCTGGTCGATCTTCTCCTTTCCGAGGACAAAGTAGACCTGACGTCTGATTCCTATGATGTGCGGCTTGGCAAGCTGATGGACTTTGGTAACGGACTCTGTGAAAAAGAAGGGTCTGCCGCGGCGGTTGCGCTACATGGAGTCGCAGATATAAGGCGTCGAAGGGAGGAGGTGCGCAAGCCAAGCGTTGGCGGGGGCGGTCTCGCCGAGACTTCGCCCGCTAGAACCTGTTATGTAATTGACGCGCTGAAGCGACCCTCCGAAGTTACCACACTGAGGGCGATATACGGAGACGGCCTATTCATTGTTGGCCTTCAGGCATCGATTGAAACGAGGCGGCGTACACTCACCACCGAAATGACCCCTGCATCACTGGGGAAAAGTGCTGAGGATGTTTTAGAAACGGCATGCCGGCTGATTGAGCGTGACTTGCAGGAGTCCGGCTCGTATGGGCAGAACATGTTGAAGACCTTCCCGATGTGTGACATCTTCATTGACATCGACTCTCACGTGGGTGATCAGACCGAGCGTGTCGTGGATTTGATTTTTGGTAGTCCGTCCTTTCATCCCCCAACATCCAGTGAGTATGGAATGCAATTGGCCGACGACGCGCGGACGCGATCAGCCGAGCTTGGACGCAAGGTGGGTGCAGTGATGATGCGAGACGGACGTTCGGTCATCGGTATGGGTGCAAATTCTCATCCGATAATCGAGGCGTCTCCTAGCTTTGACGCCAGCATGGTTGCGGTGAAGGAGCTAGTCTTGGATACATTGCGAAAACTGGGAGACAGCCATCTCCGTGAAGAGACTGTAAGCTGCCTGACTAAGGATCCGAACCAGTTGGTAGAGGATTTGCTCAACGGCGCCCTCAAGGACGCTGATATTCGGGATCTGACCGAGTTTCAGAATACCGTCCATGCCGAGATGTCGGCGCTGCTGGACGCGCTAAGATCCGGCCATCGAATTGATGATTCAGTTATCTATGTGACTGCCTATCCCTGCCATGGTTGCGCCAAACATATCATTTCGCTTGGTGTGAACGTAGAATACCTTGAGCCTTATCCGAAAAGTCGCGCATCCGCCATGTACGGCGATGCTGTAATTGGTTCATTCAAGCCATTTACTGGCGTCTCGCCTCGGAGATATCGGCATCTATTTGTAGTAGCTGAAGATCGCAAGAGTGCGACCGGTCGAATGAAGCCTTGGGGTCGATATGAGAGAAGTACGGCGATTCCGCTAACGGCATCGATGGATGGGGAAGCAGTCTTGGCTAGGGAGAGTGACGCCTTGAGCGCTCTGCAAGGTCACAACTCCGGAGAGTAGTGTAAGTAATTGGGGTGATCGTGGAGTTCTGACGAGTTACGACTTGTTCGAGTCGTGGTCGATGAGGTTTCGGTCACGCGGACGTAGACACCGCTACTAGACATGCGGCATCCTTCGTCGGATGCGTGGCGTGAAGGTCGAGGATGAAGCTATGAAGTTTGCCAGGATTGAGCAGGCGACGGATCGGGTGCGGCGCCGCTCGCAGGTAATTCGCGACGCACAACAGCTTTTTGCGAGCCGATCTCCGATAGATCAGAGCTCTCGGCTTTATGTCTTTGAAGCCGCTGAGGCTGAGGCGCAGGCAATCCTCTGTCAAACCAGCAGGGATTCATTGAGGTAGGTCGACTCCGGTTTATCCGGCTGGAGCAGTGCACGGCGCCGACTGCTCGGCGTCTCTCGCCGGAGACCGCATCTGTGCAATTCGAGCATGATAATCCACGAGTAAAGCCTGCCAGGTCACCCGAGCGCCCCGCCGATCCGGTCATTCATCCCGGCGTCACCCCCGTCGATGCAGTTGGCATATACCCGGAGCAGGACGGCGACGCTGTGTCCGAGGCGGCGGGCCACCTCGGTCGCAGGCACATCAGCGTTGAGCCATAAGGACGCAGCGGCATGGCGCAGGTCGTATGGCCGGCGGGCCAGAGGTGAGGCGACCTGTGGAGGAGTGAATGCCTGTTTACGGGCGAGCTTCCACCACCGGTCGTAGACCGACTCGGAGAGCGGCCCGCCGTGTAGACCTCGGAACAGCCGGCCATCCGGCGCCGTGTCGTAGTCCTTGATGTGCTTGTGGAGCAACGCCACGAGCTGCGGCGGGATCGGAACCGGCCGGGTGTCCTTGCGTGCCCGGTGCTTGAGACCGCGCCGCTCGTGTGCCTGGCCGTCGTCGGTCCACGCCGTTCCGGACCGAGGTGCGGTTTCGGCGAGAGTGATGCGTCCCCACCCGTACTTGATCTTCTCGTGTTGGCACGTTCCGGCCGGCGTAGCCGTGACGTCGGACAGCTCGGTTTCGCAGCTCACGCAGCTTCCGGGCAGCACGCAGTCCGGCCGGCGCAAGTCGGCCGCCTCGGACGGTCGCGTTCCCGCGTAGTACAGGCACCCGAAGAAGGCGGTGACCCGATCGGCCCGTTTGCCGAGCGATTGGAGAGCGTCGAGCAGCGCGGTGACCTGGGCCGGATTAGCGACGACGCGGCGATCCACGCCCGAGGCGACCTCAGGCGCCGTCCACTGGAGCCGATCGATTGGGTTGCCGTCGAGGCGGCCCAGCTCGACGGCATACCCCACCGCGTTGTAGAAGATCGCGCGTTTGCGCCGGATGGTGCTGGCGGCGGCCGGCTTGCCGTCGATCCTGGTGCAGAGGCCGTCCAAGACCCGGCGGACGGCTGCCAGCGTGTCCAGATCCGTGACCGGCAGCGACGCCCGCTCCAGCCAAGCCAGCGCCGCAGCGTGTGTCTCGGACGGTTCCTCGGACCAGCGGCGAGGGTTGAGGGCGTAGACGTACAGCGCCTCCCGCAGAACGGCATCGGCGGGGCGCCCGCGTCGACTGCCCGACGTCATCAGAAGGGTCACGTGCGTCAGCGCTTCCACGGTGCCCCGCCGAGACTTGGCGGCGAGCCGAGGCCACTTCCCCTTCATGTACTCCCGAACGTGGACGTACCAGGTGACGGCCTGCTGTGCCCGCGCCTCAGCCCACGGCCGACCGGATTCGGTGTCAAACGGTTGACCGTCGTTCGCGGCCTTGACCAGCTCCGAGCGGAACGAGTTCGCGAGAGCCTTGGTACGGAACGTGTCCTCGAATCGCTTGCCGGCCACCGCCCACCGAACGCGATACGGCTTGGCCTTGCGATCGACCCGTTTGGTGATCTCCCAGACCTGAAACTCGAAGCTCTTCACGCCGCCTGCCCGTCGAGTTCGCCCAGCCACTCGTGCAGCGCCGTCCGGCGAATACGCAGTTCGCCGTTTGGCAGCTTGATCGTTCGCGGCCCCTTGCCGATCTGCCGCCAGTAGAACCACGTCGAGCGGGATACGCGCAGCTCAGCAAGGACTTCCGGAACCGTCAGCAGCTCGTTCATCTGTCCCCCTCGTGGCCGCACGCCGGTTCGTTGTCGGTTGCCGAAACATCTGGCTCTTCCTGTCTTCTCGCTGCGGCGAGCTGGGCGCGACGTTGGATGCGTTGGGAGACGGCGCGTAGAAGCCGGTGCTCCAGCGGAGGCAGGTCTGGGTCGCCTGGCCGTGCCATCTCCCACGCGAACGGCGACGGGCTGGCCACGTGGTGATCGGCCGGGGGCGAGTCGTCGACGGCAGCCGTGACGCCAAGCAGTGCCTTGACCCAGGCGTGTGCGTCGGCGCGGTGGTCGCGCAGGGTCTTGCCGGACCAGTTGCGCGAGACGAGCACGCGGCGTCCGCCAATGCCGAGGGTGTTCTTCTGGTGGACGCGGCCCTTGCAGTTGCCGGGCCGCAGCTTGCCGGTGGCGTTCTTCGGTTGGACGCCGTAGAGCAGCCAGTTCGCGCATCGGTCCGAGCAGGGCGTGACGCGCAGCTCGCGCCAGAGCCGGTCGGCGTGGTCGCGTTGCGGGTCGCTGGTGTGGTCGTGGCATTCCGCGGCGGCTTTGGTGACGTACTTGGTGATGTAGCCGATCGTTCGTTCGACGTCCTTGCTGCCGGGGTCGACGCCTTTGGCCTTGACCTGCGGGCCGAACCGTACGACGTGTGCCGGCTCGGCGTCCGGGTCGTCATCGATGGCGTCGAGTGCGTCCGCCCAGCCGGGCAGCGGAGCCATGGTGTCCGGGTCGACCCACGCTTCAGCGTCGGTGTCGAAGATCGGGGGCCGGTCGGGTGCGTACCTGAGTCGGTCGGCGGCCGGCCACCACACTTGGTGGTAGGTGGCGGTGGAGACCTGTTCGAGCAGGGCGCGGGAGATGGTGCCTCGGATGGCGAAGTGCGCGTGCGGTGCGAGTCGGCGTTGCGGCTCGACGCAGCCGGCGTATTGGACGTTCCAGCCCGCCGCGCGGCGCAGGTTCTGCCACATGCGGTCGAGCAGTCGGGGGAAGTGCACGGCGTCCCAGGCCGCCCGCCGGTAGTCGTAGGTGTTCGGGTTGACCGGGGTGCCGATCAGCGGGTCGTTGTCGGTGTGCCGTCGTCGGCACGGGCACGGCCGGCCCGAGGGGATGGAGTGGACCGGGCCGTAGGTGTCGAGGGTCAGGGTCAGCCACATCGAGGGTTGGTGCGTGCTGCCGTCGCGACCGATGTAGGTGCGGCCGACGGTGCGCGGTTCGACCTTCTGCCGGGGCAGGTCGGGTACGTCCTGGCGTCGCCGGGTGGACCGGACCCGGCGTGTCCGGTCAGCGTCGCCCGGGTCGTCATCGTCGCCGGTGTCGTGCGGAGGTGCGATGCGCCCGCGCAGTCCCTCAGCTGCGATGGCTGCTTCCACTTCGGTGATGGCGTCGTTCAGCTCGGTGACTTGGTCCCATTCGGCGGCCTGTTCGGCCTGGGCGCGGTAGAACTCAAGATGTGCCCGCAGCGAGATCAGCGCGATCTGGTCGTCGGTGGCGGCGGCCGGCGGGGGCAGCGGTTCATCGGTACGGTGCCAGCCTTCCCGGATCTGCACCTGCCGGTAGTGCCGCGCCCGCTTGGCACACGGCGGGCACTTCACGTCTAGGGTCGCGCCGCAGGGCAGATCGATCAGCTCGGTGGCGCCGGTGGTCAGGTCCGTCCGGCGCAGGGACACGGGCCGGATGCAGACGCCGTGGTCGATGGCGAGGTTCTTAAGGGCGTCGACGGCCCGGGGTAGTGCCAGCCGAGCGGCCCGCGATCCCGGCCGGGGCGCGTTCTCCCGGTTCGGGAGGGGCAGGGTGGGTGTGGTCAACGGTGGTTCACCTCCGAGGTCTGCAAGCGGGTGAAGGCGCCGGCCGGAACGGGCACGACGGCAGCAGTGGTCCGCGCCCGGGGCGCCGGCGGTTCCGGTTCGACAGGCGGCTCGGTGTCGACCGGCAGGGGAGTGGGCTCGTCAACCCCTGGTGTGCTGTCGGCCGGGGTGGCGAAGACGAGCTTGACCAGGGCCATGAACGCCAGCGCCGGGACGGCGGACAGCAGCCAGCCGGACGGGCTGGGTGAGGCGACCGCGAGTTGCGCGGCCAGCGACAGCGCCGCAGATGCCAGCAGCAGCACCACCGGGTAGCCGATCGACGCCCCGATGCGCTGGCGCCGGCGGATGGTGAGGAACGCCGCGACCGGCACGAGTTCGGAGATGACCGCGTTGACCCAGCCGAACGCGCTCGGCGTACCGGCCGGGACGTGCCGCATGGTCCAGTCGTGCACGTGGGTGAACGACGCCCACCCGGCCGCGATGGCGACGACCGCGAGGATCAGCACCAACAGGGCGGATTCGATCCGTTCGCTGCGCGCGGTGCTGGTCATGCCGCACCGCCTTCGACGGTTTCGCCGTCGATGACCTGGAGCCGGCTGTAGGTGGCGGCCATGTCTCGGATGGCGTCGTCGGTCAGGAAGGAGAAGCGGACCCGCATCGGGGTGGGGTCGCCGTCGAGGACGACGTAGCCGACGCCGGGTGTGGTCTGCGGGATGCGGTCGCCCAGGGCGCCCCGGTCGCGCATCCCGTCACCGAGGACCATGTCAACCTCGCCCGGCTCCGACAGCCGCAGCGCGATTCGCGTCGGGAACAGCCCACGAGCCGGGAGCACCTCCTTGCGCGGGTCCTGGATCGCGGCCACGACGTGCACGCCGACCGCGCGGCCCTGCGACAGCACGATCCCGAGCGACGCCTTGATCCGGTCCTTGAGCTGCCGGTCGGTCAGGTACGCGGTGAGGTTCGCCAGCTCGTCGATGATCAGCACGATCAGTGGCTCGGCTGGTGTCGGAATGTGCTGGCGGGTGACGCCCTTGAGACGCGCGGCCCTGCTTTGTGCCTCGCGGGCGGCTTCTTCAAGCATGGTTGCCATCGCGGCGAAGTCCTTGCTGGCGAAGCGGTCGAACAGTGGCAGTCCGATGCCGAGTTCCATGCCGCCCTTGGGGTCGAGGCCCCAGAGCTTGACCAGTCCGGTTCCGACGCCGCCGGCCAACGAGCGGACGATCGACCAGATCACCGAGCCCTTGCCCGAGCCGGTCGCTCCGACGACGAGGACCTGAGTTCCGAACAGGCGCAGGTCGAAGACCTCGCCGTCTTCCTGCCGGGCCACCGTCAGCGCGGTGAAGTCCGGTACGGCCGTGGTCGGGAACGGCGCGACGGTCTTGGTCAGCGGGTCGCCGCGGAGCAGGACGAGCACCACTGTGCCGAACGATGGGCCGGGCATGGCCTTGACCTGCCGGACGCCGAAGGTGTGCGCGAGGCGTTCGGCGACCTTGCCGAAGTCGTCCGGGATCTGCCCGGTGACCATCCGCACGAGTACGACGTCAGCGCCGGGACGGCACCGGACCCGCTTGAGGATCGGCAGCACCGTATGCCGGTCGAAGGACACGGCAAGTTTCGCGGTGACCATCGCGGCCTGCCAGCGCCGCCGGTAGGTCCAGCGCCGGAACCGGGCAAGGATCGGGTACCAGCCGAAAGGCAGGAACGACGGGCGGTGCCCGAAGCCCCAACCGGTCGCCGCAGCAGCGATCCCGCCGGCCGTTGAGGCCGGACCGACCCAGCCGTACTCGGCGTAGAGCCACAGCAGACCCGTGGCGGGACCGGTCGCCCACCAGTACCGCACGTAGGTCACGACCAGCCAGGCCACGGCCTTGATTGCCTGCCACATCACGAGAAGCCAGATGGGCAGCCGTAGGACCGGCGTGCGAACGGTGAACGGGGCAGTCGGGATCGACTCGCCATGGATCACATTGATCAGCGGCATTCCCCTGCCCCCTTCCGGCGGGCGGCGTGGAAGCGGTCGAGGTCAGCAAGGAACTGGCGAATGTTGTCGAGACGCTCTGCGTCGCTCCGGTGGGCCATGTCGACCCATGCCTGAATCCGGCCCACGGTCTCGGCGTACCGATGAGCGATCTCCCAGACGTCCGGTGCAGGCCGCGCGTCCGTTGCAGTGGGCCGGTCGCAGCCCGGGCACTGGTCGGCAGCGGGCGGCAGCGCAGCGAGCAGGCCGCAACCTCCGCAGGTGCGCCAGCCAGCGCCGTCTCGCGTCGTGATTCGGGCAGCGTCATTTACTGTGGGCATCACAGCCCGTCCCTTCGCAGGTGGTGGGTTGAGCGCCGGGGCGGGGAGAACTTCTTGGCGGTTGTTGGCCCCGCCCCCGACGCGTCAAAAGGTCAGGCAGCCTTGGCCGGCTTGGCGGCGGACTGCGGGGCGGTCATCTCACTCGCGCGGATGGACCACGCCTGCCGCGCCCGGCACTTCGCGCCGTTGCCCTTGCACTTCTGCGAGTCCACGTACGGCGTCAGCGTCACGCCGGTGAACTCCACCATCGGCGGGTAGCCCGGCACCATCGAGGCCGGTGGCACCGGCTGCTGCGGCGCGACAACCTTGACCTTGAACTCCTTCGTACCGCCGAACTTGCCCGCCTCCGGGTCCAGGTCGAGGACCTTGACCAGCCAGATCCGCTCGCCGGTCTCCTTGTCGCGCAGCTGGTCGTCGCCCTGGCCACGCTTGTCGAAGTCGGTGGCCGGCTCGACGCCGAGGCAGAGCGCACCATGCGGCGCGACGTACTCCCACGGCACCGGAACCTTGATCGAGTTGGGAATCACTGAAGTGGACTCCTCCGCCAGCACTTGGTTACTTGACTAACCAAGTTGGCCCAAAGCTAGCACATGACTCACTTGGCTAGCCATGTCGAGTGATGCCGTAATTAGCGGAGTGTGAAAGCCTCTTCGAGGCCCTGCGCTGGGACCGGAAACGCCGCGTCGATCACGAGCAGCGGGTGGCCGGCGACGCTACGGACCACAAGCAGGCTCGTCAGCAGCGAGGATCTGCGTTCAAGGGTGAGCAGCACCGACTCCCGCGCCGACGCCGATCGCACGGACAGCCGTTCCGCGACGTCCATCGCTACGAGCCGCCGGCGCCGTTCCAGATGATCCAGTGCTCCTTCGCGGAGCAGGTTCGGCAGGTGGAATGCCGTTCCGCTGGAGGCGACCGCCGGTAGATATACGGTGCTGAGCATCAGCCAACCGGTCGCGGCCGCGGTGAACAGGCGTTGCCGGGCGACGACCGGCTCACCGACCGGGATGGACAGCGTCGCGGCGATACGCGCCGAGGCCGGCGCCCGGCCAGCACCGATCAGCGTGGCGTCCGGTGCCTCCGCGGCGTGCAGCGCGGTGCGGACCCGGCCCGGAGGCTGCGACGCGAGCGCCGATGGTCGGCCGAGGACGACGCGGCCCTTGCCCTGGACGCCTTCGATGTAGCCGAGCTGGCGCAGGTACTCCAGCGCCCGTACCACAGTGGACCGCGATGCGTCGAACTCGCGGACGAGCTGGGCCTCGCTCGGCAGCATGGCCCCGACCGAATAAGCGCCACTGTCGATCCGGTGTTGCAGGGCGTCGGCGATACTCGCGTACTTCGCGGCCGTAGGTTCGATCGGCACGGTCGTCATCCCAGGTTCGGCGGTGCGGCAGGCCGGCGCTGGACGGGAAGCCCGGCAGCCGGCGCGTCGGTGACGCAGACGGACACGTGCACCAGAGCTTGAGTCCAGCCGAGCGAGTAGCCGGTGTCGGCGATCTCGTCGCCCTCCAGCCAGACCCAGGCGCCGCCGTACCACTGCGAGATGTCGAGCCGGACCCGCCGCACCAGCAGTGCAGGACCGGAGTCGCGGTACCGGCACCGACCGGCGGGTATCCGCACCAGGTGCCCGACAAGCTGCCCGGCGGGGACCGGCAGCCGAGGCGCGACCGCGATCGGGCTCATCCCGCCCACCCTGCGAGGAGCAGCGCGAACATGCCGCTCACCATCGGTGGCCCCGATTGCCGCGGTGCGAGCTGCGATCGGTGACGGGATCGCGGCCGGTCATGGCGAAGGTGAGACCGCGATCGGCGAGCTGTCGGGCGACGCACGGGTACGTGATGGCCGGCCGACAGAGCAGGCACCACCCGTCCGGGCCGGGCATGTGGTCAGCGAACAGCCGGCGGGAAAGCCGCCACACGAGCGGGTTGATGCATTCGGCCGGCGGATCGATCGGCGGATGCCGGCCGTCGAACGCGGGTAGCGGTTCGCTCATGTGTGCTGACCTCCGCAAGCGGCATGGACGACACCGAGGCGGGCGGGGTCGCGGGGGACGTTGCCCAGCACCCACCCCGGTGCCAACTTCATCGCGAGCGGCAATATCGAATGAAAGATCAGCATTCGGCATCCGAGCGCGAGCAAATATGACTAGCTTGGCTAGTCATATTGACCGTACGGATGTCGGCGTGCCTACGCAAGCAGGACCGCGCGAGATTTCCTAGCCTGGCTAGCCAGGCTTTACCCTGCTGGAGTGAACGTGGATGCCCGCAGCCTCGATGACCTGGAGCCGGACGACGCCCGCCCGGCCTCCCAGCAGATCGCCAACGTGCTCCGCGCGGCGATTCTCACCCGCAAGTTCGCGCCAGGCGAGCGGCTGCCCTCGCAGAACGACTTGGCCGAGCGCTACGGCGTAGCCCGCGAGACCATCAAATCGGCGCTGCGCATCCTGCGCGACGA
>NZ_BOMQ01000073.1 GCF_016862275.1 Actinoplanes nipponensis | reverse complement strand
GTCGTCACCCGGCAGGGGAGCGGCGCGTTCGTGCGTGCCCAGACGGAGCGACCGGTCGGCCTACGCCCGCATATCGAGGCCGCGTTCGAGCGGCCACACGTCACGCTCGACTTCTCCGGGTTCTCCAGCGAAACCCTGCACGGTGCAATTCAGGAACCACTCGACAAGATCCGCGCCGGACGACTCACTCCGGAGTCTGTTGTAATCCGGATTCTGCTGCCGGATCTCAGCCTGCCGACCGTCATCCCGTCACGGGTCGAACCCGCCGGAGACGACCCCGCGGTCCGGGAGCGCGCGGCCCGCATCGCCCGCCGCAACATCGAAGCCATCACCGAATCGGTAGGGGAGCTGGGGACGCTCGGGCTGGTCCGCAACGCCACCGTCGAGGTCCGCGCCCACGGCACGACTGTGCTGTCCAAGCTCTACATCCTCAACCGCGACGAAGTCTTCTTCGGCTTCTACCCGGTCGTCACTAACACCGTCTCGGTCGACAAGCAGCCCGTGACAATCTTCGACGTGCTCGGCAAGGACGTTCCGCTGTTCCACTACGCCACCAGCGGCGAAGACGACGACGCCGCAGACCAGTTCGTCCACCAGGCCCGCACCTGGTTCGACAGCGTCTGGACCAGCATCGCCCACGAGTACACGCCATGACCCTTGCCGATCTGGTCGCCCGAGTTCGATGCCTGCTGATCGACTTCGACGGTCCCATCTGCTCAGTCTTCGCCGGCTACCCCGCCGCTGACGTGGCGCAACGGCTTCGCGAGGTCGTCCGAGAACGGCTCGATGGCAACCTGCCTTCCAGCATCGCCGTGTCGAACGTCGACCCGCTCCAGCTCTTGGGCCAGGTCGAAGCGCTCGGCGACGACGAATTGACGCGCGCAGTTGCCGAGACCTGCCGAGACGCAGAGACGACCGCCGTAGCCAGCGCCAGGGCGACACCCGGCGCCGAAGATCTGCTTCGGACCGCTCACCGCACCGGACGTCGTGTGGTCATCGTCAGCAATAACGCCAGCGCAGCAATCGAGACCTACCTACGCGACAATGACCTGAACGGCTACGTCGACGGCGTGGCAGCACGCTTCGACGGCATGTCGCCGCGACTGCTCAAACCGCACCCGTTCCTCATCGAGAGCGGCCTCAAGACTGTGCACGTCCAGCCAGGCGATGCGTTGTTCATCGGTGACTCGGTTACCGACGTCAAAGCCGGCCAGGCCGCTGGGACGCCCACGATTGGTTATGCGAACAAGCCCGGCAAACACCGACTCCTCACCGACGCCGGGGCAGACGGCGTCATCGAAACTATGAAGTCACTGGTGCAGGCCCTTCAGCCGGTTACGACTGGCCCGTCTGCATGACCGCCGCTGCCATAGTGCCGGCCGCCGTCCTTGCGAACGTCCGGCAGCGCTGGCCGGAGATCGCAGACGCCTGGGCAAGGCACGTCGAGGCCGAGTCTCAGGCCTTATGCGATCAATACCGGGCCACCGCATGCACTGTGCTGCCCGCCCGATATGGGTACGTCGTCGCAATCGACACACCAGACGGCCCGCTTGTGCTCCGCAGCAGCCCTGATCCACACGGACCCAACCAGGCCGCCGTCGCCGAGGCCCTCGCCAACCTCGGCATCTCACCCGCGGTGCATCAGACCTTAACCATGGACCATGGCACCTGGATCGTGCTCGAACGAGCTACGCCTGGCACGAGGCTTTACGAAGTCGACATAGGCGCTGTCAGTCTCGAAGCCCTGTTCGGTCCGCTTGTAGCTATGCGTCACCAACCTCCGCCGCGTCCGAGGATGCCTTCAATCTTGGATTGGCTGCGTAGTCGGCTCGAAGATGACAGGCTTGCCGATCGCCGGCCAGGAACTTTGATCGCCCCTGCCATGGACCGTGAGAACGCTCTGGAACTACTAGCTCACCTTGCCCGTGACCACGTACCCGGCCTGTGCCACGGAGACGCCTCGCTCGGAAACGTCATTGCCAGCGGGCCCAACCGCTGGACCTATATTGACCCCCGTGGAATGTCCGGCGAAAGTGCGTATGATGTGGCCGTCCTCGCGATTAGGGTTGCCCGTTTCCGCGACTCGGCAGATTTGGTTCCTCAAGTCGCAGAGACGGCTCAAGTTGAGCCAGATCGAGTACGAACGTGGATGACGATCGCTGACGCCGCCCGCGTTTGATTGGACGCGCTGGAATCGGCTACACCTGATGGGAGAGAGCGTGAGTCAAGAAGATTGGGATAAAGCCGAAGATCTGTTGCGTGTCTGGCTGCGTCGGGCCAGAGAAGGCCAACATATGCACCATGAGGCCGGCAAGTATTTCCGGCGAGCTCATTACACTATCGCTATACCTGTAGTCGTCATTACAACAGTTCTCGGCACGGCGACATTTGCCACTATCACAAGTAAGCTGTCAGCAACGACGAAAATTTGGTTCGGGGCACTTACCTTATTGGCGGCTGCGCTGGCCGCGTTGCAGTTGCACCTTCGTTACCTTGAAAGAGCAGAAAAGCATAAAAGCATCGGAGCCAACTACGGCAAAATTCGACGCGACATCGAAACTCTGCTGGCGTTGACTAGAACGACCAGAGGTGATGCCAAGGAAGCCATCGCTACCCTCAAGGCCGATCTGGATCGCATCAGCAGCGAAGGGGACGCCGTTTCGAGGCGAATCTATAACAAAACCCTAGAGCGTCTAGCGGCCCGGGATCGCACTAAGCGCGACAATCCAGAGTCTCTACCGCAGCCTTGATCGGTGACTCATGTTAAGCCCATACTCCTTTCATGTCCTCTAGGAGCTCATCTGGAAACGAGTTATTTCTCCAGACCTGACTTAGCGTCCTAGGTGCATTGGTAAGTCGTTCGAATATCGCGACACTTTCAGGCTGGCTCGCCAGAATGTATGTGCCAAGATTCGCCGGTGTGCTGCCTGGTCCGTATTCCTTGAAAGCTTGCTCAAGATCGGGCCGCATCTCCTGAGCAAAAGTGGCTAGGCGTGAGGCGTAGTGAGGCCGTTCCTCTTCTTTTACCGCCTTCAGTATTACGCTTGAAATCGTGCGTGTGAGGTCGGCGTCGTACTGGGTCGCACAGAAGGCATGGAAGATTCTTTCCAGCTGTGACACAAGCAGGTTGACGTCCCGGTCCGGGTCCTTCGACATGGCGCTCACCGCCCGCTCTACCTCGCTGTCAAACAGCTCAACCAGCGCAAGTAGACGATACAGTGACCGTACGACAACTTTCGGTAGCTTGAAAGAAGGCTTATATAAGTACGAATGAGACATCCTGGACCAGAGATTTGAGGCTTCGGTCCTGATTTGTATCTCGCACGAGGGGGGACCTTCTGCGGCCTTCGAGGCGTCTAGTGCCGGCGGGACGGGTACTTGCAAGTGGAGGCGAGGGTAACGAAGCTCGTGGACTGGTATGTCGGCTGTGCGATCGTCCGTCACGTGGACCGGTTTACCGAATAGGTCGCTGACGAGATCGCATGCGGTGTCAAGGTCTAAGGCATGCCGGACAATGATCCGCACGCCAATCTTGTCGTAAACCCCATCCCAGGGATCTATTGAGCCCTTACTGCCTAACAGCTTAATGACATAGCTGCTTACATCCTTGGCTCGAGCTTCGACTACGCAGTCGAGGTACTTCCCTATAGCGCCGTGTCTAATCTCAGTAGCTATGTTCTCCGCCGTCTTTTGATAGCTCGGCTGTACCTTCGCGTATCGGACCCTCGCTACCTCGATGTGCGGCTCCATGTGACTTAAGAGTCCACGGCATTTGCTTTTGAGTTGTTGCTTCTTGGTTTGGCTTCGCTAGCCTCGCCTGTCAGCGTGATTTGAGTTTGGCGATCGTCAAGCTTTTCGATGTCAACGCTCCCGTCATCCAGTGCGGATATTGGGAAGTAGACGACGGCCCCGTTGACAAATTTGACCTGCATTTTTTCAAGTCTGTTCTGAATCAAACTGCTATCTTTAGAGAACGTTCTTGGAATGCTGTGTGAGTTCAGATAGTTGGCGTAGTCGTCGGCGTCTCCATCAGAGTCCATGTTCAGCTCTGCAAAGCGATCAACTGAAATGTCGCCGCTGTTGTTCTGGACCTCTGCCATTACTGCAATAGCGTACTTGGCTCGTGAGCCGGAGTTTTCAACTCGATCGTTAATCCACTCAAAACTCTTTTCGTAGAATCGCTTTGTTATCTCTTCCGGGTCTTCTAGGTGGCTGCAGCCTAAGTAGTCTTCTAGGAAGAACGTAGCCACCCGCCCGGCCGCATTCTGTTTGTCAACCGCCCAGCCGCTCAAAACGTTGTCGACAACACCGGATTGTGCAAAGAGGCCGACCTTAAAGACTCGCGACCTGTTGGTTAGAAACAAGTCGCGTAAGTATTCCATATCAAATACGTTCTGACCGTTTTCTGTGGTGGGGTTCGCTCTCATTCCCCTTTCCTGCTCGAACTTTACAATCAGTACAGCGGGCACTCCGGAAAAATTGCATTCCGCTACCATAAGCATCCCGCCCGAGTTAATGCCGGTTTGTGCTTGGCGAAGCCCCAGGGCGAGTTCACGGGACATTGCAATGAAGTCCCCGTTCTTCGTCATCAAGTGCTTTTTGATGACGCGGGGTACATCCGATTCAGGTTCCGAAGCCTCAATCACTTGGCGTCCATCGGAAGCCAATTGCTTGCGTATGCTGGCCTGCAATTCTTCTCGTACGCCATCCTGAAGTTTGCACACAGCATCGCTAAGCTGTAGCGGGGCAGCGTCTCCGTCCCCCTTCTTCGCCCGCGGCACGATATGCATGATCACCTGGACAACTTCAAGTTTCCTGAATGAGTCGATCAACTGAGACGCCCCTCGTTTAAGTCGTAGGCTGTGGCTCGCACGGAGGTGGCCCCCGGCGCTCGCGGTGGGTCGCTAAGTATGTGTCCCCCATTGGATGCAAGAGTGTCAATAACCTGACAGTCTGTGCTGAGCTGGATATAGCCAATGGCGCAGCGACTGCCGAATTCGCCTTTTCTGAATCAAGGCGCCGCGCAAGCGCGGCGCTGGCCGGCCGCGCCCGGCCTGCTGGCGGCCTCCGGCCGGCATCGGCCGGCGCACCGGCCAACGCTTTCCGGACGGCGCTGGATCCAGTCCCTGCCTCCGGCGGGGGCGCTTCGGGCTCTGGGATAGAGATGCCATCCCGACCACCGTCGACCCAGGCGAAGCCGAGCAGACCTACCCCAGGGCGCCAAGGTCGTACGTCCGGTAGGGCGCTCCACCTTGGCGCCCTGGGCCAGGCCCGCTCCACGGTATGTGGGTCGACGGCGGACGGGATGGCACGGAGCAAGGGGTATCGGGGGAGTGACATGCATGATCGACTTGCCCACGATCCGCCCACAACCACTCGTGACGAGCCGGATTCAGCTGGATCAAGCTGGACTCAACGAGAACGGCCCCGGAGTGCGTTTCCGCAGCTCTCGGGGCCGTTCACCTTGCCTGTGGCGGGTAGAGGATTCGAACCTCTGTAGCTTTCGCGACGGATTTACAGTCCGCTCCCATTGGCCGCTCGGGCAACCCGCCTGGGCATGCCGCCGCGGTCCCCCGCAGCGACGAAGAACAGGATAGCCATACCCGCGTCGGCTTTCACAACCGGGTACGGTCGGCATGTCGGGGGCCCGTCGCGGCCCTCCGCGCACATCGATACGTGGCCCACCAGCAGGAGTCTCATCATGGCAGCCAGCCCGTCGTTCGACATCGTCAGCAAGGTCGACGGCCAGGAGGTGGACAACGCCTTCCACCAGGCGGAGAAGGAGCTCGGCACCCGCTTCGACTTCCGGGGTACCGGCACGGTCATCGCCAAGTCGGGCGAGAACGGCGTCACCATCACCTCCGAGACCGAGGAGCGGGCCGTGGCCGCGCTCGACGTCTTCAAGGAGAAGCTGGTCAAGCGGAACATCTCGCTGAAGTCCCTGGAGGCCGGCGAGCCGCGGCAGTCCGGCAAGACGTACAAGATCGACTGCAAGGTGCTCGAGGGGATCGAGGCCGACAAGGCCAAGGCGATCAGCAAGAAGATCCGCGACGAGGGTCCCAAGGGCGTGCAGGCGCAGATCCAGGGCGACCAGCTCCGCGTCACCGGCAAGAAGCGGGACGACCTGCAGGCCGTGATCGCCCTGCTCAAGGCCGAGGACTTCGGCGTCGCGCTGCAGTTCACGAACTACCGGTAAGCCGGCGCGCGGCGGCGCAGACTGGGGTCATGAACCTCGGTACGGCGACGCTGCTGCTCGGCGGCGCGATCGGTCTGGCCCTGGCCCTGTTCGGGGTGGTCGTCCTGGTCACCGGCCGCGCCCCGGCGAGCACGGTGCGGAACTTCCCCACCGTGCCCGCCGCCGCCCTGTACCACCTGCTCTTCGGTCTGGCCCTGCTGTTGCTGGTGGCCGGCCAGGCCCTTTTCGCCGGTCCGGCGCGCACGGCCACCAGTGTGGCGGCCATCGCGCTGGTCGGCGTCGCCCTCGTTCGTTACCGGCCGCGACGGCGCAAGCCGGTGGATGGTGGCCGCTGACAAGGAGCCAACGTGATCGATCCGATCGTCGACCTGTCGTGGGTGCGGGAGCGGGCTGACCGCGTTGTGCTCGCCGACGTGCGATGGTATCTGGACGGGCGGTCCGGGCGCGCCGCGTACGACTCGGGCCACCTACCGGGTGCGGTCTTCGTCGATCTCGACCGTTGGCTGGCCCGGCCGGGCTCGCCGGCCGACGGCCGGCATCCGCTGCCGGATCCGGAGGTCTTCGCGGCGGGCCTGGCCGCGGCGGGCATCGGCGACGACGACACGGTGATCGGGTACGACGACGCCGGCGGGGTGATCGCCGCCCGGCTGGTCTGGATGCTGCGGGCCACCGGGCACGAGGCGGCGCTGCTCGACGGTGGGCTGACGGCGTACCAGGGTGAGCTTGTGCGCGACGAGCCGCGCCGGCCCCCGGCGGTCTTCACGGCGCGGCCCTGGCCGGCCGACCGGCTGGCCGGCATCGACGACGCGGCCGGCAGGGGTTCCGTGGTGCTCGACGCGCGGGAGGGCGAGCGGTTTCGCGGTGAGGTGGAGCCGGTCGATCCGCGGGCCGGTCACATTCCCGGCGCCCGGAGCCTGCCGTGCCGGGAGAACCTCGGTGCGGACGGCCGGTTCCGGCCGGTCGCCGAGCTGCGGGAGCGTTTCGCGGCGGTGGGCGTGGGCGACGGCTCGGACGTGATCTCGTATTGCGGCTCGGGCGTGACCGCCTGCCACAACCTGCTCGCGCTGGAACATGTCGGCCTCGGGGCGGGCCGGCTCTATCCCGGCTCGTGGTCGCAGTACAGCGCCACCGGCCGCCCGGCGGCGACCGGGGAGAGCGGC
>NZ_BOMQ01000072.1 GCF_016862275.1 Actinoplanes nipponensis | reverse complement strand
TACGTTGCACCCAATGCGTGAATCTTGACGCGGCAGCCACGCTCAACCGGCCACCACTCCCCAAGATCCGACCACATCACGCCCCGCACCCAGATCTTGTGACGCTCACCCGGTCCCGCGCGCCGCCACTCCACAAGATCCGGCCCCATCACGGCCCTACACCCAGATCTTGTGGCGCTAACCCGGTCCAGCGCACCGCCACTCCACAAGATCGGACCGCGTTGCGCCCAATGCGTGAATCTTGATGCGGCAGCCGCTTTCAACCGGCCACCACTCCACAAGATCCGACGGCATCGCCCGCTGCACCCAGATCTTGATGCAGTAGCCACGCTCAACCGGCCACCACTCCACAAGATCCAACCGCCCTGCCACCAACTGCGGATCTTGGTACACCCGACAGCTCGACGGTCCAAGCGCCTGACCCGAGCCCTCAAGATCCAGTCAATCCGCCATAACCGTGGAGGGCTCGTCGACGGCGAACACTTAGGGGCGCGGGCGGCGAACAAAAGCGGCCACCGAGCAGGCACCGGCACCGACCCTGAATCGCCCTCTGCCAAGAATGACGAAGCGACGAGGCCAATAAGGCGTGAACTGGACTCCGTTAGGAGATCAACCAACTCGTGAGCCCGGTTACGCACCCGGCCCCCAACTCACCCATCTGTCTTCAGCGAGACCGAAGCTACGCCGCCTCGGCACCCACCGGCTTGGGAAGATCGAGCCAATCCGCCCACCGAGGATCCGGCGTCCGATGCCCCAGCACCCGCCAAGCCACCCCCCGCGGAGCCGCCGGCGCCGCGTGCAGGCGCCAGCCCAGCTCCGCCGGCGTCTTGTCGCCCTTGCTGTGGTTGCACTTCGCGCAGGCCGCCACCACGTTCTCCCACGCGTGCAGGCCGCCGCGGCTGCGGGGGAACACGTGGTCGATCGTCTCGGCCGAGCCGCGGCAGTAGGCGCAGCGGCCGCCGTCGCGGGCGAAGATCGCTCGGCGGGAGAGTCCGACGTGGGTTCGGTACGGGACCTTCACGTACCTCGTCAGCCGGACCACGGACGGCACCGGCAGGGTGTGGTGGGCGCTGTGCAGGATGCCGTCCCCGTCGGAGACGCACTCGGCCTTCGAGGTCAGCACGAGGATGGTCGCTCGACGCACCGATACGACGCACAGCGGCTCGTAGGTAGCGTTCAACACCAACGCGGAGGAGCCGACCGTGGGTCGTATGTCAGGCATCGCGATCACCCTTCGGTGTAGGTGCTAGCAACCGCTCCCGTGTGCTTGTCGTCATGGCACGAGCGCCGGATGCACCGGTGCTCGTGGGCCAATAGTCCCTGATGAATGACGAAATGGCGAGCACAATCTGTGGCCGGGCCGTAAACGTCTGAGGTCTGCGGTGCGGACGGCCGGTTCGGCCCGGGGCTCGCGGGCCGGTAGGTTAGGGCCCCGTGATTCTGCAGGCACCCGCCCCCGCACCCTCCGGGTCGATCCCGACCTTCCTGCCCGGGACGCCCGACGTCACGGCCAGCTGCAAGGCCGACGCGCTCTGCACCTGGGTGCTGGACAAGACCGACATCCAGTGGCTGGCCAACAGCAGCTACGTGTTCATCGTCAAGCCGCTGCGGATCGTCGCGATCGTGGTGATCGCGATGCTCATCCGGTGGCTGCTGCACCGGGGCATCCGGCGGCTGACCGCCACCACGTCGCGCGCCGCCATGCCGGCGCTGCTCAAGCCGCTGCGCGAGCGCGCGGACAAGCAGCAGGAGGCCGCCGAGAACACCTTCATCCCGGAACGCCGGCGGCAGCGGGCCGAGGCGATCGGCTCGGTGCTGCGCAGTTTCGTCACCGCCGTCGTGTTCACCATGGCCGTGCTGCTGGTCATGGGTGAGCTCGGCTTCAACCTCGCGCCGCTGCTGGCCAGCGCCGGGATCGTCGGCGTGGCCCTCGGCTTCGGCGCCCAGAGTCTGGTCAAGGATCTCATCGCCGGCCTGTTCATGCTGCTGGAGGACCAGTACGGCGTGGGCGACTCGGTCGACCTGGGCGACGCGGTCGGGGTCGTGGAGACCGTCGGGTTGCGGGTCACCACCGTGCGGGACATGCGGGGTGTGCTCTGGTACATCCGCAACGGCGAGATCATCCGGGTCGGCAACAAGAGCCAGGGCTGGGCGATGGTGGTCATCGACATCCCGATCGGGTTCGTCAACTCCGAGGAGGCCAGCGCGGTGCTGCGGCGGGCCGCGCTGGCGCTCGCCGAGGAGCCGGAGCACGCGACCGAGTTCCTCGAGCCGCCGGACGTGATCGGCGTCGAGCAGCTGACCGTCGACGGCGCGGTCATCCGCACGATCGCCAAGACCACCGCGGACGGTCAGCCGGTCGTGCAGCGCGAGTTGCGGCGCCGGCTCACCGAGGCGCTGGAGACCTCGGGCATCTCCGAACGGATCGCCGTTTCGCGGATGCTGCCCCGTTCGGCGGTTCCGCCGATGTTTTCCAGCGGCCCGGGTGACTCGTCGGGTACACCGGGGGGTGCGACCTGACCTGGACCTACGGCATGATGGGGGATGTCCGCCCTCGACCGAATGGCCGACATTCCGCCCGTACGCCCTAGCCATGGCTCGGACGATCGGGCAGAATCGTGCACAGAGCATCTGCACTTGCAGCGTCACGTACGCGCGGGATCCGCACACCCCGGATTTCCGGCGGGACGTGTCCGGCCGTCGGTGATCCCGCGGCCGTCGCAATCGATGGAGGGTCCAGGTGTCGGACGACCGACCCGATGCGCAGCCGGCCGACCGGGCCGGGAGCGCGCCGGAGCCGGACGGCCCCGTCACCTTCCGCGACCTCTTCGCCGCCCGCGAATACCGCGCCGTCTACTTCTCGCTGGTCGTCAACTGGCTCGGTGACTACCTCGCCCGGGCCGCCATCACCGTGCTGGTCTACCAGCAGTCCGAGTCGGTGCTGCTGTCCGCGGCGTCGTTCGCGATCAGTTACCTGCCGTGGATCGTGGGCGGGCCGGTGCTGGCGGCGCTCGCGGAGCGTTACCCGTACCGCCGGGTCCTGATCGTCGCCGACCTGACCCGGGCCGTTCCGATCGCGCTCATCGCCCTGCCCGGCATGCCGGTCTGGGCGATCCTCGTGCTGCTCTTCATGGCCATGCTGGGCGCCCCGCCCACCCAGGCCGCGCGCTCGGCGCTGCTGCCGCTGCTGCTGGACCGCCGGCGCCTGGTCACCGGCCTGGCCGTCAACGCCTCCACCGCGCAGGCCGCCCAGGTCTTCGGCTACCTGTTCGGCGCGTTCATCGCCACCGGTTTCAACGCCCGGCTCGGCATCGCGCTGGACGCGGTCTCGTTCCTGGTCTCGGCCGCCATCATCGCGGTCTGGGTGCGGCCGCGGCCCGCGGCCACGGCCGCCGACCAGCACCGGCACCTGCTGCGGGAGACCGGCGAAGGCTTCCGGCTGGTCTTCGGTACGCCGCTGCTGCGCTCGATCGCGCTGATGGTGTTCGCGCTGACCACCCTGGCGATCCTGCCCGAGGGCCTGGCCGCCGGCTGGGCCGCGGTGCTGAACCCGGACCCGGCCGCCCGCGGCTTCGACCAGGGCCTGATCATGGCGGCCGGCCCGGTCGGCTTCGTGGTCGGTGGCCTGGTCGTCGGGCGGCTCATCCGCCGGCGCGCCCGGGGCCGGCTGGTGCGGCCGGCCGCCGTGCTGATGCCCGTGGCCCTGGCGCTGACCGCCCTCGCGCCGAACGCCGTCACCGTGGCCGTGCTGGTGGGCCTGGCCGGTGTCGCCCAGGGCGTCCTGATGCCCACCCTGAACGGCGAGTTCGTGCTGGCCCTCCCGCACGGCTACCGGGCCCGCGCGTACGCGGTCATGCAGGGCGGCGTGCAGTTCACCCAGTTCTTCGCGGTGGTGGTGACCGGCGCCCTGGCCCAGTTCTCCTCGATCCCCCTGGTCGTCGGCCTGTGGAGCCTCGGCGGCCTGGCCCTGATGGCGGTGCTGGCGGCCCGGCGCCCGCCGGTCGCCCCGGGCGACGGGCCGATCGACCCGGCCGGGCCGGGGGCGCTCGGGGCAACGCGCGTCACACCGGAGCAGGTTCAGCCCAGCACGGCTGGCAAACTGGATCGGTGAGCGCATCCCGCGAGGAACCGGAAGTCAGCTTCTTCGAGGCCGTCGGCGGCGAGCCGACCTTCCGCCGGCTCGTCGACGCCTTCTACCGCGGCGTGGCCCAGGACCCGCTGCTGCGCCCGATGTACCCCGAGGAGGACCTCGGCCCCGCCGCGGAACGGCTGACGCTGTTCCTGATGCAGTACTGGGGCGGCCCGAACACCTACTCGGCGCAGCGCGGGCACCCGCGGCTGCGGATGCGGCACGCGCCCTTCACGGTCGGCCCGGCCGAACGGGACGCCTGGCTGCTCCACATGCGCGCCGCGGTCGACTCGCTGGGCCTGCCGGAGCCGCACCACACCGCCCTCTGGGAGTATCTCGAGCGCGCCGCGTACTTCATGGTCAACAAGATGGACGCGCATCCCGGGAGTCAGCCCGCTCGTTGATCGGGTGACTGACGCGACGGTCCGGACACGGACCTCGCGGTACCGATCCCGGGAGCTGACCGATGCGACGCCGCCTGTTCGCCGCCACCGCGCTGACCTGCGCCGCCCTGCTGGGCGCGACGCCCGCGGCGGCTGACATGGCCCAAACGGCGGTGGTGTCGGCCAACCCGGTCGACTTCACCCCGCACGTGCTGGACGGCACCGTCTGGGCGCTCGCCGTGGTCGGTGACACCGTCGTCGTCGGCGGCACCTTCACCAAGGTGCAGGACAGCGCGCGCCGGACCACGTACGCGCGGAAGAACATCTTCGCGTACGGGCTGCGGGACGGGGCGGTGCGCGCGTTCGCCCCGGCCGTCGACGGCGCCGTGTACGCCCTGACCGCGGGCCCGACCAACACCGTCTACCTCGGCGGCGGCTTCAAGACGGTGAACGGCGCGGCGCAGCGCGGCGTGGCCCGGGTCGCCGTGGGCACCGGCGCCCGGATCACCGGCTTCGGCGCGCGGATCAACTGGGGTGACGTCCGCGCGCTCAAGGCCCGCGCCGGCAAGCTGTACCTCGGCGGCACCTTCTCCGCAGTCAACAACGTCAAGCGGGTCGGGCTGGCCCGGGTGAACGCCGGCTCGGGCGCGGTCGACGCCGGCTTCGACGCCAAGCTGTCCGCCCCCGGCCTGAGCCGGACCCGGGTCGAGCACTTCGACATCACCCCCGACGGCAGCCGGCTGATCGCGATCGGCGCGTTGCTGCGGTCCGGCACGGCCACCCGCACGCAGATCGCCATGTTCAACGTCTCCGGCGCCACCGCCGCGTTGATGAGCTGGTACACCGACGCGTACCAGGCGGAATGCCTCAAGGGTTTCGACACGTATCTGCGGCAGGTGAAGTTCTCCCCGGACGGCCGGTACTTCGTCGTCGCCGCGACCGGCCGCGCCTCCTCGCCGACCAAGCTCTGCGACTCGGCGGCCCGGTTCGAGACCGGCGGCGGCGGCAAGCACAACCCGACCTGGGTGCAGCGCACCGGCGGGGACTCGCTCTACGCGGTCGCGGTGACCGGAAGCGCCGTGTACGTCGGCGGCCACCAGCGCTACCTGGACAACCCGTACGGCACCGACGCGAAGGGCGCCGGCCCGGGCGCCGTCGAGCGGGTCGGCATCGGCGCGCTCAACCCGTCGACCGGCAAGGCGCTGGCCTGGAATCCCAGCCGGGACCGGGGGGTCGGCGTCCGCGCGTTCCAGGTGGTGCCGCAGGGCCTGATCGTCGGCTCGGACACCGAGCGGCTGGGCCGCGAGTTCCACGGCCGGATCGGCATGTTCCCGGCGGGCTGAGCGGGCCCGCCGGCGGGGCTTCAGAGCAGCGCGCCCTCGTCGTGCAGCCAGTCGACGAACGAGGTGGCCACGGCGGCGCCGCAGTCGAGCATCTCCACCAGCAGGGCGTCGTGGGCGCCGGAGGCGAGCGGCACCTGGAGCTCCGCGTAGATGGGCAGCTGGCCGCGCTCAGTGGGGTCGCCGACGTACGCCTTGCAGAAGCGGCGGGTGTGGTTCCACTCGTTGACCACCCTGTACGCCCGGTCGGCCCAGTCGGGCGGCACGGTCGCGTGTGGCCGGGCCCGCATCACCAGTATCTCGTCGTCCGGCCCCTCCAGGGTGAACAGCACCGCGTGCCGTTCCCACATGGCCAGCAGGCTGCCGCCGCCGTCGGCCAGGAACCGGATGTCGAGCAGGTCGAGGGCCTTGCCGATCCGCGTGAGGTCGACCGGGGAGACCTGGTCGGGCTCGTCGATCGCGGACAGATCGGCGGAGGACATCGTGGAATGTTCCGGCTCACGCTGCGCCGGCACTCCGACGCGAACGCTGCTCTGCAGCGCCACCTCGCCGCCGGTCTCGGGCTCGTCGCCTCCGGCCGACCCGGGACGCCATGACCACCACGGCATCGTTGTGCACCTCACTCCCCAGCAGGCCCGCGCCGGACGTAGCGCTGGACCTCGGGGCGACGGTACCCGTACAGGTCGCGGAGGTCATCCCCTCAAACGGAGGGCGCGACCGGACGACCGATGCAGCATCACCCTTTCGGGTGAGCCCCTATAGGCATGACGGTCAATACTTGGACCGGCTGTAGCCAAGCGACTCCATATGGTGCCGAAAGTCCCACCCAGCGTCCCGCCACGCACACGCGGGTGGCCGGCGCCCCCGCGGCGGCCGGACCGAGGAAACCCATCCGGTACACCGCCTGGACGAGCCGCTGCGAGACCTCGACCGGCTCGCCCGCCTCCGGGGTGACGACCAGCGCCACGTGATCGAGCAGCGCGTCGCGCACGGCGCGCTGACCCACCGCGCGACCGGCCAGGCCGCCCGCGGTCACCTCGCGCAGCGTGCCCGCCGCCGCCTCGGCCAGCCGGCTCAGCTCGGACGCGGCCACCGCCTCGACGGCCGTCGCCCGGCCGGGCGGCAGCGGCCAGCGCCAGTCGGCGTCCCGCCGCCCGGGCAGCTCCGCGCTCTGCCCGGCCAGCGCGCCGAGCAGGTCGGCGGCGGCCACGGTCGCGTCGCCCGGCCCGGGCCCGGCCACCTTGCGGGTGACGAGCACGCCCCAGGGCAGCACGGCCCAGAGCGCGGTGTGCTCCCCCGCCGAGCGCAACCGGACCAGGACCGAGCGGTCGAGGCGGGTCAGCCGGGCCAGGAAGGCGCCCGCGTCCGCGACGCCGGCGATGCCGTGCGCGGTCATCGTCAACTCTCCTGGTACGGCTTCAGGAAGTCCCGCTCCGCGGCGGTCAGCCGGCGCGGGAACTGCTCGGCCAGGTTGAACGGCACGCAGACCGAGCGGGCCCGGCTGGCCAGCACGCCGTCGTCGAACAGCTCGTACGCGACGGTGAAGCTGGCCGCCCGCAACTCCGAGATCCACAGCTCGATGCGGACGTCCTCGCCGTAGTCCACCGGGCGCAGGTAGTCGATCTCGTGCCGGGAGATGACGATGCCGTCCTCGAACGACGTCAGGCCCTGGGCCCGGGCGCCGAGGAAGAACATGGCCACGCGCGCCTCCTCGTACAGGGTGAGGAAGCGCGCGTTGTTGACGTGGCCGTACGCGTCCATGTCGGACCAGCGCACGGCCGCGTCGTAAACAAAGCGGTCAGTCACACTGATCGTCAGTCGCGGGTGAGCTTGCGGTAAGTGACCCGGTGCGGGCGGGCGGCGTCGGCGCCGAGACGGTCGATCTTGTTCTTCTCGTACGCGTCGTAGTTGCCCTCGAACCAGAACCACTTGTCCGGATCCTCGTCCGTGCCCTCCCACGCGAGCATGTGGGTGGTGATCCGGTCCAGGAACATCCGGTCGTGGGAGATGACCACGGCGCAGCCCGGGAACTCCAGCAGCGCGTTCTCCAGGCTGGACAGCGTCTCCACGTCCAGGTCGTTGGTCGGCTCGTCGAGCAGCAGCACGTTGCCGCCGATCTTGAGGGTCATCGCCAGGTTGAGCCGGTTGCGCTCGCCACCGGACAGGACCTTGACCGGCTTCTGCTGGTCCGGGCCCTTGAAGCCGAACGCGGCGACGTAGGCGCGGGACGGCATCTCCACCTTGCCGACCATCATGTGGTCGAGCCCGTCGGAGACGACCTCCCACACCGTCTTGGACCCGTCCAGGCCGGACCGGCTCTGGTCGACGTACGACAGCTTGACGGTCTCGCCGACCCGGACCGTGCCCTCGTCCGGCTGCTCGAGCCCGACGATGGTCTTGAACAGCGTGGTCTTGCCGACGCCGTTCGGGCCGATGATGCCGACGATGCCGTTGCGCGGCAGCGAGAACGACAGGTGGTCGATGAGCACCCGGTCGTCGAAGCCCTTGACCAGGTCCTTGGTCTCGATCACCGTGTTGCCCAGGCGCGGGCCCGGCGGGATCTGAATCTCCTCGAAGTCCAGCTTGCGGGTCTTCTCCGCCTCGTTGGCCATCTCCTCGTAGCGGTCGAGGCGGGCCTTGGACTTGGTCTGGCGGGCCTTGGCGTTGGAGCGCACCCACTCGAGCTCGTTCTCGAGGCGCTTCTGCAGCTTCTGGTCCTTGCGGCCCTGCAGCTGCAGGCGGGCGGCCTTCTTGTCGAGGTACGTCGAGTAGTTGCCCTCGTACGGGAACGCGCGGCCGCGGTCCAGCTCCAGGATCCAGGTCGCGACGTTGTCCAGGAAGTACCGGTCGTGCGTGATGGCGATGACGGTGCCGGCGTACTTGGCGAGGTGCTGCTCCAGCCACTGCACGCTCTCGGCGTCCAGGTGGTTGGTGGGCTCGTCGAGCAGCAGCAGGTCGGGCGCCTCGAGCAGCAGCTTGCACAGCGCGACGCGGCGGCGCTCACCACCGGAGAGCTGGGTGACGTCGGCGTCCGGCGGCGGGCAGCGCAGGGCGTCCATCGCGAGCTCGAGCTGGGAGTCGACGTCCCAGGCGTTGGAGTGGTCGAGCTCCTCCTGGAGCTTGCCCATCTCCTCCATCAGCTCGTCGGTGTAGTCGGTGGCCATCTGCTCGGCGATCTTGTTGAACCGCTCGAGCTTGGCCTTGGTCTCCGCGACCGCCTCCTCGATGTTGCCGAGGACGGTCTTGGCGTCGTTGAGCGGGGGCTCCTGGGCGAGCATGCCGACGGAGTAGCCCGGCATGAGCCGCGCCTCGCCGTTGCTCACGGTGTCGATCCCGGCCATGATCTTCAGCAGGCTGGACTTACCGGCGCCGTTGGGGCCGACCACACCGATCTTGACGCCGGGCAGGAAGTTGAGCGTCACATCGTCGAGCACGACCTTGTCGCCGTGCGCCTTGCGCGCCTTTTCCAGGACGTAGATGAACTGGGCCACGGTGCGGCCTACCTCCGAGATCGTGATTTCCGGTTGCCGGAACGAGAGGACAATCTTTCCAGGTCCCCACCGGCCACCTACAACAACCCCGGTCCGGCCGCCCGGATTCCCCGCTCACTTCACTCGGGCGCCACGTCGTAGGGCGTCATCTGGCCCTTCCGGACGACCTCCAGCCGGCTCTCGGTGACGAAGAAGGTGTTCCCGTCGTGGGCCTTGGCGAAGTAGCCGCCGTCCCGCTCGACCACCCCGTCCAGGAACAGCGCGGTCTCGCCCTCGATCCACTTCTTCTCCTCCCCACCCCGGTTGGCCTGGTAATACAGGCTGCCGCCCTCGTCGGCGCAGATCCATACCGAGGTGCCGGTCTGCTCGACCCGCACCCGCAGCACCTGACGCAGCTCGACGGCGTGGCCCAGGACCCGGCGGGCGGTGTCGTGCATCTCCGGGGGACAACGGACAGGTGAGACCGTCGGTTCGGTGGGTACGTAGCTCGTCTGTTCTCCCGTGCGCTGCGGCGCCTCGTGACGGGAGCCCAGCACCAGACCGGCGGACATCCCGATGATGCTCAGCAGCACGGTGGCAATGACCACAGGAAAGAACAGTGGCCGGCGTGGCGGGGGAAGATCAACGGACTGGCTCACCGGCCCAGGATGGCACCTTCCCGCCAGAGACGGTGCCGCGCGGCCGGACCATAGCAGGGCAAGCCCCGAGCGGCTACGCACAGTAGGCTCGGGGACGGGAACCCCGAACGACCCGGAGGTGCACTCAGCGTGGCCGAACGAAGTTCCTTCGTCGTAGTCGCCAACCGCCTGCCCGTCGACGAAGTCATGGTCGACGGCGAGCGGCAATGGCGCCCGAGCCCGGGCGGACTCGTCACCGCCCTGCATCCGGTGCTCGCCCAGCAGCGGGGCACCTGGATCGGGTGGGCCGGCGGGGACGGCGAAGCGCCCGAGCCGTTCGAACTCGAGGGCATCAAGATCCACCCGGTGCCGCTGAGCGCCGAGGAGCTCGAGCGCTACTACGAGGGCCAGTCCAACGCGACCATCTGGCCGCTCTACCACGACGCCGTCGAGACGCCGGTCTACAAACGGCGCTGGCGCGAGGCCTACCGGCTGGTCAACCAGCGCTTCGCCCAGGCCGCGGCGGACGTGGCCGAGCAGGGCGCGACGGTCTGGGTGCAGGACTACCAGCTCCAGCTGGTGCCGGCGATGCTCCGGGAGATGCGTCCCGATCTGCGCATCGGCTTCTTCCTGCACATCCCGTTCCCGCCCATCGAGCTGTTCATGCAGATGCCGTTCCGCGCCGAGATCCTGCGCGGGCTGCTCGGCGCCGACCTGGTCGGCTTCCAGCAGCGGCTGGCGGCGCAGAACTTCGTCCGGCTGGCCCGGCACCTGCTGGGCCTGCGCTACGAGGGCCAGTCGATCCAGGTCGACGGGCGCAAGGTCAAGGCCGGCGCCTTCCCGATCAGCATCGACACCGCGGACATGGAACGGATGGCGGCCGACCCTGCGGTCCAGGCCCGGGCCAAGCAGATCCGGGCCGAGCTCGGCGACCCGGAGACGGTGATCCTCGGCGTCGACCGGCTCGACTACACCAAGGGCATCGAGCTGCGGCTCAAGGCGTTCCGGGAGCTGCTGGCCGACGGCAAGCTCAAGGTGCCGGAGGCGGTGATGGTGCAGGTGGCCACGCCGAGCCGGGAACGCGTCGAGCACTACCAGACGCTGCGGGTCAAGGTCGAACGCGAGGTGGGCCGGATCAACGGCGAGTTCGGCCGGGTCGGCATGCCCGCGGTGCACTACCTGCACCAGTCGTACAGCAAGCAGGAGCTGGCCGCGCTCTACGTCGCGGCCGACGTCATGATGGTCACGCCGCTGCGTGACGGCATGAACCTGGTCGCCAAGGAGTACGTCGCCTGCCGGGCCAACGGCGGCGGGGCGCTGGTGCTCAGCGAGTTCGCCGGGGCGGCCACCGAGCTGCGCCAGGCGTTCCTGTGCAACCCGCACGACCCCGACGGGGTCAAGGACGCCCTGCTGCGCGCGGTCGGCGCGGAACCGGCCGAGCTCAAGCGCCGGATGCGCGTCATGCAGCGGCACCTGCGGACCCACGACGTCGCCGAGTGGGCCCGCACGTTCCTCAACGAGCTGGGCGTGCCGGACACCGACGCCACGCCGGCGCCGGACGAGGGCTGAGCCCCACAGGAGGCTGAGCCCTCCAGGAAGCTGAGCCCTACAGGAAGAGACAGAACGGATGGCCGTCCGGGTCGAGGTAGACCCGGACGTCGTCCTGCGGCTGGAAGTCGGCCTGGCGGGCACCGGCCTTCTCCGCGTGGGCACCGGCCGCGGCCAGGTCCTCGACCTGGATGTCCAGGTGCACCTTCATCTGCGGATCGCCGGGACCGGCCGGCCAGACCGGCGGCACGTACGCCGGATCGGACTGGAAGGACAGCCCCGGCCCGCCGTTGGGCGCTCCCAGCTTGACCCACCCGGGCTCGTCCTGGACCACGCTCCACCCGAGCAGCCGGTGGTAGAAGCCGGCCAGCGCCTGCGCATCCGGGGCGTCGAGCACGATCCCGGACAATGTCATGTGCGGTCGCTCACTCATGGACATGCCGTTACCCGGCTTCGCCCGGACCTATCCCCCGATCCAGGACCGCCACCACGTCGCCGACCACCACGACGGCCGGTGGCCTGATCCCGGCCTCGGCGGCGGCGCCGGCCACCTCCCCCAGCGTGCTGCGCAACACCCGCTGGGCGTCCGTGGAGCCCTCCTGCACCACCGCGGCCGGGGTCCGCGGGGACCGGCCCTCGGCGACGAGCCGGGCGGCGATCCTGGGCAGGTTCTTCAGGCCCATCAGCACCACCAGAGTGCCGCGCAGCCGGGCCAGCGCGCCCCAGTCCACCAGCGACTCCACGCTGTCGGGGGGCACGTGCCCGGAGACGACGGTGAACTCGTGGGCCACGCCGCGGTGGGTCACCGGGATGCCGGCCAGCGCGGGAGCGGCGATCGAGCTGGTCACCCCGGGCACGACCAGCACCGGCACGCCCGCCTCGGCGCACGCGACGACCTCCTCGCCGCCGCGACCGAACACGAACGGGTCGCCGCCCTTGAGCCGCACCACGAAGGCGCCGGCCCGGGCCCGCTCCACGATGACCCGGTTGATCTCCTCCTGCGCCACCGAGGCCCCGTACGGGATCTTGGCCGCGTCGACCAGCTCGACGTCGGGGCGCAGCTCGTCGAGCAGCATGCCGGGCACCAGCCGGTCGGCCACCACCACGTCGGCGCGGGCCAGCAGGCGGCGCCCCTTGACGGTGATCAGCTCCGGGTCGCCCGGGCCGCTGCCGACCAGGGCCACCTGGCCGCGCAACGGTTCGTGCCGGCGCTGCGGGGCCTCCTCCAGCGCGGCGGCGATCTGGTCCCGTACCGCGCGGGCCCGCTTGCGGTCGCCGCTGTCGGTGACCGCGACGGTGACCTCGTCATGCCGGGTCACGGCCGGGGTCCACGCGGTGGCGGCGTCCCGGTCGTCCGCCCGGACGCAGAACACGCGGCGCTCCTCGGCGGCCACGCTGACCTCGGCGGCGGCCGTGGGGTCGTCCACCGCCACCTGCACCAGCCAGGCCCCGTCCACGTCGGACGGGACGAACCGCCGCTCCTGCCAGGTCAGCCGCCCGGCGGCCACGTACGCGTGCAGCGCCGGCGTCAGCACGGGCGACACGACGTCGACCCGGGCGCCGGCGGCGAGCAGGGCGGGCATCCGCCGCGTGGCCACCGCGCCCCCGCCGACGACCAGCACCCGCCGGCCGGCCAGCTTGAGGGCCAGGGGATAGAGGTTCACTTCTCCGAGACTCCCGCCGAGTCGAAGGTGGCCACGTCGTGCAGGACCCGGACCGCGCCGGCCACGATCGGCAGGGCCAGCGCCGCGCCGGTGCCCTCGCCCAGCCGCATACCCAGGTCCAGCAGCGGGGTGAGGCCCAGGTGGGCCAGCGCCACGGCCGCGCCCGGCTCGGCCGAGCGGTGCCCGGCGACCATCGCGGCGACGGCGTCCGGGGCGAACGCGGCGGCGACCACGGCGGCCGAGCCGGCGATGACCCCGTCGACGATCACGGGCACCCGCCGGGCCGCCGCGCCGAGGATGAAGCCGGCGAGCGCGGCGTGCTCGAGACCGCCGAGCGCGGCCAGCGTGGCCAGCGGCTGCCGCGGGTCGGGCCGGTGCCGGGCCAGCGCGCCGGCCACCACGGCGACCTTGCGGGCGTGGGTCTCGTCGTCGATGCCGGTGCCCCGGCCGGTCACCGCCGCGGCGTTCGCGCCGGTGAAGGCGGACACCAGGGCCGCCGCCGGGGTGGTGTTGGCGATGCCCATGTCGCCGGTGAGCAGGCACTTCGCGCCGCCGTCGACCAGCGCGCCGGCCACCGACACGCCCACCTCGAGGGCCGCGCGGGCCTCGTCGAGGGTCATCGCGGGCTCGACGGCCAGGTCCCGGGTGCCCCGGCGGACGTTGGCGTCGAGCAGGGTGTCCCCGCCGTGCAGCGGGATCGCGACACCGACGTCCACGACCATCAGCGAGGCGCCGACCTGGCGCGCGAACGCGTTGATGACCGCGCCGCCGGCCACGAAGTTGGCCACCATCTGCGCCGTGACCTCCTGCGGCCACGGCGTGACGCCCTGGGCGTGCACGCCGTGGTCCCCGGCGAACACCGCGATCGCGGCCGGTTCCGGCAGCGGCGGCGGACAGGCGCCGGCCAGCCCGGCCAGGCGTACGGACAGCTCCTCCAGGGCGCCCAGCGAACCGGCCGGCTTGGTCAGCCGGGCCTGGAGGTCACGGGCGGCGGCCATGGCCGGCTCATCGGCGGGACCGATCGCGGCGAGGGTCGTCTCCAGGGTCACTGTCGCTCCTTCAGCACATCCGTCAGGGTCGCAAGAAACGCGTCCGTCGTGGCAGTGTCGCGCACCGCGATCCGGAGCCAATCGGCACCCAGCCCCGGAAAGGTGTCGCCGCGGCGGACCGCGTACCCGCGTCTGCGCAGCTCGAGGCGCACCTGGCCGGCGCCGGACAGCCGGACGGCGACGAAGGCACTGGCCGGCGACCCGGCGACAGTGACGTCCGGCACGCCCGCCAGGCCGTCCACCAGGTGGGCCCGCTCGGCGGCGAGCTCGGCGGCGATCACGCGTTCGGCGGCGACCGCGACCGGGCCGGCGCAGGCGGACGCCGCGGCCAGGGCCGGGGTGGACACCGCCCAGAGCGGTTGTGCGGTGGCCAGCCGGGCCAGCAGCTCGGCCGGGCCGAGCGCGTAGCCGATCCGCAGCCCGGCCAGCCCCCAGGTCTTGGTCAGGCTGCGCAGCACGAGCAGCCCGGGCAGGTCGCGGCGTTCGGCCAGCGACTCGGGCTCTCCGCGGGTCCCCGGCCGGTGGGTCGTGTCGGCGAACGCCTCGTCGACGACCAGCACCCGGCCCGGCCGGGCCAGCGCGGCCACGTCGGCGGCGGGGTGCAGCACCGAGGTCGGGTTGGTGGGGTTGCCGACGAACACCAGATCCGCGTCGGCGGGCACCAGGGCCGGATCCAGCCGGAAGCCGTCCGCCTCCCGCAGCAGCACCCGCTCGACCGCGTGGCCGGCGTGGCGCAGCGCGGCCTCCGGCTCGGTGAACTGCGGGTGCACCACCACCGGGCGGCGCACGTCCCGCAGCGCCTGGGCGATCAGCACGAAGGCCTGGGCGGCGCCGGCGGTGAGCAGGACCTCCGCCGGGTCGCGGCCGTGCCGGGCCGCGACGGCGGCGGTCGCCTCGCGGTCCCGGGGGTACGCCGCCAGCTCCGTCAGGGCGGCGCGGATCGGTCCGGCCAGCCAGTCCGGCATCGGCTGACGCCGCACGTTGACGGCCAGGTCGACCAGCCCGTCGCCGACCTCCGCGTCACCGTGGTGGTGCAGGCCGTCCGGCCGGTCCGCGGGAGAGGTCACGTGGCTCAGCATGCCTGATGTGATCCGGCCGGATACTTCAGCCTTTCCGGTGGGACATGAACTGATTTGTCATACCTTCGAGGAGTGACGAAGACCGGACTCGCCAAAGCTGGACGGATCACCCCGCTCATCCGGGCCGGGCTCATCTCCGGGGTCGTGGTCGCCGGTCTGCTCTTCCCGCTGGTGGCGCTGGCCGGGGTCGGCGCGAAGAACGGCGCCGGCGCGCTGCAGAGCATGCCCGAGGGCCTGACCGAGGTGCCGTCGGCCCAGACCACCTACGTGTACGCCAACGACGGCAAGACGCTGCTCACCACGTTCTACGAGGAGCACCGCAAGCCGACGAAGATCGCGAACATGTCGCCCTTCATCACCAGCGCGATCGTGGCCTCCGAGGACACCCGGTTCTACGAGCACAACGGCGTCGACGCCAAGGGGGTGGCCCGGGCCTTCGTCGCGAACCAGCAGGCCGGCGGGGTCTCGCAGGGCGCCTCCACGCTGACCATGCAGTACGTGCGGATGGCGCTGCGCGACGGCGCGCGCACCCCCAAGGAGGCCCTGGAGGCGACCGAGCAGACCACCGCCCGCAAGCTGCGGGAGATGCGGCTCGCCATCGAACTGGAGAAACACCTCTCCAAGGCCGACATCCTGGAGCGGTACCTCAACTCGGCGTACTTCGGCCACCGCGCGTACGGGATCTTCGCCGCCGCCGAGGTGTTCTTCTCCAAGACGCCCGACGACCTGTCGCTGACCGAGGCGGCGCTGCTCGCCGGCCTGGTCAAGGCGCCCTCGGCGTACGACCCGGCGACCAACGACCAGCGCGCGGCGACCGACCGGCGCAACTACGTGATCGACCAGATGGTCAAGATCAACGCCATCACCGCGGCCCAGGGCGAGACGGCCAAGAAGTCCCGGATCCGGCTGAAGCTCACCACCCCGCCCAACGACTGCGTCTCGGTGCCGAAGAAGCACAACGACTGGGGCTTCTTCTGCGACTACCTGCGCAACTGGTGGATGGAGCAGCCGGCGTTCGGCCGGTCCTCCCAGGAACGGCTGGCGAACCTGCGCCGCGGCGGCTACAAGGTGGTCACCACCATCGACCCGAAGATCCAGAAGTCGGCGATGAAGCACATCCTGGCCAAGGAGAAGAAGAAGAGCGTCTACGCGCACGGCGAGGTCGTCATCGAGCCGGGCACCGGCCGGATCCGGGCGATGGCGGTGAACCGCAAGTACTCGCTGGACCAGACGGACAACGGCGAGCACAGCGACCGGCGCAAGCGCGACAACTTCAAGGGCAACTACCCGAACACGGTGAACCCGCTGCTCGGCGGCGGCGACATGGCGGGCTACCAGGCCGGCTCGACCTTCAAGATCTTCACGATGCTGGCCGCGCTGGACGAGGGCATGCCGCTGGACACGGCCTTCGACGCCCCGCAGCGCTACGTGACGAAGTACATCACCGCGCCCGGCCCGGCGACCTGCGGCGTGCACTGGTGCCCGAAGAACTCCAGCGCCTCGATGACCGGGCGGCAGACGATGTGGAGCGGCTTCGGCAAGTCGGTCAACACGTACTTCGTGCAGCTCGAACAGAAGGTGGGCGCGGAGAAGGCGGTCCGGATGGCCGAGCGGCTGGGCCTGAAATGGCGCACCGAGATCGACCGCACGCTGGCCGGTCCCGACCACGCCAGCGGGTGGGGCGCGTTCACCCTGGGCGTCAGCGACGCCACGCCGATCGAGATGGCCAACGTCTTCGCGACGCTGGCGGCCGAGGGCAAGTACTGCGAGCCGCTGCCGGTCCGCATGATCAACACGCGGGACGGGACGTCGCTGACGTACCGGGGCAAGAAGGTGGCGGGCCCGCGCTGCCGCCAGGCGCTGCGACCCGAGGTCGCGCAGGCGGCCACGGACGCGGCCCGGTGCGTCACCGGCTATGGCGCGGCGGAGGGCAGCTGCGGCGGATGGGAGACCTCCCCCATGGTGTACGCGACGCTGAACCGGCCGGTCGCCGGCAAGAGCGGCACGACGGACAGCAACCGGAGCGCCTGGTTCTGCGGCTTCACCCCGCAGCTGGCGGCGGCGGCGTTCGTAGCCGATCCGGACAACCCGGAGAACACCGTGGGGACGAGCCGGGGAACGATCTCGAAGTTCACGGTGGCGGAGACCTTGAAGGACGCCCTGAAGGGGCAGCCGAAGGAGAAGTTCAACCCGCCCCCGCCGGAGCTGGTGCACGGCTCCCCGTAGCCGGGCGGCGGGCCCCCGGTCAGTGGGCGGCTGAGGTGGGGCGCCAGCGGGGGTCGCGGCCGGCCAGCGACACCGCCTGGTCGAGCAGCTCGGCCTCCTCCTCGACCGCCACGACCGGGCCGAACATGCCCGGCGTGCCCTCGCGCGGCCCCTGGGACAGGAACTCGATCAGCGGCTCGAGCAGCCGCGGATCGGCGGCATACTCCTGGCCGGTGGCCCGGGCCAGATCCCAGCCGTGCATGGTCAGCTCGTTGACCGCGACCAGGCCCATGACCGTGGCCGGCATGGTGACGCCACCGGCCCGGGCGGTGCCCTCCCACGCCGAGGGCGCGCGCCAGGCGATCGCCAGATCCTCCAGGACGACCGGCAGCCGGCTGCGCCAGTGGGCCGACAGGTGAGCCGCCGACGGCTCCGGCGGTGGCCCGTCGACCCCCGGCGCGTCGCTCTTCTTCTGCGCCGCCTGGGTGAACGCCCAGGACAGGCCGATCAGGTGGTCGAGCAGGTCACCGACCGTCCAGTCGGGGCAGGGCGTGGGCGCACCCAGATGGTCATCGGTGATGCCGAGCAGCAGGGACCGCAGCTGGCGGACCGGCGGGGCGAAATCCAGCGGGACACGGTCGGCCACGGAGTGCTCCCTTCACGTCGAGCTTCTTTACCGTACGGCCGGGGTGCGACATCGGCAGATATCACTCACGATCAGGCCGGCGGCGGGGTCAGGCCCGACAGCGAAAGGGTCTGCTCGCCCGGGTCCCCGTCCGGCGGCGGTGGCACGACCGCCGCGGCCGGCGCCGGGGCCAGCATCGCCGCGACCAGGCGCCGGGCGATCTCCGGGGCGCCGGCCCAGTGCAGCCCGAGCTGCGAGGCGTGGACCTGACGCCAGACGAAGCCCTCCGGGTTGCCACCCGCCCACGTCCAGGCCGGCACCTGGCCGGCGCGCGGCGTGACGATCGCGCGGTGCTGCTTGTAGCCGGTGATCCGGGCGCCGGCCGGGGCCAGCGGGGAGGTCGCCGGGGCGGTGGCCTCGCGGTAGCCGGCGATCGTCTGGCCCGCCGTCAGCGCCGACGCGTCCAGCACCCCGCACATGGCCCGGCCGTCGAAGTCGCGGGTCAGCCAGGGCAGCCCGACCCCCTCGGCGATGATCGGCCGGTGGTCGTGGGCCAGCTGCGCCACGGCCGCGCACAGGCGGCGGTTCGCGGACAGCTCCTCCGCGTACCCCTCCGGCAGGGCCGCCCCGATCATGAGCCCGCGGGTGCCCGCCGGCAGGGTCTCGTCGCGCAGCGGGTCGACGATCGCGACCTCCGCGCCCGCCGCCGTGAGCAGCTCGACCGTCTCCACGTACGTGTAGGGCGCGCCCGGCCCGCCGGCCAGCGCGATCACCGGCCGGTTCTCCGGCGGCGCCGGCGGCTCGCCGCCCGCGCCGGCCAGCGCGTCCAACGGCGACCAGGCCGGGTCGGGCAGCGGCGGCGCCGCCTCGGCCAGCGCCATCACCCGATCGAGGTCGATCGCGCCGGCGACCGCCTCCCCCAGCCGGCGCACGGCGCGCACGGCCTCGACCGTGCGGTGGGCCACCGGGACCGGCCCCTGCGCGCGGGCCGGCAGCACCGCCGGCAGGTCACCGCGGCGCAGCGCACCGAGGACCGGCATGCCGATGTCGTCCAGGGCGGTCCGGAGCATCTCCTCGTGGCGGGGCGAGGCGACCCGGTTCAGGATGACGCCGCCCAGGTGCACCATCTCGTCGAACATCCGGAATCCGTGCACCAGCGCCGCCAGCGAGTGACCCATGGCGGCCACGTCGACCACGAGCACGACCGGCGCGCGCAGCGCGGCGGCGACTGCGGCCGTACCGTCGATCTCGGGTTGCCCGGTCAGGCTGTCGAACAGGCCCATCGCGCCCTCGATGACCGCCAGCTGCGAGCCGGCCGCGCCGTGCGCGAACAGCGGCGCGATGCGCTGCGCGCCGACCAGGCGCGGGTCGAGGTTGCGGCCGGGCCGCCCGGCGGCCAGGCCGAGGTAGGCGGCATCGGTGTGATCGGGCCCGACCTTGAAACCGGTCGCCGGCACCCCCCGCGCGGTGCAGGCGGCGAGCAGGCCGACCGCGATCGCGGTCTTGCCGTGCCCGGACGAGGGTGCGCTCACCACCAGGCGCGATTGGGTGGACATCACGGCTCCCTCGGGGATACGGCAAACGGCGGCGACATGATATTGACGGCCGGACATCGCACCCTACCTGCCAGCGGGAAGCGGCCACCGCGAGCCGGGTAGCCTCAGAACGTGTACCGGTTCCTGCTGACGCCCCGCTGGCTGGCCGCCGCGGCGCTCACCGTGGCCGCGTCGGTGATCATGGTGTTCCTCGGCAACTGGCAGCTGCACCGCTACCAGGAGCGCAGCGCGATCAACGCCCGGATCGACGCGGCCGACTCGACGCCCGCGGTGCCGCTGACGGCCGTGCTGGCCAAGCCGGCCGCGGCGGGCCGACCCGGGGCCGCGCCGGGCGAGGACGCGGCCTGGACCAAGGTCACCGTCACCGGACGCTACGACCCGACGCACGAGATCCAGGCGCGCGGCCGCTCGGTCGGCGGCGCGGTCGGCTTCGAGATCATCACCCCGCTGCTGCTGCCCGACGGCACGGCGGTGCTGGTCGACCGCGGCTGGGTGCCGTCGCAGGACGGCGACGCGATCTCGGCGCCGGTGGCGCCGCCCGCGCCCACGGGCCAGATCACGGTGGTCGGCCAGGTGCACCGGTCGGAGAGCAGGCCGGCGCCGCTGGAGCGGCGCGACGGCCGGATCGACACCCGGCGGATCGCGGTGCCCAAGCTGGCGGCGGCGCTGCCGTTCCCCGTGTACGGGGCGTACGTGCTGGTCAGCGACCCCGAGCCGGGATTCACGCGGATCCCGATCGACCACGAGGACTCGTGGCAGAACGGCGGGTACGCGGTCCAGTGGTGGCTGTTCGCGGTGATGGCGCTGCTCGCGTACGGGTGGCAGGCCCGCCGGGAGGCCCAGGGCGACACGCCGAAGAAGCGGGTCGACCGGGTGGCGGAGGCGGACCAGCGCATGGCGGCCGTTCCCACCGCGCGGCAGCCCGACTAACCTCGGCGGCGTGACTTTTCCGGGCTCCGAGCCGAGCGACCCCTGGAGCGTGCCCGCCCCCCAGCAGCCGGTCCCCCCGGACCCGGTGGCGCCCGGGCCGGTGATCGTCCAGATCGGGGACATGGGCGTGACATCGACGGTGGTGCACACCCCAGCGGGGGACATCCCGCTGGCGGGCTCGACGTGGACGGTGCAGGACTACTGGCACAACGAGCAGCGGATCCCGACGTGGGCGATCGTGGCGTCGATCGTGGGATTCTGCGTGCTGACGGTCTTCAGCCTGCTGTTTCTGCTGGTGAAGGTGACGGTTCCGCGCGGAACGGTGCAGGTGACGGTGACCAACGCGACGCGGCAGTATGTGGCGCGGATTGCGGTTACTGATCAGGCGCAGGTTACTTATGTTCATCAGCAGGTTAATTATGTTCGGTCTTTGGCGGCGCTCTAAGGTTCGCTCTTTTGGCGTTTCGGCGTGGCCGGTCTTCTGATGCCGCAGTCGTTGGCATTCCCTTGGCGTTGTCGGTGCCGTTCGAGCGGCGCGGCGGCCCCCCGGCGCCCCGGCGCGGCGCCCCCGGCGCGGCGCGGCGTCCGGCCCGGCCCGGCCCGGCGTCCAACTCGGTCCGGCCCGGCGTCCAACTCGGCCCGGACGGCCCGCCATACATCCCGGCTCGGCCTGGCGTCCGGCCCTGATCCGGCCGGCCCGACATACAACCCGGCCCGGCCTAGCGTCCGGCCCTGATCCGGCTTCCGGCCCGGCCTGCCTGGCCCGCCATCCATGCCGGCTCGGTCCGGCGTCCGACCCGGCCCGGCTCGGCGTCCGACCCAGCGTCCGGCTCCGACCCGGCATCCCGCCCGACCTGATCCGCCATCCAACTCGGGCCGGCCCCGCCCGGCGTCCAGCCCAGCCCAGCCCAGCCCCGCCCGGCCCCGCCCGGCCCCGCCCGGCGTCCGGCCCGACCCGGCATCCCGCCCAACGCGGCACCGCCCGGCACCCAACCCGGCCCCACTCGGCGTCCAACCCGGCCCGGTCCGGCCCGGCATCAGGCCCCGAGCCGGCATTCCGCCCGACCTGACCCGGCATCCAACCCGGCCCCCGCCCGGCGTCCGGCCCCGTCCCGCCATCCAATCCGGGCCGGCCCGCCATCCAGCCCGGCCCTGCATCCAATCCAGCGTCCGACCCCGGCCCGGCATCCCGCCCGGCCCGGCATCCCTGTTCCATCCGGCATCCGCTCGGCCCGGCCCCGCATCCCGTCCCACCCGGCATCCCCCCGGCCCGAGGTCAGCTCTTGGGCGGCGGGGGCAGCCCGATGGCCTTGACCATGTCGATGGTGTCCGCCTCCTCGGCGCGCTTGTCGTCGCGGTAGCGCAGGACCCGGGCGAAGCGCAGCGCCACCCCGCCCGGATATCGCGGTGAGGTCTGCACCCCGTCGAAGGCGATCTCCACCACCTGTTCCGGCCGGACGGTGACCACCCAGCCGGAGTCGTCGATCGCCAGCTCCTTGAACCGCTCGGTCTGCCACCGCAGCAGTTCGTCGGTCAGGCCCTTGAACGTCTTGCCGAGCATGACGAAGCCGCCGGTCCGCGGGTCGCGCGCGCCAAGATGCAGGTTGGACAGCCACCCCTGGCGCCGCCCGTGCCCCCACTCCACGGCCAGAACCACCAGGTCGAGCGTGTGCCGGGGCTTCACCTTGACCCAGGCGGCGCCCCGGCGGCCCACGTCGTACGGGGCCTCCTGGGCCTTGACGACCACGCCCTCCTGGCCGGCGGCGAGCGCGGCGGCGAAGGCCTCGGCGGCCTGTTCCTCGTTCTCGACGGTCTGTCGCCCGACGATGAGGTCGGCGGGCAGCGCGTCGGCCAGCGCGGCCCAGCGCACCCGGCCCGGCTCGTCCAGCAGGTCCGTGCCGTCGAGGTGCAGCAGGTCGAAGAAGTACGGGACCAGCCCGGGCCCTTCGACCGGCTCGGGCTGGCCGCCGCGGCGGGCACCGCGGGTGGCGGCCCGGCTCGACGTCTCCTGGAACGGTCGCGGCCGCCCCTGGGCGTCGAGCGCCATGGCCTCGCCGTCGAGCACGAACTCGCGAGCCGGAACGGCCCGGGCCGCGGCGACGACGTCGGGCAGCCGCGACGTGATGTCGTCGAGGCTGCGGGTGAACACGGCGACGTCGTCACCGGAGCGGTGCACCTGGATGCGAATGCCGTCGAGCTTCACGTCGACGGTCGCCGGCGAACCGGTCGCCAGCAGCGCGGCGGCCACATCGGGCGCGCTGCTGGCCAGCATCGGGGTGAGCGGAGTGCCGACCCGCAGGCTGATCTCGGCCAGCGCCGGCGCGCCGCCGGTGAGCGCCGCGACAGCGACCTGCTTGAGGTCGCCGGAGAGCAGCAGTGCCCGGCGCACCGCGGCGACCGGAACCTCGGCGGCGCGAGCGATCGCATCGGCGAGCAGGCCGGCCTGGGCGCCCTGCCGCAGCTCGCCGCTGAACAGGCCGACGAGCAGCCGCTGCTCGTCGGCGGTGGCCCGCCCGAAGAGCTCGGCCAGCAATTCGCGCCGGCGGGCCTGCGACCCGGCGCCGGCGACAACGGAGATGGCGGCGATCCGGTCGTCGACCTCGGCCACGGTGAGGGTGGCCTCGGCGGCCGGGGCGGGCCGGTCGCGCAGGCCGGCATAGCCGACACCGGTCTGCCGCTGCCGCAGCTCGCCGGCCAGGTAGGCGGAGCCGGCGGCCAGCTCGCCCGGGTCGAGACGCCGCAGGGCGGCGGCGAGCAGGTCGATCTTGGCCTTGCGGCCGGAGGTGGCGGAAACGGCGGCCGAGGTGGCCGCCAGGTCGAGGAACTGCACGAGGCCCATCCTGGCAGCCCCCTACGACATTCGCGGGCCGGTCGCGATCCGCTCCCCCGTGAAGCGTTCGCGACCGGCCCGGTCCAGGGGCTGTCCCACAGCCGGAGGGTGGGTCTGGTCGGGCTCAGTCGGCCTGCGTGCGTTGTCACCGCCCGCCAGCGGGCCGTCGCCCCAACCGCAACCCATGATCCGAGCCGCACAGGGACGCACGCCGCTGCGACGCAGCGTGTAAGGCCGGCCCGGGGGCGTCCACCTCAGCGCAGCAGCCGGCTCCGGCCACGGTCCATCGACCCCAGCACAGCGCGCCAGGCCCGGCCCATGGACCATCGACCCCAGCACAAGCGCGCCTGCCTTGGCCAACGGATCATCGACCCCAGCACAGCGCGCCAGCCCCGCGGCCCGGCCACCGACCCACCGACCTACCGACCGCCCACGCACGAGCGGACCCTTCTCCCAGGCCGCCCACCCCGGCACAGCGACCCGCCACGCCGGCGAAGGGGGCCTGTCGCCCGGCGCACCCCGTGGCGACGGCGTGCGCCGGGCGACGGGCCCGGGGACATGAACAAGGTCAGGCGGCCACCGGCTCCGTGATGCGGTAGCCGCGGGCGCGGATGGCTTCGGCGACGCGGCTGAGTTGCGCGTCGAGCTGGCACAGGGCTTCGGACAGCTCAGCGAGCTGGTCGGTGAGGGCGGTGTCGTCCCACCCGGAGACGTCGACGTCCCCCAGAGCACTGCCGGCGGCGCGGAGCGCCACGATAGCCTCGTTCGAACTCATGTTCGAATCCTAACAGGACCGATCTTCGCTGTGCAGTTGACTCACCCGATCAAGCGACCCGAATCACGCCAACGGTGGCACCCTTCGGCGGGCTCGTCCGGACTGCCGCAAAGTGGTATTCCGAGCCGGTCAGGCGGGGCGGTGGACCCCGTCGGGCGGCTCCGGCATGACGCCGCGGAACACCGACTCGGCGTCCGGGGGCGCGGCGACGGCGGCCACGAAACCGTCCGGCCGTACGAGATAGAGCCGTCCCGGCAACAGCGGGGTCTGCGGAGCGGCAGGGAACAGGTGCACCGGCAGCCCCAACTCCGGCACGTCCGCTTTCTCCACCCCGCCGTACCCGTGGATCTGCCACTGCAGTGACCGCAGCACCTCGTAGTTGTCCCCCGCCCACGCCAGCCGGCGACCGACCACCGGGTCGCGTCGCGCGTCCGGCGTCAGGTGGTAACGGATCCTGATCTGGGACACGTACCCGAAGAAGCGTGAGCCGCCGCGCGTGCGGGGCAGCACCCGGACCCCGACCGGCGCCAGCAGCGGCACGACGAGCCGGCGCAGGGCCCGCAGCGCGAGCCGCTGCGACGTGATGAAGCCGAACAGCCGGTCGGTCGTCGCCACCAGGGTGCGGGCCACCGGCCGCCGCTCGGCCTCGTAGCGGTCCAGCCACGCCTCGCCGGCCCGCCCGTGCACCACGTCGGCGAGTTTGAACGCCAGGTTGTGCGCGTCCTGCAGGCCGGTGTTCATGCCCTGGCCGCCCACCGGGGAGTGCACGTGCGCCGCGTCGCCGGCCAGGAGGAACGGCCCGTCGCGGAACCTGGCCGCCACCCGGTGGTGCACCCTGTACGTCGCGAACCAGCGCGACTGGTCGTAGGTCACCGCGAACGAGCGCCGGATGCGGGCCCGGGCGTCCTGCTCGGCGATGACGCCGTCGCCGTCGTCGTCGCGGGCCAGGCCGATCAGGCGCCAGTTGTCCCCGCCGCGCATCGGAAAGCCGAGCAGGAACTCGTCGCCGCCGGGCCGGACGTTGATCGCGCCGCCCACCAGGCCGCCCACCGCCGTCGCGTCGATCACGTAGAACGTGTGGGGGTTGGTCACGCCCTCGAAGGCGATGCCGCGCGACTTGCGGACCACCGAGTTCGCCCCGTCCGCGCCGACGCAGAACCGGGCCCTGATCGTCTCGTCGCCGCAGACCGCCTCGACGCCCTCGGACGTGGCGGTCAACGAGGTGACCGGCCGGCCCCAGCGGACCTCGCCGCCGAGCGCCTGGAGGTTCTCGAGGAGGATCTCCTCGTTGCGGCTCTGCTCCAAGATCTCGATCCACGGGTACGGCGTCACGCCCGCCCCCAGCGGCCCGAGCGGAATCCGGCCGAAGACGCGACTGCCGAAGCCCGGCGCCAGCGCCTCCGCCCGGTGTGCCGCCGCGAGCACCTTGTCCGCGATGCCGAGCTGGTCGTACACCTCGATGCTGCGCGCCTGCACCACGAGCGCCCGTGACTCGCGGGTCGGGCCGTCCTTGCCGTCCACGACGATCACCTGAACGCCGAGCCGCACCAGCCAGTTCGCCAGCATCAGCCCGGTGGGCCCGGCGCCGACCACCAGCACGTCGCAGCTCGGCTCGGCGGTCATGTCACTTCCCCAGCGCGGCCACGTTGCGCAGCAGCAGGGCCTCGGCCAGACACACCCGGGCGAACTCGCCGAGGTGCAGGCTCTCGTTGGGCCCGTGGGCACCGGCATACGGGTCCTCGACGCCGGTCACCAGGATCGCCGCCTCCGGGAAGAGCTCCTGGAAGGTGGCGATGAACGGGATGGACCCGCCGACGCCCATGTCGACCGGCGCGACCCCGTCCCAGGCCGTCCGGAACGCGGCGCGGGCGGCGTCGAAGGCGGGGCCGGTCGCGTCGATCACGCACGGCTCACCGCCGCTCTCCAGCGTGACCTCCACGCGGGCGCCCCACGGCACGTACTTCTCGGCGTGGGCGCGGATCGCTGCGTACGCCGAGTTCCAGTCGTCGCCCGGCGCCAGCCGCACGCTCAGCTTGGCCTTGGCCCTGGGCACCAGGGCGTTCGGCGCCTCGCTGGTCCGCGGCGCGTCGATGCCGAGCACGGCGATGGACGGCTTGGTCCAGATGCGGTCGGTGAGCCGGCCCTCGCCGATCAGCTTGACGCCGTCGAGCACACCGGCCTCGTGGCGGAAGCGGTCCTCCGGGTAGTCGACGGTCGCGCCCTCGCGGCGGGCCAGGCCGTCCACGAGAACCTCGCCGTTCTCGTCGTGCAGGGTCGCGATGAGCCGGGACAGCACGAGGAGCGCGTCGGGCACCGGGCCGCCGAACATGCCGCTGTGCACGGCGTTGCTCAGGGTGCTGACCTCGATGAAGCAGTTGACCAGCCCGCGCAGCGAGGTGGTGAGGGCGGGCACGCCGATGTCCCAGTTGCCGGAGTCGGCGATGACGATGACGTCGGAGCGCAGCGTCTCCTTGTGGGTTTCGAGCAGCTCGTCGAGCGACTCGGAGCCGTACTCCTCCTCGCCCTCGATGAACAGCACGACGCCGACCGGCAGCTCGTCGCCGAACGCCCGCAACGCCGCGACGTGCGCCATCACGCCGGCCTTGTCGTCGGCGGCGCCGCGGCCGTAGAGCCGGCCGTCGCGCTCGACCGGCTCGAACGGGTCGCTGGTCCACAGCGCCGGGTCGCCGGCGGGCTGCACGTCGTGGTGCGCGTAGAGCAGCACGGTCGGCGCGCCCTCGGGGGCGGCCCGGCGGCCGATGACGGCGGGCTGGCCGGACCCCCGGACGATCTCCACCTCGAGGCCACAACCGCGCAGCAGCTCGGCGACGGCCGCGGCGGACCGCTCGACCTGCGAGTGGTCGAAGCCGTCGAAGGCGATGCCGGGGATGCGGACCAGCCGCTCGAGGTCGGCGCGGACACCGGGCAGCTCACGGGCGATCGCGGCGCGCAGGTCGTCTTCGGTCAGGCTCATGCCATCGCCTCCGCCGGCGCTCCGGCGATGAGCTTCGTCGGGCGCGGAGATGGTGATGTGCTCGCAGGCTCGGTCATGAACCGATCCTAAGCCGGTCGGTGCGGGCCGCGGGGGCCCGCTGCGCCGGCCTGTGGACAACTCAGCTCGCGGGCGGCGCCGGGGGCTCGTCGTCGGGGCGGCGGCCCTTGGCGGCCCAGTCCCGGGCGCCGCGTGCGGCGGACCCGGCGAGGTCCGCGGCGCCGTCCCCCAGCTTGCGGAGCAGGCCCACGAGCGGGTCCTGCGAGTCGTTGAAGGACTGCCGGTACGAGTCCGCGGCGGCCTTGACGTCCTCGGTGACCGAGGCGTTGCCGTCGGAGTCGCGGCGCGGGTAGTCGCCACCGAGGATCCGGCCGTACTCGCCGGAATCGATCCACTTACGCAGCTCGGCGGCGCGCGCGACGGGCACGGGGTGGCTGCTCCACGCCGTCATGCCGAGCTTGTGGATGCTGTCGCGCAGGTCCCCGCCGCCTTCGTACTCGGCCGCCTGCTCCAGGAACGCCGCCGTGTCGATCTGGCTCAGGTCGCCGCCACCGGCCAGCTTCATCAGCAGCCGGGTCGACGCCGCCGGATCCTGACCGGCCAGCAGACCCGCCCGGTCGGCCGACAGCTCGGCCTTGCGCCACCACTCGTACATCGCCGCGATGATCGCGCGCAGGGCGATCGCACCGATCGGCAGCCAGCTGACGTTCGCCGCCCACCGGGTGAGAATCATCATGATCGTCTTGTAGACGGCGTGACCGCTGCGCACGTGGCCGATCTCGTGGCCCAGCAGCGCGCGCAGCTCCTCGTCGTCCAGCTTCTCCACCGCCGCCGTGGTGATCACGATGAACGGCTTGTCCATCCCGATCGCCTGACCATTGATCATCGGCGACTGCGTCACGTACAGCTCCGGCAGCTCCGCGACGTCGAGCGTGGCGGCCGCCTCGGCGAAGCGCTGGAAGACGCGCGGATACTGACGGTGGTCCACGCGGATCGACCCGGCCAGATACTGCAGGCGGAAGCCGCGATCGTTCCACATGCCGAAGAACGCCTTGACCACGTCGTCGAAGCCACGCAGCTCACGGAGGGCGGTCAGCGCGCCGCGGTCGGCCGGGTGCTCCCAGGCCCGGGAGCTGATGCCGGTCAGCGTGATCCGGCGCCGCGCGGGCCGGTTCTCCTCGTCGGTCGTCATCGTCCGTCCCCGTTCCCGCCGCTCACGCAGCTGATCGTGGTTCAGTCCGGCGGCGCCGGCCAGAGCCGTTCGTACCGATCGTCGAAACCTTCGGCGGCCCCGTCGACCAGGAGATCCACGTGCGCCGCGGTGGCGTCCGCGGCGAAGTGCCGGTCCTCGTTCAAGCGCCAGCGCTCAAGGTACGCCCGGAAGGCAACATCGTCGCGCCCGTCGCGGGCCAGGGCCCGCCGCCACCGCAGATCGGCCGGCGCGGTGACGAAGACGGAGAAGGACAACTCGGGCCGGATCTCCCGCCGGGCGGCGGTCACACCCTCCAGCAGTACGGCCGCAGCCGGCGCGACCACGACAGGATTGCCGCCGAACGCCTGCCGATGCCAAAGGTACCGGTGATACGTGGCGGTACGGCCGCGCCGCAGCGGACCGAGCACCTGTTCCTCGAGCCGCGCCCAGAAGGTGAACTGGTCGTCCCAGCCGTCGAGCAGGTCGTCGGTGTGCACGAGCGGGATGTCGGCGGCCTTCGCCAGCCGCGCGGCGAACCAGCTCTTGCCGGCCCCGCTGGGCCCGTCGACCGCCACCAGCCGGACGGGCCCCAGCCGCGGCGGCCGCTCGAGGATCCGCTCGGCGAGGGCGGCGAAGGTCTCAGCTCCCATCGCCACCTCCGGGCTGCGCCGGCGCGCCCGGCGGGATGAAGGGGAGTCCACGGGAGGGCCCGGACTCGATGAGGCGCCACAGGGCGTCGGTGTCGAGGTGTTCCTCCACGAGGTCGCCGAGGACGTCGAGGGCGCGTTCGCGTACCTCGGCGAAGCGGGTGTCCGGGGCGACCACGAAGCCGTGCCGGCCCGCCTGCCGTGCCGCCCCGGTCAGGAACCGGCGGCGGAACTCGTCCGACTCGAAGGCGCCGTGCCAGTGCGTGCCGCAGACCGCTCCGACGACCGCGCCCTCCGGGGTGCCGTCCGCGTACCGCAGCAGCGGCGCCGGATCGCCGGCGGACACGTACCCGTGGTGGATCTCGTAGCCGCTCACCGGGACCTGCTCCCAGGCCGCGCCGCGCGACCGGGCCAGGGTCTTGCGCTCGCCGAAGGTGATCTCCACCGGCAGCAGGCCGAGCCCGGGCACGGTGCCCCGGCGGCTCTCGACCTCGTCGTGGATCGTGCCGGCGAGCATCTGGAAGCCCCCGCAGATGCCGACGAGCGGCTTACCGGCCGCGGCGTGCGCCCGGATCGCGTCGGCCAGGCCGGTCTCGCGCAGCCAGGCCAGGTCGCTGACCGTGGCCTTCGAGCCGGGCAGGACGACCAGGTCGGCGTCGGCGATCTCGGCCGGCTCGACGGTCAGGCGCACCTGGACGCCGGGCTCGGTGGCGAGAGCCTCGGCGTCGGTGGCGTTGGAGATCCGCGGCAGCCGGACCACGGCGACACGCAGCCACTCGGTGCCGCGCGGGGCGGCGGGCCGGCCCAGCACCCGCCCGTACGCCAGGGAGTCCTCGGCGTCCAGCCACACGTCCAGGTTGAACGGCAGCACGCCGTGCACCGGCCGCCCGGTGGCCGCGGTGATCATGTCGAGCCCGGGCCGCAGCAGCCCGAGGTCGCCGCGGAACTTGTTGATGACGAAGCCGCAGACCAGCGCCTGGTCCTCGGGGCTGAGCAGCGCCACCGTGCCGAACAGCGCCGCGAACACCCCGCCCCGGTCGATGTCGCCGACGACGACGGCCGGCAGGCCGGCCTGCCGGGCCAGGCCCATGTTGACGAAGTCGCCGTCGCGCAGGTTGATCTCCGCCGGGCTGCCGGCGCCCTCGCAGATCACCGCGTCGTACTCGGCCCGCAGCTCGGCCAGGGTCGCGTGGGCGGCCTCGGCCAGCCGTGGCCGCAGCGACCGGTAGTTGCCCGCGGTGACGGTGTCCACGGCCTGCCCCAGCAGCACGACCTGGCTGGAGAAGTCGCTGCCCGGCTTGAGCAGCACCGGGTTGAACCGGATGTCCGGGGCGATTCCGCAGGCGGCGGCCTGCATGGCCTGGGCCCGGCCGATCTCGCCGCCGCGCCCGTCGGCGCCGACCACCACGACGGAGTTGTTCGACATGTTCTGCGCCTTGAACGGCGCCACCTTCACACCCCGCCGGTGCAGCCACCGGCAGATCCCGGCGGTCAGCACGCTCTTGCCGGCGTCGGAGGTGGTGCCGGCGACCAGCAGCCCGCCGCTCACCGCGCACCCGCCCGGTCGACGAGCCCGGACCGGAGCAGGGCGACGCCCGCGGCGAGCACCACGGCCCCCAGGCCGGCCGCGCCGGAGAGCCGGGCGGCCCGGCGCAGGTGGGCGGCGGCGGGTCGCGGTCCGTCGCCCAGCAACGGCCTGGTCTCGGTACGCCCGAAGTAGACGTTGCGCCCGCCCAGCCGCACCCCCAGCGCCCCGGCCACGGCCGCCTCGCACTGGCCGGCGTTGGGACTGGGGTGATCGTTGCGGTCCCGGCGCCACACCCGCAGGGCCTCCGCCGGCCGGCCGCCGGCCAGCGGAGCCGCGAGGACGGTCAGCAGCCCGGTGAGCCGCGAGGGCAGCAGGTTGAGCAGGTCGTCGAGCCGGGCCGACGGTGTCCCGAACCGGGCGTACCGCGGTGACCGGTGTCCGACCATGGCGTCGAGGGTGTTGGCGGCCCGGTAGCCGAGCAGCCCCGGCAGCCCGAGCAGGCCGCCCCAGAGCAGCGGGGCGACGACGGCGTCGGACGTGTTCTCGGCGACCGACTCGACCGTGGCGCGGGCCAGCTCCGGCTCGTCGAGGGCGGAGGGATCCCGGCCGCACAGGTGGCTGAGGCGTCCCCGCGCCGCCGTCAGGTCGCCGTTCTCCAGGTGCGCGGCCATGACGGCCGATTCGCGGCGCAGCGTGCGGCCGCCGAGCACGGTCCAGGTGGCCGCGGCGACAAGCGCGGCCCGTGCGGCCGGCCGCCGCCGGGTGAGCACGGAAGCGGCGACCCCGGCGGCCACCGGAACGCCCACGGCAACCGCGGCGAACAGGGTGCCGGCCCACCGGTCGGGGGCATAGAGACGACGCTCCAGCGCGCCGGCGGCCCGGCCGAACCCCGCCACGGGATGAAAGCGCCGAGGATCGCCGAGCGCGGCGTCCAGCGCGAAGCCCGCCAGCAGCCCGATCGCGTCGGCCGCCGTCGCGCCCCGGGCGCCCGCTCGCGTCGTCGGCATCCGCCCAGCTCTTTCCATCTCGACCACCCTAGTGAGGCTGTTCCGGTGCTTCGGTCGCGCCCACCTGCCCGCAGGCGCCCCGGGGCGGCGCCGGCCGCCGTCCGGGGGGATGGACGGCGGCCGGCGGGAGGCGCCCGCCCTGCTCCTGGCGCAGTCCGCTGTGCCGAGCGGTTGCGCCTTTCTCTCGGGGAGAGCGCCCCGGAGCGGGGCGGGCGGCCCAGGGTTGGCGGGTGGGTGCCGACCACCGAACACCCACCCGCCGGCCGGTCGTTCGCGACGCTCACCCCAGGGCGTCGACGCGACCGGCGTCCGGGCGGCGGCGGAGACCGGGGAAAATCTCCGCCGCCGCGTTTTCCGACCCCGGCCACTGCTGGTCACCAGCAGTGGCCGGGCCGCCGGCGGCCAGGAACACCGCACGGCAGGGGTTGGCGGGTGGGTGCCGACCACCGAACACCCACCCGCCGGGCCGGCGGGCCTCGCTGCCACCTCCGGCGAGACCCACCGGCCGGCCGGCCCTCGACCACCCGCACCGGAGCCGGTGCGCACCCTCCGACCGGCCTCGCGGTGGCGGCCGCGGAGGTCGGCGCCGGATCGCCAGGCTGTCGGCCGGGTGGGCGGAAGGGAGGGCCGGGGCGGTGCCGCCGTCACGGATCCGAGGGGGATGCGGATCCGCGACGACGGCGGCTCACGAAGCGGTCACGCCCGGGAACGCGCCGCCAAGGGGGTCAGGCCGGGACGGGCTGCCGGCGCGGGCTGCGACCCCGGCTGGTACGCCGCGCCGGGCTCTCGCTCTCGCCCGCCGGCCCCGCGTCGGGCTCGGATCCTCCGCCCGCGGGCCGGCTCGAACGGGACCCGGCACCGGACCGCGGCCCCGGACCGGGCCCGGGCACGGGACCGCCCGCCGGGGTGCGCCCGGCCCCCGGCACGGGACCGCCGGCGTCCGCCGAGCCGTGCCCGGCCCCCGGCACGGCGCCGCCGGCGCCCGCCGAGCTGACCCCCGGCCCGCGGCCGGAGGCGTCCGCCGCGCCGGCTTCGGGGGCCGGCAGCTCGGCGGCCCCGGGCTCGCCGCCGTCCTGCTCCCGGCCCGGGTCCCCGCCCGGGACGGCCACACCCGTGTCGAACGGCTCGATGGTGCCGCCGTGCAGGGCCGCGATCGGGTCGAGGCCCGCCGGGCCGGCCGGGATCTCCGCGAACGTCGGTTCGTCGCCGTCGAGCAGGCCGTCGCCGTACACCGTCGGCACCTCGTCCTCCGGGACCGGCATCGCCGTCTCGCCGCGGATCTGGCCCTCGGCCTCCGTCGTCTCCGACACGCTCGCCGCCGTGGGCTTGTTACGGAAGAACCGGCCCCGGCCGCGGGCGAGGTCGTGCCCGACGGACACCGCCTCCATCTCGTACGTGGTGCGCGGGTTGCCTTCCGAGTCGGTCCAGTCGCGGGTGTAGAGGCGTCCCGCCACCACGACCGGGTCGCCGACCGTGACGGACGCCGCCACTCCCTCGGCGAGCCGGCGCCAGCAGTTGACGCGTACCCGGAAGTGGTTGCCGTCCACCCAGCGCCCGGTCTCCTTCTCCAGGCGGCGGGCCGTCGAGGCCACCCGGAAGTTCGCGACCAGGGTGTTCGTGCTGGCGGTGCGGCGCCATTCCGGCGCGGTCAGGACGTTCCCGACCACCACGATGTTGGTGTCGAACACTGCGTCTCCTTATCGACGGGAAGTACGACGGGGGATCTGCGAAGCAGCGTGCGCCGACCGACCCGATGTCCGCTTCGCGAGCGCCGCGAGCCTGTGGATGACGGCGGAATGTGGACGAGGATGGAAATCGCGGCTGATCTGCTATGGCGCGAAGGTCCCTACGCATGGGTAACCTGGCGGCGTGGAGACCGACGTCCTGGGCCCGCCGTACGAGCGGCTCACCATCGACCTGGGCACCGACGACGAGGGCCCGGTCGTCGCGACCCTGGTCCGCCGGCGCGGGGACACCCCGTCGCGGCGCGCGGTGCTGTACGTGCACGGCTTCGTGGACTACTTCTTCCAGACCCATCTGGCCGACTTCTTCGTCGAGCGCGGCTGGGACTTCTACGCCCTGGACCTGCGCAAGTACGGCCGCAGCCTGCTGCCGCACCAGACGCCGAACTTCGCGCGCAGCCTCACCGAGTACTACCCGGAGCTGGACGAGGCGGCCCGGATCATCCGCGAGGACGACGGCCACGAGCAGCTGCTCGTCGCCGGCCACTCCACCGGTGGGCTGATCACCTCACTGTGGTCGCACTCGCGCCACGACCAGGGCGTCGTCGACGGCCTCTTCCTGAACAGCCCGTTCTTCGACTTCAACGTGCCGTGGCTGCTGCGCCGCCCGCTGATGAGCGTGGTGGGCCGCACGAGCGGTCGCAACCCGTACAGGGTGCTGCCGATGAGCACGCTGGGCCTGTACGGGCAGAGCCTGCACAGCGACCACCGTGGCGAGTGGACGTACGACCTCACCTGGAAACCGCTGAACGGCTTCCCCGTCCGTACCGGATGGCTCGAAGCGATCCGCCGCGGCCAGGCCCGCCTGCGCGCCGGGCTGGCCATCGACGCCCCGATCCTGGTCGCCTGCTCGACCCGCAGCTTCCGCGGCCGCAGCTGGCACGAGGACGTCCAGCTGAGCGACTCCGTGCTGGACGTCGAGCACATCGTGCGCTGGGCGCCGCGGCTCGGGCCGCGGGTGACGATCGCCCGCTTCGACGGCGGCATGCACGACCTGACGCTGTCCGGCCGGGACGTGCGCACCGAGGTCTTCCAGGAACTCGGCCGGTGGGTCGACGCGTTCGTGCCGCCCAAGGGCACGCCGGAGATCGCGGTGCCGCCGGCCCCGGAGGACAAAGCGGACGCCACGACGCCGTGACATCCCGCTCGACCGGGCGGCGGCGGAACTCTAGTATGTGCTGGCCAGCACACTCCGTGGGCCGGCCAGGCGCTCGTAGCTCAGCGGATAGAGCAACGGACTTCTAATCCGTCGGTCGCAGGTTCGAATCCTGCCGGGCGCGCCCCAACCACCTGCGCATACACCGACTGCTCTCCCCCAAGCTCAGCCCGGCCGACCGCCACCGGGAGCGATATCATCGGAGCATTCACGCCGCGCCCGGCGTCCGTACCGCGGAGCAGGAGTTGATCCAGCCGTGCGAGGCAACGACAGCATGCCGACCGCCACCGGAGTCACCGACGAGCGCCTGGCGGGTCTGCGCCGCTGGAACGTCGGCCTCGCCCTCCTGCACCTCGCTCAGGCGGTGGTTGTCGTCGTGCTCGCCGGCAGCTTCGCCATCACCGTCACCTCGTCGTTTCCCGAGGGACCGCCCGGCACCGCCGTGGGTGCGCCCAAGGCCCTGTTCGACGTGCCGATCGGGTGGGCGGTCGCCGTCTTCCTGCTGCTGGCGGCCCTGGACCACCTGCTGACCGCGACCGTCGCGCGCGGCCTCTACGAACGTGATCTGCGGCGGGGCATCAACCGCTTCCGCTGGGTCGAGTATTCGGTCAGCGCGACGCTGATGGTCGTCCTGATCAGCTTCTACTCGGGCGTGACGAGCATCAACGCCGTCATCACGATCGCCGGCGCCAACGTGGCGATGATTCTGTTCGGTTGGCTCCAGGAGCTGATGAACCCGCCGGGCCGCCGCGCGACGACGATGCTGCCCTTCTGGTTCGGCACGATCGTCGGTCTCGCCCCGTGGATCTCGATCGCCGTCAACGTCGTCGGGTCCGAGACCGTCCCCGGTTTCGTCTACGGCATCGTCGTGGCCCAGGCCGTGTTCTTCTTCAGCTTCGGGCTCAACCAGTGGCTCCAGTACCGGGGAGTCGGCCGGTGGGCCGACTACGCCTACGGCGAGAAGGTCTATCTGGTGCTCAGCCTGATCGCGAAGTCCGTGCTGGCGTGGCAGATCTTCGGCGGGTCGTTGGCCGGCTGATGACCGAGCCGGTCGCTGTCCACACGGACGGCGAGCGGGGTCGCGGCGCCGGCCCGGCGTCGCTAAGGTCCCTCGCCATGACGTCGAAGACCCTTCCGGAGGCCGGCGCCACGCGCCTCCAACCCGTGCGCCCGCGGGCCACCCGGCTCGCCGCGGCGGTCATCGCGCTGACCGGCATCGCGGTGGCCCTCGTCGGCCCCGTTGCGGCGAGCGCCCAGGCGCCGGCGGATCTGCGGGTCGAGGTCTCCGACGTCGATGTGGCGCCCGGCGGCCGGACGGCGGTCTGGCTGCGGACGTACGCGGATCCGGCGCAGCGCGTCCAGGCCGGCAGCGTCACCTTCCGCCTCTCGGCGAACCTGGTCGCCGCCGGGCTGCGGGTGGACATCGACGACGCGAATCCCAACTGCTCCGGCGGCGACTCCTCCATCACGTGCAGCTTCGAGGACACCTTCTTCGACTTCACCCCGGCCGGCAAGCGCAGCACCGGCGTCGTGCTGTTCGGCGGGGCGTCCGCGCCGCTGGGCACCGAGGGCACGATCACCGCGACCTTCCGGGGTTCCCGCGGCGAGCAGGCCACGACCGTCGCCGAGGCCACCGTCGTCGAGGGCGTCAGCCTCGTCGCCGGCGCCGTGCCGGCGATCTCCGCGAAGCCGGGCTCGTCCTTCGCCGCGCCGCTGACGGTACGCAACGCGGGTGCGAACGTGACCGACGGCGTCGGGCTGAGCGCCGGACTGCCCGTGCCCGCCCTGGCGGCCGGCGCCCGCTTCCGCAACTGCCGCTACGCCGCGGAGCAGCTGGTGTCCTGCCGTTTCGACCAGCAGCTGCAGCCCGGCACGACCTACCGGGCGACCCTGCCCTTCCTGCTGCGGGGCGACACGCTGGCCCCCGTCGGGCTGACCGCGCCGTTGACCTGGCGCACGTCCGCCCAGCACGACGCCCACCTGGCCGAGGAGCGGGCGCTGGGCCGTCCCGCCGGCTCGGCCGGTGACGGGCCGGTGCTGGCGCTCGAGCCGGTCGCCACCGCGGCGGCGAAGCGGCAGGCCGACGTGGACGACCGGGACAACACCTCGCGCCTGCGGGTCTCGGTGACCGGGCGCAACGGGGTCGACCTGGTGGCGCTGGGCGTCGCGGTCAACGGCGGGAAGGGCGACGTGGTGCCGGCGGCGGTCGGGCTGCGCAACGACGGTCCCGCCGCGCTCGACCCGAATCAGCCCACCATGCGGGCCAAGATGCGGGTGACCCTCCCCCGGGGCACCGAGATCGTCACCGTTCCGGCCCGCTGCCGGCAGGTCGTCGAGGGCGACCCCGAGTGGCGCCGGCCCGCCGATTCCGGAGCCTTCCAGTACCTCTGCACCGCGGGCGGCTATCTGGCCGCCGGCGCGGTCGAGAAGTTCCGCTTCGAGCTGCGCATCACCGAGGTCATCGCGGGCGCGACCGGGGAGCTCGAGGTCATCGCCCCGTGCGGCGGCGCGTGTGAGCTCGACCGGTCCGACGACAAGGCGCTGATCGTCGTCAACGGCGCCGGCGGGACCGGCGGGGGCGGCCTGCCGGTGACCGGCACGCCCATCGCGGCGGTCGTGGGCACGGCCCTGCTGTTGCTGCTGGCCGGCGCGGGTGGCGTGGTCGTCGCCCGACGGCGCCGGACCCGGTTCCTCGCCTGAGCCGCGGTCGATCGTGGCGGCTCGCCGAGATCCGCCGCTATCCGGTCAAGTCGCTGCTGGGTGAGTGCCTTGCGGCCGCCGAGGTCGATCGGCGGGGGCTGGCCGGCGACCGGCTCTGGGCGGTGCGCGACGCCGACGGCAAGCTCGGCAGCGGCAAGGACACCCGGCGCTTCCGGCGCATGCCGGGCCTGTTCCGGTTGCGCGGCCACGCCGGCGGCGATGTGCCGGTGGTGGAATTGCCCGACGGGCGCCGGTTCGCCGCCGACGATCCGGCCGGGCACCGGGCCGTCAGCGAGGTGCTGGGCCGGGAGGTGACGATCGCCCGGGAGGCCGCGGTCGGTCACCACGACGAGGGACCAGTCAGCGTGATCAGCACCGCCGCGCTGCGCCGGCTCGGGGAGCTGACCGGGGCGGCGGTCGACCCGCTGCGGTTCCGGGCCAACCTGCTCGTCGACGTTCCGGGCAGCGGCTTCCCGGAGGACGAGTGGCTGGGGCAGGAACTGCGGGTCGGTGCGCAGGTGGTGCTGCGGCCGCAGCGGCGGCTCACCCGCTGCGTGATGATCGACCTGGCCCAGGAGCATCTCCCCGGGCACGGCCGGCTGCTGCGGACCGTGGCCGAGCACCACGACCTGACCTTCGGCGTCTGGGCGACCGTCGAACAACCCGGCCGCATCACAGTGGACGACACGGCGGCGCCGACCAGCTGAGTGACAGGACGCCCGACCCTATGTAGAGTTCCTACATGGCCCCCCGGATGACCACGTCGGTGCTCAAGGTCGTGGCGGCGCTGCTCGCCGACCCCGCCGCCGAACGCTACGGTCTGCAGCTGATGCAGGCCACCGGCCTGCCCAGCGGCACCCTCTATCCGATCCTGGTGCGCCTGGAGCGGGCCGGCTGGGTCGAGTCCCGGTGGGAGCAGACCGACCCGTCCGCCGACGGCCGTCCGAACAGGCGCTACTACCTGCTCACCGCGGACGGCGCGGTCGCGGCGCGGCGCGAGGTCGCGGCGATGCAGCAGCAGATGGCCCGGGTGGCTGTGCCGGGCCCGAAGGTGGAGCCGGCGTGACGGCCGCCGACCGCCTGGCGCGGGCCCTGATCGATCGCGCCGCGCGGCGCTGGCCCGCGGACCTCCGCGACGAGCTGGCCCGCGAGTGGCACGCCGAGCTGGCCCACAGCCGCCGCAAACTCGCCTTCGCGGTCAGCCTGGCCGTCTCCCCCGCCGTCGAGGAGGCGGACGACGAACCCGCCACCTGGGCCCGGCGAGGCGCGCGCTGGGCGCGTTCCCTGTCCGTGCCGGCCGCGTTGACCCTGCTCGCGGCGGCCCTCTTCAACGTCGTGCACCTGGCGCAGGGCCGGTTCGGCGCGGTCGCCGGGACCGCCACGCTGGCCGGCGCCACGGCCGTGATGGCGGCGGCCGGCGGCCGGACGACGGTACGCCGGGTCCTCCTGCTCGGGCTGACCGGCTACATGTTCCTGCTGGCCGGCAACCAGGTGGCCGTCATGCCGTTCATGGGCTGGATCGACATCGGCCCGGCGGTGCTGACGTGGACGGTCCTGACCGCGGCGACCGTACGGGTGAGCACCCGCCTGCGGACCGCGGGCCACGACCGGCTCGCCGGCCTGGCCGCCGTCGCCGGCGCGGTACTGGCTCTCGACCTCGCCGCGGCCGCCGGTTCCCTGCACGCCGCCGCAGTCCTCGGGATGAGCCCTGTCTCGGCGCCCGCCTGGTTCCCGCTGGCCCTGCTGCCCGGCGGGTTCGCCGGCTTCGGCGCCTACTTCCCCGACGGCGCCGCCGCGTTCGGCGGCCTGCAGCAGTCCGGCCCGGCCTTCCACGCCTCGAACGTCCTGCTCGGCAACGCCTCCGCGATGATCGGTCCCCTCGCGCTGTGTTCCGTCGCGGTCGTCGCCGGGCTCCTGCGCCGCCGGCCCGCGCGGTTCCCGGCGGCCCGGCCAGGCCGCGACGCCCCCGGCCAGGTGGCGCTCGGCGTGGCGGCCGGGCCGGGCCGCGACGCCCCCGGCCAGGT
>NZ_BOMQ01000071.1 GCF_016862275.1 Actinoplanes nipponensis | reverse complement strand
CGTGGTGGCCGGGCTGGGTGGGCTGGCGCTGGCCGAGGTGCTGCGCCGCTCGGGTGGCGCCGCCGAGCTCACCCTGCACCGGCTGGTGGACAACTCCGCGGTGTTCGGCTTCGGCTTTCTGGCCCATCCGGCCGGCCGGACCGCGGTCGCGCTGCTGATCGGCCTCCTGGTGGCCCATCTCGCCACCCCGGCTCGCCGGGCGTCATGAGCGGCGCGCGAGCCGCGGTGCTGGCTGCCCTGGCGGCCGAGCCCCGCCGGGCCCGGCCAAGCCTCGACCTCGCCCGGCAGGCGGGCCTGTCCAGCGGGACGCTCTACCCGATTCTGGTACGCCTCCAGCGCGCCGGCCTCGTCGAGGCACAATGGACGGACGGCCGCCGCGCGTACCGCCTGACCGGCCCGGTCCCGCCGCCCGGCGCGGCTGGGCGCCGTGGGCGTACCGTCCGGTTCTGGCTGCCCGCCGCCCTCGCGGCGCTGGTCACGGCCTGGGCCGTGCTCGTCCGCCCGGCCGGGGTCCGCCTCTCCGATCTGGGTGTCTACCTCGGCGCGGTGCGGGGCCTCACCCACGGCGCGAGCCTGTACGACTTCCTCAGCGCCGGCAACGCCCCCTTCACCTATCCCCCGTTCGCGGGCCTGCTGTTCCTCCCGCTGGCCGGCGCCCCGGTCCTGCCGCTGCAACTGCTCTGGACCCTGGCCACCGTCGGCACGGTCGCGGGGCTGGCGCTGCTGCTCGACCGGCGGGCGGCCCCCGCGTTCGCCCTGGTCCTGATGCTCTCCGCGCCGGTCTCCTCGGATCTGAAGTACGGGCAGGTCAGCCTGTTCCTCGCCGCCATGGTGGCGGCCGACCTGCTGGCGTTGCGGCACAGCCGGTGGCAGGGCCTGCTCGTCGGCGTCGCGGCGGCGATCAAGCTGACCCCGCTCATCTTCATCCCGTTGCTCTGGTGCGCCGGCCGCCGCCGCGCCGCCGTGCTGGCCACGGTGACGTTCGCGGGCTGCGGTGCGCTCGCCGGGCTCGCCCTGCCCGGCGACTCCTGGCGGTTCTGGACGACCGAGGTGGCCCACGTGAGCCGGCTCGGCTACATCACCTCGGTCGGCAACCAGTCGCTGAACGGCTTCCTGCTGCGCGCCGAGCTCGCCGCGCCGCTGCGGTCGGCGATCGTGCTGGTCGCCGGTGGGGGCATCGCGGCGCTGGCGCTGCGCCGGGCCGCCCGCCGGGCGCGCGGCGGGGACTGGTTCTCCGCCCTGGTCCTGACGGGCGCGGCCGGCGTGGTGCTGTCCCCGGTCTCGTGGACCCATCATCAGATCTGGCTGGTGTTGGCCGCGCTGCTGCCCGTCCGCGGGCCGGCCTGGGCCCGGCGCGGCTGGCCGGTGCTGGTCCTGGCGGTGATGCTGCTGCCGGTGCCGGCGCTCGGGCCGCCACTGTGGAGCAACTCGCGGCTGCTGCTGGCGGTCACGATCGCGGCGCTGCTGCCGCTGGCGCCGCTCGGCCGCCGGGGCCCGACCGCCCTCTCCTCGTAGCCGGCCGGGCGGCGGGCCGGCTTGCGGATCCTCGCCGGGCTGCGAAGATCCGCCGGAGGAGGCGAGATGACCCAGAGGTACGGGGTGCGCATCAGCTGGGCCGATCTGCCGGACCGGATCAGGCAGCGGGTCGAGGCGGTCGTGGGTGGGCCGGTGGTCCGCGCGGCGTCGCAGACCGGGGGCTTCTCGCCGGGAACGGCCGACCGGGTCGTCACGGCGGACGGACGGCGGGCGTTCGTCAAGGCCGTCAGCACGCGGCTCAATTCACGCTCCGTCGAGCTGGCCCGGGCCGAGGCGCGCGTGACCGCGCAGATGCCGCCGGCCGCGCCCGTGCCCCGGCTGCTCGCGGCCTTCGACGACGGCGAGTGGGTGGTGCTGATCCACGAGGACGTCGAGGGTCGGCATCCGCGTACCCCGTGGGTCGAGGACGAGATCGCCGCGACCGTGCGGGCGCTCCGGGAGCTGGCCGCCGCCCTCACGCCGTCGCCGCTGAGCGGCGTGCCGACGGCCGCCGAGCAGCTGGCGCCGTCCTTCGGCGGGTGGGCCAGGCTCGCCGCCGACCCGCCGCCCGGCCTCGACCCCTGGGTGGTCACCCATCTGGACGACCTCCGCGCGGCCGCCGACCGCGGCCTGGCCGCGGTCGCGACCGGCGCCACCCTCGCGCACTGCGACGTGCGGGCCGACAATCTTCTGGTCCGCCCGGACGGCTCGGTCGTCGTCGTGGACTGGCCGTACGGCTGCGTCGGCCCCGCGTGGCTGGACACCGTCCTGCTGGCGATGAACGTGCTGGTGCACGGCGGCCCGGGCGACGCGCTGCTGGCCGGCGTCGACCGACGGACGGCGACCGACGTGATCGCGGCCTTCACCGGCGACTTCCTGGAGCGCTCGCGGCATCCCTCGCCGGGTATCCCGCACGTCCGGGCGTTCCAGCGCGCCCACGCCGAGGCCGTGCTGCCCTGGCTGCGCCGTCGCCTGGCCGGCTGAGCGGCGGCCGGGGCGGCGGCCCGACCGCCAGGTGGGAGCTCCGGCACACCTTCGGGGAGCGGGCAATCCGGGGCATTAGGCTGGTACGCCTGACCTGGGCTTCGGCGTGGCGGCCCGGATGGTCCCCTGCCCCGTGCACCAGAATCCGACATGGAACGGAACGTGATGATCGACCAAGCCAAGGTGCGAGTCCTGCTGCTCGAGAGCATCCACCCCGACGCGGTGTCCCGGCTCGAGGCCGAGGGTTACCTCGTCGAGTCCGTCGCGGGCGCCCTCGACGAGGTGGAGCTGGTCGAGCGGATCCAGGGCGTGCAGCTGCTCGGTATCCGCTCGAAGACCCGGGTGACCGCGAAGGTCCTGGAGGCGGCGGACAGCCTCGTCGCGATCGGCGCGTTCTGCATCGGCACCGACCAGATCGACCTGGCCGCCGCGTCCCGGGCCGGCATCGCCGTGTTCAACGCGCCGTTCTCCAACACCCGGTCCGTGGTCGAGCTGGCCCTGGCCGAGATCATCGCGATGACCCGCCGGCTCACCGAGAAGAACGACCTGATGCACCGGGGCGTCTGGGACAAGGCCGCGCACGGCAGCCACGAGGTCCGCGGCCGCCGCCTGGGCATCGTCGGGTACGGCAACATCGGCACCCAGCTCTCCGTGCTGGCGGAGAACCTCGGCATGCACGTGTCCTTCTACGACACCGCCGACAAGCTGGCCCTGGGCAACGCCCAGCGCTGCGCCAGCCTCGACGAGCTGCTGGAGAGCTCGGACGTGGTGACGCTGCACGTCGACGGCCGGCCGGGCAACGCCGGCTTCTTCGGCGCGGAGCAGCTGGGCCGGATGCGCCCCGGGTCGATCTTCCTCAACCTCTCCCGCGGCATCGTGGTCGACCACGTCGCCCTGCGCGACGCGCTGACCAGCGGGCACCTCTCCGGCGCGGCCGTCGACGTGTTCCCGCACGAGCCCAAGGGCCGCGGCGACGAGTTCGTCTCGGAGCTGCGCGGCCTGCCCAACGTGATCCTCACGCCGCACATCGGCGGCTCCACCGAGGAGGCCCAGTCTGACATCGGCGACTTCGTGGCCAACAAGCTGGTGCACTTCGTGGAGGAGGGCAACACCACGCTGAGCGTCAACCTGCCCAGCGTCGCCCTGCCGGCCAGCACGGACATGAGCCGCATCATCCACGTGCACCTGAACATGCCGGGCGTGCTGGCCCAGGTGAACAGCATCCTGGCCGAGCACCAGGTGAACGTCGAGGGCCAGCTGCTGAGCACCCGCGGCGAGTACGGCTACCTGATCACCGACATCAGCGGCAGCTTCAGCGACGACGTCCTGGAGCAGCTGCGCGGCATGAGCCAGACGGTGCGGCTGCGGGTCCTGTCATGAGCGAGCCGGCCGGCTGACCGGGCCGCCGCCCGGGCACGTCACTTCGCGGTCTCCACCGAGAGCAGCGTGACCCGGGCCGCGGCGGTCACGTCGTAGCGGTCGTTGGTGGCCCAGCCCTTGGGCGTCAGCGTCGATCCCGGCTCCACGTCGCGCAGCGTGCGCGCGCCGGCCGCGACCGTCTTGGCGCCGCCCTCCATCTTCACCCGGACGGGGTTGCCGGCCGGGGCGGTCAGCGACAGCTCGTCGACCGCGCCGCTGACCTTCAGCGCGACGGTGCCGGCCGGTTTCGGCAGCACGATGTCGGTGACCCGGGAGCCGCCGGCCAGGTCGATGCCGCCGACCTCGCCGCCGGTGAAGTCGATGCGCTGCTCGTCGGTGGCCCCGGCGAAGCGCAGATTCCACACCACTCGCGAGCTCAGCACCACGTCGACGGCGCCGGTGTCGCCGTCGCCGTCCGGCACGAGGTTGAGCTGCACCCGGTCCTGGGCCAGCACGGGCCGGGGGATGATGCCGGCGTCGGCGGCGGTGGAGATGCGGTAGAGGTCGTCGCCGAGGTCCTCGCTGCGCATGGTGACCTTGGTGACCGCGGTGGTCAGCTCGAACGACGCCGCCGTGCGGCCGTCGACGGGCGCGGTCGCCGTCCGGCCGTCGGACTTGCCCGCGCCGAGCTCGAGCACCGACGTGAGGCTCTTGTCGGAGCCGGAGAAGTACGAGATGCCGGCCACCGTGGCCCCCAGCAGCACGGCCACGCTCAGCGCGAGGCCGGCGACCAGGACGCCGCGGCCGCGGCGCGGCTCGGCCGGCAGGGGCTGCTCGGCGGCGGAGTGCGGGTGCCGGGCGGCGCGGTGCGGGCGGATCTCCCGGCCCGGGCCGCCGATGAAGTCGCCGATCCCCTCGTCCTCGTCGGCCGGCGCGAAGGCTCGCGACGGCCGGTGCTGGACCGCCGCCGACTCGCCCGTCGACGACCGGACGGGGTGCGGTGCGGGCCCGGTCGGCGGGGGCAGGAAGGGCGAGCCGGAGACCGGCGCGGGGCCCTGACGGTCGGCGCCGATGGCCTGGTGACTGCCGGTGTGGCCGCTGATCGGGCCGGCGGTGAAGCCGAAGGAGGCGCGGCCCGGGCCCGCGGGCGGGGCGGGACCGTATGCGGGCGCCGGCGGGTCCGCGGGGCTGTCCGCGCCGGAGCCGGAGGAATCGCGGGGCAAACCGAAGGCACTCCAGCTCGGGGAGTCGGCCATGTCTTCCTCATCAGCATCGTCACGGAACGAGTTCACGGCGGGGGGCCGGCGGTAAGGCGCCGGGTCAGGGTCGGTCCGGCGGTAGAGCGATTCGTTGTCACGGTTGGCCCAGTCGGCGCCCGAGGTCGACGCGAGGTCCGCCAGCGCAACGGACACATCGGACGAATCGGCGAATGAACGTTCCACGCGATGTCCTCCAACCCGCGCCGGCGCCGACCATCTGCGAAGGCGCTCCGGCGAGAAGTACGGATCCCGCGGTCTGTCGGATGAGTACCGGCGTGAATTACTCTCCGTTATGACGGTCCGGGCTCAGCAGCCCGCGCCGGGTCGCCACCGCGACCGCCTCCAGCTGGCTGTGGGCACCGAGTTTGCCCAGCACGGCCTTCACGTAGCCGCGGCACGTGTGCACGCTGATGCCCAGCCGGCGCGCGATGGCCCGCGGGTCGAGCCCGGAGCCCATCAGCACCAGCACCTCGTGCTCGCGCGCGGTCAGCCCGCCGGCCCGCGGCCCGACCACCGGAGTGGTGCTGCGCAGCAGCCGCGCCAGGATGTCGGTGGACACCGTCATGCCGCCGCCGTGCGCGGTGTGCACGGCGTTGAGCACGTCGCCCAGCGGCCCGTTCTTCGACAGGAACCCGGAGGCGCCGGCCGCCGTGGCCCGTCCGACCAGGGCGGACTCGTTGTTCGCGGTCAGCACGACGAAACGCGTGTCGGGCTGCCGGTGCCGCAGCAGCTCGGCGATCGCGATGCCGTCCGCGTCCGGAAGGTCCGGATCCATCAGCACCACGTTCGGCCGCAGCTCCTGCACGAGCCGGATGGCCTGCTCACCCGTACGCGCATGTCCGACATAGCGCAGGTCCGGTTGCCCGGCCAGCGCCACACCGAGCAACTCGGCGAACGTCTGATGCCCGTCAACCACGAGCACCGTGATCGCCTCGCCCACCATTCATGCCTCCTGATCCGCCAGCGCTGGAAGTCTATGTGTCCCGCGCCGGAAGCCAAGGCGTACCAACAGTCGGACAGCACCTGCGAGCCAAGCTGATCGGTCGGTACGCGCGCCGCCCGGATGAGTCCGAGCGGCCGTCCCAGCTCATATCTTCGGTGGAGCAGCCCCCTCGCTTTCGGGGGGTGGAACGTCGCGAGGGTGGCTTGCCGCACCCAGGGTCGCACGTACAGGGTTTGACGCCATGTACGACATCCAGCTCTTCGGCCGTCTCGAGGTCCGCACCCGGGGCGTACGCCTCACCGGTCGCGACTTCGGCGGCGTCAAGCCCCGGCACATTCTCGCCCTGCTCGCCCTGCGCGGGGACCTGCACAAGGCGGAGCTGGCCGAACTGCTCTGGGGTGGCCGGCCGCCGGCCAACCATCAGGCCACGGTGGAGAGTTATGTGTCCCTTTTGCGCCATCGCCTCGACCCGGACGGGCCGGCCCGTGACTCCGTGATCACCACCCGCAACGGCGGCTACTCCCTGGTCGCCGAGCAGGTCCGGGTGGACGTGGCCCGCTTCGACGAGCTGGTCGCCGCCGCCTCCGGCCGTACCGCCCACCGGGCCCTGCGCCCGCTGACCGCCGCCGCCCACGTGGCCGCCCGTCCGCTGCTGGAGGACGTGGAGCAGCACGACTGGGCCGACCAGGCCCGCGAGCAGTACCGCACGCGCCTGGTGGCGACCCTGCTGGACGCGGGCGGTCACGCCCTCACCGCCGGCGACCCCCGGGGCGCGCTGGCGCTGACCGACCGGGCGGTCGGGCTGGACCCGGTCGCGGAGCGTGGCTGGGCCATCGCGATGGCCGCACACCGACTGCTCGGGGACCGGGTGGCGGCGCTGCGGGCGTACGACCGGTGCCGGCGGGAGCTCGCCGACGGGCTGGGCGTGGAACCGTCCGGCCCGACCCGCGCGCTGTTCCTGGAGCTGCTGCGTGAGGACGGCGGCGGCACCCCGCTGGAGCAGGCGGTCACCGCGATCCTGGCGGCGGACGGCGAGTCACAGCGGGCGGAGTCGGCTGCCGGGCTGCTGCGCCGCGCCGCCGAGCTGGCCGCCTGACGGGGCTGTGACGCAGCTCAAATAGCGCGCGCGACGGGCCGCGACGGCGAAGAATCCCCGCCGTGGAGACCACGCTGCTGCCCGTACCGCTGACCCCGGAGATCTCGCTGCACCTGGCCGGCGGCGGGGTGGGGTTGTTCGACGGCACCGGCGGCGCGTTCAGCAGCGACGTGCCGCCGCCGTTCTGGTTGTTCGTCTGGGCCGGCGGCCAGGCCCTCGCCCGGCACGTGCTGGACCACCCGGAGATCGTGCGCGGCCGCACCGTGCTCGACGTGGCGTCGGGCTCGGGGGTGGCCGCGATCGCGGCCGCGCTGGCCGGCGCCGAACGGGTGACGGCGCTGGACGTGGACCCGCTCGCGGTGGCGGCGGCGGCGCGCAACGCGACCGCCAATCACGTCACCGTCGACACCCGTACGGTGGACATCGCCGACCTGGACCTGCCGGCGGACGTCATCCTGGCGGGTGACGTCTTCTACACCCGCACGGTCGCCGACCGGATGGCGGCGCGGCTGCGGCGGGCGGCCCGCGAAGGCACCCGGATCCTGGTTGGCGACCCCGGACGGGGGTACTTCCCGGAGCGGCTCTTCACCCGTGTGGCTGAGTACGACGTGCCGGTGCCCGCCGCGCTCGAGGAGACCGAGTCACTGCTCACCGGCGTCTGGGAGATCCACACCACAATTGCCGCCGGGTAACCGCCCGGAAATGCTTTCACCAAGCAACCAGTTGTACGCTGCACGCATCTCGATGGGAGGTGCAGCAGATGACCGAACGTGACGCCCGCGACGCGAGTGGCCGTCTGGCCGAGGAACTTGTGCGATTCTCCCGGCTCGGCGCCCGCGCCAAGGGCATGCTCCACGTGGGGGATCTCGGCGCCGAGTTCTCCGCGCTGATGCTGCTGTTCCCGCTCCGGCACCAGGGGCCCATGCGGGTCACCGACCTCGCCGAGGTCAAGGGCGCCGACCCGTCGACCGTCAGCCGGCAGGCGGCCCAGCTGGTCAAGGCCGGGCTGGCCCGCCGCGAGGCCGACCCGGCGGACGGCCGGGCCTCCCGGCTCGCCGTCACCGCCGCGGGCCTGGCCGCCTGTGGACAGCTGCACGAGGCCCGCAACGCGCTGATCAGCGAGGCCCTGCGCGACTGGCCGGCCGAGCGGGTGCGGACGTTCACCGACCTGTTCCACGAATTCAACAGTTCCGTCGAGGCGCTCGTGCGCAGCGACCCAGCCGTACCAGCACGGGAGAACGCGTGAGTAACCCCAGCACCACCGCAGCCGCGGCGCCGGGACCGGCCGGCGGCCCGCCCGCCGGGCGCCCGTCGGTGGAATTCACCCACCGGCAGATCCTGACCATCTTGGCCGGTCTGATGATGGGCATGTTCCTGGCCGCCCTCGACCAGACGATCATGGCCACCGCGACCCGGACGATCGCCGACGACCTGCACGGCTTCGACCTGCAGGCCTGGGCCACCACGGCCTTCCTGATCACCTCGACGATCTCCACCCCGCTGTACGGCAAGCTCTCCGACATCTACGGCCGGCGCGGCTTCTTCCTGTTCGCCATCGCCGTCTTCGTGATCGGCTCGGTGCTCTGCGGCCTGTCCCAGAGCATGTACGAGCTGGCCGCGTTCCGGGCCATCCAGGGCATCGGCGCCGGCGGCCTGATGTCGATGGCGCTGGCCATCATCGGCGACATCGTGCCGCCCCGCGAGCGCGCCAAGTACCAGGGCTTCTTCCTGGCCGTCTTCGGCACCGCCAGCGTCATCGGCCCGCTGCTCGGCGGCTTCTTCGCCGGCCAGGACGAGATCTTCGGGATCACCGGCTGGCGCTGGATCTTCTACCTGAACGTGCCGATCGGCATCGCCGCGATGCTGGTCGTGGCGCGCGTGCTGCACCTGCCGCACACCCGCACCGACCACCGGATCGACTGGCCGGGCGCGGTCGCGCTGATCGTCGGCCTGGTGCCGCTGCTGACCGTGGCGGAACAGGGCCGCACCTGGGGCTGGGACTCGCCGCGGGCGCTGGGCTGCTACGCGGTCGGGCTGATCGGCATCGTGGGCTTCGTGCTGGCCGAGCGGGCGTACAAGGACGAGGCCCTGCTGCCACTGCGGCTGTTCCGGAACCGGACCGTGGCGGTCGGCTCGATCTCCAGCACGATCATCGGTATGGCCATGTTCGGCGGCCTGCTGACCGTGCCGCTGTACCTGCAGATCGTCAAGGGCTCCTCGGCGACCGAGGCGGGCCTGCAGATGATCCCGTTCGTCATCGGCATCATGGCCGGCTCGATCACCGCCGGCCAGCTGATCGCCCGCACCGGCCGCTACCGGATCTTCCCGATCATCGGCAGCACCCTGATGCTGCTCGCGCTGGGGCTGTTCTCGCTGATCGGCGCGGACACCCCGCTCTGGAGGACCATGCTGATCATGGTCGTGATGGGTCTCGGCCTGGGCGGCAACATGCAGCCGATGATCACCGCCGTGCAGAACGCGGTCTCGCCCCGGGAGATCGGCGTGGCCACCAGCTCGGTGACCTTCTTCCGCTCGATGGGCGGCACGCTGGGCACGGCGATCTTCCTGTCCGTGCTCTTCAACGTGGTCGGCGGGAAGATCAGCTCGGCCTACCGGACGGCCCAGGGCACGCCGGAGTTCCAGCAGGCGGTGGCGGCCGACCCGAGCCAGCTGCAGCGGCTGCAGCAGGCCCAGAGCGGCGACGCGCTGAACGACACGTCGTTCCTCGGCCGGCTCTCCGACGTGGTCTCGCACCCGTTCAAGGTCGGCTTCTCCGATGGCATCCACGTGGTCTTCCTGCTGGCCGCCGCCGTGATGATCCTCGGGCTGATCGTGGTGCTGTTCCTGCCGGAGATCCCGTTGCAGCAGCGCTCGGCCCAGCAGCAGCGGGCCGACGACGCCGCGGCTGCCGCCGCCAGCGACGGCGTGCCCGGCGAGGTCGGCGCGGGCCCGGCGGTGGGCACCAGCTCCCGCTGAGGCCGGCTCAGGACACCACAGGGTACGAGCGCGGCATGCGCTCGTACCCTGTGTCGTATGGCAGTCGTGAAGATCAACGCGATCGAGGTCCCCGAGGGCGCCGGTCCGCAGCTGGAGCAGCGCTTCGCCGCCCGGCAGGGCGCGGTGGAGAACGCGAAGGGCTTCCTCGCCTTCGAGTTGCTCCGCCCGGTGGGCGGCGGGAACCGCTACTTCGTCTACACCCGCTGGGAGACCGAGGAGGACTTCCAGGCCTGGTCGGCCGGCTCGGGGCGGGCGGCGCACGCCGGTGAGCGCGGCCGGCCCGTGGCCAGCGACGCCAGCCTGCTGGAGTTCGAGGTGGTCCAGCAGGTGCACAAGGCCGCCGGTTAGCCACGGCGGCCGGGGCGGCCGGCCTGGAACCGCCGAGATCAGTCCGCGTTGCGGGCGGCCGCTGCGATCAGCCGCTCCGCGACCGCCTGGCGGTCCAGCCCGAGCCGCTGAGCGGTCTCCTGGAGCACGGTGTAGGCCTCCTGCACGCCGCAGCCGCGCTGCGCGATGATCACGCCGGCGGCCCGGTCGACCGTCGCGCCCTCGCGCCGGCCCTCGCGCCGGCCCAGCTCGCCGAGCAGCAGCTCGGCCTGGTTGACCACGGCCATGGCGGTCAGCAGCAGCTCGGGGTTGATGCCGCCGGGGGTGCTGACGAACAGGCTCAGCGCCCCCACCGACGACCGCTGCACGTCCATCGGGATCGCCACGACGCTGTGCACCCCCTCGGCCCGGGCGGACTCGGCCAGCCGGGGCCAGCGCGGGTCGGACGGCAGGTCGGGGGCCGTCACCAGGCTCCGGGTGCGGGCCGCCTCCAGCGCGGGACCGTCGCCGTCGGCGTACTGGAGGTCGTCGAGGGCCTGGGCCGCGGTCCCGGAGGCGGCGAGGACGGGCGGGCCGCCCTCCCCGATCAGCGCCACGGAGCAGCGCAGGGTGCCGGGGACGGCCCCGGCCGCGAAGGCGGCCAGACGGTCCAGGGCCTGCGGCACGTCGTCGGCGCCGAGCAGGCGCGCGGTGAGCTCGTGCAGCAGCCCGGCGACCTCCACCGGGTGCGGCCCGATGGGCGCCTCGACACCCCGGGTCGCCGCCACGGCGCCGCGCGCCAGCAGACCGACCCCGAGATCCGGTACGGCGGCAGATGCGGCGCGCAGCACGGACGGGTCGCCCGTGGCCGCCGCCGCCAGCGGGCCCGCGGGCGTGATCACGGCCGGCGGGACGTCGTGCGCCGAGATGACGGTCTGCACTGCCGCGGGCGTACGCCGGCGGCCGGGGACGCCGGCCTGCTCCTGGGCCGCGCCGGCGCCGGAACCCGGCACGCGACGCGAGATGTTGCGCCCGAAGCTTCGTTGCGGGGCTGCCATTCGGCCGATATTGCCACGCGGATCGGCGAACCCGAAAGTCACGTCCACTACCGGGTGCCTTCCCCCGGCGTACTCGTCTGGCCCGATGTCCGGTGCTCGAGGAACGAGCTGGGCGCCGCCTCCAGGTCGGCCTCGCGCTCGTCCGACTCGGCGAGAATGGCCTCGGCCTGCGCCCGCGGGTCGCTGCTGCCGCCGGCACTGCGCTCCTCGGGCAGCAGGTCGGCGGCGCGCTGGTCTGTCCGGTCGTCAGTCATGGCGGGCGGATACCCGGGCCCGCGGAAACCGAACCTGCTTCTTGATCGGGCCGGTCCCGGCCGCGACGCAAAAGCGCCGCCCCCGGATCGGGGGCGGCGCAGTTGCGGATGTCGGTGTGCAGGTCGCCTCTCGGCGAAAGGCTCAACGCGGCTCCAGCCGAACGGTATTCCGCGAAGGCAAAGGGTGAGGCCCGGGGACACTGATCACACCGACATCCGTGTCAACCGTCGGCCGGGTCCGGTGATTCCGGTAGCGGATGTGACCCAGCCCACACCGTTTGGCCGGCCGGACCGCGGGTAGACGAAGCCCCGTGAGTGACTTCCAGGCGCTGGACGACTACCTCGACGAGGCCTACACCGGGCAGGAACGGCTCAGCAGCGCCGACCTGCAACGGGGCGCCATCGCCGCCGACCTGCCCGCCACCGCGCTGACCCGCATCGACGCGCTCCCCGAGGGCGAGTACGCCCAGGACGAGGCCGCCGAGGCGCTGCGCACGCTCGATGTCTGACCCCTGCCCGGCCGACCTAGGAGCGAGATGACCCAGCAGAACGAACGCCTGCCCGCCTTCGGCGACGAGGAGGCCGTGCCGGACGGCGACAGCGACTTCGCCGGCGAGCACTCCGACACCGTGGTGGACCGCGACGTCCTCGACGGTGAGCAGGGCGAGGAGGAGAGCCCGCGCGGTTGGTCGGGCCTGGAGGGCGACGGCCCTCCCTGACCGGCGCCGAACGACGACACGAAGCCCCCGGCCGTGCGGCCGGGGGCTTCGTCGCGTCGTGGGGCTCAGGCGGCCTGGGCGAGCCGCGGGCGGTCGTCGTCGCTGCGGTGGTCGCCCTCCGCGGCCTCCTTGGCCAGCGAGTACGCCATCTGCAGGAAGTCGGAGACGGCCGTCGCGGTGAACACCGTCGCCGCCAGCCGGGTCAGCCGGGGCGCGAACACCAGCCCGCTGGTCAGGCCCGTCGCGACCCACACCGCCAGGCAGAACGGGCAGCTGACCAGCTCACCGATCGAGTGGCGCAGCGCGCTGCCCTGGTCGCGTACCTCCTCGTTGATCTCGCCGCTGCCGCCCGGCTCCGCGTAGCGGGTGAACGGCGCGCGCAGCGGGCTGGTGATCGCGTCCTTGGCGATCAGCCGGCTCAGCTTGTGCGTCGCGATCGAGATCAGCACGATGTCGGCGGTGGCCGGCCGGTCCGGCACCGGCTTCCCGGTCAGCCTGGCCGCGCCGGCCAGGCTGCCGGCGAGCAGGCCGAACGCGCCCATGGTGGCCACGTAGCCGTCCAGCGGCCGGTGCTCGTGAGGCGCGTAGCTGCGCCGCAGCCGGTTCAGCCGGCCGCGTACCGAGGAGATCATGAAGTTCGGGGTCCTCTCAGAAGTCCTGGGTGAGCCGGCCGGCGTCGACCTCGCGCCCGGCGTACCGGGACAGGTATTCGTTCTCCAGCTCCTCGGTCCGCCGCAGGTGGTTGGCCAGGGCCGCGTCCGGGCCGTGCCGCAGGGTCTGCAGCCGGGTGCGGTGCAGGCTGGCCAGCTCGCGGAACAGGTCGTCGTCGGCCAGCCCCGCGGGGTCGATGCCGGTCTCGGAGCCGACCAGCTCCTCGCCGGCGGAGTCGATCCGGGCGTCGGTCATGACGGCGCTCCCTTCCTCGGTCGGATCAGTGCTTGCCGCAACGGTTGCCCGAGCGCCCTGCCGTCAAACCCGCCGGTACCCTGAGGAGCATGAAAGGGCTGTGGACCCCCGCGTGGATCGCGCGCCACATCCTGGCGCTCACGCTCGTGGCCGGCTTCCTGGCGCTGGGCTGGTGGCAGTTCAGCCGCGCGACCGGTGGAAACACGCTGAGCTGGGGCTACACCTTCGAGTGGCCGGTGTTCGCGGCGTTCGTGGTGTTCATCTGGTTCCGCGAGGTCCAACAGGAGCGCCGCGGCGCCCGCGGCCCGCAGGAGCAGCCCGAGCCGGAGCAGTCGCCGGTGCCCCGCCAGGACGCCGCGGTGACCGTGCGCCGCCCGGTGCGCGTGCCGGTGACGCCGGCCGCGCCGGTCGAGGACGACGATCCCGAGCTGGCCGCCTACAACGACTACCTGAGCTGGCTGGCCGCCCACCCCGGGGCCCGGCCGAGCGACTACCCCGGCCGGCGCGCCAGCGCGGGCTGAGGCAAGACCGTCGAGTTCAAGAAGGACGTGGATCGTGCAGGGAGCCCTCACCCGCTACCGGATCATCGCCTGGATCGTCGGCGTGGTCCTCATCGTGCTCGTCGTCATCGGCATGCCGCTGAAGTACCTCGGCGACAACGACACGGTGGTGGCCACCGTCGGCCCCTTCCACGGTTTCCTCTACATGGTCTATCTGGTGGCCTCGTTCGACCTGAGCCGCCGGCTGCGGTGGCCGCTGGGGCGGATGCTGCTGGTGATGCTGGCCGGGACGATCCCGTTCCTGTCGTTCTGGGCCGAGCGCGTCGTGTCGCGGCGGTGGGCAGTCGAGGCGGCCGATGTCCCGCCGGCCATGGCCGAGTAGAAGTCACGCTTCGGAACCGCTTTATCGCCCCCCGCTATCGGGATCATTCTCTTATTTGTGATCATTGACCCAAGTCACTCTGCGGCCTCTTGTGTTAATGCCGCGCGCCGATAAGTTAATGCGGTTGGTCCGGTCCGCAGCCACATCCTCGGTGGCGCCGGCCCACGCCGCCGAATCCTCGCCGGTGGAAACGGACGATCCCGATCCCCCAGGATCACCGTCGAAACCACGTCGAACCGGGGAACCAACCGAAGCAGCACCGGGGTGAATCCGCGCCAGCGGTAGGGGCCTTCTTCCCGCACCGAACCCGTCAGCTAACCCGGTAGGCGGCCATAGCGGAAGAAAGGCCACATACCGTTGCCACACACCCGCACGAGGCTCCGTGCGCTGGTGGTCGCCACCCTCGCGCTCGCGATCACCGCCACCACCGCGACCGCCGCATCCGCGGAACCGTCGACGAGTGAGCTCACCAAGAAGATCGACAAGGCTTCCGACCAGCTCGAGGACATCGTCGAGTCGTACAACAAGCTGAACATCAGCCTGAAGAAGACCAAGGCCGACGAGAAGCAGCTCGCCGCGTCCCTGGCTCCGGCCAAGGCCGCGCTGGCGGCGGCCGGCACGCAGATGGACAGCATCGTGAAGTCGGCGTACATGACCGGGCACGTCGGGGCCATGAACGTCGTGCTCGAGGGCTCGGACAACCTCATGGACAGGATGAGCATCCTCGAGCAGATCTCCCGCAGCCGCGGCCGCGACATCGCGGCGTACCGCGCGACCACGGAGAACTACGCCGAGCGGCAGGCCGCGCTCAAGGCCACCCAGGACAAGCAGGCGGCCGAGCTCAAGGAGCTCAACGCCCGCAAGAAGAAGATCGAGGCCGACCTCAAGAAGCTGTACGCGATGCGCACCGCCGCGTACGGCAAGGCCACCGAGACCAGCAGCAAGTACACCGGAAGCATCCCGTCCATCGCGGGCTCGGCCGGCAAGGCGGTCACCTTCGCCTACAACGCGCTCGGCGTCATGTACGACTACGGCGCGGACGGCCCGGACGGCTACGACTGCTCCGGCCTGACCTCCGCGGCCTGGCGGGCCGCCGGAAAGTCGCTGCCGCACAACGCCGCGGCGCAGTACAGCGCGACGACCCGGATCTCGCGGTCCGACCTCAAGCCGGGCGACCTGGTGTTCTACCGCAGTCTCGGACACGTCGGCCTGTACGTCGGCGGCGGTCAGATCATCGACGCCTCGCGCGCGGGCCAGCCCGTCAAGAAGCGGACGATCGACATCATGCCGCCGTACGGCTACGGCCGGGTCAACTGACCCACCCGGCACGCGAAAAGGCCGGTGTCCCCGCAAGGGGCACCGGCCTTTTCGCCGTTGCGATGCTGCGACCTAGGCGGCCTGCAGGCCCTCGGCCCGGGCCAGCTCGCGCAGCCGGCCGAGCGCCTGGATCTCGAGCTGGCGGATCCGCTCCCGGGAGAGCGAGAAACGCGACGCCACCTCGGTCAGGGAGTGCTCGCGACCGTCCTCGAGGCCGTACCGGGCGCGCATGATGCCCGCCGACCGGTCGTCGAGGTGGTTCAGCAGGCCCTCGATGCGCTGACGCTCCAGCGCGGTCAGGACGATCTCCTCGGGCGACGGCGCGTCGCTGTCGGCGACCAGGTCGCCGAGGTTGGTGTCGCCGTCGTCGCCCACCGGGGTGTCCAGCGACACGGTGTCCTGGGCCCAGCGGGTCAGCTCGGTGACGCGCTCCACCGTCACGCCCAGCGCCGCGGCGACCTGCGCGGGCTCCGGGTCGGCGCCGAGCTCGCGGACGAGCTGGCGGGTGACGTTGCGCATCCGGTTGACGTCCTCGACCAGGTGGACGGGGAGGCGCACGGTGCGCTCCTGCTGGGCGATCGCCCGGCTGATGGCCTGGCGCACCCACCACGTGGCGTAGGTCGAGAACTTGTAGCCCCGCTCGTAGTCGAACTTCTCGACCGCGCGGACGAGGCCGGTGTTGCCCTCCTGGATCAGGTCCAGCATCGGCATGCCGGAGCGTACGTACCGGCGGGCGATCGACACGACGAGTCGCAGGTTGGCGCGAATGAAGAGATCCTTCGCCCGCTTGCCCTCGGTGACGAGCCGCTCCAGCTCCTCCCGGCTCACGCCGCGACGGAGCTCGCCGGTGTCGAGCAGGTGCTCGGCGTAGAGCCCGGCCTCGATTGCCTTGGAGAGGTCGACCTCCCTGGCAGCATCCAGCAGCGGCGTCCGGGAGATTTCGTGCAGGTAGACTCCGACGAGGTCGCGCTCCTCGGCAACCTGGTCGGTCCTCATCACGGTGCTCTTCTCCACGTTGCCCACGGTCCCCTCATTGCCTTCACTAACCCTGTTACGGGCAATACCTGCGTCCATCAGCCCTCCCCGTAACGTCCGCAGTTCATGCATTGCGGTGCTGACACCTACCTGAACAGTTGGCGCTCTGCGCTGATTCCGGCTGGTGAGTCGAAAGTGTCACGAGTGTCTGAGCGCCAGCTGAGAGCCGCGTGGATACTTACTGAAGAGGGCTCTCACACGAGTATTCGGAGCCACACCCGGCGCTGGATGCGTTACGTGACGCATACCCTCCGCCCGCTTCATGACACCATCGGCCCCTCATTCGTCGCAGCGACGGGCATCACGGATCCGGCTGCGACGCTCGTCACTACCCAGTACGGCCTGGTAGCCGAATGGGTTCACGTCCAGCATCGACAGGTTGCCGCCGGGCATGAATCAAATGCCAGGGCAAAACGTCCCGTAGCCCACCGTGCCGGGAGCCCCTGCCACGATGCGGCACGACGAGCCGCAGTTCACTCGCCCGTCCGGGTGACCCACCCAGGGATGACGGCCGATCGGTCGGCCGGGTTGCGCCGTTCCGCCGACTCCCGCGCCGAGTGAGGGAAAACACACCGTTACGGTTAACGATATGGATCGCAGTGTGCTGGTAACCGGAGGAGCGGGCGGGCTCGGCGGGGCCGTCCTCAAGGCGCTGCGGGATCAGGACTGGCGCATCGTCGCCCCGGTCCGGACGGGCGGCGCCGGGCGACTGCCCCAAGGTGTGGTGACCGTCACGGCGGACCTGAACGATCCCGCCGAGGTGGCGGCGGCCGTCGCCACGGCGAGCGCCGAGCCGGGCGCGCCCCTCCGAGCCGTGATCAACCTGGCCGGCGGGTACGCGGGCGGCGGCCCGGTGCACGAGACCCCGGTCGAGGACTTCGAGGCGATCCTGCGCGCCAACCTGCGGCCCACGTACCTGGTGACCGCGGCCGCGCTGCCGCACCTGGTGGACGCCGGCGGCGGCTCGGTGGTCTGCGTCTCGTCCCGGGCGGCCGTGGCCCCGTTCGCCGGAGCGGCCGGATACGCCACCGCCAAGGCCGCCGTGCTGGCCTTCGCCAACGCCGTCGCGGTCGAGTACCGCAAGAGCGGCGTGCGCTGCAACACCGTGCTGCCGAGCGTCATCGACACCCCGGCCAACCGGGCGGCCCAGCCGGGCGCCGACTTCTCCCGCTGGGTCACCCCGGCCGAGATCGCCCAGGTGATCACCTTCCTGGCCGGCGACGGCTCCGCGCCGACCAGCGGCGCCACGATCCCCGTCTACGGCCGGGCCTAGAAGCCCTCCACCAGCTGGCAGGTGAGCGCCGAGGCGGCGGCGGCCAGGGTGACGGCGGTCAATAGCAACGCCCGGGCCTGCAGGAGCACCGCCCCTGCCCGGCGTGGCTCGGCGGGCACCCGGGGCGCGGGCACCGGCACCGGCGCCGGGAGCCAGGCCCGCAGGTGGGCGAGCAGGGCCTGCTGCACCTGCTCGGGGGTGCCGTTGGCGTCGACGACCACGAAGTTGCCGTACTCGGGCAGGGCCTCGTAAGCGGCCGTGGCGGCGCGCAGGTAGGACATCTCCTCGTGGTCGTAGCCCCGGCGCTCGATCCGGTCATGGGCCACGGCCGGGTCGACGGCCAGCAGGAACGTCACGTCGGGGCGGGGGAAGACCCGGTAGGCCAGCCGGGCCCGGCGCTCGGCCCGGTTGAGGCGCTGCGGGCGGGGCGTCTTGGCGTGCGCGCGGATGCTCGCGTACTGGCAGACGGCGTATCTGTCCATGATCGCGATCTCGCGGGTGACCGTGCGCCGCAACAGCGTGCGCAGGATCGCCAGCCAGCGCAGCACCGACTCCACGAAGAGCATCGCCTTGCGACCGAGCAGGTGTTCGCCGTCGCGCCGGCCGAGCGCGGTGGCCAGCCGGCCGAACCAGCGCCGGCCGCCCGCGTTGCGCCGGTAGCTCGCCGGCAGGCCCCGCGCGGCCAGCGCGTGCGCCAGCTCGTGGGCCTGGGTGGTCTTGCCGGAGCCGTCGATGCCGACCAGGGCCACCGAGCGCAACGGGCGGACGGTGGCGGCGACGGGGTGTTCATCGTCGAAAGCGGGACGGGCGGACTCGAGGTCGGGGACCATACCCACCAACGGTACCTGGCACAGTCACGCTCGGTTCCGCCCCGAACGGGCATCGGGTGTGAAGGCGGGCAGCCCCGGGTAGACGGGGAGGTGCCAATACGCATGCCCATCAACGCAGGGAGACCGCCATGCCGCACCGGGTGGACGAGGGCCTGGTCACCACGCTCAAACGGGTCGCCTCCGTGCTCAAACAGGCGGAAGTCCCGTTCGCGCTCGGCGGCAGCTTCGCGGTGTACGCCCACGGCGGGCACTCCAGCGATCACGACGTCGACTTCCTGATCCGCGAACAGGACAAGGCACGCGCGCTCGAGGAGCTGTCCGCGGTCGGCTTCGAGGTCGAGCAGCCGCCCGAGGACTGGCTGGTCAAGGTGTTCGACGAGGGCCGGATGGTGGACCTGATCTACCGCCCGGTCGAGTCGCCGGTCACCGACGCCACGCTGCGCGACACGGTGATGCGCCCGGTCGAGGCGATCAACATGCCGGTGCTGTCGGCGACCCAGCTGATGGTGCACAAGCTGCTCAGCTACACCCAGCACTACTGCGACTTCGCCACCGGGCTGCCGGTCGCCCGCTCGCTGCGGGAACAGATCGACTGGGACCGGGTCCGCGCGGAGACCGCCAAGTCGCCGTACGCGGAGGCGTTCCTGGTCCTGCTCGACCGCCTCGACGTGGTGGCGCAGCCGACGGACGCCCGCCTGACCGTGGGGGGATGAGATGACACCGCAGCTCGACGAATACCTGGAGGCGGAGATCCAGCGCCTGCTCACCGAGAGCGGGGCGACCGCCGAGCAGGGCATCACCCTGCAGCGCCGCGAGCACCGGCTGGTGCTGGGCGGCGAGGTGGAGAGCGCGCAGCGCCGCGACGAGATCTGCCGGCAGATCACCGCGCACTTCCCGGACGTGGAGATCGCCTGCGACATCGGCATCGTGCGCGCCGCGGCGCCCAGCGAGGTGGAGGAGATCTCATGATCCGCATTGCCGCCGTGGGTGACGTCCACGTCGACAAGGACGTCCTGGGCCGCTATCGGCCGGCCCTGGAGCAGCTGCCCGGGGTCGCCGACGCCCTGCTGATCGCCGGCGATCTGACCCGGCACGGCACGGTCGAGGAGGCCAAGTGCATGGCCACCGAGTTCGGTGACGTGGGCGTCCCGGTCGTGGTGGTGCTCGGCAACCACGACCACCAGAGCGACCAGCAGGACGCGGTCAGCGACGTGCTGCGCGACGCCGGCATGACCGTGCTCGAGGGCGACACCACGGTTCTGGAGCTGCACGGGCACCGGCTCGGCATCGCCGGGGTGAAGGGCTTCGGCGGCGGTTTCGCCGGGGCCTGCGCCAGCAAGTTCGGCGAGCGGGAGATGAAGAACTTCGTCGGTACGACCGAGGCGATCGCCGAGCGCCTCGGGGCGGCGCTGCGCGGGCTGGACGTCGATGCGCTGGTGGCGCTGACGCACTACTCCCCGGTGCCCGAGACGCTGGTCGGCGAGCCGCTGGAGATCTATCCGTTCCTGGGGTCGTACCTGCTGGGGCAGGCGATCGACTCGGCGCCGACCGCGCTCGCCCTCCACGGCCACGCGCACCACGGCAGCGAGCGGGGCCGTACGCCCGGCGGGGTGCCCGTCCGCAACGTGGCCCACCCGGTCATCAAGCAGGCGTACAACGTCTATCAGCTGCTCACCGACACCGTCGACGCCGGTCTGACCAGCGTCTGAGCCGATCCGGCCGGCCCGGCCCCGTCCCGCCCGCGAGGGCGGCGGCGGGGCCGCGGTATTTCCCGAACTTTTTTCCGTGGGCGCCGGTGGGGCAGGTTTTCGATCTGAGGCCCTCGGGTATCAGATCCGCATGGCTCTTCTACTCTGGATTCTCGCAGTCATCCTCGTGGTCGCCGGCATCCTCGCGCTGTTCCGGCGGCAGATCCTCTGGGGCGTCGTCCTCATCATCGTCGGCCTCCTCGTCGGTCCCGGTGGCGTCAGCATCTTCAACGTCTAACCGTTCCGCCCTCCCCCGGCAGAACCCCTGACCGGTCACCACGACCGCACCGGGGCTGCCGTATGGCTACCTCCCGCAGGCAGCCATACGGTGGCCCCGGTTCTCTTTGCGTAGCGGAACGCACACAAGGTGCGATGCCCCACATCGGACCTATGGCGTAATCCTCAGCGAACTGTTCCCGATGTTCGTGAGGACGTGACGACAACGTGGCCGAGGTCCATCACTTCACCTATGGGGCCTTCAACCCGATCGCGGCGTATCTCGTCGCGGTGCTGGGCTCCTTCCTCGGCCTGCTCGCCACCGGCCGGGCGCGCGGCGCCCGCTCCCGGGGCCGGCGCAACCGCTGGCTGATCATCGCGGCGTTCTCGATCGGCGGGGCCGGCATCTGGCTCATGCACTTCACCGCGATGCTCGGCTTCGACGTGCCGCAGAGCCCGGTGCGCTACACCCCCTGGCTCATGATGGCCAGCCTCGGGCTGTCGGTGGTGACCGTCGGCATCGGGCTCATGGTCGTCGGCCACGGCCGGCGCAGCCTGCCGAAGATCGCGCTGGCGGGCCTCTTCACCGGGGCCGGGGTGCTGGCGATGCACTACACCGGGATGGCCGGGCTGCACGTGTCCGGCACGATCCACTTCAACCGGGCGCTGGTGGCCGCCTCCGCCGTCATCGCGGTCGTGGCGTGCACCGCCGCGCTCTGGTTCGCCGTGTCCGTGAAGGGCTGGTTCCCGATGGCGGGCGCCGCCGCCCTGATGGGCGCCGCCGTCGCCGGCATGCACTACACCGGGATGGCGAGCATGTCCGTCGAGCTCAGCCCGGACGTCTCCACCACGGTCAGCGGGATCAAGCCGCTGCTCATGATCGTGCCGATCACGCTGGTCAGCGCCGCGCTGATCCTCGGCGTCGCGCTCAGTGCCCTGCAGGCCATGACCGACGAGGAGTTCACCGAGGGCGACGGCGTGCCGCGCCGCGGAATGCACGCGGAGAACCCCTGGTCGCTCCGGCAGGCGTCGCTGGCCGCGCCGGTGCTGCGGCGCAGCCCGGCCGGCCGCCCGTCGAGCGTGCCCCGGCCCTCGCCGCGCCCGGTCCCGCCGAGGCCCAAGCCGCTGGTAGAGGAGCCGCTGCTCGACGTTCCCTCCTGAACGCGGGCCCACGCGACCCCGCGGTCCGGTATACCTGATCGGCATGGCGCCAAGGATGCTGCTGTCGATGCCGTTGCACGCGATCACCGAGGTGTACGGCGAGGCCGGGCTGCGCGAGCGGTTCTCCCTCGAACTGCTCGAGTTCCCGGCCGACGACCGGCGACAGCTCGAGGAGGCGCTGGACCTGGCCGCCCGGCTGCACGCCGACGACCGGCGGGTGCGCGAGCCGTACCTCAACCACCTGCTGCGGGTCGCGATCCGGATCATCCGCTACTACGGCATCCGGGACGTGGACGTGCTCACGGCGGCCCTGCTGCACGACGCGGTCGAGGACCATCCGGCCGAACTGGCCGGTCTGGACCCCGCGCTCGGCCACCAGGCGCTGACCGACGCCGCGGTGGCCGAGCTGGCCCGCCGGTTCAACCCCCGGATGGCCGAGCTGGTGCGGTCGGTGACCAACCCGGAGTACGACCCGGAGCGCGACCGGCACGAGCAGTACCGGGCGCACGTGGCGGACAGCCTCGAACGGGATCCGTGGGCGCGGGTCATCAAGGTCTCGGACTTCACCGACAACGGCGTCGGTGTCATCCACACCACGTATGACAAGGCTCGCAGCTCGGCCATCAAGTACCGCCCGCTGGTGCCCAAGCTCCGCGAGCTGGTCGGGCGTCCGGACACCCCGCTGTCGGTCGCGGCCAAGGATCACATCCTGGACCAACTCGATTTAGCTGAGGAACGCTTCGCCGCGATTCTGGACGGCTGAGGGGGCCGGCCGGGCCCCGGCCGTTTAGCCTGGACCCATGCCCTCCCCCCAGACCGACTGGTGGCGCAGCGCCGTCATCTACCAGATCTATCCGCGTTCCTTCGCCGACAGCAACGGCGACGGCATGGGCGACCTGCCCGGCATCACGGCACGCCTGGGCGATCTGCGCGAGCTCGGCGTGGACGCGGTGTGGCTGTCGCCGTTCTACCCGTCGCCCCAGCACGACGCCGGCTACGACGTGGCCGACTACCGCGCGGTCGACCCCCGCTTCGGCGACCTGGGCGACGCCGACAAGATGCTCGCCGAGGCGCGGGCCCTGGGCCTGAAGGTCATTGTCGACCTGGTGCCGAACCACACCTCCCACGACCACGCCTGGTTCCGGGAGGCGCTGGCCGCCGGGCCGGACAGCCCCGAGCGCGAGCGCTACATCTTCCGGGACGGCCGCGGCCCCGACGGCAGCGAGCCGCCGAACGGCTGGCAGAGCGTCTTCGGCGGGCCGGCCTGGGAACGGGTCGACGACGGCCAGTGGTACCTGCACCTGTTCGACGTCTCGCAGCCCGACCTCAACTGGGACAGCCCCGAGGTGCGCGCGGAATTCGTCTCGGTGCTGCGGTTCTGGCTCGACCGGGGCGTCGCCGGCTTCCGGGTGGACGTGGCCCACGGCCTGATCAAGAACGCCGACTTCGCCGACTGGCACTACGCGGGCGAGATCCTCGGCGGGCTCGCCCCCGAGGGCGCCCCGCCGCCGCCGATGTGGGACCAGGACGGTGTCCACGAGATCTACCGCGAGTGGCGCGCGGTCCTCGACGAGTACGAGGGCGGCCGCATCCTGGTCGCCGAGGCGTGGGTCCAGCCCGCCGACCGCCTGGCGCGGTACGTCCGGCCCGACGAGATGCACCAGGCGTTCAACTTCGAGTACCTGGACACGCCCTGGTCGGCCGACCCGCTGCGCAAGGTCATCGACACCACCACGGCCGCCAACGCCGCGGTGGGCGCCCCCACCACCTGGGTGCTCTCCAACCACGACGTGGTGCGGCACGCGACCCGGCTGGGCTACCCGGTCGGCGAGCCCCGCAAGCACGGCATCGGCATCGGCGACCCGCAGCCGGACGTGGCGCTGGGCCTGCGCCGGGCCCGGGCGGCGACGCTGCAGATGCTGGCCCTGCCCGGCTCGGCGTACCTCTACCAGGGCGAGGAGCTGGGGCTGCCGGAGGCCACCGAGATCCCGGACTCCTACCGGCAGGACCCGGCCTGGGAACGGTCCGGGCACGCCGAGCGGGGCCGCGACGGCTGCCGGGTGCCGCTGCCGTGGGAGGCCGACGCCCCCTCGTACGGCTTCGGGCCGGCCGACGCGAGCTGGCTGCCGCAGCCCGCGGTCTGGGCCGAGTACGCCCTGGACCGCCAGCGCGGCGTGACCGGCTCGACGTACGAGCTCTACCGGGCGGCGCTGCGCCTGCGGGCCGCCCACGGCCTCGGTGCCGGCACGCTGAGCTGGGTCGACACCCCGGCCGACGTGCTGGCGTTCCGCAACGGCGGGCTGCTGGTGCTGACCAACTTCGGCGACGCCCCGGCCGAGCTGCCGCTCAACGCCCGGGTGCAGCTGGCCAGCGAGCCGCTCACCGCCGACGGCCGGGTGCCGCAGGACGTCACGGTGTGGGCGCGGGTCTGACCGTCTCCCGCTGGCCGTAGGTGGCCAGGGCCGCATGGGTTTCCGCCATGTCCCTGGCCACCGTCCGGCTGGCCAGCCAGTACATGATCCCGGTGGGCACGAAGAAGAGCTGGAAGGCGGCCAGGCCCACCGCGTAGTTCAGCGGCGGCGGGAACGCCCCGGAGAGCCGGCCGAAGGCGACCGCGACCAGCGCGTTGCCGCCGGCCCGGCCGAAGCCGTTGACCAGGTTGCCCAGGCTGTAGACGGTGCCGCGGTGCTCCGGCGGGTTGACGTCGGCGATCAGCGCGAACCAGTTCGGCGAGTTGGCCGAGGTGAGCGCGAGCGCGAAGACCGCGGTGGCCAGGCTCAGCCCGACCGTCGGCTCGGTGACCACGTCGCCCAGCACGGCCAGCACCACCGCGCCGGGGCTGCCCCCGTTCGGCACGTCGATGCGGAACGGCACGAAGAACAGCACCACGTAGAACGGCACGGCGGCCAGCACGCCGACCGCGGCGACCAGGGCCCGGCCGCGCGGGGTACGGCGTTGCAGCCGGTCGCCGATGAGCCCGCCGAGGATCGACAGGGCCCCGCCGAGCTGGAAGAGGGTGGCGAACACGCTGCCGATGATCACGGCCGTGGCGGTCGTGTAGCCCTGGTCCTCGGCCCGGGAGCGGAACAGCACCGGCAGCCAGACCAGCGAGCCGAAGGCGATCTGCGCGGTGCAGCCCTGCAGGATCAGCCAGACGTTCGTGCGCCGGCCCAGGATCCGGGGCAGGTGGTCGTGGTGGATGCGCTCGTCGTACTGGACGCCGGCGAGCTCGGGCTGGCTGTCGCCGCGCGGCACGTCGAAGGTGACCAGGTAGGCCGCCGTGGCGATCACCCCGGCCACGGCCACCACCAGGAACGGCCGGCGCCAGTCGGTCGAGCCCAGCACCCCGGCCAGCAGCGTGCCGGCGAGCGTGCCGATGCCCTGCGACAGGCCCCAGAAGCTCATCACCAGGCCGCGGCGCCGCGGCGAGATCAGGTCGCTGACCACGGAGAAGCTGACGCTGGCGACCCCGCCCAGCCCGATCGCGGCCAGCGCCTGCGAGCCCAGGAAGGACGGGTAGCTGCCGGCCAGGCCGGACCAGGCCGTGCCGGCCACCCAGATCAGGGTGCCCGCGACGAGCACCGGCTTGCGGTCGAGGCGGTCGCCCGCGTACGCCCAGACGATGGCGGCGACCGCGCTGATCAGGAACATCACCGTGGTGGCGAGGGCGATGTGGCCCTCGCCCACGTCGTACTCGGTGGCGATGCTGCCGTACAGCGGGGGGACGAGGTTGATCGCCACGTTGTCCAGGGACGCGAGGATGACGAAGACGATCACGCTGTACGCGCGATGCGCCGGGCCTCCGCGCCTGCTCACGCGACAGAGGTTAGCGACCCCATCCGACCACCCCGCCGCCGCCCTTCAGCGGACTGAAGGCCGCCTGTCCAGCACGGAGTCCCGGGCCGCGGCGTACTGCTCCCGGATCAGCGGGACGCTGCTGTCCTCGTACACCTCGGGGGTTTCCGCCGACCACGCCGGCGGCGCGTCACCACCCACGGTGACCCACGCGGCCTGGCGGGCGGCCCCGTCCGCGACGTATTCACCCGGCGGCGGGACCAGCACGGGCAGGCCGAACAGCGCCGGCGCGATGCGGCGGACCGCCTCGCTGCGGGCGCCGCCGCCGACCAGCACGATGCGGTTCGCCGTCGCGCCCTGCGCGACCAGCGCGTCCAGCCCGTCGGCGAGCGCGCAGAGCATGCCCTCGACCGCGGCCCGGGCCAGGTGGGCCGGGTCCGACGTGCGCAGGGTCAGGCCGTGCACGGCCCCGGTGGCGTTCGGCCGGTTCGGGGTGCGCTCGCCTTCCAGGTACGGGATCAGCACCAGCCCGTCCGCCCCCGCGGGCGCGGACAGCGCGAGCCGGGACAGCTCCTCGTGGTCGACGCCGAGCAGCCGGGTCGCCGCGTCGAGCACCCGGGCGGCGTTCAGGGTGACGACGATGGGCAGGAACCGGCCGGTGGTGTCGGCGAAGCCGGCGACCGTGCCGCTCGGGTCGTCGGGGGCGACGTCGGAGGAGACGAACACCGTGCCGGACGTGCCGATGGAGATCATCACGTCCCCGGGCAGCGCCCCCGCACCCAGACCGGCCGCCGCGTTGTCGCCGGCCCCCGGGCCGAGCGGAGCGCCGTTGGGCAGGTGACCGGCGATGCCGGTCGGGCCGAGCACCTCCGGGACGATCAGCCGCCTGCCGAAGCCGAGCTCCAGCAGGTCGTGGCGGTACTCGTTGGTCTTGGCCGACCAGTAGAGCGTGCCGCTGGCGTCGCTGCGGTCGGTGCGCAGGGTGTCGAGGCCCCGCGCGCCGGACAGCTTCCAGGTCAGCCAGTCGTGCGGCAGGCAGACCGCGGCCACCCGGGCCGCGTTCTCCGGCTCGTGGCGGGCCAGCCAGCGCAGCTTGGTCAGCGTGAAGCTGGCCACCGGCACGATGCCGACGGCGTCGACCCAGGCCCGGCGGCCGGTGTCGCCGCCGCCGAGCTCGTCGATCAGGTCGGCCGCGGCGCCGGCGCTGCGGGTGTCGTTCCACAGCAGCGTCGGCCGCACGACCTCGCCGTCGGAGTCCAGAACCACCATGCCGTGCTGCTGGCCGGCGACGGCGGCGGCGGCCACGTCGTCCAGGCCGCCGGCCTCGTCGATGGCCTGTTGCAGCGCGGACCACCAGGCATCGGGATGCACCTCCGTCCCGTCGGGGTGGGTCGCCCGCCCCTGCCGGACCAGCTTGCCGGTCTCGGCGTCACGGATGACCACCTTGCAGGACTGGGTCGAGGAGTCGATCCCGGCTACCAGCGTCATGGGATTCATCTTCCGTCAGGGGGTCAGCGTGCGCGCAGCACGTGGTCGATGGCGAGCTGGTGCAGGCGCACGAAGTGGTAACCCTGGGCGCCGGCCGCGTCCGCGTCGTACTCCTCGAACGCGCTGCGGTCGTTGAGCAGGTCCTCGTACGTCTCGCCGGGGCTCAGCGTCGGCGTGGACAGCTCCAGGACCTTGCTGGCCGCCAGCGCCTCCTGCACCTCGGGGTCCGCCCGGAACGCCTGCGCCCGCTCCTTCAGCAGCAGGTACATCCGCATGTTGGCCTTGGCCGACTCCCACACGCCGGTGTAGTCCTCGGTGCGCGAAGGCTTGTAGTCGAAGTGGCGCGGTCCGTCGTAGCCCGGGCCGCCGCCGGGGCCGCCGTGCTCCAGCAGGTCGACCAGGGAGAACGCGTTGAGCAGGTCGCCGTGGCCGAAGACCAGGTCCTGGTCGAACTTGGGGCCGTGCTGGCCGTTGAGGTCGATGTGGAAGAGCTTGCCGTGCCACAGCGCCTGGGCGATGCCGTGGGTGAAGTTGAGGTTCGACATCTGCTCGTGGCCGACCTCGGGGTTGATGCCGAACAGCTCCGGGCGCTCCAGGTCGTGCACGAACGCGATCGCGTGCCCGGCGGTCGGCAGCAGGATGTCGCCGCGCGGCTCGTTGGGCTTGGGCTCGATGGCGAAGCGCAGGCCGTAGCCGCGGTCCTCGGAATACTGGGCGATCAGGTTCAGGCCCTCGCGGTAACGGTCGAGCGCCGCCTGCACGTCCTTGGCCGCGTCGTACTCGGAGCCCTCGCGGCCGCCCCACAGCACGAAGGTCTTCGCGCCGAGCTCGGCGGCGAGGTCCATGTTGCGCAGCACCTTGCGCAGCGCGTAGCGCCGCACGGAGCGGTCGTTGCTGGTGAAGCCGCCGTCCTTGAACACCGGATGGGTGAACAGGTTGGTGGTCACCATCGGCACCACCATGCCGGTCTCTTCGAGCGCCTTCTTGAAGTTGGCGATGACGCCGTCGCGGGTGTGCGCGTCGGAGCCGAACGGGACGAGGTCGTCGTCGTGGAACGTGATGCCGTAGGCGCCCAGCTCGGAGAGCTTGTGCACGGCCTCGATGGGGTCGAGCGGGGCCCGGGTGGCGTCTCCGAACGGGTCGCGGGCCTGCCACCCGACGGTCCAGAGGCCGAATGAGAACTTGTCTTCGCGCGTGGGCTGGACCGACACGGTTACCTCCACGTAACAGGGCTGATTTGTTTATTGGTTGAATTATTTGACCGCGGTGTGGCATTGTCAAGGGCGTGACGGGCCGGATGATGAGTGCTCAGGGGTCGCCGGTCCGGCAATCGAGCGTGCGCGCCCATAATCTCGCGCTGGTGCTGCAAACCGTGGCGAACAGCCCAGATCCGATATCTCGGGCAGCGGTGGCCACGGTCACCGGGCTCACCCGGGCCACCGTCTCCGCGCTCGTCGACGACCTGGTCACCGGCGGCCTGCTCACCGAGCGCGAGCCGGCCCCGCGCACCGGCGCCGGCCGGCCGGCGGTGGGCCTGGCGGTGGCCCCGGACGGCCCCGCCGGGCTGGGGCTGGAGATCAACGTCGACTACCGGGGCGCCTGCGTGGTCGATCTGGCCGGCACCGTCCGGCACCGCCTGGTGGAGCCGGGCGACCAGCGCCTGGCCGGGCCGCAGGAGGCGCTGGCCGGGCTGGGCCGGCTGGCCGCCCGGGCCCGGGCCCTGGCCGAGGCGGACGGGCTGACCGTCGCCGGCGCCGTCCTCGCCGTGCCCGGCCTGGTCACGGCCGGCGGCGTGGTCCGGATCGCCCCCAACCTCGGCTGGCAGGACGTCGTCGTCGGCGAGCTGCCCGGCGGGCCGGCGATGACCGTCGACAACGAGGCCAACCTCGCCGCGCTCGGCGAGCTCGACGTCGGCGACCTGCCCCGCGACTTCGTCTACGTCTCCGGCGAGATCGGCATCGGCGCCGGCATCGTGCTCGACGGCGCGCTCTACCGGGGTTCCCGCGGCTGGAGCGGCGAGATCGGGCACATCCCGATCGACCCCGACGGCCCGGCCTGCCGGTGCGGCGCCCGCGGGTGCCTCGAGCAGTACGCCGGCCAGGAGGCGGTGCTGCGCGCCGCCGGGTCCGACACCGTCGCCGCGCTGGCGATCGCCGCGGCCGCCGGTCAGGCCGCCGCGCTGGACGCCCTCACCGCGGCCGGCGCCGCCCTCGGCACGGCCGTGGCCACCGTGGTCAACCTGCTCGACGTGCGGACGATCGTGCTCGGCGGCTGCTATGCCTCGCTGCTGCCCTGGCTGCGCGACGGGATCGCCGCGGAGGCCGGCCGGCGGGTGCTCACCGCGGCCTGGTCACCGGTGCAGTTGCGGGCCGCGACGCTGGGCCCGGACGCGGCGATGCTGGGCGCGGCCGGCTCGGTGCTGCGCGGCGTGCTCGACGATCCGGCGCGCTGGCTGTCCCGCCCCCGGCCCTGACCCGGCCGGAGCCGGGCCGCCGGTCAGGCCGACCGGACGGCCGCCCCCGGGGTCTCGGCCTCGGCCACGGCCGCGAACTCGGTCAGGCCGCGCAGCAGCGCCGCCCGGCCCGCGGGCGTCATCCGCCCCAGCACCTCGTTCAGCAGCTCGCGGCGGGTGGCGCGCAGATGCTCGAGGAGGTGCCGCGAGGACGGGGTCAGGAACAGCGCGATCTCCCGGCGGTCGGCCCGGCCCGGAGCCCGTTCCACCATGCCGGAGGCGACCAGCCGGTCGCAGAGCCGGCTCGCCGAGGAGAGGATCATCCGCAGCTGGGCCGCCAGGCCACGCAGGTTGATGCCCTCCTCGCGCTCGACCACGAGCAGGGCGTTCAGCTGCGGGCCGGAGAGCAGCGGGGTGGCCCGCTGGCGGGCGGCGTCCCACGTGGCCAGCAGTGCGGGCGCGGCGTCGTCGACTGCCGCGGCGCGCATCGGGTCCGGCCCATCCGGCCCATGGTGTTCGGCCATGGTGCAGCAGAGACTACCCGTACGCCGGAGGCTGCCGAAGGGTGGAAACGTGTCCGACCGATTGACCGCCGTCCGGCGCGCGCTGCTCGACTCCCCCGCCGATCGGCTGGTCGAGTGCCTGGCCGAGGCGGTCGCCAAGGAGTACGCGGTGACCGACCTCGACCTCCTGCTGGTGGACTACCGCCTGGCCACCCTGCTACCGGTGCTCGGCGGCCCGGCGGTGACCCGTCCCGGCGACCCGGCGTGGCGCGCGTTCGACCACCAGGCCGACGTCGCCGCCGGACAGGTCCGGTACGTGCCGGTGACCGCCCGCGGCGAACGCATGGGCGTGCTGCGGTACACGCCGGGCCCGGACCAGGAAACCCCCCGGGCCGAGCTCGCCGAGGTCGCCACCATGCTCGGGCACGAGTTGCAGGCGGCGGGGGCCGGCACGGACCGGTACACGGTGGCCGCCCGTACCCAGCGGCTGACCCTGGCCGCGGAACTGCAGTGGGAGCTGCTGCCCGGGCGCAGCCGTGCCGAGCCGTCGTTCAGCCTGGCCGGGCAGCTCGAGCCGTCGTACGCGGTGCGCGGCGACAGCTTCGACTGGTCGGAGCAGGACGGGCGGCTGTACCTCAGCGTGCTCAACGGACACGGCGACGGGATGAGCGCCGCGCTGTTGACGTCGCTGGCCACGTACGCGTTGCGCAACGCCCGCCGCGCCGGGCTGGCGCTGGCCGACCAGGCCGCCCTGGCCGATCAGGCGATCTTCGCCCAGCACCGCGGCGGCCAGCACGTGGAGACGCTGCTGCTGGAGCTGGAGCTGCGCACGGGCGCGGTGCGGGCGGTCGATGCCGGCTCGCCGCGGATGATGGTGCTGCGTGCCGGGGAGGTGCTGGACCAGCCGCTGGAGGCCCAGTTCCCGCTCGGCATGTTCGAGACCTCCGAGTACACCCCGCAGTCCTTCACCCTGCTGGCCGGCGACCGGCTGTTCATCGTCAGCGACGGCGTGTTCGACGCCGCCGGGCACAACAGCCGCTACGGCGAGTCCGCGTTGCACCGCTTCGTCCGGCGGACCGGGACGCTGGCGCCCCTGCAGGCGGTCCGTTCCCTGCTCGGTGACCTGCGCGCCTTCGTCGGCGGCGAGCTGGACGACGACGCGGTGGCGGTCTGCCTCGACTGGAACGGCGACCCGGCGCCCTGAGCACCCGGCGCACCGAAACGACCGCCGGTCCCCCGAGGGGAGCCGGCGGTCGTGGGGTGAGCGGAGCGTCAGCTGGCGGCGCCCGAGCGGGACGAGATCGCCTCGAGGAAGATGTCGGCGATCTTGGCCGGGTCCGGCGCGACGAAGACGCCGCCGTCGGGCGTGGCCTTGGCGATCGCCTCCAGCTCGCCGCGGTCGACCTCGTTGCCGATGCCGATGATCACCAGGCGCACCGGGCGCTTCGGGTCGACGAGCTTCTTCAGCTCGCTGACCAGCGTGGACCGGCTGATGCCGTCCGGGTTCTTGTTGGCGCCGTCGGTGAACAGCAGCACCGAGTTGACCCGGCCCGCCTGGTAGCTGTCCTGCACAGTGCGGTACGCCGCCAGCGCGGTGTCGTAGAGGCCGGTCTGGCCGCCGACCTTGGGCTGGATCTGCTGGATCGAGTCGGCCAGCGCGGCGCGGCGCGAGGAGAGCGGGCTGATCGGCTCGATCTGCTTCCACGGCCGCTTGCCCACCAGCTCGGTGGAGAAGATCCAGGTGCCGACCGCCCACTTGTCGTCGAACAGGGACAGACCCTGGGACGCGGCCCGCCGGGTCACCTCGGCGCGGGTCAGGCCACCGGCCGTGGGCACCTTGGTGAGCATCGAGCCGGAGACGTCGAAGACGGCGAGCGCGCGGCCCGGCAGGGTGATGGCCGCCCAGCTGCCGAGCGCCCTGTTCAGGGAGCCGGCGTCGAGCCCGGCAGCCGCGGCGCCCTGGGTGCCGCCGCCGTCGGCGGGCGCCGGGACGGGCGAGGCCTGCGGCGCGCCGATCGGGGCGGCGAATCCGGTGCCGACCGTGCCGTCGGGGCCGCGCAGGCCCGAGGCGGCCAGCTCGTTCTTGAAGTTGGGCTGCTCCAGCGCCTGCCGCAGCCCGGTGGCGGCCGCGGCCTTGGTCAGGTCGACCTCGGGCATGACCGCGAACGGGTAGTCCAGCGCGGGCGGGGTCGGGTCGAGATACAGCGCGGCCAGCTTCACCTGCGGCCGCTCGGCGTTGTACGCGACCACGTCCTCCTCGGACAGCGGCGCGGCGCTGATGCTGCTGGCCAGGTCGGCCGCGTCGAGCGAGCGGGGGAACTTCTGCAGCAGGTCCTCGCGCAGCGAGGAGCTGCCGGCCGCCAGCGCGCGCAGGGCGCCGACCTGGGTGGCCTTGGCCTGCGGGTCGGAGCCGGTGACGCTGCCCAGCGCCAGCAGCCCGGCCAGGCCGGCCGCGTCGCGGGTCGGGTCGACGATGCCGGTGCGCAGCGAGTTGCCGGTGGTCATCTTCTCCAGCAGGTCCGCCCAGCCGAGCTTCTTGTCGGGCCAGCCGACCTGCTGGGCGACGGGCTCCGGCATGGCGACGACGACCGGGCTCCGGGCGATCGACTTGCCGTCGGTGGGCACGAAGCCGGAGGCCTGCGTGCTCAACCGCAGCAGCCAGGTCGACGAGTCGGGGACCCACACGTCGGGAATGGGCACCGACTTGCCGACCGGGCCGAGCCCGGTGAGCGTGACCCCGTGCTTGAGCGCCAGGGCGGAGGCCGTGGTGGCGGAGTTGACACCGGTCACGGTCACGGTGACACAGGTTCCGTTGACGTTGGCGCCGCCGGAGCTCCACTGCTGAGCTACGCGGTCCACGGCGGGGGCGATCTCGGTGGCGGCAGCGACGGTCAGTTTGATCTGACCGGAACACTTGTCACCGGCGAGACTCTGATAGCCGAGCCAGGAACCGGCGAGGACGACCACGATGGCCATCGCGGACGCGACGGCGCTGGCTCCCCGGATATTGAAATTTCTGCGATGGCGGCCTGACACGCGCTCCATACTGCGCAGTAGCGGACCCGAATGCCATATACGTTCGGACGAAAGTTACTCGGATTGGATTTATCACGTACTTAATTCACTTTACGTGACGAAGCCAATCCGGGCAGTGCGCAGGACTTCGCGCCGTCTGCCCCTTTTCGGCGCTAAGCGGCAACACTCCGTACGTGTCCGATGCCGACTTATCGACCGCCGCCCATGGAATGCCAGCGCAGCACGCACGTGGGTGTGCCCTCGCGCACCGGCTCACCCTGGGCCTGCGGGACCCCCGTATCGGGGTCGATCCGGAAGACCGTGACGGTGTGTGAGCGTTCGTTGGCTACGTAGAGGTGATCACCGAGCAGGGCCAGGTGCCGCGGCCACTCCCCGCCGGTCGCCACCTCGGCGACGAGCGTGGCCCCCTCGGGCACCCAGGCGAAGACGGAGACCGTGTCGGGACCCCGGTTGGCCACGTACACGAAGCGGCCGTCCCGGCCGGTCGCCAGCTCGGACGGGAAGGTGGCCTTGTCGGAGCTGCTCGGCACGCTGCCGGCCAGGCGCAGGGCGCCGTCCGAGGGATCCGGTCGGTACCAGCTCAGGTCGCCGGCCAGCTCGCCGACCAGCAGCAGCGCGCCGTCGAGCGCGTACCGCAGGTGGCGGGGGCCGGTGCCCGGCGCCGCGACGACGGCCGCGTCGACGGGAGCGAAGCGGCCGGAGAGGGGGTCCAGGCGCGCCCGCCACACCCGGTCCGAGCCCAGATCGGCGATCAGCACGTCCGGGCCGTTCGGGTCGGGCGCCACCATGTGCGCGTGCGGGCCCTGCTGACGGTCGGCGACCGGGCCCTCGCCCCGCAGGATGAGCAGGTCCGACCGCTCCCCCGGCACGCCGTCGGCGTCCAGCGGATGCACCGACACGTCGCCGCTGAGGTAGTTCGCCACCAGCAGGTGCCGGGCGTCCGCCGTGACCGCGAGGTGGCAGGGCGCGGAACCGCCGGTGGAGCGCACGGCGAGCGGGGTCAGCGACGCGTCCTCGGCGATCGCGAACGCGCTCACCGTGCCGGCGTCCAGCTCGTTGACCGCGTACAGCACCGGCAGCCGGGGGTGCTGGGCCAGGAAGGACGGTGACGGGGTGCGGACGGCGACGCCCAACCGGGTCAGGTCGCCGGTGGCCGGATCCCGCCGCAGCAGGGCGATGCCCTCCCCCTCGCCGCCGCTCTCACCGGTGTAGCAGCCGAGGAAGACGTACTCGTCGTTCGCGCCCATGCCCCCGATCCAACCACGCGCGTACAGCGGCCGCGCGGACCCCCGTCAGACCCGCGCGACCGCCGCTACCGCCCACACCTCAGGCGTTCAGCAGCTCATAGGCGCCCCTGGTAGCCGGCTGCTGCTCGTCCGCCGCGGGCGCCGCCGGGGTGGGGGTGCTGCCGTAGCCGGCGTAGGTGACCTCGTACCGGGTGGCCTTGGCCTTGCCCGCGGCCGGGATCCGCACGACGGTCGAGGTCAGCCGGCCCCGGCCGTCGACGGTCGCCTCGAACGGCACCGCCTTCGCCCGCTCGCCCAGCGCCTTCAGCCGGCCCGCGTCGACGATGTCCGCCTCGCCCTGCTGGGTGAGATCCGTGGTGCCGGAGAACTGCCCGGCGCCGGTCTGCCGGACGTCCGCGCTCGCCCGCAGCACCACGCCCGCGTCGCCCGGATCGGTCTCGTCGTCGTAGCCCACCGGCACGTCGTCGTCCTTGACCTTGGCCGGGTCGATCAGCATCCACTTCTTCGGCAGCTTCGGCAGCCCGGTCAGCCCCTCCGCGCCGGTGAACCGGATCTTGATCCAGGACTGCCGCTGCACCACCAGGTAGTCCATGTGCAGGGTGAAGCCGGCGTCCGGCTCCCGGTACCGGAAACCGACGCGGTAGCTCTGCCGGCCGGCGTCGAGCTGCCCGGCGGTGGGCGCCTCGCCGCCCTTGACCGTGAACGCGAAGCTGCCGGTCGAGGCGTCCGGCAGGGCCCGCAGCAACACGTCGCGCGGCGCGAGCGGCCGGGCGGAAGCGGGCGCCGCCGCGTCCCCGCCGGCCCCGGCGGCGCCGCAGCCACCGGCGGCGAGGCTCACCACGAGCAGGGCACCCGCACCGGCCGCGCGGACCTGGGAAACAGTCATCAGCTCATCACCTTCTCGAACGCGGCGACCGGTTCGGCCGGACGCCTTGTCGCCTTTGCTGCAGTGGAGCCTCGGGGACAGTGCTGCCATCGGGCTGCCGCTATGCTGCTGCCCGGCTGCCGTCGCGCTGCCGTTTCTCGTCCGGGCTGCTCAAGGGGGGTGTCGCGGTGCCCGACCCGCAGCCGGACACCGCGCTGAGGTTCGAGATCCTCGGCGGCGTCCGGGCCCTGCGCGGCGACGCACCGGTCGACCTCGGGCCGGCCAAGCAGCGCGCGGTGCTGGCCGTGCTGCTGCTGCACGCCGGCCGGCCGGTGCCCACCCACCAGATCGTCGACGCCGTCTGGGGTGAGGAACCGCCGGAGAACGGCGCCAACGTGGTCCAGAAGTACGTGGCCGGACTGCGCCGGGTGCTGGAGCCGCAACGCTCCCCGCGCAGCCCGGGTGAGCTGATCGCGCTGACCACCGGCGGCTACGTGCTGCGGGTGGAGGCGGGCGCCCTGGACGCCGAGCGGTTCGAGGCCGGACTGGCCCAGGCCTCCGCCGAACGCCGCGCCGGCCAGCTCGCCGAGGCGGCCGACACGCTGCGCCGCGCGCTGTCGCTGTGGCAGGGCGAGGCGCTGGCCGGGCTGACCGGCCCGGCCTTCGACTCGGCCCGCCACCGGCTCACCGACGCCCGCGCCACGGCCTGGGAGAAATGGGCCGACATCGAGCTGGCCCGGGGCAACCACACCGGGCTGATGCCGGATCTGGCGCGGCTGGTCGAGCAGTTCCCGCTCCGCGAGGGCCTGCGCGCGCAACTCATGATCGCGCTGCACCAGGGCGGCCGGCAGGCCGAGGCCCTCGCCGCGTTCCGGGACGCCCGCGCCTACTTCCTGGAGGAGTTCGGCGTGGAGCCGGGCGAACGGATGCAGGAGACGCACCGGCGGATCCTGCGGGGCGAGCCGTTCTACTCCGAGCCGGTGGACCCCTGGTCGGACAGCGACGAGCTCCCGGCGCCGGAGACCCCGCCGCCGGCCGCCGCCACTCCGCCCGTGTACGTGCAGCAGTACGTCCCCCCGGACGTCACCGCGGTGGTGCCGGAACAGCGGCCGGCCCCCGCCGCGAGCTTCCCGGCCGGCGCGGCGGCCTGGGGGCTCGCGCCGCCCGCTCCCCCGGCGTACGCGCCGCCCCGCAGGCGCTTCCCGGTCGGCGAGGTCATCCTGGCCGCCGTCTTACCGGTGATCATCTGCTCGTTCGGCAGCTGGATCTACTTCGTCTACGCCGGCGTGCGCCGCCGCGACCAGCGCCAGTTCCTGGCCGCGCTGGGCTACGCGGGCCTGTTCGTGCTGGCGGTCGTGCTCGCCACGCTCGACCCGAGCCCGCCCGAGAACAACGACCTGAACCCGACCGAGTGGCTGGCCTTCGCCCTGTTCGCCGGGATCACCGTGGCCTCCGCGGTGCACGGCGCGGTCCTCGCCTCACACCCCGGCGACAGCCCCCGCGCGCGCGGCCTGCGCGACCAGGCGCGCCAGTTCGCGGCCTTCGACCCGCAGCGGGCGCGCACCCTCGGCATCGGCCGGCCGGACCTGATGCGCGCGTTCGACGACGGCGGGCTGGTCGACGTCAACCACGTGCCGGGCAACGAGCTGGCCCGGCTGCCCGGGGTCAGCTCGGCCGAGGCGCACGGCATCGTGATCGACCGGCTCAACCGCGGACCGTACGCCCAGCCCGAGGACCTGGTCATCCGCGGCGTGCTGCCGATGCGCACGGTGAACCGGCTCTCCTCCCGGCTGATCTGCCTGCCGGGCACCACGCACGGCACCCCGCCGCACGGCTGGTCGTCGGCGTACCCCTCGGCGCACTACGGCTGAGACCGCGCCCCGCCGCGCCGGCTCAGCGGGCGCCGGCGGCCAGCAACTGCCGGCGGGCGACGTACTCGACCAGCTCGATCAGCACGTTGCGGGCGGCCAGCGGCTCGCGCGCGTCGAACTCCACCACCGGCACGTCCGGGTCCAGGTCGAGCGCCTTGGCGACCGCCTGCGCGCCGAAGCGGCGCTCGGAGTCGAAGCAGTTCACCGCCACCACGAACGGCGTGCCCCGCTGCTCGAAGTAGTCGATCGAGGGGAAGCAGTCGGCCAGCCGCCGGGTGTCGGCGAGCACGACGGCGCCCAGCGCGCCCTGCGACAGCTCGTCCCAGAGGAACCAGAAGCGGTCCTGCCCCGGGGTGCCGAACAGGTAGAGCTGCAGATCCTCGGTGATCGTGATGCGACCGAAGTCCATCGTGACCGTCGTGGTCCGCTTCCCCTCGACGCCCGAGGTGTCGTCGGCGCCGTCGACGCCGGTCAGCACCTCCTCGGTCTGCAGCGGCCGGATCTCGCTGACCGAGCCGACCATGGTGGTCTTGCCCGCACCGAACCCGCCGGCGATGAGGATCTTGAGCGCGACCGGGATGCGCGAGCGCGTGCCGTCTCGGTCAGAGCGCACGGAGTCCATTGACAACCGCCTTGAGTACGTCGACGTCGTGCGGCTGAGAGGCCGCGGGAGGCTCGTAGAGCGAAATGAGTCCCGCCGAGCGTAGATCACCCAGCAGAACCCGGACGACCCCGATGGAGAGGTCCAGTTTGGAGGCTAGTTCCACGACGGACGTGGGCTCCCACGCCGCGCCGACGAGAGCGTGATGCTCCGGTTGCAGCGACGGCGCCGGGGGCGCGTCGGGCATGGTCGCCACCACGAACGCGACGAGGTCGAACTCGCCGCCGGACGGGGCGACCCGGCCCTGGGTCACGGCGTACGGCCGCACCACCGGGCCCGCGTCCTGATCCAGCCAGTCGTGCGGGGCCCGCAGCGGATCAGCGGGCATCGGACCCGGCGGCGCGTTCCGGCGCGTCCATCGTCTGCCCGACGCGGGTGACGAGCATGGCCATCTCGTACGCGATCAGCCCGAGGTCCGCGTCGCTGGCGGCCAGCACCGCCAGGCACGCCCCCAGCCCGGCGGCCGTGACGAAGAGGAACGCGTCCTCCATCTCGACCACCGTCTGGCGGACCGGGCCGGCCTGGAAGTGCCGGCTCGCGCCCTTGGCCAGGCTCTGGAAACCGGCCGCCATCGCCGACAGGTGCTCGGCGTCCTCCCTGCTCAGCGCGGCCGAGGCGCCCATCATCAGCCCGTCCGCGGACAGCACCACAGCCTGCTGCGCGGAGGGCACCCGCTCGATCAGGTCGTCGAGGAGCCAGGTGAGGTTGGCGCTCTGGTTAGTCGTGTATGCCACTTATGCGTCCTTATCCAGCCGGTTCTCGTGGTTAACGGGCGCGTTGTCGGTGCTTTCGTCGGACCCGGCCGCCACCGGGTCCTGCACTGCCGGGAAAGTGACGGTAGCCGCCTGCGACCACATCGGCTCCCCAACCGTCTCGTGTTTGTCAGTTTCCGGTCGGCCGGTGGCGCCGCCGGTCTCGTTGTCGATCAAGCTGCCGGTCTCGTGGCCGGTTCCGCTGCCGGTCTCGCGGCCGGGCACCTGGCCGGTCTCGCTGCCGGGCACGTGGCCGGTCTCGCTGCCGGGCACGTGGCCGATCTCGCTGCCGGGCACGTGGCCGATCTCGCTGCCGGGCACGTGGTCACCGGGCGCGCCGGGCACGTGGTCATCGGCCGGGCTGGTCAGGTGGTCACTGGGCGCGCCGGGTGGCGCGGCCGGGGGCGTGGCGCTCAGGCCGGCCGCCTCGCGCCGGCCCCGGGCGGTGCCCTGCTGCAGCGCGCTCATCAGGGAACGGACCTGCTCCGGGGAGCGTGCCGGGGCGGCGGGCTGCTCCGCGACCGGGCCGCGCAGCTGCGGCGCCAGGCTCGCCTGCCGTACCCGGCGGGGCAGCAACGGTTCGTCACCGAGCAGCTCTTCAGCCGGCGTGGCGGCCGGCGCGGTGGTCGGCGTTACCGGTGGCACGGTCGGTGGCACGGCCGGTGGCACGGCCGGAGCGCCGGTCGGCATGACCGGGGGCACGGCCGGCGGCGCGGTCGGCAGCGCGTCGTGCATCGGGTCCGGGGCGACGCGGGGTGAGGGGATCCTTGGCGGCACCGGTGTCGGCGTGGCGCCCGGAGGCCGGAGCACAGCCGGACCGCCGCCGTGGCGCAGCGTTCCGTCGCCGCCCGGCACGGCGCCGTTACGGCCCGCGCCAGGACGCTCGGCGCCGTTCGATCCGGCACCGAGCGGACCGGAACCGAGCGGGCCGGCACTGAGCGGACCGGCACCGAGCGGACCAGCACCGAGCGGGCCGGAACCGAGGGGACCGGCGCCGTTGAGTCCCGCGCCGGACAGGCCGCCGCCGTGCGCCGTCCGGCCGTCGCCGGCCGATGGGAGGTCCGAGCCCAGCGACGGCGGCGCGGTGAGGCCCGCCGGTGAGGTCAGGTTGGGCGGCAGCGGCGTGGGCGGGGCCGCCGGCTCGTCGTTCGCGCGGCGCGGCTTGGTGCGGCGTCGTTGCACCAGCCCGTCCTCGGTCAGTCCGTCGACGATCGCGCTCGGCGCCGGTCCACCGGCGCCCGCGGCCGGCTCCGGGGCGGGCGTGCCGGTCAGGCCGAAGCTGTGCCGGCTCAGCGGCCGGGTGGGGTCGCCCACGGACGGGTCGGCGCCGGCCACCGGGGCAGCCAGTTCCCGGCCGGGCCGCCCGGCCGGATCGGGGCCGGGCGTGGCCGTGCCGTTGATCGTCACCGGGCGGCCGGTGACCGTGATCGAGCGGAGCTCCTCGGTGCCCTGCCACTGCAGCGCCGCCAGCGAGCTGCGCGCCGGGTCCTCGGTGCCCGAGCCGACCAGCGGCCGGTCCCAGGCCTGGTCCGGCGGGGTGGGACCGGCGGGCAGCGCGACGGGGCCGCGGGCGGTCCCGGTGGTGACCAGCTCCCCCGGCACCAGCACGATCGCCGTCACGCCGCCGTAACCGCTGGGCCGCAGCGAGACCCGGATGCCGTGCCGGTCGGCGAGCTGGGCGACCACGAACAGGCCGAGCCGGGCGCTGTCGGCGGGGTCGAAGTCCGGCGGCTCGAGCAGCTTGCGGTTGGCCTCGGCGAGGGCCTCGGAGGACATGCCCAGCCCGCGGTCCTCGATCTCGAGGGCGTACCCGTTGGGCAGGATCTGGCCGACCACCTGGACCCGGGTCTGCGGCGGCGAGAACGACGCCGCGTTCTCCAGCAGCTCGGCCAGCAGGTGGATGACGTCACCCACGGCCCGGCCCAGGACGGCCGACGACTCCACCGAGACGATGTCGACGCGCTTGTAGTCCTCGACCTCGCTGATCGCGCCGCGGACCACGTCGATCACCGGCACCGGGTTGCGCCAGCCGCGGCCCGGGGCGGCGCCGGCCAGGATCACCAGGTCCTCGGCGTGCCGGCGCATCCGGGTGGCGAGGTGGTCGACGCGGTACAGGTCCTCGAGCTCGTCCGGCTCGGTCTCCCGCCGTTCCATCTTGTCCAGCAGGGCGAGCTGGCGGTGCAACAGCGTCTGGCTGCGCCGGGCGATGTTGAGGAAGACCTCGTTGATGCCCCGGCGCACGTTCGCTTCCTCGACGGCGGACTGGACGGCCGTCCGCTGCACCTCGTTGAAGGCGCGGCCCACCTCGCCGATCTCGTCCCGGCCGTACTCCAGCGGCGGGGTCTCCACCTCGACGTCGACGGCCTCGCCGCGCTGCAGCCGCCGGACCACCGACGGCAGCCGCTCGCCGGCCATCTCCAGGGCCTCGCCGCGCAGGCGGGTCAGCCGGCCGACCATCGACCGGCCGACCCGCACCGACACGACGATCGAGACGATGACGGCGAGCAGGCCGAGCAGGCCGGCCAGGCCGAGGCGCAGCAGCACCTCCACGGCGACCGGCCGGGCGTCGCCGGGCAGCGCCGCGACGGTGTTGACCTCGAACGCGGTCAGCTGCTGGGTCGACGCGTCGAAGGTGGGCTGCCACTGCGCCGCCGTGACCGGCACGGCGGTGCCGGGGCGGCTGTCGCTGATCACCTGGTCCTGCAGCTCGCGCAGCCGGGTGAACGCCTGCCCGCTGCTGAGCCGCTGGAACGCCGCCCGGTCGGGCGCAGCGAGGTCGGTCACCCCCTCGGCGAGCAGGAAGCGCGACGTGGCGATCGCCTGGAGCAGGTCGACGCGGGCCGCCGGGCTCAGCTCGCCGGCCGCCAGCGCGCCGCCGATCAGCGAGTTGGACCGGCTCAGGTGCTCCTGGCCGCGCGCGATGGTGACCACGGCGCGGATCTTGCGGTCGATCCGCTCGTCGCCGAAGGTGGCCGTGGCGATGAACATCCGGAAGCCGGTCTCCACCATGGCGTTGTAGAGGTTCTGCGCGCCCAGCGCGTCGACCTCGCGGCGGTCGATGTGCCGCCGGTTCTCGGGCAGACCGTCCAGCTCGGAGAAGAGTTGCCGGATGCGGGCCTTCAGGTTGTCGTCGGCGGCGTCCTGGGCGTCGGCGGCGCTGGCCGAGCGCCGGAAGTCGGCGGCGGCCCGGTCGGTCGAGGCCCGCTGGGCGACCAGGGCGGTCGCGCCGGCCTGCCGGTCGGAGAGGTACGCGACGGACATCCGCCGTTCCAGCTGCAACTGGCCGATGAGCCGCTCGCCGGGTGAGCCGACCCGGTCCACCAGGGTCTGCGCCGACAGCAGATTGCTGGCCGGACCGGCGGTCACCGCCGTCGCGAAGATCCAGAGCGCCAGCAGGGCCGTCAGCGGCACCGCGGCCAGTGCGATGATCTTCGAACGGATCGACCAGTTGCGGGTTCTCATCAGACTCCGCCCGAGGGGATTGCAGGACCGTCGGCACGCAGCACCCGGGTGACCACGGACGAGGGATTGACGACCGTTGACGGAGATGCTGCGTGCGCCTTCGGCAGAATACGGAATGGCGGCGCTCCCAGCCACCTCGGCGGCGTGCCACAGATCTTGGCGAACACCCGCGAACCGGTCGAACCGGTCAGGGGCCGGCGGCGCCCGGCGGATTTTCTCCCGCGCGCCGCGATTTCGGATTGATGACCCTGGTTGAGTGGGCATACCCGGTGGTGAAGAAGGAGGACCGCCATGTCCGCTTGGCTCACCATCGTCCTGATCATCGTCGTGCTGGTGATCGTCGCCGCGATCCTGTTCGCGGTGCGGGCCAGCCGTCGCAAGCAACTGCAGAAGACCTTCGGTCCCGAGTACGACCGCGTCGTCGCCGACGCCGACAGCCGTACCGAGGCCGAGCGCGAGCTGCGCGACCGCGAGAAGCGGCATGCCGAGCTCGAGCTCAAGCCCCTGTCCGCCGAGTCCAAGGCCCGCTACTCGGTCGCCTGGGAAGAGGTGCAGATCCAGTTCGTGGACGCGCCCGAGACCGCCGTGTCGACCGCCGACGAGCTGACCACCCGGCTCATCGCCGAGCGCGGCTACCCGACCGGCGACTACGACGACCAACTGGCCACCCTCTCCGTCGCCCACGCCCGCACGCTGGAGCACTACCGCGACGCCCACGCGATCAGCGAGCGCAGCCGCACCGGCGAGGCGAGCACCGAGGACCTGCGGCAGGCGCTGGTCCACTACCGTGCGCTGTTCGCGGACCTGCTCGGTGAGAACCCGGTCCGCAGCGAGGGCGCGGCCAGCCCCGCGGCCGAGCCGAAGGTGCCGAACCAGCAGATCAACAACCACGACAGCGACGTCGCGGGCTCCCGTCCCGACGCCACGAGCCGCTGAGGAGCCTGACCATGCGTTTCTTCTCCAACGACGCCCGCGAGTCCAGCGATGATCAGGTCACCGACGAGCGGGCCGAGGCGCGCGCCGACGAGGACCGGCCGGAGCGGGTGCAGTCCGACCCGGTAGCCGTACCGAGCCAGCGACCCCCGTCGCCCTGGTCGAACACCCCGGCCACGGCCGACGACACCGTCGCCGTCGACCCCGAGCGCCGCGACGGCAGCCCCGACGCGGTACCGGACCGGGACGACGCCGGCGCACCGCCGTTCCACGAGCCGAGCCCTCAGCCGACCGCCTTCGGCGCCTCCACCGTCGGCGGCGCGGTGGCCGCCTCCGCGATGGCCAACCCGGAGAACGACCGGTGGCAGGCCACCGACCGCGACTCGGCGGCCGACTCGGGCGTCGGCGACGACGCCAACGTCGCGCCCGGCGACGGCGTGGTGACGTCCTCGACCAACACGTACGCCGGCAGCACCGCGGACACCGAGCGCACCGACCCCGACGCCGTCGTCGACGTGCCGCTCGATGACGACGACGACACCGACACCCGCCCCGGCGCGGTCTCGGACCGGACCGCCGACGCCGGTCTCGCGGACACCACCGACACCACCGACCGCGATCACGACGGCAACCGCGACGAATCGGTCACCACCTACGATGAGACCGACACGCCGGCGTCCGGCACGCTCAAGGACGACGGCGGCTTCGACGACCCCCGGGCCGTCGAGCCCGGCACCGAACGGCCCCTCGACGACTCCACCTTGGACGACGATGCCCGCCCCGAGCCGGCGGCCTCCGCCCTCAAGGACGAGGGCAGCTTCGACGACCCGCAGGTGGTCGAGCCCGCCACCGGTGCGCCCGTCGACGCGGACGACCGCCCGGCCCAGGACCCGGACGACCGCCCGGCCGCGGAGGCCACCCCGGCCGTCGTGGCCGTCCCGGTGGCCGCGGCGACGACCCCCGCCGCGCCGGCCGAGACCCTCTTCGACCGGGGCGACGCCCAGGCCTTCCAGGAGCGGTGGCGGGACGTGCAGCTGCGCTTCGTCGACAGCCCCAAGGACGCCGCCGCGGAGGCCGCCGGACTGGTCGAGGAGGCCGTCGAAAAGCTCACCGCCGGCCTGCGCGCGCAGCGCGAGGGCCTGCACAGCGACACCGATGACACCGAGCAGCTGCGGGTGCAGCTGCGCGGCTACCGGGACATGCTGAACCGCATCCTCAGCCTCTGACCCCGGCGCCACCTGCCCCTCCGTCCCCGGCCGCGTGCTCACCGCACGCGGCCGGTGCCATGCTGGGCGCATGCGCGCGTCCCGGCTGCTCTCCCTGCTGCTGTTGCTGCAGAACCGCGGGCGGATGACCGCCCAGGAACTGGCCCGCGAGCTCGAGGTGTCGGTGCGCACCGTGTACCGCGACGTCGAGTCGCTCGGCGCGGCCGGCGTGCCGGTCTACGCCGACCGGGGCCCGGCCGGCGGCTACCAGCTGCTCGACGGCTACCGCACCCGGCTGACCGGCCTCACCGGCGACGAGGCCGGCACCCTGTTCCTGGCCGGGATGCCCGGCCCGGCCGCCGAGCTCGGGCTCGGCTCGGTGCTGGCGGCCGCGGAGCTCAAGCTGCGGGCGGCGCTGCCGGGTGAGCTGGCGGACCGGGCGGACCGGGTACGCGAACGCTTCCACCTGGACGCGCCGGGCTGGTTCCGGGCCGACGAGCCCACCCCGCACCTGGCGACAGTGGCCGACGCGGTGTGGCAGGCCCGCATGATCGATGTGCGGTACCGGCGCTGGAAGGCGCCCCGCGAGGTGACCCGGATGCTGTCCCCGCTGGGCGTGGTGCTCAAGGCGGGACGCTGGTACCTGGTGGCCGGCTTCCGCGACCGGGTCACGGCGTACCGGGTGGTGAACGTCCTCGACGCCACGCTGCTCGACGAGCCCGCCGACCGGCCGCCCGGCTTCGACCTGGCGGCGTTCTGGCGGGACTGGACGGAGCAGTACGAGCGGGGCGTCTACACCGGGCAGGCCACCGTACGGATGACGGCCGAGGCGCTGGGCCGGATGGCGTACGTCTTCCCGCCGGAGATGTCGCGGACGGCGCGTGAGCGCGCCGGGCCGCCCGGCGACGACGGGTGGCTGACCACGACGGTGCCGATCGAGTCGATCCGCCACGGCCACATCGAGCTGCTCAAGCTGGGCGCGGAGGCCGAGGTGCTGGCGCCGCCGGAGCTGCGCGAACGCTTCGCGGAGACCGCCCGCGGAATGGGCCGGACCTACCTGCCCGACGGGGCGGACAGCACGCGGCCCGGGCCGGAAGGGCCCGGGCTGCGGGTGGGGCAGTCGTCAGACGAGTGAGGTGCTGGGCGCGCCGGAGTCCTGGGAGCCGGGCGCCGGGTCGCCCTGCGGGTCGGTGGGCGGCGGGTCGTCCGGCCCGTCGTCCGGCGGGGGCGGATCGTCCGGCGAAGTCGTCGACTCCGTCGGCGGAGTGGTCTGGCCGTCACCCGGGCCCGAGGTCCCCGGCGAGGTGGGTTCGGTGGGCGGCGTCGACGCGGAGGACTCCGACGGCGAGGGCGACGCCGACCTGGTCGCGGCCGGACGGGCGTTCTTGGTCCGGGTCAGCGGCTGGGTGTCGGCCTTGGGCTCGGAGCGGATCGTCTCGGTGCCGGCCGGCGCGTCGCCCGCGCCGGAACCGCCGCGCGGCGCCTCCACCTCGTTCTGCACCGTGGTCACGGCGGGCGGGCGATCGGGCGACAACGTCACCTGACCGAACTGCGCGCCGAGCCACATCGCCGGTCCGAGGCCGATCGCGACGATGGCCCCGAAGAGCGCCAGTGGTCCCCGCTCCATAGCGCCCCTCCCCCCTGTCGATGACGATCATCGCCGCTGCGAGTGGACTTCTTCTACCCAATTCGGCGAAGGGTAAGCGAACGATCCTGGACCCCATGATGACCCTTGGTGACAAGCTGGTGACTCGTCCCGTCGGACATGCGACCGTCCCCTGGTGACACGCGTTGCGGTGCGGAACGGTTCAGTCGTACCGGCGGCTATCTGCTGCGGGCCAGGAACGCCACGGCGTCGTCCAGCGCGGCCCAGCCGCCCGGCAGCTCGTCCGAGTCGAGCGCGGTCCGTACGCTCACCGCCCCGCCGTCGCGCAGGCGCAGGTCCCAGCTCCGCCGCCGGGTCCGGGTGGCGCCGGCGATCTCGGCGTACGGCAGGAACCGGCTGCCGGGCGCGGTCTCCTCGCGCAGCGGCACGTCGGCCGCCGCGAACCGGGCCAGCCGCCGCTTCGCCGAACCGTTCTGCGACCGGGGCAACCCCGGCACCAGGAACAGTCCGGTGTCGACGATGAGCAGATCCGTACGGGCGCCGTCCACGACCAGGTTGACCACGCCGCCGACCACCTCGGGCCGGGTCCGCGCGGTCTCCGCGCCCGGCCCGGCCGCCGCGTCGATGCCCAGCTCGGCGAGCCGCTCCCGGGCGGTCACGACCGTCGCCGGGTCGCTGGCCAGCGCGGCCAGGCCACCCAGGTCGAGGTGGGCGCCGTCGGCCGCGATCAGCTCGGCGTTGCCGGTCCAGCTGTGCCGCCAGCGGGCCGCCCCGCTGCGCAGCGCGGCCAGCGCGAGCAGCAGCGTGACCAGCTCGGCAACCCGGCCGGCGGTCTCGTCGGCGGGCAGCCCGGCGAAGACCGACTCGGCGGCCTTGTGCAGCCGGCCGTCGGCGGCCAGGTCGAGCACGTCGGCGGCGTTGGCGACGGGGACGCCGGCGGCGCGGGAGATCGTGGCCAGGGCGCCGTCGGCCTCACGCTGCATCTCGACAGTGCGGGCCGCGCCGAAGAAGGTGTCCCAGTCGACCGTCGTGCGGCCCTGGGCGGGGAAGGCGACGCCCTGGAGTGCGCGGCCCAGGCCGGGCAGGTCGGGGACCAGGTCGCCGGCCGGCGCACCCAGCTCGGGGGCGAGGGGGCGGCGGGATGCGGCGGGCTTTGGTGCGGCGGGCTTTCCCGGGGCGGGCTTTGGTGCGGCGGGCATTTCCGCGGCAGGACTTCCCGCGGCGGGTGGGGTGGGATTTCCCGCGGTGGGCGCGGCGGTCGGCGATGGAGTGCCCCGACCGGCGGAAGGCGCCTCGGAGGTATCGCCGGCGAGGGCCGTGGGCGGGGCCTGACCGGCAAGATCGGCTGCATCGGCTTCGCCAGGCGAATTATCCGGTTTCGTTCCCACCGGGTCGGCCGCGCCAGAGCGAGCACCCGTCCCCGACGTCGCGGGGTCGGCCGTGCCGGCGACGACCGCGCCGACCAGCTCGCGGTCCGGCTCGACCGGCGTGGACGGAGCCGGTTGCGCGGGGATCGCGGTCGCGGTCAGCGCGGCGAGCCGCTCGGCGACCGGTGGATGGGTGTCCCAGGCGCCCGGCGTGCCCGGGTCGCGGGCGCGCAGCACCGCCACGTCGTCCGCGCGGGCGGCGAGCACCCGCAGGAAGCCGCCGAAGAGGTCGTCCGGCACGTGCCCCGCCTGCCAGCCCGGGCCCAGGTACTCGGCGTGGAAGATCCGCTGGAGGGCGTCCAGCGCGGGCAGGTCGCGCAGCACCGCCGCGGCCGCGGCCGGACCGGCGTACTCGGCGGCGATCCGGTCGGCGGTGAGCTCCTGCGCGCGGCTGAAGGGCGCGTCGACCCGGCGGTAGAACTTCGCGTACGCGCGCAGCAGCGGGCCGGCCGGGTTGCGGGGCGGGATGCGCGGCAGCGTGCGGCCGACCGCCAGCCGGCCGCGGTAGGCCAGCGGCGCGAGCCGGCCCAGCCGCGGCGAGAAGTGGCCGAGCTCGTGCGCCGCGACCGCCCGCAGGTGCGCCTCGTCCCAGGCCTGCAGCAGCGGGAGGCCGAGGTAGAGGTCCCGGCGGCCGCCGAGCAGGCCGAGCAGCCGGGTGCGCTCCATGATCTTCGCGGCCGCGTCGGCGACGATGGTCACCCGGTCGGGGGCGCGGGTGCCGGCCGCTGCCGCCGCGCCGTCGAGCAGCGCCCACAGCTGCGGGGCGTCCGTGCGGGTCACCGGGATGCCGACCGGTTCGGGACGGCGGGTGTGCAGAGCCCGCCAGGTCGCGTACGCCATCACGCCGACCGTCGCGATGCAGACGGGCAGGCCCAGCCGCAGCGCGACGGCGCCCGGCAGCATCGAGAGCAGCAGCAGCACCGGCACCACCACCAGGGCCAGCTGCACCGCGGCGACGAGCAGGAACCCGGCCAGCGCGGTCGCCGATGCCAGCACCCTCTTCTGCACGCGGCCAGCCTAGGGCCGCCCCGCGACCCGCCCGCAGCCGCCGCTCCGCCCGGTGGTCACGATTCGGCGCCGAAGAACGCTCCTGACGTGCGCGGATCCGCCGCCGCGCAGGACCACCCGGGCGGCAAGATTTAAGGAAGATTTCGGGACGTTCGCTGCGGTGGCCCACCGTGCCGTTTCGCTCGGCGCTCGCAGGGGATCCCCGACGGCACGGCCGTCCTCGATCAGACCCTCGCCGCCGGCATCAAGGGCTATGCCTGGCTGCCCGACCTGCGCCGCCGTCACCACGACCGGCCCGTTCCCCTGCGGGTGCTGGGCCGGCGCGTGGTGGCCGTCAGCGTGCGAATCGTGGTGCCCTGAGGCCCGGGACCGGGTTCAGGGTCCGGGGGTCAGGCCTCGGCCCAGGGGATCTCCGGCGACGGGTGGAAGGCGACGCCCTGGTGGCGCCAGCGGGGGCCGAAGGCGGCCAGCCGGCGGCGGAAGGACTCCCAGTCGTGGCTCGCGCGCGGCGACCAGCCGATCTCCGCGACCGCGGGCAGCCGCGGGTACGTCATCGTCTGCGCGTCGGCCAGGCTGCGCAGCGTCTCCGCCCACAGCGCCGCCTCCACGCCCAGCAGCGCCTCCTCGCCCACGCCGGGGAGCCGCTCGGCCGGGTCCCAGTCGTACGAGCGCTCGACGTCGATCACGCCGGCCCAGTCCAGGCCGAGCGGGCTGTCGGCGGTGTACTTCATGTCCAGGTACGTCCGGTCGGCCGGCGACATGATCACCTTGCTGCCGTTCGCCGCCGCGCGGGCGGTGCCCTCGTCGGCGGCCTCGATCCGCCAGTACTGCGCGACCGCGGTCTCCGGCAGCTCGACGCCGGCCATCTCGTGCCAGCCCACCACCCGCTTGCCGTACTTGGCGACCAGCGGCAGCACCCGCTGGATGAACGTGCGGTAGTCCTCAGCGGTGGTGGCCTGGGCCTCGTCCCCGCCGATGTGCAGGTACGGCCCCGGGGTCAGCGCCGCGACCTCACGCACCACGTCCTCGACGAACGCGTACGTCTCCTCCTTGCCGGCGACCAGCGAGCTGTAGCCGACCTCGGTGTCGGTGCGCGGGGCGACCGCCGTCCCGTCGGCGGTCAGCTCCGGGTACGCCACCTGGGCGGCGTTGACGTGCCCCGGCATGTCGATCTCGGGCACGATCGTGACGAACCGCTCGGCGGCGTACGCGACCAGCTCGGTGTAGTCGGCCCGGGTCAGGTAGCCGGGGCCGGCGCCGTCGACGCCCGTACCCGCCCCGCCGCTGACCTCGGTGAGCCGGGGCCAGCCGTCGATCTCCAGCCGCCAGCCCTGGTCGTCGGTCAGGTGCAGGTGCAGGTGGTTGATCTTGAACTGCACCACCGAGTCGAGATAGGCCTCGATCTCCGCGACCGTGAAGAAGCGCCGGGCGATGTCGAGCATCACGCCGCGGTAGGCGAACCTCGGCCGGTCGGTGATCCGGCCGCCGGGCAGCACCCAGTCGGCGTCGCGCGGGGCGGCCCCGTCGATCTCCGCGGGCAGCAGCTGCCGCAGCGTCTGCACCGCGGCAAACAGGCCGGCGGGCGCGGCGGCCCGCACGGTGACACCCTCCGGGGTGATCTCGAGCCGGTAGCCCTCGTCGCCGTCGGGTTCGCCGTCGGTCTCCGCGCCGTCGTCGAGCAGCAGGGCGATCGCACCGGACTCCTCGCCGACCGGCAGGGCGAAGCCGGTGGCCGGGCGCAGCAGGGCGGCGAGGTGCTCACCGACGCGGCGGGCGGCGGCCGAACCGGGCGCCGTACGGATGGCTGTGCCCGTACCGATGCGGAAGTCGGCGGCCGGGTCGGGCCGCACCTCGGCCGGCCGGGGAATCACGTCGCCGAGCCCTCTGCGCTGCACTGCCGGTTCGCTCACCGCTTCATCCTCCGGGTCTCCGACCGCCGATCGGTCGGCACGACTCTAAACCCTCTTTCCAGTTCCGGGCCGTCCCGATGGCCCGCGTCACGTCGCCGATATCGTGGCGCCATGGCGATCACCACCCGGCGGGCCGTTCCGGCGGACGCGGCTGAGCTGCACGAACTCGCGGCTCGCACCTTCGGCCTGGCCACCCCACCGGGTACCCTCGCGGCCGACATCGATGCGTTCGTCGCCGCGCACCTGGCCCGGGCGAGCTTCGAAGGTTATCTGGCCGACCCGGCCCGCATCCTGCTGGTGGCCGAGGACGACGGCACGATGGCCGGGTACGCCATGCTGGTCGGCGGCCCGATCGCCGATCCGGACCTCGCCGTCGTGGTGGGCGCCGCCGTCGATCCGCCGGGGGGCGCCGCGATCGAGCTCAGCAAGTTCTACGTCGCCGCGGAGAACCACGGCTCCGGCATCGCGGCCACGCTGATGACGGCCACCCTCGCAGCGGCCGCCGCGACCGGGGCGCGGCTCTGCTGGCTGGGCGTGAATCAGCGCAACGCCCGGGCCGCGCGGTTCTACGCCAAGCACGGCTTCGAGATCATCGGCACCAAGCGGTTCCTGGTCGGCGCGGTGTGGCACGACGATCACGTCCGGGCCCGCCCGCTCTGACCGCGGTCACGGCCGGCGCGGCGCCGTGCCGCTGAACCAGGCGTCCGCGTCCGGCGCGAGCGCCCAGGCGATGCGTCGGGTGTTGAGCTCGTTGAGCGGGGGCAGGTCGTCCGGCGCGAACCAGCCCACGGCCAGTGACTCGTCGTCGTTGACCCGGGCCTCGCCGCCGACCGCCCGGCAGCGGAAGGTGATGTCGACGAACTCGGTCCGGTCGCCGTTGGGGTAGGTGTTCGGCGGCTGGGTCAGCACGCTGGTGATCCGCTCCGGGACGACGTGGACGGCGGTCTCCTCGTACACCTCGCGCACGACCGTCTCCGCGGGCTGCTCGCCCGGGTCCATGGATCCGGCGATCAGGGCCCAGGTGCCGTTGTCCGACCGCTGGCCGAGCAGCAGGCGGCCGGCGTCGTCGAGCACGACGGCCGTGACGCCGGGCAACAGGAGCAGCCGGTGCCCGACGACTTCGCGCAGGCTGTGCAGATATGGCGAAATGGGCATGCCGGACAAGATAGTGCTTCCGGCGCGCCTCGCCCGGCACCTGAGGTGCGACGCCGGGCCGCGCGTCAGCGGCTCATCGCCCACGGCTCCCGCGGCAGCACGTGACCGGTCTCGAGCAGCGTCTTGAGGTTGGCCAGCACCGCCGCCCAACCGCTCGCCGCCTCCGCCCGGTCGCGCTCGTCGGCGAGGTTCTCGTGGGTCACGGTGAGCCGGACGATCTCGTGATACCGCTCGATGTCGAAGGTGACCACCGAGGAGTCGTCCTCGCCGTCCCAGGTGGTGACCAGGCGCCGGGGCGGCGTGCTCTCCACCACGGTGCCCGCCACGTCGGCGATGCCGGATCCGTCCGTGCGGACGTGCTCCCACCGGGAACCGGCGGTCCACTCCGAGACGTTGGCATGACCCCAGTAACGCGCGGTGATGTCCGCGTCGGTGAGCGCCGCCCAGACCCGCTCGGGCGTGCTCTCGATGTAGGTGACGTAGACGAAGGCCGGTCGGTCGCTCATGGTCTCCTCGGCTCTGCGCTTGATTGCGCTCAGGCTCCGCAGCCGGGGCTGCTCGAACTTGTCGATCCACCGCTGCTGCACCTCGTGCAGCGGCACGGGGTTGAGGTAGTGCAGCTTCTCCCGCCCACGGCGGACCGGGGCGACGAGGTTAGCCGCCTCGAGCACGGCCAGGTGTTGGGTGGCCGACTGCCGGGTCATGGCCAGCCGGGCGCACAGCTCGGCGAGGGTCTGCCCGTTCTGCTCGTGCAGCCGGTCGAGCAGCAGCCGACGAGTCGGGTCGGACAGCGCCTTGAACACCAAATCCACACGCTAAGTTATGCAGTCATCTGCCTGCATGTCAAGCCGGCCGGGCGCGTACGGGTGAGCCCCGTTGACCGGCTCCGGCATTCGGCCGAGACTGCCTGGTATCGACACCGGCGTCGACCCGGAGAGGCCGCACCCATGGAGGAGAACCCTCCGTACCTGTTCCTGCCCGTCCTCGCGGATGCGCCGGCCCCCCGGGTGACCGTCACCGCGGACGTGGACGGCGCGGTCATCGACGTGACGGTCCGCGGCGACTGGGGCCCGCACCTGGGGGCCCGGGTCGCCCAGGAGATCGGCCGCTGCCTGGCCGAGAGCCCCGCCGCCATCCTCATCGACGCGGCCGCGGTGGTGGACCCGGCGGCCGAGAGCGTGCCGGTCTGGCTGTCCGCGACCCAGATCGCCGCGGCGGCCGACCCGCCGGCCCGGCTGGCCCTGTGCGTGCGGTCCGGATCGGCGCTCGCGAACCGGCTGGGCCAGATCGGCGCCCGGCGCTACCTCAGCGTCGTCAACTCCACCGCGGAGGCCCGGGAGTCGCTGGCCGGTCACCGCCCGCTGACCGACGTCGTACGGCTGCGGCTGCCGCCGTCGCCGGTCTCCCCCAGCGTCGCGCGCAACCTGATCGGCGGCGCCTGCCAGGCCTGGAACCTGAGCAGGCTGCTGCACCCGGGCCGGGCCGTGCTGTCCGAGCTGGTGTCGAACGCGGTCGAGCACGCCCGCACGGAGATGGAGGTGTCGGTCTCCCGGCGCGGGACGGCGCTGCACCTGGCCGTGCGGGACCGGGATCCCACCCTGCCCCGGATGATCGATCCCCGCCCGGTGGACCCGGGGCTGCCGCTCAACGAACGCGGGCACGGCCTGCGCGTGGTGCACGCGGACTCGGTGGCCTGGGGCGCCATCCCGACGGCGGGCGGCAAGCTGGTCTGGGCCACGGTCCGCGACCGGGCCGGCCGGCGCCGCCGGTGGTGACCGGCGGACTATCCGCCGAGTTGCGCCCGCGCCCGCATCAGCGCGAAGCCGAGCAGGTTGAGCCCCGGCCAGCGGGCCGGATCCGCCGTGCGCTCGTCGGTGGCCGCGAGCCCGATGCCCCAGATCCGGTCGGTCGGGCTGGCCTCGACCAGGATCCGCCGCCCGGTGCCGAGCAGGAAGTCCCGCAGCTCGGGGCGCTGGCCGAACTTGGCCACGCTGGCCTCGGTGACGACGGCCCGGCGCCGCTCGGTCCAGACCTGCTCGTCGAAGCCGCGGACCCGGCGGCCCAGCATCTTGGCCTGCCGCGGGTGGCCGGCCACGACGATCCGCGCCGCCGCCTCCTCGTCGCCGAAGAGCAGCGCCTTGCGCCACATCATGTAATGCTCCGCGGTGGCGAAGCGGACACCGTCCACAGTGAACTCCGACGGCCACCACTGGCTGAGGCAGCCCGGGCCGATGCCGCCGTCGCGCGGGGGACGGTGGCCCCAGAAGAACAGGTACTCCAGCCGCCCGCCCGAGCGGGCCAGCGCGATCACCTCGTCGACACTGTCGGGCATCTCATCCACGCCCGGAAGTATGCCGCCGCCCACCGACATTCTCCGGACCCGGCGGCCGCGCAGGATCACCGCCGGCGGATGGCCGAGCAGGGTTCCGCAGCCCAGGGCCGGTCCCGGAAAAGTGTCGTACCCGATCGATAGGTTCTCTTCGCAGATCGGCGCCACGGGGGCGCCGATCCGCCCCTCAGCGGCCGGCGCCGCGCAGCAGGGTCTCCGCGGCCGCGCGGGCCCGGTCGCGCAGTTCCGGAGGTGATTCCACAGTGAAGTCCGCGCCCAGCGTGCCCAGCACCATGACCGGCCAGCTGAGGTCGTCCACGTTCATCCGCAGCCGGCTGCTCGATGCCGACACCGGTTCGGCCGTGCCCCACTGGCCCACGTGCTTCCGCACCACCGCGGCCGGCCGGGCGATCACCACCGACACGTCGTAGCGGTTCGGCACGGCGGCCAGCCGCGAGCGCATCCAGGCCACCGGGTCGCCGCCCGGGATCTCGCGCGGGCGGAAGCGGGCGCCGGTCAGCCGCGGGGCGGTCAGCCGGTCGATCCGGAAGCTGCGCCAGTCGCCGCGGTCGAGGTCCCACGCCACCAGGTACCAGCGGCGGCCCAGCGAGACCAGCCGGTGCGGCTCGACGTAGCGCGCCGAGCCCTCGGCCTCGCGCGCCGTGTAGTCGAAGCGCAGCCGCTCCTCGCCGCGGCAGGCCAGCGCGATCGTCGTCAGGGTCGCCGGGTTCAGGGTGGGGCCGCCGCCGAACACCCCCGGCGCGGTCGCCGCCTGCAACGCGTCGATGCGCTTGCGCAGCCGGGGCGGGAGCAGCTGGATCACCTTGGCCAGGGCGCGTACCGAGGTCTCCTCGAAGCCGGCCACCGCGCCCGCCGCCGCGGTCCGCAGACCGACCGCGATGGCGACCGCCTCGTCGTCGTCCAGCAGCAGCGGCGGCACCGCCGCGCCCGCCTGCAGCTGGTAGCCGCCGGCCACGCCGCGGGCCGCGTCGACCGGATAGCCGAGCTCGCGCAGCCGGTCGACGTCGCGCCGCAGCGTCCGCGGGCTGACCTCGAGCCGGTCGGCCAGCTCGGCGCCGGGCCAGTAGCGGTGGGTCTGCAGCAGGGAGAGCAGCCGCAGCATCCGGGCACTCGTGTTGGCCATGCCGCCAGTCTGCCCGCCATTGCGGTCAGGAAGTGGCCGCAACGGTCCCTAGCGTCGGTCCCATGATTGAGACCCACGAGTTGACCAGGCACTTCAAGGATGTGCAGGCGGTCCGCGGCATCGACCTGACAGTGGCGCCGGGCGAGCTGGTCGCGCTGCTCGGCCCGAACGGCGCCGGCAAGTCCACCACGCTGCGGATGCTCACGACGCTGATCCCGCCCACCGCCGGCACCGCCCGGGTCGCCGGCCACGACGTGGTCGGCGCGCAACGCGAGGTGCGGCGCCGGATCGGCTACATCGGCCAGGGCAACGGCGCCGCGCACAGCCAGCGCGGCCGCGACGAGCTGATCAGCCAGGGGCGCGCGTACGGGATGAAGGTGCCCGCCGCCCGGCGGCGCGCCGCCGAGCTGATCGACTCGCTGGACCTGGGCGAGGTCGCCGACCGCACCGTGTCGACGCTCTCCGGCGGTCAGCGCCGCCGGCTGGACATCGCGATGGGGCTGATCCACGCGCCCGAGCTGCTCTTCCTCGACGAGCCCTCGACCGGGCTGGACCCGCAGAACCGCGCCAACCTCCAGCGGCACATCGTCGAGCTGCGCGAACGGCACGGCACCACCATCGTGCTGACCACCCACTATCTCGACGAGGCGGACGCGATGGCCGAGCGGGTCATCGTGATCGACCACGGCCGGATCATCGCCGACGACACCCCGGCCCGGCTCAAGCAGGAACACGTGGGCGACCGGATCATCCTCGGCTTCGCGCACGAGGCCGACGCGGCGGCGGCCGCGGCCCGCGTGCCGCACAAGGCCCACCGGCGCGGCGCCGAGCTGACGATCTCCGTTCCGGGCGCGCCCCGCCTCGTCTCCGGCCTGCTCGACGACTTGCGCGCCGCCGGCCTGACGCCGGCCGAGATCGAGGTCCGGCGGGCCACGCTCGACGACGTCTTCCTCCAACTGACCGGCCGCAGCCTGCGCGAGGGCGGCGCCGAGCGGTCCACCGAGGACGTTCACCCCGACCCTGCTCTCGTGGAGGCCTGAGCCATGACCAGTCTCGTCACCGACACCCGCGTGGTCTTCAGCCGCGAGCTGCGCCCGGTCCTGCGCAACCCGTTCACCGTCGTCTTCGCGATGGTCCAGCCGCTGGTCTTCCTCGGCCTGTTCGCCCCGCTGCTGCCCGACGAGCTCGGCCTGCAGTGGTTCGTGCCCGGCATCGTGGTGATGTCCTGCCTGTTCGGCACCTCGATGACCGGTTCCAACCTGCTGTTCGAGATCCAGACCGGCTCGCACGAGCGGATGCTGGTCACCCCGTTGCGCCGGCCGGCGCTGCTGATCGGCCGGGCCCTGAAGGAGATCGTGCCGGTCGTCGTGCAGGCCGCGGTGATCATCGCCATCTGCCTGCCGTTCGGGCTGGACGTGCACCTGGGCGGCGTGCTGGTGGGCGTGCTCATCCTCGCCGTGTTCTGCCTGGGGCTCGGCTCGCTGTCGTACACGCTGGCGCTGGCGGCGAAGAACCAGGAATGGCTGTTCTGGACCGTGCAGCAGACCCTGCTGTTCCCGCTGTTGCTGCTCGCGGGCATGCTGCTGCCGATCGAGGCGGGGCCGGGGTGGCTGCGGGCGCTGGCCCGGTGGAACCCGCTCACCTACGTCGTCGATGCCGAGCGCGCCCTGTTCAACGGCGACATCTGGGCCTCGACCACGGTCAGCGGCACGCTGGCGGCGCTGGCGGTGGGCGCGTTCGGCCTGTTCGTGGGCAGCCGGGCCATGCAGCGTTCCGCCTGACCGGCCCGCCCGGCGCCCGGCCCGGGGGCCGGCCGACACCCCACCCGGGCCGCCGGTGCGGCGGACCCGGGTGGGCAACGGCTACGGTCATCTCCGCACGGCCGGCGAGCGATGGGGGAACCGGACATGTTCGGGTTGCGGCGGCACAGGACGCGCTCCCTTCCACGCACGCTGGGCCGGTTCCTCGAGGGCCTGAGCCGCCCGGCGTCCGCCGATCCGCCGGCCCGGCGCAGCAATCCCGACGCGGTGGTCGACTGCGCGGTCTACCACGACGGGGCGCGGCGACCCGGCCCGGTGCACTTCGCCCACGCCGCCCGGCAGGCCCAGCGGCACGACGCCTTCGTCTGGCTGGGACTGCACGAACCGGACGAGGCCACGATGGGCGCCATCGCCCGGGCCTTCGGCCTGCACGAGCTCACCGCCGCGCAGGCCGCCGCCACCGGGCACCGACCCGTGGCCGAGGTGATCGGCGACGTCACCCGGCTGGTGCTGCGGACCGCGCGGTACGTCGAGCACGAGGCGCTCACCGAGACCTCCGAGGTGGTGGACACCGGCGACGTCACCGTGCTGATCGGCGAACGGTTCGTCATCACGGTGCGGCACGGCGCGGCGGGCGCCCTGCGGTCCGTGCGGGCGGAGCTGGAGCAGCGGCCGGCCCTGCTGGCCGAGGGCCCGTGGGCGGTCGCGTACGCCGTCTGCGACCGCATGGTGGAGCTGTACCTGGACGTCGCCGGGCACGTCGAGCGGGACCTGGAGGCGCTGGAGGAGGTGGCCTTCTCCCCCGGCACGCCACCCGCCATCGCGCACATCTACCAGCTCAAACGCGAGATGGTGGAGTTCAAACGGGCAGTGCTGCCGCTGCCGGAGCCGCTGCAGCGGCTGCTGGACCGCGAGGTCGTGCCCCCGGCGCTGCACCCGTACCTGGTGGACGTGCGCGGTCGGCTGGCCCGGGCGGTGGACCGGGTCGCCGGTTTCGACGACCTGCTGAACTCGATCCTGCAGGCCCGGCTGGCCCAGGTCTCGGTGGACCAGAACAATGACATGCGCAAGATTGCGTCGTGGGCGGCGATCGCCGCGGTGCAGACCGCGATCGCCGGCATCTACGGCATGAACTTCGCGAACATGCCCGAGCTGGGCTGGCGGTACGGCTACGCGGGCGTGCTGCTGCTGATGGCGGGGGCCGCGGTCGTCCTGCATCGCCGATTGAAGAAGGTGGGTTGGCTGTGACGATCGTGGAGCCCGAGCAGCGGTGGGCCGACCTGGGCCGGCAGGCCTGCGTCGTGCTGGCGCCGCTGTTCCGGGCGGTGGAGCACGTCGGCAGCACCGCCGTACCCGGGCTGCCGGCCCAGCCGGTGATCGACCTGATGGCCGGCGTCGACGACCTCGACGAGGTCAACGACCGGGCGCTGGAGACGTTGGGCTACCGCGGCGCGGCGACCGACATGCCGCAGCGGCTGTTCTACCGGCGGGAGGACTACGACAGCACGGCGTACCACCTGCACGTGGTCACCGCGGCGAGCTGGCCCACCCGCAACGAGCGGCTGCTGCGCGACTACCTCATCGCGCATCCGGCCGACCGGGACCGCTACGGCGCGCTCAAGCGGGAGCTGATGGCGGAGTTCGGGCCCGGTCCGGCGTACACGCGGGGTAAGACCGGGCTGCTCCAGGAGCTCACCGACGCGGCCCGGGCCGAGCGGGGCCTACCCTCCGTACCGGTCTGGGAGGAATAGCCGCGGCGGGTGACAACCCTCTCCCCCGGCACCGGACGTTACGGCTGTGACCAGGCATAACGCCTGAGGTCCCAGCCGTACCGAAGATCCACCGAACGGTCCCGGGCCGGTCCACCGGTCCGCCCGTTCTCCACTCCGGACAGTGTGCGGAGTGTGCCCCACTCTGCCGTGGCAGTCGAATACGCCGGGTAACTACCGTTTGGCTTCGATCACTGCACTGGGGGCGGTAGTAGTGGAAACTTCGGTCGAGGTCGTACCGCAGAGCGTGGATCCCGGGCCCGAGGGCCCGGTCCGCGGCGGGCTGGTCGCCGTGCTGCGCGGCCACCTGGACCTGTTCCTGAACGCCGGCTCGCTGATGGCGACGACCGCCATCACCTCGCTGTTCGGCTTCGCGTACTGGTGGGTGGCGGCGCGGACCGCGCCCGCCGAGGCCGTCGGCCAGGCCTCCGCGGCCGTCTCGGCGATGACGCTGATCGGCACGATCGGCATGTTCGGCATGGGCACCATGCTCATCTCCGACCTGGGCTCGCTGCGCGGCCGCAAGTGGGAGCTGATCTCCACCTGCCTGCTGGTCGCCGGCGGCGCCGCGACCCTCGGCGGCCTGGGCTACGTCGCGGTCGCCCACCTGGCCGTCCCCGGCCTGCAACACGCGCTCGGCAGCACGGCCGCCACCGTGCTGCTGGTCTTCGGCATCGCGCTGAACGCGATGACCCTGGTCCTGGACGAGGCCCTGGTCGGGCTGTTGCAGGGGCCGCTGCAGCTGATGCGCAACGCCTGGTTCTCGGTGCTCAAGCTGGCCCTGCTCGGCGTGCTGGCCGTGCTGCCGATCACGCTGACCGGCGGCGAGCTGCTGCTCACCTGGATCGCCGGGATGGTGCTGTCGGTCGCGATCCTCGGCCGCGCCCTGCGGCGCAAGGGCACGGTCGATTCGGTACGCCCACGCCTGTCGCTGCTGCGCGGCCGGGGCCGGGCGACCTTCGACCACAACCTGCTCAACCTGGCCACCTACCTGCCGCGGGCAGCGCTGCCACTGGTCGTCACCGCGGTGTTGTCGGCGGAGGCCAACGCGTCGTTCTACACCGCTTTCATGGTGTTGTCGTTCCTGGCGATGGTGCCGGGCAACGTGGCGCTCACGCTGTTCGCGGTGGCCAGCGGCGACCGGGCTGCGCTGCGCTCCAAGGTGCGGATGGGCCTGCTCATCTGCCTCGGCGTGGGCCTGCCGGCCTCGCTCGTGGTGGTCTTCGCCGCCAAGCCGATCATGGGTCTGTTCGGCGCGAGCTACGCGGAGTCGGCCGGCACCGCGCTGATGATCCTGGCGCTGACCTACGTGCCGTTCGTCTTCCACCACTTCTTCCTGGCGATCTCCCGGGTGCAGGGCCGCGTCCGGGGCGCGGGCATCTTCTCGGTCTTCGCCGGCGTCGCCGAACTCGTCGCCGCCTGGTACGGCGGCAGCCGCGGCAGCCTCACCGAACTCGTCACCTGGGTGGCCCTGGTGATGGCCGCCGAGACCGTGCTCGTGGCGCCGACCGTGCTCCGGGTGGTTTTCGCCCGTACCCCGCTCGAGGAGAACATCATGTCCAGCACCAGCCTCACCCTGCACGAACGCGCCTGGCTGCCGCTCGAGTACATCCGTACCGTGGGCCCGCTGACCGGGGTCACCGCCGAGCGGTTGCGGACCGCCCTGATCGGGTTGCACGCCGCCGACCCGTCGCACCGGGCCGTGTCCCGCCTCGACCGCGCCGGCGCGCGGTGGCTGCACCTGGACGCGCCCGCGTTCGCCGCCTACGTGCGGGAGGCGGTGACCGATCTGGGCGACGGGCCGGCCGACTTCGACGCGATGACCCGGCAGTTGCAGGCCGAGCCGCGCGGCCACCACCCGGTGCGGATCCTGGCCGGCGGCGGGTACGTGGCGCTGAAGGTGGCCCACGCGTACGGGGACGCGGGTCCGGTGAACACGCTGCTGCGGGAGCTGGTCCGGGCGGCCGGCGAGGAACGCGCCGCGGTGATCGCCCCGTCCGTGCGGCACCGGTGGGCGCTGCCGAAGGCCTGGTGGAAGCAGTTCGGGACCAAGCCCGGCCGGTGGAAGCAGGGCCTGAGCTTCGCCCGCCCGCCGCACCCGCCGGAGTCGCCGACCCGGCCGTGGTCCCCCGGACTCACCGTGCAGACCGCCCGGTCGGCCGAGGTGCTCGGCCGGATGCGGGCCTGGCGCGACCAGTACGCGCCGGGCGTCACCACCTCGGCGATCACGTTCGCGGCGTTCGCCTCGGCGCTGCGCGAGCTGGGCCTGAACCCGGACCTGTCCGGCGGCACCTTCCTGGCCGACGCCCGCCGGTACGTGGACCCGGGCGTCAGCATCGACAGCAACTTCTGCATGGGCCCGTACCTGAGCCCGCCCAGCCTGACCGACCCGCTGGCGATCCACACGACGCTGAAGGCGGAGCTGGCCACCGGCCGGATCCTGACCATGATGCTGCTGCGCGAGGGCAAGATCGCGGTGGCCGGCGCGCCGGGCCTGCCCGACCCCTACCCGGCGGAGGTGGCGATCGAGCCGCGGCCCCGGCTCACCTTCAGCAACCAGGGCCGGCACGACGTGCTGGCCGACCTGCCCTGGGCGGTCGAGGCCGCGGGGCGTGTCAACCAGAGCGTGCCGACGCTCAACGGGCCCGAGGGCATCACGCTCACCACGTCGGAGATGGGCGGGGTGCTGCACCTGGAGGCCACGTTCCACGCCTCGACGTACGACCCGGCCGTGGTGGCCCGGGCGCTGCAGCTGGTCTGCACCGATCCGGCGGCGCTGATCATGGCCACCCGCTGAGGGTCACGGACTTACGCGCGGCCGGCCGCCCCCGCCGGCCGCGCGTAATCACTTTTCCGCGGGGTCCGCGGGCAGCACGACGAGGGTCAGCCGGTACGTCTGCGCCTTCTCGACCGCGTGCCGGCCGCAGGTGGTGTATCGCAGCGTCGCGTGCAGCTGGCGGTACCGGTCCGCGGGGCCCTCGGGGTGCACGGTGAAGGCGGTGTAGTCGAGCCGCTTCGGCCGGAGCCGGTCGCTCTGCCAGAACGACGTGTACGTGCCGGTGTTCTCGGGATAGCCGATCCGCACGTCCCCGCCCTCGACGGTCACCTTGGCGTCGCAGATCTTCCGGCCGGTCGTCCAGTTGACGGAGACCCAGGACGTCTGGCCCGCCGGCACGGCGTCGACCCAGGTGGTGACCGGCCGCGGACCCGGGCGGGAGGCCACCGCCGCGGTGGGGGTCGCCATCGCGGTCAGGCCGGTGGCCGCCAGCGCCGCCACTCCGGTCGCGACGATTCGCCGCTTCATCATGAGAACTCCCTCAACACGCTCAAACGCCAGTAATGCCGACGATAGGGCGGTGGCTCTCACGATGGGTCATCTTGGGGAAAGCCGGGCAGCGAAACGCGCGGGCGGCCGATCGGCCACCCGCGCCTTCCGTCATCGGGAGTTACTGCTGGCCGCCCTGCGCCGGAGCGCCACTGGCCGGAGCGCCACCCTGGGCCGGAGCCCCACCCTGGGCCGGAGCCCCACCCTGGGCCGGGACGCCACCCTGGCCCGGCATGCCGCCCTGACCCGGGTTCCAGTTGCCGTGCCCGTCGCCGTTGCCGTTGCCGTGCCAGTTGCCGTTGCCGTTGCCGTTGCCGGGCCAGTTGCCGTTGCCGTTGCCGTTGCCGGGCCAGTTGCCGTGGCCCGGGCGGAAGGCGACGACCGGCATGGCCAGGCCGAACGACTTGTACATCGTGCGGTCACGCCGGCCGCACAGGTCGTACGCGATGACCGTGCGGAGCAGCGCCACGCCGGAGTGGTTGAAGTCCGCGTTCACGCGGAACGCCGTGTAGTCGCTGCGTCCCGGACGCAGCGTGTCTCCCCGGGAGAAGGAGGTGCTGCGGGCGTGGCGCGGGTAGGCGACGTCCACGCGCCGGCCGTTCACCCACACCCGGGCGTCGCAGATGCGACGGTCGGTCTGCCAGCGGACGCTGACCCAGGTGTCGGTGTGCGCCCGCACCCGGTGCACGAAGTTGGAGACGGGCTGCGGTCCCCGCCGCGACGCTTCCGCAGCGGTGGGCGCGACCAGGGTGGCCAGGCCGACCGCGGCCGCGGTGGCGGCCACGAGGGCTCCGATACGCCGAGACTTGTTCATCCCATTTCCTCCGAAACTAGGTCGTCGTCGGGCCGAGGGCTGGCCCGACGAAGATCAGGTTATGGGTGATTTAGGACTCACTACGACATTTGGTGGCGTTTCGGGCGATATTACAGCTTTTTGACCATTACGTGGAGGCCCACTCGTCCTTTCGACCGATGATCGAACGCCTCCGGCACGGTTCCGACGATCTCGAAGCCCAGCTCCTGCCACAGGTGCACGGCAGCCGTGTTGGCCTCGACGACGGCGTTGAACTGGATGCTGTGATAGCCGTTGCGCCGGGCCCAGTCGACGACGTACTCGCCCAGCGCCCGACCCACGCCGCGTCCCTGCCGGTCCGGGTCCACCATGAAACTGCCGGTCGCGACGTGCGCGCCGCGCCCCGGCCGGTTCGGGCCCATCTTCGCCGAGCCGACGATCTCGTCGCCGTCCACGGCCACCACGGTCAGCCCCGGCGGCTGCTCCATCCACAGCGACCGGGCCTCGTCCAGGCTCAGCCCCAGCGGGTAGGCGTACGTCTCGCCGGCCGCCACGATGCGCGCCCAGAACGGGTAGATCCGGGGCCAGTCCTGCGGTGTCGCCACTCTGATCTGCATGCGCCCGACCCTAGGTCGGGCCCGGGTACTCAGCCACGCGGCCGGTCGCCCTGACACGATTCCCGGCATGACTGAGGCACGCCGCGAACCGTCCCTCCTGCTGGGCGCCGGCGCCCTCGCCCTGGCGATCTCCGCGATCCGCCCGTACTCGTCCGGCACCTGGCTGCTCGAGGTGCTGCCCGCCCTGATCGCGGCGCCGATCCTGGTGCTGACGTACCGGCGTTTCCCGCTGACCCCGCTGGCCTACCGGCTGATCCTGGCCCAGGCGCTGATCCTGATGATCGGCGGCCACTGGACGTACGCCCAGGTGCCGGCCGGCGAGTGGGTGCAGGACCTGTTCGGGCTGGACCGCAACCCGTACGACCGGCTCGGGCACCTCTTCCAGGGCATCACCCCGGCGATCATCGCCCGCGAGATCCTGCTGCGCCGCACCCCGCTGCGTCCCGGCGGCTGGCTCTTCGCGCTGGTCGTCTGCGTCGTGCTGGCCGTGAGCGCGTGCTGGGAGTTCTTCGAGTGGTGGTCGGCGCTGATCGGCGGCAGCGCGGCCGACGACTTCCTCGGCGCGCAGGGCGACGTGTGGGACACCCAGTGGGACATGTTCCTGGCGATGTGCGGCGCGGTCGTCAGCCAGCTCCTGTTCTCCCGGCGGCACGACCGCCAGCTGGCCGGGCTCAGGGACGGACCGGGCTGATCCGGTCGTTGCGCAGGTGCTCGGGCCGCGCAACCGGATCGTCGAGCTGGTGCACCGCCTGCCCCTGCTCACTGATTTACCTGTTCAAATCACCGGTAAAGCCCCGATACGCGACGATGGTGGGGTCAGCGCCCGAAAGGAGACACCATGTCGCTCAGTGCGGCCCACACGGCGGCCTTCCGCCGTGACGTGCCCCGCGAGGGCCGGGTCTGGTCGATCCGGGACGGCGCGGGCTACCCCGCACCCGGCGACGAGAACGGCCGCCGCGCCATGCCGTTCTGGTCCAAGCCCACCCGGGCCGAGCGGGTGGTCGGCGCCGTCACCGCGTACCGCGGGTTCGACGTGGTGGAGATCCCGGTGGCCGACTGGCTCGACAGCTGGCTGCCCGGCCTGCACAGCGACGGCCTGCTGGTCGGGGTCAACTGGGCCGGCACCCGGGCCACCGGCTTCGACCTGCCGCCCGACCAGGTCGCCGGCTGGTTCGCCGATCCGGCCTGAGCGCCGGGCGAAACCTTGAGTGACCGCACGCGGGGCCGATACAGACGGGACAGGACCCGGCACCGCTGAAGGAGACCCACGATGTCGCACGCCCGGCCGGCCGACCAGGGTGCCACCGTCATCGAGTACGTCCTGCTCGCGGGCCTGATCGTGGTCATCGTCATCGCCGCCGTGACCCTGCTCGGCGGGCACGTCACCGCGCTGGCCGACACCGTCGCGGCCCCCTCGGGCCCGAGCGCCGGCACCGCCCCCTAGCCGTGCCGCGCCACGCCGCCGCATTCCTTCCCCGCGGCGGTGGCCCCGGACAGCCCCACCCCCTATGCTTGCCGAACTGCAAACAAGGGGGTAGCGGTGCGGAGTCTCGAGATCCTCGTCGTGGACGACGACGATGCCGACGCCCTGATGATCTCGGAGGCGCTCGAGAGCTCCGAGCAACAGACGACGGTCAACCGGGTGGCGGACGGGCGCGAGGCGCTCGACTACCTGCTGCGTACCTCCCCGTACGAGGACGCGCAGCGGCCGGACCTGATCCTGCTCGACCTCAACATGCCGCGGATGGACGGCCGCGAGACGCTCGCGGCGATCAAGACGGACGACCGGCTGAAGGCCATCCCGGTCATCATCCTGACCACCTCCGGCGCGGCCCCGGACATCGCGTCCAGCTACCAGCACCGCGCGAACGCCTACGTGACCAAGCCGTTCGGGCTGGACGAGTTCGAGGCGACGGTCCGCACGATCGACCGCTTCTACCGCGAGGTGGCGCTGCTCCCGCCGAGCGACTGACGCCGGTTACCGCGCGGCCCCGCGGGGTACCACCGGGACCATGTCGGACAACACCGCCCCCGAAGACCTCGGGGCCCCGCAGTCGTTCCTGGTCCTCGCCGACGGCACGCCGGTCTACGACCGCGCGGGCGACAAGGTCGGCACGGTCGAGCACGTGCTCTCCGACGACCAGGACGAGATCTTCCACGGCCTGGTCGTGAAGACGGCGGACGGCCACCGGTACGCGAACGCCACCCAGGTCGACGGCCTCTTCGAACACGGGGTCATCGTGGCGGTCCCCGCCGCCGAGCTGCCCGAGCCCAGCGAGGAAACCCTCGCCCGGGCCGACGACTCGTTCGGCGACGGCCTGCGCCGGGCGTGGAACTGGCTCATCCAGCCGAAGTGACCCCCGCCGCCTCGAGCAGGCCGAGCCGGGCCAGCGCGGCGTTGTCGTGGAAACGCGTCAGCGCGCCGATCCGATCGCCGCGCACGGTGACCACCATCAGCCCGGCCGGCCGGGCGACCGGCTCGCCGGGACCGGCCAGATAGCAGGCGTACGCCGGCTGCGTGTTCACCCGAGCCGGGACGAGCAGCATCCGGCGCGGCCCGCGCCATACGTCGCTGGCCCGCAGGAACGCCCCGATCGCCGCGGGCCCGCGGTACTCGTGCGGCGCCGGCGGCATGGTCAGCCAGGCGTCGTCGGCCAGCAGCGCGACGACCGCGTCGATGTCGCCGGCCGTGAACGCCTCCGCGAAGCGCTGCGCCAGCCCCTCGTCCCCCGGCTCCGCCCGGCCGTCCCCCGCGGCGGAGCGGGCCCGCTGGAGCACCCCCTTGACCACCGTGGGGGTCATCGCGAGCATCCCGGCGACCTCGGCGGACGAGTAGCCCAGGACGTCCCGCAGGATCAGGACCGCGGCCTGCCGGGGCGGGAGCCGCTGGAGCGCGGCGATGAACGCCAGCTCCACCGCCTCCTTCATCGCGTACCGGGCCTCGGGGCCGGGAGCGATGTCGGGCACCTGCTCCAGCAGCGCGTCGGGCCACGGCTGAAGCCAGGTCACCGCGTCCCGGCGGGTCGGCGCGGGCGGCTCGAACGGGGGCGTCGGCGCCGCCGGGACGCGCCGGCCGGCGTCGCGCCGCGCGTTGAGACAGCGGTTGGTCGCGATCCGGTAGAGCCACGAGCGCAGCGACGACCGCCCGCGGAACTCGGGCAGGCCCTTCCAGGCGGCCACCAGCGTCTCCTGCAGGACGTCCTCGGCGTCGCTCAGCGAGCCCAGCATCCGGTAGCAGTGCAACAGAAGCTCACGGCGGTGCGGCTCGACGAGCTCGGCGAACCCCGTACCGTCCACGACCGCAGCATCTCACCCGCCCGCACCGTTCCGATCGCGGCTGTGCCGGTGTCTCAACAAGGGAACCGCTCACGACCGACCCGGAAGGTGACCCCGATGCCCGAAGAAGCGAGCACCGCCCTGCGCGTGGCCCTGGCGTACCACGCGGCCTGGACGACCAAGGACCTCGACCTGGCCTTCGGCTACGTCGCCGACGACATCGTCTGCGACGCGCCGGCGGGCCGTCTCGAAGGCCGCGATGCCTTCCGCGCCTTCCTCGCGCCCTTCGCCCAGTTGCTGCACAGCGCCACGCTGATCGCCGCCTTCGGCGACGAGGACAAGGCCCTGATGATGTACGACACCAGCTCGGCGCTCGTGGCCAGCGGCCCCGGGGCCGAGTTCCTGACCGTCGCGCACGGCCGGATCACCTACAGCCGCTTCATCTTCGACCGGGTCCCGTTCGCGGCCGCGCGGCAGGCCATACCCTGACGTCGGAACGGGAGGTACCGGTGGACGAGAAGGAACTACTTGCCGCGGAACGCCGCCTGCAGGCCGCCCAGCTGGCCTCGGACGTGGCGGCGCTCGACACGCTGCTCGACGACCGGCTGGTCTTCACCGGCCCCGACGGCGCGCTCTACGGCAAGCACGACGACCTGCGGGTGCACCGCACCGGGACACAGGTGATCGAGGCCCTGCACGAGGAGGACGTGACCGCGCTGGTGGCCGGGACGACCGGGATCACCTGGTTCCTGGGCACCCTGCGCGGCAGCATCGACGGCACCCCGTTCGAGGCCCGCATGCGCTACACCCGCACGTGGGTGCACGACCCGGGGCACGGCTGGCGCATCATCACGGCCCACGCGAGCATCGTCTGAGGGTGCTCACCCGGCCTCCAGCACCACCCGCAGGAAGCCCATCAGGTCGGCGTGCCGGCGTACCGGCCCCCGGTACAGCGCCGGCCCGCCGACCCGGATCCGCCGGGCCTCCCGGATCACCCGGTGCCAGCGCTCGTCGTAGGTGTCCAGGGCGTACCGGGCGGCCTCGGTCTTCGCGGTGACCCGCCCGGCGGCGAGCGTATGCCGCAGCCGGGCGGCGCCGAGCACACCCCAGGCGGTCGCCCGGGCGCTGTAGCCGACCGGCCCGCGCGCGGTGCGGTCGCGCCAGCGGGTCCAGTAGCCGGCGAGGTTCTCCCGGGTGCCGGCGGCCAGCGCGGGCCAGTCGGTGTGGATGCCGAGCTCGGCCACCGAGGGACCGCGCACGGCGACACCGCCCTGCGCCAGCACGTGCCAGGTGACGAGATGGCGTTCGAAGGCCGACGCGGGCTCGACCCGCCACTCGTGCACCGCCGGACCGGGCGGGCCGGCGGCGGGATCACGCCGGAGATCCTCGGCGGTGACGTACAGGCCGTCGAAGGGGGTGCCGCCGTGGGACCGCCGGAGGTGGCCGTGCACCGCGCGCAGGGCGGACAGGTCGGGCCGGCCGGAGACCACGGCGACGAAGTCGATGTCGCTGACGCCGGGGCGGTAGTCGCCGAGCGCGATGGATCCCTGGAGGTAGAGGCCCTGGACGAGGCCGGGGGCGTGGCGGTCGGCCAGGTCGAGGTAGGCCGCGCAGGTGGCGGCGACGGCTTGGTCGAGCTGGTCGGTCACCGGGCCCACGGTAGCGAGCGCCCGCATCCGGTCCTGGTGGGTGCATTCGGTGGCCCGGGCGGCGCGGCGGCTTGGCGGCCCCGACGAGCCGGAGAGCCGGCCGCCCCGACGGCCCGGAGGGCAGGCGGCCCAGAGGGCAGGCGGCCCAGAGGGCAGGCGGCCCGACGAGCCGGAAGGCTGACCGCCCCGACGGCCCCGACGGCCCGGAAGGCCCGGAAGGCCCGGAAGGCCCGGAAGGATGACGGCCTCGACGGGCCGGAGGGTTGGCGGGTCGAGGACGTCTGGCGGTCCGACCGCGGCGGTCGGCGGGCCGGGTGGGGGCTCAGCCTGTCGTGGCCAGGCCCGAGTCGTCGCAGATCGCGACCAGTTCGGCGGCGGCGGCGCTGACCGCCGCGACCGCGTCCGGTTCCGCGTCGGTGCCGTGGGCGGCCACCGCCTTCGTGTAGGCCGCCGACAGGGCCTGCGCCGCGTCGGCCACCGGGGCGTCCGCCGTGCCGGCGGCGCCGGCGATGTCGGCGATCACGCCCGGCTGCATCAGGGAGGCGTCGCGGACCGCGCGGACCGCCTTGCCGCAGGTGAGCGCGCCGGGTGGCTCGTCAACCGAGGCCACCTCCCCGGCCGGCGTGGCCCCGGCGGGGGCGTTCCCGGCAGCGGTCTGACCGGCCATCGCGGGCGAGACGCTGGGCGCGGCGGCCGGTGACGGCGTGGCCGCCTGATGCGACGGGTGGGAACAGCCCGCGACCGTACCCGCGAGGAGCAGGACGAACGGCACGACAGCGAGCGGTGATCTTGGCATCAGCACAGCGTAAGACCGGCGGGCGCGCCCGCCGGGGAAACGGCGCGCGGGCCGGTCGGAAACCGACCGGCCCGCGTGCTCAGGGGTGCGCTCAGATGGCGCTGCCCTTCTTGTAGTCGTCCCAGCTCATGTTCCAGTCGGTCCAGCCGTTGCCGTTCTTCAGCTTCTCCTCGGTGCCGCTGACCGTGATCGGGTCACCGAGCATCGTGCGGGAGAACAGCCACTTGCCCATGGCCATCGAGACGTTGACACAGCCGTGCGAGACGTTGGTGCGGCCCTGCACGCCCTCGGACCACGGCGCGGCGTGGATGAACTGGCCGCTCCAGGTGATCCGCTGGGCAAAGTCGATCTTGGTGCGGTAGCCCTTCTCGGGGCCGAGCTCCTCGAGCGTGTCGAAGACGGTGTGTTCCTTCTTCTCGATGACGAGCATCGTGCCGCTCGACGAGGGGGTGCTCTTCTTGCCGAGGCTGACCGGGATGGTCTTGATGACCTTGCCGTCCTGCTTGACGATCATCTTCTTGGTCTTGTTGGAGACCGTCATCACGAACGACCGGCCGACCTTGAGGTCCACGGTCAGGTCGGAGCGGCCGTACCAGCCGTCGCCCATCGGCACCCCGGCCAGCTGCACCTTGTAGAAGATCTTGGTGTAGGGCTTCCAGTACGTCTTCGGGCGGTAGTGCACCTCGGTGGGGCTGGTCCAGTGCCAGATGCCCTCCTGGGCCGGCGTCGCCGTCACCGTCATGCGGCGCTGGACGTCGTCGCGGTACTTCTCCGGCACCGAGCGGCCGAACCGGACGATCATCGGCATGCCGACGCCCACGGTCTGCCCGTCGGCGAGGAAGCTCGTGACGCGGACCAGCTTCGCCGGCTTCTTCATCACCGTGAAGGTGCTGGACGTGCTGCCGCCCTTGTCGCCGGAGGGGGTGCCGTTGACCGTGACCGTGTAGGTCTTGCCCCAGCCGAGCGCCTTGGCCGGGATGAAGACCTTCTTGTCCTTGTCGAGGGTGCCCTTGACCTCGGCGCCGTCGGCGTCCTTGACCTCGACGGTGGTGTTCTCGGCGTCCTCGGTGTCGTACTTGATCTCGGTGGCCGCCTCGACGTCCTTGGCGTCCGGGGCCGGAGAGGTCACGGCCACCGTGCTCAGCGTCGGCGCGGGCGCCGGCGCCGGCGAGGCCCCGGATCCGTCACCCTGGGAGCCGCCCTGCCACGAGGGGGTCTCGGCGTCGTCGCCGCTGCAACCCGCCGTCAGCAGCACACCCGCGGTCGCCAGGGCCGCCACGGCGACCCGCCACGGCCGTCGCCCGGCCCGGGCGGTCAGCGGTGACGCTGTCACGCCCGTCGACCGTTCTCCACGAAATCCCATGATCCCTCTCACCGCGCTGTCGTCCCGGCGCCCATCTTCCTCCATGAATGCCGAGCCACCAATCCCGGTTTCGTGCCGCGGCCCCTGGAGGGTGGCGCCGCGCCCTGGGGTCAAGCGACCGAAGTTACTTTACGCTTCAAGTTTCAGGCGCCTTCCTGGGCCGCCAGCTCGGCCGGCACCGGCAGCGCGCTGCCCTTGACGAATTCCTTCCAGCTCATGTCCCACGCCGTCCAGCCGTTGCCGGCGGCCAGCTTGTCCTCGGTGCCCCGCACGGTGATCGGGTCGCCGATCAGCGTCTTGTCGAAGAGCCAGCGGGCGTTCGACGGGGACACGTTGACACAGCCGTGCGACACGTTGCGGCGGCCCTGGGAGCCGACCGACCACGGGGCGGAGTGGATGTACTGCCCGCTCCAGGTGATGCGCTGGGCGTACTCGATCTCGGTCCGGTATCCGTCGTCCGGGCCCAGCTCGGCGGTCGTGTCGAAGACCGTCGCCGCCTTCTTCTCCATGACCACCATCGTGCCACTGGACGAGGGGGTGCTCTTCTTGCCGAGGCTGACCGGCATCGTGCGGACGGTCTTGCCGTCCTGCACCACGGTCATCTTCTTGGTCTTGTTGTCGACCTTCATGATGAAGCTGCGGCCGATCTTGGCGGTGGCGCCGCGGTCCTGGTCGCCGTACCGGCCGCCCCCGGTCGGCAGGCCGCCGAGCGCGATCCGCACGGCGAGCTCGGTGCCGGTCTTCCAGTACTGCGGCCCGCGGTAGTAGGCCTGGGTGCCGCTGGCCGTCCACGACCAGACGCCGGGCTGCGCCGGCGAGGTCTTGACGAACATCCGCTTCTGCACGGCGGCCCGGTCCTTCTTCTTGATGCCCGGGTTGAACTCCACCACGACCGGCATGGCCACGCCGTAGGTGCGGTCGTCGAAGAGGTAGAGACCGGTGCCGGTCTGCCGGGCCGGCTTGCCCATGGTGGTGAAGGTGGTGCCCGCGGTCTTCGTGGCCCCGGCGGCGTCGACGGCGGTGACCGTGGCCTCGTACTTCTTGTTGGTCTTGAGGGGCTTGCTCGGCACCCAGGACGAGCCGTCCTCGCGCAGCGCCCCGGCGACGGCCTTGCCGGCGGCATCCTTGAGTGCGACGCTCGTCACCTTGCCGCCGGAGACCTTGAAACCGATCTCGGCGCTGACCGGTACGTCCTTCTTGCCCGTGGCCGGCGTCACAGTGAGTGAGGCGGCCGAGCTGCCCCCGGTCTCGCCGGGCGCGGTGACGCCGGACTCGGGCAACCCGCCGGAGGGCGCCGACGACGGCGCGGCCCCGACCCAGGCGGCCGGCGTGGCGGTCTTCTCATCTTTGCTGCAAGCAGCCAGTGCCAGCGGCGTGACCACCACCAACGCCACAACCGCCACGAGTGAGCGCCGCATGCCGACCATCCTTGATCCTCGATCCCACGTTCCGCGGGCACATCCTGCCTTACTCGCGCAACGCGCGGGGGTCATCCCGGCGCGGGTCCCGGCGAGACGATCATGCTGGGTGCCGATTTCAGGGGGCCAGAAGGTCGTGTTAGTGTTTCTCCGTTGTCAGCGAGCGCCGCTAGCTCAACTGGCAGAGCAGCGGACTCTTAATCCGCGGGTTGTAGGTTCAAGTCCTACGCGGCGCACAGTTGATGATGGCCCTGACCAGGCGTTTTGCTGCTGGTCAGGGCCATCTTTTCGTCCCTTGTGGACGTTTGCGTGATCCATGCGTGATCTGGAGACGCTGGCATGCCCAGACACGTGCCGGTATTCGTCGCCAACATGGCCACCGCGTGATTCAGCTCACGGGCCATTGACCAGCCGCGCCGCGGCACACTCGCGGGCGATGGAAACCGGGCACACAGGAAACACCCGGCGACCCTTTGGCAGGTCACGTCGCGCCGGGATCGCTGGAGGTCTCATCGGGCTGAGGCTTGGCCTGCGCCTTTCTCGCCGGATTTGTTTCGGAAGACTGCGGTGGTGAAATCATGTTGGACTTGCTGCCCCACCATGAGGCACGGCGACGCCACCAGGGAGCGAGCGCCTGCAGGTGCTGGTGGAAGGCGGTGACGTAAGCCTTCTCGCGCTCTTCGAGCGAGGACAGGTCGATGACGGTGGTCGGGATGTTCATCGCGCTGTCGTCGGTGATGGGTGGCGCTTTCCATGCCTCGTGCATCCCGCCGCCGACGACCTTGCGGGCCTGCTCCACCAACGTCCGGTAGACGGCTCCGACGGTCTCGGACTCGGCAGCGGTCCAGGTCTGGTAGTAGGCCAGCCGACTCTGGATCTCCCGGAGGACTTCCGAGAGACGGACCCGTTCAGCAGCGGCTTCGTCGTGGCGGCGCCGGCGGATGGCGTACGGCAGCTCGCGGTAGTCGGCGTACGCCTGATAGGCGGCGGTGAACAGGTCGCGTTGGCGGGCACGTTCCTTCTCGCGCTCGCTACGGCGGGCCGTACGGGCGGCGAGCCAGATGGCCACCGCGGCGCTTACCACCGCTGCCAGCAGCGGGCCACTCGTCCACCAAGGCGTCGGAGCGGGAGCGGAGGTGGTCGGCGGTGGTGCGGCCGGCACGGCCGTGGAGGTGGTCGTCGCGCTGCTCTTCGCCTGCGGCGGAGTTGCCGAGGGGACCGGGGTTGGGGCCGCCGACGCTGAAGCCGCTGGGCCGTGGGTGGTGCTCATAGAGTCTCCTGCCGATCTAGGGCGCGGTGCGGAGCTTCATCGCCGACCCATTCGCCGGTGCGACGCCACCAGGCTTCGCGAATCAGGTGGGACGCGATGTGTCCGAGCAGCACCACGGGGCCGTCGCGGCGCTGCCACTGCCGCTCAGGTGGGTCGTACGGATACCACATACACAGCGAACCGTCGTCGTAGCGGTGCGGGGAATCGGTGGGGCCGTCGACGAACACGCGGGGCACCTCCGGGCTGCCACAGCCGAAGACGATCGTCACCGTGCGGCGGTCGAGGCCAGCCGGGATGATCGTGCACCGGAGCGCGAAGCCGCCGCGGTACACGCGGGGCGGCCGGATCGGACGCGGCGCGGCGCCGGCTGCTTTCAGGGCCGCGAGGAACGGCAGCCGGTGGGCCGGCCTGGCGAACCAGGCCGGCTCCCGCCACGACGGGCCGATCATCGTGGCGTACGTCCGCCGTAGGCGCGGGTCGTGGCGACCATGGCGGCCGGGCCGGTGATGCCGAGCGCGGTCGTCGACACCGGCTGGCGGGGCCGCAGCACCGCGGCGGCTTGGGCCAGGCGGTTGTCGTGCGGGTCGTCGACGTACTTCCAGAAGACCCGGTGCAGGGCGGCCTGGACGGCGACCGGGTCGTCGTCGCGGGCAAGGGCGTCACCCAGGGCGTCGGCGGCCCTGCGCAGGCGGGTGGCGACCGTGGCACGGTCGAGCAGCAGCTTGAGCGGGGCCGAGACCCCGGCCGGATCGGGGGTGGCCTGGCCCCGTTCGATGCGGGTGGCGGCGCGGTCGAACAGCGTGTGCAGGGCGCGCGCCACGCCGACGCCGGGTTGGACGAACTCCAACGCCAGCGTGGACAGGTGGAACGACGACATGCCGGGCTGGGTGTACTGCTTGTTCCATGCCTTGGCGAGGCGGATCACGGCGCGGCGGGTCTGTCGCAGCGCGGCGGGGCCGGCATTGAAGAGGGTGACGTGGCCCTCGGGGTGCGAGGCTTCCCACCGGTTCGTGTGCAGGTTCGGGATCCAGAGGCCGTCGCCGTCGCGGCGGGTGAGTGCCACGACCATGTCGACGGTCGGGTCCTGGCCGTCGATCGGGGCGCCGAAGGTCAACTTGGGGCCACGCTTGGAGGTGCCGCAGCGCGCGTTCGGGTAGGTGCGGCGGACTTCCGGGCCCAGCAGCGCGCACAGCTGGTCGCAGACCTCGGTCGGGGGCTCACCGCCGCCTTCGGGGCCGAGTCCGGGGTAGCAGCGGCGGTCGAGGACCAGGCCGCCGTCGCCGTCGGTGACCGGGTCGATCATGGTGTGGTGGGCCAGCGAGCCGCTGCGGTAGGAGCGCAGCGCACCGTAGAAGCCTTCGACGATGTCGCGGACCAGCTCGAGCCGGGCGCGGGCCTCCTTCAGCGGTCCGTCGTCGGCGTCGATCTGCGCACGGACCGCACTGAGTTGATCATTCGTGTGTCCCATGGAGGGCCTCCTCTCCGCGCGAGGCGCGGGGTGCGTCACCCGGGGGTGCCGGAGGGCCGCGGTGGCCCTCACCCTTGTCTGACGACCCATCGCCGAGATCGTCCACGAACTGCCGCCGTGGTGATCGTCAGAGGCAGTCGATGCAGGTCGTACCGCCGTCGGGGAAGCGGGACATGCCCCAGGAGAGGAAGCACCGGTCGCAGCGACGTTCGCGGCGCTGGGTACAGGCGCAGTGGCCGGACGGGCAGCGCGGTTCCCCGCACGCCGCGCAGACGTCAGTTGCCGGGAAGGTCTCGTCGCAGATTGCGCAGTCGGCCGAGGCCGCTGATCGGAATTCGGCCGGACTGCGGGTCGGGGAGAACGGCTCCCACGGGGCGTGGTGCTCGACGAGCACGGCGACGAGGTATCCGTCGCACCAAGCCGCCTGCCCGTAGAGCGGGCCGTGGTCGTGGGTGCGGTACCGGATGGTCGTGGCGTCGACGGTCACAGCCGCCCCGTCGGCCCTGTCCAGGCCTCGCAGGGCCGCGGCGACCAGCGCCGTGTGCACCTGGTCGCTGCCGCGAGCCGGTGGGTAAACGCCCTGAGCGGCGGCGAACGAGACGATCCCTGCCGCGTCGTACAACACCACCGCCCCAGGGCTGCGCAGATGCTCGGCCGCCCGGACCACGCACGCCGCCCGGGAAGCAGTAGACGCTTGATATAGGCGCACGACGTCGCCGGCGGTGGGGGTGGCTTCGGCAAAGCAGGCGGCCACCAGTTCATCCGGCAGCAGGATGCGGGCAGCGAACCGGTCGCAGGCGGCGTCCTCGACCCAGTCGGCGGCGGTAAGCAGATTCTCGGCCAGCTCGAAACTGGTGTTCTGCAGATGGTGGCCCAGCTCGTGCAAGACGGTGAACTGGCAGCGTCGATGCGACGCGGACCGGGCCACTCGCAGCTCTGGCGGATCCGCGTCATCGCCGTAGCTGCCCGCGACCGAGCATCCGCCGGCACCGACGTGCTCGTCGACCAAGCGGACCCGGATCTCCGGCCATCCTTCGAGTTCGGCCAGGGCATCGGCGCACAGCCGCTCGACGGAGTCGGGGCGCTGCTGGCCCAAGACGCGCAGCATTGCTTTCACCTGGGCGGTCACCGCCGCCGAGTTGCGGTCAGGCGCCACCCGACACGTCCTTCGGATCGTTGACGGCCAGCCAATGCGCGATTCGGTTCTCCCAGTCCGCGGCGCCAGCCGCGCCGGTCTGCCGAAACGCCAGCCCGAACGCGCCAAGGCCAATCTCCAGCCGGACCGCGTCCTCCGTCCTGCGCAGCCGGGTTGCCCAGGTCCGCCACACCGTGCGCCAGCGCGGCCGCTCTAACTCCACGGCCAGCCCCGGCGGCAGCCCATTCACCGCCGCCAGCACGTCGCTCGCGGCGACGCCGAACAACCCGGCGAGGACCGCCGCCTGTTGCTCAGAAATTGCCGCCTTGCCCTTGAGGATCTTCGTCGCGGCCACCAGCGGCACGCCAAGCGCCTGAACCACCTCCCGTAAGCCGACCCTCTGCGCGGCGGCGGGCACGTCGAGCACGCCGTCCGCGCGGACGGGAACGAGCGGCGCCTCGGCGAGGGCCTCGAGCGCGTCTTGCAGGTCGGCGCGGACCTGCGCGTCTCGACTATGCGGTGTGGCGGGCCTTCCGTGACGCGTACCCGGTGGGGGCTCCGCCGAGGTGGCGGCGCACCAAGCGGTCACGTCGGCATCCCAGAGGTCGACGACCCGGCTCAGCACCCCGGTCGGCACACGCGCCGGCTGACCAGCCCAGGCCGTCACCTCCACCGGGAACGCCGTCCGCGCCTCGTTGAGCACCAGGCTGTTCTCGTCCTCGCCCGTCGGGTCGATCGACACCGGCACCACCCGCCAGTGCCGCTCATCTACAGCGCCTTCCAGTAGCAGCACCAGCTGCGACACGTCGCCCCACTCGGCGCGGCGCACCTGACCGACGGCGGGATCCACGGCGTCGGGATCACCGAATCGCTCCCGCAGCGCCTCGGTCGTCAGCGCCTGAGGGACCGACAAGGACCCGGCTAGGGCCCGCAAGGACGCGGGCAGGTCCGTCGTCACGACGCCTCCCTCCTGTCCCCGTCAATAAAGTCCTCATCATGGTCTGACGACCCATCGCCAGGATTGTCCACGCCCTCGGCGCCAGGAAGGGCGGCCCGGCACGCGGCGAGCACACCGCGCACTACCAACTCGCTGTCCTCCACGGCGCCGGCAAGCTCTCGCACGAGGGCGCGGACCCGCTCCATCTGCAGGTACGCCTTGCTGCGCCCACATCCCAGATACTCCTGCACGCGCCGTACCGCCGCCGCCGGGTTCTCCGCGGCCGCCTGCAACCCCAACAGGTGACGCTCCTGCACTGTTAGCTGCCCGATCACGTCGGCCGCAGCATGCGCCGCCGCGGATGCCTCCTCGTGCGCCTGCCAGATATCGGGTGGCAGCGGCCCTGAATCGGCAACTTGCTCGGCTTCGAGGTCCAGAGCGTCCGGCGGCATCGCCAGGGTGGTCACGGTGCCGGCGAACCGCCGGAGGAGAACCTCGACAAGCTGCTGCACCGACAGGCAACCCCCGGCGGCCTGCATCACCGCCCGTACCACCGCCGACAAATCCTCCGCGGTGGTCAGCGGAGCACGGCGCGTCTCGCTCTCCCACCGGATGACCTTGGCCCGGACCATCCCCGCCGCGGCCACCAGACAGTCCAGGCCGCCGCCCCACGGCGGCTCCTGCGTGCCGGCCAACCGCCACCGGCCGGCACCGTCCTGCCCCGCGGGCACCTGCTCGAACTCGTCATGCGCAGCAAGATGCTCCGTCAGCGTCTTGGTCACCGAGCCATGCACCGTCGTGGTGAGGAACTTGTCGATGAGCCAGTTCTTCATGCTGGTGTGCAGCAGCCGCTCCAGCGACGCGTCATCCGAGGCCTGCGCGACCAGTGCGGGGATGGCCCGTTGCCAGTGGTCGGCGATGAAGTCCTGCGTCACCTCGATGGCCAGCTCGGGATCATCGCGTTGGTCGCGGTACGCGCCGGGGTGCCTTGCCACCTGCGCGCTGGCCACCCGATGCAGCATGGCCAAGAACGGCTCGCCGACGACGCCGGCCTGAAGATCCGCCAGGATGGAAATGCTGACCTCCTTCGGCCAACGTGGTGTCCCGCTCGTACGACCTCAGCGCGGTTGGCTGAACTCAGACGCCTGCCTCGACCGGCTGGCCCTGGCTGATGTGGCCACGGCCAGCCGGATCCGCAATCGATGCAACGACGTATCCGACGCGGCGGTTACGGCATGCGGCTGACCCATGACCGGCCGAACCCGAGCAGCAGCCAAGTTCGCCGGCTTGACCTGGCATTGATGGGCGCGGCCGAGATTCGCAAGCGCCTGGGTGAGATTATCGGTTAGTACGCCGCCTCGACGAACTTGAAGGCCACGCATGAGACTGGGACCGCGTCGGCGGTCCCGAGTCTGCACTTCTGATCAGCTGACGGCCTTGAGGTGTCGCCGACGGGGCACGCTGGCGGCTGCCTTCTCTGCGGCGTCGAACGCCAGGTCCGGTAGGACGCTGGTGTAGAGGTCACTGGTAACGGTGATCGAGGAGTGGCGCAGCAGCTCTTGCACGACCCGCATATCCACCCCGGCGGCAAGGTTGATGGTCGCGGCACCGTGGCGCAGGCCGTGCAATCCGATCGGCGGGAGACCGGCTTGCCGAAGGCGGAAGTAGAAGTGGTCGGTGATGGCGGCCGGGTGCAGCATGGCGCCGGTGTCGGTGGTGAAGCACAGGCCGGTCTCGACCCATTTGGCTCCGGCGGCCAGCCGTTGCCGTCGCTGTTGCACGAGGTGGTTGTCGAGGGCGATGACCGACCCGTCGTCCAGGGGGACGTCGTCGTAGCTGTCGTCGGTCTTGGGTCGTTCGAGGCGGGCTTCCCAGCCGTGTTGCACGACTTGCCAGGCGATGGTGATCTTCTTGCGGGTGCGGTCGTAGTCGACGCGGTGCAGCCCGCACGCTTCGCCTCGGCGCAGCCCTCGGTAGGCGACGATGTGGTAAAGCGCGTAGAGCGGGTCATTGCAGGCGATGAGGTGGTCGAGGAAGACGCCGGTCTGTTCCGGCGTCCAGACCATGATCGCGTCCTCGGGGACCTTGCCGGTCAGCCGCCACTCGGCGACGCGTTCGGCGGTCCACACCAGCTTCTTCGGTGCCTTTTCCGGGGCGACCTCGACCAGCTTCGCCGGGTTGACCGCGACGATGCCGCGTCGCATGGCCCAGTTGTAGGCGGCGCGCAGGGTGGCCAGGATCCGGTGCTGGGTGGCGATGCCCACGGTCCGCAGCCCTTTGACCTCGTCCTGCTTCTGCGGGTCCGGGCTGGCGCGGTACAGGTCGATGCGTTCGTTGCGTTCTTCGATCTTCTCGAACATGGCTTCGATGAGGCCGGCGGTGAGCCGGTCGGCCCGGACCGTGCCCAGGTGCGGGACGAGATGGTTGTCGATGTGGCCCTGATAGGAGCGGCGGGTGCCTTCCTTGATCTTCTTTTTCTTGCTCCGGCCTGCGTCGCGGGCGCCGCCTCGGCTGGTGATGAACATCGTCAGCAGACCGGCCACGTCGGGGACGGTGTCGAGTTTCTCGACCGCGTACAGCAGGCGGCGGACCTGCTCCGGGTCGGGGACCTGCTGGTCGGCGTTGACGGCCTTCTCGATGATGTCCCCGGCCCGGGTGAGGTTGGCGGTGTCGCCGGGTTCGCAGACGGCGAGGGCGTCGGTGATGCGGCGCAGCACATCGCCCGCGTCGTTCTGGTTGTCGAAGGCGCCTCGGCGTAGCGGGCGGCGGCGGCCGTCGGCGGCCTTGGGGAGTTCGATCTGGTACTGCCAGACACCGTGGTGCGGGTTCCAGGTGGTGCCTCGGCGCAGCTTCGGGCATTTGGCGCCGAGCGGTTTGCCGGTGTTGCGGTCGCGGCAGAAGCAGCGTTTGGACGTCGTTCCGGTGTTCATGCGGTTCGTCCTGTTCGGGTGGGTGGGTGTGTCCCAGCGGATTCGCTGATCGGCGAATCCGCTGGGACGACTGTCGACACGCCATCCATGCCGGACGGTGGGGCGGGATCAAGCCTGGTCACCACCGGGGTCTCCGCCGGTGCGCCGCCCCTCGACGCGACGGTCCCCGGCTCGGGCCGGACGGCTGTCAGCCCGCGGTCTCAGCGGCTCCGATGGCGCGCAACAGGTGCGGGACGCCGACGATGAAGCGGCGGCCGACCCGGGTCACGGGTACGGGGAACTCACCGTCACGGGCGAGTTGGTAGGCGGTGGTGCGGCCGATGCCGAGGACGGCTGCGGCGGTGACGATGTCGGTCGTGGTGCCCAGCGCGCGGACGGCGTCGACCGTCCAGGTCGCCCGGGTCACGCGACGTCCTTCGGGCCGAGCCGGAACAGCAGCAGATCCTCATGCTGGATCAGCCACTGGGGGTCACCGGCGGCGACGGCATCGCGGACGTTCTTGATCTGGAAGAACGACGCCCGCGGCACGAGCACGCCGTCACGGACTCCGGCGATGAGCGCGACGAGTTCCTCGACCAGGGTCAGTCCGGCGGCGATCCCGGCCGCCGCGACCATGCCGGGGATGTCGATCAGTTCCCCGTGCCGCCGGTACGGCCGGGCGGTGACCGCGACGTGGCCGCCGGGCCGCAGCACGGCGGCGCAGCCGGTGAGGATCTGGGTGAACCCCTCGGCCAGCTCGGCGTGCTGGGTGTAGGCGAGGTTCGCGGCGTCGGCGCCGTACCGGTGATTGAGCTTTCGGACCTTCCCCCGGCGTGGGCCGGGGGTGCGGACGTGGCCGTGGGTCGACGGCCCGTACGGCGGTGAGGTGATGACCAGCGCGATCCGGCCGTGGACCTCGGGCGGCAGCAGTGCGGGCAGGCGCCGGGCGTCACCGAGGTAGATCTCCCCGGTGCCGGTCGCTGCCTGGCTGGCGGCGAGGCGGATGTTGTCGGCGGCGTGCTGCGCCCACCGATCCTCGTACTCGACCCCGACGCCGTGGCGGCCGAGGTGCATCGCTTCGACGAGGGTGGTGCCGATGCCGGCCATCGGGTCGGCGACCAGGTCGCCTTCGTCGGTGTAGGTGGCGATGAGGTAGCGGGCGATGGTGGGCAGCATCTTGCCCGGATGGTCCATCGAGGCCGGGGTGTAGCGGTTGCGTCGCAGGTCGCGGGACGCGGTCTGCCCGGTCAGCAGGACCGAGCCCTGCACCCCGTCGGCGATGTGCTGGAACAGCGGCGTGACGTCCGGCGTGGTGCGGGAGGTGGCGGTGACGGGTTCAGGCACGGACGGCTCCCTGGTCGATGCTGCTGGCGGCGAACGCGAGGACGTCCAGATGGACAGGCACGTGCCTGCCGCCGAGCAGTGCGGGACGGGTGATGGCGGCGGTCGCCGCGTCGGTGCGCGGCTCGACGGCCGGGAGCGGCACGAGCAGGACGGGCAGGTGCTGGTGGTAGCGCAACCCGGCGGCGCGGGCAGCCGTGACGACGGTGCTGCGATGCGGGACCGGTCGCGGCTCGGCACCGGTAGGGGCCAGCGCGATGAGCACGAACCCGCCGGGACGCAGCAGTCGATGCCACCGGCGCATCACCTCGGCCAGCTCATGCAGGCCGCCGACGGATCGGGGCAGGCCCGTCAGCAGCAGCGAGACACCCCGCTCGGCCACGTCGGCGAGACCGCCGGACTCGGGCCGCTGGGCGGTGGCCCGAACGTCGGTGTGATCGCCGTCGGTGACGAGGGTCGCCGGGTGACGGTGCAGGTATCGGGCGGCGTGGGCGACGCCGGGGTGGTTGTCGAGGTCGAGGACGACATCGCCAGCACGGGTGTAGTGCGCGATGAGCCGGGCGAGGCGGTGAGGGTCGATGCCGTGCCATGCGGCCGGGTCGGCCGGTGGCGTGGTGAGCTGGTGCGCCGGGAGGAGCAGCAGGCCGACGTGGGACTGCTGCGGGGTCGTCTGCGGGTGGTGCTGGTGAGTCTGCGGCATGGGTGGTGGGCCACGTCCGCCGACGAACGCTGACACTCATTCAATACAAATCCGGACCCGAATTTTGCACGCGAGCTCTGTGGTACAGCGTTCGTGAGCCCCCTCCCGGTGGGCAGCCGAGAGGGTTGAACAAGATCATCACGAGGGTTGAACACACAGGTCAGGGCCATGAACACGGGGTGCCGCCGACGTGTCGCTCAGCCACGCGCGGACCCGGTGTGGGCATCGCCTCGGGCGACGAGGGCCCGACTGCTTGAACAAGATCTACTTCGCCATGAACAAGATCACCGCGAGGGTTGAACAAGATCATCGGAGGGTCGGGCCGGGGTTGAACAAGATCACCGGCACGCTCGCCGAGGTTGAACAAGATCCATACAGCGGTGACGGCCTTGAACACGTCACCTCACCTCCGCCGTATTTCCATCGATCGACGTCGAAAAGACGTCGTCGTGTTCATGGCCGTACGGCGAGGCATTGCGCGGCTGCGGCGACGTGGCTTGCGGCGCCTTGAACACACAGGCCGCACCGTGAACACCGGCCCTGTCGCGGTCTCGACCGTTCCTTGACCGGCGCATCGACGCCGGCCACGCGATGCGGTGGGGATGCGCCCTGCCGGGCCTTGAACAAGATCCACAGTGTTCAAGATGTGTTCAAGCTCCCTGATGACGTGGTGGCACACCGCCGTTCGGCCCGAGAGCCGGACCGCGAATCCCTTTCTCACGGCTCAGGGAGTTCCACCATGTCCGCACCACAGCGCATCACCGACCTGGCACCCGGCGCCGACGCGTCGTACCTGGACCACTTCGAGTATCGGTTCCGGCTGCGGGGCGAAGGCCCGCAGCCGCTCTCGGTCGACGGTCGCCGTCTCGGCCACGGGCTGCCGCGCCGCCAGATCCCGCTGACCGAGTTGTCGTCAATCCTGACCCACCCCTCCTGCGGTGCCGAGGCGAAGGACGCCGTGTGGCGGCTGCTGGCTCGCCAGGCGCGCGCCGGCTCCGACTCGTGGGTGGTCGGCGCGGTGGGGGTGGCGTTGCCGGGGCTGCGTAAGGCCGCCTACCGGCTGTGGCTGCTGTCGGCGGGAGACGTCGAGGCCACCGTGGTCAGCCACTTCTACCAGGCCCTACTCGCGATCGATCTGCACTCGCCCTGGGTGTTCACGCGGCTGTTGAACGTGGCGTTCTCCCGCACGCGCAGCGAGCTGGACAAGCGCGAGCCCGGTACCTCCGGGGAGGTCGACTTCGTGCCCGCCTCCCGGCCGCCGGCCCCGCCGTATGACCACCCGGACTTCGTCCTGCTGCGGGCGGTGCAGTTGGGCGTGCTGAGCGTGCCGGAAGCCGAGCTGATCGGCGCGACCTACCTCGACAAGCTCAGCGTCAGCGAGTACGCCGAGCGCCTCGGCCGTACGTACTGGCAGGTGTACCGCCAGCGCGGCCCGGCCGTGCAGCGCCTGGTCACGGCGATCAACGACGGCACGCTGAGCGACCCCTACACCGACGTGATCACCGAAGCCACCTTGACGACCGCCGCCGAGACCACCCGACCCGCCAACCGGCCCTGAGTACCCCGTTGACCTGCGGTTCTGCAAAATCGCGGTCCGGATCTGTATTGGATTAGTGCGGGACCTTCCCGCGTAGGTGACCTCCCCGACCGGCCCCGCTGACGGCGCTGACACCCGTTGACCCGGCCCATCCGAGCCTCTGTGAGGAGGACGGCCCCGCGCCGGTCGGCACCACCGGGTCACCACGCACGGAGCCCGATGGCTCCCGCCTTCTGTCACCCACCGCGCCGCACCCTGGCCCCGCCCTGCCCGGGGCCGGGTGCGGCCCGCCCCGGAGGTGCCCTTTCATGGCCGTCAAGCCCAGCCGCACCGGACGGCGCAAGCCCGCACGCCGTCCACGCCGCCCTCGCCTGAACCCGTCGACCTGGGTGCTCTACCAGGCCACCCGCATGATCCCCGTCCTGATCGCGGTCGCCGCCACGTTGACGACCGCGCTGGTGCTGACCTCGAGCGCCGCGTACGCCGCCGACGCCGGCATGGTGCCGCTCGCGGCCGACTCCATCCAGGCGGTCGTCAACAACATCCGGCTCTGGCTGGTCGGCATCCTCGTCACCGTCGCCACCTTGTTCCTCACCGTCGGTGCCCTGCGCTACCTGGCCGCCAACGGCGACCCCGGCGAGGTCGAAAAGGGCAAACTGGCGATGAAGTCAGCCGCTATCGGCTACGGCCTGGCCCTGCTCGCGCCGCTGTTCGTCACCATCGTCGGCGGATGGGTGGCCTGACATGACCCCCACCCCGACGCGGGCCGGGCGAGGCCCGCACCGCCTCGCCCGGCTGATCCTCGCCCTGCTACTCGGCACCGGCCTGGCAGCCGCAGCAACCGCTCTGACCAGCACAGCAGCACTGGCCGACCCGACACCCGCACCCGCCCCAGCGCCCGGCGCACCCAGTACGCCGCAACCCAACCCGACACCGAGCCCGATCGGACCGCCGCCACCCGGCGGACCGAGCCCGGCACCCACGCCGACACCGACTCCGGCGCCATCGCCGGGAACCAGCCCCACCCCCGGTGCCGCCACGGACACCGACCCGTCGTGGTGGGACATCGGTGGCCAGATCCGCAAGGCGATCACCGACTTCTTCGCCTACCTGGTCGAGTCCGCCCTGAACCCGATCATGGAGGGGCTCGGTGCGACGCTGCTGTCCACCCCCGACCTGACCAACAATGCGCAGGTCAAGGCGATTTGGACGACGTGCCTCGTCGTGGCGAACGCGGTGTTCGTGCTGTTCGTGGTCATCGGCGGGTTCACCGTCACCGCCCGGGAAACCTTGCAGACCCGGCACGGGCTCAAGCAGATCCTGCCCCGGCTGGTCATCGGCGGTGTCGCCGCGAACGTGTCGCTGCTGCTGTGCGCCAAGCTGATCGAGGCCACCAACGCGTTGACGCTGTTCATCGCCGGACAAGGCGTCGACCCGCAGAGCGCCGCGACGGCAATCAGTCAGGCCCTGACCAACTCGGCCATGGGCAGCAACATCATGGTGTCGCTACTGGTCTTGGGCGCGCTCGTGCTGGCCATCATCGTGCTGCTGACATTCCTGCTGCGGATCGCGGGCACGGTCCTGCTGATCGGCGTCGCCCCGATCGCGATGATCTGCCACGCGAGCCCGTACACCGAATCCATCGCCTACACCTGGTGGCGGGCGTTCGGCGCCTGCCTGGGCATGCAACTCGCCCAGGCACTGATCCTGCTGGCCACCGTGCGCGTGTTCCTCACCCCGAACGGCGCGATCGTGCTCGGCTTCCCGACCAGCGTGGACACCTTCCTCGGCATCCTGGTCTGCCTGACCATGCTGTGGATCATGGTCAAGCTGCCGGGCTGGATGAAACATGTCGTCCTCGGCCCGCTCGGGCAGTCCGGCGGACGAGGGCTGCTCGGTCAGCTCGTCAGCACCATCCTGACCATCAAGACCCTCGGCGCGGCGGCCGGCGTCCTCGGCGGCGCGAAGGCTGCCGCTGCGGTGGGGACGGCGGGACGAGCGGGGACGGCCGCGCGCACCACGGCGGGGACGGCATCGCGGACGGGCGGCGGCAGCCGTCCCCGCCCCGCGCCCCGTCCCGCCCCGGCTGGTTCCCGTCCCCGGCCGTCCCCGGCCCCGACCGGACCGGCCGCGTTCAGCCACGCCCCCGTCGTGCACACCCCCATGGCCGTCCCCGCCGGGACCAGCGCCGCCCCGGCCTTCAGCAACGCCGCCCCACCGCAGACCCCCGCGCCCGCGCCGACCACGGCCGCGCCGCCGGTGGTGTTCTCCACCCCACCGGGTCCGGAGTCGGCTCCGGCGACAGCACCGCCGCCGAGTACGCAGCCGTTCAGCCACCCACCCACCACCCCGGCACCCGGTAACGCCTCGGCCACCGCGCGCCGGGCACCGGCCGCCGCGTTCTCCGCAGCGCCGCAGGCCCAGACGGCGCCGAGGCGTCCTCCGGCCCCGGTCACACCGGTGTTCTCCGCAGCACCGGCCGCACCCGCACGTTCACGGCCCACAGCGGCACGGCGTGCACCGGCGCCTGCCCGCACCACCAGTCCTCCCGCAGCCGCACCGGCAACTCCGGCGGCATCGGTGCCCGGCGTCCGTCCTACCGCGTCCGCCCGTCCCGCCCCGGCCTCTCGTCCCGTCCCGGCATCTCGTCCCGTCCCGGCATCTCGTCCCGTCCCGGCGGCTCGTCCCGTCCCGGCGGCTCGTCCCGTCCCGGCCGTCCGCGCGGTGCAGCCCGCCCGCCCCGCGTCCGAGGTTCAAGCCGTCCCCGCGCCGCAGCCGTCCCCGACAGTTGCGCCGCAGCGGTCGTCCCCAGCCGTCCGCCCGCCCGTCCCGTCCCCGTCCCCGGAGTCGGCGCCCGCGCCCTCGGTGCGGCCGGGCGTCCCGAGTGCGCCGGACGGCCGCGTCCGGCGCCGTCGCGACAGGAGTAACCCATGAGCACCCGTGACGACGACGAGCCGCTGCGCGCTCGCGTCCCCGCCGACGTGGAGAAAGCTGATCGGCTGATGTTCGGCCTCACCGGCAGGCAGTTGGTCATCCTCACCGTCACCGGCCTGATCATCTACGCCGCGTGGACGGCCCTGGCGACGGTGGTCCACCCGCTGTACTTCCTCATCGGCGCTGTTCCGGTGGCCGCGGCGGCGTTCTTCCTTGCGGTCGGCCGCCGCGAGGGGATCAGCCTCGACGCCTGGCTGCTGTCGGCGATCCGGCATCGCCGCGCCCCGCACCGCCTCGTACCCGCTGAAGGACCGATTGCCGCTGCCCCGGCCTGGGTGTCGACCACCGCCGGGCGCGGTGACCGGTTGCCGCTGCCCGCACCGTTGCGGCTACCGGCGACAGGCATCACCGCCGAAGGGCTGGTCGACCTCGGCAGCGACGGCACCACCGCACTGGTGGCGGCATCGACGGTGGCGTTCGGGCTGCGCTCGGCCGGTGAGCAGAACGGCCTGGTCGCCGGGTTCGCCCGCTGGTTGCACAGCCTCGACGGGCCGACGCAGATCCTCATCCGGGCGCAACGCGTCGACCTGACCCACGTCGCGGACCGCATCCTGCACGACGCACCGGGGTTGCCGCACCCCGCGTTGGAAGACGCCGCCCGCTCGCACGCCGCGTTCCTCGACGACCTCGCCGAGCAGCGCGAGCTGCTGCACCGCGATGTCACCGTCGCGGTGCGCGGCAGTCGAGGCTCCGCCCACACCACCCATCGGGCACGGGAGACCGTGCGTGCCCTCGCCGGGTGCGAGGTGGTCGCCACCGCCCTGGACGGCTACGCCACTCAGGCGACCCTCGCCGCGTGTCTCGACCCGGCCGCCGCCGGCCCTGCCCGAGCGCTGACCCACCACGACGTGAGTACCGAGCTGGAGGACGGTGACCTCGCATGAGACTGCCCACCATGCGCCGCCGACCGGCGGCGGCACCCGAAGGGACAGTGCTGCCGGGCAGCCCGGACGCCGTGGAGGTCGCGGGGCGCTTCGTGCACGCCGGCGACGACTACAGCGCCACCCTCGCGGTGACGGGCTACCCGGCCGAAGTCGGCGCGGGCTGGCTCGAACCGGTCCTGTCGTACCCGGGCCGCGTCGATGTGTCGCTGCACATCGAACCGGTGCCACCGGTCGTGGCATCCGACCGGCTGCGTAAGCAGCGCGGCCGGTTGGAGTCGTCGCGGCGTGCCGACGCCGGCAAGGGCCGCCTCGATGACCCGGAGCTGGACGCCGCCGCCGCCGACGCTGCGGACCTCGCCGCCCGGGTCGCCCGGGGCCAAGCCCGCCTGTTCCGCGTCGGCCTCTACCTGAACGTGCATGGATCCAGTCCGGAGGACCTCGCCGACCGGGTGGCCGAGGTGCGGGCATTGGCGTCGTCGCTGCTGCTGGACGTCGCCCCGGCGACGTGGCGACAGTTGCAGGGCTGGGTGACCAGCCTGCCCCTCGCGGTCGACGCGCTCGGGATGCGCCGGGTGTTCGACACCGACGCGCTCGCCGCCGCGTTCCCGTTCACCAGCCCCGACCTGCCGGTCAGTGCCGCAGGCACCGGCATGGGCGTGCTGTACGGGCTGAACCTGGCCTCGGCCGGGGTGGTGGTGTGGGACCGGTGGGCGCAGTCGAACTACAACGCCGTCATCCTCGCCCGTTCCGGTGAGGGCAAGTCGTACCTGGCCAAACTCGACCTGCTGCGCAACCTGTACCTCGGCGTGCAGGCGTTCGTCATCGACCCCGAAGACGAATACCTGCGCCTGGCCGAGGCAGTCGGCGGGACGGTGATCCGGCCCGGCGCACCGGGTGTGCGGATCAACCCCCTCGACCTGTCGCTCGCCGATGGTGACGACGCGCTGTACCGGCGGACCGGATTCATGCAGACCTTCGTCGCCGTCCTCACCGCAGGCGACAACGCCACCGCCGCAATCCCGCCGGACGAGGTGCCGGTCCTGGACGCCGCCGTGCTCGCCGCGTACCGGGCCAAGGGCATCACCACCGACCCGCGTACCTGGCGGCGGCCCGCCCCGCTGCTCGCCGATGTCGCCGCCGAGCTCCATCAGCTCGGCGACGCCGGGCAAAGGTTGGCCGCGCGGCTGTACCCGTACGTGGCCGGGTCGTTCGCCGGGCTGTTCGACGGGCCGACCACCACCGCCGCCGAGGGCCACCTGGTGGTCTACGCGATCAAGGACCTGTCGGACGAACTCAAGCCGGTCGGGACGCTGCTGACCCTGGACGCGATCTGGCGCAAGATCACCAGCTCGTCACCCGAGCAACGCCAGCTCGTCCTGGTCGATGAGGCGTGGCTGATGCTGCGCGCCGGGCTCGGCGCGAAGTTCCTCCTGCACCTGGCGAAATCAGCGCGTAAGCACGGGGCGGGGCTGACCGTGGTCACCCAGGACGCCGCCGACGTGCTCGCCACCGACACCGGCCGCGCCGTGGTGTCCAACGCCGCCACCCAAGTCCTGCTCCGGCAGGCACCGCAGGCCATCAAAGCGGTATCGGAGGCATTCGGGCTCACCGACGGTGAGCAGGCATTCCTGCTGTCCGCCGCCCGGGGAGACGCGCTCCTGGCGTGTGGATCTTCGAGGGTGGCGTTTCACAGCCTCGCCGACGACGTCGAACACGACCTCGTCGTCACGGGTCCGGCCGCCGGCGACGGCTGAGCCTCGGCCCGGCTCCCATCGCCCAGCCTTCCCCGAGAACGGGAATCGTCTCATGCGCACAACGCTGCCCTTGATCGCCTTCTCGCCTACTGCGCCACCGGCCGCGCCGCCGTCTGTGACCTGTGTCCCCGGCCACGACGGCATCCCGGACTCCGCGCTCGGCAACCTGCTCTGCGGTACGTGGGCCACCGATGCACCGCACACCGCCTGGATGTTCGCCCATCGACACTGGCCGTTGTTGCTGGCCTGCGTGCTGCTGTTGATCGCCACCCGCATCGGGGTCCGCATGTGGCGGCGCACCGTGTGGCGCAACCACGCCGCGCAGGCCCGATGGTTGGAGATCACCCCACCGGTGTCAGCCACGGCCGCCTCCACCGTGGAACTGTGGCGGCTGCTCGCGTCGGTGCTGCCTGCGTCGCGGTGGTGGGCGTGGCGTCCGTATCGCATCGTCTGGGAGGTCGCCGCCGACCCGAAAGGGATGCGGTGCGGACTGTGGTTGCCACCCGGGGTGAACCCGACCGCCGTGCTCCGGCTGCTGCAACGGGCGTGGCCCGGTGCCCGCGCCGAACAGAGGCGCCCGCCGGGCTTCGCGCCGGGCAGCCCGGCCGCCGCCGTGGCGTTGCAGGCCACCCAGCCGGAGTGGCTGCCCCTGGTCGATGACCCCGCCCCGGCACGTGGCCACCGGGGGGAGGTTGGTGCCCCGCCGGAGGAGGATCGGTTGCGGGCGGTATTCGACGGGCTCGCCGCCGCCGGGCGCACCGGCGGCGGCCTGCTGCAGGTCCACGTCACCCGTGCGCCGAGACACCGGGTCAACGGGCTGCGTCGCGCCACCACCCATCCGCAGCGTGCCCGCCGTCCCCGTAGTGGCGCGTCCCGGGTGATCGGTCTGACCGCTGACGGATTACGGGCGCTGATCATCGGCATTCTCAACGCCGTTACCCCCGGCCCCAGCCGTCGCACCAGCACGACGGGTCGCATCGACCCCTACCTGGCCGAGCAGGCGCGCCAGGCTCGTATCAAACTCGGTGCCCCGCCGCATCTGCTGGTGGCGGTGCACGCCACTGCCGCTGGCCCCACCAAGGCGGCGGCGCAGGCGGCTGCGGCGGACATCACCTCCGGTTACAGCCTGTTGTCTGCGCACTTCGCCCGCCGACGGCTACGCCGAGCGCACCGCAACGCAACGTCGCGGTGGGTGGCCGCCGCCCAGATGACCCTCGCCTCCGTGCACGAGGCCGCCGCGCTGGCCGGGCTGCCCGCCGAGCCGTCCGCACACGGCCTTCCCGCCGCTGCGTCCCGGCGCCGCCCGGTCAGCCGCGAAGTGTTCACCGCCGGTCCCCACCAGCCCGCCCCGCGAGCGAAGCGCCCGGCGGCGGACCCGGCTACCGCGCCCGCCGGTGCGAGCCAGGACGACCCACCCCAAGTCTGGAGCGCCCCGTGACCGCTACCGAGTCCGCACCGCAGCGCCGTCTGCACCTGGTGCCGTCCTCTGAACGTCATGGCCTCGGCGGCAAGGTCATCGGCGTTGCCAACGCCGGACCCGCCGTCCGGGTGGGGATCTCTTTGGAAGATTGCCGTCATCACCTGCACGTGTGCGGGCCGACTGGCACCGGCAAGACCAGCCTGTTGCTGCGGATGATCGCTGACGATGTCGACGCCGGGCGCGGCGTCGCCGCGTTCGACCCCGCCAAAGGCGACCTGATCCGCGACCTGCTCGGCGTCCTGCCCGCCGCGTGCGGTGACCGGCTCGTCATCATCGACCCGGACGAGACGGCCGCGCCGCCGGCCATCAACCTGCTCGACCCTGCCGTGCACGGCGGAACTCCGCATGATGTCGCCGCCGCGCTCACCTCGGTCATGTCGAAGGTGTGGGCACGCTGGTGGGGCCACCGCACCGCCGACATCTGCTACCACGGCCTGCTCACCCTGGCCCACCTGCCCGGCTCCACGCTCGCACAGTTGCCGCGGCTGCTGTCGGACGCGAAGTGGCGCAGCGGCCGGGTTACCGCAGTCGTCAACAGCCTGGGCGCGTGGGAGGGCAGCACCCTCGGCGACTTCTGGGAAGGCTTCAATGAACTGCCCACGGGTCAGCGCGCCGGGCTCGTCGCCCCGCTGCTGTCACGGCTGCGCCTGGTCCTCGCGCACCCTTTGGCGAGCGGCCTGTTCGGAGTACCGGCCACGACGTTCAGGTTCGCCGACATCCTCGACGGCGGGGTGCTGCTGTGCCGGCTCCCCAAAGGCGTCATCGGCGAGGACGGCACCCGCCTGATCGGGTCGCTGCTGCTGGCGGGGTTGTGGCAGGCCACCGCCGCCCGCGCCCGCATCCCCGAGCACGATCGGCTCGACGCCAGCATCGTGCTGGACGAGTGCCACAACTTCCTGCACCTGCCGATCGGCATCGATGACGCCCTCGCCGAAGCCCGCGGCCTGCACACCTCGTTCACGCTGGCGCACCAGTACCTGGGCCAGTTGTCCGGGGACATGGCAGAGGCGATCGACGCCAACGCCCGCAACAAGGTGTACTTCGCGCTCGCCCCGAAGGACGCCGTCGATCAGGCCCACCACGTACGCCCGTATCTCGACCACGGGGACCTGATGCGCCTCGGCGGTTACGAGGTCGTGCTCCGTCCGGTCGCCGGCGGCCGGATCGTGGCTCCGGTCACCGCGGACACTCTTGCTCCGCCCACGCCGCACCCCGGCAGAGCCGCGCAGCTTCGCCGGCTGGCTCGCGAACACACCGGGCTGCCGGTCAAGACCCGTCGTGAACTCATCGGCGATGCGGCCACCGCCTCACCGGCCCAGCCCGAAACCCCTGCTGCTGAGGTGGCTGGCAACAGCGACGAGTTGGTGGGCCGTAACACCTTCGCTGTTCAAGGGGCGGGCTCACGGGAGGGATCTAACGAGAAATCCAACGAGAAATCCAACGACCGCCAACGCCCGGCTGAACGCTCGCCCGTGAACACGGCATCTGCGCTGGCCGACGACGGTGAGGAGGACTGGTGGACCGGAACCGACTGATAAGAGATATCACTCCTACTACGGCTAACAGCCCGGCTCGTGCCCGCCTGACGGCGTCCGTCGTCGCCGCCGAACTCGCCCGCTTCACCCCCCGCGACCGGCTCATGCTCGACCTGCTCGACCAGCACTCCACCTTCACCACCGAGCACCTGACCGACCTGGCCTTCGGCTCCCTCGGCCGTGCCCGCAACCGGCTCAACCTGCTGCACCAGCGCGAGATCCTCGACCGGTTCCGCCACTACCGGCGGCCCGGCTCGCAATCGTGGAGGTGGACCCTCGGCCCCGTCGGTGCGGCGCTCGTGGCGGCCGGACGTGGCGAGGCGATGCCCCGCCCGGCCGCCGTCCGCGACGCTACCGCCCGCCTGGCCATGTCTCCACGTTTGGAGCACTTGCTCGCCACGAACGGGTTTTTCGTCGCGCTCACCGCGCACGCCCGCACCGCCTCCGGCGCGCGGTTGGCCCGGTGGTGGAACGAGGCGGCATGCCGTGAGGCCACCGCCAACGTGGTGCGCCCCGACGGGCACGGCGTGTGGACGGTCGGCGGGCGGGCGGTGCCGTTCTGGCTGGAGATGGATCTCGGCACCGAAACCCTGTCGCGGGTCGCGACCAAACTCACCGGCTACGCCGCGCTCGGCCCCCGCCGCGCGTACCCGGTGGCGTTCTGGCTACCCACCGCCGCGCGGGAGGCCAATCTCCACGCCCACCTGTCGCGCGTCGGGGTGCCGGACGGGGTGAGCGTGGCGACCGGTGCGGACGACTACGCCGCCGCTCACGGCGGCCCCGCCGGAGCCGTGTGGCGGCTACCCGGACACGCCGGACGGCTCACCCTGGCAGACCTGCCCGTGTCCGGCGGTGCCGTATGGGACGGGTAGTCACCGGCGCGGTCGGCGGACTCGTCCTCCTCCTCGTGATCATCATCGGCGCGGCGGCCGGAGTCGTCTCCGGGGTGGTCGGTGGCGGCCAGAGTCCGGCCTACGCGTGTACGGCCACCGCCACCACACCCGGCGCGGCCCCCGTCGGACTGACCGCCGAGCAGGCAGGTAACGCCGCCGTCATCGTGGCGGTCGGTCAGCGCATGGGCGTGCCACCGCGCGGGTGGGTGATCGCCGTCGCGACCGCGCTGCAAGAGTCTGGCCTGCGCAACCTCGGCCACCTCGGGCCGAACAACGATCACGACTCGTTGGGCCTGTTCCAACAACGCCCGAGCATGGGATGGGGCACCCCGGCGCAGATCATGACACCGGACTACGCCGCCGGGAAGTTCTACGAACGCCTCCAACGGGTGCCCCGGTGGCAAACCCTGCCGCTCACCGACGCCGCACAGGTCGTCCAACGCTCGGCGTACCCGGATGCGTACTCCAAACACGAGACACGCGCTGCCGCGATTGTGGCCGCGTACACCGGCGGGGTGGTGTGCGACGGCGGCGACAACCTCCCGCCCGAGGCCGCCGCGTCGCTGCCACCAGGGTTCACGCTCCCGGCGGGCACGCCGCCGCCGGTGGTGACCGCGATCGGGTGGGCGCTCGGACAGCTCGGCACCCCGTACACCTTCGGCGGGGACTGCACCGCACCGCACTCGGGCAACCCCCGGCGTCAGTGCGACTGTTCCTCGCTGATGCAACAGGCGTACCGGGCGGCCGGAATCCGCATCCCGCGCACCACCGCCGATCAGGTCCACGCGGGCACCTCCGTCCCCGACCCGGCCGACCTTCGCCCCGGCGACCTCATCCTCATCCCCGGTGGCGGCGGCACCCGCGCCGATCCCGGCCACGTCGGCATGTACCTCGGTTCCGGCCTCATTGTGCAAGCACCGAAAACCGGCGACGTGGTGAAGATCAGCAAATTGTCAGCCTGGATAAATCAGATAGCGGCAATACGTCGCATCGTGCCGAGCTGACGCTTGACAAATCCGAGGCGCCGAGCGCACCGGACGCCGGCCCGCGAAGTGACATTCAGCTCAATACGTCGACTTGACTTCACCGCACTATCGAGCAATAAAGAGCCGCCCCATTGCCTGCGGCCAGACACGGCGGAGCGTCAGGCCGCAGGCAGCGAGCCGCCACCGCGCCGTATAAGCGCACGGGGGCACGAGTCCTACCCGATACACCGGCGTGCGCCATAACGCGCCGAGCGGGCAATACAACAGCACTAACGCCCCGATGCAATCCGGGGCGACACCGTACGGCACGAGGCAAAACGTGTTCCGGACGGCCACCCGTAAAGAGTCATGAAAACGCGGGTTGACAAACAATGCGTGCAGAGGGTCCATGGACGTGGGCAACAACAAACGCCCCGCCGGAACACCACCGGAAAGCGCACCGCACTAATCGCGGGAACGCTATTTCCAACCCTATTCACGGAGGTATCACCGCCATGACCACGCCCACCACGCCCGCCGCCGTCACCGTCGCCAACACCCTCGCCGCCCACCCGGACGGCATCACCACCCGCGCACTGGCCGACGCCTCCGGCGTCAGCGCCTCCACCGTCGCGAAGACCCTCACCGCGATGGAAGCCGACGGCACCGCCACCCGCACCCCCGGCCCCGCCAACGGCAACCGCAAGACCGCCGACATCTGGCACCCGGCCACCACCCCGGCCCCGGCTGACGAGGCCCCGGCGGACGAGACCCCGGCTGACGCCACCCCGGCCCCGGCTGACGCCACCCCGGCGGACGAGACCCC
>NZ_BOMQ01000070.1 GCF_016862275.1 Actinoplanes nipponensis | reverse complement strand
AGACCCCGGCTGACGCGGAGGCGGCTGACGCGGCGGCGGCTCCGGTGTCCGGTGCGCCGGTCGGGCCGCGTCAGCCGGACCTGAAGGTGCTGATCATGGCCGGTGTGTTGGGCGGACACCCCGACGGCATCACGGCAGACGCGGCGATCAACGAGAGCGGCCTGTCGGTCGCGATGGGCGACACGATCCTCGCCGCGATGGAGGTCACCGGGGCCGCGCGTCGCCTGCCCACCGAGGCAGACGGCACCGAGTTGTGGGTGCCGGTCGCGGACGCCGATCTGACGAAGGTGGACCCGGCCAACGCCCCGACCCACACCACCTGCCCGACGTGCGGGCACACCCGCAAGATCCGCCGCCCCTCGGCCCGCCGCGCCGCCGCCACCACCGGCACCGGCCGCACCACCGGTGAGATCAACACCGACGGGTCGGCGAAGCTGGCGAAGAACGGGCTGCGCAATCAGGTCGAGGCGTTCATGCGCGACCTCGGCACCGGTCACGACGTGACCCCCGGCACCGTGGCCCGTGAGTTGGGCGGGCGGAGCTCCGGCGCGGTCGCTAACAGCATGGCGCGGCTGACCGAGCCGGGTGTGCTGGTCATGACCAGCGAGGCGCCGGTGAAGTACGCCCTCGCGGAGACCGCCCCCGCGCCGACCGCCGAGGTCGTGGCCTTCATGACCCGGCCGCTGACCGACGACGAGCCCGCCACCGCCGCGCCCGCCGACACCGACGCGGCCAGCACCGACAACACCACCGGCGACGACACGGCCGACGCGGGCACGGACACGACCGCCGCCACCACCACCACCGACAAGGCCGCCGCGCCCGCCGACGGTGACGCGGCCAGCACCGACAACGCCACCAGCGACGGCACGGCCGAGGTGGGCGCGGACACGACCGCCGCCACCACCGACGAGGCCGCCGCCACCGGCGCGACCACGGCCGACGACGAGGCCGCCGCCGCGCCGATCGCGGCCTGACACACCACCCCGCCGGGGCCGGGCACCACGCCCGGCCCCGGCACCCGCATACCCCCGTTACCAGCACCGGAAAGGACAACCCGCGATGACCACCCCGCACGAACACACCGGCCCGGACACCGACACCACCCCGACCGAATCAGGGTCGCTGCGCTGCCCCGAATGCGGGGAACCGGCCCGCCTCGTGCCGCCGCGCGAATGGCCCCTCGCCGCGTTCCTGGCGCGGCCTGCCGCGTCGCACGCGGACGGGACGGCACTGTGCCCGGTGCCCGGCCCGTACGGCTCACAACCCGCGTCCCCGGTCGGCGCCCCGGCGCGGCTGACCATGTGGCAGGCCGTACGGCAGAGTTGGCTCATTCACCCGGACTGGACCGTCGAGGATCACCTGTCGTGGCTCGACGGTGAAGGCTACGACACCGACCTCGCCGACGGTGACCCGGCAGAGGTCATCGGCCGATGGCTGACCGAGCACCGCCGTACCGCCCGGCTGAGCGTGCCGCCGGACGCCTCCGGCGCGGCCCGCGTGTACGTGGTCGCGGGCGGTGACATGGTCGCGGTGTTCGACAACCCCGACGCGGCCGGAATTCAGCGCACGGTGATGCAGGCCGCCAACCTCGACACCATCGCCTCGGCGATGACCCCGGCGCAATGGGACACCGCGCGGGCGGTGTTGCGCGCCGAGCACCCGCAACTGGTCATCACCGACGTGCGCCGCGACGCGACCGGCGGCACGGCATGACCCGGCCGCCCACCCCGCCCGACGTGCCCGGTGACCTGCCCGCCTCGCTGGCCGCACGTCCCCGCGACGTACGGCGCGGCCTGCCGATCCCGCCGGTCAACGAGCACCCCGACCCGCACGGCGGCCCCGGCACGTATGTCGACTTCACCACCCTCAACACCACGATCTCGACGCGGCTCGCCGCCGGCCGCGTGTGCTCGTTGTGCGGCGAGTCGATGGAGTATTGGGTGGCGTTTCTGGGCACGCCCCGCGCAGTCGAGTTGCGCCGCTTCACTGACCCACCGGGCCATCCCGAGTGCATGAAGGCTGCTCTGACGTTGTGCCCTCACATCGCCCTCGCCCGGCACCGCCGCGCCCGCGCTGACCGGCCGAGCGCGGGGATCATGCCGCCGGGGTCGCACGGGACCAAACCCGACGGGTGGACGCTGGGTATCACCCGGTCCTACCGGACCATGTTCGTCCCGGAACACGGGTTGACGGTGTACCTACCGGCCCCGTTCCGCACCGTGCATTCCTATGTGTACGGCCCGGACGGGCGGCTACGCCCCCGCCCGGCCACCGGGTGACACGGCGGTGATGGCGGCCGTCAGATTGCCGCCAGAAACCTCGATCGACTCCAGCCGATCGCCTTGATCGGCCCGTGGAGGTAGGCAACATTACCTATGACGGCGATGCCGGGCCGCGAAACCCCGGCATCGCCACCACCACCAACCAACCCCGCATGAAAGGACACGCCAGTCATGGCACACGAACTCGAAACCCTGGCCAACGGACAGACCGCCTTCGCCTCCGCCCGCAAGTCGGCGTGGCATCAGCTCGGCCAGATCACCGACGAGTGCATGACCGCACAAGAGGTCATGAGCAGGGCGTGGCTCGGCGGCTGGGAGGTCCGCAAGATCGCCCTTCAGGGCATCGAGGTCACCGACGCCGGTGTCACGAAGGTCGACTGCCCGGACAAGTTCATGACCGTGCGGACCAACCCCGCCACCGGCGCGACCGAGTATCTCGGCGTGGTGGGTGAGGACTATACGACCGTGCAGAACGAGCAGGTCGCGGAGCTTTTGAACCTGCTCGTGGACGAGTCCGGTGCGCACTTCGAGACGGCCGGCTCGATGCGTAAGGGCAAGAGTGTCTTCGTCACGATGAAGCTGCCGAAGGCGATGGAGATCGCCGGGGTTGACCGGATGGATCTCTATCTGGCCGCGACGACGAGCCATGACGGCACCGCCTCGCTGCGCCTGGACGCGACCCCGGTACGGATCGTGTGCGCGAACACGCAGCGCATGGCCTACGAGCGGTCGCTCGGCTCGTACGTGTTCCGGCACGCCCCCACGATCACCGCGAAGATCGGTGAGGCCCGTCAGGCCCTCGGTCTGGTGTGGAAGCACTTCGCCGCGTTCGAGACCGAAGCCGAGAAGATGATCAACGAGTCGCTGACCATGGGCGAGTTCGAGAAGATCACCGCGCAGCTCTGGCCCCTGGCCGACGACGCCTCCGACATCGCGAAGAACAACGCGAAGCAGCGCACCAACTCGCTGCGCTACCTGATCCGGGACGCGGACACGCAGAAGGCGATCAAGGGCACCCGGTGGGCCGGATACCAGGCCGTCACCGAATACCTCGACCACTTCGCCCCCGCGACCAGCGACACGGTACGCGCGACGCGGGCACTGACCGGCAAAGGCGCGGACCTCAAGGCCCGCGCATTCGAGCTGTTCGCTGTCTGATGCGCACCCGGTACCGGGGCCGCCACCGCCACCGGCGGGCGGCGGCCCCGGCGGGCACCACGACCGCTCGCCCGGCGCGGCCCGTGATTCGCCCGCCGCAGCCCACCGGTCCACGCCGCCCGCCCGGCCCGCCCGCCGCTTACCCGGCCCGCACCTCGCCGCCGCGCCTGCGCCCGGCCGCACCGGCGCCAGCGGCGCCTGCACCCGACGACTCCACATCCGGCTCCACCGCGATGGAGGCACCTGCCGTGAACCCCACCACCACCACCGCCGAGGCGATGCTCGCCGCGATCTGGCAACTGTGCGACGCCTACGCCAAAGGCGAGGTCAACCGTGTCCTCGCCGGGCACGCCGCCACCGACAACGAAGCGAAACACCTCGTCGCCCAGGCCGAGTACTGGGAACAGGCCGTTCAGGCCGGATACCAGTCCCTCGCCGCGACCGTCCGCGAGGCACTGCCCGGCGACGCCCGCCCCGAGCCGTTCCTGCCGGTCCGCGCGACCAACGGCGGACACATCGAGGTCCACGCCCGCGACACCACCGCCCGACCGCTGGTCATCGCGTTCACCGGCGCGCAGGCCCTCACCATCGGCGCGCACCTCACCGCCCTCGGCGCGGTAGCCCTCGACCGCGTCGGCGCGAAGGTCGACGCCGCTCTGCCGGCCATCACCGAGGCGGTGCCCTTCACCAGCACCCACCCCGGCCCGCCGCCGGTGATCCCCGGCCCGACCGACCCGCGATGACCCGCCACCGCGCGGCCGGTCACCGGCCGCGCGGCCCACACCGCATCACAACCTCTCCCGCGAAGGGATCTCACTGTGGAACACCTTTTGACCCTCGTACAGGCATACGCCGCCGCACGCGGCGCCGCTGAACGTCACCGCGCCCTCCTGGAATGCCTCGTCGACGACGAAGACGGCTTCCTCGCCAGCAAGATCGCGGAGTACGAACTCGCCTACACCACCTACCACACGCAGCTCATGACCGCATACGACGAGCTGACCCGCACCACCATGCGGGCCGTGCCCGACGAGCGCCTGCCCGTCTGCACCTGGCAGACCGGCACCGTCGAGGTACGGGCGGTGCTGACCGATCACAGCCGCAGCGTGCGCGTGCGTTACACCCCGGCGCAGGCCATCGCCGCCGGAACCGCACTCGTCGCCTGCGGCGCTCTCGCCGACGAGCAGACCGGCGGCACCCTCACCCCGATCCTGCCTGCCTTCCCGGCCACTGACCTCCACGCGGAGTCGACCGCGGCCGGCGCCCCGAGCGAGAACCGGAGCCGGTCATGACCCCCGACCCCTTGGACGCCCTCGGTGACGGCGGCCAGCACACCCTCAGCGCCCACCAGCTCCTCGGCGCCCTCGCCCTGATTAGCGACCTCGACCCAGTCATCGCCGATGTCCTGCGCAACCTGCACCTGCGCGTTTACCCGATCAACCGGGACACCGGCGCCGCCACCGACTACATCGTCCTCGATCTGCACGGCGTCTCCATCGGCGCCCTGCGCCGCCAGCACGACTTCTACCTGCACGCCGACACCACCGAGACCAACGACCGGATCATCGCGTTCGAGGTCAACGGGCTCGGCGAACACGACCACCCCACCCGGTAAGGAGCACCCCCGCCATGACCGACACCACCGCCGAGCCCGGCGCCTTCACACCGACCGGCCCGGAGCCACGACTGCGTGACCTGGTCCGCGTGAGGTTCGTCCTCGAAGACCACCAGGAACACCCCGGCGTCGTCATCGACATCCTGCGCCGCCCGAGCATCCCCCACGGGGACCGGTACCGCGTGCGGTTCCGCGACGGCATCACCGACTGGCACTTCCGCGACGAGCTGACCGTGGTGCCCTTCACCGCGCAGGCCGAGATCGTGCGGACCGACCTCGGCGCGATCCGCACCATCTTCGATCACGCCATCACCGCCGCCCGGGACCACGACCTGCTCCACCACGCCCTGGGCGAGGTGTTCGACGCGCTCACCGCCGCCGCGAACACCTACCTCGGCGGCCCGGTCGACACCCTGTCCCCGGCCGCCACGCCCGCCGACTGACCGCTCCCCGGGCCGAGACCACCAGCACCGGCTACCGCTCACCCGGTGGTCTCGGCCCCCGGCCTGCCCTCGCACTCATCTACGGAGAACTTTCATGGACCTCAACGACACCGCCCGGGTACGCCAGCCTCGCGACGGCATCGAGTACCGCCTCGGCACCGTCATCGACGTCACGTACTCGACCCCGCACACCACCCACATCCGCCACCTTCGTCTGCGCTTCCCGACCGGCGAAGAGCGCACCTACACCCCGGCCGAGGTTGTCGCGTGCACTCGCACCGACGATCACGCGGCCCTCGTCGCCGCGTTCACCGACACCTGCCGGGCGCTACGCGACGCGTGCCGCATCGCCCACGACTACGACGAACGGATCAACACCGACATCCTCGGCCTCTTGCTGGCCATCCACGGCACCGTCGCCACCCACCTCGGCGTCAAACTCGACCCGGCCAACCTCGACGCGCCGGCCGACACCGAGCAGGTGACGCCATGACCGCCCGCTGGACCCACGGACGCTCCGCCCGCCACCCCGGAGCCGTCTGCGGCACCGACGACGGACCCGGCACCCGGGTCACCGACGAGCCGCACCTGATCACCTGCCCCGACTGCCCGGACGCCGCCGCAACCGAGGCCATCCCCGACGACGCCACCACCGCCGACCCGCACGTCATCGACATGTTGCGCGAGGCGAAGGCCGGGCACAGTCGCAAGATCGGCGGCGTGGTCGTGGACGCCACCACCGCGAACGCGATCCTCACCGTTTACGACGCCGCCACCCCGAAGACGCAGGTCAAGATCGCCTCGTTGCCGATCGAGGTCATGGCGTCGTTCGCATGGCGGGTCCTTCGCCCGGACTCCTGACGCCGCAAGCGCCATGCACAGGAGCTGCGCGCGGCCCGCACGGTGCCGGGCCGGGCGTTGGGTAGCGGTGGCCGGTGGGACACACCCGCTAGGGGTGTGGCGAAACCCCACCGGCCGCCTCGCCCGCACCGGGCCACCAACGGCCCGCATGAGCCCGTATCTTCCCTGCGCGGGCGTATCGCCGATCCTAGCGAGCCGCAGCACCCGAGGCGGCCCGCCGAACGCGTCGCCTCGAGGAGCATCAGCGGCAGGGAGGATGGTCATCGTGGGCAGACACACCTTCGGCGGCCGGGTTGCCGTCGACCGTGCCGGAGTCGCCGCGCACACCAGTGCGGCCCGACGCACCGTCAATCTCTGGCACCGCAACCGCGCCACCACCGGCTTCCCCGACGGCTTCACCGACGACTCCGGCCGCGAGTGGTTCTGGCTCGACCAGATCACCGCCTTCCACACCGCCCACCAGAAGGCAAAACTCGCCGAGCTGACCACCATCGACCGCAGCGGCGACCCGGACGAACTCGTCGGCTCCGGCGAAGCCGCAAAGATCCTGCGCTACGGCTCGTACCGCAACCTGCCCGACCAACTCCGCGACCAGCCCGACGACATCGAGATCCTGTCCGACGGCAGGCTGCGGCGTCGCTGGTACCGGCGCACCGTGTGGGCCATCGCCGACGCCCGTACCGGCCGCCAATCCACCGGCCGCACCCCCGGCACCACCAACAGCGTCCGGAAACCGCACCCGTACGCCGATGACCCGCGCCTTCAGACCGCCGCCGAGCTGCTGGCCGAGGCGCGCGAGGCCGGACGGGACCGACGCGGCCTCGGCGTCGAGCTGGCCCGCCGCCTGGGCACCTCGCAGCGGACCGCGCAACGGCTGCTCACCGTCGCCGAGTCAGACCAACCGAGCTAGCCCCGAAGCACGCGAAGTGGTCCTGACAGACCGATGCCGCCCTACCCGGGCTGTAATCGGCCCACTCCCGCATGACACGACGGACAGCCCTCGGTTACAGACAGGCGCTGCCAGGCACGCACGCCACCTCTCCGGCCAGCACGCTCAATTGCCGAGGAGAGCACGTCAGCGCCGTTCAGGCATACCTCGCAAACGGCATATACTGACTCACCGCAGCGGGCCGATGCCTATCCCGGCGGTATAGAATTTGATCGATATACCGGAAGCTGTCAGGTGTCACTGTTTCACCTAAGGACGTCAGATGTTTTTAGATATTATTGACACCGCACTCCCGGTAGATTTGAAGAATCGATTCTATAATGTGATTTCGTCGCTGCCAGGAAGCACCACTGCGGTAGGCGCGCTTCGAAACCGTCTCCTCCACTTTGCGGATAAATCCTCCAAGAGAGCTGACGAAGCTCTCAAGAACGCCTCACCAAAGCTACTGCTTGATGAGCAAGTCATGCTAAGGGCACTCCGTGCAACTAAGCCGGTGCGCGCCTTCGCAACGTTGGGATTTAATCGCTTCCTCTGGATTTTTGGCGCTGCCGCATCCGGCATGAGCACAGAGCGCAGATTCGCCGTCGAATACTTCGACGCTGCCGTAGGGTGGTTTGCAGCGGAATACTGTATGCAAACTCTAATCGAGATACAGGAGGGTGTGCCCATTGGAGTAGCGCTCAACGGAGGATCAGAGCGGCTCCGTCGCCTATCCTCGACCGATGTTCACTTCAGTTGGGTTTCGGAACTGATCTTGAGTCAAGCCGCAGACGAAATTGCCGAGAATCCTAAACGCTATAAAAAGCTAGCCGGTATGACGCGACCCATAGTTCAGGAACTCTTCACTACCCTGCGGGGGACCTCATACCGCCTCAGCCCCGTGCGGCCTCTCTCGAAGCTTTCGCCTGCTGCGGCCGGCCTGCTCGACCATTTCTGCATCCAGGCAGGCGCGTTGAGTGGCACACCCTTCGCCAACCTTGCCCTCAGTACAACAATCGAGAAGCACCCCTTTGTAAGATTCCCAGCTGGCCCTGCGCCATTAGCACTCAGAGACTCCTTGATGAGCCTGGAACAAGCCTTCTTCGAGTATTCCCGCAGAGAACTGGCAGATGAGAAGGCTCGCGGCGACCTCTTCGAGCGGGTGACGTCGCGCTGCATCAAAGCAGTAATGCCGAACGACTTCACCGAGCTACCGCCGCCGCTTAATATTCCGATTCCAAATTCACGCGACGAGGGGGAAATAGACCTAGCCTTCAGCTCGAAGGATGACATGCTACTTATTGGTGAATGTAAAGCCTACTTCTTCACCTCGGGCAGCGACACTATAACGAACGCCTTTGAAGATCAAATCAAGAAGGCTGTCAAGCAGCTAGTGAAGCGGGTTGATGCGGCCCGGCAGGGTGTCCGAATTCATTCAGCTGGACGACCCCTAAGCGGCATTTCGAGTTCCCTGACTGCGGCACTCGGGATCCCGCTCCATCCGTATGGTGCCGCAGTTTGGAATAGTGATGCACTGCGAGAAGTCGATGGCATACGGCCTTACCTGGCAATCATTCCGCTCCATCAGCTGCTTATAGTAATGCAAAGTATCCGCGATAGCGCAGACCTACGCGATTACCTTATTCTCAGGCATCAGATACAGAAGGCAAACACTGTAGTTGCAGATGAGATCGACATGCTCATCCTTCATCTTAATCATTTCAGCCGTGCTGGTATCCAGAGAAGGATTAGCTCAGTGCAAGCCGACGAACGACCTTTCTTGCTTCCATGCAGATTCACGGCGGACGGAACCGCCCTGAAGGAGATTCCACGCAATAGGAACGCGTGGCGGAAGTGGCTTTATGACTCAGCTGACGTTGACCGATCAATCGGCGAGGCGCAGTAACACTGCGCCGATGGCACTCACCGATCCCGCCAGGCTGTAACGCGAGCGACTTGGCCCAGCGCTCAAGCGCTCTCGACCAAGAAGCACTATCCACCGACGGAACGCGCTGTTCCGGTTAGATCTCACCCGCTTCGTACCAACATCTGTGGCATATGAGAAGCGGCGGCTCCGCGTATTGGCAGTCCAGTCCTCTCCGTATTGGCAGGCAGGCCCTCCTGGAGTGAGATGGGCGGGTATCACTCTCGTGCCGCATTTAGAGCGACCGCCGTGGTCGCCTGGTGGGGGCAGTTGAGTTAGCAGATGGTAGGCCGTCGAGAGCATGCGAGGGCGCCGCCGAGTCTTCGTCCGGCGGCGCCCTCGCGTGTCAGCTCACTCCTCGTCGTCGTCCGTGGTCGGCGCGCCTGGTACCGCCGGGGCCTCGATCAGGTAGCGCAGGGCGCCGTTGATGTCGGTGTCCCTGGTGGCGGCGGTGCGGGCGAGCACGTCGTACACCCGCTCATCGACCTCGATGGTGTGGGTGGTGGGTTCGGACGGTTCCATCTCGATGCCTCCTGGTCATCACGGATCGGTGCCCGGGGATCGGGCACCACACCCCATCCATGCCGACCGGCGTTGAGCCATCAAGCCGACCGGCCGGGCGCACTGGCGGACGCGGCATGCGAGGCGGCGCCAAGCGATATCGGCGTGCGGTAGGAGGCTTCGGTCTCGGCGGCGTCGGCGGCGCGCACGAGGGCGGCGGCGAAGCTGCGAGCCTGTCCGGGGGCGAGGTACAGCTGCACGTCGGCGCCGTCGGCCACGGTGACCTCGACGTGCGGGCGTTCCAGGTCGGCCGGATCGGTGCCGATCCAGTCCGGTGCCTTGTCCCAGAACACGGCCCGCACATGCGCGGCGACCAGCTCACACTCCTGGTCGTAGACCGGCACTGTCGAGGGCGGGCTACGGTGCAGCACCGTGCCGGCGGGTCGAGGTCGTCGTGACAGCAATCGGTGCACCACGGCGGGCAATGCGCCGGACGTGGCAGCCGGAGAGCAGCGTCGCTGGCCGGGGTGAACTCGTCCATGGGCGGTCTCCTGGAGTCGGTCAAACAGCGGATGCAGGCCGGTGCGGGTGTCACGCTGACACTGTCGGGCGTACGCCGTCGGGCGAGGGCTCTTCCCGGCGCAGCGCGCTGAGCAGCTCGGACACGCGGGTGTTACGGATGGCATGGCCATTACGGCGCAATCGTTGGGCGAGGGCGTCACGGCTGACCGTGCGGCCTTCCCGGATCAGCTCGTCGCGGGCGGTGCGGGCGGCAGGCAGCAGCGGCACCAGGTCCGGGGCGAGGTCGACGTCGTCCTGGGATTCGTCCTCGTCGCCGTCCGCAACCTCGTCGCCGTCTTCATCCTGGTCATCGTCGCCTTGTTGGTCCGGTGCGGGCGCGGACTGGTCCTGGGGTGCGGGGTCGGTGATGGACCGTTGGTCGGGGTGCACATCGATACCTGGCTGGTCCGGACCGGGGCCGGCCGCAAGTAGAGCCCACGAGTCAGGGGCCGGCGGGCCGCCGTCTCGGCTCACGGGTGCAAGCGTGATGCCGGGTGTCGCGCGTGGTCTCGGGGCCGTGGGGGGCGCCTCAGCGGCGGGTGCCGGTAGCGGCTTGGCTGCGGTCTGCGCGGCCCGGCTCGGACCAGACGTCTCGTCGCGGCGCCCGGAGAGTTCGACCAGGCAGATGGACGCGACGATGATCAGCCCGTCGACCGACAGCGGCAACAGGTACGGCACGGTGCCCGTCTCGCCGTAGCGAGCCACCACCGCGACCATGTGGTGATAGCTGACCCAGGCAGCGATCCCGGCGATAGCTGTCGTGGCGAGGATGCGGACCACACCGAGAGCCCTGCGATAGACGGGGATGCGGGAGACCAACTCGACGGTGACGAGCAAGGCCAGCGGCGGCCACGCCGCGATGGCCTGCGAGATCAGGTTGTCGCGGGCGTGCAGGACGTTAGCAGTGACCGAGGCGGCGACACCGAGGGCGAGGACCGCCCGCACGGCCCATTGCAGACGGTTGCGGTGAAATGTCATGGGCGGACTCCGCTGGTGGCCATCTGTAGCTGCCGGGCGGCAACGCGCCGCGTCGCCTCGGACGGTTCGGCACCGCCGAGTTCGGCCAGTTGATCCTCCAGACGGCGGATGGTCCGCCGCACAGCGTCCAGTCGGCTCAGACGTCCTTGGATGCGCATGATCCGCTGGTAGATCTCCTCGTTGAGAGGGTCATGGCGCAAGGCTTGCTCAAGAGATGCGATAGCCGCGTCCGGCTGATCCGTTTCGAGAAGCTCAGCGATGCGGGCGTAAACATTGAGGATCTGCAGCCGTGACGTGGTGGCGTAGTCGGTGACCCAGGATTGGTCCTGGCCTTCGGCGAAGTCCCCGCCGTACAGGTCGGCGGCTTCGCGCAAGGCGGCCAGCGCATCGGTGTCAACGGAGCTTGTGTTGGCGCGGCCGATCGCGGTGAGCATCCGCCACAGGTCTACCTCGACGGCGTCGGGGTCGATCCGGTAGCGGCCGGTGGCGCCGTTGTACAGGATGAACATCGCTTCGCTCGCGCCGCTTGCGGCGCGCACCACACGGCGGATGGTGGTGATGTCGGTACGCAGGCGCTTGATCGCGGCGACCGGGTCGGTACCAGGGTGCACGTCGGCGGCGATCTCATCGAGAGTCCGCCCATGCGGGTGCGCGGCAAGCACGGCGAGCACGGCATAGGAGCCGCTGCGCAGGCCCGTGGTGATCGGCCCGTTGTCGGTCGTGACGGTGACCGGGCCGAGCACCGACAGCCGTGCCAACGGCGTAGCGTCTCCGGTGGAGGCCGGGAGGTCGGGTACGGGATCGAGGACCGCCGCGGGCGGCTCGTCGTCAGTCTTACCGTCACCGACGGTGTCATCGGTGACGGCGGGCTCGGTGGATACCTCGACGTCGGTGCCGGGCTCAGGGCGGGCGGCGGCATCGCTGATCATGGCGAGTAGTTGCGCCAGGTCCGGCGGGGCGAGGGTAGCCAGCCGTCCACCGGCGAGAACCTCGGTGGCGGTGCCGTCCGGGGCGACAGTTGCGGCGGCGATGCCGTCGATGGTGCCCAGGACGACGACATATAGGTGTAGCGCCTTTTGGTGGGCGGCGACGGAGACCAGGCGGCCCGCGTACCGGTCGGCGGCGTCGAGTAGCACGACATACGGCGGCTGAATCTCGGCGTGGTCAGTGCGGGCGTTCAACGCGGTGATCGTGTCCTGGTCAAAGGTGTCCAGAATCCGCCGACGGGCGATCATCTCCTCTTCGGCGTGGCTGACGGCGTTGCCGGTGTCGGCCAGCACGAGCAGCCGTTCGCCGTCGTAGGTGACCCCGTGCGGGTCGAGCCCGGTCGCCTCGACGCCCTCGGGCAGCAGCCGGGTGAGCAGGCTGACGGTGGTCACGACGACTGGGCGGGAGGCAGGCTCGTCCAGCACGCCGGTGGCGAGGGTGCTGGCGAGCACGGCTCGCGCCGTTGGTTCGGCGCCGGGGCCGGTAAGCGACAGTCCAGGGCCGGGCAGGTCGAACAGACTGACCTCGGCTCCGGCGGCGTCGACACCGATCGGCGCGGCGACGGCCGGTGTGACGGGTCGGGAACCGCGACGACGAGGCCGGTCTCCGAAGGACTCGGGATCGACGCCTGGTTCGAGGTCGCTGCGGCCGGCAGCATCGGCCACAACCAACTCCGGCGGCACGGGCGACGGTGCGGGGCCGGTCCAGACCGGAATCGGTGAGCTCAGACGAGCGAAGCGACGCCGGTGTAGGCGCAGCAGCGCGGCCACGGCCGCGATAGTGGCGGCGAGCCCCAGGCTGATCCAGCCTTGCGACGGCAACGTGATCCCCACCTGCTGCTCGGTGTGTGACTCGGTGTGCTCGCTGGGGGCGGAGGTGTCCACGGTGGGCGCGGCCGTGCCCGGCGCCGTCACCGTGGATGAAGGCGCGGGCGTGGCCGGTGCCGGGCTGGCCGGAGGGCTCGGGCTGGTGGCGGCCGAACCACCGGGCGCGGGGACGGTGTCGGCCGGGGCCGGTTCGGCGGGTTCGGCCGGTCCCTTACCGGGATGCGGGGAGGCGCCCTCGTGGGCGGGTAGAGCGAGGACCCATCCGATATGGATTTCGTCGGGGTCGCTCAAGGCGTAGCCGTTGGCCTGCTCATGCCCCCGGTTGAGGACGTAGATCTCGCGCCACCGGTGCGGGTCGCCGAGGCGATGCTCGGCGATATCCCACAGGTTGTCCCCGGCGGTGACCCGGTGCACGCCGCCGGGCGCGTTGCGCGCCCACGCGGGCACATCATCGGCCGCGTGCGCCGCTGTGCTGGTGACGGTGGCCGTGGTGATCGAGGCAGCGGTGAGCGCCGGGCGTGGCCCGGTATGTGCGGGCGTCGTCACGATGGTGACAGCGGGCGGTGCCGCCGCGACTGCGACGGCGGGGCGGCGAGCGGCGGCGTCAGCAACGGCGGCGGTGGCGCTCGGTGCCGCACCGATCCCGCGCATTGCGTCGAACAGGACCGCGCCGACGATGGCACCGACGAGGACGGCAGCGACCCACCGGATCGGGCCGCGCCCCGGCACCGGCGGGCGGCTCTGTCCTCGGCGGGCGGCGGCGGCCACGGCGGACGCCTCGATGACCTCCACCAGCACATCGCGGCAGAACAGCGCCCACAGGAACCAGCCCACGGTGGCGAGCAGGGCGAGGATCTTGTCGTCGTACCAGGCGGTGGTGAGGGCTGTGGAAAGGTCGGCGAGGCCGGGCAGGGTGCCGGGTTGTGCCCATCCGATCCAGCCGAAGGGCCAGCCGATGATCTGCACGAGCAGCCATGGCACCCCGACGAGGAACCCGACGAGGGTCGCCGACGCGACCAGGGCGCGCAACAGCCGGCCTCCGGCGGCCAAGACTCGCAGCATGGTCGGGCGCTCCGTTCCTAGGTTCGTCGCGGTTACGGGTTGGGTGCGGTGACGCCCTGCACGGCGGTCGCCGTTGCAGACGCGGACACGTGAATCTGTCCGACGCCGACGAGTTGCAGGAGCTGGGTGTTGCTGGTGCGGCGCACGGTCACGGTGACCGTCGCGGTGGTGGCGCTCGCGTCACCGCTCACCCCGGCGGTAGCCAGCCAGGCGCGGGCGGCTGAGGCGGCGCGGCCCGGGTCGAGCACGGCGACGTTGGTGGTGCGGTACCGCACGAGATCGAGCTGTTGGGCCCCGGCCCTCGCCGCGGCCTGGGCGACATCGAGGGCCTGCACCTTCGCCGACAGTGCTAGCCCGCCGTCGAGGACCAGCCCTGCCACCGCGAACAACGCCACGGTGAGGATCACGGCGAAGGGGGTCACCTGCCCGGAGTCGCTTCCGCCGGTGCGCCTCTGGACCCATCGCACCGCGACGGCGATCAGGTTTCTCACGCTGGCCCTCCACGCCATTGGTCGATGGGTGAGGTCGCCGTGGCCGAAACCACCCGGCTCCCGGGCACCCCGAGCAATACGAGATCCGCCAGCGGAACCCGACACGACACAGTCACGGTGACCGCGCCGCCAGCACGTAACCCACCGGTGGACACGGACACGGCGGCGTTGGAGCAGGCCAATCCACGTCCGGCGAGAGTGTCGCGGGCCGCGCGTTCGGCTTGGGCGCGGGCCGCCGATTCGGTACGGGCGATGGAGCCGGTGCGGGCCGCGCCGCTGGCGGCGGCGTCCACATCGAGCTGCACAGCGACGAGCCGCCCGCACAGCACGACGAACAACAGGACAGCCACGAGCAGCGGGGCCAGCAGGGTCACCTCTGCCGTGCTGGACCCGGCGTCGCCGGTAGCGGTGACTCGCCGCCACCGGCCCGCCAGCCCGGCCCGGAGCCGACTCGGCACGGTTTCGCCGGTCATGAGGGTCCTCCCGCCGCCAGATCTTCTGCAGGACATCCCGTGAGTTCGTTCTCCGGGGTTCTTCGCTGACAGGAGTGTTCTTCCTGGTGCATAGCGTCTCGACTGCCTCGGTCCAAATTCCGATGAGACATTGAAATTCCTGAAGGTTGCCGGGTATCTTCGTGGCTTCGTTGGTCTCGCTGAAGCGGAGTGCTCATGGGTCTGGCGGTGGTGCGCTCGATCGGGTCCGCGGAGCGGTTCAGGAACCCGGCGCCGCAGGCGATGGAGGAGCTTGAGCAGGAGCTGGTCGACCAGTACGCCCTCGCCGCGGTGGGTGCCGGCTTGACCGACGGCCACATCGCGCAGGAACGCTCGACCGTGTTCGAGTTCCTGCGTTTCCTCGGCCGCCCCTTGTGGACCGTCGGACCGCAGGACGCCGACCGTTTCCTGGCTCACCAGCGGCGCGAGCGCGGCAATGCGCGCAGCACCGTGCAGAGCAAGGCGTGGACGTTGGCGCGGTTCTACCAGTTCGTCATCGACCGCTACCAGGGCGACATCCACACCCTGACCGGTGCCGTGGTCGTCCAGCCGGTGGACGAGTTCAACCGGCCGGCGAAGGTCGATCGCGACACCGTCCGCGTCCCCCCGCCGGAGACCGACGTGGCGGTGCTGTTCGACGCCTGGCGTGACGCGGTGCCCTCGGCTCGCAAGTACCTTCCCGCGGCCCGCGACTACTTCGCCGCGTCGCTGTGGCGCCGCGCCGGACTGCGTATCACCGAGACGGTGCGGCTTGACATCCGCGACTGGCGTCCCGATCTCGGCGAGCACGGCCGGCTGCATGTGCGGTTCGGCAAGGGCAGCATGGGCCGCGGCCCGAAGCCGCGGATGGTGCCTGCGATCAATTCGGTCGACCAGTTGATGTTCTGGTGGCTGACCGACGTGCGCGGCCAGTTCGGCGACGACCCGACCGACCCGGACGCGCCGCTGCTGCCCAGCGAACGCTACGACCGGCTCACCGGCCGCTGCACTCGTGTCGGCGACGACGCACTGCGCTCCGGATTGGCGCAGGCCGTCAAGCGGTGGCTGCCCGCCTGGACGGGACGGCTGACCCCGCACGGGTTGCGTCACCACTGCGCCTCGGCGCTGTATGCCCGAGGCATGGACCTCAAGGCGATCCAAGAATTGCTCGGGCACGAATGGCTGTCCACTACAACCCGATATATCCACGTCCATAACGACCATATCGACCGCGCGTGGGCTGCCGCCAACCAGCGCGTCACTGACCGATTCACCGGCCAAGGGACGTAGTCCGGTGTGCTCAGCGAACGGCTCCGCGGGCTCGAGTTGCGGCCCAGACCAGACCGAGTCACCACCCAGTTCCAGCTGAGCGCCGACTCCAGCCATCACATCAGCCAGGGAGACAGCCTGATGCACAACGACCAATCGGCTACCCATGAACCGACCGCACTCTCGCCGGAGCGTGTCGCCGAAGTAGACGAGATCATCGGCCGTGTCACGCGGTGGGCCGAACACCGCACTGACGTTGTCGGCCTGCTCCTGGCCGGCTCCTACGCCCGAAACGCGGCCCGGCCCGACTCGGACATCGACCTCGTCCTGCTCACCACCGACGAGGTCCGATACGTCGACAACACCTGGGCGCACGAACTGGCCATCGGTGACCTGATCCGGGTGCAGTCCTGGGGTGCAGTCACCGAACGACGCTTCTGCACCTCCTCCGGCCTCGAGGTCGAGATCAATATCGGCTCGCCAGACTGGGCCAGCACCCATCCGCTCGACGCCGGCACCCGTCGAGTCGTCACCGATGGCGCCCGTACTCTGCACGACCCCACCGGCGCGCTCGACAACCTGATCCGCGCCTGCCAACCCTGACGACACGACCAATCGGCAGTCATGGCAGGACATCAGTTCAGGCAGTTGGAGCATCTGACGTCGCCGGAGCTCGTCCACGACAACCACATCGACCGTGCGTGGGCTGCCGCCAAGCAGCGCGTCGCCGACCGATTCGCTGACCAGGGAAGGTAGTCCCGTGCGCTGGAACCTGCGACTGCACGCCGCCCAGCAGGGCATCTGGAAGTCCACCGAGCTGCGCCGCCGCCTACTGGAGGCCGGGCTGGAGATCAGCGCCGGAAAGATGTCCGCGCTGTGGACCGGCACCCCGACCACGATCCGGCTCGACGACCTCGACGTCATCTGCACGGTCCTCGACTGCACCCCCGCGGATCTGTTGATCTCCGAACCGGAGAAGGTCGCCGCCCGCAAGCCCGCCGCCAAGGCGCCGGCGTCACGCGCCGCTTCGGGCGAGACCACGGCCGACCGGACTGCGGCGGTCACGCCTCGGCCCGGCCGGCGCCGCTCCGCACCACCGGCATGAGTCCACCCAAGCTCTGTCCGGTCTGCCGCGCCAACCCCGTCGCGTTCACCAACCCACGCGTCGACTTCTGCTACCAGTGCCTGCCCGGCGGGCCGTTCACCCCGCCGCCCTGCCGCGCCTGCACCGCAGCGGACGGTTACTACTCCGCCGGGCTCTGCGGACGGTGCCACCCGGCCGCTCCGCAGCACGTCACCTCCTGCAAGCACTGCCTCGGCTGGGGCGTCACCCGCCACACCAAGTACCTGTGCTGGGGCTGCGTCAACTGGCGCACCAAGAACACCTACGGCACCTGCACGGGCTGCCGCCGCCACCTCCCCGTCGACGAGCGCCGGTTCTGCCGGCTGTGCTGGCGGCAAGCCGCCATGCTCCGCTGGAGCCGCACCGGTCTGTCGCTCGCCGAGGCGAACAAAGACGGCCAGCAGTTGTTCATCGCGAACATGTTCAGCACACCACTGGCCGCACGCGGCTCCGCCTCCCGCACACCGATAGCCGTCGAGCCCCGAGCCCGCAGCACCGCTGCGCCGATCCGACCCGTCGACCACGAGCAACTCGTCCTGTTCGACGCGCGCCGCAGCCTGCGTCCCGGCATCGTCCTGCCTCCACCGCCCGACCCGCACGCCGCGCAGGCACTCACCGACCTGCTGGAAGACCACGCCGCCCAACGCGGCTGGAGCCCGAGCACCTGCAAGAAGGCCCGCAGCGGCCTCAACGCCGTCCTCGGCCTGCAAGACACCCCTGGCGCTCGCATCAAGACCAGCCTCATCCGCGATCTCGGCCCCACCGGCCGGGCCACTCGGTTGTTGCGCGAGTTCCTCGCGGGCATCGACATGCTTGACGACGACCTGACCCCGGCCCTGAAGACCTGGTTCGCCGGCAAGGTCATTGACCTGCCCGCCCAGATGCGTGCCGAGCTTCAGGTCTGGTTCGACGTCCTGTTCCACGGCCACAAGACCAGTGCGCCTCGCAGCCGTGCCCGCAACCACGGCACCATCCGTTACAAGCTCAACGCAGCCCTGCCCACGCTGCACACCTGGGCCGGCGATGGATACGAGTCGCTGCGCGAGATCACCCGCCAACATGTCCTGGACGCCATCGCCGCTGCCGACGAAGGCAGGCCCCGCTATCTGACCGGCTCCGCGCTGCGCTCGATCTTCCACACCCTCAAGGGACACAAGGTCGTCTTCCGCGACCCCACCCTGCACATCAAGCTCGGCGCCCCGCACACCCGCGGCCCTGAACCGGCCGACTTCGACGTCATCCGCGACGCCCTCAACTCTCCCGACCCCACCCGAGCCGCGCTCGCCGCGCTGCTGGCCTTCCACGCCCTGACACCAGGACAGCTGCGCAACCTGACGACCACCGACATCCGCGACCGACGGCTGCACCTCGACGGCCGCGTCATCCCGCTCGCCGAACCCGTCCTCATCCGGCTGGCCGCCTACCTCGACTACCGCACTGCCACCTGGCCGAACACCGCCAACCCACACCTGTTCATCCACAGGCGCACCGCCCTGGAACTCAAACCCGTCGGGGGACGCTGGCTCGGACTGCAACTCGGCACCGCCGCCCGCGGCATCCGCACCGACCGGATCCTCAACGAGGTCATCGCGACCGGCGGCGACATCAAACGCATCTGCATCCTGTTCGGACTCACCCCCGCCGGCGCAGTGCTCTACACCGCCGCCCTGAGCCATCCCGAGCTTGACCCCGGACCACGGCAAGGCTGACCACACGCGAGTACACGAACCGAAGCCCTCAGCTACGCTCTTCACGGCCAACCGCCCTTCAGTTCCCGGCCGGCGATGCTTCAGAAATCTCGAACTCACGGGAAATGGGCACGAACCGCTCGACTGGGCGTACCACCACCGCTCGGACCCGCCACCGCACGCCGGGCACGACGGTCGCGGCCGTGCCGGTCACCTCGACGCGAACCTGCGTCGCGGTCCGAGTCACCGAGACCGCCGGCGACTTGAGCACGCCGCTGCCGATCGCGGCGAGGGTCCGCGCCCCGGCGCTCTGTCCGGCGGCGGCGCTGCCTTGGTAGGCGGCGGCGGTACTCGCCGCGCGGGTGGCGGCGGCTTGTGCCACGTGGGTGGCGTGCATCCACACCCCGGCCTGGATCACGAACATCACCATGAGCAGCACCAGCGGCATCGCGATGACCAGCTCGGCGGTGGCGGCGCCTTCGTCCGGGCGGGTGGCCGCGCGCCGCCAGCGGGCACGCAGCCACCCGGCCGTACCCGCCGCCGACGGGGGACGGCGCGGGGCACGGCGGACTCGGACGATCCTTGCCATCACGGTCAGCCCAGGTTGAGGGAGTTGGCCTTGCCGACGAGCTTGGTACCGATGATCGCGATGACGGCGAGCGCAATCGTGATCAGGACGGCGGTGACGACGACGGACTCGGTGGTGTAGCCGCCGTCCTTGGTGTCGCGCACGAGCTGCCAGCGGTACCGCAGCTCGGCGGTGAGATAGCTCAGCAGAGCGGACATGGGTGGTGCCTCCTTCGGTTCCGGTAGGACGACGTTCAGGTTTCGCGAACTACGGAAGGCTCATAGGCCGCTCAGCACGGCGGCGACGGCGGGGTATCCGAGGAAGATCAGGAACCCGGCGAACAGAGCCACGATCGGCAGCGACATCCGCTCGGTCGCGGCGTTGGCCTCACCCTCGGCCTCGGTGAGTTGCCGGTCGCGTAGCGACACCGCCCGGGATCGCAGCGAGTCCCGCACGCGGGCGCCCTCGGTCCCGGCCAGGCCGACGCTGGCGGCGAGCTGCTGCAACTCGGGCACCGCGACGCGGCGACCGAGGACGGCGAGGATGTCCCACGGCGGTACCCGGGCCAGCCGCGCCTCGGCCAGGGCGTAGCGCAGCTCGCTGTATGCCGGTCCGGAGCCGACTTGGGCGGCCTCGTCCAGGGCCTGATCCACGCCGGCCCCGGACGCGAGGCTGATCACCACGAGGTCCAGGAACGACGACAGAGCATCGCGGAACGCCGCCCGGTACTTCGCCGCGTCGCCGCGCACCGACAGCTCCGGCGCGAGGAACCCGGCGACACCGAGGATCAGCGACGCGGCCACCGGCACGACCAGGCCGGTGCCGATACCGCCGAAGGCAAGCAGGGTCGCAGCGGCCGGAGGCAGCAGCACCCCGGCGAGCGCGGCGGTGGCCTGTTCGGCGAGGTGCACGTCGACGGGCTTGTCGACGGTGGCGAGATCGCGGCGGGTCGCGGCGAGCGGCAGGCCGATACGGCGCAGCAGCCGCACTGCCGGGCGCCCCCACCGGCCCGTCCACCCGGACACCGGCTCGGCATCGTCGGCGAGCGGGTTCAGCCCGGCAGGGGCGTCGAGGACTTTGTCCAGGCGAGGCGGGCGCGGGAACAAGCCGATGACGATCAGCCACAAACCCAGGCCGGTGCCGAGCCCAGCGAACAGCACGAGGCCGGTCATGACGGCACCGCCTGACGCTCGGCCGGATCGTCGGCGACAGCCGCGAGCACGCGGCTGGTGTCCTTCTGGCGCATCAACCGCGCGAGCCACCAGAACGCGAACCCGAAGCACCCGCCGACCCCGAACAGCAGGATGAGCTGACCGGTGACGGAGTCGAACGGCGCCAGATAGCCCTGGTTGATCAGCGACAACACGGCCGCCATGGCCAACGTCGCGCCGACCACCACTCGGGCCGACGTGCGGTTGCTCTTACGGCTGGCCGCGATTCGCTGGCGGGAAGCGACCTTCGCCCGCGCGAACAGGGCCAGTTCACCCAGGACGTTGCCGAGCTGTCCGGCGCTGCCCTTCGCGGCTATCACCAGCCCGGCCACGACAAGGTCGGCGGTCGGGTCGGCCATCTCGGTGGCGAACCCGCGCAGGGCGTCGCGTAGCCGCCAGCCGCGTTGTAGCCGCAACGCCAGCCGGGTCACCTCGTCGCGGATCGGCTCCGGGGACTCGATGGCGCTGGCCCCGATCGCCTGCTCCAGCCCGGCCGCGCCGGACAGGTTGTCACGCACCGCCTCGGTCCAGGTGGCGATGGCCTCGATCCGGGCGACCCGGCGGGCGTGACCCCGGTCCGGGCCGATGATGTGCGGCAGCACCCACGCCGCCCCGGCCGACAGCACCGCCGCGACCGGCCAGCGGGTCACCACGGCCACGACAACGCCGACGGCCACACACAGCGCCAGCCGACGCCGGTCCACCGGTTCACGACCGGTGGTCAGCCTCGACCACCACGACGCCTCGACATCGAGTCCCGGCGGCGGATTCTCTCGGCCGGTCAGCCCCACGGTGACCAGTACCAGGCCCAGCGCCGTTCCCAGCCCCAGCAACGCCGCCAGGGGCACCGTCAACGTCATCGCGGCCACCCCCCGTTACCGTTGCCGGTCCGGGCCGCGCCGCCGGTGGTAGCCCACCAGCCCTCTCGGCGCTGCAAGACCGCCGGGTCGAAGCCGTGGAAGACCAGCCGGTCCAGCAGCGCGGTCGACGGCGGCGCCCCGGGCACCGCGCGCTCGTCCGGGCCGGGCCGGAAGATCTCGTTGGACGCGACCTGCAACCCGTCGGCGTCCACGACCTCCCGGACGCTGGTGACGAACCGGCGGCCGGTCTCGGTGAGCCGCAACTGCACCACCAGGTGCAGCCCTTCGGCGATGTGCAGGTTCGTGGTGGCCGGGTCGAGGCGCTCCGGGGCCGCGGCGGCGTAGAGCACCAGCTTGCGGAATACGCCGGCCGACGACGAGGCGTGGATGGTCGACATCGAGCCGTCGTTGCCCTGCGACATGGCGTTGAGTAGCGGCACCACCTCATGCCCTCGGACCTCGCCGACGAACACCCGCGAGGGCACCATCCGCAGCGCGTTGCGGAACAGCGCCGCCATGTCCACCGCGCCTTCGCCTTCCACGTTGGCTTCGCGGGCCTGCATCGCGACCACGTTCGGGTGCGCGGCGGTGTCCTGGTCGAAGCCGAGTTCGTAGGTGTCCTCGATGGTCACTAGGCGTTCGTGAGCCGGGATCGCCGAGGCCAGCCCGCGCAGGAACGTGGTCTTCCCGGCACCGGTCGGGCCGCCCACCACCGTGTTGAGCCGCGCTCGTACAGCGGCGCGGAACAACTCACCCAGGGCGGTGTCGATAGCCCTCAACTCGATGAGTTGAGGCATCGTCATCGTCATGTACCGGTGCCGCCGGATCGACAGCGACGGCCGCCGCACCACATCCATGACCGCGTTGAGGCGGCTGCCGTCGGCGAGCTGCAGGTTCAGCAGCGGCGCGGCCCGGTCCCAGCGGCGCTCGTCGTTGCCGGTATGGGCGGCCAACATCCGGATCAGGTCCACCATCTCCGCGTCGGAGTCCGCGATCGGCTCCACCTGTTCATGACGGGCGTCGGAGAAACGCACGAAGACCTGATCGCAGCCGTTGGCGACGATCTCCTCCACGTCCGGATTGTTCAGCCAGGGCTGCAACCCGCCCGCGCCCAACAGAGTGTCCGCGACCGTCCGGGCCACCCGCGACTCCACCTGTGGGCGTAGCGGCGGGCGACCGGCCTCCATTTCCGCTGTGGCGTAGGCGTCGAGGGCCTCGCTGATCAGCCGGCGCGTCAGTGCCTCTCGTTCCTCGGTCGGCATCGGCGTCTGGGTCGCGGCCTCCTGGGCACGGCTGGCCCGGGTCAGACGCTCGGCGACCTCACGGCGAATCTGGCGAACCACCGCCACATCCGGGCCGAGGTCCGGCTCGGCCGGGTGGCCGTGCCGGTGTCCGTTGACCGGCGCCGTCGACAACGCGTTGAACGGCGCGCTCATCCCGGCACCTCCGTCCTTGAGCCCGCGTCGTCTTGCGGCGCGGTCACCAGCAGCGGCGCCAGCTCGCCCGCGATGCGGTCGAGGGATCGCAGCAGCGGCAGCCTCCGCCAGCGACGTCCCGCGACGAGGTCCCCACCCAGCAGCGCCGCCGCGCGCCGGTCATCGGGCAGCGGGCCGTGCACCGCAAGTCGGTCCGCTGGTTCCATCAGCTCCTCGGTCACATACCGGCCGAGAACGTCGGCGACATCGGCCCCGTCGTACAGCCCGCCGTGTGCCAGCAGCACCACCAGGCGACCGGTCACCACGTCGAGCAGCTCGCCGAGATGTTCCTCCAGGTGGGCCAGCGCATCGGCGGTCGCCCGCACCACCACGGCCACCACATCGGCGAGGACGAGGACCGGCCTGGCCGCCGACATCGCCTCGAACCGGCCGCAGTCGGCCACCACGAGACGGTCCGGCGGGTTCAGCACGAGTTGCCCGGCGCGGGTCAGCTCCGGCAGCGCCGCCCGGCTCTGCGCCCCACCCGCCGGGGCCACCACCACCGGCACCACCCGATCCCCGACGTGCAGTGCCTGCGCCACCGTCCGGTACACGGCCGGGTCGCCACTGGTACCTCGGGCTGCCGAGGCCAAATCGACCAGGTTCGGCTTCGCGGCCAACCCGTGCCGCAGCATCAGGTCGCCGCCCGCCGGATCACACTCCACCAGCACCACCCGCGCCGAGGCGTCGGCGACCGCGGCCAACCCGAGGGCGGCCGTCGTCACGCCAGGGCCTTTGATCGAGCACATCGCCAGCAACGGCATCGTCAGCTCCCTCCCGGTGCGGTCTGCATCAGCACCACGCCGCCCGCCGCAGCCGCCGCCAACCGGCCACCGTCGTCCGCATCAAGCAGCAGCGTGATCACGACCGCGCCCTGGCCGTCACCAGCCAGGTCCACGGCGAGGACCACCGCCTGCATCCGGGCCGGCGTGGACGAGGCCGGGGCAGAGGTCGTTGCCGGTGCCGGTGCGGCACCGGCGGGGTTCGCCGTCACGTACACACTCACCCGCGCGCCCGCCGCGAGTCCCTGCGGATACTGGCCGGGCTTCACCGCCACCGAGGCGGTCACCTTCCCCGCCGGAGGGAACGCCGCGTCACCCAGCAGCGCCGGGGTCAGCAGGGTTCCCGGCAGCAGCGGCACCACCGCCGTACGACCGACCACCTGCGTGGCCTGGTCCGCCGGGATCAGCTGCACCGTGGGGTCTTGCGCCGCTGACACCGGCCGAAGGTCCGCCGCAGTGAACGCCTGCCCGGCCGTGACCGCACGGGCCACCGCAAGCACCTGCACCCGGTCGCCCAGCGCCACCGCCCCGTAGGCGTACGCGAGGACACACACGATGACCAGAAGCCCGCCGAGGGCAACGAACGGCAACCGGCGGCGGCGGCGTGCCGCCCGCCACGGTCCTCGCCCGGCACGCGGCTGCGCCACCTGCGGACGATCTTCAAGTCCCGATTTTGGGCGCACGGCACCCACCGACATGACTACCTCCCCGATACGGCGCCCCTCGGCACCCGATGTCAGCCCGTGATGACGGCCTGCGACTCCTGGACGGTGACCGGCACGCTCCCGGTCGTGGTCAACCCCGGCACCGTGCCTGACTGCCCGGCACCGGCCCAGGTCACTTCCCACGTCACCGTCACGGTCACCGTGTACGTGCCGCCCGGCGCCTGCGCCGACGAGTGGGTGTAGGTGTATGAGCAATCCGGCGACGGCAGCTTCGGATCAGTACCCGGCGTCCACATGGTTCCCGGACCGGTGCATACCTTCGTCGTGTTGTTGCCCATCGCCCACGTCGCCTGCACCGGCCGCGCGGTCGCCGTCACCGACACCCCGGGCACCGACGCGGTGGCGGACTTGGTCTCCCACGACGAGGCGTCCAAGGACAGCCACGTCGGCAGATGCGTCAACTGTTTGCCCGGAGGGTTGATCCGGATCACGATCGTGGGCAAGTTCAAGCGCGAGCGTGCCTGACGAGCCAACACCTCCGGTGACACTACCGGCGGCGCCGCCCCGGCAATCCACACCGGGCCGCCGAAGCCCGACGTCGCTTCACCGGCGTCGTTATAGCAAACCTGCTGGTACCAGCCGCCCGCGCCAGCAGGTTGCCCACCGAGGGCGTCGATCGTGGACGGCGACACATCAGCGGGCTTGTAATAACAGCCGTCGTCGCCAGCCCACCCACCGTCACGCTGGCAGGGGATCTCCGCGCCTTCCGGATTGCGGCATTTACCGTCGCCACCTTTGCCGCCCGTGTTGCCGGGCTTGGTGTTGCCGGAATTGCCCCCTGTGCCAGCGTTGATGTCACACCCTGGAGCGCTAGAGCCTTTCGTGCAACCCACCCCACCAGTGCCGTCTCCAGCGGTCGCCGGTCCGGCGACCGCCAGGGCGGCGGCGATCCCGAGGACCGCTACCAGCGTCAGACGTCGCAACCTGGTCAGCATGTCGCCCCTCCTTCGAGGATGAAGGAGGAAACCTTCCACACACCATCGGTCAGCTTCACCGTGGCGGTGGTGCGGTGCTTACTGCCCGGTTCCTTGTCCCACAGCTCCCCGGACTTCTTGTATTCGAGCCAGTTCGTGGAATCAACGCAATCGAGGATCTTGACCTCGGTGGGCACGTCTGGCGGTTTCGACTCCGTCGCCTTCGGGTCGAGGCGCAGCGGCCCCTTGGTCACCTTGCCTTGGTCCCGGTCGGTGTACAGAGATCTGACGATGAGCTTCAGCGCGTTGTCCGAAGCGTACTTACGCAGGTCGGGGGCGTCCGGGTCGGACGTCTTGCCCGCCTCGACGAACGCAGACCACATGCCGCGGTAAGCAACGAGCGCATCCCGCTCAGCCGCAACGCTCAGCGGAAGACTCGCAGATGGCGACGGTGCCGGCACCACACTGTTCGACGGTGTGCCGCCGTTACCCTCCTTCGAGCTACAGCCCGCCAGAGCTATCACCAGGGCTGTCGCTAGCCCCACCACCCCCGTGCGCCGGTCCACGCTCCGCCTCCTCCATTGGCCTCCGACCGCACGTCAAGCCGTCGCGCAGCCCTCATCTACAACCCTCGCCCAGCCAGCCCGAACCAAGGTCACCTAACGTGTCTAGTCCGCAACTGTCGAGAGTGGCAACTGCGCGCGCCCCGAGGTACGCGCGTTATCAACCCTTGACGCGCGCTCACTGGCGCACTTACCGCGCTGACAGTGCGGCTTCCACAAGGCGCAGATCGGGCAAATAGAGTGTCACAAATCTGACAGATCATTATCTTTCGATTGGTCGTACAATCTCGAACGAAGTGGCCGAAGTTTTTTGGGAGATACTTCGTTGGGTGACCATCGCCGGCCGCTGGGCCGGATTCTCGAACTCGTCGGGAGGCCCGGCGTCTATCAGACGCTGGTAACGCTGCACCGGCGAGACGATGTCGCCACCTTCGCACAAATCGATGACGAGGTATACCCGCACGCTGAGCGGTGTCTGCGCGCGCTCGCGGCCGAAGGTCTTATCAGTAGTCCTCGATGCGGGTCCTGGGACACCAATCTTCGCCCGGACGCCCCGATCGAGTTGACCACGGCGGGAGCCACGCTCCTCACCCACGTAGCCGCACTTCAAGCGTGGGCCGACGACTTCCCGGTCACGAGACCGTTCCATCGCTGGCGGCACCAATCGACAAGTAACGCAATTGACGATTCTTCAGGTTAATAGGAAATTCTTCACAAAGCTCGCGCGAAACCAACGTGATCAGTATTGGTTGGCGAGCGTTCGACACGAGGCAATACACTGATCATTCGCTAGGCCAGCGGCGCGCCCACAAACGGGGAGGTGAGTCGCGCTGGAGAACATGCTGCAACGCGCCCTTCGAGCGATCAAACCGAAGTGGGGCCGCGAGATTCTCGACATCCTGTCGTCCGAACCCCTCCGGTACACCGACCTACTGGTGCGGCTAGGCGGGGTGGCCGACGGGCCGGTCCACTCCCGAACCTTCCAGGCCACGCTCGCCGCGCTGACTCGGCAGGGCCTCATCGCGCACCGCACCACACGGGTGCCACCCGACTACGCCCTGACCCGCAGCGGACAGCGGCTCGCGGTTGCCCTCCGCCACATCGAAGCCTGGGATCAGGACCACCCTGCCGATCAGCCAGGCAACTCCGACTCGTGGCGGACCTAGCCAGTCCTATGGCGCTGGTCGCGGCGGCTGGTGGCTTCATCGCAGCGCTACCAGTCGCCGCGACCGCACACGCCGTTCCCGCCGACGGGCCGGTTCGGCTGCCGCCCCGATGGTGGTCTAACGACACGCCGCGCCTACTGAGCGCCGTCATGGCGGTGACGACTGCCGTGATCACCTATGCCGTGTACCTCCGAGTCGGGTGGCGGATCTCTGCACCGGGATATTGGCTATTCAGCGTCCTCGGCGTCGGATTGACCTACACCGACCTTCGGCGGCATCGACTTCCACACGCCATGGTCGGCGCGACCTGGCTCACGTGCGCGGTCCTGTTCACCGTCGAGTCGATCATCGACGACCGTTTCACCACGCTGACCCAAGCCGCCGTTTCGGGACTCGTGGTGTCAGCCGCATTGCTCCTCACCGCCCTGGCCGCGCCCGGCCAGCTCGGTCTCGGTGACGTCCATTTCGCCGGCGCAACGGCCTTCATCCTCGGCGCGCTCGGATGGCAAGTCTCGGCCACCGCCATCCTGGCCGCACTCATCGGCCAATGGATTTTCGCGTTAGTCACGGTAGCCAGAAGCCGCGAGCGCTCCACCAAGCTGCCGTTCGGACCGGCCCTCTTCGGAGCCGCAATATTGGCAATGATCTTTGCCTAGTGCCAGCCCGCACACCGCCCGCGACTTCGGCGCATCGAGATCGGTTCCAGCTTCCGGCGGTTCGTCGCGCGCCGCTACCGGGACGAGTGTGGCCAGGACGCTGGACGACCGTGATGGTGGAGGCCGTTAAGCTACCGGCACGGTGCCAATCCGTCTGGAGGGAACCCCGACCATGACCGACGCCGCCACGCCACCCTTGACCACGCAAACGAGCTTTCGCAGTGCCGATGGCCTACTTCTTCGCGGTACCTTCGTCGCACCGAGTGGACCGCCACGCTCCTGCACCGTGCTGGTACACGGTGGAGGTGTGACCCGTGAGGAAGGTGGCTTCTTCGGTCGGCTCGCTGAAGGTCTGGCGTCGGCCGGTGTGGCATCGTTGCGCTTCGACTTTCGCGGTCATGGTGAAAGCGAGGGTAGGCAGGAGGATCTCACGCTTTCCGGGGTCCTTAACGACATTCGTGCTGCGGTCGCGCATGCCCGCCAGCTCTCTGGCAGCGTTCCCGTCAATCTCTTGGGGGCCAGCTTCAGCGGTGGCATCTGCGCGTATTTCGCCGCCGAATTCCCGTCGGAAATCGCCAGGCTCATCCTGATCAACCCGCTGACCAACTACAAGAAGCGATTCATTGACGACAAGCCGTACTGGAATGACGATCAGATCGACGAGTCTGCGGGTCGCGAGCTGACTCAGAACGGGTTCTTGCCACATTCGGCTACGTTCAAGCTTGGGCGCCCTCTCCTCAACGAGGTTTTCCATGTGCGCCCTGATCGAAAGTCTGGCGACATTCAGGCACCGACGCTGATCCTGCATGGCACTGGCGACACCTTTATTCCCGTGCAGAGTTCTCGGGACTTCATAGCGAAGATTTCCGCACCCGCCAAGTTGATTGAGATTGAGGGCGCCCAGCACGGGATCGCCGTCCATGATGATCCGCAGTACCGCAACCCGCAGACGCAAATATGGCAGGCGAAGGCAATCGAGGACATCGCCGCCTGGAGTGCGTGACTAGACCGCTTCCATGAGTTGGGCGAACGAGGCAACTGCCGGTCGCTTCCACCAGGGATGCAGGTGATCCCGCAGCCGAGACAGTTCCTGTACGGTCCGCACCGATCCCGCTATCATGGCGGCGGAGAAGGCTGTGCAGCCGATTGATGCGGCTACATCGGGCTGCTGGATAGACGCCAAGTTTTGGGCCCGTAGTGCGGAGAAGTACCCGAAATCCCGCGCCGAGAAGGCGTCCGACCTTAAGGTTGCCTCGTAGATCTCGGCGGCCTTCTCCGGACGACCGGACTCGCCATAGCAGATCGCGGTTTGCAGCTTGAACAGCTCTCCGTCGTAATGGGCAGCCAGTGTGCTTTTCTCACCCGCTCCTTGTTCAAGGAGTTCGCGTGCCCGTTTCAGCGTGTCATCGACCTTCTGCCGACTCGTCTGCATCATCGCCAGTCCACGCGCCTGTTGCTGGACCGCTTCCGCCATGATTCGCGCGGGCAATCGCCATGGCCCTTCCTGAGCCGCCTCGGCAAGGCCCAACATCCGGGCGACATCGCGATTGTCCCACGAAGCTTGACTCTTCTTGACCAGGATATAGCCGGGCATGGCGTAATCGGTTGCTTCCATGGCCCACTCCGAGGCCCGGTCTCGCCAATATTCTGCCGCGACGGGATGACCCAAGTCGCGATATAGCCAGCCCGCGAACTCCGATGCCTGGGCGCCAACGCGCATCAGGGGACGACGCGTGCCCCAATCGACTGACCGCGCTTTGCGCTGCACGGTCGAGATGATTCCGAGCACGGTCGGCAGCGCATAGCGGGGACCATGAAGTCCATCGTCGCCCGCGCTTTCGGCAAGCTTACCGGTCAAGAAGGCAACCAGTGTCTCGTCGCCATATCCGTGGCTGTCCCGACCGACCGCCTCGATCCGGTCCAGATCGTCGAGCATGAGCGCCGGGGCCACCGCAAGCCGGGCTCCGGCTGCCGCGACGTACTTGATCAGGGCACGACGGTCCACCCGCTCGCTCAGCGTCGCGGCCTGGCCGTCGTCATGATTCGCCGCCTCTGCTACGGCTGTAGTCGCACGGGCCGACGACAGCCGACGGTTGCGGTAGAAGCCAAGCTCGGCGTCGGTCCGTGCACCCGTGACAGCGCGAAGGCCATCCCTGCGCCGTCGCCGCGGCCATCGGTACTCGCCCCGCTCGTAGGCTCCGATGTCGTTCTCGTCAAGATGGTCTTTGGCTTTTTCGTGCTCCCACTGCCAGGTGTTGACCGCCTCAGCGAGTTCCTGCCGCGACATCGGCTGGCCGGAGCCGGTGGGCGACAGTAGACGTAGACGGGCCTCGGTCAGCTTGCCGTTCGGCGTGGCGCCTGCCTTCTTGCGAGTAGTCACCAAATCAGCCGTCGGTTGCGACTTAGGTTCATCCATGGGCGGCACACCTCCTCGCCGGTTGTCCAGGATGGCAGGGTTACCGATAGTGCTCAAGCATCATCCCCTTGCGCCCCAGATTGCTCTTCGAATGGGCTCATCTGGATGGCCGGCGAACGGTGTCCACTCGGCGCTGGGATCACTGTGTGAGAGCGCCTGTTCATGTCTGCTGTGCGACGATGTCTTGGTGGATCATCGGGATGCGGGTGTTGTGGTATGGGACGTGGACGGCACCTTGATCCCTGCGGATCTTCGCTGGTTACGCCGGTCGGTTGCCCAGACTTATGGGGTTGGGGAGTCGTCCGTGGTCTTCCCAAAGACCAAGGTTCACGGTTACACGGACGAGTCGATCGTGGTTGACACGGCGGTCGCCTCTGGTATCGCGCCGGCGGATGCCGAGGCTGGCCTCGCGCGCTTCAGCACCGTTTTGGCTGCGGTCATGCAGGCGGGCCGCGACGAGTTGGCCCGGGTGCAACCGGCGTACCCGGGTGTGGCCGAGAGCATCGCCGAGCTGCACCGGCGGGGGTTCGTGCAGACGGTTCTGACCGGGAATCTGCGGGCTGCGGCCGAGGTCAAGGTCGCTTCGCTGAACGTGCGGGACGAGCTGGACCTTCAGATAGGGGCCTACGGGTCGGATCATCGGGACCGGTTCCAGCTTGCCGCTGTGGTGGCGCGACGGTACCGGGACAAGTTCGGGGTCGAGTTGGCGCCGGAGCGGACGGTGGTGGTGGGTGACGCCCCGAACGACATTGCGTGCGCTAGGTATGCGGGGTTTCGGGTGGTGGTGGTCGCTCATAGGGAAAGCCGGGAGGAACTGGCCAGCCATGACCCGGACGCGGTGCTTGACCACCTCGACCCCGAGCTGGTCGTCGCGACGATCACCTCGCTGGTCCGGGAAGGCTGACCCCGGCGGTCGGGTCCTGTCAGGCCGCAGCCATGCGGCGGTCCAGCTCCTGCACGATCGGCTCGCTGTTCCAGCGGTTCAGTCCTTCTCGGGCACGCCGGGCGCGTGAGATGCCGCGGAGGTTTCCGATCTGCCGCAGGCGCTCGTAGGTTTCCCCGAGGGTGACGCAGGCCGCGTCGAGGTGGCCGGTGAGCGCGTAGGCGCTGGCGAGGTCGACACGGGCGGCGAGCGCCACGTTGGTGTTGCTCTGGTCGTTTTTCAGGGCGGCGGCGGCTTGTTCCAGGTGGGTGACGGCGCGTGTGGGTTCCTTGAGTAGCAGGTGGCAGGTGCCTTCGTACACATCCACGCGTGTGGGGTTCCAGTCACTGAACAGGCCGGTGCGGTCCTGCGCGGTGATGCCGGAGGCGGCCTGCCGTGCCCGCACGAGGGCGTCATCGGTCTCGTTACGCAAACCCAGGGCCGCATACGCTTGGGCCTGCTCAGCGGCGATCCTGGCCTGCGCTGCAGCGGTGAGGTGGTCAGCCGCAGTGGCGGCCTCGTCGAGCAGCCGCAGCCCGGTCATGATGTCGCCGTCGGCTTGGATCAGCGTAGAGGCCCCTGAATGCAGGTTGCTTTCAAAGATCCGTGCGGTGGCACCAAGCCGGATGCTGCCGAGTCGATCGGCAAGGCTGCGAGCATAGGCGCAATGGGCCAGGGCCATGGAGCGGTTGCCTTGCGCGCTCCACAGCCGGCTGGCGACGATGGATGCCTCGCCGAGCATCACGCCGATGTCGACTCTGATTGGATCCTTCTCCGCTTTGCGGAACAGTGTCAGCAGGCATTCCCGGTGCGCCTCCACCAGGCTCAGCAAAGCTGCTGGTGGGACCGCTTGCCGTTGCTGGGCGAGCATGCTGGTGACGACGGAGAAACTGTTCCAGTCGCCACCCGCGTCGCTGTCGACGTGGAGGACATGGCCGGTGACCAACTCGGGAACCCGCAGGTCGATATCGCTGATTGTGCTGTCAGATGCCGTAGGTGCGGCTTGGGACGTGGCGGCCGACGCCCGATCGATGTAGAAGCCGATCTCGCTGTCGGTCTGTACGTGAAGCACGGTGCGGAAGGCTTCCCGGCGCCGCTCGACGGGCCACCGGTTCTCACCGCGTTCGAGACGGCCGATGTCGGTCTCGTCCCAGTTGCTCGTGACCTTATAGGTGGCCCACAAGTAGGCGTTTACCGCGTCGGCGAGTTCCTGCCGCGACATCGGGCGTCCAGATCCTGACGGCGACTTGCGTGCGCGGCGTGCGTGGGCCAGCAGTGTGTTCGGCCGTGGCTTGATTCTGCCGATCGTCTGATCGCCATGTCGGATCGAGTGAGCCGTCTGCTTGGCATTCGGCTGATCAAGTTCGCCCACGGGCGGCACACCTCCTCGTCGGTTGTCCCAGGATGGCAGGGCCAGCGATGGTGCTCAAGCCACCTACCCCCTGCGGTGAACGGCAGCGTGCCGAGGCGAGTGTGCCACCGTCCGCTGTGGCAGGCTGGTCGCCTGCTGAAGCTGATCTCGCGATCGAATTGCCACCCCTGCGAGACGGGATCGCGCCCTCTGGGCGGACCGGATCCCAGGCGGCGACACCCGCTCCGCCGTGACCAGCCCCAACATCTGATACCCCGCCGGTCCTAGTCTCCGGCGTTGTCGAAACGCAGTAGCGGGACGTCGTGCAACTCGACCTGCTGGCTACACATCGTGGTTGTGAGCGGAACTGCGGTCGAACTCCCCGGCTTGGGCGCCTGCGATGAAGGCGTCCCATTCGCCGGGGCCGAACTCCAGAACTGCGCCGGTTGGGTTCTTGCTGTCGCGGACTCCAACGTTTCCGTCGGCGGCGAAGGCGACCTCGACGCAGTTGCCTTGATCGCTGCGGACGGTCTTGCGCCAGTTGGTGAATTTGCTCGATGTCATCGTCGGCTCCCTGTGTAGGCGGGTAGTTCCTCAGCCACGGTGGCGAGGAAGTCGAGGCTTTCGTCGTGGGTGAGCGCCGCCTGTTGCAGGCGCCGGTACTGGTCCAGGTACCCGTTGGTCTCGGCCGGATCGGTGAGGACCAGGTCGCGGCGGGCCATTTCGACGGCGACGACGACGGGATCGCCGGGGTCGGGGTACCGGTAGGTGAAGAACGGTGATCCAGGAACGACGTATCCCGGCACTGTTACTGAGATCGGCAGGACGCGGATGGTGATCTTCTTCTTGCGTTCCCGTCCGATCTGCACGAGGTGGTCGAGCTGGGCGCGGACGACATCCGGTGGTGCGGCATGCCGGCGTACGGCCAGTTCGTCGATGATGACCTCGTAGCTGGGTCCACCGTCACGGTGGAGGATGCGTTGGCGGATCTGGCGGGCCTCCAGCGCCCGGGTCGGATCGAAGTCCTCGGAGCGGGGGCCGCGGTTGACGCGCATCCGGACCTCGGTGAACGCGGGTATCTGAAGCAGGCCGGGCAGCAAGGTCTGGTATTCGGCGATGGCGCGGGCGCCGGCTTCCAGGTCGGCGTACAGGGCTTGGCTTGGGCCCATCTCGTCGCGGAACTTCTCCCACCAGCCGCGTTCGGCGGCCTCGCGGGCGATGGTGGTGATCTGCTGCCAGCGGCGGTCGCCGACCTTGAGGACGTTGAGGATGCGCATGATCTCGGCGTCGTTCGGGCGCACGTGCCCGTTCTGTAGTTGGCTGATCCGCTGGCGGGGAATGCCGACGGCCGTGGCGAGTCGCTGGGTGGAGTAGCCGTGCTCCTCGCGGAGGCGGATCAGCTCGGTCGCCAGCCGATGGCGTCGCACGTAGGGGCTGATCATCAACGAACCTCCGGCATGGACAGAAGCGAGTCCACCGTGACTGTCCGACCGCGTAGGACTGTCCGGTGCGGCCAGAGCGTAACCCCGGATTTCGGCGCCGAGACCCTCGCAGCCGCCTCCAGGCGTGAAGAAACCGCAGGTCAACGGCACGTCTCCTGCTAACTCTCCTACTAACTCTCCTGGTAATTCGGGGTTCCGCGCCTGCGGACTGTCAGTGATCGTAGGCACACCACAAGCGACACATCGATGTGGCAGCCCGCCAAGCGGTCGTCCCGACAGCCGCACCACCGGGGCGAACATGATCCGACCGTTGCCGAGGAGGACGTGATGAGCGCCAACGGGTCACCGGAACCGACCGTACGCCGTGAGGAGTCGGCCGTGCCTTGTGTGGTGTCGTCCACGGTGGCGGTCGGCAGCCCGGTCGCGCCGCACGTCGACGCCGTCGTTCGCGGCCTGCCGTCCTCGTCCATGTTCGGCATGGCGGTGCAGGTCTACCGGTCGCACCAGCGCGATGCTGCTGGCCGGTGCCGGTCCTGCCAGGGCCGGACCTGCCGGTCGCGGGCTCACGCGGCGGCGGTCATCACGGCGGCCGGAGTCGACCCGGCCGATGTCGGCGTGCCCACCCGCTGCGGCGGCCCCAGTCGGCGACGTCAGCAGCTCGGTACTCCTGGCGGCCGTCAGTCACCCGCGCGGGTGACAACCGGCCGAGACGTCCGGTCACGACCGTCGCCCGAGGGTCGTGACCGGACCCGGCCGTCCGGCGGGTCACGGCGCGACCAACCGCACGGCTGCGCGGCTCGGACGGCGACCCCGCGCCCACGCGCATCGGCGGCGAAGGAACCCTCCGTGCACAGCGAACTCGTCAACCTGGCCCGCCTGATCAACCCGTATCCGCTGTGTGGCCGGTTGTTCTGCCGGTGCGGGGCACCGTTCTGCCGATGGGGCTCGCCCGAGTCGAAACGTGAGTACATGGCCGTGTGCGGCTGCCGGCTGCGCCCGATCGATGCGGACACCATCGAGCGCTGCGTGTACGCCGACGCGGCCAGGCGCGATCCGACGTTGACCGCCGGCCCTTGGCCCGATCCTCCGGCCGAGGTGCTGGCCCGTCTGTACTCCCGGATCGACGTCGGCGGGACGGTCGACGACGTGCGGTTCGTCCCGCGCGCATAGGCCGCGCCCGTCGCCGCTGCTGGGCAGGGCGCGGCGGCGGGTAGCGCGGCTTCACCCGGCAAGCCTGGCGCCAGGTCGCCTTCCCCCTGACTCTCCGCAGGTCCGCCCCAGGGCCTGTGGAGTCTCCACCCCTCGAATGCCAGTGAAGGGATTTCCCGGTGTCGTATCCGGTCGAAGAGTTGCAACGGTTCGGTTATCAGCAGGAGCTCCGGCGGGCGCTGCGGTTCCGTGACCTGCTCGCCTACGGGTTGATCTTCATGGTGCCGATCGCCCCGATGGCGATCTTCGGTGCGGTGTTCTCCGCGTCCGGCGGCATGGTGGTCACGGCGTACGCGATCGGCGTGGTCGCGCTGATCTTCACCGCGTTCTCGTACTCGCAGATGGTCAAGCCGTTCCCGTTCTCGGGGTCGGTCTACAACTACGTCGGTAGGGGCATCGGCGCACCGGTCGGGTTCATCGCCGGGTGGGCAATCATGCTCGACTACGTCCTCGTGCCGTCGCTGCTCTACCTGGTGGCCTCAGTCGCCTTGCACGCCAGCCTCGCGGCGATCCCGATCCTGTCGGCGGTCCCGGTGTGGGGATGGCTGGTCGCGTTCGTCGCGGCGAACACCGCCATCAACACACGCGGCATCAAGGTCACCGCTAAGTTCACCTGGATCATGCTGGTCGGCGAGCTGGCCGTGCTGTTCATCGTCCTCGGCATCGGCGCGTGGGCCATCGCCACCGGCATAGGCCGGTGGACCTGGGAGCCGCTGTACAACCCGAGCACCTTCGGCGTGGCACTGGTCCTCGCAGGGACCTCCGTCGCCGTCCTCAGTTTCCTGGGCTTCGACGGCATCGCGATGCTCGCCGAAGAGGCGAAGGGCGGCTCGCGGGTGATCGGCCGGGCGATGGCCGGGGCGCTGCTGGTCACGGGTCTGCTGTTCATCGCGCAGACTTGGCTGGCGGCCATCCTGACCCCGGACCCGCAGGCACTGATCGCGGGCGGTGATCCGGACGGTACGGCTTTCTACACGGCCATAGCGGTGGCGGCGGGGCCGTGGCTGGGCACGCTGTGCGCGTTCGCGACCGCTATCGCCTGGGGGTTGCCGGACTCGATGGTCGCGCAGGTGGCGATCTCGCGGCTGTTGTACGCGATGGCCCGCGACAAGCAACTCCCGGGCTTCCTGGCGAAGGTGTCCCGCAAACGCAACGTACCGATTAACGCGATCCTGCTCGTCGCCGCCGTGTCCCTCGGCCTCGGTCTGTGGATGAACGTGCGCGACGACGGGATCTCGTTGCTGTCCAGCCTGGTCAACTTCGGGGCGCTGACCGCGTTCCTGCTGCTGCACCTGTCCGTGATCGTCTACCACCTCGGCCGCCAGCGAAGCAGGAGGTGGTTCGCGCACGGAGTGATGCCACTGATCGGCGGCACGATCCTCGGGTTCGTGGTGTGGAACGCCAACGTCGCCGCGCAACGGCTCGGCTTCGTGTGGATCGGGCTGGGCCTTCTGGTGCTGATCGGCCTGTACGTCGCGGGCCGGCGACCGGAGCTGTCCGGGCTCACGCCCGCGCAGCACACCGGCACTCCCGTGCGCGAGGGGGTCTGAGCCATGGGCGAGCAGCACACGTTCATGCCGACCGAGAAGGACTACGGCTACACGTTCGGCGGCAAGATGCCGTTGGCGCACCTGCGCTCCGGTGACGTGCTGTCCACCTACACCGAGGACTGCTTCGGCGGCGCGGTCAAAACCGTAGACGATCTGCCGTCGCAGGTGTGCACCATGCCGTACCTGAACCCGGTCACCGGGCCGTTCTTCATCGACGACGCCGAGCCCGGCGACACCCTCGCGGTGCACTTCCTGTCCATCGTCCCGGCCCGCACCATTGGCGTGTCCAGCACGTTCCTGCACTTCGGGGCGCTGACCTCGACCTCCCGCACGGCGAGCTTGCAGCCGCCGTTGGAGGAGCGGGTCTGGCTGTACGACATCGACGTCAAGGCCGGTGTGGTGCGCTACCGCGCCCGTAACTCCGACTACACCGCGGAGCTGCCCCTGGACCCGATGCACGGCACCGTCGGTGTCGCCCCGGCCGGGTTCGAAGCCCGCAGCAGCATCACCTGCGACTCCTACGGCGGGAACATGGACACCCCGGAGCTGCGGGCCGGCACCACGCTGTACCTCGGGGTCAACGTGCACGGCGCGATGCTCGGCCTCGGCGACGGCCACGCCCGCCAGGGCCAAGGCGAGGCGAGCGGGGTCGCGGTCGAAGTCGCCATGCACACCACCATCGCCGTCGAGGTCATCAAGGGCCTGCCGACCCTGTGGCCCCGGATCGAGTCCGATACCGCGATCATGAGTATCGGGTGTGCCCGGCCGCTGGAGGACGCGTTCCGGATCAGCCAGCACGACCTGGTCGGCTGGACCGGCGAGCTGACCGGCCTGGACGACCTCGACGCCTACCAACTCGTCGCGCAGGCCGGCACCGCGCCGGTCGGCAACGTCGTGGATCCGAACTACACCATGCTCGCTGCCCTGCCCAAGCGACTCCTGCACGGCGTCGCCGCCTACGGCGGCGCCCACGAACGGCTGCGCGCCACACCTCACGCCTTGTCCATCGGGACCGGCGCACCATGACCGTGTTCCTGACTGCTGACAAGGCCAGCGCCGTGCCCACACCGAACCGCCTCGACCCGAAAGCGGTCCTGCCGCTGCACGCCGAGCTGTACCTCCTCGCCCACGACGACGACACCGGCGCCCTCCTGACCAACCCGCAGGCCCTCGCGATCGGCCTGGCCGGGGCGCTGCTGCTGGAGCTGTCGCTCAAGGGGTACGTCGCGGTCGGCTACACCTGGGACCAATTCCGCCTGGAATGGCGGGAAGAACCGGGACGGCTGACGGTGATGCAGTCTGGCCCTGCCGGTAGCGCGCCGCTGGACGCCGCGATGGACGCCGTTGAGCGCATCGTGCGCGAGCACCGCAGCGGAGACCAGCTTCGGGCGTGGTTACGCGCGTTCGCCGTCCCCGACCTGTACGAGCGGGTCCGCGGTGGGCTGGTGGCCGTGGGGCTGTTGAAGCGCACCGAGCGCCGCCGGCTGGGCGGATTGATCAGGACCGAGACTCACCTGGCCGTGCACTACGGCTACGCCGTCCGCGCCCGAGGCCGCATCCGTGACGCGGTCCTGTATTACACACAGCAAGGCCGGGTCCGACGGACGGCACCCGACGACGAGTGCGCGGCCCTGTGCGGTCTGATCGCCGCGCTCGAGCTGGCGGAATTCCTCTACGACGGCAACCTCTCCACCCATGACCTGACCGAATGGCTGTGGCACGTCGCCATGAAGCACGAGCACTCGACCATCACCGCCGTGGTGCAGGCGGTGGACGCCGGTCGCGGTGACCTGGCCGTAGCGGCAATGGGATGACCACCGACCAGCACCGACCCGCCACAGCCCCACCCGGTTGCACCCCGGCCTGGCACCGCCGGGGCGTGCAACCAGCACCACCCGACCGCGCACCTGACACACCGGCGGTCGCGGTGGCGTCCGGGGGTGTGCCGCTGTCTCAGTCCCCCGTACTGCGGCGGCACACCCCCACGACGCTCAGGCCGCAAGGGCGCGCGTCATGACTGGCTACCCTCCGGGCGGCGAGTGGCCTTCTGCGTCGCTCAATACGTCGGTGCCGCATTCGGCTCGGGTGTGGAACTACTGGCTCGGCGGCAAGGACAACTTCCCCGCCGACCGGGCACTCGGCGACCAGATCGTGCAGTTCTTCCCCGACATCGTCGATATTGCTCGGCAGTCGCGAGGGTTCCTCACCCGCGCCGTGCGGTACCTGGCGGGCGAGGTGGGGATCAAGCAGTTTCTGGACATCGGTACGGGCCTGCCGACCGCTGACAACACCCACCAGGTCGCCCAGCGGATCAACCCGCACGCGCGGATCGTCTATGTCGACAACGATCCGTTGGTGTTGGCGCACGCACGGGCGTTGCTGACCAGCTCACCGGAGGGCGTCACCGACTACCTCCACGCCGACGTCCACGACCCGGACACCATCTTGCGCAAGGCAGAGAGGATCCTCGACTTCGGCGAGCCGATTGGGCTGATGATGCTCGGGATCCTGGGCAACGTCGAGGACTACAACGAGGCCAAGTCGATTCTCAACCGACTCGTGTCCGCCCTACCGTCGGGCAGCTATGTCGTGATCAACGACGGTACCAACGTCATCAGCCCTGAGGCCCGCAACGAGGCCACCCGCGTCTCGATCGCGGCGGGCACCCCGTACATCGCCCGCCATCCCGACGAGATAGCCGGCTTCTTCCAGGGCCTGGACCTCGTCGAGCCCGGCGTGGTCTCCAGCAGCCTGTGGCGACCGGACCCGGACCCTGTAGCTGGTGTCCCGGCCGTGGTGGATGTGTTCTGCGGGGTGGCGAAGAAACCATGATCGACACCGCTGGCGGGGCTGGGGGCGAGGGCGATGCCTTCGCCGCGATCTGGCGGGCGCGTGTGCATCAGCGCTTCCCCGACAGCCAGCTCCGCCAGGTGGCCGATTATCTCGCAACCTCGGCCCGGCGACCCGGCACCGTGACCGCCGAACTCGACCCGTACACGGTGCACCGATTGCTCCTGGCCGTCGGACTGGACCCAGCCGAGCTCCGGCAAGCGGTGACCAGGCTCGCCGACGCCGGGATGTTGACACAGATTCACGACTGCGCTGGCCAACACCTCGGCGTCCACACGCTGACCATGCCACCACATCCCGTGACCAGCACCCTCGCCACCGACCCAGGGGCCTGACCCAGCGATGGAGATGACATGTCCACGACACGATCCCCCGGGGGCGTCCTGCCCGAGGTCATCAGGGTGCCCGACGCGTGTGGCGGTGATCGCGCCGGGACGGCGATGGCCTGAACCCCAACGGCGGGTGACCTCGTGTGGTGGCCGCACCGCCGCACCGGCTCTTGTGAGGAGGGAGAACACCATGAGGGATTACCTCGGTAACTGGCGAGCAGGCTGGGCTGGCGATGCTCGGCCCGGCGCTGAGGACATGGACCAGCCGGCGCTGTACCGGGTCCGTGATCACGCCCTCGGCGGGATGCACTCGTTGGAGACCGACCGCATCCATTGGCAGGTGTTCACCGACGCCTATCCGATGATCGAAACCATCGTCCGGGAGACGGTGGCGTTCCGGGTCCGCGCGGTCGACCACCTCACCGGACTCGGCGTGCGGCAGTTCGTCGAGATCGGCAGTTGGCTGCCCACCATGTGGCCCACTCACACGCTGGCACCTCAGGCGCGGGTGGTGTACGCCGCCGACGACCGGGCCGCCGTGCTGTACGGCGAGCGGAAGCTCCGCAGCGAACCGACCGCCATCATGATCCACGGTGACCCGAGCGACCCCGGCACCATCCTGGACGGGGAAGCGGCCCAGTTCCTCGACCTCGCCGAACCGTGCGCCGTGCTGCCCGGCGTGCTCGACCTCATGGACGATCCGGCCGCGCCGTGGTGGGTCGTCGCCCAGATCGCCGCGAGCCTCGCACCGGATAGCTGGATGGTCGCTACCCACCTCACCCCACCTCGCAACGGCGAGGACCGGAACGCGCAGGACCTGCTCTGCACGCTGTGGAAGACCCTCGGCGTCGGCCTGTACCCCCGCCCGGCGGACGAACTGCGCGACTGGTTCAGCGCGGTGTCCGAGCTGGCCGCCCCGATCTGCCCGGCCGAGTGGTGGTGGCCGGACCCCGACGACACGCCACCGGACTCTCCAACCTGCCCGGAACTTCTCGGCATCACCGCCCGAGTACCGGCCACGGGCCGAACAGCAGTGCCCACGAGTCATTTCCACGATTCCGAGCCTTGCCATCGAGAAGAGAGCCACCATGCCTGACGCCACGTCGAGCGCCCCCTCCGCCCCACGCGGTGACGACGCGAAACGGGAACCGCCGCCTCGTGCTCTGGTCGAAGCAGCCCAGCACGACTACCGCACGATGCTCGGCCGACTGGTCGAAACGACCAGCGCGGTGCGTTCCCAGCTCGACACCGGTTTCACCGACTTCGAAGCGGTCGCCGACGTGTGGCGCAGCCTGCGCCAACAGCAGGACCGCCCGGCCACGATGCTCCTGGCCGCCGTCGCGATCGTGCAGCTCGCCAAGGTGCCCCGGCCCTCGCCACTCGGCGAGCCCGACACCAACCAATGAGCCCGGCGGGCCACGTGCCCGCCGGACCACACCACGAACACTAGGCAAGGAGCCCCGTACCTGATGACCTCGACCCACCGGGCCGTCGCGTTGCGCGCCGTCCCACAGACCGACACCGGCCGTATCGGTGCCACCTTCAGCGCCTGGGCGCCGCTGGCCGGTGACGGTCAGGAGGCGGTCAAGTGACTGCCCCCGCCAATCCGCAGACCACGCGATCGTCGGCACCACGACGTCGGTGGGCCAGCGTGACCGCAGCCGCCCTGACCGGTGTGGTTGTCCTCGGCGTCGCTGGCGGCATTGCCATCACCCGGTCGTCCACCACCAGCACGGTGGCACCCGCGACCTCAGCCGCTGCGTCCTCGGCGGTCTCGAACCCGTCTACGGGGTGCCCGACCGCCACCGCCGATCGGACCCCCGCAGCGCCCGCGCCTACCCGGCCGCCCACCGGTCCCACCGTCGTGCAGTTTCCCCACGGCACCGAGCCCGCCCGCCCACACCTGCGGGCGTTGATCGAACAGGTGAGCGCCGCGCCGAGCGACCCGCCCGATTGTGGCCGGTACGCCTACCTGCACGTGCGGCAGTGGGCCGCCGACACCACGATCGGACCGGACGGGTTGGGCACCACCCAGACAATCGAGTTCGACTACCGCCGCTGGCGGGCGGACGACGGCTCCGGACGCGTCATCACCATGCGCGACGAGCCCGCCGCCGACCCGGCCACCACGACCGAGGACTTCCCTGCCGGCGGGCTGCCCGGCGCGCTGAGCGCGCCGGTGAACACCGACCCGGGCCTCCTCTCCTCCCAGATCAACGACATCCAGCCCTGGGAGAACGGTGACCAGGCCGGTATCCGCGCCACGGCGGAGATCTACGGCTGGCACACCCCCAACCGGGACCAGCGCGCGACGATCCTCGCCGTGCTGCGCGACTCCGAGCTGATCTGGCGCGGCACCGCCGTCGACCGCGTCGGCCGGGCCGGGGTCGCGGTCAGCTTCGACAGCGACAACGGCGTCAGCAGGGACCTACTCATCCTTGACCCCGCGACAGGAGAGCCCTTGGCCTACGAACTGGTGACCTTGCGCAACCCCGGGAAGCTCACCGGACCGTTCCCGGCAGTAGAGGACTACCAACTCTTCCTCGACCACCATCGCCAACATCAACTCACCTGAAGTCCTCAGACCCGATCGTGAGCCGCAGCCGCAGCCGGCGGCGGTTGAGGACCGAACCGAGTCGTCTCGCCGGTGATCGGTGGACCCCGTCCGCTATGTCGCCGGTGGCGCCACTCCAGGCGGCAAACCCAACGAGGACCAGGCGGTGATCGGATGCCTGGCTGAAACGCGACCCACCTGGGACGTTAGACAGTTCATTCGGCGAACCAGATATGAATCCGGCAGCTTTTCGACAAGAGGGATTTTCTTGATGACATCACAGGTTGACGACGCCGCGACCTTGCGTGAGGCGATGGTGACCGCCCTGCGCGACGAGGGTCTCATCACCACCGACATCGTCGCTGCGGCGATGAACGCGGTGCCCCGGCATGACTTCGCCCCTGGCGAGCCACTGGAGAAGGTGTATCAAACCAACACCACGCTGGTGCCTAAGATCGATGCCGAAGGGCGGCAGACCAGTGTGGTCTCGGCCTCTCACATCCAGGCCATTCAGCTCGAACAGGCCGACGTGCGGCCGGGGATGAACGTGCTGGAGATCGGGTCCGGCGGATATAACGCCGCACTGATCTCGGAGATCGTCGGGCGTACTGGCTCGGTGACGACGGTGGACATCGATGCCGACGTCGTCGACCGTGCCCGCGCGGGTCTGGCCAGGGCCGGGTACGAGCACGTCAACGTCGTGCTCGCCGACGCGGACAACGGCGTGGCGCAACACGCGCCGTACGACCGGATCATCGTCACTGTCGGGGCGTGGGACATCCCGCCCGCCTGGCTCGATCAGCTCACCCCGGACGGCCGGATCGTCGTGCCGCTGCGCTTCGCCGCGATCACCCGGCTCATCGCGTTCGACCGGATCGCTGGCAGTCCGACCCTGACGGCCAGCAACTATCGGCTCGGCTCGTTCGTACCGATGCAGGGCGACGGCGCGGCCACCGAGAAGCTGATCGCCGTCACCCCCGATGTCGGGCTGCGTGTCGATCAGAACAGCACCCTCACCTTCGACGTGCCGGCGTTGCGGAAGGCGCTCAACACCAAACCGGTGGAGAGCTGGTCGGGAACGCCGTTCGACATGCCCGACGAGTTGGAGCTGTACCTGCTGACCAACGGTCCGGAACTGCCGATGGTGCACGCCGCGCAGGCCGCCGTCGATCAGGGCGTGGTCGACAGGACGGTGCGTAACGGCACCCCGGCTCTGGTGCGCGGTGGCACCATCGCCTACCGCATCAAGCGCGAGAATCCGGACACCGTCAGCGGCTACGAAACAGGCGTCGTCGCGCACGGGCCGGAAGCCGAGCAGGTCGGCGGCGAGCTACTGGCCATGATCCGCGCGTGGGCGGGCGGCTACTACCGGCGCAACGCGGCCGACATCGCGTACCGCCCGAACACCGCCGACTCCAGCAGCCTGACCGGGTGGCACACCACCAAGCGACACGGCGTCCTCGCCGTCGCCTGGTCCTAGAAGCTTCGGCGCTCACCTCAGCGGCCCATGCCGAGCAGCGCCGGGGAAGTCTGCATCACCCCTACCAGGGAGGTTGTCATGTCCCAACTCGCCACAGCCCTGCCCGACACCGCCGACGACTTCGACCTCGACATCGAGTTCATCGAGGCCGGCGGCACCGTCGAGCACATCATCAAGATGACCGAGGACAACTGCGGCAGCACCTGCGCGTCGGCCTGCACCAGTTGCTGACCTGTCACATCCGTCGATGGCCCGCTCAGTTGGCCAGCCCGGTCCACAAGGCCAGGTCGTAGAGCGAGCCATCGACATCAGAGTCAGGAGTGCCCGGCCCCGGGAGAGATTCTCGCGGGGCCGGGCGTTCCCCACCCGCTGCCAGCGGATCACGTCCTGGGGAGGTCGCCATGTATCGCAGCGTCAACGACGCCTTAATGCTCAGAGCAGCCGTACTGCGCCCCGACCAGCTCGGCGGATGGCCCGACCTGACCGGCAGCGACCCGACGGCCGGTTGGCGGTCGTGGCTGACCGAGACGTTGGGGATTCCCGGATTCGCGGCGGCCTTGGCCCATGCCTCCCCGGACCTTGCCGAGCGGGCCACCGCCGCCATCAGCGGCACCTTGTCACACACTGATGCTCGGCGAGTGGTGCTCGCGGTCATGCGCTACCTGCTGCGCGCCACCACCCGGGCCACCCCGTACGGCTTGTTCGCGGGTGTCGCCCCTGCCACGGCGAGCCGTCGCGGCCGGGTCCGGTGGGGCGCCGCGCACCGGCCTGTCGCGCGCCTGCAGGCATCCTGGCTTGCCGCGATCCTCGACGCTCTGGAGTCCGACGTCCGGCTCCGCCCGCATCTGACGGTGTGCGCGAACAACCTCCTGGTGCAACGAGCAGGCAAGGTGGTGCTGGAGTACCGCGCTGCCACGAGCGACCCCCAGGGCGCGCCGACCCATCTGCGGATCAAGGCCAACGACGTGATCCGTGCTGCTCTGGCGGCGGCGGCTGCACCGATCCGGTGGGCCGATCTGATCGGCAAGCTGACCGCCGACGGCACGGCGCCGCGAGAGGGCGTCGAGCGGTTGATCGGCCAGATGGTGGCGCAGCGTCTGCTCTTGACCAGCCTGCGCCCACCCTCGACCGAGACCGACCCCCTGACGCACGTCGTGGACCAGGTGGAGGCCGCCGCAGCCGACGGCGGCGACGTTGCCGATCTACTTGATCAGCTACGTCAAGTTCGTGATCTCAAGATGGGACACCATCGTGCACCGGACGAGGCAACGGCCGGCGCGCACCTACGGGACCTTCGCGAGGCCGTCGCCCTGATGCGCCCCGGCCACGCGGTCGGGATCGACCTGCGGCTGGACTGTGACCTCGTGGTACCGACGACGGTGACGGCGGAGGCGAGCCGAGCCGCCGCCGCACTGACCCGCCTCGCCCGGTCGACGTCGGCCGGGTGGCGCGACTGGCATGCACGGTTCTTGGACCGGTACGGCTTGCACGCCCTCGTCCCGGTCCTGGACGTGATCGATGCCCAGGTGGGTCTCGGCTACCCGCACGGCTTCACCGGCGAACCCACCGATACGGCGTCCGCCCTCACCGATCGGGACCAGCGGTTGCTCGCCCTGGCGCAACGCGCCGCCCTGCGCCATGAACACGAGGTGATCCTCGACGACGCCCTCTTGGAGGACCTGGCCGGCGCGGCACCGACCGAGATCCTGCCGACCGCCGAACTCACCGTGCGCGTCCACGCCGACTCGCTCCAGGCCATCACCAATGGCGACTTCCACCTGTCGATCGTGCGGGCATCGCAGCAAGCGTTCTCGACCACGGGCAGGTTCCTGGACATGCTCGGCGACACCACCCGGCACCAAGTGGCCACCCGCACGACCGACAGCCCACCAGCCAGCGCCGGAGCGTTGCTGGCTCAACTGTCTGCGGTCACCCGCTACACCATCACCCTGGATGTCAACCGCGCTGCCCGAGTCCTGCCGTATCTGATCCCGGTCGGCGAGTACCACGCCCCGTCACCGGACACGATCGGCGTGGACGACATTGCGGTGACCGCCGACGGGCACCGCCTGTACCTGGTGTCGATCTCCCGCCAGCGGGCACTTCAACCGGTCGCGGTCAACACGGTCGAGCCGGTACGTCACGCCCACCCGCTCACCCGCTTCCTCGCCGAGGCACCCGTAGCCCTGGCTACCCGTTGCTCGCCGGTGGAGTGGGGACCAGCAGCCAAAACTTTGCCGTTCCTGCCCGCGCTGCGGTACGGCCGGACCCTCCTGAGCCCGGCACGGTGGCTCCTGACCGCCGCCGACCTGCCCGACCGGACCGCCGCCTGGCAGCGATGGGACATCGCCCTCACCGCCTGGCTCGACGCGGCCGGCTGCCCCGCCACCGTCGCGCTCGGAGTCGGCGATCAGACCATCGGCCTTGACCTCCACGAACCCGCCCACCGGGCACTGCTGCGCGACCACCTGACCCGCAGCCCCACCGCCCTGCTGCGCGTCATCCCCGACGGCGACGCCTGGATCGGCGGGCACCGGCACGAGATCGTCATCCCGTTGATCGCCACCACCCCGCGACCACCAGCACCCCGGCTCGTCAGCCCTCCGGTGAGTGTCCGCGCCCATGGCGTCCTGCCCGGCAGCGACCACCACTACCTGAAGATCTACGCCCGACCCGAGGACCAGACCACCATCCTGAACACCCACCTACCCCGGCTCCTGGCCGGCTACCCGGGCGCGGGCAGGTGGTGGTTCCTGCGCCACGCCGACCCCGAACCGCACCTGCGGCTACGGATCAGCGGCCTACCCACAGAAGCCGTCACCGGCTGGACGCGAGAGCTGGCCGAGGCCGACCTGACCCGCCGAGTCCAATGGGACACCGACTTCGGTGAGCCCGGCCGCTTCGGCAGCCCGGCCGCCTATCAGGCGACCACAGCCGTGTTCGAGGCGGACTCCGCAGCCGTCCTCGCGCAGTTGGCCGTCACCGGGCGACGTCCCGCCTCCGGCTGGCAGGCGTTGACCGCCGCGAGCATGGTCGACATCGTCACGGCGGCCATTGGCGACCCGACCGATGCCCTGCGATGGCTGATCGCCCGGACCCGCGCGCACCGGCCCGCACCCCCACGGTCCGTCTACGACCAGGCGATCCGCCTGGCCAACCCGCACGACCGCTCCGCCGTGGCGTCCCTACCCGGAGGCGAGAACCTGATGGACCGCTGGGCCGAGCGCCACCGCACCCTGACCGCCTGGCGCGACCACCTACCCGCCGTTAGCGCTGTCCCGCCGGTCGAGCTGCTGCCCGATCTGCTCCACCTGCACCACGTCCGCGTCGCCGGACTCGACCTCGACAGCGAACGAGCCTGCCTCCACCTCGCCCGCGCCGCCGCGCTGAGCTGGACGACAAGGAGCACCCCATGAGAACCACAACGACCGCCGCCAACCCCCTCGACGTGCTCACCGCGGCCTCTGTCAGGCTCGCCGACCCCGCCACCGTCGGCCCGTCACCCGACGGCCGAACCCGGCCGCAATCGCTGGCCGGTGGCGCGGTCGGCATCGCCCTGCTGCACATCGAACGGGCCGTCTCCGGACACGGCGACGAAGGCACCGCCCACCGCTGGATCCGCGCCGCCGCCAGCGAGCCGGTCAGTATCGGAGCCAACTCCGACCCGTTCCACGGCGCCCCCGCCCTGGCGTTCATGCTGCACATCGCCCACCCGCTCGGCGGCTACCGCCGCGCCTACGCCAGCCTCAACACCGCCACGATCACCCTCACCCGCCAACGCCTCGCCGCCGCCCACGCCCGCATCGACCGCCGCGAACCACTGACCATGTACGAGTTCGACCTCGTCCACGGCCTCACCGGTCTCGGCCTCTACCACCTGCACGCTCAACCCGACCATCCCATCAGCCACGACCTGGTCGGCTACCTCGCTCGTATCACCGAACCCCTCAACGGCAGCATCAGCAGACCGCCGTGGTGGCTGCCCTCCGGGCTCGCCGGTACACCCGACCCCGACTTTCCGCACGGTCACGGCAACATCGGCGCCGCCCACGGCATCAGCGCCGTCATCGCCCTGCTGGCCCACGCCATCCTCCACGGCCACGACACCCCCACAGCCCGCAACGCCCTCGCCGAACTGTGCCGCTGGACCGACCTCCACCGCTACGACGACCCCACCGGAATCTGGTGGCCGGGATACGTCACCCCCGGCACCGACCCGAAACGCCACCGGCCCTCCTGGTGCTACGGCACCCCCGGCATCGCCCGCGCCCAGCAACTCGCCGGACTCGCCCAACGCGACACCACCCGCCAGCAGCACGCGGAGAACGCGATGCTCGCCGTACTCCAAGACACCACCCAACGCGACCGACTCCCCGAGATCGGCCTCTGCCACGGCAAAGCCGGGCTCCTCCAGGCCGCCTGCCGCATGGCCACCACCAGCACCGACCCGCACCGCTCGGCCCAGCTCACCGCTCAACTGCCTGCCCTGACCGCCGACCTCACCCATCAGCTCTCCGCCGACGCCTTCCACAACCCCGAGTTGATGGACGGCACGGCTGGAGCCGCGCTCGCCCTGCACACCGCCGCCACCGGCACCTCAGCCACCGGCTGGGACACCTTCCTCGCCCTCAGCTGAGCCGGGGAACACGCTGATGACGGCACCCGAATGGCGACAGGTCACGATCGCCTTCCCTGACCCCCACACCGCAGAGCAGGCAGCCAGCACCCATCTCGCGCCGATCCTGGCCGAAGCCCAAGCCCGCCAGCTCATCACCACCTGGTTCTACGTACGCAAAGGCGACTGGCGGTTGCGCTACCTCCCCGCTGCCACGATCGACGCCGACCGCTACCTGACCGGCGAACTGGAACGGCTCATCCACGACCGCAGCATCTGCGGGGCCGTCCCCGGCATCTACGAGCCCGAGACCTGTGCCTTCGGCGGCCCCGCAGCCATGGACGCCGCCCACCAGCTGTGGCATGCCGACAGCCAGCACCTCCTGACCGGCAGCAGCGACCGCGAGCCCGCCCGCCACCGCGAGACGTCGATCATGCTCGCTGCGGTGATGATGCGCGCAGCGGCCCTCGACTGGTATGAGCAAGGCGACGTGTGGGCACGCGTCGCCGACCACCGAGACCCGCCGCAGCCCGGCTCTGTCGCTGCTCTGCTGAACGCGGCGAGAAGGCTCCTCACCGTCGACATGGACGATCTCACTCGCCAGCAAGCGCCGCTGGCCGGCTACCAGACCTTGATCGACGCTTACACGTCCGCCGGTGACACGCTCCGGCACCTCAACCAGACCGGCCAGTTGCACCGCGGCCTACGAGCCACGCTCGCCCACCATGTGATCTTCGCGTGGAACCGACGCAGCATTCCCGGATTACAGCAGGCGGCCCTCGCCGCTGCTGCCAAGACCGTCGTCTTCGGCCCCGACCCCACGCTCGGCGCACTCATACCAGGCGGTGCCTCATGAACCCGACCGTTGCCCGCAGGTTCCCGCTGATCGCCCGGCCCCGACCTGCCTGCACGCCCCTCGCCCAGCGCGTATCCGACCTGCAAGGACGCGCGAACCTCGCCCACGAGCGCCGCGACGTGGCGGCAGCGACCGCCGTGTTCAACCTCGCCGCCCTCCTGGCATCCGACTGCGGCCTGCCCGACCTGGCCCGAGCCTGGTGTCACCGGCTCGCCGCCGTCGCTCTCGCCCACGACAGCGACCCCCAGCACGCGCTCGAACCCATCGTCAACCTCGCGCGCCTCCACGTTCGAGCAGGCGACGGCCCTGCCGCATGGACCCTGCTGGAGAAGCTTTTTCAGGCCATCGACACCCGCACCGATATCACGATCGACGGCCTCACCGTCTCCGCGATCCTCCTCACTGATACACCCGAGGCCCACCTCAAAGCGCGGACGTGGCTCTGGACCGTGCTGCTCGGCACCGGTGCCCACGCACTCGCCACCGCCGGCCGATGGGACGAAGCGAGCCACCGCCTCCGCGAATACAAGGGAGTCGGCGCGCGCATGCTCGACGGCCGCCAAGTCACCGTCATTGCTCACGCCATGGCAGGCCGCCACCAGCAAGCACGCGCGATGCTCGGCGCAACCCAACCCGGCGAACCATGGGAAAACGCCGTCACCGCCTGCCTATCCCTTCACGTACCCACCGACGACCCAGCCGACCTGGTGACCACCGCGCTGGCCGCCTACCGCGCACTCGGCCCCGCCGAGTCCGGGCTCGCCGTCTTCCACATCCGACTCAGCCTCACCCTCATTGACGCCCTCGACAGCGAGCACCCCGCCAGGGAGCAGATCGCCGCGAATCTGATCCGCTACGCCGCGAACGACGGCTACGCCGCCCGCGATCTCCTGGCACACCCCGGACGGCTCGGCATCGCCACCAGCCGACAGATCGACCAACTCACCGACCTGGTCACCAACTGCGGTCTCGCCCTCGGCACCATGTCCCCGGCTCACCTCGCCACCCTCAGCGGCGCCCTCGATACCGCCGAATCGGTCATCGCGTGCCAGAAGCGCAGGCGGGCGCACCTACCGGTGTAAACCGCCATCCCAGGTTTCGGCCTTCCGACGCTAGTTCAACCCACCCGCGTACGGCAGCTTCCCCGGGAGACGAACGATGCCGCTCGAACTACTGCTCGACTCGCAGACCGCCGAAGAGTTCATGCACACGTGGCCACACACGCCTCAACTGCTGAAGCTTCCCGCAAACGGCCGAGCGCTGACCCGCGTGATCAGCGCCAACACCGTCATCGACATCCTCGACAGCGGCTGCTTCCCACCGACCGACGTCAACGTCGTCAAGAACGACACCGCGCGTCACCCCCGCCTGTTCACCTCAGCCGACCGGCTCGACCCGGTCAAACTGAGGCAGTGGCGCGACCGCGACCACACCGTCCAGATGCGGCACCTCGAACGATGGCTTCCCGCCATGGCGACCGTCACCAAATCAATCCAGCGCCAAACCGGCTGCACCAACTACGTATCCGCCTTCGTCACGCCGGCAGGCCAACAAGGGCTCGAACACCACTGGGACCAATACCTCAGCATCGTCGTCCAACTCGCGGGCACCAAGACCTGGGACCTCTGGAAGCCGAAGATCGCCCAGCCAACCCGAGCCCATCTGACGACGGTTGAGCTGTGGCAGGACCAATGGATAGAAGAGTGGAACGCCAGCGGCCCGGACATGTCGTTCCACCTCAGCCCTCACCACGTCCTCGTGCTGCCACGCGGATGGGTACACAACCCCTACAACAAGGACGCCACAGAGAGCGTCCACCTCACGTTCGTCATCAAGGAGCGCACCCCGCTCTGGATCGCCGAACACCTGACAGCCACCGTCATCAACGACCCGGCATTCCGCCATGCCATACCCCCGAGCGATCTCACGCCGGAGGCCCTGGCCAACCGCGTTGAGCAAACCCGCGAAATGCTCATCCAACATCTCAGCGCGCTCGACGCCCACGAGCTCGCCCACGTCTTACGAGGCGTGGCCGACGTGGAGGTAGATCTCGATCTCGTCTAGGAATAAAGCAGCTAGCAGTGCTTTGTCAGATCGCCGTGACCTGGGGAAATGTGCCTGGCCAGCATCGCGCCCCAGGGATCGTTCGAATCTGCTTTCGCAGGTCACGGCCTTGATCCGCTTCACTGGGGCAAACCATCTCGCCGAACCTGACAAAGCACTGCTAGTTTAGCGATGCCGTCCAGCACCAAGCTGGTTCCTGCCCCTGACAGGGGTACCCCCATGTCTGGCAGTCCATGTCGACGCTAGCCCGGAAGGCCCCCGTATACCCTAGCCCCGCCGTGACGCCTGAGCGCGGGAGAGTACTCACGGCGATCGGCCGATATCCTCCTTGAAGGTAAGTTCGAGCGAGGGGATCGGCGCATGGCGCTACATCTAACCGGATCTGGGCAAATGACCCAGCGTCAGCTGGAGTCGGCCCTCTGGTCTGCGGCCAACGCCTTGCGGGGTCCCGTCGACCCGGGCGACTACAAGGCATACGTGTTTCCGGTCATGTTCTTCAAGTGGATCAGCGACAACTGGGACTACCAACACGCCCAGGCCGTCAAGGAATTCGGCGAGAATCTGACCGAGGAGATCGAGGCCGACTATCACCCCTTCGTGATCCCCGACGCCTGCCATTGGCACGACGTCCACGAGACTTCCATCAACGTAGGCGCGAAGCTGGCCACATGCCTGCAGCGCATCCAGCAGGCCAACCCGGAACTCGCTGGCGTGTTCGGCGACGTGAACTGGGCGAACAAAGACCGTCTCCCCGAGTCCGCACTCGTTGCCCTGCTCGACACGTTTCATAGCGTCAGGCTCGATCCCGACAGTGTGAGCGGCGACATGCTCGGTGCAGCCTACGAGTACCTGCTCCGAGAATTCGCCGAGGCATCGGGGAAAAAGGCCGGTGAGTTCTTTACGCCGCGTCACGTCGTACACCTACTCGTCAGGATCCTTGACCCGCAGCCCGGAGAGTCCATAGCGGACCCAGCTTGTGGCTCTGGCGGGATGCTTGTTGAGACTGTTAATGCTGTCCGTAATGCCGGTGGCGACCCGCGCACCCTGCGCCTTCACGGACAGGAGGTAAATCTGACGACCGCGGCCATCGCCAAGATGAACCTCTACCTACACGGATTGGACGACTTCAAGATCGTCCGCGGCGACACCTTCCGGGAGCCGAAACTGCTGGATGGCGCCGCGCTGCGGAAGTTCGACGTCGTGATCGCAAATCCCCCGTTCTCGCTGCAGAATTGGGGAGCGGAGGCCTGGACGAAAGACCCCTATAGCCGAGTGATCTGTGGTGTTCCTCCGGCGAAGAATGGCGACTACGCGTGGATCCAGCACATGGTCGCCACCATGGCAGGTCAGACTGGACGGGTCGGCGTCGTCATGTCACATGGGGTGCTCTTTCGAGGTGGCAAAGAGGCCGCAATCCGCGAATGCCTGATCTCTAAGGACCTTCTCGAGGCCGTGATCGGATTGCCCGGTAACCTGTTCTACTCCACGGCAATCCCGGTGTGCCTACTCATCTTCCGAAACGCGAAATCCCAAGATCGCAAAGGCAAAGTTCTATTCATTGATGCCTCCGCCAGGTATCAGGCCAGCAGAAACCAGAACACGATGTCCGAACACGATGTTGAGGTGATTGACGCCGCCTACAAGAAAGGCGTGGACACCGATGGGGCAGCAGGGCTGAGCGTGCGCCTCGTGGATGTCACTGAAGTTCAAGCCAACGGCTACGACCTGAGCGTCGGCAGGTACATCAAGACCGAATCCGGAGCCGAAGCGAATGTCGAGGCTGCCATTGCGGCCTACCGTGAAGCACGGCACCAGCTAACCGCCATGGATATGACATTGGAAACAAAGTTGAAGGCAGCCGGATTCGATGCGTGAAGCTAGCCGGGCGCCACGATCAACGGACACTCATTTCATGCGCCACGTGTCAGCGCCACACCAGGTGGGTGCGTAGATGAGAAACAGTGAAGCGGTCACGATTGGCGACATTCTTCAGCCAGCAAGACGGTCCGTCGGCATCGAACCCGCCGCAAACTATGTCGCCATCGGCATGAAGTCGTTTGGCAAGGGCATCTTTCACTATCCGCCCACGCCGGGGGCCGAGCTTAGCAAGTTGCGCTATTTCCACTTCCCGGCCGGCGCGTTGGCACTCAGCAACATTAAGGCATGGGAAGGTGCCATTGGAGTGACTTCTGAAGCTGATGCGGCTGCCGTAGCGTCGAATAGATTTCTCTTCTACGTTCCAACAGATGAGCGTAGAGTTGATGTTCGGTACCTTCGTCACTACTTCTTGAGCGAACCTGGACTGTCGGCGATCGGAGAAGCATCGCCAGGATCCGCGGATCGAAATCGGACGCTTTCGATCAAAGGTTTCCAGGCGATCAGAATTCCTCTTCCGTCAGTCGAGGAACAGCGGCGCATCGTCGACCTCATTGACACGGCTGATTCGGTGATCAGACAAGTCGCGTTGGCCATTGATCGCCTTGCAGCCCTGCGGGGCCAAATCGTAAAATCGGTTCAAGGGGACGGCAAAACGGCCGTATTGAACGAAATTGCTACAGTAAGTCAGGGGCGGGGCCTCCCGCGGGAATGTCAGGGCGTGCGGACGGGCGATATCTCCTGGTTCAAGATCGCGGACATGAGTTCGATCGTAAACCTATTTGGCTACCACCTGGCAAGCACTCAGATGACTGCGAAAGAAATAGAATCCAGAGGCGGGCGAGTTCATTCCGTGGGCACGGTCGTATTCCCACGTGTTGGCGGCTCGATCCTCACCAATAATAAGCGAATTCTGGATGTTGAAGCGGCAGTTGACGAAAACCATCTTGTGATTGAGCCGCAAGAAGGGGTGGATCCAGAGTTCCTGCTAGGTGCAATTGAAGGCGTCAGATTGAGCGACCTGGCGCAGGCAGGGGCGGTACCATCGATCAATATGGGAATAGTTCGCTCGATCCGGTTACCTTGGATCAAAGGCGAACGACAGGAAGCCTTGGGCGAAGCGTTTAGGGCAATTCGTTTTCACGCAATGGCTATGACGGCCCAGATGGGCAAGCTGCAATCCCTACGCTCTGAAGTGGCTGCCGCTCTTCTTTCGGGTACACATGAGATTCCGGAGTCCTACGACGATCTGTTAGGGGCGTAAGTGGTGGCCGGGTTCAACGAAGCAAACAGTGTTCAGGCCCCTATCCTGGACTTGTTGCGGGCGGGCAGTTGGACGTACGTACCCGGGGACCAGTTGAACCGGGCCGAGGAGCAGCCACTGATCGAGTCGGAGGTATTGTCGGCGTTGGTCCGGTTGAACCCGGCAGTGGCCGAGGATCCGTCGCGGGCTGACGAGGTCCTGGCGCGGCTGCGGATGCTAACGCTGACGGCCGCCGAGGATGGGTTGGTGGCGGCGAACCGGGGGTTTATGGAATGGCTGAAGGGCCGCCAGTCGCACCAGTTCACCGGCACCGCCCACGATGTGCCGATCCGGCTGATCGACTTCGTGACTCCGAAGAACAACACGCTGGTTGTATCGGACGAGGTGACGGTCGGGGTGCCAGGCAATCGAGCTCGGTTCGACATTGTGTTGTGGGTCAACGGGTTCCCGCTCGTGGTGGGCGAGGTGAAGACGCCGGTCGACCAGCGGATCTCGTGGATCAAGGGCGCGAAGGAGATCAGCGAGGTTTATGAGGTCCGGCAGCCGCAGTTCTTCGTCCCGAATGTGTTGTCGTTCGCCTCGGAGGGTCGGGAGTTCTTCTACGGCCCGGTCGGAGCTTCGATCGATCACTGGGAGACGTGGGGCTCGACTGTTGATGCTCCAACCGTGTCAGGGTGGAAGCGAGTGCAGCGGTGTGTGGAGACGCTGCTGACGCCGCGGACGGTGCTAGACCTGCTGCATGACTTCACTGTGTACGAGACCTCTGCCGATCCGGTGGGTGAGCCGCACTTGGTGAAGATCGTTGCCCGGTATCCGCAGTATGAGTCGGTGAACCTGATCGCCGAGCGGGCCCGCGACGGTGTAAAGCGGCGCGGGCTAGTGCACCACACCCAGGGGTCCGGCAAGACCCTGGCGATGGTGTTCGCCGCTGCGAAGATGCTCACTGACCCCAAGCTAACGAACCCTACGATCATCCTGATCGCCGACCGGATCCAGCTGGTGCGGCAGACCTACGACCAGTTCCGCACCACGTCCATGCCGAGGCTCGAGACGCCCACCACGGCCGCGGGCCTGCGTAACCTGCTCGGGCACCGGGACAAGCGGGGCCTGATCTTCACCACGGTGCACAAGTTCGCCAACGCCGGCGTGCTCAACGACCGAGACAACATCATCGTCTTGATCGATGAGGCGCACCGTTCCCAGGAGAAGCAGCTCGGCGACCACATGCGCAAGGCGCTGCCGAACGCCCGCTTCTTCGGGTTCACCGGCACCCCGATCGCTGACCTGGACCGCAACACATTCGCGCTCTACGGCGACCCTGACGACCCGGGCCAGGTGCTGCACACCTACGACTCGGACCGGTCCATCGCCGATGGCATGACGGTGCCGATCCATGTCAATCCGCGCCTTGTCGAGTTCCAGCTCGACAAGGAACGCTTGGACGAGGCGTTCGCGGAGCTGGCCGCGGCGGAGGGCCTCGCCGAAGACGAGGCAGAATTCCTGACGAAGAAGGTGTCAAGAACGTCGACGTTCTTTTTAAACAAGGAACGGATCCAGAAGGTATGTGCTGACCTCGTAGAGCACTTCTACGCCACGATCGACCCGCTCGGTATGAAGGCGCAGATCGTGGTAGTCGACCGGGACCTGTGCGTGAAGTACGCGGCCGAGATCAACCGCCTGCTAGCCCGCCGCTACGATGCCGGGCACCCGCTGGACGAGTGCGCGGTGGTGATGAGTGTGCAGTCCAAGGACGACGAGGAATGGAGAAGGCATGCGCTGTCGGAGGTCGAAGAGGAGAAGCTTCTCGACAGATTCCGCGCGTTCGGTGACCCGTTAAAGTTCCTGATCGTCACCTCCAAACTCGGCACCGGGTTCAACGCGCCGATCGAGGGGGTGATGTACCTCGACAAGCCGATGAAGCTGCACACCCTGTTCCAGACCATCACTCGCGCGAACCGGCCCTGGAAGAACCCGCAGACCGGGCAGGAGAAACGCTACGGGTTGATCTGCGACTACATCGGCCTCGGTGACGGGTTCGCCCGAGCGATGGCCCCGGCCAACCCGCTGGCAGCCCGTCGCAAGATCGAACTCGACGGGCTGATTGACCAGTTCACCTTCGAGATCGCCGAAGTCCTCGACCGCTTCGCCGGCATCGACCGCGCTACCGTCGGCTCGCAGACGCTCCAGGACGCCCACCAACGCATCCCCGACGCGGCTTCTCGGGACCGGTTCGCCGCCCGCTTCCAGATGTTGCAGGGCATCTGGGAGATGTGCTACCCAGACGCGCGCCTTGACGAGCACCGATCCGACTACCGGTTCCTGTCTCAGGTCTACGCCTCGGTCATGCCGACCAACTCCGCCAACGAACTGCTGTGGCACCGGCTCGGCGCGAAAACCCTCGACCTGGTCCATTCCCACATCGGGGAGGTCACCGTCAGGGGCAGCGACCGGCAGGCCGTCATCGCCGACGCCGACACCATCCGGACCCTCATCGACGAGGGCCTGATCCCAGCTGATGACACCAAAGTCACGACGAAAACCGCAGAGGAGGTCATCGATAGCATCGCCGAACGGATCCGCCGCCGGCTCGCTGGCCCCAACGGCGACCACGAGGTCTACCGGACCTTGTCTGAACGCCTCGACAGGCTTCGCGAACGCGTGCTCACCCAGGCCCGTGACTCGATCGAGTACCTGCGGGAGCTGTTCACCCTGGCCAAAGACGTCACCAGCGCCGAGCAGGCCGAAGACACAGATGGTAGGGATGGCCTCGACCTACTCCCGGACCCGCACGTCGGTGCACTGACCCAGATCTTCAACGAGTACGCACCCAAGAACACCCCGGTCATCATCGGCCGAGTCGTGGTCGACATCGACGCCATCGTCAAGGAAGTGCGCTACGACGGCTGGTCACACACAAAAAACGGCGATCGCCTCGTCCGGATCGCCATCCGCAAGGTTCTGCAGAAATATCACCTGCCAGCCAGCGGTGACCTGTTCGATCACGCCCACGCTTACATCTCCGAGCACTACTGACAACCCACGTCGACAAGTCGCGCCACCAGGCCCCGCAGACGGTATGCCCGCCGTGCCACGGGGCTGACGTGATCCATGCGTGATCGACGGTCCTGGCGTGGATCACCCCTGCCTGGCATTAGCCGACAGAAGTCCTGGCCCGATGACGCCGCAAAGCGGTAGAAGCCGGTTCGAAGCGGCACAGCTTAGCATTGGTTGACACCGGGAGCAGCGGACTCTTAATCCGCGGGTTGTAGGTTCAAGTCCTACGCGGCGCACCATGGTTGAACTGGGCATTCTCCGATTTTCGGAGGGTGCCCAGATTCGTCTGAGGTTCGGGAGACATCGGGGGAACCCCCGACACCGAACTGCCGTCGGCTGGCCCTCCGCGGGATCATTTCGGCGGCTTCTTTGGCCGGCCGGGGCGAGGGTGCCGGTGGGGTGACCCACTCGCGTCGATGAACCCACTGTGCTGCACCAGCGGCTCCGAAGCGACCTCGCCCGGGCGCAGGCCCTCATCACCGACCTGACCGGGCAACTCAGCGAAGCACACGACGATCTGGCCGCAGCCGTGATCGTGTTGGTGGCATCGGCGGGTGGGCATGCCGGAGTCGTTACACGCCATCGCCATGACGATCTTCCACGCCATCCCATCGATTCCCTACGAGCACCGGGCCGCCGAAGGGCAGCCGGATCTGCGTCCACTCTTCGCGAACCGGGCCGCTATGGCCCAGGGCATTCTTGACCTCCTCGACGAGACGTCAGATGGCCTGGCCCGTCATCCCGCGCAGGAGCGGATGCACCTCGAATCCGGCGCAGCCCCCGCTCCAGGCGACCCGCACCGACTCCGACCGCTTCGGCGGGCTGACCTCGAGGGTCGTCACGGGCTTGCAGGCCGTGCCGTCCGGGTCGGCGTTCAGCGCATCGATCACGGCGGACGCGGTGTCGCCCTTCTCCAACAGGTACGGCGAGATCTCGTTGTCCCCGGCGCCGAGCCCGCCGCCGTAGCCGTGCAACGTCTTCTCGACGGCCACCCGGGCGCCGGAGGCTGTCTCCCCGACGACGGTCGGGTAGCCCTTGATCCAGCACCGGGCGCCGGTGTTGCGGAAGTGGATGGCGGCGACGCTGTGCCCGGCGGCGCCCTGGGCGTCATCGACCGTGATCGTGAGGTGGGCGGTCGCGCAGTCGGGCGCCTGCGGGTCGCCCGGGTCGCCGGCCGGCGCCTTGGTCTTGGGGGCCTTGGTCTTCGGCGACCCGGCCTTCGGGGCCGCGGAGTTCCGGACCGCCGGCGTTCCGGCGCCGGTCCGGGTGGAGCCGCCGGTGTCCGGCGCGCTCGCAGCGTCGGCCGGGCCGGCGGTCACGGAGGCATTGGCCGTGCAGCCGGTCAGCGACAGCGCCGCAGCGGTGCACAGAATGGGGACTGCGAGCAGGGGGCGCCAGTTCATCAGAGCAACCTCGTGTCCGAAAGAGATTAGCGGGAGGACCGGCCGCTCCGCCGGATACGGCAACCCTAGGGGCGTGGTGCAGCTGCTCCATCCCACCTTCGTGCCAGCCTCGGTGGCCGGCACCGGCCGGTTCTCCCGCGCCGGCCGGGCGGCGCAGAAAGTGGTCATCCGAGGTTCCGGTGCCTGGCCGGCCTGTTCGGCGGCGTACGCGGTGCGGAACCCACCACGGTGGACACGTAACCGGCGCAAGAACGGAACAACCAAGACGCGACCCGCGATTCCACGCGCCGGCATCACCAGGGCGTCCAGCTTCCGAGCTGTACGGCCTGTCCGCTTCCCGCCACTGCCTTCGGGCGCTGGACCGCTCACCCCCACCGGCGCATGACTGAGGAAGCGAACTTGGTCGATGGCCGGAGGCCCCCATGTTCACGCTGACCGGCGTGCAGTTCCCGCGGCGTCCGAGCTGAAGCGCGCCGGCGCCGGGGCCGGGAGAGCGCCGGCGTCCGGGCTCAGGGGCGCTCCGAACTGCCGTCGGTGCTCGCGGCTGAACCGGGCCGGGCCGTCGTGGCCGAACCGCTGGCTGATCGCGGTGACGTCGCCGGGTTGGTGGCCGGGGGCAGCCGGGTCTGCCGCAGCCGGGTCTGCTTGTGGAACCGGATCGGGCTCGTCGCCGTGACCGCCTGGAAGTCGCGGCAGCACGCGGACCCGGCCCGGGTTGCGGCCCGGCGGGCGGGTGGGTACAGATGCAGGGTGAACACGATCGCGCGCGCGGTGACGGCCGGAAGTCTGGCGCTCGCCCTGGCCGCCTGCTCGGCCGGCGAGCCGGGAACCCCGGCGCCCGCCGCCACGCCGCTGGGCAGCGCCGCGCCGCCGTCCTCGGCCGCGGCCGGCGCGACGGTGCCGGCGCTGGCCAGCACGACCGTCCGGCCGCTCGGCGGCACGGCCGCGGCGCCGTTCGACGAGGCCCGGCGGTTGCAGGCCCCGCCCGGCTGGACGGTCACCGTGTGGGCGCGGCTGCCCGGCGCCCGGCTGCTGGCCTGGGCCCCGGACGGGCAGCTGCTGGTATCGCGGCCCAAGTCCGGCGATGTCATCGCGCTGCTCCCGGGCGGCGACGATGCCGCGCCGGCGCAGCAGACGCTGCTCAGCGGGCTGAACCAGCCGCACGGGCTGGCCTTCGCCGGTGACACGCTCTACGTGGCCGAGAGCGACCGGGTGGACGCCTTCACCTACCGGGCCGGCGCGGTGTCGGGGCGGCGGGTCGTGATCGACGGGCTGCCCGACGCGAAGAGCCCGGAGCTGGGCGGCGCGTACGCGCACGCGCTGAAGAGCGTGGCGGTCGGCGCGGACGGCGCGCTCTACGTCTCGGTCGGCTCGACCGGCAACGTGTCCGCGGAGGACCGGGACGCGGACCCGCAGCGCGCCGCGATCCTGCGGGCGGCGCCCGGCGGCGGGAAGCCCACGGTCTTCGCGCGCGGAGTGCGCAACGGCACGGGGCTCGCCGTCGATCCCGACGGCGCGGTGTGGACCGCCGTCAACAACCGGGACAACATCGCCTACCCGTACGAGGGCGATGAGCAGGGCGAGGTCCGGCAGGGGTACGTGAACGACCACCCGCTGGAGCCGCTGGCCCGGCTGACCCGCGGGCGCGACCTGGGCTGGCCGTACTGCAACCCGGACCCGGACGTGAACCCGGGCCGGCCGGACTCGCCGCTGAGCTACACCCGCCGGCCGTTCGTGCGGGACGTGCAGACCAACCCGGACGGGCGCAAGCTCGACTGCGCGGCGCTGCCCCCGGTCGAGCAGGGCATGGGCGCGCACTCGGCGCCGCTCGGCCTGAGCTTCGCCACCTCGCCGGGCCTGGCCGGCGGCTACGGTCCGGGCGCCCTCGTCGGCGTCCACGGCTCCTGGAACCGCAGGCCGCCGCGGGCTCCGGAGGTGTCGTTCTTCGCCTGGCGCGACGGCGCCCTGGGCGCCCAGCAGACCCTGCTGACCGGGTTCCAGCAGGCCAACGGCTCTCGGTGGGGCCGGCCGGTCATGGCGGTGCAGGGCCCCGACCGCGCCCTGTACGTCAGCGACGACCTCGCCGGCGCCGTGTACCGCGTCACCGCACCCGGATCCTGAGCCGGGCCGCGCCGGTCAGGCGCCGTGCCAGGAGCGCCACAGGGACGCGTACGGCCCGCCGGCCCGCACCAGCTCGTCGTGGCCGCCCAGCTCGATGATCCGGCCGCCGTCCATGACCGCCACCCGGTCGGCGTCGTGCGAGGTCTGCAGCCGGTGCGCGATCGCGATGACCGTACGGTCGTGCAGCACCGCCGCCAGCGCGCGTTCCGCGGCCCGGGCGGCCGTGGGGTCCAGCAGCGCGGTGGCCTCGTCGAGGATGACGGTGTGCGGGTCGGCGAGCACCACCCGGGCCAGCGCGAGCTGCTGGGCCTGGCCGCCGTCGGGCGGATGCTCGCCGAGGTCGCGGTCCAGGTCGTCGGCCCAGTCCGCGCCGACCGTCCGCAGGGCCCGCCGCAGCACGTCGTCCGGGGCGGCCACCATCAGGTTCTCCCGCAGCGACTCGCGGAAGACGTGGTGCTCCTGCGTCACCAGCACCACCTGCCGGCGCAGCTCGTCCGGGGGCAGGTCGGCGATGGGGACGCCGCCCACGGTCACCGATCCGGCGTCCGGGCGGTCCACCCCGGCGAGCAACCGGGCCAGGGTCGACTTGCCGGCCCCGGACAGACCGACGATGGCCAGCCGTTCTCCCGGCCGTACGGTCAGCTCCACGTCGTGCAGGACGTCCTGGCCAGAGTCGTACGCGTAGCGCACGCCCCGCACCTCGATCCGGTCGCCGTCGGGCGGCCGGGTCGCCCGGACGCCGTCGGCCGGCACCGCGGCCAGGCCCTCGACCCGGGCGAAGGAGGCGCCGCTGCTCTGCAGCTGCTCGATCCACAGCATGATGTTGTCGAGTGGCCCGGCCAGCTGCCGCAGGTACAGCAGCGCCGCGGCGACCGTGCCGAGCGTGACGGCGCCGGTGAAGTACAGCCGGCCGCCGATCAGCAGCACCAGCACCACCGGCAGCACGTACGAGATCTCCACCAGCGGGAAGAACACCGACCGCAGCCCCAGCGTGGCCAGCCGGGTCCGCCGGGTCTCGGCGATCGCCGCGTGGCCCCGGGCCAGTCGGCGTTCCCGCAGGTCGAAGGCTTCGATGGTGCGGGCGCCGGCGGTCGTCGCGGCCAGCTCGTCGGCCATCACCGAGTTGGCCGCGCCCTCCCGCAGGTACGCGTCCGGGGCCCGGCGCAGGTACCACCGGGTGACGAACCAGATGCCGGTGAAGCCGAGCAGGCCGGCCGCCCCGAGCGGCGGGCTCAGCACCACGACCGCGGTGACGATCAGCAGCATCTGCACGACGGAGACGAACATCTCCGGCAGGACATCGCGCAGGGTGGTCGCGACGAGGTCCACATCGGTGGTGCCGCGGGCGGTCAGGTCCCCGGCCGGCACCCGCTCGACCACCGCGGCGGGCAGGTTCAGCGAGCGGCGCAGGAAGTCCTCGCGGATCCGGGCGGCGGTGCGCTCGCCGAAGCGGTAGCCGACCGTCAGCGCGTACCGGGACAGCAGCAGCTGCGTGACCGCGCAGGCCAGCACCGCCACGGCGAGCCGGTCCACCCGGCCCGCGCCCGGCCCGGTGGTGACGGTGTCGATGATCCGGCCGAGCAGCCACGGGCCGGCCAGGCCGGCCAGCGCGGCCAGGGTGTTGAGGACGATCAGCACCGCGACGGCGCGGCGGTCGGCGCCGACCAGGCGCAGGGCGGCCCGGGACACCAGCCGCCGGTCCGCGACCGGCAGGACGGCGCTCACGCCTCCTCGCCGAACACGCGGGCGACCAGGCGCTGGTAGCCCGGGACCACGGCGAGCAGTTCCCGGTGCGATCCGCTGGCCGCCACCCGCCCGTCGACCAGGTAGTGCACGACGTCGGCGCGGTCGAGCAGGGCCGGCGACGTGGTGGCCACGACCGTGCCGCGGCCGTCGCGGGCCGCGCCGAGCCGCCCGGCGATCGCCGCCTCGGTGTGCGCGTCGACCGCCGAGGTGGGGTCGGCGGCCAGCAGCATCTCCGGCTCCTGGTAGAGCGCCCGGGCCAGCCGGACCCGTTGCCGCTGGCCGCCGGAGAGGTTCCGGCCGCCCCATTCGACCGGGTGGTCCGGCGCGCCGACGTCGTGCGCCGCCGCGGCCTCGACCGCCGCGTGGAACCGCTCGTCGTGCGGGGAGTTGCGGCCGGCGACCACCTCGCGCAGCGGGTCGGCGAACAGGTCGGCCTCGTGCTCGGCGACCAGGATCCGCGCCCGCACCTCCTCCCGGGTGATCCGGTCCAGCCGCACGCCGCCCCAGGTCGCGTCGGTCGGGCCGTACCGGCCCAGGCGTTCGAGCACGGCGTGCGTGTCGGCCGGGCGGGCCCCGGCGAGCGCGGTCAGCCGGCCCGGCTCGGCCGACACCCCGGAGACCGGATCGTGCAGCACCGCCGGCCGCTCCGGGGCCGGCACGCCCGGGGCCTCGTCCGGCGGCAGGCTCAGGAACGCGACCACGTGCCGGGCGGCCACCAGCCCGCGGGTGATGTCGAAGCCACAGAAGATCATCACGTTGACCGGGATGACCAGCATGGCGGTGTAGCCGTACACGCCGATCAGCTCGCCGGCGGTCAGCTCGCCCGCGGCCGCCTGCCGCGCGGCCAGCCAGATCACCACCGCCAGGAAGATGCCCGGCAGGCCCTCGCCGAGCGCGCCGACCCAGCTGCTCACCCGGCCCACCCGGTAGCCCAGGTCGCGCAGCTCGGCCGAGTGCCGCCGGTACCGGGCCAGGTGGCTGTCCTTGCCGCCGAGTCCGTTGAGGATCCGCAGCCCGCCGATCACGTCGACGAGCTGCGCGGCCAGGCCGCCCTGGCGCTTGCGGTACCGCGCGCCGGCCGCCTGCACCCGGACCAGCAACGGGCCCACCGCCAGGGCGAGGACCGGCACGCCGGCCAGGACCACGACGGCCAGCAGCGGCGAGGTGCGGAACAGCAGCACGGCCACCACCGCGTACGCGAGCACGCTGGCCACCCCGACACCGCCCACGTTCATCGCCCGCCCGATGGTCCACACGTCGGCGATGCCGATGGTGACCACCTCGCCGGAGGTGACCCGCCGGGGCAGCGCGGCGCCGAGCCGGGTGGCGTGCGTCATCACCGCGTCGGCGGTGCGCAGCGCGGCGGCCAGCCGCAGCTTCGTCATGGACCGGTGGCGCATGATGCCCAGCCCCGCGCTGGCCGAGCCGACCAGCAACACCGCCGCGGTCCAGGCCAGCAGCGCGCCCGGCCGGCGCGGCGCGAGGCCGCGGTCGATGGCCTGGGACAGCAGGTACGGCGTGAAGGCCAGGCTGGTGAACCACAGCGAGCCGAACATGGCCCCGAGCAGCACCCGGCCCTTCAGGTGCCGGGCGAGCCACCAGAGGTAACGTGCGGGTCCCCGTATGTCCACGCGCACCATGCTGCCTGATGCCCCGTGGCGGGCCGCAAAGCATTATCCGGCTGCGGGCCGGCGGACAGTGAGGTGGTGGTCAAGGTGTCGGCTCCGGTACGGGCGGCGCTCGTCGTGCTGCTGCTCGTGGCGCTGCTGGTGGCGGCGGGGTGGCTGCTGCAACGACGGCTGATCTACTTCCCGGACCGGTCGGCGCCCCGCCTCGGCGCCGGCGTCCAGGAGGTCTCACTGCCCACCGTGGACGGGCTGACCCTGGGCGCCTGGCTGGTCAGGCCCCCGCCCGGCACGCCCGACCGGCGGGTGGCGGTGCTGGTCGCGCACGGCAACGCGGGGAACCGCCAGGGGCGGCTGCCGCTCGCCGCCGCGCTGGCCGGCCGGGGTCTCACCGTGCTGCTCACCGACTATCGCGGCTACGGCGGCAACCCCGGCGACCCGAGCGAGCGGGGCCTGGCCCGCGACGCCGACGCGGCCCGCGCGTACCTGATCGACCGGGCCGGCTTCCCCGCCGAGCGGCTGGTCTACTTCGGCGAGAGCCTGGGCGCGGCGGTGGCGACCGCGCTCGCGGTCCGGCATCCGCCGGCCGCGCTGGTGCTGCGGTCGCCCTTCACCGACCTGCCGGCGGCGGGCCGCGAGCACTACCCGTTCCTGCCGGTCCGGCTGCTCCTGCGCGACCGGTTCCCCGTCGGCGACCTCGTCGCCCGGGTCACCGCGGCCACCCTGGTCGTCTACGGCACGGCCGACACGGTCGTCCCGCCGGCCCAGAGCCTCGCCGTGGCCGGGCGGGCCGCCGGGCCCGTCCGGGTGGTCGCGGTCGCCGGCGCCGATCACAACGACGCGGCGCTGCTCGACGGGCGGCAGCTCGTCGATGCGGTCGCCGAGCTCGCGGCGGGTGTCCGGTGACGGCGTTCGCGCTCCCGGAGCGGCGGGCCGGTCGTATCCTCACCGCCATGACGAAGACGCAGACCCACACGCTCGCCGCGCCCGGCGCCGACGTGGTCTATGACGTCCGCGGTCCGCTGCCGCCGGCCGCTGGGCTTCCCCCGCTGCTCATGATCGGTCAGCCGATGACGGCGGAGGGTTTCACCGCCCTCGCCGGCCACTTCACGGACCGCACGGTCGTCACCTACGACCCCCGGGGGCTGGGCCGCAGCGTTCGCCGGGACGGCCGCTCCGACCACACCCCGCAGCAGCAGGCGGCCGACCTGCACCTGCTGATCGAGGAGCTGGGCGCCGGCCCGGTCGACCTGTTCGCCAGCAGCGGCGGTGCGGTGACCGCGCTCGAACTGGTCGCCGCGCACCCCGGCGACGTGCGCACGCTGGTGGCCCACGAGCCGCCGATCAACGCGGCGCTCCCCGACGCGGTCGGCGCCGACCGGGCCCGGGCCGCCTTCCACGAGGCGTACCAGGCGCGGGGCTTCGGCGCGGGCATGGCCGCGTTCATCGCGATGACGTCCTGGACGGGCGAGTTCACCGACGCCTACTTCGCCCAGCCCGCGCCCGACCCGGCCGCGTACGGCATGCCGGCCGACGACGACGGCAAACGCGACGACCCGCTGCTGTCGAAAAGCTCGTGGGCGGTCACCGACTACCGTCCCGACGTGGCCGCGCTGACCGCGGCGCCGACCCGGATCGTCATCGCGGTGGGTGAGGAGTCGGCGCAGCTCTACACCGGGCGCGCAGCCCTTGGAGTGGCCGCGCTGCTCGGCCAGGAGGCCACGGTGTTCCCGAGCCACCACGGCGGCTTCCTCGGCGGCCAGTTCGGCTACGCGGGCAAGCCGGAGGAGTTCGCCGCGAAGCTGCGCGAGGTGCTGGACGCGGCTTGACGGCCGCAGCGGGCGGGCGAGCATCGCGGGCCGGTGACGGTGACCCGGAATTCCCTGTCGGGCCGCGGCCGGGGCGGCTAGGGTCGGCCGGTACCGAACCCTCGAGGAGCTGAGGCATGCCCGGTCGTCCGAGCACGCGCTGACGTCAGAGGCCGCCACCGGCGGCCTGTCATCGCGTGCTGCCTCCCGCGCGGGCGGCACAGCGGCAACCCGAGGGATCGCCATGCCGTTCGCTGCCTCCCGTCCGCCCCGGCCCGGTCCGCCGGCCCTCTGGCGCGACGCCGACTTCCGCCGGCTCTGGTCCGGCCAGACCGCCTCCCAGCTGGGTGAGCACGCCGGCCTGGTGGTGCTGCCGCTGATCGCCGTTCTCGGCCTGCACGCCGGCGCCGGCGAGCTGGGCGTCCTGCGGGCGGTGGGTCAGGCGCCGGTCCTGATGCTGTCGCTGCTGGCCGGCGCGTGGGTGGACCGGTGGCGGACCCGGACCGTGATGGCGCTGGCCGACCTGGGGCGCGCCCTGGCGCTGGGTGCGGCCGCGGTGGCCGTCGGGCTGGGCGGCGCGGGGCTGCCGCTGCTGTTCGTGGTCGCCTTCGCGGTCGGCGCGCTGTCGGTGTTCTTCGACGTGGCCTATCAGGCCTCCCTCGTCCGGCTGCTCCGGCGCGATCAGCTGCCCGGCGGCAACAGCTTGATCGAGGGCAGCCGGTCCGCGGCCCAGCTGGGCGGGCCCGCGCTCGGCGGGGCGCTGGTGTCCGTGCTGGCCGCGCCGGCGGCCGTCGCCTCCGGGGCGGTGTTCTTCGTGCTGTCCTTCGTGTCCATCGCGCGGATCCGCGGCGAGGCCAGGCCGGAGCATCCGGGCCGGCGCCCGCGGACGTGGCGGCAGATCCGCGCGGGAGTGGGCTTCGTCGCGGGCGACCCGGCGCTGCGGGTAGTGTGCCTCGCCTCGGCCGCGTACCAGTTCTTCTTCGCCGCGACGATGACCGCCTACCTGGTCTTCCTTCCCCGGGAGCTGCACCTGTCGGGGGCCGCCGTCGGGCTGGCGCTCGCCGCGACCGGGCCCGGGGCGCTGGCCGGCTCGCTGCTCGCGGCCCGGCTGCCGGGCCGGTTCGGCTACGGCGTGGTGCTGGTCGCCGCGGCCGCGATCGGCGACGGCGTGCTGCTGTGCGTGCCCGCGCTGCACGGCTCCCCGGCGGTGACGCTGCCCGCGCTGGTCGCGATCAACTTCGTCTTCGCGGCCTTCGGTCAGCTGGTCAACGTCACCGTCATGGTGATCCGGCAGGCGGTCACGCCGGCCGGGATGCAGGGCCGGGCGGCCGCCACGATCACCTTCGCGGGCATGGGGCTGATGCCGTTCGGCTCAGTGCTCGGCGGCGTCCTCGCGCAGGGCTGGGGGCTGCGGGCCGCCCTGCTGGTGACGGCCGCCGGCATGATGCTGTCGCCCCTGCTGATGGCGTTCTCGCCGCTGGCCCGGCTGGGACGCGACCTACCCGGGCCCGCGGGCTCGAGCGCCGGGGCTACGGCAGGCACTTCATCCCGGTGATGCCGTTGGACAGCTCGGTGCCGGCCTTGCTGAGCACCCGTACCGAGTTGATGTCCCCGGTGTACGCGACCTCGCCCGCCGCGTCGCACAGCTGCTGGCCGGTGGCGGTGTCCTCATCGGCCAGCACGGTGCCGACCACGACCGTCGTGCACTGCCCCTCCACGGTCACCTTGTCGACGTCGTCGCTGTTCAGATGCTTGGTGACCGCCGCGGCGACGTCGCCGCAGCCCTCGTCGGCCGGGGTGGCCGTCGTCGTCGGGGCCGGCAGGAAATCGGCGCCGGAGGGCCGGTCCGGGGCGTCGTCGGCGCAGCCGGACAGGACGGCGCCGCCGAGGATCAGGACGGCGGCGAGCGCCGAGGCGCGGGGCAGGAAGGTCACAGCGGCACGTCCCGTTCGAAGAATTCAATAGAGTGAAGCTCTACGCAATAGTGCCAGAGCCGGGCCCGCGAGTCGATTGATCGCCCACTGACAATTTCGGCCGGGGGGTTTCATCGATCCCGATCGTCACGCAGAATGACTCCGGGGACACTATGAGTGAAAAAGTTCTGCCGACGCAGGTGCTGACCGAGATCGACAGTTCGGTGCGCGAGACTCGCCTGAAGGGTGTGGGCGAGCTGGAGCGGCTCACGAACGGCGCCGATCTCGCCGTTGCCGCTGCCGCCCGGCGCACGCTGATGCGACTGACCCAGGAGGACAGTCGCAGTGTCGCCGCTGCGGCCGCCGCCGCGATGGAACGGACCGCGCTGCGCCTCAACCCGGACCAGGTGCACTTCGGGGAGGTGGCCCGCGGCACCCCGCAGCTGCTCGCCGACGTGCTCGTCGAGGGACCGCCGCTGGCCACCGCCGCCGCCGTCACCGTCTCCGGGCCCGGCCTGCGGGCCGCGCTGTCCGGCCGCCGGCTGCGGATCGCGTGGACGCCGGCGTCCGACTGGCTGGACGGCACCGTCACCGTGCGCGGCCCGGCCGGCTGGGCCGACGTCCGCGTCACCGGGCAGGTAGCCGAGCCCGTGCCGGTGCCCGCCTTCGGCGAGGAGCCGCCCGGCGTGGGCGCGGAGACCACGACACGGATGACTGTGCTTCCGGCCCCGGCCGCGCCGGGGCAGCGCCGCGGGCCGTTGCTGCTGGCCGCGCTGGCCGCCGGCGTGCTGCTCGGCGGAGCGGGCGTCGCCGTCGCCCTGACCAGGGGCGACGAGCCGGTCCCACCACCGGCGGCCGCGCTCGCGCCGGCCCCGTCGGCCGCCACCGGTACGACGGCAGCCACCACCGCCGCGCCCGCCCCGACCGCCGTGGCCCGCGTCCCCCTCGCCCTGAGCGTCGCGAGCCTGCCCAAGCCGGCCGTGGTCGGCACCATCCGGGTCGGCGACGAGCCGGAAGGCGTCGCGGTCTCCCCCGACAGCCGCACGGTGTACGTGGCCAACCAGAGCTCCCGGATCCTGTCCGTCGTGGACGTGGCCAGCGCGCGGGTGGCCCAGGTGCGGCTGCGCAACACCCCCCGCTTCGTCGCCACCTCACGCGACGGGCGGCTGGTCTTCGTCTCCATGTACGAGCCGGACAAGTCCGGCAGCGGCGTGGCCGTGGTGGACGCCGCCACCCGCAAGGTGCTGCGGTACATGCACACCGGGGTCCAGCCGTACACGCTGGCGGTCGGGCCGGACGGCCGCGTCTGGGTGCCGATCCACAGCGAGCGCCGGCTGGAGGTCTACGGCTCGGACGGCTACCGGTCGCGCGGCCGGATCCTGGTGCCGCCCAATCCGCACGCGGTCGCCTTCTCCGAGCCGCTCCAGCGGGCCTACACGCCGAACCACGAGTCGAACGCGGTCGCCGTCATCGACACGCGTACCAACCGGATGCTCAGGTCCGTGCCGGTGAGCAAGGCGCCGCACAGCGTCGCGGTCTCCCCGGACGGCCGGACCGTCCTGGTCGCGGGGTACGAGGCCGACACGGCCGACCTGCTGGACGCGGCCACCCTGCGGCGCACCGGGCCCATCGCGGTCGGCAAGCAGCCGCAGAGCGTCGCCTTCGCCACCGACGGCCGGCACGCGTATGTGGTCAACGAGGGTGGCAACTCGGTGTCCGTGCTGGACGGCCGTACCGGCGCGGTGACCGCGACGGTTCCGGTGGGCGGCAGCCCGCGCACCATCGCGGTGTCGCCCGACGGCAGCCTGGCGTACGTCTCCAACGGCGCCGACGACACCATCTCCGTCCTGCGGACCGCGTCGTGACCACCGCGGCGTGGTTCGCCCTGGGCATCGCCGTGTTCGGGGCGATCTGCTACGCCGCCGGCTCGATCCTGCAGGCCGTCGGGGCCCGGCGCAGCACCACCACCGTGCGCGCCCTGGGCCATCCGCTCTACCTGATCGGCGTCGGCCTGGACATCCTCTCCTTCGTCGGGTCGATGGTCGCGCTCCGCGAGCTGGCGGTGTACCTGGTCGAGTCGGTGCTGGCCAGCTCGCTCGCGATCACCGTGGTGGCCGCCCGGATCTTCCTCAGGGCCCGGCTGCGCACCCGGGACCTGGTCGCCGTCGTGGTCTCCGTCGGCGCGCTGACCGTGCTGGCCATGTCGGCCGGGCCGCAGGAGGAGGTGGCCGCCTCGACCGGGCTGCGGCTGGCCCTGTGCTCGGCCGCCGCCGGCCTCGCGGTGATCGGCTGGGCCACGGCCCGGATCAGCGGCTCCCCCGGCGCCGTCGCGGCCCTGGCCGGGCTGTCGCTCGGCGGGGCGGCGCTGGCCGGTCGCGCCCTGCCCATGCAGGATCCGGCCGCCCTGGTGACCGAGCCGCTGCTCTGGGCGCTGATCGTGTTCGCCGTCGGCGGGATGCTGCTCTACACCCACGCGTTGCAGCACGGCGCGGTCGGGCCGGTGACCGCGGTGCTGTGGATCGCGGAGGTCATCGCGCCGTCCGCCGTCGCGCTGCTGGTGCTCGGCGACGCCGTACGTCCCGGCTGGGAGCTGCCGGCCCTGGTTGCGGGCCTGGTCACCGTCGGCATGGCTGTGCTGCTGGCCGGCGCCTCGGCCCAGGAGCAGCCCACCGGACCGGAAGCCATCGAGGCGGCGCCCGCGCCCCTGGCGATCGCCGCCGCGGCGCAACCCGCGCCCGAGCCGCACGCCGAGCGGGTCATCTGGTGGGGCGCGCCGCCGATCTGGAAGCCGCCGCAGCGGGCGGCGGCAGCGGAGCCCATGGCCCAGCTGGGCTGGTATCCGCCGCCGCGCGTCGCGCCGATCTGGACGCAGCCGCGCCGGCCCGACCGGGACGCGGTGCCGGCCCGCGCCGCGGAGCCGGCCGCACCCCGGCAACGACCGTGGTACGACGTGACGGAACCGGCCGAGGCCGAGCCCCCGGTCACGAGGCAATGGTGACCACCCGGGCCCACTCCGGCGGGCGACGCGGCACGTACCGGGAGCCCTCGTCCCACGACTCCTCCCGCCGGCCCCGGGAGAACAGGCCCACCACCGTCCGGCAGGCCGGCTGAGCCACCGGCCACGGCGTCTGCCCGTCGGTCAGGATCACCACGACGTCCGGCCGCGGCGTCGTGCGCAGCGCCCGGGCGAAACCCGCCCGCATGTCCGTGCCCCCGCCGCCGAGCAGCGGGATCGCCTCGGCCCGGCACAACGTGTGCACGATGCGGGGCGCCGCGTCGCACGGGAGCACGGTGACCAGGTCGCGGCGGCCGCCGACGGCCGAGGCGATCGCGGCGACCTCGAGCAGGGCGCTGCCGAGCTCGGCGTCGCTCACCGAGCCGGACGTGTCGACGACCACCGAGACCCGGGGCGGGCGGCGGCGCAGGGCGGGCAGGACGACGCCGGGCAGGCCCGCGGACCGGCGCGCCGGGCGGCCGTACGAGTAGTCGTCGCCCGCCCCCGAGCCGGAGACCGCCGACCGGATCGCCGCGCCCAGCAGGTCCCGCCACGGCTGCGGCGGGTGGCACACGTCCTCGGCCCAGCGCCGCCAGCCGCGGGAGGCGTCACCCGGCCGGCCGGTGATGCCCTGCGCCACCCGGAACCGGACCGCGTCCTGTTCCTGCTGGCTGAGACCGTCCGCGCCGTCGGGCCCCAGGTCCCACTCCCGGTCCAGCCCGTCGGCGCCGCTGCCGCAGTCGAGCCAGGCCAGGGCCCGCGGCCCCGAGCCCAGGCCGATCCGGCCCAGATAGTCCTCCATCAGCTGGTGCTCCGGCAGGCGCAGCATCGCCGGGTGCACCACGCCGGCCGGCCGGGCCAGCCCGTCGCCGTACACGTCGTCGTTGATCTCGAAGTCGCCGGCGATGTTCATCCGCAGCCGCTCCCCCGGCCCGGCGGGGCCGTGCGCGGCGGCGTACCGGTCGCTGCGGCCGTGATGGTCGCGCAGCAGGTGGGCGGCCTCGTGAACCCACACGCCGGCCAGTTCCTCCACCGGCGTCCGGGCCACGAACGCCGGCGAGACGTAACACCGCCAGTACCGGTCGACGGCCATCGTGGGCACGGCCCGTGACTCCACCACGCGCAGGGCGAACAGCGCCGTCGCCAGGTACGGCCGGGCCCGGACGGCCTGCAGCCGGGCCGCGTACAGCTTGTCCCGGTCCAGGATCATCGGCCGCTCGCGACCGCGACGCGGGCGCCGGCCCGGTCCGCCCGCCGGGAGACCGCCACCGCACCGGCGAGCCGGTCGATCGCCGCCGGCACGTCCCAGTCGTCGCGGCGCAGGGCGGCGAGCGCGCCGGCGGGCGCCACCACGAGGTCCGGCGGCCCCGTCTCCAGCGCGCGCACCAACACGGCCCAGGCCGCGTCCCAACGACCTCGCTCCGGCCGCTTGCGCACCGCCTCGACCACCCCGTCGAGCACCATCCCGCGCAGGTCGCCGCGCTCGGGCAGCGCGGCCGCCGCCGGGTCGGCCAACACCGTCTCGGGATCGGGCAGGTCCATCCGGTCCAGGAAGGCCAGCAGTTCGAGGCCCGGGCCGTCGCCGACCGTGCCGCGGACCAGCATGGACAGCACCTCGCGGGAGGCGCCCGCGGCGGTGGCGAACGCGGTGAGCGACAGCGCCATCTCCCAGCTGCGGGGCGAGGGCCACGGGCCGCCCCGGCGGAGTTCGCCGGCCGGCAGCTGATGCACCAGCGCGGGCCGGCCGGTGAGGAACCCGCACACCGCCCGGCGGGCGTACGCGACGGCCCCGGCCGCCAGCGCCGGGTCGAGCTCCGGCAGCGCGGGCCGTGGCCACGTCCCGCCGAGCCCGCGGACGACGACGTCGTGATCGTGCCGCCACTGCAGGTGCACGAAGCGGTTGGCCAGTGGCGGGCTCAGCTCCCAGCCGTCGGCCGCCGAGGAGCGGGGATTCGCGGCGGCCACGATGCGCACCCCGGGCGGCAGCCGCAGCGCGCCGACCCGGCGCTCCAGCACCAGCCGCAGCAGCGCCGCCTGCACGGCCGGCGGCGCGGTGGAGAGCTCGTCGAGAAAGAGCAGGCCGCGCCCCTGTTGGACGATCCGGACGGCCCAGTCCGGCGGCGCCATCGGGACACCCTGGACGGCCGGGTCGGCGCCGACCACGGGCAGGCCGGAGAAGTCGGACGGCTCGTGCACGCTGGCGATGACGGTGGTCAGCGGCAGGCCGAGGGAGGCGGCGAGCTGCTGCAGCGCGGCGGTCTTGCCGATGCCCGGCTCGCCCCAGAGCAGGACGGGCAGGTCCGCTGCCACGGCCAGGGTCAGCGCGTCCAGCTGCAGGTCGGCGCGGGGTTCGGTGGTGGTGTCGCGGAGCCGGCCGAGCAGGTCGGCGGCGACGTCGAGCGGGGTGCGGACAGCAGAGGGCATGGTGATCACCTTGGGGAGAGTGGGCGAGCAGGGGGTCAGCGGGTGGCGGCGTGCCGCGGGTGGCCACGGTGCTGGTTGCGCCGGTCCCGGTCGGTCGGCAGCGGCCCGCGACCGGTCAGCCCGGCCCGGAAGAGCCCGTACGAGAGCTGCCGCAGCACCGCGGTCTCCAGCTCGTCGCGCAGGCCGCCGCGCAGGGCCGCGTCCGGCCCGAGCAGCGCCTCGACGACGGCCAGGGCCCCGGCCGCGTCGCCGTGATCGAGCCGGGCGCGGACGTCGTCCAGCTCCGCCGGGCCCCGGTGGGCCTCGTCGATCGCCCGCAGGCAGGCCACCGGGGTGCCGGTCAGGGCGGCCAGCAGCTGCTCGCGGCGGATCTCGTCCGGGCCGTGGTCCAGGGCGGTCAGCACCCCGTCGACCAGGCCGATCCGGTGCACCACGCCCCGGCATTCCACCCGGCGGGGACCGGCTCCGGGACGCGGCGCGCAAGCCGGGCCGGGCCCGGCGCGGCCGGGAGCGAGCGCCGCCGCGACCAGCGGGTGCAGCCGGTCCGGGGAGATGAGCCCGGCCCGCAGCAGCGCGAGGTCGGGCGATTCCCAGGTTGCCGCGTGGGGCAGCAACCGGCAGCGCGGCCAACCAGCCCCGCACGGGGCCCGGCCCGATCCGCAGCGTTCCGGCCGCGGTGAGTTCCAGCATCGACGCGCGCCGGCCACCGAACCGGACCGTCACCGCGCCGGGCGGCTGGCCCTCGGCCCGGAGCAGGATGGCGGCCTCGGCGGCCCAGCGGCCGGCGGCGCAGCCCGGTGGCACGCCCGGCGGCCGGCCGTCCTCATCGTCCACTGCGGACCTCGCGGCCAGCTCCGGGGAGCGGCGCGCGTCCCACAGGTGCCGGTGCAGGTCCAGCCGGAACCGCCGGTCCGGCCGCGGGGAGCCGGGATCGGCCCGGTCCCACACCGCCAGGCTGAACCGCTGGCCGGCGTCCGCCCAGGCCGGTGGCGTGCGGGCGACCAGGTGCAGGTCGCCGCGGCCGTACCGGGCCAGGGAGATGGTCAGACCGGGGCGCAGCAGCCCGTCCGGCGCGATCCGGGGCAGGTGCCAGCGCAGCAGGTCGGGGGCGAGGTGGCGGAGATCCGCACGGATCCGGGCGGCGAGCTCCGCGCCATGGGTACGGGCCAGCGCCCGCGGACTCAGCTCGACGTCGACCCGGGCCGCGGCGCACGCCGCCGCCCAGTCACCCCGGGCCCGGTGGGCGGTCGCGGACTCGATCATCGGGAGCGGCACGGCGAACTCGCGCACGCGCCGCCAGAGGCAGAGACGGGATCCACCGTCGGCGTTCGGGGAGCGCATCAGCACTCACCTTGACCGGACGGGACCCCCAATCGCACCGAGGAGGTATTCATCGCGACGGACCGTACCACCGCTTCGGCCGGCGGCGGAGCGGGTTTTCACGGCCGGCAGCGCCGCTCCACGGCCCGTACGAACAGGCCGGCCGCCTCGGGCACGACGTCGACGAAGTAGGACGGCTCGAACACCTCCACCTCGATGAGCTGCGGATCGCCGCCCTGCCGCGACGCGATGTCGACCCGGGCGTAGAGCGGCCGCCCGGCGTCCGCGGCGAAGCCCCGGCGGGCCGCGATCCCGGCGAGGGCGGCGATGGTCGCGCGGCCCAGGTCGAGCTCCGCGGCGGACGGCTCGGCGCGGGTGATGACCTCGGTGTACTCGCCGCCGAGGTAACCGCCGCCGGGCGCCAGGATGGGCCCCTTGTGGCAGGCGTAGGCGTACTCGCCGTCGAGGAAGAACAGGGCGTTCTCGCCGTGCGCGACGACCTCCTCCACCGCCGGCTGGACCATCGCCGTCCGGCCCGTGGCGACGATGTGCGCCGCCAGCTTCGCGGCCCGGGGGTCGTCCGGCTCGAACAGCCCGGTGTCACGGGCGCCGGCCGACACCGACGGCTTCACCACCACCCGGCCGTGGGCCAGCGCGGCGAGCGCCGCCTGCGCCTCGGCGGGCGTCGTGCAGAACGCGTACGGCACGCACGGCACGTCCAGGGCGCGGAAGTCGTCGAGGTAGCGCTTGTCGATGTTCCAGTGGATCAGCTCGGGCGCGTTGAGGATGCGGGTGCTCCCGGCCACGCGGGCCAGCCAGCCGGTGAACTCGGCGTACCGCTCGGGGTAGTCCCACGGCGACCGGATCACCAGCAGGTCGAAGGCCGCCCAGTCGACCGCCGGGTCGTGCCAGACCGGGGCCGAGGCCCGGAAGCCGGCCTCGGTGAGGGCCCGCAGCAGCACGGCGGTGTCCGGGTCGTGCTCACGCACGAGCGCGGTGTCGGTGGTGACCAGGCCGACGGTGGTGGTCATCCGCGCCTCACCCGAAGCCGGCGACGGGCCGGGGCCGGTAGCCGTGCTCGAGGAGCTTGCGCTCCTGGTCGGTGAGGGTCAGCGCCACCGCGGCGACCGCGTCGTCGAGGTGGTGCGGCTTGGTCGCGCCGACGATCGGGGCCGTCACGGCCGGGTGGCCCGCCACCCAGGCCAGCGCGATCTGCGCGCGCGGGACACCGCGCTGCTCCGCCACCGTGGCCACCGCGTCGACGATCTGCCGGTCGTTCTCCTCGGCGCCCGCGTACAGGGTCTTGCCGAACTCGTCCGTGCCGGAGCGGGCGGTGTCCTGCTGCCAGTCGCGGGTCAGCTTGCCGCGGGCCAGCGGGCTCCACGGGATCACCGCGATGCCCTGGTCGGCGCAGAGCGGCAGCATCTCCCGCTCCTCCTCGCGGTAGAGCAGGTTGTAGTGGTTCTGCATGGACACGAACCTGGTCCAGCCATGGCGGTCGGCCAGGTACAGCGCCTGGGCGAACTGCCAGGCCCACATCGACGAGGCGCCGAGGTAGCGCACCTTGCCGGCCTTGACCAGGTCGTGCAGCGCCTCGAGGGTCTCCTCGATCGGGGTGGCCGGGTCCAGCCGGTGGATCTGGTAGAGGTCGACGTAGTCGGTGCCGAGCCGGCGCAGGCTGTTGTCGATCTCCGTCATGATGTGCTTGCGGGACAGGCCGGCGCCGTTGGGACCGGGCCGCATCCGGCCGTGCACCTTGGTCGCGATCACCACGTCCTCGCGGTCGGCGAAGTCCTTCAGCGCGCGGCCGAGGATCTCCTCGCTGGTGCCGTCGGAGTAGACGTTGGCCGTGTCGAAGAAGGTGACGCCCAGCTCCAGCGCCTGCCGGATGAACGGCCGGGCCTGTTCCTCCGGCAGCGACCACGGGTGCGGGCCGCGGTCGGGGGCGCCGTAGCTCATCGCGCCGAGGCAGAGGCGGGAGACCCGCAGGCCGGTCGAGCCGAGGTTCACGTAGTCCACTCGTGCATTCTCCGGTGATCTACCACCCGGTCAAGCACGCATGACCGTGGCGATGGGGATCCCCGCCGCCCGCAGCGCCGGGATGAAGCCGCCGAGGAGGCCGGCGACCAGGCCCGCGATGATGCCGGCGATCCCCGCCTCCCACGGGAACTGCAGGTCCCGCAGGAACGGCTCGGAGTCGCCGACCAGCACGGAGACGGCGCGCAGGCCGGCCGCGCTGAGCCCGATCGCCACCGCGGCGGTGAACAGCCCGGTGAGCAACGTCTCGGCGAGCACGATGCCGGCCAGCAGCATCCTCGGGGTGCCCACGGCCCGGCGCAGCGCGAACTCCTCGACCCGCTCCCCCACGGTGGCCAGGCCGACGTTGAGGATGCCGGCCACGCCGATGAGCAGGACCAGGCCGGCCATCGCCAGGAAGACCAGGCGCAGCAGCTTGAGCTGGCTCTCCATCTGCTTCTTGGCGTCCACGGTCTCGGTCCAGGTCTCCGCGCCGATGCCCTTGAGCTTGGCGGTGAGCACCTGCTCGACCGGGCTGCCCGGGGACACCAGCACCTGCATCTCGCCCCCGGAGTTGGGGTCGGCCAGGCCGGTCTCGGGCAGCCAGGTGGTCAGCTCGTCCAGCCGTACGTAGGCGCGCGGCTGGGCGTCGCCGTCGTCGACCACCCCGACGAACTGCGGGGTGACGTTGGCCGCCGCGCCGCCGATGCGCATCTCGGCCGGCACCTGGTACCGCTCGAAGCCCTTCGCGGCCTCGCGGTTGACCACGATCCGCGGCGCCATCGCCGGCACCGTGGTGAAGTCGAGCCACTGCCCGGTACGCGGCCGCAGCGGCCGGAACGGGCGGACGTCGCCGGTCATCGCGGTCAGCCGGACCTCGACCGCCTGACCCTTCGGCTGGGCGTCGGCGGGCTGGCACGGCCCGTTGCCGTAGCAGACCACGCCGCCGCCCCAGTCCTCGTCGAACGGCGAGGCGCCCGGGTTGACCGGGGCCACGTTGGGCTCGCCGATGATCGCCTGGACGCCGAGCATGGCCACCGCGTCGGACCGCTCGTGCAGCGTGTCGAGCACGATCCCGGTGGCCTTGGGCTGCATCTGCAGGTTGATGATGGTGGTGCCGTCGACGGCCGAGGTGAGCTCGATGTCCGACAGCAGCGCCTTGTCGGCGATGCTGGCGCCGGCCTGCACGACGACCACGGCCAGCACGCCGAGGAAGAGGCTCACCATCGACAGCAGCGTGCGCATCTTGCGGGCCCGGATGCCCTGGAGCCCGATGATCAGCGCCGAGCGGAGCCGGCCGGACAGCCGCCTCACGCGGGCACCCGCTCGGTGAGGACGCCGTCGACCAGGTCGAGCGTGCGGCCCATCCGGGCCGCGTGGTCCCGGTCGTGGGTGACCAGCACCAGCCCGCAGCCGCGCTCGGTCGCGCCCAGCAGGGCGTCGATCACGGCGGTGCCGGTCTCGGTGTCCAGCGCGCCGGTCGGTTCGTCGGCGAGCAGCACCCGGGGCTCGCGGACCAGGGCCCGGGCGATCGCCACCCGCTGCTGCTCGCCGCCGGACATCCGGGCCGGCCGGTTCTTCGCCAGGTGCGCGATGCCGACCTGGTCGAGCGCCTGCAGCACCCGGGCCCGGCGCTCCCGCCGGGGCAGCCAGCCCTGGCCGTTGACCAGCGCCATGGCCACGTTCTGGGCCGCGGTCAGGTGCTTGAGCAGGAAGAAGCGCTGGAACACGAAGCCGAAGTGCGAGCTGCGCAGCTTCGCGGCCTTGCGCTCGGGCAGCCGGCTGATGTCCTCGCCGGCGAGCAGGTAGCTGCCCTCGTCGGGGCGGTCGAACAGGCCCAGGACGCTGAGCAGGGTGCTCTTGCCGGAGCCGGAACGCCCGACGATCGCCACGCTCTCGCCCGGCTGCACGGTCAGGTTCACGCCGGCCAGGATGGTGCGGGGTTCCTGCTGACCCTTGAGGACCTTGGTGATGCCGGTCAGCTCGATCAGCGCGCTCATCCCACGGCCCCGGACGGCTGGTCGCCGGGGTTCGGGTTCTCGGGCGCGGCCGGCAGGTTGGGGCCGGGGATCGCCACGGTCTCGTCGCCCTGCAGACCCTTCTTGATCTCCACGACCTTGCCGTCGGTGAGCCCGAGCACCACGTCGACCGTCTTGCGGACCCGGTCCGGCCCGACCACGTCGACCTTGCCCCGGCCCTGGCTGCCGGCGATCGCCTCGACCGGCAGCACCAGCACGTCGTCGGCCTTGTCGGTGACCATGTCCAGGGTCACCGCGGCGCCGTTGATGAGCTTGACACCCTTGGCGGCGGTGCAGACCAGCCGCAGGCCGGTCGGCTCGGAGCCCTCGGCCCCGCCGGCCGGCGGCTCGGGCGCCGGCTCCGTCTTGGGGTCGCCGGTGGCGCCCGGCGACGGCGTGACCGGCGGCGGCTCGGGAATGGTCCCGGCCGGCAGGGCGGCGATGGTGCCCAGCGGCTTGCAGGGGAACGGGCCCGGGCCGTTCTTGATCTGGCCCTGGACGGACTTGGCCGAGCCGGAGATCCGGTACGCCAGCGCGCTGTCGATGTCGGCGACGACCGCGTACCCCGCGCGCTTGGCCGAGATGACCGGCATCCCGGCGGTGACCGTGGTCCGGTCGTCGAGCAGCCGGCCGGCGAGGATCGAGTTCTTCGGCATGAGCACCTTGTGCGGCGTGCCGTGGTCCCAGACCGTGGCCACCCAGGTCGCCTGGGTGCTGGCCGTGGTCGACGGTTGGCGCTGCACGTACCGCAGCTCGCCGTCGACCGGCGCGACGATGCCGTAGACCGGGTTGATCGCGACCTTGCCGTTGAGGCTGATCCGGTTGGTGAGGTCCTGCCGGGTCGGCTTGACCGTGGTCAGCACGGTGCCGCGCGGCTCCAGCCCGGGTGTCTGCGCCTCGTCGGAGGAGTCCGAGCAGCCGGCCAGGGCCGCCACGATGGACAGTCCCGCGAGCACGCTCGGCAGCAGCCTGCGTCCGTCCACCGGTTCCCCTTAGCTGTTCGTCTGGACACCTCGGCCGCCCGGAGATGACCCTCGATCCGAACGGCGCTCGCAGACGGTACATCGGCGTCGCAAGCCGCCGGCGGCCCGGAAAACGGTGCCTGCAACATCTTGCTGCAAGTTAACGAAAACTCTTGCTAAGGACTTCGTTCCGTCATCGACAGGCAACGATCGGTGTCCAAGATGGCTCCCGTCGCACACAACGGGAGGACGAACATGCGCAGCAGATGGACCGCGCTACTGGGCTTGCTGGTGGTGCTGGGCGGGGTGACCGGAGGGCCGCCGCCGGCGCACGCCGACCCCGGCAAGGTCGATCCCCGGGTACGGGCCCAGCTCGCCGGCGGCGCCACGGCCACCTTCTGGGTGACCCTCGATGCGCCGCCCGACCCGGCGCGAGGGACCGACGTCTTCCGCGCCAGAACCGCCCAGGCCGAGCAGAGCCAGGCCGGGCTCCGCCGCTACCTGCGGAAACAGCGGGCGGATTTCACTCCTTTCTGGATCGTCGACACGATCCGGGTGACCGGGAACGCGGAGTTGGCGGCCGCGATCGCCGCCCGGCCCGACGTCAGCGCGGTGCTGCCCGACCGGAGCGTGCCGGCGCCGCGGCCCGCGCCGGGCACGGCCGTGGCCGCGACCGGCGACGCCGAGTGGAACATCGACCGGATCGGCGCACCGCGGGTCTGGTCCGACCTCGCCGACGACGGCGCCGGCATCGTCGTGGCCAACATCGACACCGGGGTGCAGGCCGACCACCCGGCGCTGGCCGCGAGCTACCGGGGCCGGGCGGCCGACGGCAGCGTCACGCACGACTACAACTGGTTCGACCCGACGGGCCTGTGCCCCGGCGCGGGGCCCTGCGACACCGACGGGCACGGCACGCACACCATGGGCACCATGGTCGGCCGCGCGGACGGGGCGGGCATCGGCGTCGCGCCGGGCGCCCGCTGGATCGCCGCGAAGGGCTGCGAGTCGTCCAGTTGCTCGGCGGCCGCCCTGCTCGCCGCCGGGCAGTGGATCCTGGCGCCGACCGACAGCGCCGGGCGGAACCCGCGCCCGGACCTCGCCCCGGACGTCGTCAACAACTCCTGGGGCGGCGCCGGCTTCGACCCCTGGTACCAGCAGATCGTGGCCGCGTGGGTGGCCGCGGGGATCTTCCCGGCCTTCTCGGCGGGCAACACCGGGCCGGCGTGCGCGACCGGCGGCACCCCGGGTGTCTACGCCGCGTCGTACGCGTCGGGCGCCCTCGACCGCAACGACACCGCCGCCGCCTTCTCCAGCCGGGGCGGCGGCGAGAACGGCGAGACCAAGCCGGACGTCGCGGCGCCGGGCGTCGACGTGCGCTCCAGCGTCCCCGGCGGTTACGCCGTCCTCAGCGGGACGTCGATGGCCTCGCCGCACACCGCCGGCACGGTGGCCCTGCTGTGGTCCAAGGTCCCCGCCCTGCGGCACGACGTCGCGGCCACCCGGCAGATCCTCGACGCCACGGCCGTGGACACCGCCGACTCCTCGTGCGGCGGCGACCCGGAGGACAACAACGTGTACGGCGAGGGCCGGCTGGACGCGTACGCGGCGGTCTCCCGGGCGCTGCACCCGCCGCCGCGGGCCACCCTGAGCGGCTCGGTCACCGGGCCGGACGGGCCGGTGGCCGGCGCGAGCGTCGTGCTCAGGGGCGCCGGCGCGGCCACCCGGACCGACGCCGACGGCCGTTACCGGCTGACCGCGCCGCAGGGGGCCTACGTGCTGCGGGTTGTCCCGGTCGAGGGGTGCCTGGGGGCGGCGGAACGCCGGCTGGAGCTCAGCGGCGAGACCCGGGCCGATGTCGCGCTGGCGCCGCGGACGGACGCCGCCGGCCACACCTGCGCGCCGGTCGCCGCCGCCTACCGGGCAGGCGCCGAGCGGGTCGAGGTGAGCGGCGACGACGCGACCGCCGAGCTCACCCTGCCGTTCGCGTTCGACCATTACGGCGTACGCGCCACCCGGGTCTGGGTCAGCAGCAACGGCCTGCTGAGCTTCGGCGGCCCGGAGACGGGCTTCGCCAACCGCCCGGCGCCGGACCCCGCGGCCCCGAACGCGGCCCTGTACGCCCTGTGGGACGACCTGTTCATCGACGACCAGGCCGGCGTCTACACCAGCGCCGCCCCGGACTCGTTCGTCGTCGAGTGGCGCAACCTGGCCTTCTTCGCCGACCGCGGCCAGCGGGTGTCCTTCTCGGCCGAGCTGCGCCCGGACGGCTCCGTCACGTACGGCTACCGGGGCCTGACCGGAGACCTGGCCGACGGCCGCAGCGCGACCATCGGGATCGAGAGCGCCGACGGCCGCGACGGGCTCACCTTCGCCAGCGACACCGCCGGCGCCGTCCGGGAGGGCGCCGGGGTCGCGTTCCGTCCGCCGGCCGGCGGGGTCGTGCGGGCGACCTTCCACGTCACCGCGCAGACGACCTGGGGGCAGCAGGTGCTCGTGGTCGGCGACGTGCCGGCGCTCGGTGGCTGGGACCCGGCGCGCGGCCTGGCCCTGGACGCGAGCGGCTACCCGGTCTGGTCGGGCGGCACGGGCCTGCCGCCCGGCACGGCGGTGGCCTACAAGTACGTACTGCGCAATTCGGACGGATCGGTGACCTGGGAGGGCGGCGCGAACCGGACCACCGTCACGCCGCCGACCGGCATCTTCGAGGCGCACGACGTCTTCGGCGAGCACTGAGGCGGGCGTACCGCCGGGCCGGGGTCAGCCCGCGGAAAGCGGGCGATCCCGGCCGACCCGCGCCGGATTGCGTAGTTGGGCGCGGCCCTGCGCTCCTGATTCCGTTTCGGTCTTGCAAATTCCTTCGGATTCCCTTGTCTTTAGGTCTACCGCTATGTCAAGGTCCACCTCTTCGTGTGGGGGCTGTCACAGCCCCGAGGCGGGAGGCCCGATTTCCGTGAGCACCGACCTACCGGTCCTCCGCAACTTCGTCGGTGGGTCCTATGCCGACCCCGCCGACGGTGTCACGTCGGCGGTCGTCGACCCGTGCACCGGGGAGGCGTACGCGTACGCCCCGGTCTCGTCCGCCGGTGACGTCGACGCCGCGATGAAGTCCGCCGAGGCGGGCTTCGAGCGCTGGCGCGACAGCACGCCGGCCGAGCGGCAGCGCGCCCTGCTGCGCATCGCCGACGCCGTCGAGGCCCGCGCCGACGAGATCATCGCCGCGGAATGCCGCAACACCGGCAAGCCCGTCGAGGCCACCCGGCAGGAGGAGATGGCCCCGCTGCTGGACGAGTTGCGCTTCTTCGCCGGCGCGGCCCGGGTGCTGGAGGGCAAGTCCGCCGGCGAGTACCTGCGCGACCACACCTCCTGGATCCGGCGCGAGCCGCTCGGGGTCTGCGCCCAGGTCACCCCGTGGAACTACCCGATGGTCATGGCCGTTTGGAAGTTCGCCCCGGCCATCGCGGCCGGCAACGCCGTGGTGCTCAAGCCGTCCGACACCACCCCGGTCAGCACCCTGCTGCTCGCCGAGATCGCGGCCGAGTTCCTGCCCCCGGGCGTGCTCAACGTCGTCTGCGGCGACCGGGACACCGGCCGCGCCCTGGTGGTCCACCCCACCCCGCAGCTGGTCTCGATCACCGGTTCCACCCGGGCCGGCATGGAGGTCGCCGCCGCGGCCGCCGCCGACCTCAAGAAGGTGCACCTCGAGCTGGGCGGCAAGGCCCCGGTGATCGTCTTCGACGACGTCGACCTGGCGGCGACCGCGGCCGCGGTCGCCGGCGCGGGCTACTTCAACGCCGGGCAGGACTGCACCGCGGCCACCCGGGTGCTCGTGCACGCCCGGGTCGCCGCCGACTTCACCGACGCGCTGGCCGCCGCGGCCGAGAACACCCGGGTCGGCGGCCCGGACGACCCGGACGCGTACTTCGGGCCGGTCAACAACGAGGCCCAGCTGAACCGGGTGCGGGGCTTCCTGGACCGCACGCCGGAGCACGCCCGGGTGGTCACCGGCGGCCGGCGCATCGGCGAGCGCGGCTGGTTCGTGGCGCCGACCGTGGTGGCCGGCCTGCGCCAGCGCGACGAGATGATCCAGGACGAGATCTTCGGGCCGGTCATCACCGTGCAGTCCTTCGACGACGAGGACGCCGCCGTCCGGTGGGCCAACGACGTGCGGTTCGGCCTCAGCGCGAGCGTCTGGACCCGCGACCACGGCCGGGCGATGCGGATGTCACGCCGGCTGAACTTCGGCGCGGTGTGGATCAACACCCACCTGCCCTTCGTGTCGGAGATGCCGCACGGCGGCTTCGGCCACTCGGGCTACGGCAAGGACCTGTCCCTGTACGGGTTCGAGGAGTACACCCGGATCAAACACGTGATGAGCCATCTGGGCTGACCCGGCCCGCCCGTCCCCCCGCGCGCGAAGAGGTAAGCATGACCACTGGTGTTGACCAGGACCCCGGCCACCCGGCGATCGAGCTCGCCGGCGTGCACAAGGACTACCTGTCGCACGGCGAGACGGTGCAGGCCGTCCGCCGTATGGACCTGAGCATCGCCCAGGGCGAGTTCTTCTCCCTGCTGGGCCCGTCCGGCTGCGGCAAGACCACCACGATGCGGATGATCGCGGGCTTCGAGGAGCCCACCGGCGGCACGGTGTTCCTGGACGGCCGGGACGTCACGCGCGTCTCGCCGAACAAGCGCGACGTGAACATGGTCTTCCAGTCGTACGCGCTGTTCCCGCACCTGACCGCCTACCAGAACGTGGCGTTCGGGCTGGAGCGCAAGAAGGTCGACAAGGCCGAGATCCGCCGGCGGGCCGGCGAGATCATGGAGATCGTCTCGCTGACCGGCATGGAGAAACGGGCCCCGCGGGAGATGTCCGGCGGCCAGCAGCAGCGGGTGGCGCTGGCCCGGGCGCTGGTCAACCGGCCGCGGGCGCTGCTGCTCGACGAGCCGCTGGGCGCGCTGGACCTCAAGCTGCGCCAGCAGATGCAGGTCGAGCTCAAGCGCATCCAGCGCGAGGTCGGCATCACCTTCGTCTACGTGACCCACGACCAGGGCGAGGCGCTGACCATGTCGGACCGCATCGCCGTCATGGAGGCCGGCCGCATCGACCAGCTGGGCACGCCCCGGGAGATCTACGAGCGCCCGGCGACCCGCTTCGTGGCGGGCTTCATCGGCACCTCGAACCTGCTCGACGGCACGGTCGAGAGCGTGTCCGGCGACGTGGCCGTGCTCAGCTACGGCGAGGGCGAGCGGGTGCTGGTGCCGGTGAGCGCGGCCACCGGGGTCGGCGACGCGCTGGAGGTCTCGGTCCGGCCCGAGAAGATCGACCTGGCCCAGGACGCGCCCACCGGCGCCGGCCTCAGCGTGCTCTCCGGGGTGGTGACCGAGGTGGTCTACCACGGCACGTCGACGAACTACACGGTCAAGACCTCCGCCGGGCCCGACCTGGTGATCTTCGACCAGAACGCCTACTCCGCCGAGGACCTGGCCGGTCCCGGCGACCGCGTGTACCTCAGCTGGAGCCCTCAGCACTCTTACCCGATCGGAGTCTGATCGTGCAGTCGAACCTTCCCGACCCCTCCCTCATCCGCGGCCTGACCCAGCGGCGGCTCGGCCGCCGCGACGCGCTGCGGGTGTCCGGCCTGTCGGCGTTCGCGATGGCGCTGGCCGCCTGCGGCGTCAAGGGCACCGGCTCGACGGCGCCCAGCGCCCCCGCCCCGGACGCGGTGGCCAAGTACTGGGCCGGCAAGACCAGCAACGGCAAGGTGGACTTCGCCAACTGGCCGCTGTACATGGACCCCAAGCATCCCGAGCTGAAGAAGTTCACCGCGGCCACCGGCGTCAAGGTGAACTACCAGGAGGTCATCCAGGAGATGGGCCCCTGGTTCGCCAAGGTGCAGCCGCAGCTCGCCGCCGGCCAGTCGATCGGCTACGACCTGATGGTCATCACCAACGGCATCCAGTTCAAGCAGTTCGTCAGCTCCGGCTTCCTGGCCCCGCTGGACCACGCCAAGCTGCCCAACTACAAGGCCAACGCCGACCCGTCGTACGCGAACACCGCCTACGACAAGGGCAACGTCTACTCCGTGCCGTGGACCTCCGGGATCACCGGCATCGCGTACGACCCGAAGAAGATCACCCGGCCCATCACCAAGCTGACCGACCTCTGGGACCCGGCGTTCAAGGGCAAGGTCGGCATGTTCTCCGACACCCAGGAGCTGGCCAACTTCGGCCTGATGGCGCTCGGCCTCAACCCGGACGAGTCCACGGCCGAGGACTGGAAGAAGGCCGCCGAGAAGCTCAAGGAGCAGAAGAACGCCGGGCAGGTCCGCAACTACTACGACCAGAGCTACATCGACGCGCTCGGCAAGGGCGAGGTCTGGATCACCCAGGCCTGGTCCGGCGACGTCTTCCAGAAGAACGTCTCCGACGGCACGGACTTCAAGTTCGTGATTCCGCAGGAGGGCGGCACCATCTGGACCGACAACTTCGCCATCCCGATCACCGCGCAGAACCCGCTCGACGCGATCAAGCTGATGGACTTCTTCTACGAGGTGGAGAACGCCGCCACGCTGGCCGAGTTCATCAGCTACGTCTGCCCGGTGCCGGCCGCGCAGGAGCAGATCAAGAAGGACGCGGCGAAGCTGTCGGGCGACGACAAGGCGGCCATGGAAGCCATCGCCAGCAGCCCGCTCGTCTTCCCCGCGCCGAGCGACTACGCCAAGCTGCACTACTACGTCGACTTCAAGACCGTCGCCGAGCAGCAGCAGTTCCAGAGCATCTTCGAACCGATCGTGCTGGCCTGACGCCGTGGGCCGTTCCCGGCGCGTGCTGGCGCCCTACCTGCTGATCCTGCCCGGTGGCCTGTGGCTGCTGCTGTTCTTCGTGATCCCGATGGTGACGATGCTGTCGCTGTCGCTGCAGCAGGGCGACATCGTCTCCGGGTACGCCTTCACCGGCCACTGGCAGACCTACGTGGACGCCGTGGTCAACTACCGCACCCAGCTGGTGCGGTCGCTGATCTACGGCGCGGTCACCACGATCGTGCTGATCGTGGTGGCGTTCCCGGTCGCGTACTGGATCGCCTTCTACGGCGGCCGGCGCAAGCCGACCTACCTGTTCCTGCTGCTGCTGCCGTTCTTCGTGTCGTTCGTGCTGCGGACGATCTCGTGGCGGTACATCCTCACCGACGAGGGCATGCTGCTGGGCCCGCTGAAGAGCGCCGGGATCCTGCCGGAGAGCTTCAACATCCTCGGCACCTCGGTGGCCGTGATCTCCGGGCTGGTCTACAACTTCCTGCCGTTCATGGTGCTGCCGATCTACGTGGCGCTGGAACGCATCGACCCGCGCGTCGTCGAGGCCGCCCGGGACCTGTACGCGGACCCGCCCACCGCCTTCCGCAAGGTGATCCTGCCGCTGGCCCTGCCCGGGGTGTTCGCCGGCGTGCTGATGACCTTCGTGCCGGCCAGCTCCGACTACGTCAACTCGGCGGTGCTGGGCAGCTCCTCGACCACGATGATCGGGCAGGTCATCCAGTCGCAGTACCTGACCAGCTCCAACTATCCGACGGCGTCGGCCCTGTCGTTCACGCTGATGGCCGTGCTGCTGATCGGTGTCTTCGCCTACGCCCGGGCGCTGGGCACGGAGGACGTCATGAAGGTGGCGGCGCGATGACCCAGGTGCTCGAGGAGGAGGAGACGGCCGTCGTCGCCGCTCCCCGCCGGTCCCGGCTCACCGGCGGGCGGGCCCTGCACATCTACACGTGGATCGTCATCGGGTGGCTGACGCTGCCGGTGCTGGTCATGATCCTGTTCGGCTTCAACGACACCCCGGGCCGCTACAACCAGACCTGGGAGGGCTTCACCCTCAAGTGGTACGGCCAGGTGTTCGCGCTCGACGAGCTCACCAAGGCGCTGGTGATCTCGCTGCTGGTCGCGGTGGCCACCGCGGTCGTCGCGGGCGCGCTGGGCACCGGCATCGGCTACGCGCTGGGCCGCTACCGGTTCCGCGGCTCCGGCACGGTCAACCTGATCATGTTCGCCACCATGTCCTCGCCCGAGCTGGTGATGGGCGCCTCGCTGCTGACGCTGTTCGTGTCGCTGGGCGTGGGGCTCGGCGCGGTGACGATCACCATCGCGCACATCATGTTCTCGATCTCGTTCGTCGCCGTCGTGGTGCGGGCCCGGGTGCTGACCCTGGACCGCTCGGTCGAGGAGGCCGCGGCGGACCTGGGCGCCAACGCGTGGACGACGTTCTGGCGGATCACCTTCCCGATCATCATGCCGGCGGTCATGTCCGGGATGCTGCTGGCGTTCGCGCTGTCCATCGACGACTTCGTGGTCAGCAACTTCACCGCGGGCACCACCACCACGTTCCCGCTGTGGATCTGGGGCGCCACCCGGGTCGGCCTGCCGCCCCAGGTCAACGTGATGGGCACGCTGATCTTCCTGGGCGGGGTGCTGATCGCGGTGGTGACCAGCATCCGCTCGCGACCGCGGAGACCGGCGGCATGACGGCGCGCGCGCTCGCCGACGCGATCCCCGAGCCGTACTGGCTCGGCCAGGCGGGCGCGCCGCCGGCCGCCGACCCGCTGGACGGCGTCGAGTCCGCCGACCTGGCGGTCGTCGGCGCCGGCTACAGCGGGCTGTGGACGGCGCTGCTGGCCAAGGAACGCGACCCGGGCCGCGACGTCGTGGTCGTCGAGGCCGGTACGGCGGGATGGGCGGCCTCCGGACGCAACGGCGGGTTCTGCGCGGCCAGCCTCACCCACGGCTTCGACAACGGGCTGAGCCGGTTCCCCGACGAGATGGACACCCTGGAGCGGCTCGGCCGGCAGAACCTGGACGACATCGAGCGGACCGTGCAGCGGTACGGGATCGCGTGCGACTTCGCCCGGACCGGGGAGCTCAACGTGGCGACCGCCGAGTGGCAGCTGCGGGAGCTGACCGCGTACCACGACGAGGCGGCCGCCCGCGGCCTGGACGTGGCGCTGCTGGACCGCGACCGGGTCCGCGCGGAGGTGAACTCCCCCACCTATCTCGGCGGGGTGTGGGACCGCACCGGCTGCGCGATGGTGGACCCGGCCCGCCTGGTCTGGGGCCTGCGCCGGGCCTGCCTCGAGCTGGGCGTCCGGATCCACGAGAACTCCCGGGTGGAGCGGATCACCACCACCCGCGCCGGGCTGCGCCTGCACACCTGGCGGGGCCGGCTGGACGCGGCGCACGTCGCGCTGGCCACCGGCGCGCACGGCGGCCTGCTGCGCCGGCTGCGCCACTACGTGGTCCCGATCTACGACTACGTGCTGATGACCGAGCCGCTGACCGCCGCGCAGCTGGCCGCCGTCGGCTGGGGCCGCCGGCAGGGCGTGGGAGACGCCGGCAACCAGTTCCACTACTACCGGCTCACCGCGGACAACCGCATCCTGTGGGGCGGCTACGACGCGATCTACTACCGGGGCGGGCGGATCAGCCCGGAACGCGACCAGCGCGAGGCCACGTTCGCGGTGCTGGCCGACCACTTCGCGCGGACCTTCCCGCAGCTCGAAGACGTGCGTTTCACGCACAAGTGGGGCGGCGTGATCGACACGTGCAGCCGGTTCAGCGGCTTCTTCGGTACGGCGCACGGCGGCCGGCTGGCCTACGCGGTCGGCTACACCGGCCTGGGCGTGGGCGCCACCCGTTTCGGCGCGAACGTGATGCTGGACCTGCTCGGCGGCGAACCAACCGAGCTGACCCGGCTGAAGATGGTGCGGCGCAAGCCCCTGCCGTTCCCGCCGGAGCCGGTGCGCTCCGGGGTGATCGAACTGACCCGCTGGTCGATCGCGCGCGCCGACGCCCACGAGGGCCGCCGCAACCTCTGGCTGCGCACGCTGGACAAGGTCGGCCTGGGCTTCGACTCCTAGGACCCGGCGCCATTGATCCACAGTGATGACTGGCCGTACGGACGGTACGGTCCGGTCGCCCGCACGGCCATCATGTCCGGGTGCCGATGTGGTGGAAACGTCCCCGGGTGTGGTTCTTCGTCCTATTGATCTTCGCCGTTTCCGCCGCGGCGACACTGTCCTGGTTCCTCACCGCCGAGGGCCGCGCGCACGCCGACCAGTGGTCGAGCATCATCTTCGGCGGCACCGCCGCCGTGGCCGTGCTGGTGACGGCCCTGCGGTGGCTGTGGCTCCAGGACAGCGACCAGGCCGGCACGGTGACCCCCGAACGGCTGACCACGGCGCAGGCCGTGCTGGCCCGCGCCCAGATCGAGCAGTGGACGGCCGAGGAGGTGGCCCGGCAGATCCAGGACCCGTGGCCGCTGCGGGTGCGCTGGCAGGTGACCCGGCGCGCGCGGCAGCTGATGGTCAGCTGGGCGGCGGTCCGCGGCACGCCGGACGCCGACGAGATCCCGCTCGAGGGCACTTACGACCGGGTCGCCGACGTCTTCGACCATCCGGACTCCCCCGGCCGCCTCGTCGTGCTGGGCGAGCCGGGAGCCGGCAAATCCATGCTGGTGCTGCGCCTGACGCTGCAGCTGCTCCAGCGCCGCGGCGAGCACGATCCGGTGCCGGTCCTGCTGCCGGTGGCCGGCTGGGACCCGGCTCAGCCGCTGGACGAGTGGGTCGCCGCCCGGCTGGCCACCGATCATCGGCTGCTGGCCACGCCGGTGGAGGCGCCGGGCGGGGGTCGCCGGACGCTGGCCCGCGAGCTGGTGGCGCGCGGGATGATCCTGCCGATCCTGGACGGGCTCGACGAGATCAGCCCGATCCACCACAGTCGCGCGCTCGCGGCGATCACCGCGGCCGCCGGATCGGGTGCGAGGTTCGTGCTGACCAGCCGGACGAAGGCCTACGAGCGCGCCGTCCACGTCTCGTCACCCCTGGCGCGGACCCCGGTCGTCGAGCTGCAACCGATGACCCCCGACGACGCGGCCCGGTACCTGGTCGACGGCACCGACCATCCGCTTCCCCGGTGGAGCCCCGTGCTGGCCCAGCTCGCCGCCGGCGGCGGCACACCGCTGGCCCAGACCCTGTCCACCCCGCTGATGATCTGGCTGGCCCGGGTCGTCTACCAGCACCGGGACAGCGACCCGGGCGAACTGCTCACCGCCCGGTGGGCGACGACGCGGGCGGGCATCGAGAAGCACCTCCTGCAGCAGCTGATCCCGGCGGCCTACACCGCGGCCGTCGGCGGACATCCGGGCCGCACCTCGGCCGGGGCCCGTACGGCGCGGCGGACGCTGACCACGCTGGCCCGGCACCTGCGCGCCGACCGCACCTACGACCTCACCTGGTGGCGGCTGAACGAGATCTCCCCCGGACCGGCCGGCCAGTTGACGACCGTGTTGCTGAGCGCCACGGCCCTGCTCGTCGCGCTGGTCGTGGCCGTCGCCGGCGTGGCCTCAGCCGAGGACGTGGCGGAGCTCCACCGACATTCCGGCTGGTTGCGCACCGGCCTGGCGGTCGGCCCGGCGCTGGGAGTCGCCGTCGGGCTGGCCCGCCGGCTGTTCGACGGCCAGTGGTACCCGCGACGGGTCTCGTTCGCCCAGCTGCCCATGTCGTTGCTGGTGATCGGTTGTCCGGTCGCCCTGCTCGGCGCCTCCATGGAGGCACCGGCGGCGGGCGTGGTGGCGGGGCTCGCCGCGGGAACCGCCTTGACGCTGGTAGCCGGCGGAACCCCGGCCGGCGGCGACACCCAGCGGGGCCTGAGCCCGGCCGCGCTGCTGATCGAGGACCGGAACTCCGCCGTCGTCGGCGCGGCCACCAGCGTGTTCGCGATTGCCACGGCCGCCTTCGCCCCCGGGGTCCCGACCGGCATGTCCCTCGACGCCATCGCCTACTCCGCCGCCGTCCTCGGCCTGCTCCCGGTGGCGACACTCGTCCTGGGCGCCTGGGGGCACTTCTGCGTCGCCCGCCTGGTGCTGTTCGCCTGCCGGAGGATGCCGCTGCGGCTGATGAGCTCCCTGGCCGAGGCGCACGACCGCGGCGTGCTGCGGCAGGCGGGCGGCGTCTACCAGTTCCGCCACAACCTGCTGCAGGACCACCTGGCCGCACCGGCGCCTACCGGCTCAGCAGCTCGCGCAGAGCCTTGACCACCTCGGCCGGGGCCTCCTCCGCCATGAAGTGACCGCACGAGACGGTTCGGTGCTCCAGGTCCGGCGCCCACGCCCGCCAGATGGCCGCCGCGTCGAAGCCCAGCGCCGCGCCCCAGTCCTGCTGCAGCACCGTCACCGGCATCCGGAGCCGTCGGCCCGCTTCCCGGTCGGCGCGGTCGTGCTCCACGTCGACGCCGGCCGAGGCCCGGTAGTCGGCGACGATCGACGGCACCGCCTCGCGACAGGCCCGCAGGTACGCGGCGCGTACCTCGGGCGGGATCGCGTCCGGCTGCCGGGTCCAGACGTCCAGGAAGTGGCCGAAGAAGGCGTCCGGGGCGGCCCCGATCAGCTTCTCGGGCAGGCCGGGCGGCTGCGCCATCAGGTACAGGTGGAAGCCGACCGCGGCGGTGACGCCGTGCATGACCTCCCACATGTCCAGGGTCGGCAGCACGTCCAGCGAGGCGAGGTGGGTGACGGCCGCCGGATGGTCCAGGCCGGCGCGGATGGCGACCAGGGCGCCGCGGTCGTGGCCGGCCAGGGCGAACCGGTCGTGACCCAGCGCCCGGGCCAGCGCCACGACGTCGGCCGCCATGGTCCGCTTGGCGTACGCGTCCCCGGCGGGCTTGTCGCTGGCGCCGTAGCCGCGCAGGTCGGGGCAGATGACGGTGTGGTCCGCGGCCAGGTCGGCGGCGACGTGCCGCCACATCAGGTGGGTCTGCGGGAAGCCGTGCAGCAGCACGATCGGGCTGCCCGAGCCGCCGACCGCGACCTGAAGGGCCACGCCGTCGGCGACGGTGACGCGCCGGTGGTCGAATCCGGTGATGGTGGGGTTCATGCCCGCCACGGTGCCCGGGACGGATCAGCAGCCGGTCAACGGCGGATCAGCGCGCTGCTTAGATGGGTGACGTGGTGACCTTCAGCGTGCTCGGGCCCGTGCGGGCGGGCACGGCGCTGGGTCCCGTACCGCTGAAGGGTCCCCGGCACCGGGCCGTGCTGGCCCGCCTGCTGATCGCCCGCGGCCGGGTCGTGCCGGTCGACCGGCTGGTCGACGACCTGTGGGAACGGCCGCCCAAGGGGGCCGTTCCGGCCCTGCGCACCTTCGTGTCGGACCTGCGCCGGGCGCTGGAACCGGACCGGGCGCCGCGGCAGCCGGCCCGGCTGCTGGTCACCGCGCCGCCCGGGTACGCGCTGCCGGCCGCGCCGGACGCGGTGGACGCCTGGCGGTTCGAGGCGGCGGTGGCCGCGGCGGGCGACCTGCTCGCCGCCGGCGCGGCGAGCCCGGCGCTGGCTGGGCTGGAGGCGGCGCTCGGCCTGTGGCACGGGCCCGCCTACGCGGAGTACGCCGGCCAGCACTGGGCCCGCGCCGAGATCGACCGGCTGGACGAGCTGCGGATGCTGGCGCTCGAGCGGCGGGGGGAGGCGCTGCTCACGCTGGGCCGGGCTGCCGAGGCGGCCTCGGGCCTGCGCGAGCACGCCGCGGCCCAGCCGTTGCGGGAGGACGCCTGGGGGTTGCTGGCGTTGGCGCTGTACCGGGCCGGGCGGCAGGGGGCGGCGCTGGCTGCGCTGCGCGAGGTACGGGCGGCGCTGGCGGATGAGCTGGGGGTGGATCCGGGGCCCCGGCTGCAGCGGTTGGCGGCCGACATCCTGGCCCAGGCTCCGCACCTGAGCCCGGACGCGGCCGTGCGCCCCGGGCTTGATGCCGTCGCCGGGCCGTCTTCCGCCGGATCGGCTCCCGCCGGGCCGCCTCGCGCCGGGCCGGATCTCAGCACGGCCTTCCGCGGGCCGGGCCACGGGCCGGATCCAGCCGGGCCGGGGCGCGGAGCGGCCTGTCCCGGGCCGGATCCAGCCGGGCCGGGGCGCGGAGCGGCCTCTCCCGGGCCGGATCCAGCCGGGCCGGGACGCGGAGCGGCCTCTCCCCGGCCGGATCCCGCCGGGCCGGGACTGGCCGGGTCGGCGGCCGATGGGCTTTTCGGGCGGGATGAGGAGTTGGGCCGGCTGGTGGGCCTGGCCGACGCCGTCGCCGCGCGGGGCCGGGCCGCGCTCGCGCTGGTCTCCGGTGACGCCGGCGCCGGCAAGACCGCCCTGGCCGAGGCCCTGAGCCGCCGGCTGACCGCGCGGGGCTGGACGGCCACCTGGGGGCACGGCCCGGGCCACGACGGCGCGCCGGTGACCTGGCCCGGCGGGCAGGAGCCGGAGGCCGCCGCCGGGGATCCGGCTGTGGCCCGGTTCCGCGCGCGGCGAGCCGCGGTGGCCCGCCTGACCGCGCCCGCCGCCCGGGGACGGCCCGTGCTGCTGGTCGCCGACGATCTGCACCGCGCCGACGAGGGCACGCTGGAGCTGCTCGCCGCGCTGGTGGTCGAGGCGGTGCCGGTGCTGGTCGTCGGGACCTTCCGGGCCACCGAGATCACGCCGGAGTTGACCGCGGCGCTGGCCCGGTTCGCGCGTACCGAGCCGGTGCGGGTTTATCTGGGCGGGCTGGGTGAGGCGGCGGCCGGGGCGCTGGCCCGTACCGTGGCCGGGGCCGGCCTGGACGCGTCCGCCGCGCGGCTGATCCATCGCCGCAGCGGCGGCAATCCGTTCTTCGTGCGCGAACTTGCCCGGCTGTTCGCCGCCGAGGGCGGCGCCGCCCTGGACAGGGTGCCGGCCGGCGTCCGCGACGTGATCCGGCACCGGCTGGCGCGGTTACCGGAGCCGGCGCTGACCGTGCTGCGGCAGGCGGCCGTGCTCGGCCGCGACGTCGACCCGGAGCTGCTGACCCTGCTGACCGGCGACGAGGCGGCCGTGCTGGACGGCCTGGACGCGGCGCTGACGGAGGGCCTGCTCACCGAGGAGGGTCCGGGCGGGCGGCCGCGGTTCGGTCACCTGCTGGTCCGGGACACGATCTACGGCGACCTGTCCGCGCTGCGCCGCGCCCACTGGCATGCCGCCGCCGGGGAGGCGCTGGAACGCCTGCGCCCCGGGGACGTCGCCGCCCTCGCCCACCACTTCGCCCGGGCCGCCACCCCGGCCACCGCGGCCCGCGCGGCCCGCTACTCCGCGGCGGCCGCCGACCGGGCCGAGCGGGGCTCGCGGCCGCACGAGGCGGCCCGGCTGTGGCGGCAGGCGATCGACGCGTACGACCGCGGGACGCCGGCCGAGGCCCGGGGTCGGCTGGCGGCGGTGATGGGGCTCGGCCGGGCCTTGGCCGTGACCGGGCACCTGGACGCGGCACGCCGGTTGCGGGCCGAGGCGGTCGCCGCCGTCCGGCACCTCGACGATCCGGATCTCGCGGCGACCGTGCTCGCCGCCTTCGCCGTGCCGGCGGTCTGGACCCGCAACGACGACGACCAGCTCTCCCGGCAGGTCGTCGAGGAGGCCGAGCGGATCCTGGCCGGGCCCGGCGCGCTGCGGCCCGAGCAGCGCAGCCGGCTGCTGAGCACCATCGCGCTGGAGCTGCGGGGCACCACCACCGGCCGCGGGGACCGGGCGGCCCGCGAGGCCGAGGCCATCGCCCGGCGGACCGGGGATCCGGCGCTGCTGGCGTTCGCCCTCAACGCGCGGTTCATGCACACGTTCGGCCGCGCCGGGCTGGCCGCCGAGCGGGCCGCGCTCGGGGCCGAGCTGCTCACGCTGGCCGCCGGGAACGAGCTGGTCACCTTCGAGGTGCTGGCCCACCTGATCCTCATGCAGGCCCACAGCGCGCTGGGCGAGCCCGCTGTCGCGGACGCCCACGCGGCGGCCGCGGACCGGCTGGCCGAGCGCTACGAGCTGCCGCTGGTGGCGGTGCTGACCCAGTGGTACGCCGCGCTGCGCCTGGCCCTGGACGGCCGGGCGGCGGAGGCGGCCGACGCGTACCGGGCCGCGCAGGTCAGGCTGGCCGGCAGCGGCATGCCGGGGATGGCGGACGGGCTGCCGGCCCTGGCCCTGCTGACCTTGGCTGGGGACGGCGCCCCGGACGGCGACTTCGGCCCGTACGAGCCGTGGGCCCGGCCGCTGGTGCTGCTCGCCAGGGGCGATCGGGTGGGGGCGGCGGCGGCGCTGCGGGCCGTACCGGAATCTCCGCACGACCTGCTGCGTGAGGCGCGGCTGTGCCTGGCCGTCCGCGCGGCCCGCGCCCTGGACGATCAAGCCCTGCTCGCGCGCCTGCGCGCCGAGCTGCGGCCGGCGGCCGGCGAGATCGCCGGGGCCGGCAGCGGCGTGATCACCCTCGGTCCAGTGGCCGATCACCTGGCGCAACCCGCCCCTCGTCCGTCCTGATCATCCACCCCGATCGACGGCGGCCGCGCGCCACCGAACAGGCAAAACAGCCCCCTCCCAACGTCGCAAACATGGGCCGGCGCCGCACATGGCGATGCCGATCGCGGGTAAGGCAGGCACGATGCATCGGTAGGCCGATCTAGGGAGTGACCAGGCATGGCGCAGATCCACCACTTCGAACACGGCTGGCTGACGCCGACGTTCAGCTACACGCTGTCCGTGCTCGGGTCACTGCTCGGGCTGGTGTGCGCGGTCCGGCTGCGCACGGCGCCCAGCGCCGGCTGGCGCGCCTGGTGGCTCACCCTGGCGGCGGTCGCCATCGGCGGCACCGGCATCTGGACCATGCACTTCGTGGCGATGCTGGGCTTCAGCGTGGTCGGCCTGCCGATCCGGTACGACGTCCCGGTGACCGCCCTCAGCGCGCTCATCGCGATCGGCGCCGTCGCCATCGGCCTGTCCATCGCGGCCCGCGGCACCAAGGTCCAGGGCGCGCGGATCGTCATCGGCGGCCTGTTCGCCGGCCTCGGCGTGGCCGCGATGCACTTCACCGGCATGTTCGCCATGCACCTCGACGGCACCATCAACTACCTCACCAGCCGGGTGGTGGCCGCCGTCATCATCGCTGTCGTCGCGGCCACCGTGGCACTGTGGCTGGCCATGACCGTGCAGCGGCCGCTCGCCATCCTCGCGTCCGCCCTGGTCATGGGCATCGCGGTCAACGGCATGCACTTCGTCGGCATGTCCGCCATGTCGGTACGGCAGGACGGCGCGACCGGCGCCTCGGTGACCGGGGCCACGGCGAGCAGCCTGCTCATCCCGATCGGCCTCACCGTCATCTTCGGCATCCTCGGCCTGGTGTACGCGCTGATGGCGGCGCCGACCGAGGAGGACCGGGCGGCCGCGGCGTACCTGGCCGGACGGCTGGACGGCGAGGACGACGACGACCTGTACGAGCCGGTCGCGCAGCAGGGGCCGAACGGGCGGCGGATGCCGACGGGCGGGGCCTCCTGGACGTTCCGGGACCGCGCGGGGCAGTGATCTTGCGCCGGGGGCTTCTCGGGCTCTCCAGACCCGGCTGTCGCTTTCCCCCGGCCGAGCGGGCCACGAACGGCGGAAGGGTCAGTCGCGTGTGCGACTGACCCTTCCGGCCTCACTGCTCTGGGGTGATCGACGGGACTTGAACCCGCGACCCCCGGGACCACAACCCGGTGCTCTACCAGCTGAGCTACGACCACCATGCCGCATTGCTACGACAACCTTATTGCTACGACAACCCTGCCGCGGACAAACCCTCCGCGGCGCGTGCCGGACAAGCATAGCGGCAGCACCCTGCCCACCGTCGACCGGGTTACCGCTCGGCGTGGCTCGGCGCCGGCCTACAGCTCCGCGGCGATCGCCCGGGCCTGGTCGACGTCCGGGCCGGGCAGCGGCACGAACACCGTGCGGCGGTAGTACTCCAGCTCGCGGATGCTCTCGCGGATGTCGGCCAGGGCGCGGTGCGCGAGGCCCTTCTGCGGCTGGCCGAAGTACACCCGCGGGTACCAGCGGCGGGCCAGCTCCTTGATCGAGGAGACATCGATCATCCGGTAGTGCAGGAAGTCGTCCAGCGCGGGCATGTCGCGGGCCAGGAAACCCCGGTCGGTGGCGATGGAATTGCCACAGAGCGGCGCGGAGCGGGGATTCGGGACAAACTGCTTGATGTACGCCAGGACGGCTTCCTCGGCTTCCGCCATGGTGACCGTGGAACGGCGTACCTCGTCGGTGAGGCCGGACTTGGCGTGCATCTCGCGCACCACCTCCGGCATCGCGTCGAGCGCCGCGTCATCGGCATGGATGACGAGGTCGACGCCCTCGCCGAGAACGTTGAGATCGGGACCGGTCACCAACGCGGCCACCTCGATCAGGGCATCCTTGCCCAGGTCGAGACCCGTCATCTCACAGTCGATCCACACCAGAAGATCCGCCACGCGCTCAGCCTACGCGCCGGGCCGGAGGCGTGTCGCCGCGTCCGCCGTACCCACCCGCCGGGGACGCGACACCCGCACTGGGCACGTTCACCCTAGATTGCCCGCATTGGGCCGAGGACTACCCAGTTCGCCCATCAACGGGGTAAAGTGTGCTTAACGGACGAAGCCCCCCTTCGGTTACTCCGTTTCCCCCGGTAAAAGGGCCCTCCGCGTCGGCAGCGCGGAGGGCCCTTTTCGGTATGTCGGGGTTGTCGGAAGCACTGGGCGGCCGCAACCGGCTCACGGGCCGCGGCCGCCCGGGCTTGCGCCTGGTCAGTCCTTCGAGCGCGGGCCACCCTTGCGGGGCGGACGGGTCAGCTTGATGGGCGGATCCTGGGTGGCGGGATCGGGCGCGGGCAGCCCCGAGGCGGTGGTGTTCTTCCGCCGCCGCCGGGCCGCCGAGTCGCCGCCGAGCAGCTCCGCCACCTCCGCCTTGTACGCCGCCAGCCGCGAGAGGGAGCCTTCGGGCTTGCGCTTGGCGTTGTCCGGCTCGGCCTTCTCCGCCGTGTCCGCGGCATTCTGTGCCGCCTCGGCCTCGTCAGCCTTCACGACCTTGTCGGCCTTGTCGGCCTTGTCGGCCTTCTCGGCAGCGTCTGCCTTCTCGGCGGCGACGACGGCCCTCTCAGCGTTGGCGGCCTTCTCGGCCTTGCCACTGCTGTCGGCAGCGTCCACCTTCTCCGCGGCGCCGACGGCCCTCGCGGCCTCCTCCACCTTTTTCGCCGCGGCCACCTTCTCCGCGGCGCCGGCAGCCCTCGCGGCCTCTTCCACCTTCTCCGCGGCGGCCACCTTCTCCCCCACGCTCGTGGAGAGGGCGGTGGCCGCAGTGGCCTCGGCGGAGGGTGCCGGAACCGGCTTCGCCGGGTCGACGTCCGCGCTCTGGCTCACCTGGATGGTGGCCGGGCGGTGGCGCTGCTCGGCGATGTGCGGCTCCGGCTTCGACGCGGGTCCGGCGTCGGTTGTCCCGCCCGGCTTCGAGGCGGACCCGGCCTGCGTTGTACCGGTCGGCTTCGAGGCGGACCCGGCCTGCGTTGTACCGGCCGGCTTCGACGCGGGCCAGGCCTGCGTTGTCCCCGTCGGCTTCGAGGCGGGTCCGGCCTGTGTTGTCCCGGCCGGCTTCGACGCGGGCCAGGCCGACGGGGTGCGGCCGGCCGTGGCCTGGTGCTGCTGCTCAGCGGCCTGGCTTCCGGCTCCGGCCGGGGTGACGGGTGCCGACGAGGGCCGGACCGAGGTGGTGCCCGAGCCGGCCGGGACCGGCTCGCGGTCCGGGTCGGCGGGCCGGGACGGGCCGGGTACCGACGGACGCGGTGTCGTCGGGTTGGTCGGCGGAACCTGGGTCGGGTCCGTCGGCGCGGGCCGCGTCGGGGTCGGCGCGGGGTCCCGCTGAGCCGGCTGAGCCTTGGCCGCGGCGGCGGGGACCTGCGCACCCCCGTCCCGCGGACCGGCAGCCTCGCCGGGCGCGGCCGGGGCGACGTGGTGCGGCTGGAACGTGGCGGACGTGGACGCCCGGGCCGGGCCGGTCGGCTGCGCCGGGGCTGCGGTTCCCCCGCCCACAGTCGTCGGGTTGGCAGCCGCGGTTGCGGGCCGCGCCGGGACAGCCGAGTCTGACCGGCTGGGAGCCGAGGCCGCAGCCTGGCCGGACGCGGACGCCACGGCCGGAACAGAGGACGCCTCGGCCTGACCGGCAGCTGAGGCCTGGCCGGACGCGGACACCGTGGCCGGAGCAGAGGACACCCCCGCCTGGCCGGCAGCCGAGCCCGCGGGCTGAACAGACCCCGCCCCAGGCCGGCCGGACGCCGAAGCCGCCGGCCGACCAGAAGACGTCCCCGCCTGGCGATCGGCCGGGTCCGCGGCCTGGCCAGACGCCGCCTCAGTCCGGCCCGGAGCCGAGCCTGCCGGCTGGGCGGACGCCGCCGGCCGGCCGGGAGCCGCTGCGGGTTGGGCGGGACGCACTTCCGGGGTCTGGGCGGACCGGTTCGGGGCGGCCGGCGAGGTGGCTGCCGCCCCGGTCGGGCGGCCCTTGGTCGCACCCGCGTCCTTCCCGGCGGCGTGCGCCGGGCTGGTGGCCGCCCTCGACGGTGCTGCGGATGCCGGCCCCCCGGCCTGGTCAGCCTTGGTAGACGCCGGCTCCGTCGGCATCTGGGAGCGGTCCACCGGCCGCGTCGGCGCCTGGGAGCGGTCCGCCGGCCGCGTCGGCGTCTGCGAGCGGTCCGCCGCCT
>NZ_BOMQ01000069.1 GCF_016862275.1 Actinoplanes nipponensis | reverse complement strand
GGCCGGCAGCCGGCTTGTCGTCCACCCGGCGGCTCGCGGCGGGCGCGGAGTCGCCACTCTTCGGCAGGCCGACCCGGGCCGAGTCCGCCCGGGTCAGACCCGTGGCCGCCCAGCCAGGAGCCGTAGAGCCTCCGAACAGGGCGTTCCGCGGCGCCGCGTCCGCCGGCCGCGCGGCCTTCGCCGGCCCGACCGGTTCGGGTCCGTCGTACTCACCCGCAGCGCCGGCGTGCTGCGAGGCGTCACCGGCCGCCGCGCGCGACGAGGCACCCCCTGTGGCACTCGTGCCGGCCGAGCCGCCCGGAGCCCGCACGCCGGGACCCGCAGCCGGGCCGGCCCCACCTGCGGCGGCCTTCGGCTCGGCCGCTTCGACGGAGGCGGCCTCGACGGAAGCGGCAGCCGGCTTCGCCCCGGACCTGCCCGGGACGGACGCGGCGGCACGCGCAGCAGCCGCGCCTGCAGCGGTGGCGCTCATCGCGGCAGCGCCGGCGGCACTCGCCTGGGATGTCGCGCTACCGGTCGCCGCCGTCTCGGCAGGCTTGTCGCCGGCACCAGCCGACCCCACAACCGTCTCCCGCGACGACGCCCGGGAGGCATCGACCGCAGCCTTCTCCGACCCCGACCGACTGGCATCAACCGCCGCACCGACCGCCGCCTTCTCCGACCCCGACCGACTGGCGTCAACCGCCGCACCGGCCACCGTCTTCTCCGACCCCGACCGACTGGCATCAGCCACCGATCCGGCCGCCGAAGGAGCCGGCACGGCCTCGCCCGCCAGGGCCTTCGCCTTGCCCGGCTCCGAAGCCTCGGCAGCCGCGGGCGCCGACGCGGCGGATCCAGCCCGCTCTCCGGGCCCCGCGGAGGTAGCCGCCGGGGACGCCTGAGAAGTTGCCGCGGCACCGCTCCCCGCCGGCGTTTCCCGGACCGGGGTCGTCGGCGTGTTCGGCGTCTCCGAGTTGGCCGTCGGCTTGCGGGCGGCGTTGATCGCCGCCGCCGCGCGGGCCTCGGTCTCCCGGGCGCGGGCCCGGGCCGCCGCGGTCTCCGCGACCCAGGCGCCCACCGCCGACGCCTCGAAGATCGGCAGGTCGGCCGCCTGTTGCACGGTGCGGCGCCGGCCCTGACGGTCGGCCGGCCGGCCGAACAGCGGGTCGTGCAGCGGCGACGGGTCGCTCACCGAGCCGGGTGCGGGGCGGTTCGCGATGAGGTTCAGCGGCTCGCCCGGCGCGGTCGCGGGCGGCGAGGCGTCGACACCCGAAGGCTCAGAGCCCGAAGCCGACGATCCGGGCAGGCCGGAAGGAGCCGGCGCACCGGCGGCCGCGAGATCGGCGGACGGCGCACCCGCCTGAGCAGGGGCCGGCGCCGTCATCGTCGCGGCGGCGGCGCCGGAGACCGGGGTGGCCGGCATCGGGATCGCCGAGCCGTGACCCGCGTGCGGCGTCCCCGGGGAGGACGAGGAAGACGACGAGGACGAGTTGGACGACGAGGAGGGCGGCCAGGTCAGCGCCGCCGGCCGGGAGCGCGGCTGCGAGTCGGCCAGGGTGCGCGGGCGGTGGGTGCCCGCGTGCCGCCCGCCGCCGGTGCGGCTCAGGGGCAGCGGGGCGCCGATCGCCTGCATCAGGTCCGGGACCTGGCTCGGTTCCACCACGTAGACGACCTCGCGGCGCCGCGACGGCCAGCCCAGCACGATCATGCCGATCATCACCAGCAGGCTGCCCAGGATCAGCAGGGCCCAGGTCGCCTGGTTCAGCCAGCCGGGCAGGACGCTCGCCGTGCTCTCCAGGCGGACGCCGGGCTGCCCCGCCGGGTTCATCACCACCAGGCTGTACCGCGTGTCGCGCAGCTCGCTCGGGTTCCAGGCGAGGGTGCCCGTGCCCGACTTCAGCCAGAAGCCCTGCCGGCCCGGCAGCTGCTCGGGCGCGACGGTGCCCGGGCGCAGGTTGCCGGTCACCGGCAGCGCGCCCGTGCCGAGGTCGATCGAGGAGACCGCGACCAGCGGGACGTCGGCCAGGTAGCGCTCGACGTCGGCGGCCGGGGCGATGCCCAGGAACGCCGGCGCGCCGCCGGACTCCGCGGTCAGCCGCAGGCGGGTGTCGCCGACGCGGACGAACGGGGCGTCGTCGCGCAGCAGCCGGTCGACGTCGTCGACCACCAGCGCGTAGCCCGATGTGGCCACCCGTTGCAGGTCGCCGGTGAAGGCGCCGCCCGGGTCCCGGTGCTGCATGGCGGCCCAGAATGCGCCCCCCACCAGCAGCGTCGGCAGTCCGGCTGTCAGCAACAGCATGCCGAGGATCGTGCGGAACACCCGCATCTCGATCTCCCCCTTCTCGGTGGTACTGCGCAGACCATACAGACGGAAATAACACCAAATTGGATAAACAGTTACTTAGGCCCCGAGAGGTATGACGATGGCCCGGTCCGCGGGTGCGGACCGGGCCGTCGGGTACGGCGTGGGTCAGGAGATCTTGGCGGTCATCGTCAGGGTCGACTGGTCGATGTCGCTGGTGCGTACGGTGAACTTCAACGTCCAGTCCCCCGCGGCCGGCAGCGCGATGTCGCCGATGGCGTGGAAGTCGGTGATCCGCAGCAGCGGCACCTCGATCGGCTCGATCCCCTTGGCCGGCAGCGCCGCGGTGGCCGTCCACTCCACCACCGGCAGCGGCTTGTTGTCCGGCGTGTACGCGTACAGGTGCAGCGAATTGTTGCCCACGGTCGCCGGGAACACGTCCACCTGCAGCGACACCGACTTGTCGGTGATCGTCTGCGAGATCGTCGTCGACGTCCCGGCGCTCTCCGCCGCGCTGGCCGTGCGCGGCGGCGGGATCTGCACCAGCGCCGCCGTCACGCCCAGCACCACCGCGGTGACCGCCAGCTCCGCCAGCACGATGCGGCGCAGGCGTCCCGGGCCGGTCTCGGCGGCGTGGCTGCGGACCAGCCGCCGGGAGAACGCCGCCATGGCGATCACCAGCGCGGCCAGCCCGATCTTGACCAGGATCAGCCGGCCGTACGTGTTGTCGTAGAGCCCCTTGACCGAGGCGACCTCGATCAGCGCCTGCACCGTGCCGGCGAGGACCAGCGCGGCCACCGCGGTCGCCGCCCAGCGCGACCAGATGGGCAGGATCGCGCCCAGCTCGCGCTCGTTGGCCCGGCGCAGCAGGAACCCGGCCAGCATGACCAGGCCGCCGAGCCAGACCGCCATGGCGGCGAGGTGGATGGCGTCGACGACCACCGAGACCCCGGCCACCGGGGACGCCGTCGGGTGCCCGGTGAGCGGCCAGGTGGCCAGCGCCGCCACGCCCAGGACGCCGAGCAGCGCCAGGTCGACCTTCGACTCGCCGCCGTCGCCGCGCAGCAGCGGGCGCAGCAGGAAGCCGGCCGCCACCACGACCCCGAGCCGGACCAGCATGACCGCGCCGAACGTGCTGCCGAGCACGTCGCGCAGGTCGTCGCCGGAGACCCCGAACAGCCCGGAGCCGGTCGTGTACGGCGCCTGCAACCACAGGGCCAGCAGCGTGCTGCCGAGCACCAGCCCGACGCCGGTCCACACCAGCCGCGACGGCCCCCGCCGGGACAGCCGGTGCGGCCAGAGCAGGGCCAGCACCAGCACCGGGCCGACCAGCAGCACCAGGCCGGCGTACCCCAGGTATTTGCCCACCGGGATCAGCGCCCGGACCACCGGGTCGACCGAATCGGCGCCGGCGGTCTCGGTCGGCGGCGTGGAGGCGGCGCCCACCGAGAAGGTGAGGCTGCCGGCGACGGGGTGGCTGTCGGCCGAGACGACGCGGTAGCTGACCAGATAGGTGCCGCGGCCGCCGCCGGAGCGCAGCGGGATGACCACCGAGCCGCCGGCGGCCTGCGGGTCGCCCTGGTCCGCGCGGCTGCCGTCCGGCGCGAGCACCTGGATCTTGCCGGTGATGAGCTGGACGGACTCGCTGAAGGTGAGGGTGACCTTGTTGGGGGCGTCCGGGACGATCGTGCCGCCGGCCGGGTCGCTGGCCACCAGGGCGGCGTGCGCGCTGGCCGGGCCGGCCGGGCCGAGCAGCACGCAGAACAACCCGACCAGCAGCCCGGCCGCCGCCGCGAGCAGCCGCCGTGCCTGCGGGGGTCGCTCGCGCCGCGCCGGGGGCCGCTGGAGGCGATCGGATGCACCGGGTCGATCAACGGTCATGCGGGCAATGCTCCCCGATGGCTCGGCGGGGCTCCGCACCAAGGTCGCGGCGCGGGGCGGTGCGGGGCGGAAACGCGAGGACAGGAGGTGGTCGTCGGCACGGTGGCCATAGTTCCCCGGACCCCCGACAATTTCGGCTCCGCGTACCATCTGCGGTTGTGACAGCGGCCGATCCCCTCACCGCGCTCGCCCTCGCCGCCCGGGCCGGCGACGCGGAGGCGCAGGCCGCGCTCGTGCGTGGCACCCAGGCCGAGGTGTGGCGGTTCGCCGCCGCGCTGGTCGACCCCGGCGCCGCGGATGACCTCACCCAGGAGACCTACCTGCGCGCCTTTAAGGCGCTGCCCGGCTTCGAGGGTCGCGCCACGGTCCGCACCTGGCTGCTCGGCATCGCCCGGCGCACCTGCGCCGACCACCTGCGCGCCGTGGTGCGCCGGCGCCGGCTGGACGCCCGGCTGGCCGCGCAGGCCTGGACCGACGGGCCGCGGCAGTCCGATCCCGCGCACCGGCTCGGCGCGGCCGATCTGCTGAGCCGGCTCGGCGAGGAGCGGCGCAGCGCGTTCGTGCTCACCCAGGTGCTCGGCATGTCGTACGCGGAGGCGGCCGAGATCGAGGACGTCCCGGTCGGCACGATCCGGTCGCGGGTGGCCCGGGCCCGGGAAGACCTTGTGACCGCCGTCACGGCCGCGCAAGCGGTATGACGTTTCGGGACCTTCGGCCCATCACACAGCAAATCTCCAGGCGGTAAGACGGAACCCGGCGGCGGCGAGCGCCGACTAAGGGGGCGTGAGCATGGAGACGGGGCTGTCCGCCCGCATGACGACCGGCCAGGTGTGGATCTCCACGGCGGCGCGGCTCGCCCTGGCCATCGTATGGCTGGTCGCCGGCGGCCTCAAGGTCGGTGACCTGGCCGCGTCGGGCCGGGCGGTGAACGCCTACCGGCTCTTCCCGTACGAGGTGGCCAAGGCGATCGGGGCGGCCCAGCCGTTCCTGGAGATCGCCCTCGGCCTGCTGCTGCTGGCCGGGCTCGCGGTGCGGCTCAGCGCCGGCATCTCCGCCGGCCTGCTGGTGATCTTCATCGCCGGCATCGTCTCGGCCTGGGTCCGCGGCCTGCAGATCGACTGCGGCTGCTTCAGCACGGGCGGTGACCTGGCCGCGGGGCAGAGCCCGCAGTACACCTGGGACCTCGTCCGCGACGCCGGTTTCCTGCTGCTCGCCGGGATCCTGCTGTGGCGGCCGCGGACCCGATACTCGATCGATGGCGTCCTGATGGGGGAACAGTGAGCGGCAAGAACAACCGGGACCGGGCCAAGGCCAAGCGGGTCGTCCAGGAGCAACTGGCGAAGGAGCGGCGCCGCCGGGTCACCCTCTGGACCAGCCTGGGCGTCGTGGCCCTCCTGATCATCGTCGGCCTGATCGGCTGGGGCATGGCGACCAACCAGGAGACCGTGAAGACCGCGGGCCTGACCACGCCGAGCGTCGCGGTCGACGAGGGTACGGCGTTCGCGGTCGGCACCGGCCCGGTGAAGATCGACGTCTACGAGGACTTCATCTGCCCCGCCTGCGGGCGCTTCGAGTCCGGCGCGACGGCCACCATCGACCAGCTCGTCGCCGCGAACAAGGTGACGGTGCAGTACCACCCGATCGCGATCCTGGACCGCGCCTCCAGCACCGAGTACTCGACCCGGTCGGCCGCCGCCTCGGCCGCGGCCGCCCAGGGCGGCAAGTTCGCCGAGTACCACAAGGTGCTGTTCGCCAACCAGCCCGAGGAGGGCTCCGCCGGCCTCGACGACGCCAAGCTGATCGAGCTGGGCAAGTCGGTCGGCCTCACCGACGCGGCCTTCGCCGACGCGATCCACAAGGGCACGTACAAGGCGTGGGCCACCAAGGTGACCGACACCGCGGCCGCGCGCGGCGTCAACAGCACCCCGACCGTGCTGGTCGCCGGCAAGGCGCTGCCGAGCCCGACGGCAGAAGCGCTGACGGCCGCGGTGGCATCGGCCGGCGCGTGAGGCGTACCGCCCTGGTCGTCGCCGTGCTGGCCGGCGCGCTGCTCGGCCCGGCCGGCCCGGCCTCCGCCCACGGCGGCGAGGCGCCGGACGCGACCGCGTACCGCACCGAGGTGACCGGGGTGAGCCCGGCCGAGCCGGGGCTGCGCGTCCGGGCCGTCGAGGCGGGCGCGCGGCTGGAACTGGTCAACCGGACCGGCCGTACCGTCGAGGTGCTCGGCTATCAGGGCGAGCCGTACCTGGAGGTGCGCACGGACGGCACGTACGAGAACGTGAACTCGCCGGCCACGTACACGAACCGGACCCTCGACGGCGACACCCCGGCGCCCGCGGGCGCCTCCCCCACCGCCGCCCCGCAGTGGCGCCGCGTCTCCACCGACACCACCGTGCGCTGGCACGACCAGCGCACCCGTTGGCTCGGCGACGGCCTGCCGCCGCCGGCGCGGGCCGACCCGTCCCGCAGTCACCAGCTGCGCGACTGGGTGGTCCCGCTGCGCCAGGGGGTGCGCACGCTGGAGGTGCGCGGCACGCTCACCTGGGAGCCGCCGCCCCCGGCCGGGCTGTGGTGGGCGGGCGCGCTCGCGCTGGGCGCCGGCCTGACGGCCCTGGGCCGGCGCGGCCCCCGCTCGCTCGGGCCGGTCGCGCTGGTCGCCGGCACGATCACCCTGGGGTACGCGGTGACGCGGCTCAGCCTCGGCGTGGCCGGGCAGGCCCCGGCGATCGTGGCGGCGGCGCTGGCCGTGGTGGCCGGCGGGCTGACCCTGCGCGGACGGCCCCCGTTCCTGCTGGCGCTGGCCGGCGCGGTCCTGGCGGTCTTCGGCGGCCTCGCCGACGCGGGCGTCTTCGGCCAGGCCGTCGTCTCGTTCCCGGGCCCGTCCTGGGTGGCCCGCCTGGCCGTGCTGGTGGCGATCGGCGCCGGACTGGCCATGGCGGTGACGGGCGTGCTGCGGCTGCGGGCGGCCCCGATATCTTCGGAGCATGACTGAGCGCCTCACCGCTGGTGACCCGGCCCCCGAGTTCACCCTGCCCACCGACAACGGCGACACCCTGACGCTGAAGGACCTCCGCGGCCGCAAGGTCATCCTGTACGTGTACCCGGCCGCCATGACGCCCGGCTGCACCAAGCAGGCCTGCGACTTCCGCGACTCGCTGGGCTCGCTGCAGGCGGCCGGCTACGAGGTCGTCGGCATCTCCCCGGACGCCCCGGCCAAGCTGGCCAAGTTCCGCGACCGCGACGCGATCACCTTCCCGCTGGTCAGCGACCAGGACCGGAGCGTGCTGAGCGCGTACGGGGCCTTCGGCGAGAAGCAGATGTACGGCAAGACGGTCACCGGCGTCATCCGGTCCACGTTCGTCATCGACGAGAACGGCGCGATCGCGCACGCCTTCTACAACGTCAAGGCCACCGGCCACGTCGCCAAGCTGCGGCGGGATCTCGGCATCGACTGACTTTCCCGGCGAAATTCGCGGATCCTGAGGGCCGGTGCCGAATAGAGCGGCACCCGCAATCCAGCCCCCGGAGTCCGCAGATGACGCCAGCCGACCAGACCCGCCGCGCCCGCACCCGGCCCTCCTCCGGCGAGAAGGGCCAGGGCGGCATGCTGCGGAACCTGCAGGTGTCCCACAAGCTGTTCGCGTCCTTCGGCGTCCTGAGCCTGCTCGTGATCGCGGTCGGGCTGACCGGCCTGGCCCAGCTGCACGGCTCGAACGGCCGGCTGGAGACCATGTACGAGCGCAACGTCCAGGCCATCGACCGGCTCGGCGAGGTCCGCGCCGACGTCCAGCAGGCCACCTCGCTGTCGGCCAAGCTGATCCTGCGCTCGCCGCTGGCCGACGTCAGCAACGTGCAGATGGCGATCAAGCGGCTGGACAGCGACATCGACACCACCTGGGCCGCGTACGCCGCGACCCCGGCCGCCGGCACCCAGAACGACCGCGGCGCCTTCACCGCCGGCCTGGCCGAATACCGCAAGATCCGCGACCAGCAGCTCGTGCCGGCGGCCACGGCCAACAGCCTGAGCACCTACCTGGGCGTGCAGAACAACTACATCGACCCGCTCACCAGCAAGATCACCGTGGCGCTGAACAACCTCGCGGGCATCGAGGACAAGGCCGCCCAGCGCCAGATGGCCGCTGCCCGCAGCAACGCCACCACGGCCCGCATCCTCATCCTGTCGCTGATCACCGGCGCGGTGGCCTTCGCCCTCGTCATCGCCGTGGTGGTCAGCCGGGCCATCGCCCGCCCGCTGGGCCAGACCGTCAAGGTGCTCGAGGCGCTCGCCGAGGGCCGGCTGGACCAGCGCCTGCAGGTCCGGGGCCGCGACGAGGTGGGCCGGATGGGCGAGGCGCTCAACACCGCCCTGGACCGGCTCACCGCGGCCCTGCGCGACATCGGCACCAACGTCACCACCCTGGCCACGGCGTCCGAGGACCTCACCGGGGTGGCCGGCCGGATGAACGCGTCCGCGGCCCGCTCGGCCGGCCGGGCGCACGCCGTGTCCAGCGCGTCGGAGGAGATCAGCACCAACATCGCGACGGTCGCCGCCGGCGCCGACGAGATCGGCAGCTCGATCACCGAGATCGCCCGCAGCACCTCCAGCGCGGCCGAGGTGGCCGGGCGCGCGGTCCGGATCTCCGGCGAGGCCGGCGCCATCCTGCGCAAACTGGGCGAGTCCTCGGCCGAGATCGTCTCGGTCATCAAGATCATCACCGGGATCGCCGAGCAGACCAACCTGCTGGCGCTCAACGCGACCATCGAGGCGGCCCGCGCCGGCGAGATGGGCAAGGGCTTCGCGGTCGTGGCCGGCGAGGTCAAGGAACTGGCCCAGGAGACCGCCCGGGCCACCGAGGACATCCGCACCCGGGTCGGCGCCATCCAGAACGACTCGACGGCGGCGGTCGCCGCGATCGCCGAGATCGGCGCGGTCATCGACCAGATCAACGCGACCCAGACGGCGATCGCGGCGGCGGTCGAGGAACAGACGGCCACCACCAACGAGATGGGCCGCAACGTGGGCGAGGTGGCCGCCGGCTCGACCGAGATCTCCTCCAACGTGGCCGAGGTGGCCGAGGCCGCCGCGGAGACCACGACGGCGGCCTCGAACACGGCCGCGGCCGCGGACGAGCTGTCCCGGGTCGCCCACGACCTCAAGCAGAGCCTGGCGATGTTCCGCTACTGATCCCCACGGGGACCGCCTTCCCACGGCGGCCGTCATGCGGCTCGATCCGCGAGGCGGCCGCCGTGCCGTGCGTGCGGGGATCGGCCTTGGCGGGTGCGGGGAGGCGCTGGTAGGGTTTACGTACGACAAGTGGTCGGGTGTCACCCCCGGTCCACGGTGCGAGCCGGCGCCGTGGCCGTCACTCAGCCGACCGCAGTCCATCGAGCACCACCCAGGCCACCTACCTCTGTCACCGATGCGGATCGGATGGGTAGGACATCGCAACCATGCCTTACGTCAAGTACACCCGCGAGATGTTGAGCGAGGCGGTCGCGGCCTCGACCTCCATGGCCGGCGTGCTGCGCCGGCTCGGCCTGCCGCAGAACGGCGGCGCGCACGCGCACCTGCGCAGACGGATCGACAAGTTCGGGCTCGACACGTCGCACTTCCTCGGACAGGCGCATTTCCGCGGCGTGCCCCATCCGGCCCGGCAGCCGGCCGACGAGGTGCTGGTCCTTCGTTCGCCCGCGCAGAGCAGGGAAAAGCCCATGCGGTTGCGGCGGGCGCTCCTGGAGACAGGGCGCCCCTACCGGTGCGCCGCATGCGGAATCGGCGACGACTACAACGGACGTCCGCTCGTTCTGCACGTCGACCACATCGATGGTCGCCCGTGGGACTGCCGAGCCCACAACGTGCGTTTCCTGTGCCCGAACTGCCACAGCCAGACGCCGACGTTCGCCGGACGCCAGAGCCGGCAAAACCCGCACGCCCTGGTACGGGTGGACGACCAGGGCAACCTCACCCGGGACGGCTCGCCCCACGAACCCTTGGCCGAGGAGCAAATCCTCGACATCCTTGCCCGGGTCGGCCGCCGCGAGATCTCCTCGGGTCAGGCGGCTCGGCTGATGGGATGCACCAAGATCACGGTGTATCGGATGCGGCGCCGCCTGGCGGAGCGCGGCTCCGTCGGAGCGCAGCGCCGGCCTCCGGTCCCGCCGGCCATCCGCCAGGCCGTGGTGAGACTGGCGCTGGCCCGGCCGGACTGGGGACCGCGAGAGATCGTGACGGAACTCGGACGCCGGCAACCCGATCCGATCACCGTCCCGGTGCGCACCGTCGGCAATGTCCTGGCTCGCGCCGGACTGGGCAGCAGAGAGGCCCGGTCGGCCGCGGCCGGGAATGGCGAAAACCACCTCACCGTCTAGACTCCACTACGACGATTGGCAGGGGGCAAATCGGGCGGAAGTGGCGTAACGGCAGCCGCGCTGGGTTTAGGTCCCAGTGCTCGTAAGAGCGTGCGGGTTCGAATCCCGCCTTCCGCACCCGTGTGGTGCCGCGCACCATCCCGGTCGCCCGTCGGTCCTGCCGGATCGACGGGCGCGAGGATGACCGCATGTCGCTCTCGTTCGTCCTCGATCCGCCGTTGACCGACGCCCTCCGGGCCGACATCGTCGCCCTCTGGACCGACGTCACCAACGCCGGCGGCGCCGTCGGCTTCGTCGCGCCGGTCACCCGCGATCAGGTGCGCCCCGTGGCCGAGGCCGCCCTCGCCGGGGTCGCCGCCGGGCCGGACCGGCTGCTCGTCGGCGTCGACGACGGCCGGGTGGTGGCCGTGTTGTTCCTGGCCGACAACCGGTTCCCGCTCAAGGCGCACTGGCGGGTCCTCAAGCGGGTCATGGTGGATCCGGCCAGCCAGGGCCGTGGCTACGGCGGCGCCCTGATGCGGGAGGCCGCCGCCGTCGCCACCCGGCTGGGGTTGGCCGGCTTGCAGGTCACCGTGCGGGACGGGCACGGGCTCGACCGGTTCTATCGGGGGCTCGGCTTCCGGGAGGTGGGCCGGGTTCCGGGCGCGTTGCGGATCGGCCCGGGTGATGACCGGGACGAGCTGTTCATGTGGCTGGATCTGCCTCAGCCGCAGGAGGCCGCCTCGACGGCTGGTTCGGCGGCGGCCAGCGCCACGTCCGCGGACGGCTGATCCGGGGTGGCCTCCGTCGTGGTGGGCGGCGGCGCGGCCGAGGAGGCGCTCGGCGACGGGGCGGCCTTCTTCTTCGACGGCGAGGGGGACGGCGAGGACTTCTTCTTGGCCAGCTGGGGGGCCGCCACGGTGGAGGTCGTCGTGCCGGTGGCGAAGCGTACCGAGGTGGTCTGCTTCTGTTGGGGCTTGAGCTTGATGTTCTTGGCCGTGATGGTCTTGCCGTAGATGTCGGTCATCTTGATCTGGAACGGGCCGCTGCCCATCTGCCCGTCGATGATCCAGACGTTGTAGTCCTGGAGCGCGGCCGCCTTGAAGGTGCCGCCCGGGCCCTTGGCCGACACCGACCTGATCGCGTTGGAGTGGTTGTCGATGCTCACCGCCCAGTAGTACTGCGAGGTGCCCTCGACGAAGGTGATGCTCAGCGGGCCCGGCGCGGGGGCGTTGGGCACGGTCTTGTAGGTGATCGGGATGATGCCGTCGATCTCCTGGCCGATCTTCTTGAACGCGGTGCGGCTCAGGTCCAGGTGCCCGGCCGGGCATTCGGGGCAGGAGTCGAAGACCTTGACGCGGACCTTGCCCTTGGGGCCGGTGACGTCGAGGTAGCTGCCGCAGGCCCGGGCGCCGGAGTATTCGCTCTTGCCGAGGGCGACGTACAGGTCGTCGGCGGGGGGTCTGGTCGAGCAGTTGCCCTGGGTTCCGGCGAGGTCGTAGAACGTCGCCTTGCCCGTGTGCTTGGCGCTGCTCGGCGGTGCCGCGCACGCGGATCCGCCGTTCTGCAGCAGCAGGGCGGCGCCGAGGACGCCGGCGAGCAGCACGGCGCCGCCCGTGGCGAGCCAGCGGGGGGCGAGGAGGCGATGAGCAGTCACGGTGTCGCATCCTTCGCGGCCCCGGTGGCTGCGGGCAACTCCTCTAAGGCAGAGCTAAGGAAGACTCCCCCACGTGGAGGACTCCGGTGTCGCCGGGGGCCAGGTCGGGGATGAGGTTGATGCCGAAGAGCAGGCCGTCGTCGTACCGGCGGTGCCGGCCGAGGGCGCGCAGCGGTTGCCGGCCGACCTCGCCGGTCTCCTGGTCGACGGTGGTCACCACGCAGCGGCTGCACGACTTGGCGGCCCGGAAGGTGACGTCGCCGAGGCGGAGGCGGCCGCCGAGCCAGCCGTCCTCGGCCCAGGGCGGGGTGCCGGTGAGGACGACGTTGGGGCGGAAGCGGGTCATCGGCACGGGTTCGTCGCCGGCTTCGCACAGCCAGTCGTTGACGGCGTCGAGCGAGGCCGTGGTGGTGAGCAGCAGCGGGTAGCCGTCGGCGAAGCTGACCCGGTCGCCGGGCCGGGCGTGGGTCTCGATGGGGCGCACGGTGGTGTCGGCGAGCCAGGCGAGCCGGGCCGGGCGGTCCAGGAAGTCGGAGATGAACGCCGTCGCGGCGGGGGCGAGCCGGGCGGTCAGCGGCGGTTTGGCGGAGAAGACCCGCAGGGTCGCCTTCGGGCCGTCGGTGGGTTCGGCCACGTCGAAGCCGTTGAGCCGCAGGCCGCCGGGCCGGGGGACGGCGTGCAGGCCGGTGAGGGCGGGGGCCTGGCGCTGGGTGATGCCGACCCCGTCGGGGTCGACGATCATCCAGCGGCGGTCGCCGGCGAGACCCCACGGCTCGACCCGCGCCGCGTCGTGGTCCAGGCGGTGACCACCTTTGACCGGGTACGTGTGCAGCGCGCTGATCCGCATCGGCCCAGCGTAGGCATGTCCGGCCGGTTCAGCCTCCCCCGCCGAGCCGGACCCGGACGGCCGCGGCGGCGCAGAGCACGACCACCAGGCCCCCGGCGATGGTGGTGGCGCCGAGGTGTTCGCCGAGCAGCAGCCCGGCCCAGGCGAGGCTCAGCACGGGCTGGACGAGCTGCACCTGGCTCACCCGGGCCATCGGCCCGACGGCCAGGCCGTGGTACCAGGCGAAGAAGGCGAGGAACATGCTCACCGCCGCCAGGTAGCCGAACGCCGTCCACTGCGCCGGCGTCGCGTGCGGGCTCTGCCGGTGGATCGACAGCACGGTGAGCAGCACCATCGGCGGGGAGCACAGCACCAGCGCCCAGGAAACGGTCTGCCAGGCGCCGAGTTCGCGGGCGAGCAGGCCGCCCTCGGCGTATCCGGCGGCGGCGGCGAGCACCGCGGCGAGCAGTAGCAGGTCGGCCCGGTGGGGCCGGATCGCGCCGTCGCCCCGGGCGCAGGCGAAGATCACCGCGGCGGTGGCGCCGAGGCCGGCGGCGGCCCAGAACGCGCGCGGGGGGCGTTCGTGTCCGCGGAGGACGGCCAGCGCGGCGGTGGCGGCCGGCAGGACCGCGATGACGACGGCGCTGTGGCCGGCCGGGGTGGTGGTGAGGGCGTACGAGGTGAGCAGGGGGAAGCCGATCACGATGCCGGCGCCGGTCGCGGCCAGGCGCGCCCACTGCCGGCCGCGGGGTGGGCGTTGCCGGGTGGCGGTCAGGGCCACAGCGGCGAGTCCGGCCGCGACCACCGCGCGGCCGCAGCCGATGAACAGCGGCGACAGTCCGCCCACGGCGACCCGGGTGAGCGGGACGGTGAACGAGAACGCCGCGACCCCGAGCAGTCCCCAGGCCAGCCCCGATAGCGGCGTGCCGACAATCACGGTAGCGCTACTCTGCTCTCTCATGGATGACGGTAGCAGTTCGCGCATCGTCGACGATCTCCGCGCCTGGATCGGCACCGCGGCGCCGGGCGCCCGGCTGCCGTCCACGCGGGAGCTGGTCGCCCGGTACCGGGTGAGCCCGGTGACGGTGCAGCGCGCCCTGCGCCGGCTGAGCGGCGCGGGGCTGGTGGAGAGCCGCCCGGGCGCCGGCACGTTCGTCCGGGTGGCCCGGGCCGTGCGGCCGGCCGACTACGGCTGGCAGACCTCCGCGCTGCGGTCGCCGCAGTTCCCCGTCGTGCCGGTGTCCACGCCGCTGCGCGGCGCCCCGGACGACGTCATCGCCCTGCATTCCGGCTATCCCGACCGCGAGTTGCTGCCGGAGCGCCTGGTGCGGGCCGCCGTGACCCGGGCCGCGCGCGCCGACGCCGCGGTCGCCCGGTCGCCGGTGGCGGGACTGCCGGAGCTGCAGTCGTGGTTCGCCCGGGAGCTGGGCGCGGTGACCCCGGCCGGCGTGACGCCGCCCCGGGCGAGCGACGTGATCGTGCTGCCGGGCAGCCAGAGCGGGCTCAGCTCGGTGTTCCGCGCCCTGGCCGGGACGGGGCAGCCGCTGCTGATGGAGTCGCCGACGTACTGGGGGGCGATCCTCGCCGCGCGGCAGGCCGGCGTCCGGGTCGTACCGGTGCCGAGCGGCCCGGCCGGGCCGGACCCGGACGATCTCGCCCGGGCTTTCGCGGAGACCGCCGCCCGGTTGTTCTACGCGCAGCCCAACTACGCCAATCCCACCGGCGCGCAGTGGCCGGTGAGCCGGCACGACCGGGTGCTGGAGGTGGTCCGCGGGCACGGCGCGTTCCTGGTCGAGGACGACTGGGCGCACGACTTCGCCATCACCGGCGGGCCGCTGCCGGTGGCCGCCCGCGACGACGCCGGCCACGTCGTCTACCTGCGCTCGCTCACCAAGAGCGTGTCCCCGGCCGTCCGGGTCGCCGCGGTCATCGCCCGCGGCCCGGCCCGGGACCGGATCCTGGCCGACCGCGGCGCCGAGTCGATGTACGTCAGCGGGCTGCTGCAGGCCGCGGCCCTGGACATCGTGACCCAGCCGGCCTGGCAGACCCACCTGCGCGGGCTGCGCCGGCAGTTGGGCGCCCGCCGCGACCTGCTGGTCGCCGCCCTTCGGGAACACGCCCCGCGCGCGGACCTCGAGCACGTGCCGGCGGGCGGGCTGAACCTGTGGGTACGGCTGCCCGACGGCACGGACCTGGGCCGTCTCACCCGGGACTGCGAGGCGGCCGGGCTGATAGTCGCGCCCGGCACCGAGTGGTTCCCGGCCGAGCCGACCGGGCCGTACGTCCGGCTCAACTACGCGGGGCCGGATCCGGGCCGGTTCCCGGAGGGCGCGCGCATCCTCGGCCGGGTTCTCGACGACCAGCACCGGGCCAGGGACTAGCGCTCTGAAAGTTTCTATGCATACTCTGCTGGAGTGAATGACGGAGCGGCCAGGACGGCGGAGCGGGTGCTGGATCTCTTCCAGGGCGCCCGCCTGACGCCCACCCAGCGCCGGATCGCGCACAGCCTGGTCCAGCACGCGCCCTCGGCCGCCTACCTCTCCGCCGCCGAGGTCGCCGAGCTGGCCGGGGTGAGCCAGCCCAGCGTCACCCGGTTCGCCATGGCCCTGGGCTACGCCGGCTATCCCGCCCTGCGCCGCGAGCTGCGCTCCCTGGTCGGGGTCGGCGCCGTTCCGGCCGACAGCGGCGACAACCCGGTGCAGCGGGCCCTGCGGGCCGAGACGTCGCACCTGGAACGGCTGGCGGACCAGCTCGGCAGCCTCGACGGGGTCCGGCAGGGCGCGCGGCTGCTCGCCGCCAGCCGGCCGCTGCCCGTGCTCGGCCTGCGCGCCGCCGGGCCGCTGGCCTCGTACTTCGGGTACTTCGCGGCCAAGGTGCATCCGGACGTCCGGGTGCTCGACGACGGCGGCACCATGCTGCTGGATCGCCTCGATCAGGCCCGCGCCGCCGGCGCGACCGCCATGCTGGCGATCGTGCTGCCGCGGTACCCGCGGGAGACGCTGGAGGTGATCCGCGAGGTCACCGCGGCCGGCCTGGCCGTGGTGGCGCTCACCGACTCCGCGGTCAGCCCGGTCGCCGCGCACGCCGACGTGGTGCTGCCCGCGCCGGTCGGCACCCAGCTCGTGTTCGACCTGCACACCGGGCCGATGGCGATGGCCATGGTGCTACTCCAGGCGATGTGCGACGCGGCGCCGGAGCAGGCCCAGCGCCGCCTGGAGGAGTTCGAGGCCACCGCCGCCCGCCGCCACATCTTTGAAGCGTGAAGGAGCCTTCGATGTCAGTCCGAGCGCCACGTGGCACCGCCCGTACCGCCAAGGGGTGGCCGCAGGAGGCCGCCAAGCGGATGTTGCTCAACAACCTCGACCCCGACGTGGCCGAGCGCCCCGACGACCTGGTGGTCTACGGCGGCACCGGGCGCGCCGCCCGGAACTGGCCGTCGCTGCACGCGATCGTCCGGGAGCTGGACGTGCTGGCCGACGACGAGACGCTGCTGGTGCAGTCGGGCAAGCCGGTGGGGGTGTTCCGCACCCACGAATGGGCGCCGCGGGTGCTGCTGGCCAACTCCAACCTGGTCGGCGACTGGGCGACCTGGCCGGAGTTCCGCCGGCTGGAGCAGCTGGGCCTGACCATGTACGGCCAGATGACCGCCGGCTCGTGGATCTACATCGGCACCCAGGGCATCCTGCAGGGCACGTACGAGACGTTCGCGGCCGTGGCGGCCAAGCGGTTCGGCGGCGACCTCGCCGGCACCGTCACGCTGACCGCCGGCTGCGGCGGCATGGGCGGCGCGCAGCCGCTCGCCGTCACCATGAACGGCGGGGTCTGCCTGATCGTGGACGTCGACGAGTCGCGGCTGCGCCGCCGGGTCAAGGACCGCTACCTGGACCTCGTGGCGGCGGATCTCGACGACGCGGTCCGGCGGGCCGAGGCGGCCAGGCGGGACCGGGCCGCGGTCAGCATCGGGGTCGTCGGCAACGCCGCGGAGGTGTTCCCCGAGCTGCTGCGCCGGGGCGTGGCCATCGACATCGTCACCGACCAGACCAGCGCGCACGACCCGCTGAGCTACGTGCCCGCCGGGGTCGCGCCGGCGGAGGTCGCCGACTACGCCGCCGCCAAGCCCGAGGAGTTCACCGACCGGGCCCGGGAGAGCATGGCCCGGCACGTCGAGGCGATGGTCGGCTTCCTCGACGCGGGCGCCGAGGTGTTCGACTACGGCAACTCCATCCGCGGCGAGGCGAAGCTCGGCGGGTACGAGCGCGCCTTCGCGTTCCCCGGGTTCGTGCCGGCGTACATCCGGCCGCTGTTCGCCGAGGGCAAGGGGCCGTTCCGCTGGGCGGCGCTCTCCGGCGACCCGGCCGACATCGCCGCCACCGACCGGGCCGTGCTGGAGCTGTTCCCGGACAACGACCCGCTGGCCCGGTGGATCCGGCTGGCCGGCGAGCGGGTCGCCTTCCAGGGGCTGCCGGCGCGGATCTGCTGGCTCGGCTACGGCGAACGGGACAAGGCCGGGGTGCGGTTCAACGACATGGTGGCGCGCGGCGAGGTGTCCGCCCCGCTGGTCATCGGCCGCGACCACCTGGACGCGGGCTCGGTGGCCTCGCCGTACCGGGAGACCGAGGCGATGCTGGACGGCTCGGACGCGATCGCCGACTGGCCGCTGCTGAACGCGATGATCAACACGGCGAGCGGGGCCAGCTGGGTGTCCATCCACCACGGCGGCGGGGTCGGCATCGGCCGGTCCATCCACGCCGGGCAGGTCTGCGTGGCCGACGGCACCGCCCTGGCCGGGCAGAAGATCGAGCGGGTGCTCACCAACGACCCCGGCATGGGCGTCATCCGGCACGTGGACGCCGGCTACGACAGCGACGCCGCGGCGTCGGTGCACATCCCCATGCGGGAGAAGGCGTGAGCGCGGCCTTCGCGCGGCTCTGGGCCGAGATCGCGCCCATCGGCCGCGACCCGGGCGGCGGCTATCTCCGGTACGCCCTCAGCGCCCCCGAGCTCGTGCTGCGCGACTGGTTCCGCAACCAGGCCGACCGCCGCGACATGATGGTCACCGACGACGGCAACGGCAACCTGTTCGCGTGGTGGGGCCGGCAGTGGGGCCCGGGCACGGTGCTGACCGGCTCGCACTTCGACTCGGTGCCGCACGGCGGCGGGTACGACGGCCCGCTGGGCATCGTCAGCGCGTTCCTCGCCGTGGACCGGCTCCGGGCGGCCGGGGTCACCCCGGCGCGGCCGATCGCGGTGGCCGCGTTCGTGGAGGAGGAGGGTGGGCGTTTCGGCGTGCCGTGCCTCGGGTCCCGGCTGCTGACCGGCGCCATCGACCCGGACACCGCGGCCGCGCTGTGCGACACCGACGGGGTGAGCTTCGGCGAGGCGCTGGGCGCGCGGCCGGCCGGGGCGCTGCCGGCGCTGGCGAGCCGGGTCGGCGCGGTCGTCGAGCTGCACATCGAGCAGGGCCGGGCGCTGGCGGCGCCGGTCGGGGTGGCCAGCGCGATCTGGCCGCACGGGCGCTGGCGGCTGGACTTCACCGGCGACGGGGACCACGCGGGCACGACCCGGATGGCCGACCGGCACGACCCGATGCTGACGTTCGCGTACACGGTGCTGACGGCCAACACCGAGGCCCGGCTGGCCGGGGCGCTGGCCACGATCGCCCGGGTCTCGGTGCAGCCCAACGCCACCAACGCGATCCCTTCGCTGGTGCGGGGCTGGCTGGACGCCCGCGCGGCGGACGCCGCGACCATGGACCGGCTGGTGGAGACCATCGTCAAGCGGGCGGTCGACCGGGCCGCCGAGGACGGTACGCAGGTCAGCGTCGAACCGGAATCGGCCTCCCCCGAGGTCGCGTTCGACACCGCGCTGGCGTCCCGTCTGTCCACGTTGCTCGGCGCCGCGCCGATCCTGCCGACCGGCGCCGGCCACGACGCCGGCGTGCTGTCCGCGCACGTGCCGACCGCGATGCTGTTCGTCCGCAACCCCACCGGCATCTCCCACTCCCCCGCCGAGCACGCCACCGACGCCGACTGCACGGCCGGCGTGGATGCCCTCGCGACGGTGCTCCGGGAGCTGTCGGCGTGAGCTACTTCGCGGAGTACGCCTGGGTCGACGGGGCCGTCGCGCGCGACGTGCGCATCGACGTGGCCGGCGGGCGCTTCACCGCGGTGACCCCGGGCAGCGCGCCGGCCGGGACCCGGCTGCCCGGGCTCGTGCTGCCCGGGCTGGCCAACGCGCACTCGCACGCGTTCCACCGGGCGCTGCGCGGCCGCACGCACGGCGATCGCGGCAGCTTCTGGACCTGGCGCGAGCTGATGTACGCGGTGGCCGGCCGGCTCGACCCGGACAGCTACTTCGCCCTGGCCCGGGCCATCTACGGCGAGATGGCCCTGGCCGGGATCACCTGCGTGGGCGAGTTCCACTACCTGCACCACGGCCCGGACGGCACGCCCTACGCCGACCCGAACGCGATGGGCCACGCCCTGATCGCGGCCGCGCGCGACGCCGGCATCCGGATCACGCTGCTGGACACGGTCTACCTGACGTCCGGTGTGGACGGCAAGCCGCTGGAGGGTGTGCAGCGGCGGTTCGGCGACGGCGACTACGACGGCTGGGCGGCGCGCCACAATGAGCTGCGCGCGACGGCGGGCGTGCGGATCGGCGCGGCCCTGCACTCGGTCCGGGCGGCGCCGGTGCCCGGGATGGCGACGTTCGCGCAGCGTACCGACGGGTTGCCGGTGCACGTCCACCTGTCGGAGCAGCGCGCCGAGAACGAGCAGTGCCGGCAGGTGCACGGCTGCTCCCCGGCCGAGCTGCTCGACAGCCTGGGCGTCTGGCGGCCGCTCACGACCGCGGTGCACGCCACCCACCTGTCCCCGCCCGACCTCGCCATCCTCGGCGGGCAGTACGTCTGCCTGTGCCCGACCACCGAGCGCGACCTGGCCGACGGCATCGGCCCGGCCCGGGCGCTGGCCGGCGCGGGCGCCCGGCTCACCCTGGGCAGCGACAGCCACGCGGTCATCGACCTCTTCGAGGAGGCCCGCGGCGTCGAGCTGGACGAGCGGCTCGCCACCGAGCGGCGCGGCCACTTCGCCGCCGCCGAGCTCGTGGCCGCCGCCACCGTGACCGGTCACGCGTCGCTGGGCTGGGACGACGCCGGATCGATCGCCGCCGGCAACCGCGCCGACCTGGTCGCCGTCGCGCTGGACAGCGTGCGCACCGCCGGGGTCGATCCGGCGGGCGCGATCTTCGCCGCGACCGCCGCCGACGTCACCCACGTGCTGGCCGACGGCCGGCTGATCGTGGACGGTGGCCGGCACACCGCCTTCGACGTCCCGGCCGCGCTCCGGGCGGCCCTGGCATGACCGGCCGCACCCGCCGCCCGGCGACCGCCCGCGCCGCCCGAGCCGGAGGTGGCCGCGCATGAGTCTGCTCATCACCGGCATCGGGGAGCTGACCACCCACGACCCCGGGCTGGGCGTGCTGACCGGCGCGGCGGTCGTGGTCGACGGCGACCGGATCGCCTGGGTGGGCCCGATGGGCGGGGCGCCCGACGCCGACGAGCGCCTCGACGTCGGCGGCGCCGCGGTCATCCCCGGCTTCGTGGACAGCCACGCCCACCTGGTCTTCGCCGGCGACCGGGCCGCGGAGTTCGCGGCCCGGATGAACGGCGAGCCCTACACCGGCGGCGGCATCCGCACCACGGTCGCCGCGACCCGGGCCGCGAGCGACGAGGAGCTGCTGGCCGCGGCCGGCCGGCTGGTCGCCGAGGCCCGGCGGCAGGGCACCACGACCATCGAGATCAAGAGCGGGTACGGCCTGAGCGTCGCGCAGGAGGCCCGCAGCCTGCGGATCGCCCGGCAGCTGACCGAGGAGACCACGTTCCTCGGCGCGCACGTCGTCCCGGCCGAGTACCGCGACGACCCCGACGGCTACGTGGCGCTGGTCGGTGGGCCGATGCTCGCGGCCGCCGCGCCGCACGCCCGGTGGATCGACGTGTTCTGCGACCGGGGCGCCTTCGACGGCGACCAGACCCGGGAGATCCTGACCGCCGGGGCGAAGGCGGGGCTGGGGCTGCGGGTGCACGCCAACCAGCTCGCCCCCGGGCCGGGCGTGCGGCTGGCGGTCGAGCTGGGCGCCGCCAGCGCCGACCACTGCACCCATCTCGGCGACGCGGACGTGGCGGCGCTGGCCGGGTCGGACACCGTGGCGACGTTGCTGCCCGGGGCCGAGTTCTCCACCCGGTCGCCGTACCCGGACGCGCGGCGGCTGCTCGACGCCGGGGTGACCGTGGCGCTGGCGACCGACTGCAACCCCGGGTCCTCGTACACCTCGTCCATGCCGTTCTGCCTGGCCCTGGCCGTACGGGAAATGCGCATGACGCCCGCCGAGGCCCTCTGGGCCGCGACCGCGGGCGGGGCCCGGGCCCTGCGCCGCGACGACGTGGGCGTGCTGCGCCCCGGCGCGCGGGCCGACCTGGCCGTCCTCGACGCCCCCTCGTTCCTGCACCTGGCCTACCGGCCGGGTGTCCCCCTGATCAGCACAGTGCTGCACAACGGAGTGCCCCGATGACCGTTACCGTCGAACCCACCGGCATCACCCCCGCCGACGTCCTCGCCGTCGCCCGGCACGACGCCCGCGTCGAGCTGTCCGAGGCCACCGTCGCCGCCATGGCCCGCAGCAGGGCCATCGTGGACACCATCGAGGCGTCCGGCCGTCCCGTCTACGGCGTCTCCACCGGCTTCGGCGCGCTGGCGAACACGTCCATCGCCCCGGAACGCCGCGCCGAGCTGCAACACGCGCTGATCCGCTCGCACGCCGCCGGCATCGGCGCCCCGATGCCGCGCGAGGTGGTGCGGGCGATGATGCTGCTGCGCGTGCGGTCGCTGGCCCTGGGCCTGTCCGGGGTACGGCCGGTGCTCGCGCAGGGGCTGGTCGACCTGCTCAACCACGACATCACCCCGTGGGTGCCCGAGCACGGCTCGCTGGGCGCCTCCGGTGACCTCGCGCCGCTGGCCCACTGCGCGCTGGTGCTGCTGGGCGAGGGCTGGGTGCTGGGCAAGGACGGCGCCCGGATGGCCGCGGCCGACGCGCTGCACGGCTCCGGCCTGCAGCCGCTGGCGCTGGCCGCCAAGGAGGGCCTGGCGCTGATCAACGGCACCGACGGCATGCTGGGCATGCTGCTGCTGGCCGTCGAGGACGCGCGGCACCTGTTCGCGATGGCCGACGTGACGGCGGCGCTGGCGATCGAGGCGATGCTCGGCTCGGAACGGCCGTTCCTGCCGGAGCTGCACGCGATCCGCCCGCACCCGGGCCAGTCGGACTCGGCGGCGAACATCCACCGGCTGCTCCAGCACTCGGCGATCATGGACTCGCACCGCGACGACCTGGCCCACGCCGTGCAGGACGCGTACTCGATGCGGTGCGCGCCGCAGGTCGCCGGCGCGGCCCGGGACACCCTCGAGTTCGTCCGGACCACCGCCGGGCGCGAGCTGCGCTCGGTGGTCGACAACCCGGTCGTGCTGGCCGACGGCCGGGTGGAGTCCACCGGCAACTTCCACGGCGCGCCGCTCGGTTTCGCCGCCGACTTCCTGGCCATCGCCGCCGCCGAGGTCGGCGCGATCGCCGAGCGCCGGGTGGACCGGCTGCTGGACGTGACCCGCAACCGGGCGTTGCCGCCGTTCCTGGCCCCGGACGCCGGTGTCAACTCGGGCCTCATGATCGCCCAGTACACGGCGGCCGGGATCGTCGCGGAGAACCGGCGGCTGGCCGCGCCCGCGTCGGTGGACTCGCTGCCCACCAGCGGCATGCAGGAGGACCACGTGTCGATGGGCTGGGCGGCGGCCAAGAAGCTGCGCACGGTCCTGGACAACCTGACCAGCCTGCTCGCCGTCGAGCTGCTGGCCGGGGTCCGCGGCATCCAGCTGCGGGCGCCGCTGACCCCCTCGCCGGCCGGGCGCGCGGCGGTAGCGGCGGTGCGGGACTGCGCCGGCGAGCCCGGCCCGGACGTCTTCCTGGCCCCGGTCATCGAGCAGTGCCGCGCGGTCGTCGCCGGCCGGGCGTTGCGCGCGGAGATCGAGGACGCGGTCGGGCCGCTGCTCTAGGCTTCCACGATGGACAGCTCGGCGGTGGTCATCGGGGGCGGCATCGGCGGGCTCGCCGCGGCGCGCGTGCTGAGCCGGCGGTACGCGCGGGTCATGGTGGTGGACCGGGACACCCGGCCGGCGGACGGCGAGCCACGACCCGGGGTGCCGCAGGGCGTGCACGGGCACATCCTGCTGGCCTCCGGGCTGCGCGAGCTGGGCGAGCTGTTCCCCGGCCTGGACGCCGCGCTGGCCGAGATCGGCGCCACCCGCATCGACCTGGGCTCCGGGCTGTGCAACTACCGGTTCGGCCGCCGCCGCGAACGGGCGCCGGTCGGACACGACATCACCTCGGTGAGCCGGCCGCGGCTGGAGGCGGTCCTGCGCGACCGGGTCGCCGCCGACCCGAACGTGACGTTCCGCGACGGGGTGGCGGTCACCGCGCTGACCGGCACCGCCGCGGCGGTCACCGGCGTGCTGCTCGACACCGGCGAGACCGTCGCCGCCGAGCTGGTCGTGGACTGTTCCGGCCGTGGCCACCGGTCCGACCGGTGGCTCGGCGACCTCGGCCTGCCGGCGCCCCGCCGGCTCGAGGTCAAGATCGGCGTCGCCTACGCCACCCGGCTCTACCGGCGGGAGCCGGGCCGGCTGGAGGGCTGGCAGGCGGCCTTCGTGCTGCCCGACGCGCCCCGGGAGCAGCGGTCCGGGCTGGTGCTGCCGATCGAGGACGACCGCTGGCTGGTGTCGCTCGGCGGCTGGCACGTCGGCGCGGTGCCCACCGACGCGGCGGGCTTCGAGGCGTACGCGAGGAGCCTGCCCGACCCGATCGTGGCGCGGCTGATCGCCGAGGCCGAGCCGCTCGGCGACCCGGTCGCGATCCGCTTCCCGGCCAGCCGCCGCCGGCTCTTCGAGGAGCTGGACCGGCACCCGGCCGGCTTCCTGGCCCTCGGCGACGCCGTGTGCAGCTTCAACCCGATCTACGGGCAGGGCATGACGGTCGCCGCGATGGCGGCGGGCGCGCTCGGCCGGACCCTGGACCGGCACGGCGGCGCCACAGCGGCCGCCGCCCGCGACTACTACCGGGCGGCCGCCGCGGTGATCGCCGTGCCGTGGCGGTTCGCGGTCGGCAACGACTTCGCCTATCCGCAGACGACCGGGCCGCGGCCGCACGGGGTCGCCGTGTCGAACTGGTACGCCCGGCGGCTGGCGATCGCCACGCACCGGTCGCCCGAGCTGACCGACGTTTACCTGCGGGTGCAGCAGCTGCTCGCGCCCCCGAGCGAGCTGCTGCGGCCGGGTGTCGTGGCCCGGGTGCTGCGGCTCGGCGGCCGGTCCTAGGAAACTCTCCCGGATCGATGCAGCGGTGGCGCCGCTGCCGAAGGCCGGTGGTCGGCCACCGTGGCTGCCGGTGGGTACGCTCGCGCGTGCTCGATGGTCGCGCGGGCCGGCTCCTGGTCCGCAGGCCACGGCGGGAGCCTTCTCGGGGAAGGGACAGGCGATGATCGATCTGGACCAGCCGGCTCGGTACCCGACCGGGCCGAACGGGACTCCGGGACGTCGATGGCCCCGCCGCGCCACCGGGCGGACGCTGGCCCTGGTCGTGGTGGTGGCATTCCTGGCCGGCGGGATACTGGGCGGCGTCGCGATGCACCTCTGGCGGTATCAGCCGCTGGCCGCGTCGGTGGCGGCCCAGAGGTCCACGGTCTCGGTGCTGCTGTTCGCCGAATCCGGCCTGATGACGGTGCGCCACGAGCAGCGGCGGGCCCGCCTCGAAGCCCAGGTGACGATCGTCAACGCCGGGCCCGAGACGGTCACCGTGCTGGCCGTCCGCGTCGATCAGCCGGCCGTCACCGTACGCAGCCCCGAGCGGGCCCGCTTCGTGGCGCCGGGTACGGCGTTGCCCGTCGACGTGGTGGTCGAGTGGAACTGCGGCGCGGACCAGTCCCGGGCTCTGGTCGCCTCGGTCAGGGTGGAGACGGCGGACGAGCATGTCCGGACGATCTCGCCGGTGGCCCTCGACGACACGCCGTGGGCCGAGAGCAGGCGTACGGGTTGCGCCGAGGGCCGACCCGCCGGCTAGCGGGGCAACTCCTTGGCGATGACCTTGGCCAGCTCGCGGAACGCTTTGCCCCGGTGGCTGATCGCGTCCTTCTCCTCCGCGCTGAGCTCCGCGTTGGTGCGGCTCTGGCCCTCGCCGAGGAAGATCGGGTCGTAGCCGAAACCGCCGGTGCCGCGCCGCGCCCGCAGGATCTGGCCGCGCTGCTTGCCCTCGACCAGGTGCTCGCGGCCGTTCGGCAGCACGAGCACGGCCGCGCAGACGAACGCGCCGCCGCGGTGCTCGTCGGCCACGTCGCCGATCTGGGCCAGCACCAGCTCCAGGTTGGCCTCGTCGTCGCCGTGCCCGCCGGCCCAGCGGGCGCTGAACACCCCGGGCATGCCGTTGAGCGCGTCCACCGCCAGCCCCGAGTCGTCGGCCACGGTCGGCAGGCCGGTGCGGGAGGCGCCCTCGCGCGCCTTGATCAGCGCGTTCTCGCCGAAGGTGAGGCCGGTCTCGGGCACATCCGGATAGTCCGGGAAGTCGCCCAGCCCGACCAGCTCGACGCCGCCGGCGCCGAGCGCGTTGTCCAGGATGCGCTGGAGCTCGACCAGCTTCTTGCGGTTGGCCGTGGCCAGCAGCAGCCGGGCGCTCACGCGGCGAGCGCCTTCTGCTGGGCCGCGGCCAGCTCCGCGCAGCCGAGCACGCCCAGGTCGAGCAGCGCGTCGAGCTGGTCGCGCCGGAACACGTTGGCCTCGCCGGTGCCCTGCACCTCCACGAAGTCGCCGTCGCCGGTGCAGACCACGTTCATGTCCACCTCCGCGGCCACGTCCTCCAGGTACATCAGGTCCAGCCGGGGCTCGCCGTCGACGATGCCGACGCTGACCGCCTGGATCGACCGGTGCATCACCTTCTCGACCCGGCCGGCCAGCGACTTGCGGTCGGCCAGCCAGTTCACCGCGTCGTGCAGCGCGACGTACGCGCCGGTGATGGCGGCCGTCCGGGTGCCGCCGTCGGCCTGCAGCACGTCGCAGTCCAGCACGATCGAGTTCTCGCCGAGGGCCTTGAGGTCGATGCAGGCCCGCAGGCTGCGCCCGATCAGCCGGGAGATCTCCTGGGTGCGGCCGCCGACCTTGCCCTTGACGCTCTCCCGGTCGCCGCGGGTGTTGGTCGCGCGCGGGAGCATCGCGTACTCGGCGGTCACCCAGCCGAGCCCGGAGCCCTTGCGCCAGCGCGGCACGCCCTCGGTCACGCTGGCGGTGCAGAGCACCCGGGTGTCGCCGAATTCGACGAGCACCGATCCCTCGGGATGGATGCTCCACCGGCGGGTGAGGGTCACGGGTCGGAGTTGGCCGGGCTCTCGGCCGTCGGGTCGCGCCATGGCAAGAGCCTAGGCCGATCGCCGCTACAGCGCGTCGCCGGGTGCCGTCGCCCAGGCACTGGACGCTACGGCGGCGACCACGGGCACCGCCGGGCGCAGCGCCCGCTCCGGCCGGGACTGCCGGGTCACGACCGCTGAGCTGCGGGCCTGCGGCAGCGCGCCGTGCGCCCGCAGGAATCCCTCGACGGCCTGCGGCCAGCCGAACAGCTCGGCGCGGGCGCGGGCGGCCGCCCGACGCTCGGCCTCGGGCCGGGCCATGAGGCTGCGGACGCCGTCGGCGAACGCCTCCGGCGTGCCGCGTACGGCCACGCCGGCCTCCCCGACCACCTCGGGCAGCGCGCTGGCCGCGTTGACCACCACCGGCGTGCCGCAGGCCAGGGCCTCCAGCGCGGCGAGCCCGAACGTCTCCACCGGGCCCGGCGCCACCGCCACGTCGGCGCTGGCCAGCAGCGCGGCGACGTCGTCGCGGTCGGTGATGTGCCCGGCGAAGCGCACCGGCAGCCGGGCGGCCCGGTAGGCCAGCGCCGCGCGGCGCGAGCCGTCGCCGGCCAGGGCCAGCACCGCGGGCACCTTGGCCGCCCGCAGCGCGGCGATGGTGTCGACGGCCAGCTCGGGCCGCTTGTCGGCGGACAGCCGGCTGCAGTAGACGACGAGCAGCTCCTCCGGGCGCGCGTAGCGGGCGCGGACCGCCGCGTCGGCGCGGCTCGGGTGGAACTGCCGCAGGTTGACCCCGAGCGGCACCTCGACCAGGTTGGGCACGCCCAGGCGGCGGAACTCCGCCGCGGCGAAGGCGGTCGTGCAGACGATCTGGTCGAAGACCTCGGCGGTACGGCGGTTGAGCCGGTCGGCGAGGGAGTCGCGGTGCGGCATGCCCCAGACGCCGAGCAGGCCGGCCAGGCTCTCGTGGGAGACCATCATCGAGCCCACCCCGCGCTCGCGGGCCCAGCGGCCCGTCCAGCGCAGCGTGGCCCGGTCGGAGACCTCGATGCGGTCCGGCCGCAGCCCGTCCAGCAGGCCGGTCAGCTCGCGCCGGCCGGCGAGCACGCGGTAACCGCCGGTGCGCGGCACGCGGTGCCCGGGCAGCGTGATGACCCGGCCCTGCGCGGTCATCTCGTCGGAGCGCTCGCGCCCCGGGACGATGAGGATCGGCTCGTGGCCGGCCCGCAGATAGCCCTCGCCGAGGTTGCGCAGCGCGGTGCGCAGCCCGCCTGAACGAGGTGAGACGAAGTTCGCCAGTCGGACGATGCGCAGCCCGCGCTCACCCACTGATCGACCAGTCATGCAGGGCACTCCAAGGTCACTTCGAGGTCGGTGGTCCGCTCGTGCCGTCCCCTCGGCAAGCTCAGAGATCGTAGCGGGCGCCGGGTCGGACGACCTCCACCGGACCCGCGAACGCGGCGGACGCGGCCTCCACAGTAGAGGCCTCGCTGCCCCAGGCCGGCACAAGATGGGTCAGCAGCAGCTTGCGCACGTCCGCCTTGGTCGCCGCCTCCCCCGCCTCGCCCCCGGTCAGGTGCAGGTCGGGCGGGTTGGCCACGCCGTCGAGGTAACTCGCCTCACACAGGAACAGGTCGGCGCCCTGGGCCAGCCGCAGCAGCGCCTCGCACGGCGCGGTGTCCGACGAGTACGCCAGCACCCGGCCGTCGTGCTCGACCCGGACGCCGTACGTCTCGATCGGATGGTTGACCCGGTCGGCGGTCACGGTGAACGGGCCGATCGGGAACGTGCCGGGCTGCAGACCGTAGAACGTGTACACGTCGTCCACCGGCTCGTTGTCGGCGCTGTAGGCGGCCGAGATGCGTTCCGCGGCGCCGAGCGGGGCGTACACCGGCAGCGGCGGCAGCGGGCCCTCGGGGGCGTAGCGGCGCACCACCACGTACGTGCACGCGTCCAGCATGTGGTCGCAGTGCAGGTGGGTGAGCATGATCGCGTCGACGGCGCCGAGCCCCGCGTAGCGCTGCAGCGCCGACAACGACCCGGACCCGAAGTCGATCAGCAGCCGGAAACCCTCCGCCTCGACGAGGTAGGCCGAACAAGCCGACTCGGGGCCGGGAAAACTGCCGGCGCAGCCGAGAACGGTCAGTCGCATGGGGGTTCCTCTGGTTCACGCTCGGTCGTCCACTCGCCCAAAACCCATGCTCCTTGAAACTCTCCAGCCCCCAGGAACCGGTCCGTGGCCGAGACGGCAGACCAGTCAATCACGCTGCGCAGCCTACGCCGGGACCAGCGCGGGACGTAAACGTCTGATCGATTTGTCGCTAAATCGACAACGTATGTCACACCGGTCGTGACCTGCATCATTATCCCATCCGTTACGCCACGTGAGTCGCATTCGTTGCACACCGTGAAGGGACACACCGGCGGGACGAGGGAGCGCAGTGACGACGACGGGCGTGCAGGAACCGAGGCGGACCCGGGTCCCGGTGCAGGACTCCCCGGCCCCGGACGTGGTCCCGTTCGGCTGGGAACCCGGCCCGGACGACCTGGTCGACGAGGCCGGCGACGAGGTCTTCTTCCGCTTCCCGACCCCGGACGACCCGGCGCCGGGCACCCGGCGGCTGCTGGCCATGTCCCTGTACGCGGCCCTGCTCGGCCTGGCCGGCGTCGGCATCGGCATCCGCGGCATGGTCTCGCAGATCGGCGGCGGCGTGCCCGGCTGGTACGTGCCGGTGCTGGCCTTCCTCGGGATGGTCAGCGTGGCCCTGTCGGTCGGCGCGTTCCTGTCCATCCACCGGCGGATCCTGCCGTGGCTGCTGCTGCTGGGGGCGGCCGTGCCGCTGATCGCGGACATCATGCTCGCCGTGGCCTACTGAGGCCGCCGCACCGCCACGGGCGCGGCCGGCGGGGCGGTCACGCCGCCCCGCCGCCCGCTCAGGCCCAGAGCTGACCCTCGAGGGCGTCCTCGGCCTCGGCCAGGGTGCCCCCGTAGGCGCCGGTGGAGAGGTACTTCCAGCCGCCGTCGCAGATCACGAAGGCCACGTCGGCGCGCTGGCCGGCCTTGACCGCCTCGTGGGCCACCGCCAGCGCGGCGTGCAGGATGGCGCCGCTGGAGAAGCCGGCGAAAATGCCCTCGACCTCGACCAGCTGCCGGGTACGCAGCACCGCGTCGCGGGTGCCCACCGAGAAGCGCCGGCTCAGCACGGTGGCGTCGTAGAGCTCCGGGACGTAGCCCTCGTCGATGTTGCGCAGCCCGTAGACCAGCTCGCCGTAGCGGGGCTCGGCCGCGACGATCTGGATGCCGTCGACCTTCTCCCGCAGATACCGCCCCGTGCCCATCAGCGTGCCCGTGGTGCCCAGGCCGGCCACGAAGTGGGTGATGGTCGGCAGGTCGTGCAGCAGCTCCGGCCCGGTGGTCTCGTAGTGCGCCCGGGCGTTGCCGGGGTTGCCGTACTGGAAGAGCATCACCCAGTCGGGATGCTCGGCGGCGATCTGCTTCGCCGTCGCCACCGCCTGGTTGGAGCCGCCCGCGGCCGGCGAGAAGATGATCTCCGCGCCGTACATCCGGAGCAGCTGGACCCGCTCGGAGGAGACGTTCTCCGGCATCACGCAGACCAGCCGGTAGCCCCGCAGCTTGGCCACCATGGCCAGCGAGATGCCGGTGTTGCCGCTGGTCGGCTCGAGGATGGTGTCGCCCGGGCGGAGCCGCCCGGTCTCCTCCGCCTCGCGCACCATGAACAGCGCCGGGCGGTCCTTGATGCTGCCGGTGGGGTTGCGGTCCTCCAGCTTGGCCCACAGCCGCACCGGCGGCGCCCCCTCGGGCACCGTCGGCGACAGCCGGGGCAGACCGACCAGCGGCGTGCCCCCGCAGGCGTCCAGCAGGCTCTCGTAGCGAGCCACGACGACTACTTCCGGAGCAGGGCGGCCGCGGCGGCGAAGCCGAGCGCGCCACCGGCCACCGCCGGCAGGATGGTGACGGAGTCACCGTCGCTCAGCGGGGCGTCGAGCGCGCCGAGGAAGCGGACGTCCTCGTCGTTGACGTAGACGTTGACGAACCGGTGCAGGCCACCCTCGGGCGTGAGCAGGCGGCCCTTGAGACCCGAGTGCTTGGCGTCCAGGTCGTCGATCAGGCCGGAGAGCGTCGCGCCGGAACCCTCGACGACCTTCGAGCCGCCGGTGTAGCTGCGCAGGATGGTGGGAACGCGAACTTCGATAGCCATGACTGTGATGCTCCTAGAAAGAGAGAGTCGAGAGAGTTCGGGGGCAGGGTCGTGGAGGTCGCGTCAGCGACACTCGTAATAGACCGACGCGGGGCTCTGCCCGAACATGTACGACTGGACGGCGAAGCCGTCCGCAATCCCACTCACGCGTCCACCGTCGCATCCACGATGTTGACCTCTTCCTCGGTCACCACACCGTCCACGATACGGAACGAACGAATCTCCTCGGAATCCGGCTCGCGCGTCGAGACGAGCACGTAATGCGCACCCGGCTCACCGGCGAAGGAGATGTCGGTGCGCGACGGATACGCCTCGGTCGCGGTGTGCGAGTGGTAGATCACCACCGGTTCCTCGTCGTTGTCGTCCATCTCGCGCCAGACCCGCAGCTGCTCCATGGAGTCGAACTCGTAGAACGTCATCGACCGGGCCGCGTTGTCCATCGCGATGTGCCGCGTCGGCAGGTCACTGCCCACGGGCCCGGCGACGACACCGCAGGCCTCGTCCGGGTGGTCCCGGCGGGCGTGGGCAACGATCGCGTCGACGATCGCGCTGTCGATGGTCAGCACGTCGTTCACATTACCGTGACGAGCCGCCGGACCGGGGGTGGCAGTGCTCACGCGCGTACCGATCATCGTCCGGGGTAGGTACTGGCCATGAAGCAGCGATCTATCGGAAACTTCCAGGTCGGCGCCGTCGGGCTCGGCGGCATGCCGATGTCCATCGAGGGACGTCCGGACACCGACCGCTCGGTACGGACCATCCACGCGGCCCTCGACGCCGGGGTGACCCTGATCGACACGGCCGACGCCTATCACCTGCACGCCGACGAGGTCGGGCACAACGAGTCGCTGATCGCCCAGGCGCTGGCCGGCTGGGGCGGCGACACCTCGGGCGTGCTGGTCGCCACCAAGGGCGGCCACCTGCGCCCGGGCGACGGCTCGTGGACCGTGGACGGCTCCCCGGCGCACCTGCGCGAGGCCGTCGAGGGCTCGCTCAAGCGCCTCGGCGTCGACGCGATCGGCCTCTACCAGTTCCACCGCCCGGATCCCCAGGTCCCGTACGAGGAGTCGGTCGGCGCCCTGCGCGACCTGCTCGACGAGGGCAAGATCCGGATGGCCGGCATCTCCAACGCCACCGTGATCCAGATCCGCCAGGCCCAGGAGATCCTCGGCGGCCGGCTGGTCTCGGTGCAGAACCAGTTCTCCCCCGCGTTCCGCTCCTCCGAGCCCGAGCTGCGGCTCTGCGACGAGCTGGGGATCGCGTTCCTGCCGTGGTCGCCGCTCGGCGGGATCGCCCGGGCCGGCGAGCTGGGCCGCCGCTTCGAGGCCTTCGGCCAGGTCGCCGCGGCGCACGGGGTCAGCCCGCAGCGGGTGACCCTGGCCTGGATGCTGGCCAAGAGCGAGCACGTGATCCCGATCCCCGGGGCCAGCCGCCCGGAGTCGATCAAGGACTCCGCGCAGGCCCCGGAGCTGACCCTCAGCGATGAGGAGTTCGCCCGGCTGGACCAGGCCGGCTAGGCCCGTTCCTCGATCTCCGGCAACGCGTTGAGCAGGGACTCCTGCAGGTAGCCCAGGTACGCGTAGACGGAGAGCTGGAAGACCCGGCTCGACGCGGGGTCGCGCACCACGGCCTCGTCGAGCTCGTCGCCGAGATCGGTGTCGCCCTGGATGTCGAGCCGGGTCCCCATGGCCAGCCGCGCGTCGTTGATCGCCCGCAGCCAGGCCTCGGCCTCCTCGCCGTCCAGGCGCACCTCGCCGGGGCCGTCGTCCGGCAGCGCGGCCAGGATGGCCCCGGCCTGGTCGATCTTGCCGGTCTTGAGATCACCCTCGGTGTAGAGGCGGAACTCGGCCGAGTCGTCGGGCCGCTCCGGATAGATGTCCGGGAAGAGCCGGCCGACCACCGGGTCGGTGTGGTCGAAGCCGTCCATCAGCAGGCCGACCACCTCGCCGGCGACCTTGCGCAGCACGCGCACCTCGTCGATGGCGAAGGTGGCCACGCACTGGTTCCCGTTGCGTCGGAACATCGTCTCAGTTCACCCGCCCACTCACGCCCGGTCCACCGTCGCCCACAGCCCGTAGCCGTGGAGCTGCGCAGCGTCCATTTCCATCCGTTCACGCGCGCCGCTGGACACGACCGCCTTGCCCTTGTTGTGCACGTCCATCATCAACTGCTCGGCCTTGTCGTGGCTGTAGCCGAACAACTTCTGAAACACCCAGGTCACGTACGACATGAGATTGACCGGATCGTCCCAGACGATGGTCACCCACGGCCGATCATCAGCCGGTACCTCCTCGATCTGCGGCGTCTCTGCGGGAGCGACCTGAGGCAACGCCATGCCCCCCATCGTGCCACGCCGATTCGGGCGGGGGTCGAACCGAGCGCGCCGAGCGCGTCGAAGTGCCGGGACGGCGCCACCGACGGGCGCCCACGGGTCCGGCGGGCGCCCGGACCCGCCCCGCCAGGCTGGGCCCGGGCAGTCGCGCCGGCACCGCCGAACCGTATGGGACGGGGGCGGAGCCGGACAGGTGCCTGATTACTCACCGTTTCCTGCACTGTTACTCATTCTCCGACACGGTACGTACTGTGACCCGAATATGACGGATCTCGATATGCTGGCCGGGTGGAGCAGTGGGGATTCGTCGGGCGCGCCGACGAGTTGACCAGGCTCACCACCGTCGCCACCAGCCGGACCGAGCGCGGGCTCATCCTCAGCGGCAGCGCCGGCATCGGCAAGAGCCGCCTGCTGCACGAGGCGGTCGCCGAGTTACCGGCGGAGCAGTACGCAGTGCACTGCGCCTCGGCCAACATCGCCAGCTCCGGGCTGCCGTTCGGGGGCCTGGCCCAGATCCTCCCGGCCGACCCGCCGGTCGGCCTCTCCCCCGCCGGGCTGCTGCGCTGGGCGGTCGACGGGCTGCAGGCCGGGTCCGGCGGGCGGCCCATGGTGCTGGCCATCGACGACGCCCACCTGCTCGACCCGCCGTCCGCCGCGCTCGCCCACCTGCTGGTCCGCGAGGGCGCCACCCTGCTCGGCACGCTGCGGACCGCCGAGCCGGTGCCGCCGCCGATCAGCGCGCTGTGGACCGAGGGCCTGGTCGGCCACGCCGAGCTCGACCCGCTGACCGACGACGAGTCCCGCGAGCTGCTGACCGCGCTGGTCCGCGGGCCGGTCGAGGCCGGCACCGCCCAGCGCCTCATCCGGCTCGGCGGCGGCAACCCGCTGCTGCTGCGCGAGCTGGTGCTGGCCGCCATCGGCGGCGGCGAGCTGACCGAGTCGTACGGGTTCTGGCGCTGGACCGGCCGGCTCAGCCTGGCGCCGAGCCTGGCCGACCTGGTCGGGGCGCGGATCGGCGGGCTCACCCCCGGGGTCCGCGACGTGCTCGAGACGGTCTCGTTCGGTGAGCCGTTGGGGTTGACGCTGCTGCTGCGCGCCGCCGCGCCGGCCGACGTGGAGGCCGCCGAGGAACGCGGCCTCATCCAGGTCGTCGCGGACGGGCGCCGCCGCGACGTCCGGCTGGCCCACCCGCTCTACGGCGAGGTGGTCCGCCGCGGCTGCCCGGTGACCCGCTCCCGGCGGCTGCTCGCCCAGCTCGCCGACCTGGTGGCCGGGGCCGGCGCCCGGCGCCGCGACGACCTGCTGCGGGTCGCCGTCTGGCGGCTCGACTCCGGTACGGCCCAGGACGGCACGCTGCTGCTGGACGCGGCCCGGCAGGCGTTCGGGCGCTTCGACATCCCCCTGGCCCGCCGACTCGCGGCGGCGGCCCGGGACGCCGGGGCCGGATGGGCGGCCGCCGAGCTGCTGGCCACCGTGCTGCTCTTCGCCGACCGCCCGGAGGAGGCCCTGGGCGTCCTGGACGCGGACCCGGACCCGGACGACGGCGCCCGCCGGCTCACCGCGCGGGCCGCCGTGGAGTTCTTCGGGCTGGGCCGGGCGGCGGCGGCCGACATGCTGGCCGCCGCGCGGCTCACCGACCCGGCGGAGGCGGCCCGCACCCGGGCCCTGGAAAGTCTCATCCGGCTCCAGCTCCAGCAGCTGCCGGCCGCCCGGAGCCTGGCCCGGGGCGTGCTGGACGAGCCCGCGGCCGGGATAGCGACCCGCGCGCTGGCCCGTTGCGTGCTGGCGTGTCTGATGGCCGGCGGCGGCGACTCGGACGGCAGCGCCCGGCTCATCGCGGAGGTCTACGCCGACACGGCGGCCTGGCGGCGGGACACACCGACCCTGCAGTACGCGCTGCAGATGACCGAGGGCACCCGGCTCAGCGTGGCCCTGGACCTGGCGGGCATCGACCGGATCCTGGCGGCGGAGTTCACCCACCTGGCCCAGGCCGGCGGCTTCGGTTTCGGCTCCGGCTGGGTGTCGCAGCTGCAGGCCTACGCCGGGCTGCTGCGCGGGCAGACCGGGGAGGCCCTGCACGCCGCGGAGCAGGCCTGCGCCGCCCTGGCCCCGGCGCGGGGCTACGACGGCAGTGCCCACTTCGTCCGCGCGCACGTCGCGGCGGTGCGCGGCGACCACACGCTGGCCGCCGAGTCGCTGGCCACCGCGGACGCCGCCGCCAGCAGCGCGGCCAGCCTCTACTACCCGTGGCACGAGCAGGTGCGCGCCTGGACCCTCGCGTGCCGGGGCGAGCTCGGCGCGGCGGTACGCGTCCTGCAGCGCGCCGTGGCCCGGCTGCGCGCCGATGAGCTGTACGCGCACGAGCTGCTCGCCCTCTACGACCTGGTCCGGCTGGGCCAGCCGCAGCAGGCCGCGGCCCGGATCGAGGAGCTGGCCCCGACCGTGGGCGGCCCGGCCACGCCGCTGGTGGTCCGGCACGCCCGGGCCGCGGTGGCGGAGGCCGGCGAGGACCTGTTCACGGTGGCCCGCGAGTTCGCCGTGCTCGGCTACCAGCTGTTCGCCGCCGAGGCGGTGGCGGGCGCGGTCCGGATCTTCCGGGCGGCCCGCGACCCGCGGGCGCTGGCGGCCAGCACCCTGCTGGCCGACCTGCTCAGCCGCTGCGACACGGTACGGACCCCGGCGCTGCTGGCCGTCCAGCCGGCGCTGACCGTGCGGGAGCGCCAGGTGGCCGAGCTGGCCGCCGAGGGTGTCCGGAGCCGGGAGATCGCCGACCGGCTCTACCTGTCGCCCCGCACGGTGGAGAACCACCTGCAGCGCGTCTACACCAAGCTGGGCGTGAACGGCCGGGTGGAGCTTGCTCCGGCACTTCGCCTGCTGCCGCAATAGGGTGGGGGCGGCGTGACCGACTGCACCGAGCGCAGCGAGGGCCGGGAGGGGACGCCTAAGGTTGTCCCGTGACCGACTTCGCGCCCGCGCTGCTGACCGACCAGTACGAGCTGACCATGGTCAGTGCCGCCCTCAAGGACGGGACGGCGCACCGCCGCAGCGTCTTCGAGGTCTTCGCCCGGCGGCTGCCGGCCGGCCGCCGCTACGGCGTCGTCGCCGGCCAGGGCCGCCTGATGGAGCTGATCCGCGACTTCCGCTTCACGCCGGCGGACATCGACTTCCTGCGCCGCTCCGGCATCGTCGACGAGACGACCGCGGCGTGGCTGGCGGACTACCGCTTCACCGGCGACATCGACGGATACGCCGAGGGCGAGCTGTTCTTCCCCGGCTCGCCGATCCTGACCGTGTCCGGCGGCTTCGCCGAGTGCGTGGTGCTGGAGACACTCATCCTGTCGGTGCTCAACCACGACTGCGCGATCGCGGCGGGAGCGGCCCGGATGGTCACCGCCGCCCGCGGCCGGCCGATCATCGAGATGGGCTCCCGCCGTACCCATGAGGAGGCCGCGGTGGCCGCGGCCCGGGCCGCGTACCTGGCCGGCTTCGCGTCGACCTCGAATCTGGCCGCCGGCGGCCGCTACGGCATCCCCACCACGGGCACCTCGGCCCACGCCTTCACGCTGCTGCACGACGACGAGCCGGCCGCGTTCGCCTCGCAGGTGGCGGCGCTGGGCAAGAACACGACCCTGCTGGTGGACACGTACGACATCGCCCAGGGCATCCGCAACGCCATCGCCGTGGCCGGCCCCGACCTGCGCGCGGTCCGCATCGACTCGGGCGACCTGTCGGTGCTGGCCCAGCACTCCCGGGAGCTGCTCGACTCCCTCGGCGCCACCGAGACGAAGATCATCGTCTCCGGCGACATGGACGAATACTCGATCGCGACGCTGGCGGCGGAGCCGGTCGACATGTACGGCGCGGGCACGGCGGTGGTGACCGGCTCCGGCGCGCCGACGGCCGGCCTGGTCTACAAGCTGGTCGAGGTAGAGGGCCGGGCCGTCGTGAAACGCTCGGAGAACAAGGCGACGGTCGGCGGGCGCAAGACCGCCATCCGGCGGCACAAGCCCACGGGTACGGCCACCGAGGAGATCATCGTGTCGCAGGGCGTGCCCGACCACAACACCAACGACCGGCTGCTGCAGCGCGCGTTCGTGGTGGCCGGCGAGGTGGCCCCGCTGCCGTCGCTGGCCGAGTCGCGCGAGCACCTGCGGCAGTGCCTGATCTCGATCCCGTGGGAAGGCCTGAAGCTCTCCGCCGGCGACCCGGCGATCCCGGTAACCGTCGTCCCGACCGCCTGAAAGGTGCCACCGATGTCGCGTGCGCTCATCATCGTCGACGTGCAGAACGACTTCTGCGAGGGCGGCTCCCTGGCCGTCCCGGGCGGGGCGGAGGTCGCCGCGGGCATCTCGGCGGCCCTGCGCCCGGGCCGCTGGGACCACGTCGTGGCGACCAAGGACTACCACGTGGACCCGGGGGCGCACTTCAGCGAGCACCCCGACTTCGTGGACTCGTGGCCCGCGCACTGCGTGGTCGGCACCGAGGGGGCGTCCTTCCACCCGGCGCTGGACACGGCGCGGGTCGAGGCGGTGTTCCACAAGGGTGAGCACGCGGCGGCGTACTCGGGCTTCGAGGGCCACACCCGCGAGGGCGAGGGCCTGGCGGACTGGCTGCGGGCCCGCGGCGTGACGGCGGTCGACGTGGTCGGGATCGCCACCGACCACTGCGTCCGCGCCACCGCGCTGGACGCGCAGGCGGCGGGCTTCGCGACCACGGTGCTGCTGGACCTGACGGCCGGGGTCGCCGCGGCCACCACCAGCGCGGCGCTCCAGCAGTTCGAGGAGGCCGCCGTGGCGACGACCGGCACCCCGGTAGTGAGCTCCGTCTAACGGCCGGGGGTTTGTCGTACCCCTGCGGTTGACTGTCGTGCGGAGGTTACGACCGCAATGACACTCACGCCCTACCGCGAGACGCTCGCCCTGCGCGGGATCCGCTCGCTGCTCATCGTGGCGACGCTGGCCCGCATCCCGATCACCGCCGGCACGGTGGTGCTCACCCTGCACGTGACCGTGGACCTGGGGCTCGGCTACGGCGCCGCCGGCCTGGTCGGGGCCGCGTTCACCGTCGGCAGCTCACTCGGCGCGCCGGTGCTGGGCCGGATCACCGACCGCAAGGGCCTGCGCCCGGTGCTGGTGCTGACCACGGCGGCCGAGGTGACGTTCTGGGCCACCGCCCAGGCCATGCCGTACTGGGCGCTGCTGGTGGCGGCGCTGGTCGGCGGCTTCCTGACGCTGCCGGCGTTCGCGGTGGCCCGGCAGTCGATCGCCGCGCTCGCCCCCGAGTCGCACCGGCTGCCCGCCTTCGCGCTGGACTCGATCACCACGGAGCTGTCCTTCATGGCCGGCCCGGCGCTGGGCGTGCTGGTCAGCACGACGGCCGGGCCCCGGGTGGCGATGCTGACCGTGGGCGCCGGCATCCTGCTGTCGGGCGTCGGGCTGTTCCTGCTCGACCCGCCGATCCGCGGCACGGACGAAACCCCCATCTCGGCGGGCGAACGGGTGCCGCGCAGCACCTGGCTCAAACCCCGCCTGGTGGCCATCCTGGCGATCACCAGCGCGGCCACCCTCGTGCTGAGCGGCACCGACGTCGCGGTGGTGGCGGTGCTGCAGAACGCCGGCGAGGTCGAGTGGACCGGCGCGGTGCTGGGCCTGTGGGCGGCGTACTCGCTGGTGGGCGGGTTCGCGTACGGCACGGTGCGGCGGGGCCTGCCGCCGCTGGCCCTCTTCGCGCCGATGGCCCTGCTGACCATCCCGGTCGGGCTGGCCGGTGGCCACTGGTGGCTGCTCGCGCTGCTGCTGCTGCCGGCGGGCGCGCTGTGCGCCCCGACGATCACGGCCACTGCGGACGCGGTGAGCCGGCTCACCCCCGCGGCGGCCCGCGGCGAGGCGATGGGATGGCACAACTCGTCGCTGACGGTCGGGGTGGCGCTGGGCGCCCCGCTGGCCGGCGTGGTGATGGACACGTGGTCGCCGGCGTGGGGGTTCGCGGCCGTCGGCGGGGTCGGGGTCGTGGTGGCGGTGCTCGCGCTGCCGGCGGAGTTGCGGCGGCGTCGGGAGCAGGCGGCGGCCGAGCCGGCCGAGCCAGTCGAGGCGGCCGAGGCGCTCGAGGGCGGGTCGGTGGGTGCCCTCGGGGACGGCGCCGGCGGGCCGGTGGCGGAGTTCCCCACCGAGGAGGCGGCGCCGACGCGCTGAGTGCCCCAGCCGAGGAGACGGCCCTGACGCGCTCGGACCTTACCGCTCGAAGGTCTGGAGGCTCGTTCGGTACCGCGTCGGGCCGGCGAGCGCGGGGTTGATCAGCAGGACGAGGTCCGGCAGGGCGGTCGGGGCGCTTTTCCGGAGCTGGTCCGCTGGCCGGGTTCGGCGCCCCAGTCGATCAGGGCGACGGTGACGCTCCAGGCTCCCGGCGGCAGCGGGGAGGCGGAGGCCTTCCCCGGCAGCCCCCTGGACGTGCTGGATGCCGCTGATCAGGGCGACGCCGGCGGAGACGAACAGGTGGGGCTGGGAGGAGGTCAGCAGGAAGCGACGTTCTCTCTGACTGAGCTCCGCCGTGGTCGACGACGAACCGGCCCGGACGACCACTTGGAAGGCACCGTCGCCACCGATGTTCACCGGCACGAAGGCGCCGTCGGCGATGTGCCGGGCGATGTCCTCGTCCGCCGGCAACGCCGACTCTCCCGTGTCGTAGTCCACGACGTGGGCGAAGGACGCCGGGGACCACAGCCCGGCCATCCCGGCATCGGTGGCCACGACCCCGCCGATCTCCACGGGTCTCCCTCGGGTCCGCCCGTTCTTCCCGACCTCGGCCTTCTTCGGGCCTCAGCCTCGCCCGGGCCGCAGCCTTCTCCCCGCCGCAGCCTTCTCCCCGCCGCAGCCTTCTCCCCGCCGCAGCCTTCTCCCCGCCGCAGCGGGGATCGGCGTCCGGCGTCCGGCGGGCGGCTGCCTCGCCCGGCACATGAAGAACCGGCCCGCCCCCTGTCGGGACGGGCCGGTTCTCGAACGTCGGGCCGGCGATCAGTGCCGGCGGTCGCTCAGGTCTTCCTGGTAGGTCGCTCCGCCGTCCGACTCCGCGGTCAGCGGGCGGGCGCCGCCCTCGGGCGGGCCGGCCACCGACTGGCTCCCGGCCGCCAGCTCC
>NZ_BOMQ01000068.1 GCF_016862275.1 Actinoplanes nipponensis | reverse complement strand
ACCGGGGTAGACGGAGAGTCCGACATCGTGCAGGACCTGGACGGGACCGAAGCTCTTGTCGATCCCGCGCAACTCCAGAAGAGGTGTCGCGGCCACGGGTGTTTCTCCTTCAGTCGATGCGGCGCCGCCCACGCCCGCGGGGGGCATGGACGGCGCCGTCGGGCCCGAGGTGGGTCAGCTGACGCCGTTGTCCGTGCAGAGCTTGGTGAAGTCACCGGTGCACAGCTGGTCCTTGGTGACGAAACCGTCCGCGACGACGTCCTTGACGCTGTCCTTGAAGATCGCCGTCGGGGTCAGCAGCACCGAGGGCACGGCCGCCTTCGACTCCGGGTCGTTGATGGACTGGCTGACCTCTTTCTTCTCGCCCTTGGCCAGCGAGATCGCCAGGTCCGCGGCGGCGTCGGCCTCCTGCTTGATGGCCTTGTAGACCGTCATGCACTGGTCGCCGGCGAGGATGTTCTGCAGGCCCTGCACCGTCGCGTCCTGGCCGGTGACCGGGACCTTGCCGTTCAGGCCCTGCTTCTTGAGCACCGAGATGACCGCGTTGCCCAGGCCGTCGTTGGCGGCCAGCACGCCCTTGATGTCCTTCTTCTCGGTCAGCATCTGCTCGAAGATGGTGCCGCCCTGCGCGTTGTCCCAGTCCGGCACGGACTGGTCCGGGCCCTTGACGTACTCACCGGCGTCGTACTTGGGCTTGAGGACCGAGTCGTAGCCCTCCTTGAACAGGGTGGCGTTGTTGTCGGTCGGGGAGCCGTTGAGCTCGGCCACGACCGGCTTGCTGGCCTTCATGTCGGTCAGGCACTTGACCAGGCCCTCGCCCTGCAGCTTGCCGACCGCCACGTTGTCGAACGACACGTAGTAGTTGGCGCCGCCGTTGAGCGTGAGCCGGTCGTAGTCGATGGTGGCGATGCCGGCCGCCTTGGCCTTGTCCAGCACGGCCTTGCCGGTGCCGGAGTCCAGGTTGACGATCATGAGCACCTTGACGCCGCTGGAGATCATGCCGTCCGCGATCGTCTGGAACTGGCTCTTGTCACCCTGCGCGTTCTGGATGTCGACCGCCACGCCGGCCGCGTCGAACGCCGCCTTCAGGAACTTGGGGTCGTCGGAGCCCCACCGCTGGGAGCTGGCAGTGTCCGGCAGGATGACGCCCACCTTGCCGACGGACGAGCCGCCGGAGCTGCTGCCGGAGTCGCTGCCGCTGTCGTCACCGCACGCAGCCATGCTGCCGGTGGCCAGCAGGCCCACCGCGGCAAGGGCGAACATTCCCTTACGCATTCCTCGAGTCCCTTCGGATCAATCCGGACCTTGCATCGGATTCCTGGTGTGCGCTGCCGGGAACGCCGCCCGCCCGGCCGTGGCCGGGAACCGGGTGGAGTCGGGCGATGCGGCCCGGCGCCGGGCGTGGCACGACGGGCCCGATCGCAAGATCTCTCAGCCCGCGTGGCCCTTCGGTGACACGTCGGCACGCCGCCGAACCGTCGCTGAAGTCGCCCCACACCGTGACGCTAGGTCACGCAGGTGGTCCGATTTGCCGGATCTCGGGAGAAAGACCCCTGACGAACCGTCACGGTGTCGTAACGGTGCAGGGTGGGCGGGGTGTCCGCCCTAGCTCCGGATCGGGGCCGTGACCGCGTCGGTGAGCCGGACCAGGTCGGCGGGCGCCAGCGACACCTGCAGGCCCCGGCGCCCGGCGGAGACGTACATCCGCTCCAGCGCGAGGGCGGAGTCGTCGATCACCGTGGGGAGCCGCTTGCGCTGGCCCAGCGGGCTGATCCCACCGCGGACGTAGCCGCTGCTGCGCTCGGCGGCCGCCCGGTCCGCCAGCGTGGCGCGCTTGCCGCCGGCCGCGTGGGCCAGGGCCTTGAGATCAAGATCGCCGGTCACCGGTACGACGGCCACGGTCAGCGCGCCGTCCACCTCGGCGATCAGGGTCTTGAAGACCACCGCGGGCTCGGCGCCGAGGGCGGCGGCGACCAGGGCGCCGTAGTTCGGGGCGTCCGGCGAGACGTCGTACGGGTGCAGCTCGTGCGCCACCCGCTGCGCCGCGAGCAGCACGGTGGCCGGGGTCCCGGCAGCCTTCTTCGCCACGATCAAGCAGGCTAGCGGCAGAGCAGGACGGTCGGCGCCCCCGCCACCCGGGTGAGCACGAGCGAGGCCCCCGCGCTGCCGCTGAGCCGCAGGTCGCGCCGCAGCTGCTCGGGCTCCAGCGCGGAACCCCGCTTGCGGATCTCCAGCCGTCCGACCTGCCGGTCGCGCAACAGGCTGCGCAGGCGCTTGAGGGAGAACGGCAGCACGTCGGTGATCTCCAGCCGCCGGGCGAACCCGGTGTCGACGGCGGTGTCGGTGTAGACGTACGCGATCTCCGGGTCGGCGATCCGGCCCCCGATCGAAGCCGCGAACTCCGCGACCAGGTGCGAGCGGACCACGGCCGGGTCCGGGTCGTACAGGTAGGCGCCCACCGGCCCGACCGGCGCCGCCGCGACGCCGGAGCCGGTGAGCTCCCGCGCCGCGGGCAGAAGGATCGCCCGCCGAGGAAATTCCGCGAGCGGCCCGCACCAGAAGGCCGCCTCGACCAGATCGCCGTCGACGCTGACCCACTCGCCCTCGGCGCCGGCCGGCAGCAGCGCGTGGTCGATGCCGGGGGCCAGCTTCAGGACCGTGCGCGGCACCCGCTGCGGCAGCGTGGCGATGAAGTCCCACGACGGCGACCACGAGCGCGGATCCATCACCCGGCCCCGGCCGGCCCGGCGGCGCGCCGGATCGGCGAAGACAGCGTCGTAGCGCTCCACCGGCACGCTGGTGGCGTCGGCGCACTCGACCGTCACGAGGTGGGCGAGCCCGGCCGCCTCGGCGTTGGCGGCGGCCAGCGCGGCCGTCAACGGGTCGGCGTCCACCGCGTACACCCGGATGCCCCGGCGGGCCGCGGCCAGCGCGTCCGAGCCCAGCCCGCACCCCAGATCGGCCAGGGTCTCGACCCCGGCGGCCCGCAGCCGGGCCGCCCGCCGGTCCGCCACCACGGCCCGGGTCGCCTGCTCGAAGCCGGCCCGGGTGAAGAGCATCGTCGCGGCGGCCGCGCCGAACTTGGCCGCCGCGCGCCGGCGCAGGTCAGCCTGGGTGAGGGCGGCGGAGGCGAGTGCGGGGGAGACCCCGCGGGCCCGCAGCGCGGTGGCCGCGGCCAGCGGCTCACCGCCGGCGACGTCAGCGGCGGCCGCCAGGGCGGCCGACCCTTCGGCGGTACGCAGGGCAGCGAGCAGTTCGAGGTCCACGGCGAGTCATTCTGCTAGGAGTGACGTGCTGGCACTCTGGTTGACGGAGTGCTAGTTCCGGCATAATCTCCGATTAGCACTCTCACCATGAGGGTGCCAGCGCGCGCCCCATCCGGGATGCGCGCCTGCACCAGGCGGACCGGCACCCGCGACGACGGCCCCGCCCGGTGGCATGAGGCATCAGCCCGGCCTGTCCACTGGCCGGCGACAACACCTGTACCCAGGAGGGTATGCCCGTGACTACCGCGACAAAGGTTGCGATCAAGCCGCTCGAGGACCGCATCGTGGTCCAGGCGAACGAGGCCGAGACCACGACGGCGTCGGGCATCGTGATCCCCGACACCGCCAAGGAGAAGCCCCAGGAGGGCACCGTCCTCGCCGTCGGCCCCGGCCGGATCGACGACAAGGGCAACCGCGTTCCGATCGACGTGCAGGTCGGCGACACCGTGCTCTACAGCAAGTACGGCGGCACCGAGGTCAAGTACGCCGGCGAGGAGTACCTGGTGCTCTCCGCCCGCGACGTCCTCGCGGTCATCGAGAAGTAAGACCTAACCGACAGTGCTGACCGCCCTGGCCCGGCTCTCCGGTCCAGGGCGCCGGTGCGTTGAAGGGACCATATATGGCGAAGATCCTCAGTTTCTCCGACGACGCCCGGCACCTGCTGGAGCACGGCGTCAACACGCTCGCCGACACGGTCAAGGTCACCCTCGGGCCGCGCGGCCGTAACGTCGTCCTCGACAAGAAGTTCGGCGCGCCCACGATCACCAACGACGGTGTCACCATCGCCAAGGAGATCGAGCTCTCGGACCCGTACGAGAACCTCGGCGCCCAGCTGGTCAAGGAAGTGGCGACCAAGACCAACGACGTCGCCGGCGACGGCACCACCACGGCCACCGTGCTCGCGCAGGCGCTGGTCAAGGAAGGCCTGCGCAACGTGACCGCGGGCGCCAACCCGATCGCGCTCAAGCGCGGCATGGACCTGGCCGCCGAGGCCGTGTCCAAGGCCCTGCTGGAGAAGGCGGTCGAGGTCAACGACCACAAGGCGATCGCCAACGTCGCTACCATCTCGGCCCAGGACGCCACGATCGGCGAGCTCATCGCCGAGGCGATGGACCGGGTCGGCCGCGACGGTGTCATCACCGTCGAGGAGGGCTCCGCGCTCAGCACCGAGCTCGACGTCACCGAGGGTCTGCAGTTCGACAAGGGCTTCATCTCCCCGAACTTCGTGACCGACGCCGAGTCGCAGGAGGCCGTGCTCGAGGACGCCCACATCCTCATCACGACCCAGAAGATCTCCAGCGTCGAGGAGATGCTGCCGCTGCTGGAGAAGGTCCTGCAGGGTGGCAAGCCGCTGCTCATCGTGGCCGAGGACGTCGACGGCCAGGCGCTGAGCACCCTCGTGGTGAACGCGCTGCGCAAGACCTTCAAGGTTGCCGCCGTGAAGGCCCCCGGCTTCGGGGACCGCCGCAAGGCGATGCTGCAGGACCTGGCGATCGCGACCGGTGGGGAGCTCATCGCCCCCGAGCTCGGCTACAAGCTGGACCAGGTCACCCTCGACATGCTGGGCTCCGCCCGGCGCGTCGTGGTCGACAAGGAGAGCACCACCATCATCGACGGTGGCGGCCGTACGGCCGAGATCGACGACCGGGTCGCGCAGATCCGCAAGGAGATCGAGGCCTCGGACTCCGACTGGGACCGCGAGAAGCTCTCGGAGCGGCTGGCCAAGCTCTCCGGCGGCATCGCCGTCATCAAGGTCGGCGCCGCGACCGAGGTCGAGATGAAGGAGCGCAAGCACCGCATCGAGGACGCCATCGCGGCGACCAAGGCCGCGGTCGAGGAGGGCACCGTCCCCGGTGGCGGCGCCGCCCTGGCGCAGGTCGCCTCGGTGCTCGACGGCAACCTCGGCCTGGTCGGCGAGGAAGCGGTCGGCGTGCAGATCGTGCGCAAGTCGCTCATCGAGCCGCTGCGCTGGATCGCCCAGAACGCCGGCCACGACGGCTACGTCGTGGTGGGCAAGTCCGCCGAGCTCGGCTGGGGCCACGGCCTCAACGCGGCCACCGACGAGTACGTCGACCTGGTCGCGGCCGGCATCATCGACCCGGTCAAGGTGACCCGCAACGCGGTCTCCAACGCCGTGTCGATCGCCGCGCTGCTGCTCACCACGGAGAGCCTCGTGGTCGAGAAGCCGGCCGAGCCGGAGCCGGCCGCCAACGGCGGTGGCCACGGCCACAGCCACGGCGGTCACGGCCACCAGCACGGCCCGGGTTTCTGATTCAACGGAGTAAAAAGGGCGCGTCGCATTCAGCGGCGCGCCCTTCGTCGTGTGTGATGCGGGATTCGGGGAAAGAGGCGCGGATGATCGTGGTGGTGGAGGGGCCGACCGCGGCCGGCAAGACGTCGTGGTGCCGGCGGCACGTCGGCCGGTACGTCGCCGAGTACGCCGCCACCGGCCGGGAGCCCACCGACGCGGTGGTCCTGGCCCGGCACTGGGCCCGGGTCAGCATGCGGCGCTGGGCCGAGGCCGTCGACCTGGAACGCGCCGACGGGGTGGCGTTCTGCGACACCGACCCGGTCAAGCTGCACTACTCCTGGGGCATGGCGGCCCTCGGGCTGGCGCCGCGCGCGCAGTTCGACCGCGAGCTGACCGTGACCCGGGAGGCGTTCCGCGCGGGCCGGCTCGGCTTCGCCGACGCGGTGCTGGTCGGCCTGCCGGAACGGGAGACGCTGCGGCAGCGCCGCGACGCCGACGAGACCCGGCGGCGGCGCAACTTCGCGGCGCACGTCCAGCTGCGGGAGCCGCTGCAACAGTGGTACGCCGCCCTGGACCGGCTGGACCCGGGGAGGGTGATCTGGGACCTGCCCGCGGAGGGCGTGCCGAAGCTGCCCGAGCCCCGGGCCGAGCGGTGTGCCGTGGCCCTGCTGGACGCGCTGGTCGACGCTCTGCCGCCGCTTCGCCCGGCCGCCGCGGAGCCGGCGCGTCCGGCCGTCATCGAAACGTAAGACCTGGCCGCGGGGTGGGTGCGGCGCCCGGGTGGAGGATGGAGAGGTGAAACTCTCCCTGCGGGCCGCGCTGGCCGGCCTGGCCGCGGCCGGGGTGGCCCTCGGCGTCGCCGAGATCGTCGCCGTGCTGACCGGTCCGCTGTCGTCGCCGCTGTTCGCGGTGGGCGGCGTGGTGGTCGACAACGTGCCGGCCCCGGTGAAGGACGCGGGCATCGCGATCTTCGGCACGCACGACAAGACCGCCCTCATCAGCGGCACCGCCCTCCTGCTGGGCGCCTACGCCGCCCTGCTCGGCGTCCTGGCGCTGCGCAGCCGGGTGGTCGCGGCGGCCGGCATCGCGCTGTTCGCCGTGCTCGGCGTGGTGGCCGCGGTGACCCGCAACGACGCCGGGATCACCGCCGCGCTGCCGACCCTGGTGGGCGCGGTGGCGGCGTATCTCGCGCTCCGCCACCTGCTGCGGGCGGCCGTCGAGGCGGAGCCCGCGCCGGTGGGGGCCGCGACGACCGCCGGCCCGGGTGGCCCGGCCGAGGGGGAGCGGTCCCGCCCGGTTGTCTCGCCGAGCGCCTACCGCGAGGACGGCCGGCGGCGCTTCCTGATCGGCCTCGGCTCCGCGGCCGGCGTCGCCGCCGTCGGCGGTGTGGGCGGCCGGCTGCTCACGTCACGCCGCGCGGTGACCGCGGCCCGTGCGGCCGTCGTGCTGCCGCCCGCCCCGCCGGTTCCGCCCGTCCCGGCCGGCGCCCAGGTGGACGGCGCGACCGCGTACGTGACCTCGAACGACGACTTCTACCGCATCGACACCGCGCTGTATCCCCCGCAGATCGACCCGGCCACGTGGGAGCTGCGCATCCACGGCATGGTGCGCAACCCGATCACCATCACCTGGGAGCAGCTGCTCCAGCGCCCCATGGTGCAGCGCTACGTGACCCTCGCCTGCGTCTCCAACGAGGTCGGCGGCGACCTGATCGGCAACGCCCTCTGGCTCGGCGCGCCGATCAAGGACCTGCTCGACGAGGCCCAGCCGTTGCCCGACGCCGACCAGGTGGTGCAGCGCTCGAGCGACGGCTGGACCTGCGGCAGCCCCACGGCCGTGCTCCGCGACGGGCGGGACGCGCTGCTCGCAATCGGCATGAACGGCCAGCCGCTGCCGGTGCGGCACGGCTTCCCGGTACGCATGGTCGTCCCCGGGCTGTACGGCTACGTCTCCGCCTGCAAGTGGATCACCGAGATCGAGCTGACCCGGTTCTCGGACTTCGACGCGTACTGGGTGCCGCGGGGCTGGTCGGCGCTCGGGCCGATCAAGACGGAGTCGCGCATCGACACCCCGCGCGACGGCGCAAAACGCAAGGCGGGTCAGGTGACGGTGGCCGGGGTGGCCTGGGCCCAGCACCGCGGCATCACCGCGGTCGAGGTCCAGGTCGACAACGGCCCGTGGGCGCCCGCGACGCTGGCTCCGGCCGTCTCGGCGGACACCTGGGTGCAGTGGTCGTACGCGTGGCCCGCCACCGCGGGGGAGCACACCCTGCGGGTGCGGGCAACCGACAGCAAGGGCGAGACTCAGACCAGCACACCCGCGTCGCCGGCCCCGGACGGCGCCACGGGATGGCACTCCGTGCGGGTCACGGTCGGCTGAATCAAGTCACGCGAAAGCCGCACTTCCGGTCCGACGGCAGCCCCAAGTTCGCTCATACGGTGGCTTGTATGTCCACCGACGCGGCTCATACGCCGGAGAACACGCCGACGCGGCTCCCCGCAGGGAACCGCGTCGTCACATGTGTGGTGATGCCGCGCTTCGTCCGGCGTCAGGCCGCCGGTGCCTGCCGTTGTGCCGGCACCGTCGACTTGTGGGGCCGGCCGAGGCGGGCTTCGAGCCGAACCAGGTCGACACGTCCGTGAGTCCGATCGGCAAGGTCCTCCCAGCCGACTGCGAGCAGCCGCAGCCGCTCCGCTTCGCTGAAACCTCCCCAGACCCCGTACGGCTCACGAACAGCCAGCGCGTGAGCAGCGCACTCCGCCCGGACCGGGCAGGCTCCGCACATCGTCTTGGCCTTGGCCTCACGACGGTTGCGGGACGACCCACGCTCACCGTCCGGGTGGAAGAACTGGGCGCTGTCGCGCCCCCTGCACAGGCCCAGTCGTTGCCAGTCCCAAAGGTCGGCGATGGGCCCGGGCAGTCTGCGAACGTTCGACATCAACACCCTCCTCCCGCGCGGCACCGCGGAGTGTTGTCATGAGGGGCCTGGCTCAGGCCTGCCGCCGGTGTACCCCGGTGCATGCCTCGTCACACCCGACTCGTCGATGTCTTCGTCAGCCGTATCCCATCGCTACGGCAACCCGTACCGATGTTTCCTATTTTTTCCATCTAAAGCGCGTAATGCTGCGGCCGTTGCGTGATCTCCTCTGAGAGAGAAGGAGGATCACTGTGCGTACCGTCCTCGTGTGCGTCCGAACCCCACTAGCCGCTCAGACCGTCGCCTCTACCGCGGCCCGGCTCGGCATGACCGGGGTCGTGCGGACGGCGGTCAGCGAGACCGAGGCCATGATCCGACTGGCTGAAAGGCCGGCCGAGGTGGTCCTGGCCGACACCGCCGTGACCCGTCCCGACAGCGTCGGCTTCACCCGCCGCGTCCTCGCCCGTGCCCCCAACGCCCAGGTCGTTCTCTTCGGCGCCGAAGACCCCCGGGTCGCCGCGGCCGCCGTCGCCGCCGGCGCCCGAGGCGTCATCCGCGGCGTCGAACACGACCTGGTCAGCGTCGTGGCCAAGGCCCTGCTGCTCCTGCTGCTGCCGGTACGCCCCCAGGGCATGCCGATCAACGGCGCGAACGCCCAGCCCGCCACGGTCGGCGGCGCCGGGCGCAACAACAACTCGGCGACCGCTCGCGGCCTGCACCGCGACGGGCTGGCGATGGCCGGCACGCCCAACGCGGCCGGCATCCCCGCGATGCTGCCGAACTCCCCGATGGTCCCGGCCCAGCGCGGCGACGGATCGGACATCGACCCGGCCACCGGCCGCCCGATGGTCTGGCCCGGCAACGACACCGGCCGCACCGACGGCCCCACCGGCCGGCGGCTGACGCTCACCGAGCGTGAGCTGCAGGTGCTGCGGGGCATGGCGGACGGGAAGAGCAACGCGGAGATCGGACGGGAGCTGTTCGTCTCCGAGGACACCGTCAAGACCCACGCGCGGCGGCTGTTCCGCAAGCTCGGGGCGCGGGACCGCGCGCATGCGGTGGCGGCGGGGTTCCGCGCCGGCCTGGTGGCCTGACCAAGCGCGAAACCGACCCGACCCGACCGAGCCGACCCGGACCGGGCCGACGTGCCCGACCCGTGTCTGGTCGGAACGGACCTGGCCGGACCTGGCTGGATCGACTTGGCCATCAGGGTTGAACGAGCCCGGTCGGCCTGGGTGGGGCAGATCTGGTCGGAGTCGTCTTGGCCGGCGGGGCTGAGCGGGCTTGGTCGGCCTGGGTGGGACAGATCTGGTCGGAGTCGTCTTGGCCGGCGGGGCTGAGCGGGCTGGTCGGCCTGGCTGGGACGGATCCGGTCGGAGTCGTCTTGGCTGCCAGGGCCGAACGCGCCTGGCTGGATCGCCTTGGCCGCCAAGCCCTTGAGCGGCCTGACCGGGGCGAATCTAGCCGGAAGCGGGCTGGATCGACCCGGCCTGCCGGCTCGAACGGACCTGTCCGGAACCGGCTCTAACGGACCTGTCCGGAACCAGTGCCCGCATCTGGCTGGAACCCCGGCTCCGATGAGTCGGGACCGGCTCCGGCCGGTCCGGCGGATGGCCCGACCCGGACCAACGGGGCGCTCGACCGGGTCCCGGGCGACGGTGCCGCGCACCGGGCCGGGGGTTGTTCGGCTGCTCTCCGAGCCGCGACCCGGCTCGGTAACCGTCGGTGCCGCCAACCAGCAAGATCACATCCGGGCGGGCCGCGCCCGGCTCGGCCAGTTCCCGCTGGGGTCCGGCCCGGTAAGAGCTTGTACTCGCCGCGCTTGATCGGGCCCTGGCCCGCCTCGATCCGGCACCGCGTCGTGGCTCGCCCCAGCACGGCGGCCGTGGCCCGGCCCGGAAACCGCCGTCCGGCGCACCCCCGGGCACCGGAGCCGTTCACCTAGCTCTGCTCGTCGTCCGTGCCCTCGGTCAGGGTGTCGTGCACACCGTCGGCATACCCGCGCGCGTACTCCCACGTGACGTAGTGGTCCGGGTCCGGGTCGTAGGCCGGTTCGTGCACCCGCGGCCGCCCGCTGCTCAGCAGATGCCGCAGGTTGCCCCGCAGCAGATCCCAGTCGAAGTAGTGCGGTTCGTGGCAGTCCTCGCACTCGATGACCAGCCCGCGGATCCCCGTCGGGCTCAGCAACGCCTGGTAGATCTCCAGGTCGGAGAGGTCCTCCAGGACGTCCTGCCGCTCGGCCTCGGTCAGCGGGTCGTTCTCGGCGTCCTCGGAGAGGTCGTCGAGTCCGGCGGCCGGATCGGCGGGGTCGCCGTTGAACGGGTCGATCGGCTCTTCTTGCACGGTGTCTACCGTACCCATGTGCGGGCGTTGTGTGCTGGCCCGCACGCTCTGTCCGCCCTGCAAACGCCCTCAGCTGGATGGGTAGGATGAAACACTCCGCCTCTTCGCTAGGGATGATCTGTGGATAACGAGTCGGCCCGCACGGTCCCGCTGGGTCTCACCTTCGACGACGTGCTGCTCCAGCCCGGTGAATCGGACATCGTGCCGAGCCGGGTCAACACGGTCACGCGGATGTCCCGCAACATCGAGCTGTCGATCCCGTTGCTGTCCGCGGCGATGGACACGGTCACCGAGGCCAAGATGGCGATCGCGATGGCCCGCGAGGGCGGTATCGGCGTCCTGCACCGCAACCTCTCGCCCGAGGACCAGGCGGCCCAGGTCGACCTCGTCAAGCGCTCCGAGTCCGGCATGATCACCAACCCGGTGACCTGCAGCCCCGACGACACCCTGGGCCAGGTCGACGAGCTCTGCGGCCGTTACCGGATCTCCGGCGTGCCGGTGGTCGACGGCGACGGCACGCTCGTCGGCATCGTCACCAACCGCGACATGCGCTTCGTCACCGACCAGCACGTCAAGGCGCGCGACGTGATGACCACCATGCCGCTGGTCACCGCCCCGGTCGGGGTCAGCAAGGACGAGGCGCTCGCGCTGCTGCAGCGGCACAAGGTCGAGAAGCTGCCCCTGGTCGACGACAGCGGCCGGCTGCGCGGCCTGATCACCGTCAAGGACTTCACCAAGACCGAGCAGCATCCACTCGCGACCAAGGACCCGCAGGGCCGGCTCCGGGTCGCCGCCGCCATCGGGGTGGGCGACGACTCCTACAAGCGCGCCCGCGGCTTGATCGAGGCCGGCGTCGACGTGCTCATCGTCGACACCTCGCACGGTCACCAGCGCCAGGTGCTGGACATGATCGCGCGGCTGAAGAAGGACGCCACGATCGACATCGTGGGCGGCAACGTCGCGACGTACGCCGGCGCCAAGGCGATGGTCGAGGCCGGCGCGGACGCGGTCAAGGTCGGTGTCGGACCCGGCGCCATCTGCACCACCCGCATCGTCGCCGGGGTCGGCGTACCGCAGATCACCGCGGTGATGGAGGCGGCCCGGGCCTGCCGGCCCGCCGGCGTGCCGGTCATCGCGGACGGCGGCGTGCAGTATTCGGGCGACATCGCCAAGGCGATCGTGGCCGGCGCCGACACCATCATGCTCGGCGGCCTGCTGGCCGGTTCCGAGGAGAGCCCCGGCGACCTGATCTTCGTCAACGGCAAGCAGTACAAGTCCTACCGGGGCATGGGTTCGCTCGGCGCCATGCAGTCGCGGGGGCAGGCCAAGTCCTACTCGAAGGACCGCTACTTCCAGCACGATGTGGCCGAGGAGAAGCTGGTTCCCGAGGGCGTCGAGGGCCAGGTGCCCTACCGGGGCCCGCTGTCGCGGGTCGCCCAGCAGCTCGTCGGCGGGCTCCGGCTCGCCATGGGCTACGCGGGCGCCGAGACGATCCCGGACTTGCAGGAGAAGGGCCAGCTCATCAGGATTACCGCTGCGGGTCTCAAGGAGAGCCACCCGCACGACATCCAGATGACGGTCGAGGCTCCCAACTACCACTCCCGATAAGGGGTAATCCGACATGCGCGACGTGGTGGAAATCGGTCTCGGCAAGACCGCCCAGCGCGGGTACCACCTGGACGACATCGCGATCGTCCCGAGCCGCCGCACCCGCGACGTGGACGACGTGTCCACCGAGTGGAAGCTCGACGCGTACCCGTTCAAGATCCCCTGCGTCGCGCACCCGTCGGACGCCACGATGAGCCCGCAGTCGGCAGTCGCCCTGGGCCGCCTCGGCGGCCTGGGCGTGCTCAACGCCGAGGGCCTGTGGACCCGCTACGAGGACCCGACGAAGATCCTCGAGGAGTTGGCCGGCCTCGACGAGGAGGCGGACGCGACCAAGCGCCTCCAGGAGGTCTACTCCGAGCCGATCCGCCCCGAGCTGATCGCCGAGCGGGTCCGCACCATGCGCGAGGGCGGCGTCACCGTGGCCGTCCGGGTGTCGCCGCAGCACACGCTCGCGCTGGCCCCGGTCATTCTCGACGCGGGCGTCGACCTGCTCGTCATCCAGGGCACCCTGGTCTCCGCCGAGCACGTGTCCACCACGGACGAGCCGCTCAACCTCAAGGAGTTCATCGCCGACCTGGACCTCCCGGTCATCGTCGGCGGCTGCACCGACTACAAGACCGCCCTGCACCTGATGCGCACCGGCGCGGCCGGCGTCATCGTCGGCATCGGCGCCGACGAGTGGTCCACAACAGACACGGTGCTCGGCATCCGCGTCCCGATGGCCAGCGCGATCGCCGACGCCGCAGCCGCCCGCCGCGACTACCTGGACGAGACTGGCGGCCGCTACGTGCACCTGATCGCCGACGGCGGCATCCAGACCTCGGGCGACATCGCCAAGGCCATCGGCTGCGGCGCCGACGCGGTCATGCTGGGCGAGCCACTGTCGCTGGCCGAGGGCGCGCCGGCCGGTGGCGCATGGTGGCACTCCGCGGCCAGCCACCCGAAGCTGCCCCGCGGCGGCTTCTGCATCGCCGGCGAGCCGGACGGCACCCTGGAAGAACTGCTCTACGGCCCGGCCGACCGGCCGGACGGCCAGCTGAACCTGTTCGGCGGGCTGCGGCGGGCGATGGCCAAGTGCGGCTATCACGACGTGAAGGAATTCCAGAAGGTTTCGTTGGTGCTTGATCGGTGAGGTAGATCAAGATCAATTTCATGTCGTGCGTGGGTGCATGGTGCTGACCGTCGCTCCCGCCGAACGCGGGGTTCGTGCTTTGTTCTAGTCGGTTTGGGCTGGGTGCATGGTCGGGCTTGGGGGCCAGGATGCCCCACTCCGGGCGTGGGGCATCCCCGCCTCCAAGCCCTGTTGTGGTCCGGGCGGGTGCCGGCCAGCGGTTGCCGCAGTGACACCACCACAGTGGACGGTTGCACGTTGCCTTGGCGCTCTGCCACGGCCGATGCCATGCGTTCAGGCGCTGTCTGAGTGAGGGCGGGCGCCCGCGTGGCTAAGTCGGGCCTCCGCCCTCGCCGACCACGCGCTCCACTTCTCCCCGCGACGTCGTCCTGACCACGGTGGGTCTCTCCAGCGGGTTCGCGGCTTTAGGCGCCCCGCTCGGCCTTCCGGCCGCCTCACTGTGCCGAGGGCATCCCTGCGCCACTTGCTGCCTTCCGGCCGGGCTCACCTCATCGCGCAGCGGGACGAGGCGGGTCTCCGCCTCCTCGGCTGGGTCACCCCGCCTCCATCCCTAGGGCCCCTCGCCCCACTCCGCCTCGACCTGCCTCGGTCCGGCCCGCTCGGGTCCATCTCGGTCGTATCCGCCTCAGCCCGGCCCAGTCCGGCTCGCCTGGCCTCGCCTTGG
>NZ_BOMQ01000067.1 GCF_016862275.1 Actinoplanes nipponensis | reverse complement strand
TCCGTCTGCGCCGTGCCTCGCCTTGGTCCGTCTGCGCCGTGCCTCGCCTCGGCGCGCCTCAGCTCGGCCCGCCCGTTCCGTTTCATCCCGGCCTGGTCCGCCTCGGCTCAATCCGGTCGGCCTGGGTCAGGCCTGCCGCGGGCCAGGCCGCCTTCTCAGCTCTTGCGGAGACCTCTTTCCCGGCCGTTGTTCGCGAGCCTCCAACTCCTCACCGGGCCCGCCATACCTTCGGGTCCCTTCCGGCCGAATCTTGGAGCGCGCGGCCGGGGGAGATGGCCTGGACTCATCAAGATCCGCGTTGGCGTTGGCGTTGGCGTTGGCGTTGGCGTGGCGCGGGGTGGGCGCGGCGCGTGGGATGGGCGCGGTGCGGCGAGGGCTGGGCGCGGGGGCACGGCGCATGGGATGGGCACGGTGCGGTGGAGGCGGCTGGGCCCGGGGTGGGCATAGCGCGCGGGGTGGGTGCGGTGCGGTGAGGGCCGGGCGCGGCGTGGCGCGGGATGGGCACGGCGTGCGGGAAGGACGCGGGACGGCGCGCGGGTGGGCAGGGCGCGGCGTGGGGGGAGGCGCGCAGACCGAGTTCCGGCGTAGTCGCGCGGGCCGTGCGGCGTGGTCGCGGCCTGCACCCGATGGAACTCCAGCCCCGGGCAACACCAGCACGGCCCCCCGGGGACTTTCTCAAAGGACCAGACGCCTGCTTCCCACCCTTCAGTGGAGTTTCGGAGGGGCCACGTACCGTCGTGGGCATGCGAAGGACAGGTGCCGCTGTTGCCGTAGTGACGGCTCTGCTCGTAGCCGGCTGCAGCGGCCCCGACCGCGACGCCCCCGAGCCCACCCCCTCCCCGTCCGTCGCGCCGAGCTTTGCGCCCGGGGCCGCCGGTGCGGGGGACCCCTACTTCCCGACGTACGGCAACGGCGGGTACGACGTCGCCGGTTACGACCTCCAGGTCGCCTACACCCCCGCGTCGGGGCAGCTCGACGGGACCGCCACCATCACCGCCACCGCCACGCAGGACCTGTCCTCGTTCCACCTCGATCTCGCGCACCTGGTCGCCGGCCGGGTGACCGTCGACGGGCAGGCCGCCACCAGCCGGGCCGACGGCAATGAGCTGGTGGTGACGCCGGCCGCCGGGATCGTCAAGGGGCGCGCCTTCACCGTCGTCGTCGACTACGGCGGCAAGCCGCAGGTGCTCGCCAACGAGACGCTCGGGACCGGTGGGTGGCTGCGGACCAAGGACGGTGGGTTCGCGCTGGGGCAGCCGGAGTCGGCCAGCACCTGGTTCCCGGTCAACGATCATCCGTCGGACAAGGCGACTTTCGCGCTCGCCATGACCGTGCCGGAGGGGCTGGAGGTGATCAGCAACGGTCTGCCGGGGCAGCGGTCGACCGCCGCGGGCCGGACCACCTGGCGCTGGGCCGAGCGCAAGCCGCTGGCCAGTTACCTGGCGTTCGTGGTGATCGGGCAGTACCGGGTGCGGACCGGCACGCACGCCGGTAAGCCGATGATCATCGCGCTGCCCGAATCGTTGCCGGCGGACGGTGACGCCGCCCGGTCCGTGGGGCGCACCGGCGAGGTGGCGGACTTCCTGGCGACGCAGTTCGGGCCGTATCCGTTCGACTCGTACGGCGCGGTGGTGCTCGACGACGACCGGGTCGGCTACGCGCTGGAGACCCAGTCGCGCCCGGTGTACGGCAACACCTTCTTCGTGGGCCGGCCCAACGTCACGGTGATCGCCCACGAGCTGGCCCACCAGTGGTACGGCGACAGCGTCACGGTGGCCCGCTGGCAGGACATCTGGCTCAACGAGGGCTTCGCCACGTACGCGGAATGGCTCTGGCAGGAGCACACGGGTGAGCGGACCGTCCAGCAGTCCTTCGACCGGGTCTATTCCGGCTTCGACTGGTCGGTGCCGACCGGTGACCCCGGCCCGGACGGCATCTTCGGCGATGCCGTCTACCAGCGCGGCGCGATGGCCGTCCAGGCCCTGCGCCGCACGATCGGCGACCCGGCGTTCTTCGCCCTGCTCAAGTCGTGGGCGGCCGAGCACCGCGACGGCACCGTCCGGACCGAGGACTTCATCGCCGCCGCCGAGCGGGCGGCCGGTAAGGATCTCGGTGACTTCTTCGAGGCGTGGCTCTTCGGCAAGGTCAAGCCACCGCTGCCGTAGGGCTGCTACTTGTTGATCAGCTCCGGGTGCTTGGCGAGGTACGCCGCCGGGTCGCCCGCCGCCACCGCGCGCAGGTAGTCACGCCCCGGCGCCGTGAGCTGCTCGCCGATGTAGCCGCCGCCGCTGGAGACGGAGTCGCCCGGCAGGCCGACCAGGGTCAGGTCGCCGGGGGTGAGGGCGCGCAGCGCGTACGCGTACTCGATCGGGCTCCGCTCGCCGGAGAAGACCAGCGTGTCGCCGAGCGCGGTCAGCACCGACTGCAGCTTGGCCGGGTCGGTGGCCAGGCCGGCGTCGCCGGCCCGGGTGAGCAGCGCCTTGACGAGTTGGCGCTGGTGGCGCTGCCGGGTGTAGTCGCCGCCGGCGGTGTACCGCTGCCGGGCGTAGTCGAGCGCCTGCCAGCCGACCAGCTTGCGGGTGCCCGGCAGGTACGTGGCCTGCGGGCCGACGTAGCCGCCACCGCCGGGTCGCAGGGTGCGCAGGGTGCCGTCGGGGCGGCGGTGCTGGGAGACCACCTTCTGATCGATCTTGAGGGTGACGCCGCCGAGCGCGTCGGTGAGCCGGCTCAGCCCGCCGAAGGTGAGCACCGCCCCGGCGTCGAACTTCTTGATGCCGGTGTACCGCGAGATGGTCCGGGCGAGCAGCTCGTAGCCCTGCGCCACGTTCGCCTTGTCCGTGCCCCGGACCTTGGCCCCGTCGCTCATCGCCTCGGTGAGTTTGTGCCGGCCGCCGCCGTAGCCGTTCTTGGCGAACGCCGGCACGTCGACCCGGAGGTCGCGGGGGAGCGAGGTGAGGTAGCCCCGTTGCCGGTCGGCCTCGACGTGCAGCAGCATGATGGCGTCCGCGTGCGGCTGCCAGTCGGCGATGGTGATCCGGGTGTCGATGCCGACGATCAGCAGGTCGAGCGGGCCGGTGATGTCGGCGCCGGCGGGCGGCGCCGGGCTCTCGGACGGCGCGGCCGACGGCGCCGGGGCGGGCGCGGCGGTCCGGTCGGGCTCGTCGGTGCCGCCGCGCAGCGCGAAGGTGACCCCCGCGACCGCCAGCAGCAGCACCACCGCGGCGCCCGCGGCCGCCCAGAGGATCGTCTTGGTCCGCATGGTGGAACAGTAGGCGACCCCAGCCACGTGCTCAACGCGGTCAAGATCTCGCGTGGTGGAACAGGGCATGGAAATATCCAAGATCGGCCGTACGCTGACCGCCGCGATTGCCCGGACGGCGGTCGGACACGGGGAGGCACGTCCTAGATGAAGCACGTGACACGACGGGTGACCGTCGGCGCGCTGTCGGCCGCGGTGGTCGCGACGATGGTGGGTGCCACCACGTGGGCGCTCGCCGCCGAGTCCCCGGCCGAGGCGCCGGTGCGGCTGATCGTCGGCACCAAGACCGGCGCCGACAACGCGGCCCCGCTGCGCGCCGCCTCCACCATGGGCGCCCGGGCGCTCGACGCCGCCGGCCCGGCGCAGCAGGCGATGGCTTCGCTGCGGGCGCACACCGTCGAGGTCTCCGCGGCGCGCAGCGCGAAGGTCATCGCGGCGCTGCGCAGCGACCCGGCCGTGGCCTACGTCGAGGTCGACCGCGTGCGCCAGGCCTCCGAGGTGGCCCCGGACGACCCGATGTACACCCGCGGCCACCAGATCGAGCTGGACCAGGTGCGGCTGCCGGGCGCCTGGGAGACCACCACCGGCGAAGCGGTCAAGGTCGCCGTGCTCGACACCGGTGTGACGCCGGTGGGCGACCTGACCGGCGCCGTGGTCGCCGGCTGGAACTACGTCGGCAACACCGCCAACACGGCCGACGACTACGGCCACGGCACCACGGTCGCGTCGATCGTCGCCGCCCGCGGCAACAACAACGAGGGCATGTCCGGCGGGTGCTGGGGCTGCGTGATCATGCCGGTGAAGGTGCTGGACCGCAACGGCAACGGCTACGACAGCAACATCGCCAAGGGCGTCGTGTACGCCGCCGACAAGGGCGCCAGCATCATCAACATGTCGCTCGGCGGCACCGGCTACAGCAAGGCCCTCTCCGACGCGGTCGCGTACGCCAACCGCAAGGGCGTGCTGGTCGTCGCGGCCGCGGGCAACGCCGGCCGCACCACCAACCGCAACACCAAGATGTACCCGGCCGCGCTGACCGACGTGGTCGCCGTGGCCGCCACCGCCAAGGGCTCCGACGCGCGCGCCTCGTTCTCCAGCTACAACAAGCCCGGTGACACCTGGGTCGACATGGCCGCCCCGGGCGTCATCACCGGCATGGACCGCGCGGGCGTCTACCACACCGACCAGGAGGGCACCTCGTTCGCGGCGCCGATGGTCACCGGCGCCGCCGCCCTGATCAAGTCGGCGCACCCGGCGTACACCGGCTGGTCGCTGCAGCGCGCGCTTCTCCTCTCGGCCCGCAAGCCCTACAGCGACGGCTGGAACCGGTACGGCATGCTCGACGCCGAGAAGGCCCTGACGATCGACACCGACGTCACGCCGCCCACCATCACGGGCATGTCGCCGCGGGCGGGTTCGCTCAACCACGGCACGATCACCGTCACCCCGGCCGGCGTCGCGGACGGCGGATCGCGCGTCAACAAGGTCAACCTGTACGCCGACGGCGTCTACCAGTCGCAGGACTACACCGCGCCGTACTCGCTGACCTACAACAGCAGCAAGCGCAACGGCACCGTGAAGCTGCAGATCCGCGTCTACGACCGGGCCGGCAACCGCACCGACTTCGACCGGTCGATCGTGGTCGACAACGTCCTGCCCAAGGTGACGATCACCGGCGCGCCGAAGAACAAGGCGAAGGTCAAGGGCACCGTGCGGATCACCGCCACCGCCTCCGACGCCTCCGGGGTGCGCCGGGTCGAGCTGCTCATCAACGGCAAGGTGAAGTCGCAGCTCGCCAAGGCGCCGTACGCCTTCTCCTTCACCGCGAGCAAGCAGCCGACGCCGATGAAGGTCGAGATCCGGGCGATCGACAACGCCGGCAACAGCAAGACCGACACGGCGCGCACGTACACGCGCTGACCGTCGCAGTGCGGAGCCCTCGCCGGGCGCTCTCGGCGAGGGCTCTTCTGCTCCCGGATCGCACCTGAGCCGGTCCGACAGTCGGGGGTCCGCGTGCCGACCGTGGGGTCATGAATCTGCGTGCGCTGACCGTCGGTCTCCTGGTAGGTGGCATCGCCCTGGCCGGTGGTGGCCCGGCGTCGGCGTCCCCGGCCGAGGACGAGGCCGCGGTCTCGCTGATCGTGGGTCTGCGCGCCGCCACCGACGTGGTCGCCACCCTGGAGCGCAGCGTCGACGTGGTGGGCAGCGAGGCGCTCGCCGGCGCGGTCACCGTCGACGTGCCCGCCGGCCAGGTCGCCGAGGCGGCCGAGGCGTTGCGCGCGGATCCGGCGGTCGCGTACGTGGAACGCGACCGGATCGCCCGGATCGCCGCGGTGACCCCCGACGATCCGTTCTTCCGCCACCAGTGGGGCATCGGCAAGGCCGGCGTCGCCACCGCCTGGCAGACCACCCGCGGTTCGGCCGCGACCGTCGTGGCCGTGGTCGACACCGGCGTCACCGTGCTGCCCGACCTGGCCGGGCGGGTGCTGCCCGGCCGCGACTTCGTCAACAAGGACGCCAACGCCGCCGACGACCAGGGGCACGGCACGATGACCGCCGGTGTGATCGCGGCCCGCGGTGACAACGGCATCGGGATCGCCGGGATCTGCTGGACCTGCCAGATCCTGCCGGTGAAGGTGCTGGGGGCCAAGGGCTCCGGCTCGTACAGCGACATCGCGCAGGGCATCCGGTGGGCCGCCGACCAGGGCGCCGACATCATCAACCTGTCCCTGGGCGGCGCCGACGACAGCCAATTGCTGCGCGACGCGGTGGCCTACGCGAGCGGCAAGGGCGCGCTGGTGGTCGCCGCCGCCGGCAACGACGGCAGCTCGGCGCCGCACTACCCCGCCGCCATCCCGGCCGTGCTGGCCGTGGGCGCCTCCACCGTCACCGACAGCCGCTACTCCTGGTCCAACTACGGCCGCAGCTGGGTCGACATCGCGGCGCCGGGGTGCAACCCGGCCCAGGGGCGCGACGGCGCCGTCGCGATGTTCTGCGGCACGTCCTCGGCCACCCCGTTCGTCTCCGGTGTCGCCGCGCTGCTCGCCTCGACCGCGCCCACCCCGACCGCGGCGGTGCTGCGGACGGCGCTGACCACCTCGGCGCACGGCATCGCCGGCACCTGGGTGCCGACGTCGTCGGGCCGCATCGACGCCCCGGCCGCCCTGGCCTCGCTGCCGGTCACCGACGACGAGGTCCCGCCGGTCACGTCGTTCCTCTCGCCCGGCGGCAACACGCTGGTGCACGGCACGGTCACCGTCGCGGCGGCGGCGACCGACGACATCGGCGTGGCCAAGGTGCAGCTGCTGGCCGACGGCGTCGTGGTCGGCACCGACCGGGTCGCGCCGTACCGCTTCTCCTGGCCGACCGGGTGGCGGCGCAAGGGCGTCACGCTCGGGCTGCGGACGTACGACCGCGGCGGCAACGTGACCAGCGCCACCCGCCGCGTCATGGTCGACAACTGGGGCCCGGCGGTGCAGATCACCGGCGGTCCGGCCGACGGCGCCCGGCGGGTCCGCAAGACCCGCTACGTCACCGCGACGGCCACCGACGGCAGCGGCGTGAGCCGGCTGGAGCTGCTGGTCGACGGCAAGGTCACCGAGCGGTACGCCGGCAGCGCGCACCGGTTCGCGGTCCAGACCTGGAAGCACGGCGCGTCCCTGACCGTGCGGGTGCGCGCCTACGACAAGGCCGGCAACGTGCGGTACGCCCCGGCCCGGAAGTGGTACCGCTGACGCCGGTAAACTCGCCGTCCATGAGCACACCCCGCCCGGTCCTCGTCGTCGACTTCGGCGCCCAGTACGCCCAGCTGATCGCCCGCCGGGTCCGCGAGGCGCGGGTCTATTCGGAGATCGTGCCGCACTCGATGCCGGTCGCGGAGATGCTCGCCAAGGACCCGGCGGCCATCATCCTGTCCGGCGGACCGTCCAGTGTGTACGCCCCGGGCGCGCCGGTGCTGGACGCCGCCCTGTTCGACAACGACGTGCCGGTCTTCGGCATCTGCTACGGCTTCCAGGCGATGGCGCAGGCGCTGGGCGGCACGGTGGCGCACACCGGTTCGCGCGAGTACGGCCGTACCCTGCTTTCTCCGCTCTCCGAGGCCGGCACCCTGCTCCGTGAGCTTCCCGCCGGCCTGCCGGTGTGGATGTCGCACGGCGACTCGGTCACCGAGGCCCCGGCCGGTTTCGCCGTCACCGCCTCCTCGGCGGGCGCGCCCGTGGCCGCGTTCGAGAGCCTGGCCACCCGGCGGGCCGGCGTGCAGTTCCACCCCGAGGTGGCGCACACCGAGCAGGGCCAGGAGATGCTCAAGCGCTTCCTGTACGACATCGCCGGCATCGAGCCGGCCTGGACCTCGTCGAACATCATCACCGACCAGGTCGCCGCGATCCGCGCCCAGGTCGGCGACAAGCAGGTCATCTGCGGGCTGAGCGGCGGCGTCGACTCGGCGGTGGCCGCGGCGCTGGTGCACAAGGCCGTCGGCGACCAGCTCACCTGCATCTTCGTCGACCACGGCCTGCTGCGCGCGGGCGAGGCCGAGCAGGTCGAGAAGGACTACGTCGCGGCGACCGGCATCCGGCTCAAGGTGGTCGACGCGGCCGACCAGTTCCTCGGGCACCTGGCCGGGGTCACCGACCCGGAGCAGAAGCGGAAGATCATCGGCCGCGAGTTCATCCGGACCTTCGAGGCGGCGGCCCGCGAGCTCGACGCCGAGCGGCACATCGAGTTCCTGGTCCAGGGCACGCTCTACCCGGACGTGGTGGAGTCCGGCGGCGGCACCGGCACGGCCAACATCAAGTCGCACCACAACGTCGGCGGCCTGCCCGACGATCTCCAGTTCGCCCTGATCGAGCCGCTGCGGACGCTGTTCAAGGACGAGGTGCGCGCGCTCGGCGCCGAGCTGGGCCTGCCCGAGGAGATGGTGCAGCGGCACCCGTTCCCGGGCCCCGGGCTGGCCATCCGGATCATCGGCGCGGTCGACCCGCACCGCCTGGAGGTGCTCCGCGCGGCCGACCTCATCGCCCGCGAGGAGCTGACCGCGGCCGGCCTGGACCGCGGCGTGTGGCAGTTCCCGGTGGTGCTGCTGGCCGACGTGCGCAGCGTGGGCGTGCAGGGCGACGGCCGCACCTACGGCCACCCGGTGGTGCTGCGCCCGGTCTCCAGCGAGGACGCCATGACGGCGGACTGGTCGCGGCTGCCGTACGACGTCATCGCGAAGATCTCCACCCGGATCACCAACGAGGTGCCGGAGGTCAACCGGGTGGTGCTCGACGTGACCAGCAAGCCCCCGGGCACCATCGAGTGGGAGTAGCCGGTCAGGGCGCGGTCGGCGGCTGACCCCAGCTGGGGTCGGCCGGGTCGCGCCAGGGCGGCGCCGGCGGGGCCGGCTCCTCGGGCATGAGGAACCAGGCGATCGGGTACGCCAGCACCGCCGCGCCCCAGGTCAGGGCGGCGAGCACGACGAAGCCCACCCGGACGAGCACGGGGTCGACGGCGAGGTAGCGGCCGATTCCGCTGCAGACGCCGGCCAGGATGCGGTCGTCGAGCGGGCGGCGGAGCTGCTTGTACGGGGTGACGGTCGGTGTGGTCATGCTCCGAGGATGCGCCGCGGCGGCACCTGGCCGCCTCGGTGACTGCCCCGATTCCGACCCTGATTCGGGCGACCCGGATGGGTGATTCGCGGGTATTGCTGTGCGTTACTGCCCGCCTGCGCTCGGTGTGCAGAACCGCCCTGAACAGCGATTACTGTGGGCTATCGTCCTGTCAGGAATCCGACAGTCGTTGCCCGGAGGTAACATAAACCGGGCAAGATGCCGCCCGTGACCCCCGCACTGGAGCCGCTCCGCAGGATTGCGGCATACGCCGTCGCGACCGATCCCCAAGGCCGCGTCCTCCTCGTCCGTGCCTCGACCCGCTCCGGCACCCCCGGCGTCTGGTCGCTGCCCGGCGGCGCCGTCGATCACGGCGAGGACCCCAACCACACCGTCGTCCGCGAGACCGCCGCCGAGACGGGCCTGTCCGTCGCCGTCGCCGGCCTGCGCGACGTGCTCGCCGACATGCGGTCGCTGCCGCACCGCGGCGTCACGATCCACACCGACCGGCTGATCTACGAGGTGACGATCCGCGGGGGCAACCTCTACGACCGCGTCGGCCAGCCCACCGACCTGGCCCGCTGGCACACCCTGGCCGAGGCCGAGAAGCTGCGCCTGAGGCCCTTCACGGCCGCCGCGCTGGGCCTCTCCGCCGCCTCGGCCGACCTGCGGCCCGAGGAAGCTCCCGACTTCCCCTCCTTCTACGCCGTACCGGGCCCGGACGGGCTGCACCGCGCCCAGCGCTTCGCGGCGTACGCGATCGCCACCGACCCGCAGGACCGGCTGCTGCTCACCCGGATCGCCCCCGGCTACCCCGGCGCCGGCCGCTGGCACCTGCCCGGCGGCGGCACCGACTACGGCGAGCAGCCCGGCACCGCGCTGATCCGCGAGCTCGTCGAGGAGACCGGGCAGGAGGGCCGCCTGGTCGAGCTGCTCGGCGTGGCGAGCCACCGGGACGCGGCCTCGCTGGGCCCGGAGGGCTACCCGATCGACTGGCACGGCGTCCGCGCGTTCTACCGGGTCGTCGTCGACGCCCCCACCGAGGTCATCGTCGGTGACGTCGGCGGATCGACCGACGCCGCCTGCTGGATGGCCCTCAAGGAGGTCGCCCAGCTTCCCCCGGAGCAGCTGACCGAGGTGACGGCCGAGGCGCTGCGGGCGGCCCGGCTAGCCTGAGGACCGTGAAGGTCAGACGAATCGGCGCGTACGGCCTGTGCCGGGACACCACCGGCCGGGTCCTGCTCGCCCGCAACTCCCACCTGTCGGCGTTCCCCGGGCAGTGGACCCTGCCGGGCGGCGGCGTCGAGCAGGGCGAGCACCCCGACGAAACGGTCGTCCGGGAGTTCGCCGAGGAGACGGGCCTGACGGTACGCGTGACGGGCCTCCGTTCCGTGACGGCCGACGTGTTCCGGCTGCCGACGACGGATACGTGGGAACACACCGATCGGATCATCTACGACGTGGAGCCGGTGGGCGGCCGGCTGCGCAACGAGGCCGAGGGCACCACCGACCTGGTCGACTGGGTGGACCCGGCCAGCCTGCCGCTGATGCCTTTCACCGCCGTCGTGCTCGGCCGGCCGGGCCGCCCCTCGGACGTGCCGGCCGATCCGGCCGAGGAGGTCGCCCGGACCCCCGGCCGGGGCCAGCGCTTCGGGGCGTACGGGCTGGCCACCGACCCGGCCGGGCGGATCCTGCTGACCCGGATCGCCGAGGGCTACCCGGGCGCCGGCCTGTGGCACCTGCCCGGCGGCGGCACCGACCACGGCGAGGAGCCGGAGGCGGCGCTGGCCCGGGAGATCACCGAGGAGACCGGGCAGCGCGGACGGGTGACCGGCCTGATCGGCGCCTCGCACCGGCACGACCCGGCCGCGCTGGGCCCGGAGGGCGAGCCGATCGACTGGCACGTGGTGCGGGTGCTGTTCCGGGTGCTGGTCGACGAGCCGACCGAACCGGCCGTCGTCGAGGCGGCCGGCGGCTCCACGGCCGCCGCGGCCTGGTTCCCTTCCGACACGGTGGGTGAGCTGCCGCTGACAGAGGTCACCCGGGAGGCGGTCGCCCTGCTGGACGCCGAAAAAGCTCATCCGTGATCGGCCTGGGGGGCCTCGGTTAGAATCGTCACAGGGCCAGGCAGTGAGCGTGCCTCCCTCGCCCGTCGGAGGATGAAAACTCCACAGGACGACGTTGCACAAGTGGTCGATGCGGTCCGCGAGGTCTATCGCCAAGTCCGCCCGGCTATGCGATTGTGTAACCCGCCCAAATGACTGTCCGTAGACGTACGGGCGCAGGGCAGCACCCCGTGTCGGCTCAAGCCGGCGGGCACCCGACCCCCAGATGGAGGAGCACGTGCCGAGAACCCCTTGGCGCCGGCGTCGTACGACGGATAGTCCCCGTCCCGCCGGACGTCGTTGGGCAGGCCGGCTGCGCCGTGGCGGCACCCTCGCCCGGCAGGCCCTGTTGGTGCGCGTGGGACGCAGGTCCGGCGACGCCGGGCGGGCCGCCACCGCCACCCGGGCCGAGGTGATCTACACCGGCACGGAGATCGTCCCGTCGCCGTTCGGCCGCGGCCGTACGGTCGCCACCTCCGGCAGCCACGGCCCCACGGTCGTCGCCCCGCCGGTCCTGGTCGAGGCCGACTCCGCCTCGCTGCTGCCCGGCGCGCACACCCTGCGCCGCCGGGTCAGCTTCGCCCTCGTCAACGCCTGCACCCTGGCCAGCCTCGGCCTGGGCCTGATGGCGATCTTCCTGGCCATGCAGGGTGACGTCCGGATCGCGGCCGTCTGCCTGGTGGCCTGCGTCGGCTTCGACGGGCTCGACGGCGCCCTGGCCCGCAAGCTGGGCGTTTCCAGCCCGTTCGGCGCGCAGATGGACTCGCTGGCCGACATGTGCTCGTTCGGCCTGGCCGCGCCGGTCGTGGTCTACGCCGCGCTCGCCCACACGGTGCCGACCGCCTTCGCGGCTGTCGCCTGCATCCTGGTGGCCGGCTGCGCCGCGATCCGGCTGGCCCGGTTCAACGTCTCGCCCAAGGACGGCAAGTTCTTCTCCGGCGTGCCGACCACCCTGGTCGCCGCGGTGCTGGCGCTGACCGTGCTGATCGACCTGCCGCTGCCCGGGTTCGCGGTGCTCGGCGGGGTGGCGCTGCTGGCGTTCGCCATGGTCTCCAGCTTCCCGTACGCGAAGCTGGCCCGCCTGGTGAAGCTGCCGCCGTGGCTGTGGCTGCTGCCGATCGTGGGCGCGTTCGTGGACCCGCGGCTGACGTTCGTCCTGCTCGTGGGGGCGTACCTGATGAGCGGCCCGCTGATGTGGATGCGCGCGAAGCGGGTCTGATCCGACCGCACGCACGAGAAAGGGCCGGCCCGCGAGGGCCGGCCCTTTCTCCTTGGTCTTCCAGGGGCCTACTTCCAGCGCGCGATGACCGAGCTGGCCCCGATGACCTTGTCACCCACGGCGACGACCGCCTCGGCCCGGTCGGCCGGCAGGTAGACGTCCGTGCGGGAGCCGAAGCGGATCAGGCCCATCCGCTCGCCCCGGGCCACCAGCGTGCCCACCGGGGTCCGCTGCACGATCCGGCGGGCGATCAGGCCGGTCCGCTGGGCCACCACGACGGTGCCGTGGTCGGTGTCCAGCACCGTGTACGCCGCCACGTTGTGCTCGGCCGCGGCGGTCATGGCGTTGGCGTAGCCGCCGTCGACCACGAAGTAGTCGGTCACCCGGCCGGCCACCGGCACCCGGTTGACGTGCACGTCCAGCACCGACAGGAACACCGCGACGCGCAGGAACTCACCCGCGCCGAGCCGCTCGTCGGTGATCCGCTCCACCGACAGCACCCGGCCGTCGCTGGCCGCCACGATCGCGTTCGCCTCGGTGGGGACGTCGCGCTCCGGGTCCCGGAAGAACGCGGCCACCGGGGCCGCCGCCAGGGCCGGGAGCAGCCACAGCTTCGACTTCGGCCGCAGCGTGCGGGCGAGCCCGGCCAGGCCCAGCGCGATGCCGGCCGCGGCGACCCCGTTGGAGTCGATGTGCATGCTGCGGGTGACCGGCACGCTCGACGGCCGGTACGCGGGCGCCAGCGTCGCGGCCACCTTCGTGTCGGCCGGGCTGAAGCGCAGCTTGTGCACGCGCAGCGGCGGCTGGTTGCGGGTCACCAGGTCGGTGCCGACCCCGAACAGGGCGCTCTGCCGGAACAGCTCGGCGGCGGCGCCCCCGGTGCGCCCGGGGACGGCCGGGGTGGCCACCGCGACGACGGCGCCCTCGGTCAGGTACTTGGCCAGGCTCTCCAGGACCGCGCGGGCCTCGTCGGCGGTGCCGGTCAGCGGCTCGCCCAGGATGACCACGTCGGCCGGGTCGGCCTCGGCGAGTGTGTCGACGATCCGGACCCGGTCGGCGATCCAGCTGCCCAGGCCGGTGATGTGGTCCCGGAGCAGCTCGGCGGTGCTGCGCTCGCCGGGGACCAGGGTCAGGGTGTCGCCGGGCAGCAGCGCCTCGATGGCCGCGGCGACCACGGCCGACGCGTGGTCGGCGCCGATCACCAGGGCGGTCGTGGCGGCGTTGTGACGGGCGAACTCGGCGGTGAGGGCGCGCGCGGCGCGCGGCCCGACGCCGGTCACGGGTGCGGTGGACACGGCGGGAAACGGCGTCATGGCGGTGCGGGCTCCTCGCGCTGTCGGATTTCCTCTGCTCGAAGAGCATATTGCGCCGGTCGCGGGCCTCACCCGTTGGTGTGGCCCGCGACCGGCGCGAGGTCTCAGCGGCTCGGGGGTTCGCCGCCTCCGGCGCCGCCGGGGGGCTGGTCCCGGTGTTCGTCCCGGCCCGGGTCCACCCGGGTCACCTCGGTGGTCGGCTCGTCCTCGGCCGCCGCCGCGGCGGGCCGCGGGAAGGAGATCGTCGGCTCCCCGCCGGCTCCGGCGGGCGGCGCCGAGGCCGGCGCGGCGGGCGGGGGCTCCGGGACCGGGTGCTTCAGGTACGCCGGGTGCAGGTCGACCCGGTCCGCCGGGTTGTCCAGCAGCTCCCGGACGATGTCCGCGTGCATCTCCGGCGGGAGGTCGCCCGGCGTCTCCACCTGGGCCTCGGCCTGCACCGGGGCAGGCACCTCGGTACGCCGGCCGGAGCGGATCGCCCCGAGCAGCCCGACCGCGCCGAACAGGATCAGCCCGCCCGCCACCAGCCAGCCCGCGGGGGGCAGCTGGACCCGCACGACGTGTGCGATCGCCCACCAGGCGGCGACCAGCAGGAAGATCAGTCCGAAACTCAGCGAGATGCCGTCGGTACGGTGCGGCCTCATCGGGTCACCTCCAGGTCACCGGTGTTGAGCTCGACGGTCAGGCGCAGCGAGCCGCCGCCGGCGCCGTCCGGCCCCAGGTCGGTGATCTCCTGCGAGCCGAGGTCCTGGCCGTCCCATTCGCGGCCGAAGACCCGGGCGCGGCCGCCGTCCATGCGCACCGCCGTGGTGGTGTCGACGTTGTCCGGCAGCAGGATCTTCAGCTGGCCGACCTTCATCGCCACGGTGGTGGCCTGCTCCTTGCCGCTGAAGTCGACGGCGCGCAGGTCCAGGGTGGCCGTGCCGATGGTGAAGTCGTAGCGGTCGGCGACCGCGGTGATGGACTGCGGCCGGTACGAGCTGGTGCCCAGCTCGCCGCCCCAGGTCTCGGCGCCGCTGGAGATGGCCAGGCCGAGGCAGGCCAGCAGGGCGAGGGCGATGAGGCCGCGGGCCCGGCCGAACCAGGCGCCGACGACCAGGCCGAGGCCGATCGTGGTCAGCGCGGCGGCGAAGTAGGCCGACACCGAGACGTCCACGCCGGAGAGGTCGATCAGGGCCAGCACGCCCATGACCACGACGATCATGAAGAAGGTGATCCGGCCGAGCTTGGAGCGTTCCCGCCGCTGCTTCGGCGGTCGCGGCGGGCGGGGCGGGGCCGGCGGGGGCGGGGGCGGCTGGCTGACGCCCTGGGCCCACGGACCGTGCGGGGCGAAGGGCGGGCGGTAGCCACTGGTCGGCGGCCCGAACTCGGGTGGCCGGGGCGGCAGGTAGGCGGTGCTGGGCGGCACGTAAGCCCCCTGGGTGTAGTCGGGCGGGGTGGGCGGCAGCGGCGCGGTCACCGGTTCGCCGGCCGGTGCGGCCGGGGCCGGGAACGGGCGGGATTCCTCCGCCGGGGCCGGCGCGGCCTGGGCGGCCTCGGCGGGCGCCGCCGGGGTGGCGGCCGGCGGAAACGGGGCCGTGGCGCCGGCCGTGGCGGCGGACCAGGCGCCCGCCGGTGGCGCACCGGGGCCGGTCCCGGGGGCGGCTCCCGGCGGGTAGCCGGCGCCGGCGGCGTTGGCCCGGCTGCCCCGCTTGAGCAGCAGGCCGCCGCAGACCAGGACCGCCGCCGCCAGCAGCGTGGCGCGGAAGCCGTCCCGGACGATGAACGCGAAGGTCAGCGCGGCCGCGCCGCCGAGCAGCACGATGGACAGCGGGGCGGTCGCCGAGCGGCCCCGGCCGAGCAGGGATTCCAGCGGGGAGGCGGTGTCGCCCTCGGCCGGGATCAGCAGCCAGCCGACCAGGTAGATCAGCACGCCGACGCCGCCGAAGAAGCCGAGCACGGCGAGCAGCACCCGCCAGAGCACCGGGTCGGTGTTGGTGGCGCTGCCGATCGCGCCGGAGACGCCGGCGATGTACCGGCCGCGGGTGGGCCGGATCAGCCGTTCCCGCACGAAGGTGGGGCCGGTGTCGGGGGCGCCGAACCACGGCGGCGGCTCCGCTCCCGGGGGCGGGACCGCTCCGGGGGGCGGGACTGCTCCGGGGGGCGGGACTGCGCCGGGCGGCGGCGGGTCGGCCGCCGGCGGGGCGCCCTCGACCGGGGGCTCGTAGGCCGGGGGCGGGTCGGCCGCCGCCGTGGGCTCGGCCGGCGCCGGGGGCGGGACGGCGGAAGGTGCCGGAGCGTCCTGCGACGACCCGGCAGTTTCGCGGGACTGGGCAGCTTCGTCGGTCATGGCTTCGATACTGGCGGTCCGGCCACCCGAGCCGCCTCAGGCGCCGACCCTGACGCCACCCTGAGATCGGGGGGCGCCGCTCATGGGGGAGTTTCCCCGTGGCCCGCGACCCCCGGGCCGTGTGACGATCGAACAGGCCGCGGCGCACGCCGCGCCCGACCCGAGGAGGAGCGATCACCGCCACCGCAGCACCCCCGACACCGCGCCGGTTGTACCGGCCGCGCGACCACCGGGTCATCGCCGGTGTCGCGTCCGGTCTGGCGCGCCATCTGGGCCTCCCGGTGACCGCGGTACGCATCGCCCTCGTCGTGCTGCTCGGCTTCAACGGCCTGGGCCTGCTGCTCTACGCGGTCTTCTGGGCGGTGCTGCCGCAACAGCAGTCCAGCGGCGAGCGCACCCGCCGCGACCTGACGCTGCTGCTCCCGTTCGGGGCCATCGGCCTCGGCGTCATCCTGCTGCAGGGCCTGCTCTTCGGGGACAACGGCGTGGCCGGCACGGCGGGCTGGCTCATCGCGGTCACCGCGGTGGGCGCCGGCGTGATCTGGCACCAGTCCGACCCGACCCGCCGGGGCCAGTGGGCGGACGCGACGCCGCAGGCCCCCTGGCTCGCCGCGGTGGTCGCGGAGAGTGACCGCCGCTCGTTCATCTTCCGCTTCATCGGCGGCGGCGTCCTGGTCGCGACCGGCGTGATCGGCATCCTGGCCGTGTACGCCCCGGCCGGCAACCTGAGCGCCGTCTTCAACGGGGTGATCTTCGCGCTGGTCGGCCTGCTCGGGGTCGGCGTGGTGGTCGCGCCGCTGCTCTGGCGCACCTTCAGCCAGCTCCGCTCCGAGCGTGAGGGCCGCATCCGCGAGCAGGAACGCGCCGAGGTGGCGGCCATGATCCACGATCAGGTGCTGCACACGCTGGCGCTGATCCAGCGCAACTCCGCGGACATCAAGGAGGTCCAGCGGCTGGCCCGCGGCCAGGAGCGCAGCCTGCGCAACTGGCTCTACAAACCGAGCGCGTCGCCGACCGAGCGGTTCGCCGCGGCGCTCGAGCAGGCCGCCGCGGAGGTCGAGGACACGTACGCCATCTCGGTCGAGACGGTGGTGGTGGGGGACACGCAGTGTGACGAATCGGTTGCCGCTCTGGTCGCCGCCGCCCGCGAGGCGCTGGTCAACGCGGCCCGCCACGCCGGGGTGCAGACCGTGTCGCTGTACGCCGAGGTGGAGGCCGAGGAGTTGAGTGTCTTCGTCCGCGACCGCGGCGCCGGGTTCGAGCCGGCGACGGTGGAGGATACGAGGCACGGCGTACGCGGGTCGATCATCGGGCGGATGCGGCGGCACGGCGGGCAGGCCGAGATCCGCAGCGCCCCCGGGGACGGCACCGAGGTACGCCTGACGCTGCCGGTTTCCCGGGAGAGCGTCACCGCCGGAAAGGAGACAGCACGATGACCGAGCCTGTAGCCGAGGAGAGCCGGCGGCTGACCGTCTTCCTCGTGGACGACCACGCCATGTTCCGCGCCGGCGTCCGGGCCGAGCTCGGCGCCCACGTCGAGGTGGTGGGGGAGGCCAGCACGGTGGCCGAGGCGGTCACCCGGATCGCCGCGACGATGCCCGACGTGGTGCTGCTCGACGTGCACATGCCCGACGGTGGGGGGCGGGCGGTGCTGGACGCGATGCGGCGTACCCATCCGCAGGTGAAATTCCTGGCGCTGTCGGTGTCCGACGCCGCGGAGGACGTGATCGGCCTGATCCGGGCCGGGGCCCGCGGGTACGTGACCAAGACGATCTCCCCGGACGAGCTGGCCGCGGCGATCCGCCGGGTGGCCGACGGCGACGCGGTGTTCAGCCCGCGGCTGGCCGGCTTCGTGCTGGACGCGTTCGCGTCGCGGCCCGACGTCCCGGTGGCCGACCCCGAGCTGGACCAGCTCACCAACCGCGAGCGCGAGGTGCTGCGGCTGCTGGCCCGGGGGTACGCCTACAAGGAGATCGCCAAAGAGCTGTTCATCTCGATCAAGACGGTGGAGACGCACGTGTCGAACGTGTTGCGCAAGCTGCAGATGTCCAACCGGTACGAGCTGTCGAGGTGGGCGGCCGATCGTCGGCTCGTCTAGCGCCCCTCGTCCGTCCGGTAGGGACGATATGTCTCATCGAGCATCAAACCGGACAATGGGCCTACGGAAAGTTATCGGGCGGCTACCGCCGACCCTGAGCCCCTGGTCAGGGCCCTGTTCCTGACCGAAAGGACGATCTTTCAGGAGCGGCGGCGGCGTATCGGCCTAATATCGGCTTGATAACGGCGCCGCCAGAGGCTAGGTGCACTGTGCGAAGGTGTCCTCTACTCACACAACCCCTCGTGAGCGCCCTTGAAGGAGTAACTCCCATGCTCGGGAATCGCCCATGGAAGATGGCGGTCGGCGCGACCGCCATCGCCTTGTTGGCCGCAGGTTGCTCGGGAGGTGGGTCGGAGGACACCGACGCCACGTCCAAGAGCATCGTGATCGGCATCGGGGAGCCGCAGCACCTCATCCCGTCGAACACGACGGAGACCAGCGGTGCGGCCGTGCTCGCCTCCCTGTTCTACCCGCTCATCGATTTCGATGAGAAGAGCCAGCCCGTCGAGGTCGGCGCCGAGTCGGTCACCTCGGATGACAACAAGGTCTGGACCGTGAAGCTGAAGCCGGGCTTCACCTTCAGCAACGGCGAGCCCGTCGTCTCGGACAACTTCATCGACGCCTGGAACTACGGCGCGTACGGGCCCAACGCCCAGGGCGCGTCCTACTTCTACGAGCGCATCGAGGGCTACGCCGACCTGCAGTCGGTCGACCCGGACGGCGAGGACGGCCCGAAGAAGGCCCCCGAGCCCAAGGCCAAGACGCTGACCGGCCTCAAGAAGGTCGACGACTCCACCTTCACGGTGACCCTGTCGACGCCCTTCGCCGGCTGGAAGTCCGTGATGGGCTACACCGCGTTCCTCCCGCTGCCGAAGGCCGCCTTCTCCGCCCCGGGCACCATCGCCGAGGGCTTCGAGGACGCGATGGTCGGCAACGGCCCCTTCAAGATGAAGGGCAAGTGGGAGCACGACTCGCAGATCGTGGTCGAGAAGGTCGCGGACTTCAAGGGCACGGCGCCGAAGATCGACGGCGTGACCTGGAAGATCTACCAGGACCAGAAGGCGGAGTACGCGGACCTCACCGCGGGCAACGTCGACGTCCAGACCACCATCCCGATCGAGAGCCTGGCCGCCGCGCCGGGCGACCTGGGTGACCGCTTCCAGAAGAGCCCGAGCTCCTCGTTCGCGTTCGTCGGCTTCCCGACGTTCCAGAAGGAGTTCGCCAAGAAGGAGGTCCGGCAGGCCCTCTCCATGGCGGTCAACCGCCAGGAGATGACCGACCAGATCTTCCTCGGCTCGCAGACCCCGGCGACCTCGTTCGTGTCCCCGGCCGTGGCCGGCTACCGCGAGAACACCTGCGGTGACAACTGCAAGTACGACCCGGCGAAGGCCAAGCAGCTGTACGACGCCAACGGCGGCCCGAAGAAGATCCAGGTCACGTACAACGCCGACGGTGGCCACAAGGCCTGGGTCGACGCCATGTGCAACCAGATCAACAAGTCCCTCGGCATCGAGTGCACCGGCGTGGGCGAGCCCAAGTTCGCCGACCTGCTCACCAAGGTCGAGAAGAAGGAGCCGGTCGGCCTCATCCGTCTCGGCTGGGTCATGGACTACCCGCTGATGGAGAACTACCTCGGCCCGCTGTACGGCACCGGCGGTTCCTCCAACTACTACGGGTACAGCAACCCGGCGTTCGACAACCTGGTCAAGGAGGGCTCCGCGGCTCCGACGACCGACGCGGCGATCGCCAAGTGGCAGGCGGCCGAGGACATCCTCGCCGACGACATGCCCGTGATCCCGCTGCGGTTCGGCCAGAACGTCTTCGGCCACTCCGAGAAGGTCAAGAACGTCCACGTCGACATCTTCACGAAGGTCGACCTGTACAAGATCGAAATCAACAGCTGATCTAGCCGTTAGTGCAGTGGTGGCGCCGCGGATTGTGTGCAACCGTGGCGCCACCGCTGTGTATCCCCCTACTTTCAGTCGCCGCGCCCACGACGCCCGGCGGCGCATCTTCCGCGGAAGAGGCTAAATCCGTATGTTCCGCTATATCGTGCGGCGCCTACTCCAGATGATCCTGACCTTCTTCGGGGCCACGTTCATCGTGTACGCGCTGGTGTTCGCCAACCAGGACGACCCCCTCCAGGCCTTGGCGGGCGAACGACCCATCACCGCGAGCGTGCGTCAGGCTCTCACCGAGCGCTACCACCTCGACGAGCCCTTCCTGAAGCAGTACTGGTACTACATGAAGGGCCTGCTCAGCGGCGACTTCGGCACCTCGCTGACCGGCCGCAAGATCAGCGACATGATGACGCAGGCCTGGCCCGTCACCATCAAGCTCGCGCTGATCGCCATGGTCATCGCCGCCACCGTCGCGGTCACCGCCGGCGTCATCTCCGGCATCCGCCGGGGCAGCATGTTCGACAACACGACGCTGGTGGTCACGCTGGTCATCCTGTCGCTGCCGATCGTGGTGCTCGCCCCGCTGGCCCAGCTGATCTTCGGCATCAAGCTCGGCTGGTTCCCGCCGACCGCGGGCGCCCATCCGGACTTCCACGCCCTGCTGTTGCCCGCCCTGGTGCTGGGCAGCCTGGTGATCGCGACCGAGCTCCGGGTCACCCGCTCGTCCGTCGCCGAGAACCTGCGCTCGGACTACGTTCGCACGGCCCGCGCGAAAGGTCTGTCCCGCAAGCGGGTGATCGGCGTGCACGTGCTGCGCAACTCCCTCATCCCCGTGGTCACCCTCATCGGCGTCGACATCGGCGGCCTGATGTCCGGTGCCATCGTCACCGAGGGCGTGTTCAACATCCCCGGTGTCGGGTTCAACCTGTTCCGCGGCATCCGTACCGAGGACGGCCCGCTGGTGGTCGGTTTCGTCAGCATCCTGGTCATCGTCTTCCTGGTCGTGAACCTTCTGGTCGACCTGCTGTACGCCGCCCTCGACCCGAGGATCCGTTATGAGTGATCTCGAAGCAGTAGCCGCCGCGGCGGGACCGGGCGGTGCACCCCCCACCGAGGCGCGGCACGCCGACAAGCGCGACAAGCCCCGCAGCCTCGCCGGCGACGCGTGGATCGACCTGCGCCGCAACAAGATCTTCTGGATCGCCTCCATCCTGGTCGTGGTCATCATCCTGATGGCGCTCTTCCCGACGCTGTTCACCTCGGCGAACCCGCGGGACTGCGCGCTCAGCCGCCAGCACGCCCCGGCCAGCGGCTCGGCGTTCTTCGGCTACGACTTCCAGGGCTGCGACGTGTACGCCAAGACCATCTACGGCGCCCGCGCGTCGATCGAGGTCGGCGTGCTCGCCACCCTGCTGTCCGGAGTCATCGGCCTGCTCTTCGGCCTCGGCGCCGGCTACTTCGGCGGCTGGACCGACGCGATCCTGTCGCGCTTCATCGACATCGTGCTCGGCATCCCGTTCCTGCTCGCCGCGATCGTGCTGGCCAAGCGCCTCTCGGCCGACGCGAGCAGCAACGGCATCGTGGCGGTCACCGTCACCCTGGGCGTGCTGGGCTGGACCACGGCGGCGCGCATCATGCGCTCCTCGGTGATCTCGTCGAAGAACCAGGACTACGTGGCGGCGGCGCGGATGCTCGGCGCCGGCCCCGGCCGGCTGATGCTGCGGCACATCCTGCCCAACTCGATCGCGTCCTTCATCGTGGTGCTGACGATCCTGCTCGGCACCAACATCGCCAGCGAGGCGACGCTGTCGTTCCTCGGCATCGGTCTGAAGGGCAACGCCATCTCCTGGGGCATCGCGATCGCCGAGGCGGGCTCGTACGTGCGGACCGCCCCCGGCCCCCTGATCTGGCCGTCGATCTTCCTCGCGGCCACGGTGCTGGCCTTCATCATGCTGGGCGACGCGGTACGCGACGCCTTCGACCCGAAGCTGCGGTGAGGCAGAGATGACCGATATTCAGGCGCAGATCGACGTCCTGCCCGGCCTCGATCCGCGAGCCCCGCTGCTCGAGGTCACCGACCTGCACGTGGAGTTCCGCACCCAGTACGGCATATCCCGCGCGGTCAACGGCGCCAACTTCATGCTCCAGCCCGGCGAGACCCTGGCCATCCTGGGCGAGTCCGGCTGCGGCAAGTCCGTGACCGCGCAGGCGATCATGGGCATCCTGGACAGCCCGCCCGGCTTCATCACCAAGGGCGAGGTCAAGTACCGCGGCATCGACCTGCTGAAGCTGCCGGAGAACGAGCGGCGCAAGGTCCGGGCCAACCAGATCGCGATGATCTTCCAGGACGCCCTGTCGGCGCTGAACCCGGTGTTCACCGTCGGCTACCAGCTCTCCGAGCTGTTCCGGATGCACAAGGGGATGTCGCGGGCCGACGCCAAGCGGCGCTCCATCGAGCTGCTCGACCAGGTCAAGATCCCGGCCGCCCGGGCCCGGATCGGCGACTACCCGCACCAGTTCTCCGGCGGCATGCGCCAGCGCGTCATGATCGCCATGGCGCTGGCGCTCGACCCCGAGGTGCTGATCGCCGACGAGCCCACCACGGCGCTCGACGTGACCGTGCAGGCGCAGATCATGGGCCTGCTGGCCGAGCTGCAGCAGCAGCGCAACATGGGCCTCATCCTGATCACGCACGACATGGGCGTGGTCGCCGACGTCGCGGACCGCATCTCGGTGATGTACGCGGGCAAGGTCGTCGAGGAGGCGCCGGTCTACGACATCTACGCACGCCCGGCCCACCCGTACGCCAAGGCCCTGCTCGAGTCGATCCCCCGGCTCGACATGAAGGGCCAGCAGCTCAACGTCATCAAGGGCCTGCCGCCGGCGCTGACGTCCATCCCGCAGGGCTGCGCATTCAACCCGCGCTGCGCCTACGCCCGGGACGTCTGCCGGCAGGACCCGCCGCCACCGGCGTACATCGTCGCGCCGGGCCGCACGGCCCGCTGCCACTTCTGGAGGGAGGTCGTCGGGGATGAGTGACCGCAACGACGTCGTGCTCGAGACCAAGGGCCTCGTCAAGCACTTCCCGATCACCCAGGGCATCGTCTTCAAGTCGAAGGTCGGCGCCGTCCGCGCAGTCGACGGCGTGGACATCCAGCTGCGCCGCGGCGAAACCCTCGGCGTGGTCGGCGAGTCCGGCTGCGGCAAGTCGACGCTGGCCAAACTGCTGGTGGCCCTGGAGAAGCCCACCGCGGGCGAGATCAACGTCCGCGGCGAGAACATGGTCACCCTCAAGGGCAGCGCCCTGCGCCGGGCCCGCCGCAACATCCAGATGGTGCTGCAGGACCCGTACACGTCGCTGAACCCGCGCATGACGGTCGGCGACATCATCGGCGAGCCGTTCGAGATCCACCCCGAGGTCACGCCCCGCAAGGGCCGGGCCCGGGCGGTGCAGGACCTGCTCGACACGGTCGGGCTCAACCCCGACCACGTCAACCGCTACCCGCACCAGTTCTCGGGCGGCCAGCGCCAGCGCATCGGCATCGCCCGCGCCCTGGCCCTGCGGCCGGAGATCATCGTCTGCGACGAGCCGGTCTCCGCGCTCGACGTGTCCATCCAGGCGCAGGTCATCAACCTGCTGGAGGGCCTGCAGAACGAGTTCGGCCTGTCGTACATCTTCATCGCCCACGACCTGTCCGTGGTCCGGCACATCTCGGACCGGGTCGCGGTCATGTACCTGGGCAAAATCGTGGAGATCGGCAACGACGAGCAGATCTACGAGCAGCCGACGCACCCGTACACCCAGGCGCTGCTGTCCGCAGTGCCGGTGCCGGACCCGCGGCTGCGCGGCCTGCGCGACCAGATCGTCCTGGAAGGCGACGTGCCGTCGCCGGCCAACCCGCCGTCGGGCTGCCGGTTCCGCACCCGCTGCTGGAAGGCCCAGCCGGTCTGCGCGGAGCAGGAGCCGCTGCTCCAGATCCGCGAGCGTTCCCCGCACCCGAGCGCCTGCCACTTCGCCGAGCCGCGGGACGTGGTTCACGCGGTTTAGCGCTTGTTTGGAGGAGGGGGTCCGTCGGTTTTTCGGCGGGCCCCTTCTTCGTTGGCGTGGATGCGGCTTTTGCGGGGGTGGGGTATTTCCGGGTGGGCGGTCGGGCTTGATTCCTGCGTCGGGCATCTGCGCTCCCGAGCGCCTTTGGTGTGGTCCGGACGTGGCTGTACTGCGCGCGGCGGGGTCCTTGGGTGGCTGTCGACGCTCTTGACGCCACTACTGCCGACTGGGTCGGCACGCGCTGCCCGCCCGGCTCGGTCCCGCCCGGCTCGGCCCGGGCCGGTCTCGTCTCGCTCTGTCCTGCCCGGCCCGTCCTGCCCGGCCCGTCCTGGCCGCCCTGCCCGGCCCGCCCTGGCCGCCCTGCCCGGCCCTCACTGCCCGGCTGGCCCCCTGCCCTGCTCTGCCCGGCCTGCCCTTGCCGGCCCGCCTTGCCGGCCTGCCCTTGCCGGCCCGCCTTGCCGGCCCG
>NZ_BOMQ01000066.1 GCF_016862275.1 Actinoplanes nipponensis | reverse complement strand
CCCGGCGCACCGGCCCCTGCCCGGTCGGCGTCCGGCTCGGCTGTGCCGGTCTTCGCCTGGTCCGGACGCCAGGGCCGGCTCGGCGCCGTCCGGTATTCCTCGGTCGCGCCTTGCCCGCGCTGCCTGGTCGCATCCCGGCCCGCGCCGCCCGGGAGCTTCGCGCAGGGATCGGGAAGCGAACTACGGCGGAAAGCGCGTGGGGAGTCGGTCGTCCCGACTCGGGTGCGAGGCGGGGGCGCAGTGCAGGCAAGGGCGCGGCGCGGCGACGCGGGCTCCTTGTCCGTGGTCCGGGCCGCCTCCCTCGCCGGTCCCCGAGGCGCCAGCCGTCTGAAACCCGAGCCAGCCGGTCTCATCAAGATCCACGCGAGGGAGTCTGCGTCGTGGGGCTTCCGCCCGCCGGCATCCCACCGCGGCCGCCTCGCGGCCTCCACCGCCTCGCCCCGTGGCCGCCTCGCGGCCCACCGCGGCCCACCGCGGCCGCCTCGCGGCCCACCGTGGCCGCCTCGCGGCCCACCGTGGCCGCCTCGCGGCCCACCGTGGCCGCATCGCGGCCTACTGCGGCCCACCGCGGCCCACCGCCGCGCCCCGTGGCCCACCGCGGCCCACCGCCGCGCCCCGTGGCCCACCGTGGCCCCCGTGACCCACCGTGGCCCACCGTGGCTCGCCGTGGCTCGCCGTGGCTCGCCGTGGCCGCTCCGCGGCCACCACCGCGCCCGCCCCGCAGCGACCACCGAACGAAGCCCCAACCCAACCCCCTCCCGCAAGGACCAGGCGACGCTGAGCGGCTATCCCCGTCCCCCCGGGTCCGGGCCTGGCAACTGCCCCGACGGGACAGCACGACGCTCATGCCCCGCCGCCGGTCCCGACCGCAGGGCACCGACCTGGCGAACAGCCACACAGACGGCCCCCACCTCAGGCCATACGGGCCAGGCACCCGGCAGAAACCCTGGAGACACCCCACAAGAAAGGGCACAAACACCATTTTCTGATTCAGAAACACGGGGAAGGAATGTTGTCCAGGTTCGAAACCATTATTGCGGCGGCCGCACCTATAGTCGTCGCCAGCAGCCCGGCATCGGCCGCGTCACCTGTTTCGGAATGGACGATCCGGGCGCCCATGCAAGCTGAAGCCCACAGAATGGTCGCCGCCAAGGAATGACCAGCGCGCAACGTGAGCGCTACGAATGAGACGGTCAGCATCTCGCCGCCTTGGTGCAGCACCCGAGCCAGGTCAAGGTGAAGATCACCAAGGTCATGCCGTCCGATGAGGAGGTCGCCGTCAAGCCGGCCGAGGTGGCCGCCTTGACCGACGCGGAGGTGGACGCGGCCGACATCCGGGGGCGGCCGCGAAGAAGCCGGCCCTCCTCGAGGCCCAGCAGCCCGGCAAGAGGGTCCCTCGACGGCAGAACGACTGGTCGACGACGCTGGAGCACTGGTGGCACGACAACGGTACGATCAACCAGATGGCCGACGGCCGGTGAGAGGGTGGCGAAGAATGGCGTTGTCCGGCCTGCTGAGAAAAGCCAATGCAGCTTTCGCCCTGGCAATCTTCGCGATGTTTTCTGCATTGTTCTTCGTCCTGGCCACTCCGGTCGTCTCCACGGTCAGCACGCAGGGCCCCACGGGCAGCCGGGTGGTCGGCACCGACTATTCGCTCATGTCACTGACGATGGTCGTCCTGCAGGCGACGGCGATCGTTCTCGTAGGTGCCGCACTTTTCCTGATCGCGCGCAGCCAGCGCCAGGCCGGGCGCCGGGTCCTGCTGGCCGGCGCGACCGTCGGGCTTCTCCCCGCCGTTGTGCCGGGCGTGCTGGCCTTCGCCGCCTGGTACGTCTTCGGCAAGGCGCACGAGTCGGACCGTTGACCGGGGTTCACCGGTAGCCATCGAGGGGCCGTGGCCGGCGCAACGCCGGCCACGGACGCTCGGAGTGGTGGCACCCCGCGGCGAGGAAGACCTAGAGGGGTCCGCGGCCGGCGCGGAGCAGCAGCAGCGCCACCTGCGTGCCGTCGGGGCCGAGGGCTTCGCGGAAGCGTTCCACGATCTCGCGTTCGCGGCTGAGGACCAGCCGGGTTCCGCCCGACGCCATGCGGGTGCGGCCGACGTGCTGGGACAGGCGGGAGCGTTCCAGCCACAGGTCGATCAGCGCCTGATCGATCTCGTCGATGCGTTCGCGGATCGCCTTGATCTCTTCCGCGGCCGGTTCGGCGCCGGCGCCGGTCTGCTGGTCCATCAGGTCTGCGCTCATGTCGTGCTCCTCGGGTGCTGACGCCCCGGTCGGCCCGGCCCGGGCAGCATCAGGCCCCGGGCTGGGAAGCCCGGGGCCTGATGTAGGTCTGTCGTTCAGACGCGTCCTACGGTCGCCGGACTTCCGGTTCCGTAGGAGAAAAATCGCGTCTGCTGGATCACGAAGCGAGTATGTACCCGGTCCGGGCCGCTTCGCAAGGAAACGGCCCGAACCGTGGGACGCGGCCGGATCAGCCGATCTTGGTGATCCGGTTGGCCGGGCCCGGCGCCACCGGGGTGCCGGCGCCGAGGTAGCCGATCAGGGCGTCGACGTCGAAGCCCGGCGCCGTGGTGCGGCCGGTGCCCAGGGTGAGGTTGGTGAAGCCGTCGCCGCCGTTGGCCAGGAAGTCGTTCGTGGTGACCTGGTAGTTGGCCGCCGGGTCGATCGGGGTGTTGTTGAACGCCAGCGCGGTCACCTTCGAGCCGGCCGGGGCGGTGCTGTCCCACGAGTAGGTAAGGCCCGCGGAGACCTGCAGGATGCGCTGGGTGGTCTGCCCGCCGAAGCCGACGAACTGCTGCTCCAGCACGTTCTTGAGCTGCGCCCCGGTGAGGGTCTGGGTGACCACCAGGTTGTTGAACGGCTGGACGGTGAACGCCTCGCCGTACGTGACCTGGCCGTTGGCCTCGCCGCCGGCGGACGCCTCGGCGTCGAAGTCGGCGCGGATGCCGCCCGGGTTCATCAGCGCGATCTGCGCGCCGGCGCTGGTCTTCGTCCAGGCCAGCTGGGCGTCGGCGATCACGTCGCCGAGCGGGGACTCGCCGTTGGGGCCGGCCGTCCGGACGATGTCGCCGGTGATGCTGCCGACGACCCGGTTGGCGATCGGGGCGACCGCGGTGCGGTACTTGTCCGCCACCTTCTTGGCCTTCGCGTCGATCGTGTCCGGGTTCTTCAGGTAGATGCCGGCCGCGTCCTTGAGCCAGCCGCCCTTGCCGTCCGACACGCCGTTCTCCACGACCACGTTCTTGGCGGTGACCTCGGCGAACCGGCCGGTGCGCCGGTCGATCGCGTAGTCGATGTCGGTGATCAGCTGGCCGTTGCTGCCGGCGCTGGTCACCACCGACGTGCCCTGGGAGTTCGGCAGGGTGCAGGAGTAGAAGCGGTGCGTGTGGCCGGAGACGACCAGGCGGAACTCGGGGTTGAGGCCCGCGACGATCGGCACGATCGGCCCGGAGAAGGCGTTGCAGTCCGAGACGCCCGGCACCGGGACCTGCTCGGAGCCGCTCTGCTGGCCGCCCTGGTGGACGAGCAGGACCTGCGCCTTGACGCCGAACAGCTTGAGCAGGTTGCCCCACTTGTTGGCGGTCTCGACCTCGTTGGCGAAGCGCACGTTCTGGATGCCGGCCGGGTTCACGATGCCCGGGGTGCCCTCCAGGGTGAGGCCGACGAAGCCGACCGGCACGCCGTCGACGAACTTGATGTCGATGGGCGGCAGGATCGGCAGGCCGGTCTTCTTGCTGATGGTGTTGGCGGCGAGGTAGGTGAACTTGGCGCCGCCGAAGCCGTCGCCGTCCTGGCAGCCGTCCTTGGGGTGGCAGCCGCCGCGCTGCATGCGGATGAGCTCGTCCACGCCCTCGTCGAACTCGTGGTTGCCCACCGAGCTGACCTGCAGGCCGACCTCGTTCATCAGCTCGATCGTCGGCTCGTCGTGGAACGCCGCGCTGACCAGCGGGGTGGCCCCGATCAGGTCGCCGGCGCCGACGGTGAGGGTCTTGCGACCCTCGGCGGCGGCCTCGGTGCGCAGCTTCTTCAGGTACGTCGCGAGATACTCGACGCCGCCGGCGGGGGTGCCGTTGACGACCGCGCCGCTGCCGGCGGGCGGGTCGATGGCGCCGTGGAAGTCGTTGTAGCTCAGGAACTGGCCCTTGACCGTCTTGCCGGACGAGCCGTAGGACACGCTGGCCGGGGCCATGCCGGGCAGGTACTGGGCGACGGGTGTGCGGGCCGGTGCTGGTTCGGGCCTGGTCATCGGCAGGGTGGCGACAACGGCCAGAGCGAGGGCCGGTACGGCGAGTTGACGCAGCACGGCCCAGCCGCGGCGGCGGGGGTGGTCCATAGTATTCGGTCTCCCGGTCGGGTTACGGATCAACCAACGCCACCCAGCCTGCGGTATCGACGCTGGTCAGCGCTACCGCTGGGGGATGACAGGTTGGTTGCGGGACGGCGGTGTGCACCGCCCGCAAGGATTGTCGGTGGTGCGGCATAGACTTGTCCGGCGATGCGAGCCCTTCCGGAAAATTCCCAGCCCCTGTTCGCCATGCCGCCTGTCCAGGAGCCCAAATCCCCTGGTCACGAGGGTGTGCCGCGGCGGCCGCCGGCGCGCCGGGTGGATCCGGAGGAGCTGCTGGTCGGCCTCAACGGGCCGCAGCGCGACGCGGTGACCCACGCCGGTTCGCCGCTGCTGATCGTGGCCGGCGCCGGCTCGGGCAAGACCCGGGTGCTGACCCACCGCATCGCCTACCTGCTGGCCGCCCGCGACGTGCACCCCGGCCAGATCATCGCGATCACCTTCACCAACAAGGCCGCCGGTGAGATGAAGGAGCGGGTCGCCGCCCTGGTCGGCCCCCGGGCCCGGCTGATGTGGGTGTCGACCTTCCACTCCGCCTGCGTGCGCATCCTGCGGGCCGAGCACGAGCACGCCGGGCTGAAGAGCACCTTCTCCATCTACGACGCGGACGACTCGCGGCGGCTGATGCAGCTCGTCGCCCGCGAGCTCGACCTGGACCCGAAGCGTTACACCGCCCGGGGGCTGGCCGCCCAGGTCTCGAACCTGAAGAACGAGCTGGTCGAGCCGGAGGAGTTCAAGGAGAAGGCGAAGGGACCCAACGAGCGGGCCGTCGCCGAGGCCTACGAGCTGTACCAGCGCCGCCTCAAGGAGGCGCACGCCCTGGACTTCGACGACATCATCATGGCCACCGTGCACCTCCTGCAGTCGCACCCGCACGTCGCGGAGGTCTACCGGCGCCGCTTCCGGCACGTGATGGTCGACGAGTACCAGGACACCAACCACGCCCAGTACATGCTGGTCAAGGAGCTGGTCGGGCGGGCCGGCGAGGAGGTCGGGCCGGCCGAGCTGTGCGTCGTCGGCGACGCCGACCAGTCGATCTACGCGTTCCGCGGCGCGACGATCCGCAACATCCTGGAGTTCGAGCGCGACTATCCCGACGCCCGCACGATCCTGCTGGAGCAGAACTACCGTTCCACCCAGACGATCCTGTCGGCGGCCAACGCGGTGATCGACCGCAACACCTCCCGCAAGCCGAAGCGGCTCTGGAGCGACCAGGGCGCGGGCGAGCAGATCGTCGGGTACGTGGCCGACACCGAGCACGCCGAGGCCGACTGGGTGGCCCGCGAGATCGACCGGCTCACCGACAACCACGAGGTGCGCCCGGGCGACGTGGCGGTCTTCTACCGCACCAACGCGCAGTCGCGGGTCTTCGAGGAGGTGTTCATCCGCGTCGGCCTGCCGTACAAGGTCGTCGGCGGGGTGCGCTTCTACGAGCGCAAGGAGGTCCGCGACGCGCTGGCCTACCTGCGCGCGGTGGTCAACGACGACGACACGGTGAGCATCCGCCGGGTGCTGAACACCCCGCGCCGCGGCATCGGCGACCGGGCCGAGGCCTGTGTCGAGGCGCTGTCCACGCGCGACCGCATCTCGTTCGGCCAGGCCCTGCGCGGCGCGCGCGACGCCCCGGGCATCTCGACCCGCGCGGCCAACAGCATCGGCGACTTCGTGCAGCTGCTGGACGACCTGCGGGAGCTGTCCGCCACCGCGCCGCCGGAGGAGGTGCTGGAGGCCGCGTTGCAGCGCTCCGGCCTGCTGACCGAGCTGGAGGAGAGCCTCGACCCGCAGGACCAGGGCCGGGTGGAGAACCTGCAGGAGCTCGTCAGCGTCGCCCGGGAGTACACGGAACGGGTGGAGGCGCAGGCGGCGGAGGACGAGGACGCGCCGGCCGCCACGCTGGCCGGGTTCCTCGAGCAGGTGGCGCTGGTGGCCGACGCCGACCAGATCCCCAGCGACGACCCCGACCACCAGGGCGTGGTCACGCTGATGACCCTGCACACCGCCAAGGGCCTGGAGTTCCCGGTGGTGTTCCTGACCGGGCTCGAGGACGGCGTGTTCCCGCACATGCGCGCGCTGGGCGACAACACCGAGCTGGAGGAGGAGCGCCGGCTCGCGTATGTCGGCATCACCCGGGCCCGGCAGCGGCTCTACCTGTCGCGCGCGGTGACCCGTTCGGCGTGGGGCCAGCCGCAGTACAACCCGCCGTCGCGGTTCACCGACGAGCTGCCGACCGAGCTGGTGCGCTGGGAGCGGACGGCCGGGTCCTACACGTCGTGGTCCGGCACCGGCGGCGGCGTCGGCGGCCGGGGCGGCGGCGACCGGGGGCGGGGCGGGGGCTTCGCCGGTGGCACCCCCAAGGCGCAGCAGCTCGCGCAGCGGCTGGGCGTGGACGCGAGCAGGCTGACGACCGCGAGCGAGATGAAGCAGGCGCCCAAGGTCGCAGCGGGCGACCGGGTCAACCACCAGCGGTACGGCCTGGGCCGGGTGGTGACCGTGGACGGGCACGGCCCCGGCGCCCGCGCCCAGATCGACTTCGGTGATCAGGTCATGTGGCTGGTGCTGCGGCACGCCCCGATCGAGAAGATCTAGAGGCCTGGAGGTTCCCGTCAGAAATGTCGGAGCCGATGCTGTGGGTAGGCGAGTCCAGTGCCCGAGTTGGTGAGGCAGGAGAAGGCGCGGTTGTGGGGCGCTGGCAGCACGTGGTGACTGGATCTTGACTTGGCGGTCTTGTCGTACCCGATTCCTACGATGTGCCGATGACACGATTCGTGCAGCAGCCCGACTACGAGGGTGCAGAGTTCATCGACTTGTCAATGGCCAGCGCGACCTTCCGCGAGGTGGATCTCAGCGGCGCCCGGATGCGTGGCGTGCTGCTGCTCAACGCCGACATCGACGGGGCGATCGACGGGCTGCGCATCAATGGCGTGGAGGTCATGCCGTTGATTGAGGCCGAGTTGGATCGCTTGCACCCCGAACGGCTGCGACTGCAGCCGGCCACACCCGAGACGATGCGCGACGCGGTGGATGTCATCGAGGAGCTTTGGCAAGCGACCGTCCGACGCGCGAGCGCGTTGCCGGAGGAAGCCGCCTACAGATCAGTGAACGACGAATGGTCGCTCGCCCAGACCCTGCGCCACACGATCTTCGTCCTGGACGCCTGGTACGGCCATGCGGCGGCCCTTCGGCCGCACCCGTTCCATCCGATCGGCGTGCCCGCATCGTTCACCACCAACGCCGCCGAGTTCGGCATCGACGAGTCGGCCGCGCCGACCCTCAGCGAGATCCTCGCCGTGCGCGCCGAACGGATCGCCGATCTGCGCGCGTATCTGGCGGAGGTCACACAGGAGGAGCTGGACCGGGTGCGGGGGCCGAACACCGCGCTCGGCTGCCCGCCGCCAGGTGAACGCACTGCGGCTAAATGCCTGCAAGTCATCTTCAACGACCAGTGGGCGCACGTGCAGTTCGCCAACCGCGACCTGGCCAACCTGGAACAGGAGTATGCGTGAGGGTAGGTCAATTGCTACGCCGTCCGCATACCAGCTAGGGGCGCCGTGCATGAAGATCACTCACGAAGTTGCGGTCGTCGTCCTCACCGACCGGGTTGGGCGGGCATGATCCCGGCCCGGAGGTTGAGGTCATTGGCCTGGATCTGCGGGTGTGGCAGGACGGCGGGCCGAATGGTGAGCGTGGCCGCCGGGCTGAAAGTGGGCCGAGCAGCGAGTCGACTTTCCATGTCGTGAGCTGCCGCAACTCCTGCTTGGCGTCCAGCGGGACTTGGTCGGCTTCCTGAATGCTTCGGCCAAGTGGGCTGAGCAGATCGGACTCGGCCCGCGAGGGACAGCGCTGGTGGAGATGATCAACCAGAACTTCGCCATCACCGCGCCTCTGGAGTTGCCGGCCAGCTGACCGGGCGGCTATCTGATGGCGGTGTCCAGGGCTGGCGATGGCCGACTTCGGCGTGGAGGCCGGGACCAGGAGTTGACGTTCCGGATCACTCGTAGTTCTGCACCTCCTTGTTGACCTTTTCTGTTCGGCTTCGAGGTGGGGCGTAGCGGTCAAGGAGTCTGCGGATGCTTGGTCGGCGGAGCTGTTCGAGCAGGCTCCGGCCGGCTGGCGTCAGCGCCATGGCGCGGTAACGGTTGTCGGTCCGGTCGATGAGCGGCTCACCGATGTCGAGGACCGCGTCATCCCAGCGTGGATCCACTCTGCCGCCGCGGCCCCGGATGACCCGGGTATCGATCAGACCGGCCGTGCCGTCGCGGCGGTAGCCGGCCACTTCTATTGAGGGCCTACAAGGCCGCAGCCGGCGATGTCGACGCCGTGCTCGTGCATCCAGGCGGTCGGTTCGATCGGGTTCTTGTAGCTGCCCTCGTGCACCTCGAAGTGCAGGTGCGGGCCGGTCGAGTGGCCGGTCGAGCCCTCGTTGCCGATCTGGTCACCGGCGGCGAGCTGCTGGCCGAGGGCCACGGTGATGGCCGACATGTGGCCGTAGTGGGTGAGGTAGCCGTTGCCATGGTCGATCAGCACGGCGTTGCCGTAGCCCTCGGCCGGGCCGGCGGCCACGACGACGCCCGCGCCGGCGGCCCGGATCGGGGTGCCGTCCGGGGCGGCCAGGTCGACCCCGGCGTGCAGGCGTCCCCAGCGCTGGCCGAAGCAGGAGGTCGTGGCGCCTTCCGGTAGCGGGTTGACCCACAGCGGCAGCGGCTTGTCCTTGCGGGCCTGCGGGACGAAGGGGAGACCCTCGTCGCCGAGCGCGAGGGTCATCGCCGCGGCGGAAGCGGACTGGGACGGCCCGGGCGACGCCGACGGGCTGAGCGCTGGGGCCGGTGGGGCCGACGGGGACGGCGAGGGCACGTCCGGGGTGGGGGAGAGGGGCGCCGGCGCGGCGGCCTGCCTGGTCCGGGCGGCGGCGGGCGTGGACGAGGTGCTGTCGGTGGCCGCCGCGAGCCCGGCCACGCCGACGCCGGCGACCAGGGCCGCCGCCACGGCGTAGCGGCCCTTCTCGGTGACGGGGGTGCTCGGGGCGCGGTGGCTGTGCAGCGCCGTCGTTCTGCGGTGGCGACCGCGGACGTTCCGGTTGGCACGATGCTGCACGACGGGGTGACCCTCCAGGTCTCGGTGGCCGACATCTGTCTGTCGGCACCGTCCCGCGGATCTTGAGCGGAGTGCGCCCGGCGCAACCGGCCCGGTAGCGGGACGGTTGCGGACATGGAGAACCGCCGGACCGTCAGCGGCCCGGCGGTGGGTGGAGCGGGATCAGGAGGCGGCGAGCTCGCCGTACGGCGACTCGATCTGCAGCTTGATGTCGACGCCGTGCTCGCGCAGGAAGACGATCGGGTCGGTCGGCGCGCCCTTGACGTGCACCTCGAGGTGCAGGTGGGTGCCGTACGAGTAGCCCGTGTTGCCGACCTGGCCGATGACCTGCCCGGCCTTGACGGTGTCGCCCGCCTTGACCAGCAGCCGCCGCGAGTGTGCGTAGATCATCTCGGTGCCGTCGGGGTGCCTGATGGTGATGGCGTACCCGTAGCCGCCGTTGTGGCCGGCCGCGGTCACCACGCCGGCGTGCACCGCCTTGTACGGGGTGCCCTCGGGCGCCGCCAGGTCGATGCCGGCGTGCAGCTTGCCGAAGCGGACGCCGTAGGCGGAGGTGAACTGGAAGTCTTCGAGGGGGAGTCGCCAGGCGTCGGCCTCGGCCTGCTCCTCGGTGATCTTGACCTCGGAGTCGCGCTGCTCACCGCGGGAGGCACGCTGGCCGTCGGCGTTGCGTGCGGCGAGGGCGTCACCGGTGGACGCCGCCTCCTCGAGGTTCTGCAGGACCGTCGGGTTGACGGCCTTGGCGTCCGGGAGCTGCGAGGCGGCTCCCAGCGCGACCACTCCGGCGCCGACGAACGCCGACGTGACGACGACGGCGTAGCGGCTGCGCGGAGGGGTTGGTACACGGCGACGGCCGCGATAGCGGTCGGGCTCAGACGACAAGCGCTGACGCACGAACAACCCTCCGTCGGTGGCAAAGAGCGGCAGCCACCGGGCTGGAACAGATGCTGGTCGGTGGTTTGCCGAGCCGTCGGTCCGGTGTTAACCGGTTGACAGCCGTGGGCCACGGTAACGAAACGCAACGCCGGGTACAAGTCGCAGCGCCAATTCCCTGACAGTTCTCTGTCGGCTTTAGGGGGCGAATGTCCGAGTTGGTGGCAATTCTGAGGCGAAAGTGCGTTGGCTCTCCGTAACGGGGTCTCTAACCCAAAGTCATGTGACGTGGAATACGGTAAATGGTGCTTGCCTGGGCCGTGTCGATGGTCTTGGTCGCGGCCGGTAGTACGGGGCGGCGGCTTCCTCGGTTCAACCGTCCCGGGTTACCGTTCGTTCAGGTGGCAGTTTCCGGGTCGGCCGGCAGTGCAGCCGGTGAGCGCCGAAGGGGTCGCAGATGCAAGCACGGATCAGGGTCGTCGTCGCCAAACCAGGCCTGGACGGCCACGACAGGGGCGCCAAGGTGGTCGCGCGGGCGCTGCGGGACGCCGGCATGGAGGTCATCTACACGGGCCTGCACCAGACGCCCGAGCAGATCGTCGAGACCGCCATCCAGGAGGACGCCGACGCCATCGGGCTCTCGGTGCTGTCCGGTGCGCACATGACGCTGTTCCGGCGGGTGGTGGAACTGCTGGCCGAACGTGATGCAGCCGACATCGTGGTATTCGGCGGCGGCATCATTCCGGCCGACGACATAACCGAACTGGAGAAGATCGGCGTCGCCCATATCTTCACGCCGGGCGCCACGACCGCATCCATCATCGAATGGGTACGCGCCAATGTGGCCACGCCCGTAGCGTGACCAGATAACTGCGAAGCGTCAATCGAAGGTAAGGGAGAGGCCGGACGCACCCCTCACACGTCCGGCCTCTCTATGCACGATGCCCCGCCGCCACCCCTCGACCGACAGGGCATCGGCCGCTCTCGCCGGCGCTAAGCGTCCGACATCACACTCAACGACGCCCCGGGGACCGGGTTACGCGGCTCGGGGCGACTTTTTCGCGGGGTGCCGCGTACCCTCTCGCACCGTGCAGCCCTACCCCGTGGTCCCCCGCATCCCCGCCGACCAGCCCTTCGTCGTCCGGCCGAGCGTGCGCAAGCGCGTGTTCCTCTTCGGCGGCTTCACCCTGGCCGTGCTCGCCGTCCTCGGCTGTGTCCTGGGCCTGGGCGCGATCGGTTCCGAGAACGCGGTCGCCCTGCTGGCCATGTTCGGCCTCATCGCCCTGTTCTTCGTGGCCCTCTTCGGGCTGCAGATCTGGTTGCTCACCTCCGGCGGCCCGGTGCTGGCGGTGGGCCCGGCCGGGCTGTGGATCAAGACCCGGCCGACCCGGGGCCAGGCCATCTGGCTGCCCTGGGAGGCGATCGGACTGATCTCCCGGCGCCGCTGGAGCCTGGAGAAGATGCTCTGCGTCGCCCCGCGCGACCCGCGGGCCGAGCAGAACCTCGGCGCGTTCACCGCGCTCGACGCCGGCGTCATGAAGGCGTTCTTCGGCACCGGCTTCACCGCGACGCTCAACTTCGCCGACAAGAGCGAGCAGGAGATCCTCCAGGCGGTCGCCCACTTCGCCGCGGGCCGCGTCCAGCTCGCCTAGCCGGTCGGCCCCGGGCGCTGTGTGGTCTTGCACACCGTGCACCCGCGGCGGCGCTCCCGGTGGTGGGGTGGCTAGGCTGCGAAATGAGGCCCCAGGGCCGACATTTCTCTCACGCTGGCGGCGACGCAACGACGCGCCGCGGACATCAGGTCGGGACGCAGGTACGCGGCTTGCCGGGGCAAGCGTCGCGAGCGAAAGGAGACACGTGGACCTGTTCGAGTATCAGGGGCGCGACCTGTTCGAACGGCACGGGCTGCCCGTGCTGGGCGGCGGCGTCGCCGAGACCCCGCAGGAGGCCCGCGCGATCGCCGAGCGCCTCGGCGGCAAGGTCGTGGTCAAGGCGCAGGTCAAGGTCGGCGGCCGGGGCAAGGCCGGCGGCGTCAAGCTGGCCGACGGCGCGGACGAGGCGCAGGCCCGGGCGACCGACATCCTCGGCATGGACATCAAGGGCCACACCGTGCACAAGGTGATGCTCGCCGAGACCGCGGACATCAAGGACGAGTACTACTTCTCCTACCTGCTGGACCGGGCCAACCGCACCTTCCTCTGCATCGCCAGCGTCGCCGGCGGCATGGAGATCGAGACGGTCGCCGAGGAGGACCCGGAGCGGGTCGCCAAGATCGCCATCGACGCCAGCAAGGGCGTGGACGAGGCCACCGCGCGCGAGATCGTCGCCGCCGCCCAGTTCCCGGCCGAGGTGGCCGAGCAGATCGTCGACATCGCGGTGAAGCTCTGGCAGGCCTTCGTGGCCGAGGACGCCACGCTGGTCGAGGTCAACCCGCTGGCCAAGGTCGGCGACGGCCGGGTGCTGCTGCTGGACGCCAAGATCACCCTGGACGAGAACGCCGGCTTCCGGCACCCCGACCACGAGGCGCTGATCGACCAGTCCGCGGTCGACCCGCTGGAGCAGGCGGCCAAGGCCAAGAACCTCAACTACGTCAAGCTCGACGGCGAGGTCGGCATCATCGGCAACGGCGCGGGCCTGGTCATGTCGACCCTCGACGTGGTCGCGTACGCGGGCGAGGGGCACGGCGGCGTCAAGCCGGCCAACTTCCTCGACATCGGCGGAGGCGCCAGCGCGCAGGTGATGGCCGACGGTCTGGAGATCGTGCTCGGTGACCCGGCGGTCAGGTCGGTCTTCGTGAACGTCTTCGGCGGCATCACCGCCTGCGACGAGGTCGCCAACGGCATCGTCCAGGCGCTCGCCCTGCTCGGCGAGCGCGGCGAGGCCGTCACCAAGCCGCTCGTGGTCCGCCTCGACGGCAACAACGCCGAGGCCGGCCGGGCGATCCTGGACGCGGCTAACAACCCGCTGGTGCAGCGGGTGGACACCATGGACGGTGCGGCCGAGCGTGCCGCCGAGCTCGCAGCTGCGGGGAAGTGACGACATGGCTATCTGGCTCACCAAGGACTCCAAGGTCATCGTCCAGGGCATGACCGGCGCGGAGGGCTCCAAGCACACCCGCCGGATGCTCGCCGCGGGCACCAACGTGGTCGGCGGCGTCAACCCGCGCAAGGCCGGCACGACCGTGGACTTCGACGGCACCTCGCTGCCGGTCTTCGCGTCCGTCGGTGAGGCGATGAAGGAGACCGGCGCCGACGTGTCGGTCATCTTCGTGCCCCCGGCGTTCACCAAGTCCGCCGTGCTCGAGGCGATCGACGCCGAGATCCCGCTGGCCGTGGTCATCACCGAGGGCGTGCCGGTGCAGGACTCCGCCGCGTTCTGGGCGCACAACGTCGCCCAGGGGCAGAAGACGCGGATCATCGGCCCGAACTGCCCCGGCATCGCGTCGCCCGGCGCCTCCAACGCCGGCATCATCCCGGCCGACATCACCCCCGGCGGCCGCATCGGCCTGGTCAGCAAGAGCGGCACGCTGACCTACCAGCTGATGTACGAGCTGCGCGACATCGGCTTCTCCACCGCGGTCGGCATCGGCGGCGACCCGATCATCGGCACCACGCACATCGACGCGCTCAAGGCCTTCCAGGAGGACCCGGAGACCGACGCGATCGTGATGATCGGTGAGATCGGCGGCGACGCCGAGGAGCGGGCGGCCGAATTCATCAAGGCCAACGTGACCAAGCCGGTGGTCGGCTACATCGCCGGCTTCACCGCCCCGGTCGGCAAGACCATGGGTCACGCCGGCGCGATCATCTCCGGGTCGGCCGGCACCGCCGACGCCAAGAAGGCGGCCCTCGAGGCCGCCGGCGTCAAGGTCGGCAAGACCCCGAGCGAGACCGCGCGGCTCATGCGCGAGGTCATGAGCTGATTTTGGTACGGCCACAGGCGCGCCGCGGCACGGACGGTCACCGTCCGCACCGCGGCGCGCCGCTGTCCGTAGCGGCTTTCCGCAGCGCCGGAGCGCCCACCCGGCCCGCGCCCGGGGGCCCGGCGCCGGTTTTCCCAGCTTTCCGGCGATCGATGTGCGGCGCGTCGCCGTTTCTGCGTCGCCGCAGGCCGCCCGGCGTGGAAAAGTAGGCCGGGATGCCGACCACCCCCGACCGTCGCGACGGTCGACCCGCCGGCTCGGAGGAGAAGTTCGAGGCCGCCGAGGCCGTTCACCTTGCCGCCCGCGAGACGGTGTCGGTGCGCCCCGCGGCCCCCGCCGGCCACCGGACCGTCCCGGTGGACCCGGCCGGGCACCCCACCGTGCGGCTCGACCCGGGTAACCACCAGACGGTCAAACTGCCCGGTCAGCGCCGTCCGCCGGCGGCCCGGGGGCGGGCCCCGCTGCCGGTCGCCGCGGCCTTCGCGACCTGCTGGGCCGCCCTGGTGGCGTACGTGCCGGTGGCCGCGGTCATCGGACTGGCCCGCACCCTGGAGGGCCAGGGCGGGCTGGGCGGCGCCGCGCACGCCGGGCTGGCCGGCTGGCTGCTCGGCCACGGCGTACCGATCGGCACCTCCATCGGCCCGCTCGGCCTCGCCCCGCTGCTGCTGACCCTGCTGGCCGGCTGGCGGCTCAACCGCGCCGGCCTGCACGTCACCCGGGCCATCGGGGCCCGGCGCAGCGGCTCACCGCGGGCGGCCCTGCTGGTCGCGGGCACGATCGCGATCTCGTACGCGATCCTCGGCGCCCTGGCCGCGCTGATCGTCGACGGCCGGGGCACCGAGGTGTCGGCCGTCCGCTCGGCGGTGCACTTCTTCCTCGCCGGGCTGGTGTTCTCCCTGATCGGCTCGTTGCGCGGCACGGACGCGCTGGTCGTGCTGGCCCGGCGGATCCCGCCGGCGCTGCGGCACGGCCTGCGGACGGGGGTCGTGGCGGCGTTGCTGATCCTCGCCGCCGGTGCGGCCCTCGCCGGGCTGTCCGTGGCCGTGGGCGGGGGGCAGGCGGCGGACATGATCTCGGCGTACCGGACCGGGGTCGCCGGTCAGGCCGGCATCACGCTGCTCAGCCTGGCCTACGGCGCGAACGGGGTGGTCTGGGCGGCGGCGTACCTGCTCGGCCCGGGCTTCCTGCTGGGCGCCGACTCGGCGGTCCGGGTCACCGAGGTGACCGTCGGGCCGCTGCCGACCGTGCCGCTGCTCGCCGGGCTCCCGGACGGCCCGATGGGGGCGAGCGGCGCGGCGCTGCTGGCGGTGCCCGTGCTGGCAGCCATGGCGGCCGGCTGGCTGCTGACCCGCCGCCTGGTGAACCTGCACCATGTCGTCGACGGCCACCTGGTGCACGGCCGCGTCCCGGGCGACCCGGCGCCGGTGGAGCCGGGCTGGTCGCTGGTGCTCGGCGCGGCGGCCCTGTCCGGTCCGGTGGCCGGGCTGGTGCTGGGCCTGCTGTCCTGGCTGTCGGGCGGCTCGCTGGGCGACGGCCGGCTCTCCGAGATCGGCCCGGTGCCGTGGCACGTCGCGCTGATCGCGACGACGGTGGTGGCGGTCTCGGCCTGCATCGGCGCGGCGGCGGGCCGCGCCTTCCGCGCCCCGGCCCGCGGCTGAGCCGGGCAAGCGGAAGGGCGCCCCCGCGAACGGGAGCGCCCTTCGTCACGCCGGTCGGTTCAGTTGCCGAAGTTGGCGTACCCGCCCGTGGCGGCAACGATGATGTTGACCACGATGAGCAGGGCGGCCAGGCCGAAGCCGATGTAGGCGAGGGTGGGCTGCTTGCCCACCTTCTTGGCCTCGAGCAGGCTCAGCACGGCGAACACGATGCCGAGCGGGGCGCAGCAGAACGCGAACACGATGCCGAGGACGCCCCAGAGCGTCACCTTGTCGTTGCCCGGCGCTGCGGGCGGCTGCTGACCGTAGTAAGGCGGTGGCGTCACGGGTGAATCCTCCAGGTAAATCCGCGTTTCGCGGTGATGTGCAAACTGAGCACACGCGGGCCATCGCGTGAGCGGCCCGCAGCCTAACTGATGATCAGCCCTTTCCGCTGTCCTCGAAACGACCCGTTTACCGCCGCGAGCAGGCCCGGCGATAGGGTGCTCGGGTGACAGACCCCGCGCCCGCCCGCCTGGTCGTCCTCGTCTCCGGCTCCGGCAGCAACCTGCAGGCCCTCCTGGACGCCGCCGCGGATCCCGCGTACGGCGCGAAGGTCGTGGCCGTCGGCGCCGACCGGGACGGCATCGCCGGGCTCGACCGAGCGGCCGCCGCCGGCGTGCCGACCTTCGTCGACTCCGTCAAGGCCTACCCGACCCGGGACGAGTGGGACGCCGCCCTCACCGCGCACGTCGCCGAGCACAAGCCCGACCTGGTCATCTCCGCCGGCTTCCTCAAGCTGGTCGGCCGGGACTTCCTGGCCGCGTTCGGGGACCGCTACGTCAACACGCACAACGCGCTGCTGCCGTCGTTCCCGGGCATCCACGGCCCCCGCGACGCCCTCGCCTACGGCGTGAAGATCGCCGGGGCGACGCTGTTCTTCGTCGACGCCGGCGTCGACACCGGACCGATCATCGCGCAGGTCAGCGTCCCCGTGCTCGACGACGACACGGAGGCGGCGCTGACCGAGCGGATCAAGGAAGCCGAGCGCCGGCAGCTCGTCGAGTACGTGGGCCGGCTGGTCCGCGAAGGCTGGACCATCACCGACAGAAAGGTCTCCATCCCATGACCCCGGACGAGGGCCGCCGCCCGATCAAGCGGGCGCTGCTGAGCGTGTACGACAAGACCGGCCTGGTCGAGCTCGCGCAGGCGCTGCACGCCGCCGGGGTGCAGGTCGTGTCCACGGGCTCCACGGCGTCCACCGTCGAGGCCGCCGGGGTGCCGGTGACCCGCGTCGAGGAGCTGACCGGTTTCCCGGAGACGCTGGACGGCCGGGTCAAGACGCTGCACCCCAAGGTGCACGCCGGCCTGCTGGCCGACCTGCGGCTGGAGACCCACGCCGGGCAGCTGTCCGAGCTGGGCATCGAGCCGTTCGACCTGCTGGTCAGCAACCTGTACCCGTTCACCGAGACGGTGGCGTCCGGCGCGAGCGTGGACGAGTGCGTCGAGCAGATCGACATCGGCGGCCCGGCGATGGTCCGGGCGGCGGCCAAGAACCACCCGTCCGTGGCGGTGGTGACGTCCGTGGCGGCGTACCCGCTGATCCTGGACGCCCTGCGCGACGGCGGTTTCTCGCTGACGCAGCGCAAGCTGCTCGCGGCCCGCGCCTTCGCCGACATCGCCGAGTACGACGTCGCGGTGGCCAACTGGTGCGCGACGACGCTGGCGCCTTCGGAGTGGCCGGAGTTCGCCGGGCTGGCCCTGCGGCGCGGGAGCGCCCTGCGGTACGGCGAGAACCCGCACCAGCAGGCCGCGCTGTACCTCGACCCGAACGCGCCGGCCGGGCTCGCGCAGGCCGAGCAGCTGCACGGCAAGGAGATGTCCTACAACAACTACGTCGACGCGGACGCCGCCTGGCGCTCGGCCAACGACTTCACCGAGCCGTGCGTGGCGATCATCAAGCACGCCAACCCGTGCGGCATCGCGGTCGGCGCCGACGTCGCCGAGGCGCACCGCAAGGCGCACGCCTGCGACCCGGTGTCGGCGTTCGGCGGGGTCATCGCGGTCAACCGGCAGGTGACGGTGGAGCTGGCCCAGCAGCTCGACGGCATCTTCACCGAGGTGATCGTCGCGCCGTCGTTCACCGAGGAGGCGCTCGCGGTCTTCCGCGAGAAGAAGAACCTGCGCGTGCTGGTGGCGCCGGCCTGGAACCCGCCGCCCGCGGAGGTCAAGCAGGTCGGCGGCGGCGTGCTGGTGCAGATGTCCGACCGGATCGACGCCGAGGGCGACGACCCGGCGAACTGGACGCTGGCCACCGGCGCGGCCGCCACCGCCGAGGAGCTCGCGGACCTGGCCTTCGCCTGGCGGGCGATCCGCTCGGTGAAGAGCAACGCGATCCTGCTCGCCCACGACGGCGCGACGGTCGGCGTGGGCATGGGCCAGGTCAACCGGGTCGACTCGGCGCACCTCGCGGTGAACCGGGCCGGCGCGGACCGGGCCAAGGGCAGCGTGGCCGCGTCCGACGCGTTCTTCCCCTTCCCGGACGGCCTCGAGGTGCTGATCGCGGCCGGCGTCAAGGCGGTCGTGCAGCCGGGCGGCTCGATCCGCGACAACGTGGTCATCGAGGCGGCCGAGAAGGCCGGGATGACCGTCTACCTGACCGGCACGCGGCACTTCTACCACTGATGGACGTCGTCCGGAACCAGACCTTCGCCGGCCAGGACTGGGCCCTGACCGAGGTGGAACGCGCACACTACGAGGACTGCGCGTTCCACGACGTCGACTGGTCCGAGGCGAAGCTGTCCGGGTGCACGTTCACGCACTGCGAGTTCGGCAACGTGCGGTTCAACGCCGCCGAGCTGAGCAACTGCGCGATCACCCAGTCGGTGCTGCGGCGCTGCTCGTTCTTCGACGCGGTCCTGACCGGCTGCAAGCTCACCGGGTCGCAGTTCCTGGACTGCGGGCTGCGGCCGCTGACCATCGACGGCGGCGACTGGGGTTTCGTCTCGCTGCGCGGGCAGAACCTCACCGCCGCCAAGCTGGGCGGCCTGCGGCTGCGGGAGGCCGACTTCACCGGCGCGGACCTGACCCGGGCCGACCTGCGCGGCGCCGACCTGTCGCACGCGCGGCTCAAGGACACCTTGCTCAAGGGCGCCGACCTGCGCGGGGCCGACCTGGACGGGGTGGCGCTGCACGGGCTCCGGCTGGACGCCACCAAGATCGACATGGCCCAGGCGGTGCAGTTCGCCACGGCGTACGGCGCCAAGGTGAGTGGCTAACCTCGCCCCGGACGGCCCTGCCCGGTAATGCGGCGTTAACCGACTGATACGGTCCGGAAAAAGCGTCCCGCCGACTGGGAGTGAGAGACATGGGCAAGAAGGTCACCGTCGTAGGCGCCGGTTTCTACGGGTCCACGACCGCACAGCGTCTGGCCGAGTACGACATCTTCGAGACCGTGGTGCTCACCGACATCATCGAGGGCAAGCCCGCGGGTCTGGCTCTCGACCTGAACCAGTCCCGCCCGATCGAGGGCTTCGAGACCAAGGTCGTCGGCGTCACCACCGGCCCCAACGGCGAGGGCTACGAGGCCATCGAGGGTTCCGACGTCGTCGTGGTCACCGCCGGCCTGCCGCGCAAGCCGGGCATGAGCCGGATGGACCTGCTCGAGGTCAACGCCAAGATCGTGCGTACGGTCGCCGAGAACATCGCCAAGTACGCGCCGAACGCCGTGGTCATCGTGGTCTCCAACCCGGTCGACGAGATGACCGCGCTGGCCCAGATCGCCACGCAGTTCCCCAAGAACCGGGTGTTCGGCCAGGCCGGCGTGCTCGACACGGCCCGCTTCACCAACTCGATCGCCGAGACCCTCGCGGTGCCGGTCAAGAGCGTGAAGGCGCTGACCCTCGGCTCGCACGGCGACACCATGGTGCCCGTCCCGTCGCGCTGCACCGTCGACGGCAAGCCGCTGTCCGACCTGCTGCCCGCCGACAAGATCGAGGAACTGGTCGTCCGCACCCGCAACGGCGGCGCCGAGGTCGTGGCGCTGCTGAAGACCGGCTCGGCGTACTACGCCCCGTCGGCCGCCGCGGCCCGGATGGCCAAGGCCGTGGCGGAGGACTCGGGCGAGGTGCTGCCGGTCTGCGCCTGGGTCGACGGCGAGTACGGCATCAACGGCGTCTACCTGGGCGTCGAGGCCGAGGTGGGCGCGCAGGGCATCAAGAAGGTCGTCGAGGAGAAGCTCACCGACACCGAGCTCGCGGGTCTCAAGGAGGCCGCCGAGGCGGTCCGCGCCAAGCAGGCGGACGTCGCGTCGCTCTGATCGTGGTGGTGCTGAAGGCCCGGGGCGACGCCCCGGGCCTTCAGAAATTGCGGGGACGCAGCCCGGCGACCGGGATCTCGAGGCGCCACGGGCTGTCGGTGCTGATCACGTCGGTGAACGAGCCCGACGGTTCGTAGACCTCCGCGCCGCTGTCGAGCCGGAAGGTGTGCACCGTGATGCCGCCGTCGGTCTCGATCAGCCAGAAGTGCGGGATGCCGGCCTTCGCGTAGAGCGCGGGCTTGAGCACCCGGTCCACGCTCTGCGAGCCCGGCGACACGATCTCCACCGCCAGCACGACCTCGTCCGCCAGGAAGCTGCCGGACCGGCGGCGGGCCGCCTCGAACGTCGTGACCAGCACGTCGGGGATGAACATCCGGCGGGAGCTGAGCTCGACGTCGTTGGCCTGACTCACGAAGAGGTGGTCCGGGCACGTCTGTTCGAGCGCGACACCGAGGCGCATGGCGATGACCTGGTGGATGCTGGTGGGTGAGGGGGGCACGTGCAGCGCTCCATCGATGAGTTCGCGGCGGACGCCGTCATCGGGCAGGGCCTGAAGGTCGTCGACGGTCCAGCCGTCCGCGGGCGGCAGCCCACTGAGCGCGGCGGTCATGGGAACCTCCTGCACGGAATCGCAACCTCGGCCCAACTATACGAGAGGCGCACGGCAGTAGGGCCGGCCCAGGTGCGAGACCGCCAGCCATGAGCCGCGGGCTGCGGCCGCGGCGAGCGCCGACCGGCGGCTCTCGCGGGCGAGCTCGATGTCCATGTCGTGACCGTAGGCCAGCGACGGGTCCAGCAGCTGCACCGCGTGCACCAGCAGGTCCCCGGTGATCAGCACCGACTCGTCGCCGTCGTCCACCAGCACCGACTGGTGTCCCGGTGTGTGCCCGGGCGTGGCGAGGATGCGGACGCCGCGGCCCAGCTCGGTGTCGCCGTCGACGACCTGCAGCCGTCCCTGCTCGCGCAGCGGCTGGAGCATCGCGGCCTCCTGGCGGGCGGCCGCGAAGGCCGCCACCTCTGCCCGCTGCACGATCACCCGCGCGTTGCGGTACGGCGAGTCCGCCGGGACCGCCCAGCCGATGTGGTCGGTGTGCAGGTGGGTGAGCACGATCGCCTCGACCTCCTCGGCGGCGATGCCGGCGGCGGCCACCTCGTCCGGGAGTCGTCCGGGCACCGGCGCCCAGTCGGCGGCGAGCGAGTGCGCCGGGCCGATTCCCGCGTCGACCAGCGTCACGGGGCCGCTGTCGCCGTACCGGATCGCGAAGCTCCGGAAGCGCAACCACCAGCGGCCGTCCGCGGTTCGCGCGCCCGGGTCGCGCTCGTCGGCGGCGGCCCACTGCTCCGGCGTGGCCCCGGGGATCGCGTCCTCGCGCCGGTCGAAGTGCGGGCCCTCGGCGTCCTGCAGGGCGATGACGGTCAGCGGGCCGATCTTCCGGAGTACGGACATGGTCCCCATTCTCACCCCGGGGGCGATCTTCACCCAACCTGCAGTACGCTCGTACTGCTAGAAGCACGTGTCCCGGAGAGGAGCGCCGGTCGATGGCGAAGATCAAGGTCAACAACCCGGTCGTGGAGCTCGACGGCGACGAGATGACCCGGATCATCTGGAAGCAGATCCGCGAGCAGCTGGTGCTGCCGTACCTCGACGTCAACCTCGAGTACTACGACCTGTCGATCCAGTACCGCGACGAGACCGACGACCAGGTGACCATCGACGCGGCCAACGCGATCAAGCGGCACGGCGTCGGCGTCAAGTGCGCGACGATCACTCCCGACGAGGCCCGCGTCGAGGAGTTCGGCCTCAAGAAGATGTGGCGGTCGCCGAACGGCACGATCCGCAACATCCTCGGCGGCGTCGTCTTCCGCGAGCCGATCATCATGTCCAACGTACCCAGGCTGGTGCCGGGCTGGACCAAGCCGATCATCATCGGCCGGCACGCCCACGGCGACCAGTACAAGGCCACCGACTTCGTGACCCCGGGCCCGGGCAAGCTGACCGTCACGTTCACGCCCGAGGACGGCTCCGCGCCGATGGAGTTCCACGTCGCGGACTACCCCGGCGGCGGCGTCGCGATGGCGATGTACAACTACGACGACTCGATCCGCGACTTCGCCCGCGCCTCGTTCCGGTACGGCCTGGCCCGCAACTACCCGGTCTACCTGTCGACCAAGAACACCATCCTCAAGGCGTACGACGGCCGGTTCAAGGACCTGTTCGCCGAGATCTTCGAGACCGAGTTCGCCGACCAGTTCAAGGACGCCGGCCTCACCTACGAGCACCGCCTCATCGACGACATGGTCGCGGCGGCCATGAAGTGGGAGGGCGGCTACGTCTGGGCCTGCAAGAACTACGACGGTGACGTGCAGTCCGACACCGTGGCCCAGGGCTTCGGCTCGCTCGGCCTGATGACCTCCGTGCTGATGACCCCGGACGGCAAGACCGTCGAGGCGGAGGCCGCGCACGGCACGGTCACCCGGCACTACCGGCAGTGGCAGAAGGGCGAGAAGACCTCGACCAACCCGATCGCGTCCATCTTCGCCTGGACCGGCGGCCTCAAGCACCGCGGCCTGCTCGACAGCACCCCGGCGGTCACCGAGTTCGCCGAGACGCTGGAGCGGGTCTGCGTCGAGACGGTCGAGGGCGGTCAGATGACCAAGGACCTCGCGCTGCTCATCTCGCGGGACGCGCCGTGGCTGACCACCGACGAGTTCATGAACGCCCTGGACGAGAACCTGGCCCGCAAGCTCGCCTGATCCTCGTAACCGACAAGGCCGCCGGCGTCCGCCGGCGGCCTTTGTGCGCGGATAATTCCGCGTAAAAGGGATGTTTACCGCCGTAACTTCGGGGTATGGCTGGTCGTTTGCCTCAATGAAACGGATGACGGCCGCGGGAAGCTCCCAGTCGCCCGCCGGTCCGGCTGCCTTGTCCCGGGCGCCGACCGGTTCTGGGGGCGGCGTGCGGCCAGTGGGCGATCACGCCTGCCGTCCCTTCCCTGCGGGGGGCCTTTGTCCCGAGGCCCCCCGCCCCCTTCTTCCGCTCAGCCCGCTTCCCGGAGCCGCTGCGCGGCGGCCTCCGGGACGATGTCGTTGATGAAGGCGCCCATCGCCGACTCCGAGCCCGCCAGGTACTTCAGCTTGTCCGCCGCGCGCCGGATGCTGAACAGCTGGAGATGCAGGTAGCCCAGCTCGCGGCCCGCGCCCACGACGGCCTGGTGCCACGCCGAGATGTAGGGCATCGGCTGGCCGAACAGGGCGTCGAAGCGGGCCAGCACGTCCAGGTAGAGCGGCCCGAAGGCGTCCCGCTCGGCGTCGTCGAGGGCCGGGATGTCGGCGACCCGGCGGTGCGGGGCGATCTGCACCTCGTACGGCCACCGGGCCGCGGCCGGCACGTACGCCGTCCAGTGCTCGTTCGCCGCCACCACGCGCACCTGCGCCTCGCGCTCGGCGGCCAGCACGTCCTCGTACAGGTTGCGCCCGCCGGTCCGCTCGGCGTGCCGGCGGGCGGCCCGCAGCATCGCCTCGGTGCGCGGCGGCACCACCGGGTACGCGTAGATCTGCCCGTGCGGGTGGCTCAGGGTCACGCCGATCTCGATGCCGCGGTTCTCGAACGGGAACACCTGCGCGATACCCGGCAGCGCGGACATCTCGGTGGTGCGGTCGGCCAGCGCGTCGAGCACCGTGCGGACCCGCGCGGGCGGCAGCGAGCCGAAGGAGCTGGTGTGGTCGCTGGTGAAGCAGACCACCTCGCAGCGTCCGACCGCCGGGCGCACCGGCACCATCGACGTCAGCGAGGTGATCTCGTCCGGGGCGACCCGGTCGCTGAACGACGGGAACTGGTTCTCGAAGACCACCACGTCGTAGTCCGGCGCCGGGATCTCGCTGGCGAACTCCGGCGTCGACGGGCAGAGCGGGCACTTGTCGCTGGGCGGCAGGAACGTGCGGGTCTGCCGGTGGGCCGCCACCGCCACCCACTCGTCGACCAGGGGGTCGTACCGCAGCTGCGAGGTCGGCGGCGGGGGCGGCAGCTGCCGGGTGTCCTGCCACTTGCCCCGCTCGGCGTCGGTGGCCTCGTCGAAGTAGATGAGCTCCCGGCCGTCGGAGAGCCGGATCGCGGTCCGCTGACTGATCATGAAGCGCTTACCACCATCAGCTCGTTCACCTGTTCCACCAGGACCGCACGTGCGGCCTCGTCCAGTTGGTCATCCGTGATCACCACGTCGGCGCGGTCCAGCGGCACGATCGAGGAGATGCCCACGGTGCCCCACTTGGTGTGGTCGGCCAGCACCACGAGCCGCTCGGCCGCCTCCACGAGTGCCCGGTTGACGTCCGCCTCCATGAGGTTCGGCGTCGTGTAGCCGGCCCGTTCGCTCATCCCGTGCACGCCGAGGAACAGCATGTCCAGGTGCAGCGTGCCGATCGCGGCGACCGCCACCGGCCCGACCAGGGCGTCCGACGGGGTTCTGGTCCCGCCGGTCAGCACCACGGTCTGGTCCGGGCGTCCGGCGCGGTAGAAGACGTCCGCGACCGGGATGGAGTTGGTGACCACGGTGAGCGCGGGCACGTCGACGAGCCGCTGGGCCAGGCCCGCGGTCGTGGTGCCGGCCGACAGCGCGATGGCGTCGCCCGGGGAGACCAGGGCGGCGGCGCGCATGGCCATCGCCGCCTTCTCGGCGCGCTGCCGCACCGATTTGGCCGCGAAGCCCGGCTCGTGGGCGGATCCGGGGCTGACCGTGGTGGCGCCGCCGTGTACCTTCGCCAGCAGGCCGCGGTCGGCCAGGGTCTCGAGATCGCGGCGGATGGTCATGTCGGAGACGCCGTACTCGCTGGCCAGTTCGCTGACCCGGACGCCGCCGGCCGCCCGGACCCGGTCGAGGATCGCCGCCTGGCGCTGCTGGGCCAGCATCAGCACTCACCGTCGCTGCGCCGGGATAACCGCACGAATTCGAACACGGGCGAACACTACCCGCTGATCGGCTGTGCGCGAAAGATGGTGTGTCAGATACCTCGGCCGCGCTTGTGCAGGGCCGACAGCACGTTCTCCACCTTGACCGCGCCGGTCATCGCGGCGAGGGCGATCGCCGTCCGCGGCTCCTTCCAGTTGGCCCGGACCGCCTCCTTGCTGAACTGCCACGCCTGGCTGCGGTTGCCGGTCGCCGCGGACCAGCACGCGAGCTGACCGTAGACGCGGGCCGCGCCGGGGCGGCAGCCGCTGATCTCCGGGTGGCGCTGCATCATCCAGCGCAGCGAGGAGATCTTGGTGGCGTACTCGTAGGCGTAGTGCGAGCTGCGGCCCCACAGGACCCGGACCAGCGGCTCGTCCAGGTGCACGATCGGGGCCCGGCGAGCGGCCCGCAGCAGCAGGTCCCAGTCCTCGTTCTGGCTGCCCGGGGCGTCCTCGGCGACCAGCCCGATGGCCGAGGCGGCCAGTGCCTCCCGGCGGATCAGGAACGACGACGAGTGCAGCATCGCCATCCGCGAGCGGGCCAGCTCGTCCACCGTCACCCGGCTGCGCCCGGCCAGCCGCGGGGTGGTGCGGCCCTCGTACTCGACCTCGATCGCACAGGTGGCCATCTCGGAGTCCGGCTCGGCCACCAGGGCGGCCACCTGGCGGCGCAGCTTGTCCGGCGCCCACGTGTCGTCGTCGTCGCAGAACGCCACGTACTCGCTGTCCAGGGCCAGGATGCCGGTGTTGCGGGCGCCGGCCAGCCCGGAGGTGCGCCAGTTCGTCAGCACCAGCACCGGGATGCCGTCGGTCGAGGCCAGCAGGTAGTCGGGCTCGGTCTGGTCGTAGACCACCACGATCTTCAGCGGGCCCGGGTACTGCTGCTCGCGGACCGCGGCGATCGCCTTGCGGACCAGCTCGGGGCGGTTGCGGGTGGGGATCACGACACCGACGGACGGCCAGTTCATCACGCCTCCTGGGGCACTGCTGCGGGGTTGAGGGGGTAGCCGTACGCGCGGAGCATCGGGGCGCACACCGCGCCGACCAGCCGGCGCTGGCCGCGGGGCAGCGCGCGGACCCAGGCGTCGTCGCGGCGCAGCGGCAGCCGGCCGATGCTGAAGCGCATCGGGTTGCCAGCCGCGCTGTGGCCGACCCGCAGGTCCGCGTAGCCGTCACCGAGGAAGGCCAGGTCGGCCTCGGTGACCGCGACGCCGGCGTACTCGGCGAGCTCGCGCAGCGCGGCCCGCGGGTCGGTGAGGAACTGCTCGTAGCGGATCCGGCGGACCGGGACGCCGCGGCGCGCGAGCAGACCGAAGGCGGCGTTGTGGGCGTTCCACAGCAGGGCCGAGCGGCCGGGGGAGTAGCGGGTCATCTCGGCGCTGCCGTCCGACTCCGGCCGGGCGACGGTCTTGGTCCAGGAGTACGCGACCCCGCGCGCGTCCCGCACCACGTGCACCACCCGCAGGTCGACGTCGTCCGCCCAACGCAGCACGTGGGCCAGCGCGCTGTGCTTGGAGGAGTCGACGACCACCCGGGCGCCGGAGACCGCGGCGGCGGCGGCGTAGACCTTGGCGTAGAAGCTCGCGTACTCGCGGACGTCGGCGCGCTGGGCCGGCGGCAGCTGGGCGCCGGCGAGGCGGGGGATGTGCCGGGTGCGCTCGACCGTGCCGCGCAGCGCGTGCACCCGCTCGACGTCCACATTGCCCCAGTGGCCGAACGCGTGCTCGCCGACCCGCTTCCAGAAGGTGCAGGCCGAGAAGCGGGCGCCGCAGCCGCACCGCTCGTCGTCGCGGATGTCGCGCTGCCAGAGGTGGACGATCTCGCCCAGCGAGCACACGGAGGGCAGTTCGCCGAGCAGGCGCTCCACGAGCGTCGTCCCGCTTCGTCCTAATCCACCCAAATACAGAACCCGTGCCACTTTGGCCCACCTTCGCTCGTTTCGCTCGTATAACGAGCGAGCGAGGCCGAAGGAGGCGTGGCATGACCATCGAGGCATTCGACCGGGTACATCTCGACGGCACAGGTTTCGACCGCATCACCGAGGCGGAAGTGGTGGCGGTGGTCCGGGAGGCGATCGCCGTCGGCCGCGGCGGGCGCATCCTCACCCCGAACGTCGACATCCTGCGTCAGGCCCAGGACGACGAAGCGGTCCGCGCCTACCTCGACGACGCCGACCTGGTCGTCGCCGACGGGATGCCGCTGGTCTGGGCCAGCAAGCTCAGCGGCAGCCCGCTGCCGGAACGCGTGGCCGGCAGCAGCCTGATCTGGTCGCTCTCCCGCGGCCTGGCCCGCGACCACCGGTCGGTCTTCGTCGTCGGCGGGGCGCCGGCGGCCGCCGGCGGCCAGGACGGCGCCACCCGGGCCGCCGGCCGCCTGGCCCGGGACTGCCCGGGACTGCGGATCGCCGGCACGCTGTGCCCGTCCTTCGGCTTCGAACGCGACGCGCGCTCCTATGCCGACTTCTGCCGCGAGGTCGCCGGGGCCGGGCCCGACCTGGTCTTCGTCGGCCTGGGCTTCCCGAAGCAGGAGGCCGTGATCACCCGGCTGCGGGCGGAGCTGCCGCGGGCCTGGTTCATCGGCTGCGGCGCGGCGGTCAACTTCGTGGCCGGCGACGTGGAGCGGGCGCCCCGGTGGATGCAGAAGACCGGCCTGGAATGGGCGCACCGGCTGGGCACCGAACCGGGGCGGCTGGCCGGGCGCTACCTCAAGCACGACGCCCCGTACGCGATGCGGCTGCTGGCCGGGGCCGCGGCCCGCCGGTGAGCCGTACGGGCCCGCGGCCGCCCGCCCTACCCCGGGTTGAAGTACGGGTCCCGGGTCAGCCGGGTGAACTGCTGGAACGCCGGTTTGTCGTCGCCCAGCCGGAACTGCTGGGTGGGCCCGTTGCCCTCGGGGTCGGACTCGAAGTACACGACCGCCTTGATCTGCCGGTTGGCCTTGAACGTGCGCTCCGCGTCGGCCAGCCAGGCCGCCCGCCCGGCCGAGCCCCAGACCCGGGCGACCCCGAACTCGCCGATGATGATCGGCTTGGGCCGCTGCGCCGCCCACTGCAGGAACGGGCCCATGAGCTGCCCGATCGGCTGGAACTGGCTGCCGGCGTAGACGTCCACACAGGTCCAGTCCACCGCGTCGTCGCCGGGGTAGAAGGCCGGCGCGTCACCGCGGATGAAGCCCTCCGCGGTCGGGCACCAGACCCAGGACACGTTGTGCACCCGCTGCTCGGCGAAGATCTCCCGGATGTGCTTGTACGCGGCGATGTAGTCCGGACCGGACCACATCGTGGCGCGCAGGTTGGGCCGGTCCATCTCCCAGCGGATCCGCAGCAGCACCGGCTTGTCCACGCGGCGGATCGCCTTGGCCTGCCGGCGGATCAGCCGGTCGTGCTCGCCGGCCACGATCGACCGGTTGTCGCCGGTGGCCCAGCTGACCATCAGCGTGGCCCCGGTGTCCAGGAACTCGTCGTCCGACGCGGTGCCGACCATCTGGTCGAAGCGCCGGTAGGTGTTGACGATGTCCAGTGGCCGCCCCAGATCCTCCTCGAGCCGGTCGACCGCCTCGACCCGGCCCGCGTGGGTCAGCGCGTCCGGCTTGATCCAGGCGCCCAGGTACGCCCCCTGCGCCGGCGCCGCGAACGGGCCCGCCTCGAACGGTCCCTCGTTGACGGCGACCGCCACCGGCGGGCTGGTCAGGTCGGGGGACGGCGTGGGTTCGGGCTCGTCGCGCCGGTGCGTGGTGCAGCCGGCGAGCACGAGGACGAGCAGGCCCAGCAGGGCGAGAACGCGGCGCATGACAGTGGCTACTTCTTCCGGCGGGCCGTGTAGAGGACGTTGACCGCGAAGCTGTCGGCGCCCGGCAGCCTGCGCGCGGCGGCGTCGGCCGCGCGGGCCAGCAGCTTGTGGTCCAGCGACTCGGTCAGCATGGAGAAGCCCCGCCGTTCGATGACCTCGAAGCCGTGCCGGTCCAGCAGCTCCTCGACCTCGGCGTGGGAGAGCTCGGCGAACCAACGCTGACCCGAGTGCCGCCGGGCCCGCAGGTGCCGCAGCGAGCCGGCGTTGCCGTGGTTCTCGACCACCAGCAGGCCGGACTCCCGCGCCGGCAGCGCCTTGGCGGCGAACGCCACGGCCCGGTCCCGGACGTCGGCGTGCACGTTGAGCAGCAGCCGGAACATCGTCACGATCGCGGGAAAGCCGGCCCGCACCGGCTCCGGCACCGGGCCGTCCATCGGCACCTGGTGCCAGTTCGCGCGCGAGCCGACCTCGGCGGCCTTCGCCATCATCTCGGCCGACGTGTCGTAGCCGTGCGCCTCGCGGACCAGGCCGTGCAGGGTCCGGATGGCCCGCCCGGTGCCGCAGGCGAAGTCGTGCTGCACCGGCGGCGTGGCGAACTCGCGGCTCACGAGCCCGCGCAGGTACGCCTGCTGCCGCTCGTTGATCCGCGACGCGTAGCTGTCCGGGGCGTACGTGACGTGCTCGTACTTGTCGACGGCGTCCGCGTTCTGGAACACCTTGGTGTATTCGCTGGTCAACCGGTCCTCCTCTGGGTGAGCTGGCGAGGCTTGAAAGCGTGCAGGCCGAGCCGTCCGCGCAGCAGCCACGCGCCCGCGCCGAACGCGGGCACCGCTGCCGCCAGGGCCAGCGTCAGCCCGGCCGGGCCCGGGCCGGCGACGGCGGTGACGAGCCGCGGCAGGACGCCGAAGCAGGTGACGGAGAGCCCGGCGGCGGCCAGCGTCCCCGGGCCGAACGGGTGCAGCCGCGCGACCCGGCCCACCTGGATCAGCGGCAGCACGTTGTTGGCGACCATCGCGCAGGCCAGCCCGGCCGCCGCGCCCAGCGCGCCGTACCGGGGGATCAGCAACACGTCCAGGCCGATCGTGACGCCGAGCGCGACCACGACGTTGAGCAGGTTCCACGAGGTGCGCCCGGCCATCGTCAGCACCATGTCGACCATGCCGCAGCCGGTCGCCACGAGCATCGCGCAGGCCAGCACGACCACCACGTCGGCGCCGCTGCGGTAGCCGCTGCCGAACAGCCCCAGGTAGACGGGCGCGAGCAGGATGACGCAGAAGATGACCGGCCAGGTGACCAGCACCAGCCAGCCGGTCGCGGTCTGGTAGAGGTGGTTGGCGGTCGTCCGGTCGCCGACCGCCAGCGCCTCGGCCAGCCGCGGCTGCACCGACTGCGAGATGCCCTGGTTGGCGAACTGGATGAGCACCACGAACCGGCCGGCCACCGCGTAGACGGCGGCCGCGGCCAGCCCGCCGAGCGCCGCCAGGAGCAGCACGTCGACCCGTTGCAGGGCGAGCTGCGCGACGCTGGCCAGGGCGCGCGGCGCGGTGAAGCGCCAGAAGGCGTGGCGCAGCTCGCGCCGGTCCCGGCGCCGGGACCGGGGCGCGGCGGGCCGGCCGGCCAGGTACGTGCGGCGCAGCGCCAGCGCGGACAGGATCGCCACCGGCAGGTACGGCGCCGCCCAGGCGAACGCGAACGCCGGCAGCGTCGCCGTCGTCCACAGTGTCGCCACTCCCGCCGCGCCGACGCACAGCAACTGCAGCGTGCTGCGCAGGACGCGGTCCAGGGTGACGGTCGGCCGCATGGCCTTGTAGCCGCGCGTGGCGGTGAGCAGCGCGTCGGTGAGCGCCTGCAACGGCAGGAAGACGGCGAGCACCCGCAGGGCGGTGATGTGCCCGGCCATCACGTGCGGCGAGTCCCCGGCGGTGAGGTGGGCGATCGCGGGCGCGCCGAACCACAGAGCGACGGCGAGCCCGGCCGCGAACGCGAACACAGGGGTCAGCGCGGTCCGCAGGCAGGCGCCGAGCAGGTGGTCGCGGCCGGTGGCGCGCAGCCGGGCCGGCCAGTAGACCAGGCCCGTCTGGGTACCGAGCTTGGCCAGCCCGCCGGTCAGCACGAACGCCGCGGTGGCCGCGAAGAACGCGCCGGCCTGCTCGGCGCCGAGGCTGCGGGCGACGACCCAGGTGACCGCGACACCGGTGCCGCCGGCCAGGGCGGACCCGGCCATGTTGGCCAGCCCGCCCCGGGCCACCCCCCGGGTGCCCCTGCGGTCCGGCGCGCCGACGACGTCGGTAGCCGTCACGCTGTACCGGCCGGGTATGCCCTCCTGGCCCTCGCTGAGCTCGGTGCGGTCGGTCATACCGAACGCCAGACGGGCACCCGGCCCAGCCAGGTGATCAGGGCCTCGTCGTGCGGGGCGAAGTGCGCGGTCAGGTCCCGGCGCAGCACGGGGTCCATGTCGGACTGGCGGGGCCGGGCGTTGTGCCGCTCGAACGGCGGGTGCCCGAGATCGGTCGGCAGCCCGAGGAAACGGCACACCTCGTCGTACGTCTGCTCGGGCTCGGCGAAGAACCGCTCGCTCTCCACCACGTGGATGCGTTCCCGACCGACGTGCTGGGCCATCACGCTCAGGTAGCGGGCGTACTCGCCGCGGGCCCGGTAGGCGTGGTGCTGGTGGGCGAACGAGTAGTACGTCGGGTCGGTCGCCAGCTTGTGCTCCTGCCGGTGCAGCCGGGCGGCCTCCAGCGCGAGCGCGTTGCCGAAGTCGCGTTCCGGCTCGAAGCCGCGGGCCACCTCGTGGTGGTGCTGGGAGTACGCCCGTTCCACCGGGTCGCGGACCAGCACCACCAGCTTCGCGCCGGGCAGGTCCGCGGCGATCCGGGCGGCCGCCTGCGGGTGGTACATGTAGTACGGGCTCGACTCGAAGGTCTGCGCCTCGACGCCGTGCCGGCTGCGTACCCGCTCCGCGCTGCGCTGCATCGGGAAGTGCCCCTTGTACCAGCTCATGCCGCGGTCGTAGGACACGTCGAAGTAGTGCACCCCCTTGTGCAGCACCGCCTTCAGCACCACCGGGTGCGCGGCGAGGGCCCGGTAGAGCGACGTCGTGCCGCAGCGCTGGCCGCCGCAGATGAGGAACGACGGGGTCATCCGGGCGGGCGCGGTGAGCCGGCCGTACGAGCGCGAGCCCAGGTGCACGACCCGCTTGACGGGTGACGGAACTTTGGAGACGTCCATGGCTACAGCGGCCTTCCATCGTCGACGTGCCGCGGAGTCCGGTCCGCGGTCACAGCTCCTCCACCCGGCGGATCAGCACGGGCAGCAGCCAGGTGCCGAGGACGCCCAGCCGGGCGCCCGCCTCGGCCTGCCGGTCGGTCAGGTACCGCGCGGCCAGGTCGACGAGGTAGAGCAGGGCGGTCAGCTCCCGCGCCTCGCCGGCCACCTCGAACGGCGCCAGCAGCTCCGCGGCCCGGCGGACGGTCGCCTCCACCGCGTCCGCGGCGTCGCCGGTGGCCTGGATCCGCCGCTGCAGCTCGTGGTGGATCGCGTCGAAGCCGACCGGCACGCCGACGGTGAACCGTTCCCAGTCCCAGACCAGCAGGGTGTCGGCCAGGTTGGCCATGTTCCACGGGGCCCAGTCGCCGTGCCAGGCGCCGTACCGCAGGGTGTGCTGCCCGGCGTGGGTGGCGAGCAGCTCCGCGGCCGACGTCAGCGCGACCCCTTCCGGCCGGTCGTCCAGGGCGGCCAGGCGGCCGCGCAGCTCGGCCCAGTACGCGCTGCCGACCAGCGTGCCGCTGTGGCAGCCGCAGCAGCCGGCGACCTCGACCATGGCGGCTTCCAGCCGGCCGGGGGGCAGCGGCGCCCGCGGCAGCCACACCGGCAGCGCCGACTGGACCAGCACCTGCAGGCCCCGCCACCGCCCGGCGTGCAACACGGTGGGCACGGCCAGCTGGCTGAGCCCGACGGCGCCGAGCCGGTCCAGCGCCGCGGTCTCGGCCTGCACCAGACGCTGGGTGAGCGGGCCGGTGCCGAGCTTGCCGAAGCCGAACGTCTCGCCGTCGGGGCTGATGAGCTGGAGCACCGGCTTGCGGTTGGCCCGGGCCGGTCCGATGTGGATGCTGACCGACAGCTCCCGGCCGAGCGCCTCGCGCAGGTGACCGTCGATGCTCTCCGCGGCCGGTCCGGTGACCCGGATCCGGTCCCGCAGCAGCAGCCCGGAGGCGCCGGTCCGCAGGACGGCCACCACAGCGTCCCGCTTGAGGCGGGCGGCGCGCGACTGCGGCTCGGCGTAACGGCGCACCGCCGCGGCGGCGATCCGGCGCGAGGCATGGGGCACCAGCAGCCGGGGCCGGCGGGCGTCCGGCACGACCAGGTACTCGGTGATCCGCGGGCCGGGACCGCCGGTGGTGTCGCACGGCGCCGGGTAGAGCAGCTCGAGCACCTCGGTCAGGTACTGCGTGCGCAGCGCCGAGTCGCCCGCGGTCAGGGCGGCGGGAGCGGTCTTGACGGGACTCATGGGCTTTGCCCTCCGGGTCGGTTCGCCTGCAGGTCGTTGCGCCAGAGCAGCGCGTACGCCAGGAACATGAAGACCAGAGGGGTGGCCAGCGAGTTGTACCAGAACATCGCCGAGAAGGAGCTGACGATGGCGGCGCTGCCGACGACGCCGACCGGGGTGCGGTCGCGCCGGAACCGCCACAGGCCGTAGCCGAAGAAGGCCAGGTAGGCGATCGTGCCGGCGGCGCCGTGGGCGTACATGAGCTGCCAGAACTGACCGTTGCCGCCGACGGTGAAGTTGCCGCAGCGCTCGCACCCGGAGCTCTCGCCCACGGTGATGGAGTTGCGGCCGCCGATCGTGTTGCGGGTCGAGCCGTAGCCGATCACCGGCGACCCGGCGAAGCCGTCGACCGCGCGATCGATGAGGAAGGAGCGCACCCCGTTGGACTTGCCGTTGTCCAGCCGGGCGTCGACCGTGTCGCCGAGCGGGGTGGCGATCAGCGCGAGGACCAGGCCGGCCGCGGCGAGCAGCACCGCGCCGAGGACCCAGAGCCGGCCCATCACCACGTACCGGGCGGCGACGTAGAGGACCACGACGGCGATGCCGATCCACAGGCCACGGTTGAGGGACGCGACCGCCGGCACGACGGAGACGGCCAGGCAGAGCAGCGCGACCAGCTTGACGCCGGCCCGCCGGGTGGCCCAGGCGGCGACCACCAGCCAGCCCATCAGCAGGCAGAAGTTGTTGCCCCAGGTGTTGGTGTAGCCCCACGGCGCGGCCGGGCGTGGCTTCTCGCCGCCGACCAGGTCCATGATCTGCGCCGCGTACGGGTGCACCAGCGACTGCACGAAACCCTTGGTCCGCAGGTCGGGCGGCAGCAGCCACTCCACCGGCGAGGTGAACTCGAAACGACCGGCGAAGATGCCGAGCAGGCCGCCCGCCACGGTCACCACGAAGAGCCAGCCGAGCAGATTCACCAGCCGGCGGCGGGACAGCTCGGTCTCGGTGAGGTTGCCCGCGTACACCAGCAGGACCGTGAGGGACGCGTACAGGGACAGCCGGTAGACCACCGCCAGCAGCCGGTCGCCCGCGGTCTCGGCCACCGTCCCGCTCGGGTCGGCGCCCAGCGCCGCGATGCTCACCACGACCGCCACCAGGAAGAGCAGCCACCAGGCGAAGCCGGGCGGCAGCAGCAGCGGCCGGCCGGCGGCCCGCCGGCGCAGCAGCAGCACCAGCATGGGCGCCGCGGTCAGCGGGAAGATCAGCACGCCCAGGCCGAGCGCCCACCACAGCGGGTAGAGGGCCAGCACGCCCGCCAGCGGCCAGGCCGGCAGGGCGGTCGGCCGCTGGACCGGGGCGCTGTGCGCGGGCCCGGCGGCCCGGGTGCGGAGGGTGCCGGAGCCGCCGGGGACGACCAGCGTCACTTCTCGTCCGGCTGCTCGCCGGTCTTCTCGGCCGTCCTGGTCTGGGCGCCGGCCGAGCTCAGGTCGATGATCGCGGTGACCTCGTCCAGTTCGGCCGGGCGCGGCCGGGCCGGGCCGCCCGGGGTGGGGCCGGCCGGCACCCGCCGCATCTGCTGGGTCCGGTCGGTGTCGAGCACGGCGGTCTCGTCCGCGCGCGGCTCGGTGCGCTGCTCGGGACGCTGCTCGGTCCGATAGTCCGCGCGCTGCTCCGGCCGGCGCTCGGCCGGCAGGGTGACCACCGGCAGGTGCTGCTCGTCGGTGCGCATCGCGTTCAGCCGGGGCAGCACCACGGCGCCGAGCAGTGGCGTGCCGACCCGGCTGAGCTGCTCGGCCGCGTCCAGCAGGGCCGGGCGCTTGGCCCGGCGCAGCTCGACCGCCAGGATCGCGGCGTCGGCCAGGCTGGCCAGGCTCTGCGCGTCCGCGCTGCTGCTGGTCGACGGGGCTTCGATGACCACGTAGCCGGTCTGCCGGCGCAGCGCCTCCAGCGTGTCGCGCAGCCGCTGGGACTGCATGAGACCGGCCGCGGTGGCCGCGCCCCCGGTGGTGATCACCCGCAGCGACGGGATGCGCGGGGTGCGCTGCATCGCCTTGGGCAGGTTGATCCGGCCGGCCAGCAGGTCGGACAGACCCGGCATGGGCGCCACGCCGAGCATCCGGGCCAGCGGCGCCGCGTCCGCGACGGTGTCCGGCAGGTGCGCGCCGATCAGCACGACGTCACTTCCGGTACGGGCCAGCGCCGCCGCCAGGTTCGCGGCCACCAGCGTGGTCGCCGAGCCCCGGCTGGCCCCGGTCACCACGATGATCTGGTCCCCGCTGCGCAGGCTGGCCAGGATCTCGTTGCGCAGCCGGTTGAAGACCCGACCGCCCGGCCCGTACGGCTGGAGCACGTCGTCGAAGTGCGGGGTGGTCCGCTCGTCCAGCGCCGCCAGCACCGGGATCCGCCCCCGGTCGCGGACGTCGGCCGCGGTCCGCAGCCGGCGGTCGTAGCGTTCCCGCAGGAAGGCCAGCGCGAACCCGGCCAGCAGCCCGGCCATTCCGGCGGTGGCGATGGTGAGCAGCGCGTTCGGCCGGATCGGGGCGTCGGGCTCGCGGGCGTCGCTGATGATGCTGCCGGCGCCCACGGTGGCCGTGGTCAGCTCGTTGAGCCGGCTGGTGATGTTGTTGAGCTGGTTCTGCGAGTTGTTGCGCAGGCTCTCCAGGTTGCTGCGCTCGAAGCTGCCGACGGGCGCCTTGGCCAGCTTGCTGTTGATGCCGGTCAGGTTCGTGGTGAGCTGCTTGGCCTTCAGGGCCAGCGTCTTGATCTGCTGGTCCAGCCCGGCCCGGGCGGTCTCCTCCCGGTTGCGCAGGTACGCCTCGGCGAACGCGTGCGACCCGGCCTGCGCGCCCTTGGGGGTGTCGGCCTCGAACCGGATCACCAGCACGGTGGTGTTGGCCGGCACCTCGACGGAGACGTCGCGGGCCAGCTCGATGGGGGAGACCGGGGACCGCAGCAGCGCGGCGGCCTTGACCGCCACCGCGCCCGAGCCGACGAGCTGGGCCTCGGTGTCCAGGTTGATCGGGCCCTTGGTGCGGCCGCCGGAGGCGTTGGTGTCGCCGTTGACGGCCTGCACGAGCACCGAGGTCGACGACTCGTAGACCTTGGGCACCGCCTGGGTGATCAGGGCTCCGAGTCCGACGCCGACACCGGCGGCGGTGAGCACGACCCACCAGTGCCGGCGGAACACGCCCAGGTAGTGCGAGAGGTCGGCGGATACCGGGCGCGGATCTTCCATCGGTTCGGCGGCCCTTTCGGGGTGTGGAGTGAGTCGGTCAGCAAACGGGCGTTTCGCCCCCCGTAGGGGGTAAACGGCCAGTACGCCGATGCGTAACTACTCCACCGCCACCGGTTACTTCATGTTCGGTTCCACCCAGCCCGTCTCCACCAGGTAGGCCAGCACCACGTCGATGGCCTCGGTCACGGTCAGATCGGTGGTGTCCAGCGTCAGCTCGGCGTCGGTCGGCTCCTCGTACGGGTCGTCGACGCCGGTCATCCCGCGCAGCTGGCCGGCCCGGGCGCGGGCGTACAGGCCCTTGCGGTCGCGGCGCTCGCAGACCTCCAGCGGGGTAGCCACGTGCACGAGCACGAAGCCGGCCCCCGCCTCGGTGGCCATCGCGCGCACGGCGGCGCGGGCGTCGGCGTACGGGGCGATCGGGCAGGCGATCGACATGCCGCGGTGCCGGGCCACCTCGGCGGCCACCCAGCCGATCCGCCGCACGTTGCGGTCGCGGTCCGCGCGGCTGAAGCCGAGGCCGGCCGAGAGCTCGCGGCGCACCACGTCGCCGTCGAGGAAGGTGATCGTGCGTTCGCCGCTCTCGCGCAGCGAGTCGGCGAGGCCGCGGGCGATGGTGGACTTGCCCGAGCCGGAGAAGCCGGTGAAGAAGACCACCAGGCCGCGGTGCCGGCGGGGCGGGCGCACCCGGGACAGCTCCTTGGCCACCGCGGGCGGGGTGTGCCACTCGGGCAGCGGGAAGCCGCGGTCGAGCAGGTCCTCCACCTCGGCGGAGGTCATCGCCAGCCGGCGGTTGCGCGGCGGGATGTCGTCGCGCCAGCGCCACTGGCCGTCCCGGTTGTCGTAGGCCAGTTCGCGGGGGACCAGCACCCGCAGGCCGGCGCCGGAGAGCATGTCGCCGGTGGACAGCACGTGGGTGACGCCGTACGCGGTCGCCACCCGGGCGCGGAGCAGGGCGTCGCGCATCTCGTCGCTGCGCGGCATCAGCGGCACCGCCACGATCGTCGCCGGCGGCATCCGGTCGCGGGCCGCGAAGACCGCCCGGACCAGCGCCTCGGGCGGCAGGCCGTCCGGGCCCGGGCCGGTGACCGGGATGATGATCAGCAGGTGGGCGGCGAGGGTGCGGGCGGCGTGCGCGATCTGGGCGAGCTGCGGGCGGTGCAGCGGGCGGTCGGCGATGACGCCGAGGACCCGGCCCGGGGGGAGCAGGGCCTTCACCTCCTCGGGGGTACGCCGCAGCCGCTGGAACGGCCCGTGCCCGCCGTCGCCCATCCGGCGCACCGTGCCGCCGATGGCGTACATCCGCTCGCTGGTCGGCCAGGCGTCGTGGACCTCGACCGCGGCGACCGGCGCGCCCTCGGGGTCGGTCAGCACCACCGTGCGGCGCAGCGGGTCGTCGAGGTCGAGGGCCGCGCCGATCTCGGCCGGGACCTCGCAGGTGACACCGACCGGCCACGGCGTCCCGTCGGCGAGGCGGCCCCGGCGGCGCAGGGCCGTCAGGTCGGCCCGCCCGAGGAACCCGGTCAACGGCGCGTACGCCCCGGAGAGCAGCAACTCCAGGTCGGCGAGTTCGTGCGCGCGGGGCGTGTACGACGGCGCGTCACGCAGCACGTCCTCGGGCAGCACAGAACCGTCGTTCACCTAAGACTCCCCTTGCAGCGGCTTGAGGGACAGTTTCGCAGCCGGAATCCCCGCGGTCGAGCGGGGTCGGCACTCTGTCTGATCTCGACCGTCGCCACGCGGCGAACCGGCCCCGGTAGTCGACAAAACGGACTTTAGGTCGCATAGTGGGCGATCGTGAGACGTCGACCGCACCGCACCAGGCTCCTGCACCTCGTCACCCTGACGGCGATCTTCGCGATGTCCGTGGTGGCCACTGTCTCCTGGGCCTGGACCGGCGGCGTCGACCAGCTCGGCCTGCCGGGCGAGGACCCGATCGTGACGTACCCGGGCCGCGCCCAGCCCCCGCTGCCCGGTGCGCGGCCGCCCGCCGAACCCGGCGTGCCCGCGGTCCCCGGCGCGCCGACGGCCGGCCCCAGCGCCTCGGGCGTACCCGGGCCGTCGGGCTCCGCCACCCCGAGCGCCGCCCCGGCCCGGCCCGGCCCGGGACAGACCGCCCTCGGCGGCCCCCGCCCCGCCCTGCGCGACCGGAGCGGCGGGCGGTGCCGCACCGGGCGCAAGCTCGTCCCGTCCTGCGGCGTGCTGTGGGGCGTGGCGCCCGGCGCCTTCACCGACGCCCGCGGCCGCCGGGCGCTGCACGACTTCGAGCGCAAGACCGGCCGGCACCAGGCCGTCTACCACGCCTACCACAAGGGCACCCGGCAGCTCTTCCCCACCGAGGCCGAGCGGGCCATCGCACGCGAGCCCGGCCGGGAACGCATCCTCTTCCTCAACTGGAAGCCGGCCGGCGCCACCTGGGCCCAGATCGCCCGGGGCGACAGGACCACCGACGCGTTCCTCGACCGGCTGGCCCGGCACATCGACAAGGAGTACCCGGAGCAGTTCTTCTTCACGGTGCACCACGAGGCCGAGGACAACGTGCGGGAGGAGAAGGGCTCCGGCTACACGGCCGGGGACTACGCGGCCATGTACCGGCACGTGGTGCGGCGGCTGCGCGCCCACGGGGTGGACAACCTGGTCACCGTGCTGGTGCACATGGCCTACGTGCCGCACACGTCCAAGAGCTGGTTCGACAAGATGTACCCGGGCGACGACGTGATCGACTGGATCGGCTTCGACACCTACGCCTACAGCGACCCCGGCTACGGCCACGGCGACTTCGCCGAGCTGCTGAACCGGCAGAGCTCGGGCCGCCCCAACTGGCCCGGCTTCTACAACTGGGCCACGGCCGAGCACCCGGACAAGCCGCTGATGGTCGCCGAGTGGGGCGTCTGGTCCTCCCGGCGGAACCCCGGCCACAAGGCGGAGTTCTACCGGGAGGTGGGCCGGCAGATCGGCAACTTCCCGAACATCCGGGCCCTGGTGCACTTCGACACCCCGCACAACCAGGAGGGCCGCGACTCGTCGGTGGACGCGACCCCGGACGCGCTGCGGGCCTACCGCAAGCTGGGCCGGCTGCCGATCTTCCAGGTCGACGTCGCGCCCAGCCTGCCGTAGCTCAGCGCCGCACGGTGACCGCCTTGGCGGTGGCCCGGCCGTCGGCGTGGCCGGCCCGGCGGGCGGTCACCGTCACGGTCAGCTTCTTGTTGCGCATCGACGACGTCAGCTTGAGCGACGCCGCGGTGGCCCCCTTGACCACCTTGCCGTTCAGCCGCCACTCGTAGCGGTACGAGTCGGCCCGGGGCGACCAGGTGCCGGCCGAGACCTTGACCGTGCGGCCGACCTTCGCCGTGCCGGTGATGGCCGGCTGCTTGGTCGCCGCCGGCGCCCTGCCCTTGGCCACCGCCGCCGTGGCCGGCGAGGTCGCCGTCCCGGGCGGGTAGCCCGAACGGGACGCCGTGACGGTCACGGTGAGCCGCTTGCCGAGCACCGCGGCGGGAATGAGCAACGACGCCCCGCCCGCGCCCCGGATGGCGGCGCCGTCGGCCCGCCACTGGTACGCGTACGAGGTCGCCGCGGGCGTCCAGCTGCCGGCCGACACCTTGACGGTCGAGCCGACCGCGACGGTCCCGCTGATCGCCGGCGCCTTGGTGGCCCGCAGCGGCGACAGCGTGACCGTGAACGCGGCGGCCAGCACCACCGGCTCGTCGTCGGCGCCGAACGAGTCGACGCTCACGGCGGCCGGGCCGGCCGGCGCGGTCGTCAGGTCCACCTCGGCCGTCAGCGTCCTGCGGTCCGCCGACACCGTCTTGACCGTGGCGGTCAGCGCCGGGCCGCCCGCCGGTGTGACCACGACGGTGTCCCGCAGGTGCAGAGCGGTGCCGGTGACGGTGAACGTGCGCTTGCCGCCGGTGGCCACGGACGCCGGCGCGGCGGCGGTCACCGTGAACGCCTCACCGCCGCACAGCGAGCTGGTGTTCCGGCAGATCGCCTCCAGCCGGTACGGGTGCGCGCTCGCCCGGTTCCCGTTGGTCAGCAGGTACACGGTCGGCTCCAGCCGTTCCCGGCCGGACCAGCAGTGGAAGCCGCCCTCGCCGATGGCGCAGGACTGCATGCCGGCGCTGCCGGTGACGGCGTACATGCCCGCGTCCCAGAAGTAGGCGTCGTCCGGGTCCACCGGGTTGCTGACGTCGATGTCCAGGTCGTCGTAGTAGGTGGCCGGGGCGACCACGCACATCGCCGGCTTGGAGCTGCTCAGCGTGCCGGTGTACGGGCCGAAGCCGTACGCGGCGGACGGCACCGGGGCGCACTCGGCGGGCGGCTTGCCCCCGGACCACACCTTCCACACGTCGAGCTGGTACGCCGTGCTGCCGGTGCCCAGGCTCCACACCAGCACCTGGTACTTCGTCTTGCCGGTGACCGCGCAGGCGCTGACGTAGCCGGCGCACGAGGTGGTCTTCCCGTCCGGGTCCAGGATGATCGTCCGCGACACGTTGTCCTGGTCGCGGGTGTCGATCGCGATCCGGTCGGTGGCCGCCGCCGCGACCTGGTAGCAGCGCAGGTCCGCCCGCGAGCTCAGGGTGCCGGTCAGCGACGGTCCGCCGACCACGGTGGACGTCACCTGCTGGCAGCCGGTGGCGTTGCTGGTGACGTCCTTGCGGGAGAACCGGTACGTGCCGGTGGCCGTGCTGCCCTCCACCAGGACCGTGGCCGCGCCCGCCTCCAGGTCGCAGATGGTGAAGCCGGCCTCCAGCGCCTGGGTGCCGCAGCGCCGGGTGCCGGTCGGGCCGAACACGGACAGGCGGGCCTTGCCGGTGCCGGCGGTGCGCTGGAACGACAGCGCCTCGGCGGCGGCGTGCTGGCCGGCCGGCAGCGTGAAGCAGCCGGCGAACTTGTCGCCGCCGAGCGTCAGGGACGGCTGGGCGCCGCTCGGCAGCACCGGGCAGGCCGGGCCGCCGGTGGTCCGGGCGAAGCTCAGCGCGTACGGGCCGGCGACCGTGTCGGTGTCCTCGTCGAGGTGCAGCAGGACCCGGAACGGCGCGGTCCCCTCCAGCACGCAGGAGTAGTCGCGCAGCTGGGAGAGGTCGCACTCGTATCGGCCGCCGGCGTCGGACACCGTCATCTCGGGCCGGCCCGTGCCGGTGGCGTCCTGCGGCTTGAGCAGGGCCAGCCCCGCGCCGGTCGGCGTGGGCAGCAGCAGGCAGTCGAGCTGGCCGGCGGTCGTGAACGCTCCCTTGACCGGGGCGGCGGTGGGCTGGTCGGAGACGTTCACGCAGCCGTCGGTGCCGGCCGCGGGCAGAAACACGGTGGCGTAGGTGCCGCCGTCGGTCGTCAGCGTGTAGGGCCCGGCCGCCGGGAACGTGCAGTACCCGACGCCGCACACCTTCTTGCCGGCCCGGTCGTAGATCGTGCCGTAGTCGTGGTAGTTGTCCTTGTCGACGACATCGACGTGGTAGGCGCCGGCCGCGGGCACCGACAGGATGCGGCACCGGCTCGCCGTCAGCGGACCGGCCGGGGCCGCGTTGTACCGGCCGGCGGCGACAGTCGCGCAGCCCTGCGGGTCGTTCAGCCGGCGGGCCTCGACCGAGTAGCCCCGGTTGTCGGAGTCCTCGCTCCAGGACGCCTCGGTGATGACCCGGTACGGACCCGGGCCGGGCAGCACGCACCCCGTCTCGTCGTCCTCGCGGACCGCGTCGCAGATGCGCGCGCCGGTGCCGTCGGTGATCCAGCCGCCGGACCGCAGGTCGATCCGGTCACCCGGCCGGGCGTCCAGCGGGTTGCAGCCGACCAGCAGCGGCGCCGTCGCCGGCACCTCCAGCCGGGGGGCGTCCCACGAGGTGCCCACGGTCGCGCCGCAGCCGGCCGTCGTGGCGAGCGGGTAGACGGCGGCGGTGAAGGTCTGCGGACCCGCCCACGAGTCGCTGTGCTCGCCGAACAGGGTGTACGTGCCCGCCGCGGGCAGCGGGCACAGCGCGCCGTTCTCGCCCCACTTGGTGCAGAGCGCCGCGCCGGTGTGGTCGGCCACCCGCCAGTTCAGGTACTGGGCGTTGGTGAAGGTGAGCAGGTGCAGGCCCGCCACCGCGGTGGTGAAGGTGGCGCAGGTGAGGTTCGTGCCCTCGATGGTCGCGGTCACGAGGTGCTCGCCCGGCCCGCCGAAGGTCGCCGGCGTGAGGTCCGCGCAACCGTCCGGGTCGGACAGCCGGGTCACGGCCAGCTGGTACGTCGTCGCGTTGCCGTACTGCTCGGTGAGGAAGAAGTGGTACGGCCCGGCGCCGGTCAGCGTGCACTCGCGGGTGTCCTGCAGGTAGCAGATCTCCTCGCCGGCGGCGTTCTCCAGCTGCCCGCGCACGTCGCCGCCGCCGGACACCGCGATCCGCACGAGGGCGCCCTCGGCCTGCTCGAAGCGGTGGCAGCGGCCGGCGGAACCGGCGGCCAGCGTGCCCTCGCGGGCGGTCGTGGGGAAGGCGAGGGAGCCGCTCGTCAGGGTGGCGCAGGACGACGGGTGCGACCGCGAGTCGAGGCCGAGCACGTAGCCGTTGCTGCCGGAGCCGGAGTAGAGGGTCACCGCGATCGTGTACGTGCCGGCCGCGCCCAGGACGCAATCGTTCGGGTACGACCCCAGGTAGCAGGACGTCTCGCCATCGGCGCCGGTGAGCCAGGCGCTCAGGCTGTCGCCGCCCTCCACCAGCGCGCGCAGCACCACGAGCAGCCGCTCGTTGTCCGCCGTGGTGGTCAGCGTGTAGACGTGACGCTGCTTGTCCTTGATCTCCGGGCACTCCAGCACCGCGCCGGGCTCGATCACCCCGCCGCAGGGCTCGGCCGCGGCCGCCCCGGCGCGCTCGGGGGTCCGGCCCGGCTTCGGCGTGGCCGGCTTCGCGGGCCCGGGCGCCGACGGCGAAGAGCTGACCGCCGCGGTCGGGGTGGCGGTCGGCGCGGGCTCCGGGGCCGACGGGGACGGTGTGGCCGTCGGGGTCGGCTTGGCCGGGGCGGAGGCCGGCGCGGACGGCGCGGGCTCCGCCACGGCGGCTGTGGCCTGCTGCGGGGCGACGAGCAGGGCGGCCGCGACGGCGACGCCCGCGAGCGCCCGGACGACCCGGTGTGTGCTGTGCCGTGCGCGCTTCGACAGGCGTGATGCCATGCGCCGTACCCCCGTGGTGCTTCGATGTCCGATGAAATCCAGCGGCATCTTTGCATGCACCGCGATCTCCGTGTGTCCCGTATCAGGGGGTGACTCGGGGGTTCACCTGATCCGCCTCGGTGACAACGCTTTCTAGGCTGTCGGCTGTGAGCCTCATCGTTACCCAAGGGTTGACCAAGACGTACGGCACGCAGGTGACCGCCCTGCATGACCTGACCGTCGCTGTCGAGCCCGGGATCATCGGACTGGTCGGCGCCAACGGCGCCGGCAAGTCGACCTTCATCAAGATCATGTTGGGACTGATCGCGCCGACCGGCGGGCAGGTGCGGGTCTTCGACATCGATCCCACCGTCGACCCCGACCGGGTCCGGGCGAAGGTCGGCTACATGCCGGAGCACGACGCGCTGCCACCGGACGTCTCCGCGGCCGAGTTCGTCACCCACCTGGGCCGGATCAGCGGGCTGCCGCGCACCGCCGCCCGCGAGCGCGCCTCCGAGGCGCTGCGCCACGTGGGGCTCTACGAGGAGCGCTACCGGCAGATCGGCGGCTACTCGACCGGCATGAAGCAGCGGGTCAAGCTGGCCCAGTCGCTGGTGCACGACCCCGACCTGCTGCTGCTCGACGAGCCGACCAACGGCCTCGACCCGGCCGGGCGCGACGCCATGCTGGCGCTGATCCAGCGGATCGGCAGCGAGTTCGGCATCTCCGTGGTGGTCTGCTCGCACCTGCTCGGCGAGGTCGAGCGGATCTGCGACTCGCTGGTGGCCATCGAGGGCGGCCGGCTGCTGCGGGCCGACCGGATCTCGGCCATGACCGAGGCCAGCGAGGTGCTCGCGATCGAGGTCAGCGAGGGTACGGACGAGCTGGCGGCGGCGCTGACGGCGCTGGAGCTGCCGGTCACCCGCGACGGCCGGATGGTGCTGGTGCCGCTGACCAACGAGGCCACCTACGACCACGTCCTGCGGGTGGTGGCCGATCTCGACCTGCCGCTGCACCGCCTGGACCAGCGACGCCACCGGGTGGCCGAGCTCTTCGCCACGAGGGAGACCGCGGATGCCTGAGTCGAGCGTCATCCACGACATCGGATACCAGCGCTACACCGGCCCGCGGCTGGGCCGCGCCGCCGTGTTCGGCGCGATCTACGTGCACGGCCTGCGCGCCGCGTACGGCTTCGGCCGGTCGGCCAAGTCCAAGATCTTCCCGTGGCTGGTCTTCGGGATCGTCGCGCTGGTCGCGGTCATCCTCGCGGCGGTCCGGGCCCAGCTCGGCACGCTGCCGCTGAACTACATCCAGTTCGCCGACGCGATGAGCTGGCTGATCATCTTCTTCGTGGCGATCGTGGCGCCCGAGCTGGTCTCCCGGGACCTGCGCGCCGGGGTGCTGCCGCTGTACTTCAGCCGCCCGTTGCGCGCCGCCGACTACATCGGCGCCAAGGTCGCCGCGATGGTGACGGCGGTGTGGATCCTGCTGGCCGGGCCGCAGCTGATCATCTTCCTGGGCGGCGCCTTCACCACCAAGACCGGCATGTCCGGGGTCTGGAACGAGATCGAGGACCTGCTGCCGGCGTGGGGCTACAGCCTGATCTGGGCGCTGGTCTTCACCGGCATCGGGATGCTGATCGCCTCCCTGACCGGCAAGCGGGCGTTCGCCGCCGGCGGCATCGTCGCCGTCTTCCTGATGACCACCCCGGTGGTCGGCGTGCTGTCCATCCTGCCGTCCTCGACGGCCCAGGACCTGGCCGGCCTGGCCAGCCCGATGACCCTGGTCAGCGGCGTCGGGCAGTGGCTGATCAGCGGGGCCAACACGGGTTTGAACATCGGCGAGTTCGGCCCGGTGTACGCCATCGAGGCGATCACCCTGGTCGCCACCTGCCTGCTGCTGCTACTGGCCCGCTACCGGAGGGTGGCCTCGCTGTGACCACGGTGCAACTCGAGAACGTGTCCCGCTGGTACGGCAACGTGGTGGCGGTCAACGACATCAGCATGACGCTGGAGCCGGGCGTCACCGGCCTGCTCGGCCCGAACGGCGCCGGCAAGACCACCGTGCTGCACATGATGGCGGGCTTCCTGTCGCCCTCGCGCGGCACGGTCACCGTCGACGGCTCGCCGACCTGGCGCAACCCCGGGGTCTACCGGCAGCTGGGTCTGGTCGCCGAGCGGGAGGCGGTGCACGGCTTCCTCACCGCCCGCGAGTTCGTCCGCGCGAGCGCCAAGATGCAGAAGCTGCCCGATCCCGCGGCCGCGGCCGAGCAGGCGCTGCACATGGTCGAGATGACCGACGCCGCCGACCGCCGCATCGAGACGTACTCCAAGGGCATGCGCCAGCGCACCCGGGTCGCGGCCGCGCTGGTCCACAACCCGCAGGTGCTGCTGCTGGACGAGCCGTTCAACGGCATGGACCCGCGGCAGCGGATGCACATGATGGGCCTGCTGCACGAGCTCGGCGACCGCGGTCACACGGTGCTGTTCAGCTCGCACATCCTGGAGGAGGTGGAGCAGGTCTCCGGCACGGTCCAGGTGATCGTGGCCGGCCGGCTGGCCGCCTCCGGCGACTACCGCAAGATCCGCCGGTTGATGACCAACCGCCCGCACGTGTTCGCCGTGCAGTCGTCCGACGACCGCCGGCTGGCGGTGGCGCTGATCGGCGAGAAGTCGGTCAGCGGCGTGGAGATCGACCCGGCCGGGCTGACCGTGCGCGCGTCGGACTACGGCAGCTTCACCCGCGCCCTGCCGCGCATCGCCATCGACGAGGGCATCCGGCTGCGCAAGCTGCTGCCCTCCGACGAATCCCTGGAGAGTGTCTTCTCCTACCTGCTGGAGGCCTGACGTGTCGACCGTTGCGTGGATCACCGCCCGCGGGCTGTTCGGCCGGCGCCGGGTGCTCCTGCTGCTGCCCCTGCCGCTGCTGCTGGTGGGCCTGGCCCTGCTGTGCCGGGCGTACGACGTGAACCCGGCCGAGTGGGGCACGCCGGTGCTGGTCGGCCTGGGCCTGGCCGTGATGCTGCCGGTGATCACCCTGATCGTGGGCACCGGCGTGCTGGGCTCCGAAGTGGACGACGGCACGATCGTGCACATCCTGACCAAGCCGCTGCCGCGCCGCGACATCATCCTGGCCAAGCTCGGCGTGGCGATCGGCGTGAGCGCGGTGACGTCGGCGGTGCCGCTGTTCGTGGCCGGCGCGCTGGCCGACTCGGTCCGGCTGGGTCTGGGCCTGGCCGCGGCCGCGGCGGTGGGCGCCTGCGCGTACGCCGCCTTCTTCCTGCTGCTGAGCCTGCTGACCCGGCGGCCGGTGCTGCTCGGCCTGGTCTACATCCTGGTCTGGGAGGGCCTGCTGGGCCGCTTCGTCAGCGGCACCCGGGTGCTGTCCATCGAGCAGTACGTGATCACGATTGCCGACAAGATCGCGCCGACTGGCATCCTGGAGGCCCGGGTCTCGCCGACCGTTTCGCTCGTGATGACGGTGATCTTCGTGGTGGGCTGCACGCTGGCGGCGGTGGACCGGCTGCGCAGCTTCAGCATGGCCGGCGAGACGAGCTGAGCCCGGGCGCCGGGCTCACAGCCGGATGCGCGCCGCGATCGGCCGGTGGTCACTGCCGGTCGCGGGCAGCGTCCGGAGCTCGGTGACGGTCACCGACCGCCCCAGGACCTGGTCGATGCGGGCCACCGGGGCCCGGGCCGGCCAGCTGAACGCGAAGGTCGACCGCGCGGTGGTCAGCGGGCCCAGCGCGGCCAGCCCGCGATCGTCCACCGTGAGGTTGAGATCGCCCATGACGATCACCTCGGGCAGCGGCTCGGCGGCGAGGACCGCGCCGAGCCGCCGGGCGCTCTCGTCCCGCGGAGCGGACCCGAACCCACCCGGGCCGATCCGTACCGACGGCAGATGGGCGACGTAGACGGCGACGTCCCCGCCCGGCGTCGCCGCGACCGCCCGCAGCCCCCGGTTCCAGTCCGCGCCGAACGCCCGCGGCCGGATGTCCACCAGCCGCGCCCCGCTGAGCGGAAACCGCGACCACAGCCCGACGGTGCCCTGGACGGTGTGGTGCGCGTACTCGGCGGGCAGCGCGGCGGCGTAGGCGGGCAGGGCGGCCGGCGTCAGCTCCTCCAGCGCGATCAGGTCGGGCCGGGCCGCGGCGAGCGCCCGGGCCGTGCCGGCCGGGTCGCGGTTCTCGTCGCTGACGTTGTGCTGCACGACGGTGAGGTCGTACGGCGCATCGTCGCGCGGCAGGAGATGGCCGCCGAAGACCGCCAGCCAGGCGACGAGGGGAAGCAGCGCGGCGAGAGCGGCGAGGCGCGAGCGGCGCCACCAGGCGAGGGCGAAAAGCGGCGGGATGGTCAGGCCGAGCCAGGGCAGGAACGTCTCGACGAGACTGCCGAGCCGCCCGACGGTGTTCGGCACGGCCCGGTGGAAGACCAGCAGGAAGGCCACGATCACGGCGAGCGCCGCGACGAGCCGGCCACTCCCGCGACGACGACCGAGGCTGCGCACGTCGCGATGCTGCCAGGCCCGCGCAAACGGCTGAATTCGATCGGCTCCTGACCTCGCCGGCGGCTGCCCGCGGCTCGTTCGTCAGCGGTTCGTGCTCACGACCCCATGGTCTCGTACAGATCCTCCGGCGCCTCCCTGGTCGGGGTGGGCGGCTCGGGCGCCGGCGCGCTGCCGTACCCGCTGATCTCCAGAGTCCAGGTGCCGGCCGGCTCGGGCGGCACCGTGCCCGCGGGCAGGTCGACCACCAGCCGGCCGAGGCGGCCCTGGGCGTCCAGGGTCGCGGTGAAGGCCGGCCTGCCCTCCAGGCGTCGCTCCACCGGTTGCAGGGCGATGCCACCGCCGATCATCCCGGTGACGGCCAGGGTGCCCCGGACGGTCGAGCCGTCCATCGTGGCCGTCTCCACCGCGCTCAACAGGTTCGTCGCCCCGGTGCGGTCGGGTTTCGTGACGGCCAGTCCGTGCCGGGCCGCGGCCTCCGGGATCCGGGCGAGGTCCAGGTGCTCCCAGCGGGCGTCCCGCCTGGTCCGGCTCGTCCGCGAGTACTTGTCCGGCCCGATCACCACCTCGTCGATCACCTCGCCGTCCGGGTCGCTGAACGTGGTGGTCCGGGTGGCCGCGGCGTGCGCCAGGTCGGTGGTGCCGGCGATCCGCACGTCGGGCATGGCGATCGTGTAGCGGTAGTTGCCGGCGGTCAGGCCGGCGAGCGACGCGGCGAGGGCCGCCTTCGGATCGGCGGGTGCGGTTGCCGCCGGGTGCGAGCACGCCGTGAGCGACAGGCCGGCGAGCAGCAGCACGGTGGACCGAAGACGGATCATGGGTGGAGCTTAGGGACAACGGTCGATCGTCGATGCGCCGGGCGCAGCCGGCAGGATGCGCCCGGCGCCCGCATCGGCGGAACAGCTCAGAACGTGCCCGTGTAGAGCAGCCGGTTCGGTGAGCCGGAGCCCGGGCTCGTCACGACGCCCGCGGTCGCGGCGGCGACGACGGCGCTGTGCACCTGCGCCGGTGAGTCGCCCGGGTGGGTGGCCAGGTACAGCGCGGCGGCGCCGGTCACGTGCGGGGTGGCCATCGACGTGCCGCTGATCGTGTTGGTGGCGGTGTCACTGGTGGACCAGGCGGAGGTGATGCTGATGCCCGGGGCGAAGACGTCGACGCAGGTGCCGCGGTTGGCCCAGGACGGCTTGGCGTCGCTGCTGTTGGTCGCGGAGACGGTGATCGCGGTGTCGACCCGGGCCGGCGACTGGGTGCAGGCGTCCAGGGCGAAGAGGCCGAACAGGCCGTTGCCGGCCGCGATCGCGTAGCTGACGCCGGAGGCGATCGAGGCGCGTACGGCGTTGTCCAGGGCGGTGTCGGCGCCGCCGCCGAGGCTCATGTTGGCCACGGCGGGCTTGACCGCGTTGGCGGTGACCCAGTCGATGCCGGCGGCGACCTGCGCGGTGGTCCCGCTGCCCTCGCAGTCGAGCACGCGTACGGCGACGAGCTGGACGCCCTTGGCGACGCCGTAGGAGTTGCCGCCGACGGTGCCGGCGACGTGCGTGCCGTGGCCGTTGCAGTCGTCCGCCGCGCCGCCGTCGACCGCGTCGTATCCGCTGGTGGCCCGCCCACCGAAGTCGCCGTGGGTGGTGCGGATCCCGGTGTCGATGATGTAGGCGTGCACGTTGGCCGCGGTCGTGCTGTAGGTGTACGCCTGGTTCAGCGGGCGGTTGCGCTGGTCGATGCGGTCCAGGCCGTAGGACGGCGGGTTGATCTGCGTGTCGGAGCTGTGATGGATCATGTTGGGCTGCACGAACGCGACGTCCGGGTCGGCCGCCACCTGCCGCGCCTGGCGCGCCGACATGGTCGCCGCAAAGCCGTTGAAGACCCGCGTGTACGTGTGTAGCACAGTCGCGTCGTGCTCGGCGGCAACCGTGCGAGCGACCCGGCCGGACTTGAGGACGACGACGTAGCTGTCGGGCACCACCTCGGCCCCGGGCGCCGAGAGGACGGCTGCCTCGGCCGGTGCCGCCTGCGCACCGGTGCTGAACCCGAGGATCGACAGAACAACGGCGCTCGCCGCAGCGGCGCCCCGACGGATGGCTGTTCCCACCTGAGCCTCCCCACATCGAGTGGTCAAGCAACCACGCCAAGTGAAATTACCAGCCGTATCGACCGACGGAAATATAAAACGTCGGTCAGGGGTCGCCGATCCGGCCCGCCAGGCTCGGCCGGCCGGGGCCGGACAGGTCCGCGAGGGCGGCCGCCCGTCCGCAGGCCGCCATGACCAGCGCCTCGGCGGGACCGGTCACGACGGTGCCCGACCCGCCCTGCCAGTCGGTGTCGGTGGCGACCAGCTTCAGCCCGTCCAGCCGGCCCGGGGTCACCAATGTGGACGCCACGGCCGGCGAGGTGAGGTATTCCAGCAGCACCCGCCAGTGCTCGATCGGCACGTCCGCGGCCAGGCCGAGCGGCCGGGCGATGTCCCGCAGGTGCACGCACGTGTCGGTGAACGGGCCCAGCGGCCCGATCCGCGGCGGGTTCACCCGATCCCCGGCGTGCTGCCGGAGCAGGGCGGTCAGCTCCCGGCGCGGCCGGCGGGCGAGTCGCCGGGTGAGGTGGTCAACGGTCCGGTCGGTGTCGCCGCGGTGACGCAGGGCGGCGAGGAAGAACCGCCCGAAGCCGACCAGCATCGGCTGGACGAGGTGCGCGGCCAGGTCGTGCACGGTCCAGCCGGCGCACAACGTCCGGGCCCGCCACTGCTCGTCGTCGAGCGTGTCGAGGAAGTCGGCGATCATCAGGCGGTTGCCGGTGGTCCGGGCGTAGACCTCGGCGTCGGTGATCATGCTGCGCCGCCGGCTCGCCGGCGGATGTCGCGGCTCAGCGATCGCAGGACCTCGGCCGCCGTCGCGATCTCCTCGGGCGTGCGGTCCGGCGCCAGCGAGGCCAGCTGCCGCAGCTCCTCGGCCCGGATCCGGTCGATCGTCCCGGCCCCGGCCTGAGTCAGCGCGATGAGCACCGAGCGCCGGTGTGCCGGATTCGCCCGCGACTCCACCAACCCGAGCGCGAGCAGGTCGTTGACGTGGCGCTGGACGCCCTGCCGGGCCAGTTCCAGCCGGTCCGCGATGGTGGGCACCGGCGCCGGGCCGTGCTCGGCGAGAACCTCCAGCACCGCGCGAGTCCCCACGCTCAGCCCGTACGGCCGCAGCGCCGCCTCGACCACGCGGGCCGAGTTGAGCACCAGCGGCCGGACGTGCCGGAGGACCTCGTACAGCGCCGCGCCCCGATCCAACATGACAACTATGATGTCATACAGGGGTGGGTGGGGTCCGAGGCGATCGCGATCACCCGGTCGAGGCGGTCCCGGGTGGCGATCAGGCCGGCGATCTGCTCGTCGATGCGGTCGCGCTCCGCCGCCAGCCGCGCCAGCGATTCCGGGGTGCTGACCCCCGCGTCCACGCAGGGCAGCAGCTCGAGGATCGTGCGGCTGGGCAGCCCCGCCGCGTAGAGCTGCTGGATGAGCTGCACCCGGTCCACCGCCGCCGGGGGATAGACCCGCTGGCCGCGCGGCGTGCGCTGGGCCGCCAGCAGCCCCTGCTCCTCGTAGTACCGCAGCGCGCGGACGCTCACGCCCGCCGCCCCGGCCAGCTCGCCGATCCGCACGGTGCTCCTCCCGGGGGTGACGCCCGCCACCACCCTTGCCTCTGACGTCAACGTCAGGTTCTAGCGTAGCCGCCATGAAGATTTCTGGATCCGTCGCGCTGGTCACCGGCGCCAACCGCGGCATCGGCCGGCAGCTCGCCCTCGAACTGCTCGCCCGGGGCGCGGCCAAGGTCTACGCCACCGCGCGCCGGCCCGAGCTCGTGGACATCCCCGGGGCCGAGGTGCTGGCGCTGGACATCACCGATCCGGCCTCGGTCGCCGCGGCGGCCGCGCGGGCCGGCGACGTCGACCTGCTCATCAACAACGCCGGCGTCTCCACCTTCAGCAACCTGGTCACCGGCGACCTCGACAAGATCCGGCTGGAGCTGGACACGCACTTCTGGGGCACCCTGCACGTCATCCGGGCGTTCGCGCCGGTGCTCGGCGGCGGCGCGATCCTCAACGTGCTGTCCCGGCTGTCCTGGGTCTCCTACGACGGCGCGAACGCCTACAGCGTGGCCAAGGCCGCCGAGTGGAGCCTGACCAACGGCGTCCGGCTGGAGCTGGCCGCCCAGGGCACGCTGGTGACCGGGCTGCTGCTCGGCGCGGCCGACACCGACATGATGGCCGGGTTCGCCATCGACAAGACCGATCCCGCCGTGATCGCCCGGGCCGCGCTCGACGGCATCGAGGCCGGCGCGATCGAGGTGGTCGCGGACGAGGCCACCGCCCAGGTCAAGGCCGCGCTGGCCGGCGACCCGCGGCTGCTCTACCCCGCGGCGGTCTGACCGGGCGACGGCCGGGCCCCGCGCGGCGGGACCCGGCCGGGTGTCCACAAGGGATCAGCCGGTGTTGCGCATGCCGGCCGCGATGCCGTTGACCGTCGTCAGCAGCGCGCGTTCCAGCGCCGTCACGTCCGACGGCGAGCGGCGGGCGCCCGGTCCCGTCGACACCTCGTTGCCCTCGGCGTTCAGCTCGCGGTACTGGCGCAGCAGCGCGACCTGCAGGTGGTGCAGCGGCTCCAGGTACGTGTCCCGGACCCCCAGCGTGCGGGCCAGCTCGGGCTGGTCGGCCAGCAGGGTGTCGCGGCCGGTGATGGCCAGGACCTGCTCGACCGTGCGGGCGTACTCCCGCTCGATGGTGCCGAAGATGCCCTTGAGCTCGGCCGGGACCAGGGTGTCGACGTACCGGCGGGCGATCGTCAGGTCCGTCTTCTGCAGCATCATCTCCACGTTGGAGATGAACGTGCGGAAGAACTGCCAGTTCGCGTACATCTCCCGCAGGACCTCGGCCTGGCCGGACTCGCGGACCGCGGCCAGGCCGGTGCCCACGCCGAACCAGCCCGGGACGATCTGGCGGGTCTGGGTCCAGCCGAACACCCACGGGATGGCCCGCAGGCCGCCCAGGCCGGCGTCCGCGTTCGGCCGCTTCGCCGGCCGGGAGCCGATGTTCAGCGCGCCCAGCAGCTCGGTCGGGGTCGCCGCCCAGAAGTACGCCGGCAGGTCCGGGTTCTCGACCAGCGCCCGGTACGCCCCGAAGGCCGCCGCCGACGCGGTGTCCATCGCCCCGTCCCAGCGGGCCAGCGAGGTCAGGTCGACCGACGGCGACGTGTGCAGCAGCGTCGCCTGGAGCACGGCCGCCACCGTCAGCTCCAGGTTCTCCCGGGCCAGCGCGGGCAGCGTGTACTTGTCGGAGATGACCTCGCCCTGCTCGGTCACCTTGATCGCGCCGTCCAGCGTGCCGTACGGCTGGGCCAGGATCGCCTCGTGGGTCGGGCCGCCGCCGCGCCCCACCGTGCCGCCGCGGCCGTGGAACAGCCGCAGCCGCACGCCGTGCCGGGCCGCGACGTCGCGCAGCGCCCGCTGCGCCTTGTGGATCGACCACTGGCTGGTGGTGATCCCGGCCTCCTTGTTGCTGTCGGAGTAGCCGAGCATGACCTCCTGGAGATCCCCGCGGCTGCGCACGATCTCCCGGTACGCCGGCAGGGACAGCATCTCGTCCAGCAGCTCGCCGCCGGCGTCCAGCTCGGCCGGCGTCTCCAGCAGCGGCACGATGCCGATCCGGGCCCGGCCGGTGTGGATGTCGATCAGGCCGGCCTCGCGGGCCAGCACCGCCGCGGCGAGCACGTCGTCCACGCCCAGGGTCATCGAGATGATGTACGACTCGACGACGTCGGCGCCGAACCGGTCCTGCGCGTCGCGGATCGTGGTGAACACGTCGAAGGTCTTGCGCGCCGCGTCGGTCAGCGGGGTGTCGATGCTGGACAGCGGGCGTCGGCCGCCCAGCTCGGTGGCGAGCAGCTTGGTGCGCTCGGGCCGGTCCAGCGACAGGTAGTCGTCGACCTCGCCGACCTTGCCGTACATCTGGGCCAGCACCTCGTGGTGCTTCTCGGCGTGCTCCCGGACGTCGAGCGTGGCCAGCTGGAGGCCGAAGGCGGACACCGTACGGATCGCCGAGGCGACCGTGCCGACCGCGGTGAGCTGCCCCGAGTTGCGGGCCAGCGACGCCCGGATCAGCTCCAGGTCGCCGACCAGCTCGTCGGTGCCGAGGTAGTCGCGGCCCGGCACGTGCGCGGTGCCGCTGCCCAGCCGCTTGCGCGTGTTGGCCAGCTTGGCCTTGATGCAGCGCACCTTCAGCCGGTACGGCTCCTCGGCGTTGGTGCGCCGGAACCGGGGCGCCACCTCGGGCAGCGCGTCGAGGTCCTTGGCCAGGCTGGCGGACAGGTCGAGGGACACCCCGCGCAGCCGCTTGGAGACCGACAGCTCGTCGATGAGGGCGTCCATCGCCGCCTCGGTGGCCTGGATGCCGTGCTCGTGCTGGATGATCAGCACGTCGCGGGTGACGGCCGGGGTGACGAACGGGTTGCCGTCGCGGTCACCGCCGATCCAGCTGCCGAAGGTCAGCGGGCGCGACGTCGGCGAGGTCTCCACGCCGAGCCCGCGCAGCGTCTCGGCGAGGTCGTCGAGCACCTGCGGGGCGGCGTCGGCGTACAGGTCCTTGAGGTAGTAGACGGCGTTGCGGGCCTCGTCGGTCGGGTCGGGCCGGTCCAGGCGCAGCTCGTCGGTCTGCCAGAGCAGGTCGATCAGCTCGGCGAAGCGGCGCGTCGAGGCGGTGGTGTCGGAGGCGCCGTACAGCACCGCGGCGGCCGCCTCGCCGTCCAGCGAGTCGGCCAGCTGGCGCAGCTTCGACAGGATCGACCGGCGGGCGGCCTCGGTGGGGTGCGCGGTGAAGACCGGGCGCACCGCCAGCCGCCGGGCGGCCGCGGCGATCTCGTCGGCGGGCACGCCGTGCTCGGCGATGCGCTTGGCGGCCTGGTCCAGCCAGCCGCCGTCGCGGGCCCGGCGGCGCTGCAGGTCGCGGGCGCGGTGCACCTGCTCGGTGATGTTGGCCAGGTGGAAATAGGTGGAGAACGCCCGGGCCAGCTTGGTGCCGGTCGTGACGTCCATGGCGGCGAGGCGCTCGGCGGCGGCCGGGGCGTCGGCCCGGACCAGCGCCCGGACCTCCTCGACCAGGTCGAGCAGGGGCTTGCCCTCCTGGCGGGCCAGGGTCTGGCCGAGCAGCGTGCCGATGCGCCGGATGTCGGCGCGCAGCGCCGCGTCGGGGTCGTGCTGGTCTGTCATCGGAGCGCTCCTCAACGAAGGGCCTGCAGGGGGATTTCCGCCGCGGACGGGATCGGCATCGCGTGCGGAGGACAGCGCTGTCCCGACTTCGCCGATCGTATCGGTGCCCCGCTCCGGCGGGGTGATTTGAGGCAAGTCTCATAGGCGCTTACGCCCGCTTCACGCCCTTCGGGATTACCTGTGCGCACAAATCTCCGGGGAGGACAAGAATGCCGAGAAGGACACGAATCGCGGTGGCCGGCGCCGTGGCCGGGGCGCTGGGCCTGGCCGTCGCCGGGATGGGGGTGGCGGACGCCGCCACCGCCCCGCCACCGCTGGCCTTCACCATGGCCACACCGAACGTACTGGCCGAGCGGTACGTGTACGACGGTGAGGCGTACCTGGACTTCGACCTCGGGGTCAACGTCATCGCCGGCCGGGATCCGCTGGAGATCCGGGCGAAGCGCTCGTCGTACGCCAAGCCGATCACCGCCGAGCAGATCGTGCGGCGCAACGGCAAGAAAAAGGCGGTGGCGCTGCCGGCCGGGATGGTCACCGGCTGGGGCGGCCTCAAGAACTTCACCACCATCACGCTCAGGAACGCCGCCGGCAAGCAGGTCGCCGCCTACCAGACGGACTTCTGCCCGAACGCCTACGAATCGGCCCGGACCCGGCGCGACGCCCCGGCCCAGAACCCGTACCCACGGGGCTGTTCGGACAGCCCGTTCAACCTGGGCGCGGTGTGGGGCATCCAGGCCGGCTGGAACGCCCCCGTTGCCAGCCTGCCCCCGGCCCGGGGCTTCGACCTGGCCGACGGCGCGTACACCGCGACCGTCTCGGTCAACAAGAAGTACCGGGACTACTTCAAGGTCGCGGCGAAGAACGCGACGCTGAAGCTCAACGTCACGGTCAAGACCGTCGACGACGGCAAGGACGAGGAAGCGGCCGTGGCCCGGATCCGGGCGGCCCGGGCGGGCGACGACACCGCCGAGGCGGCCGCGGTGGCCGAGCACGGCGAGCACGCCGGCCAGGGTGACGAGAGCCGGCAGGTCTCGGCGTACCGGCCGGGTTTCCGGCCGCCGGCCAAGCGGCCGAAGACCGTGAAGGCGTCGGCCGTGGCCAAGGGCCCGCGCCCGGACCTGCGCTCGCTGCCGGCCTGGGGCATCTCGCTGTCCCAGGAGGACAAGAAGTGGTACGTCAACTTCGGCGCCACCGTGTGGAACGGGGGCTCGTCGCCGTTGCTGGTGGACGGCTTCCGGCGTACCGGCACGGAGCGGATGGACGCGTACCAGTACTTCTTCGACGCCAAGGGCAAGGAGGTCGGCTCGGTCGCCGCGGGCACGATGGAGTGGGACGCCCGGGAGGGTCACCGGCACTGGCACTTCACCGACTTCGCCCAGTACAACCTGCTGAAGGCCGACAAGAAGGTCGCGGTGCGCAGCGGCAAGGAGGCGTTCTGCCTGGCCAACACCGACGCGGTGGACTACACGATCCCGAACGCCAAGTGGCGCCCGGACAACACGGATCTGTCCAGCTCGTGCGGGCAGAACACCGCGGTGGCGGTGCGTGAGGTGCTGGACATCGGCAACGGTGACACGTACACCCAGGACCGGCCGGGCCAGTCGTTCGACATCACCAGCCTGCCCAACGGCACGTACTACATCGAGGTCAAGGCCAACCCGGCCCACAAGCTGGCCGAGCTGAGCACCAAGAACAACACCGCGTTGCGCAAGGTGATCCTCGGCGGCACGCCGGCCGCGCGCACGCTCAAGGTGCCGTCGGTCAACGGGCTCGACTGATGAGCGACGGCGCCGGCCACCGTTTCGCGCATTTACGTGCGTGATTCGATTCGGGTCTCATCGATCCTCACGTCCGCTTCACGCCTTACCCGCTTGTGTGGGCGCATCGCAGCCCTCTGGGGAGGAAAAGCATGACAAGAAGGACCCGGATCCTGGTGGCCGGCGCCGTCGCCACCGCCGTCGGCCTGACCGCCGGCGGCATGGGCGTGGCGAACGCGGCCACCGATCCGCCGCCGCTGGCGCTCACCCTCGCCACCACCAACGTGGTCGCCGAGCGCTACGTGTGGGGTGACGAGAGCTACCTGTACTTCGATCTGGGCGTCAACGTGATCGCGGGCAAGAACCCGTTCGAGATCCGGGCGACCCGCAAGTCGTACGCCGACCCGATCGTCGCCAAGCAGATCGTGCTCAAGAACGGCAAGAAGACGGAGGTCACGCTGCCGGCCGGGATGGTCACCGGGTGGAACGGCCTCAAGGACTTCACCACGGTCACCATCAAGAACGCGGCGGGCGCCGAGGTCGCGACCTACCAGACGGACTTCTGCCCGAACTCGTACGGCTCGGCGCGGACCCGGCGGGACGCCCCGGCCGAGACCCCGTACCCGCAGGGCTGCTCGTGGAACCCGTTCACGCTCGGCGCGGTCTGGGGCATCCAGGCCGGCTGGAACGGCACCACCGACAGCCTGCCGAGCACCGGCGCCCTGGACCTCGCCGACGGCGACTACACGGCCACCGTCACGCTGAACAAGAAGTACCAGGACTACTTCAAGATCGCGGCGGGCGGGTCCGCGCTCAGCGTCAACGTCAAGGTCGAGACCGTCGACGAGGGCAAGGGCGCCGGCGAGGCCGTCAAGGCCAAGGTCAAGGCGGCCCGTGAGGGCTCCGACACCGCCGAGGCGGCCGCGGTCGCCGAGCACGGCGAGCACGCCGGCCAGGGCGACCCCAAGCTCCAGGTCTCCGCGTACGACCCGCAGTTCCGGCCGCCGGCCCGCAAGCCGAAGGCGGTCCGGGCGTCCAGCATCGCCAAGGGCCCGCGCCCCGACCTGCGCTCGCTGCCCGCCTGGGGGATCTCGCTGTCCCAGGAAGAGGACAAGTGGTTCGTGAACTTCGGCGCGACGGTGTGGAACGGCGGCACGTCCCCCCTGCTGGTGGACGGCTTCCGGCAGACCGGCACCGAGCTGATGGACGCGTACCAGTACTTCTTCGACGCCAAGGGCAAGGAGGTCGGCTCGGTCGCCGCGGGCACGATGGAGTGGGACGCCCGGGAGGGTCACCGGCACTGGCACTTCACCGACTTCGCGCAGTACAACCTGCTCGGCGCCGACCAGAAGCTGGCCGTGCGCAGCGGCAAGGAAGCCTTCTGCCTGGCCAACACCGACGCGGTCGACTACACGATCCCGAACGCCAAGTGGCGCCCGGAGAACACCGACCTGTCCAGCTCGTGCGGGCAGAACACCGCGGTGGCGGTGCGCGAGGTGCTCGACATCGGCAACGGTGACACGTACACCCAGGACCGGCCCGGCCAGTCCTTCGACATCACCGACCTGCCCAACGGCACCTACTACATCGAGGTCAAGGCCAACCCGGCCAACAAGCTGACCGAGCTCAGCACCACCAACAACACCGCGCTGCGCAAGATCGTTCTCGGCGGCACGCCGGCCGCGCGCACGCTCGAGGTGCCCCCGGTCCACGGCATCGAGGGCTGACCCACCGAACGTCCGCGGGCGCCGGCTCCAGCGTGGGGGCCGGCGCCCGCGGGCCGGTCAGGACGGCGGCCGGGCCAGGTCCAGCGCGTACTCCGGCCACCATTCGCCGGCCGGGGGAGCGCCCCGGCCGCAGGCGCCGTCGGACTCGCCGGGCCGTTTGATCCACAGGTACGCGTCGGCCAGCGGCACGCCGGTCCGGGTGGTCGGCGTCTCGCCGAGGGCCCGGCCGGGGGGATTGCACCAGTGCCGGTTGCCGCCGCCCTTCTGCGCCGGGCCGTTGCCGTTGCGGCTGGTGTCCACGACGAAGTGCGCGCCGCTGAGCAGCCGGGACAGCCGCTTGCCGTAGGCCACGTTGTCCGCCGTCGTCTCGAAGTTGGCCACGTTGAGCGAGAAGCCGGAGGCCCGCGCGACGCCGGCCCGGCGCAGGGCGGCGGTCAACCGGGACGGCTCGGTGATCCAGGTCGGGTTGCCCGCGTCGAGATACACCAGCAGCCCCGGGACGGCCCGCAGCGCGTCGACGGCCTCGGCCAGCAGGTCGTAGCGCTCGCCCGCGGCGTCGTCGTCCAGGCAGCCCTGCACGGCCTGCGGCACCGCGTCGGGTTCGAGCACGATCAGCGCCCGGTGGCCGCGCAACGCCTCGGCCAGGGTGCGTACCCAGGTCCGGTACTGCTCGGCGCCGGCCGCGCCGCCGGCCGACTGACCGGCGCAGTCCCGGTCCGGGATGTTGTAGAGGGTGAGCACCGGCAGCCGGCCGGCCGCGGTCGCGGCCGTGACCAGCTCGCGGGCCCGCCGGTCGTAACCGGGGTTCTCGTCGGCGAACCAGGTCGCGGTGGGCTGGTCGGCGATCCGCCGGATGATCGCGACCTCGGCGGTACGCCCGGTGGCCCGCCACGCCGCGACCTGGTTCATCGCCGCGCCGTGGGGGTCCACGTACAGCTCGGCGCCGGCCAGCCGCCCGCCCGCCACCGCGGCGGGCCCACCGGACCGGCCGGACGCCGGGCCCTGCACCACCGGCGAGTCCTCGCCGCGCCGCGCGAGCACCACGATGGCCGCGACGACCAGCACGAAGGCCAGCCCGGCGGCGGGCAGCGCCCAGCGGCCCGGTCCGCCGATGGCGTGTCTGGCCATCGCTCAGCGCACCCGGATCCAGCGCCCGGTCGACGGCACGCCCTTGTCGTCGACCAGGAACAGCATGTAGTAGCCGGACGGCACCAGGCCCCGGTCCTTCGGGATCGACAGGGCCACGCCGCCCGCCGACGGCGTCACGTCCAGCGCCACCGAACGCTGGTCCACGTCGGTGACGTGGGTGACGGCGCTGGGCCGCAGCAGCCGGGCGGCCCGCACCCGGCCGGCGTCCGGGGTGGCGACGTCGACCGTCGTGCCGCGCTGCGCCGACGCCGGCGCGGCGCCGACGACCGGCCGCCGGCCCTTGAACAGGTACGGCGGGGAGTAGACCTCGACGCGCTGCTCGAAGGTGCCGGGGTCCTTGCCGGCCGGGTCGTAGAGCGGGTCGCTGCCCATGGTGATGACCCGTCCGTCGGGCAGCAGCAGCGCCTCGGAGTGGTAGTTGCGGCCGATGGTGGACTCCGCCGCCGTGGAGAACCGGTTGCCGGCGGGCCGGTAGATCTGCACGTTGAACAGGTCGCTGCGGGTCCGCCCGCGGTACTCCCCGCCGCGGTAGCCCGACGAGCCGCCGGTGGTCAGCACGGTGTCGTCGGGCAGCAGCACCGTGCTCAGGTAGCGCGCCGGCTGGGGCAGGTCCGGTCCGGGCCGGTACGCGGGCGCCGCCTCGTCCAGGTCCGCGATGGCCGTCCGCCGGGTCGACACGGCGGACTCGCCCACCTCGCCGCCGCCGAAGATCATCACGCGCTGGTCCTGGGCCGGCGGCAGCAGCACCGACGAGCTCGTCTCGGTCATCCGCGGGTCGCGCAGCCCGGGCACCACCTCGAACCTGTTCTGCCGCACGTCCCACAGCCCGGGCGTGCGCCCGACGGTGTCCGAGCCGTAGCCGGCGTTGGAGCCGGAGAAGAACAGCCGGCCGTCGCGCATCAGGTGCAGGGCCGGGTAGGTCGGGAAGACCCGCTTGAGCTTCGGCGCGTCGACCCAGCGGCGCTGGTCCTTGACGTACCGCTCGTTGTCGCCGGGCAGCATCCGGCCGAACTCGTCCAGCCCGGAGACCGCCAGCACGTCGCCGTTGGGCAGCTCCGCCAGCGTCGGGTACCAGCGGCTCTTGACCATGTCGCCGGTGCGCACGTAGCGCTCGGTGCGCGGGTCGAACTCGTACGAGGTCTTGTCGCCGCCGTACTCCTGCTTCTCCCGGGTGATCTTGTCCGAGACGCCGTAGATGTTGCGCCGGTCCAGCCCCTGCAGGCCGTCGACCGCGTACTGCGCCGGGTGGTCCACCACCGGGGCGTCGCCCTCGACCGCGGCGTCGACCCACACCTCGACCTCGCCGGCGTGGGTCATCACCGCGCCGCCGTGCTTCATCGTGGTGGCCGCCGGCAGGGTCACGTCGGTGCGGGTCAGGTAGCCCTGGCCGTCCGGGCCGGTCAGCCGGGTGCCCTTGGCGAACACCCGGGGGCCGCCGGCCGGCGACTCGTTCTTGAGCTTCATGACGCCGGCGGCGTGCGTGATGTTCTTCGCCAGCACCTCGTACGACTTCGTCCCGCCCGCGATCAGCAGGTTGCCGTTGGGCAGGAAGGTGTGCCCGGCGCAGAACACGTCGGTCGGCGTGGGCACCTCGCTGAACGTGTCGCGCGCGGGGTCGTACAGCACCGAGCGGAAGGTGCCGGCCTCGAAGTTGTCCCGGTTGTTGCCGCTGCCCGCCACGATCAGCACCTTGCCGGTGCTCAGCAGCGCGGCGTGGATGGCGTTGACCCGGAACCCGGCCGGCACGGGCAGGCGCGCCCAGTGGCCGTACTTCTCCTTGTAGGACTGGCGGTTGATGGTGAAGTCGTGCAGCGCCTCCGAGCCGAACGCCACCACGGGCCGGTTGACGAAGACGAGCAGGCCCAGGACGACCAGGCCGATCAGGCCGCTGAGCAGGCGGCGCGGCAGCGACGGGCGGGGACGGGGCTTCATGCGAGGGACTCCACGGGTTCTGCGGCGGACTTCTTCTGCGGGGTGCCGCCGGCCGGCGGCGGCGCCGGCCGGCGGCGCCGGTACTCCTGGCCGGCCCAGATCGCGGGCGGCAGCAGGCAGATCACGAGGTTGAGGCTCGGCCACAGCCACATCGTGCCGTCGACGTGGCCGCCGATCGGCGCGCAGACCAGCAGGACCAGGTAGAACGCGGCCCAGCGGAGGCCCGGGCCGAAGGTCAGCAACCGGTCCGGGCTGGCCGAGTCGCCCTTGGGGGTCACCACGAAGCCGCTCTGCCGGCGCAGCAGCGCGCTCAGGTACGACGACACGTACACCGGGGTGGACAGGGTGGACATCAGCATGCCGGTGAGCCCGGAGGAGCCGGCCTCCTCGTGCGGGCTGGTGTTGTGCCGGCGGTTCCACACGTACAGGCCGAGCTGGAACAGCGCGGCGTCCACATAGAGCATCAGCCACACCTGCGGCGGCACCTGCACGCCCTTGGCCCCCAGCACCAGGTAGCAGACGGCGTTCACGGCGCCCAGCAGCCAGGCCAGCGCGGTCAGCGGGTAGTACGACATCAGCAGCCCGTAGTGCAGCGCCCGCCGGAACCCGAGCCGCCACGCGAACCGCGGGAACGAGGTGACGACGACCTCGTCGGTGCCCCGTGACCAGCGGTGCTGCTGGGTGAAGTAGTCGGTCCACGAGGACGGGCCCTCGCCGACCGCCAGCACGTCCGGGGTGTAGACCGAGCGCCAGCGCCGGCCGGAGTCCGGGTTGCGGGCGCTGTGCACGGCCAGGCTGGTGGCCATGTCCTCGGTGATGGAGTCCTGCAGGCCGTCGATGCCGCGCAGCGCCGAGATGCGCACCGCGTTGTTGGTGCCGACCAGCATCGACACGCCGAGCCGGTTGCCGGCGCGCTGCAACAGCGAATGGAACAGGTACTGCTGGGACTCCGCCCACCGGGTCACCACGTTGTCGTAGTTGCCGTAGATCTGCGGGCCCACCACGAACGCCACGTCCGGGTCGCGGAAGTAGCCGAGCAGCCGCTCGCAGAAGTTGGGCATCGGCACGTGGTCGGGGTCGACCGAGACGAAGACGTCGTACGCGTCGCCGTGCTCGCTGACCCACGAGTTGTAGTTGCCGTGCTTGGTCCTCGCCTTGAACGCGCCGGCCGCGGTGTTGAACTCGGCCCGGCCGCGGCGGCTGAAGTGGTGCACGCCGGTGCGCGCGCACATGGCCTTGACCTCGTCGTCGTCGCCCTCGTCGAGCAGCCAGACGTGGTAGGTGCCGGGGTGGCGGATGGCCCGCGCCGCCTGCAGGGTGCGCTCGACCATCGCGACCGGCTCCTTGCCGGGCACGATGGTGGTGAGGAACGCGACCCGCAGCGCGCGGTCCGGCACCATCGGCACCGGGTCGCGGGCCCAGAGCGTGGCCAGGCACAGCGTGAAGACGTTGACCAGCCGGAACAGCTCGATCAGCCCGGTCGACGCGATCATCACGACGGTGGCGGCGTAGAGCCAGCCGTGCAGCCGCGCGTCGGGAACCTCCATCGAGGACAGCAGCCACGCGAAGAACGTGGTCTCGAAGGTGAAGGCGAACAGCGTGATCAGCACGGTGGTCAGCGGGCGGCGCCGGGCCAGCGGGCGCATCCGGACCCGGGCCGGGCCGGGCGCGGGCACCTCGGCCGGGCCGGCGAGCACGCTGTAGCCGCTGTACTCGTACCGGCCGGGCAGCAGCAGGGTGGGTGTGTTCAGCATCCGCGCGAGCGCGGGATCGACCGGCGCCCGCGGCGCCGGTACGGGTTGCGACGACTTTGCGGGGTCGCTCATCGGCGTCCTCTCACGATCGGACCCGGGCATGGCATGACGGCGAGCCGCCCGCAGGCGCTCGCCGGATGCCGGGCAGGCGGCCTCAGGCGGACAGCGGCACGGCGGAACGCACCCGCACCGGCGTCTCGGCGGGACTCTCGCCGGTGGCGCGCGGCCGGTTGAGCTGGCGCGGCCGGGTCGCGGACTGCCCCGCCCGGGGACCGGGCAGCAGGCGCTCGGGCGTCGCGGCGGGCCGGGCCTTGCTCACGAACGCCTGGCGCGCCGCGGCGAAGCCGGCCCGGTCGCCGAACATGTCGCTGCTCATCTCCGCGAGCTCGCGCGCCTCGTACACGTCCAGCGGCACCCGTTCGTCGGCCAGCCGTCGGGCCTTCGCGGTCTGGCGGCGGCGGGCCGGCCGGGCTTCGGCGTGCCGCTGCGCGAGGGCGGTCAGCCATTCGGCGTACGCCTCCGGGTGGCGCGGGCCGACCTCGTCGACCAGGCCCAGCGTCGCGGCCTGCTCGGCGCCGACCGGCAGCTTCTCGTCGATGAGCCGCTGCGCGGTCTCCGGCCCGACGCGCCGGGGGAGGGTGTACGTGTGCAGCTCGGAGCCGTACAGGCCGATGTCGTAGTAGGGGTTGAGCACGGTGCCCCGGCGGGCCGCCACGACGTCGGCGCCCAGGCCGAGCATCACGCCGCCGGCGCCGGCGCTGCCCGCGTACGCGGCCACCACGACCTGCCGCGTGCAGGCGATGATCTCCTTGCAGACCGCGTTGATGGCCTTGATGTTGGCCCAGGCCGCGGCGGCCGGATCGGCGGCGGCGTGCACCGCGGTGAGGTGGATGCCGTTGCTGAAGGCGTCGAGCCCGCTGCGCAGCACCAGCACCCGGGTGTCCTGGGTCGCGGCGTGCCGCAGCGCGGCCAGCAGCCGCCGGCAGTGCCCGGTCGACATCGCGCCGTTGTAGAAGTCGAAGCCCAGCCAGCCGATCGCCCCGGTGCGCCGGTACCGCACCTGCCGGTACGACGGTCCCTCCGGTTCCGCGCCGGGCGGCAGCGGCGAGTCCGGTACGCCGTGCAGGCGCTTGCCGAGCAGGGTGGTGGCCGGCAGCTTCACCGTGCCGGGCCGGGTCGCGTCGCGCAGCTGCCCCAGCCAGAGGCTGCCGTCGCCGGTGGCCACCAGTACCGCGCCCTGGCGGCGGCTGAGCACCGTGCCGGGTCGCGCGCCCCGGGCCAGGCCGGGATGCGCGTCGTAGGCGAAGACCTCCAGCCCGCCCACGGCGGTCCGCACGCCGGGATTGCCGTCGGCCGCGCGGATCCGCCGCAGGATGTGCTCGCCCGGCTCGGACCAGTCGAAGGCCCGGTCGTCCTGCCGCATCGCCGGCCGCGGCCGGGCGCCCTGCACCTCGATGGTCATCTCGGTGGCCGGCACCGGGCGGAACTGGGGATCGGCCGCCTTGGCCAGCACCTCGAAGACGCACTCCATGGCCGCGTCGGCCACCGGTCCGTTGTAGAGCGACGACTTGCGCGGGGCGGCGGGCATCGGGAACGTCCGGGTGGCCCAGATCGGGCCCGCGTCCATCTCCTCGACGGCCTGCAGGGCGGTGACGCCCCAGGTGGGTGCGCCCTCGGTGATCGCCCAGTCCAGCGACGACGGGCCGCGGTCGCCGACCGGTCCGGGATGGATGATCACCGTGCGGTAGCGGCGCCAGACCTTGGCGGGAACCCGGTCCTTGAGGTACGGGCAGAGGATCAGCTCCGGCCGGGCGGCGGCGACCCCGTCGATGACGGCCTGGGCGTTGGTGGCGAGCAGCACACCGACGTCGTGGCCCGCCTCCCGCAGCGCGCACCAGGCCCGCTGGCTCAGACCGTTGAACGCCGACACCAGCAGCAGAACCCGCACATTGCCTCCCCAGACAATTCCCCCAACGACCAGCGGGCAGTCTTTGGCACCCGTTAGCCCATTTGTCGGACATGCTGTCCGATAGCGGTCCGGCGGCCCGAGGATGCCGGCCGGCGGACTAAGCTTTGGGGCATACCCCCCGTCCAACTGGCGTCGGGGTTTTTCGATGTGCCTCACGGGAGTCTTTTTCCATGCGACCTGATGGATCTTCGCGGAAGTTCCGCTGATGCAGCTCAGTGGCCTGATCCCGGCCGCCCTGCGTGACCGCGGGCTGGCCCGGGCCCGTGACCTGGCCCGCAAGGGCGGCGCCGACTCCGACGCGCTCGACCTCACCGCGCCCGCCGCGCTGCGCCCGTTCGTCGTGGCCGCCGTGGCCGGCCCCACCGAGAGCGGCGGCGCCGGGCGCCCGGTGCTCGCGGTGACCGCCACCAGCCGCGAGGCCGACGACCTGGCCGACGCGCTCGGCTGCCTCATCTCGCCCGACCGCGTCGCCGTCTTCCCCTCCTGGGAGACGCTGCCGCACGAGCGCCTCTCGCCGCGTTCCGACACCGTCGGGCGCCGGCTGGCCGTGCTGCGCCGCCTCGCCCACCCGGGCGCGTCCGGCAGCGAGCCGGTCCAGGTCGTCGTCGCGCCGGTCCGCAGCCTGCTCCAGCCCCAGCTCAAGGGCCTCGGCGACCTCGAGCCGGTGGAGCTGGCCACCGGCGGCGCCGCCGAGCTCGAAGCGGTCGCCCGGCGGCTCACCGACATGGCGTACGCGCGGGTCGACCTGGTCACCAAGCGCGGCGAGTTCGCCGTGCGCGGCGGCATCCTCGACGTCTTCCCGCCCACCGACGAACACCCGTCGCGGGTGGAGTTCTGGGGCGACGAGGTGGAGGAGATCCGCACCTTCGCCGTCGCCGACCAGCGCACCATCGACGCCGTGCCGCGCCTGTGGGCCCCGCCCTGCCGCGAGCTGCTGCTCACCCCGCAGGTGCGCGCCCGGGCCGCCGAGCTCGCCGCCCAGCACCCGGAGATCGGCGAGATCCTGGACAAGCTGGCCGACGGCATCCCGGTCGAGGGCATGGAGTCGCTGGCCCCCGCCCTCATGGACGGCACCGACTCCATGGAGCTGCTGATCGACTGCATGCCGCGGGGCACCCACGTGCTGCTCTGCGACCCCGAGCGGATCCGCACCCGCGCGCACGACCTGACCCGTACCTCCGACGAGTTCCTCGAGGCCAGCTGGGCCGCGGCCGCGGTCGGCGGGCAGGCCCCGATCGACGTCGGCGCCGCCGCGTTCAAGACCCTCGCGGACGTCCGCGCCCACGCCGCGGTCCTGCACCAGCCGTGGTGGACCATCTCGCCGTTCGGCCTGGCCGACGGCGAGGAGCCGGCCGCCGGGTCGGACACGCCCTGGCTGGAGACGCCCGAGGTCGAGGTGTCACCCGACCTGGGCGACGCCATCGCCCTGCACGCCCAGCCCGTGCCGCTCTACCACGGCGACACCGGCAAGCTCGCGGCCGACCTGCGGCAGTGGGCCGGCGAGCAGTGGGCCATCGCCCTGGTCTTCGAGGGCCACGGCACCGCCCAGCGGGCCACCGAGCTGCTGCGCGACGCCGGCCTCGGCGTCACCCCGGTCGATGCCATCCCCACCGCGATCGAGCCGGGGCAGCTGCTGGTCACCTGCGGCGGGCTCAACCACGGCTTCGTCGACGAGGGCTCCCGGCTCGCGATCATCACCGGCAACGACATCACCGGCGGCCGCGGCGCGTCCACCAAGGACATGCGCAAGATGCCCAGCCGGCGGCGCAACACCATCGACCCGCTGGAGCTCAAGCCGGGCGACTTCGTCGTGCACGAGCAGCACGGCATCGGCAAGTACGTCGAGCTGGTGCAACGCACGGTCAACGGGGCCGAGCGCGAGTACATGGTGATCGAGTACGCGGCCAGCAAGCGCGGCCAGCCCGGCGACCGGCTGTTCGTCCCCACCGACCAGCTCGACCAGCTCTCCCGCTACGTCGGCGGCGAGTCCCCGACGCTGCACAAGATGGGCGGCTCGGACTGGCAGAAGAGCAAGGCCCGGGCCCGCAAGGCCGTCCGCGAGATCGCGGCCCAGCTCATCCAGCTGTACGCCGCCCGGCAGGCGTCCAAGGGCCACGCGTTCGGCCCGGACACCCCGTGGCAGCGCGAGCTCGAGGACGCGTTCCCGTACACCGAGACCCCCGACCAGATGGCCGCCATCGTCGAGGTCAAGCACGACATGGAGCTGGCCGTCCCGATGGACAGGCTGATCTGCGGCGACGTCGGCTACGGCAAGACCGAGATCGCGGTCCGGGCGGCGTTCAAGGCGGTCCAGGACGGCAAGCAGGTCGCCATCCTGGTGCCCACCACGCTGCTGGCCCAGCAGCACTACAACACGTTCGCCGAGCGGATGAGCCAGTTCCCGGTGGCCATCAAACAGCTCTCCCGCTTCCAGACGCCCAAGGAGGCCGCCCAGACGCTGGAGGAGGCGGCCAACGGCACCGCCGACATCGTCATCGGCACCCACCGGCTGCTGGCCGCGGCGACCCGCTTCAAGAACCTCGGCATGGTCATCGTCGACGAGGAGCAGCGCTTCGGCGTCGAGCACAAGGAGCAGCTCAAGACGCTGCGGGCCTCGGTGGACGTGCTGACCATGTCCGCCACCCCGATCCCGCGGACCCTGGAGATGGCGATCACCGGCATCCGCGAGATGTCGACCATCGCCACCCCGCCCGAGGAGCGGCACCCGGTGCTCACCTTCGTCGGGGCGTACGACGACAAGCAGGTGGCCGCCGCGGTCCACCGCGAGCTGCTGCGCGACGGCCAGGTCTTCTACCTGCACAACCGGGTCGAGTCGATCGACAAGGCGGCCCGCCGGCTGCGCGAGCTGGTGCCCGAGGCCCGGGTCGCGGTCGCGCACGGCCAGATGGGCGAGGAAGCCCTGGAGAAGGTGATGGTCGGCTTCTGGGAGAAGGACTTCGACGTGCTGGTCTGCACGACCATCGTCGAGTCGGGCATCGACATCCCGAACGCCAACACCCTCATCGTCGAGCGGGCCGACCTGCTCGGCCTGTCCCAGCTGCACCAGATCCGCGGCCGGGTCGGCCGCGGCCGCGAGCGCGCGTACGCGTACTTCCTCTACCCGCGGGAGAAGCCGCTCACCGAGACCGCCCACGAGCGGCTGGCCACCATCGCCCAGCACACCGAGCTCGGCGCGGGCATGTACGTGGCCATGAAGGACCTCGAGATCCGCGGGGCCGGCAACCTGCTCGGCGGCGAGCAGTCCGGCCACATCGAGGGCGTCGGCTTCGACCTGTACGTGCGGATGGTCGGCGAGGCGGTCAGCGCCTTCAAGGGCGAGCGGCCCGAGGAGGAGCCGGAGGTCAAGGTGGACCTGCCGATCGACGCGCACCTGCCGACCGACTACATCGCGGTCGAGCGGCTGCGCCTGGAGATGTACCGCAAGCTCGCCGAGGCCCGCGACGGCGCCCGCCTGGACGAGGTCGTCGCCGAGATGACCGACCGCTACGGCGAGCCGCCGGAGCAGGTGAAGAACCTGATCGCGGTGGCCCGGTTCCGGCTGGTGGCCCGCGCGTACGGCCTCACCGACGTCTCCGTGCAGGGCAAGCACCTGCGGTTCTCGCCGCTGCCGCTGCCCGACTCCAAGCAGCTGCGGCTCAAGCGCTACCACCCGGACGCGGTCTACAAGACCACCAACGACCAGGTCAGCGTGCCGCGCCCGACGACCCGCCGGGTGGGCGGGGAGCCGCTGCGCGACCAGGCCCTACTGCAGTGGTGCGCCCAGCTGCTCAAGGATGTGCTGGGCGACGTGCCGGTCCGGGTGCCGGCATGATCCGATATCAGGGGGTGGGCGGCGTACGTCACACCGGCCGTGAGAGAGTCAATGTCATGCTGCATGCCCGCCGACTCGCATCCACCGTCGTCGTCGCCGCCCTCGCCGTGGGCGGGCTGTCGGCCTGCCGCGCCGAGCCCGACGTGGCCGCGTATCTCGGCGACGGCAAGACGATCACCGAGCAGCGGGTCGAGGGCGTCTACGACGAGGCCCGCGACGAGCTGAGCAGCGCCCGCGAGCAACAGCAGCAGCAGGCCGGCGCCTCGCCCCAGGCGGTGCCGCCGGTGCAGGTGCCGTTCAAGCAGAAGGACGTGCTGAACGCCCTGCTGACCATCGACGTGCTGGAGAAGGCGGCGGCGGCCAAGGGCGTGCAGGCGGCCGCCGAACCGACGGTCGAGCAGGTCGCCCAGGGTTCGAGCTACTCGCCGAACTGGGAGTACACCAAGCTCTACACCCGCACGTTCCAGCTGCGGGCGGCGCTGCTGCCCAAGGTGACCCCGGCCGAGCTCACCGACGCCGACCTGCGCCCGGTCTACGATCGGCTCTCCGCCGGCGCGCCCGACGCGACGCCCTACGAGCAGTTCAAGAGCCAGCTCTCGGACGCCAACAAGAAGGCGCTGCAGCAGAGCCTGGGCCTGCGCAACGAGCTCGCCAAGATCCTCGCGGACGACGACGTCAAGCTGAACCCCCGCTACGGCGACCAGCAGCTCGTGCTGCTGTCGGCGCAGGCCGGCACCGGCGACGTCCCGCTGGTCGCGGTGCCGTTCGGCGGGGCCGACGCGTCCCGCGCGCCGTTCGTCACCGACGTCTCTTGACGGCCCCGGCCGCGCGCATCGTCCTGCTGGTCACCTCGCCCCGGTTGCCGGCCGGCCTGCTCACGGCCGAGGCGTGGGACCTGCTCCGCGCCCACCCGGTCTTCACCCCGGCCGAGAGCGACCAGGCGACGGCGCTGCGCTCCGCCGGCGTCCCGGTGACCGTGATCGAGCCCGACCCGGAGATCCTCATCGCGGCGCTGGCCGGGCACCGGACGGTGATCTGGCTGGCCGGGGCGGCCGGTGACGAGGACTTCGCCCGGCGGCTGGGCCTGCGCCTGGCCCGCGAGCCCGCACTGGCCGAGCTCGAGCTCTGCTACGGCTCCTGGGACCCGCCGGGCGCCCGGCTGCTGGACGCGGTGGCGGTGATGGACCGGCTCGCGTCGCCCGGCGGCGACCCGTGGAAGCTCCAGCAGACCCACGCGAGCCTGGCGCCGTACCTGCTGGAGGAGAGCTACGAGGCGTACGACGCGATCGCCGCGGCGGATCTGGACGCCCTGCGCGAGGAGCTCGGCGACGTGCTGCTCCAGGTGGTCCTGCACGCCCGGCTCGCGGAGAACCTCCCGGAGGGCGAACGCTGGAGCGTGGACGACGTCGCCGGCGGCCTGGTGGAGAAGATGATCCGCCGCAACCCGCACGTCTTCGCGGGCGAGCCGGCCGGCAGCGTCGAGGACATCATCGACAACTGGGAGCGCATCAAGAAGGCCGAGAAGTCCCGGGACTCGGTCCTGGACGGGATCGCGCTCAGCCAGCCGGCGCTGTCGCTGGCGGCGAAGATCCTCCAGCGGGCGGAGCGGGCCGGGGTGGCGGTGGCGCTGCCGGCGGGCCCCGGGCTCGGGGCGACGCTGCTGCGGCTGGTCGCGGACGCGCGGTCGCAGGGTCTCGATCCGGAGGCCGCCCTGCGGGAGGCGGCGCTGGAACTGGCGGCCGAGGTGCGCCAGGCCGAGGGCTAGGCCGGTCCCGGTCCGTCGTCGGGGCGAGAATGTCGTACCCGCCGAGTAGATTGCGCTGCATGCCGGAGTTCGTGCCGCTCGCGGAGAGCATCGTCGACGCCATCCTGGAGTCCGACCCGTCACTGGCGTCGCACGCCGGCGACCACCGGTTCGACGATCGGCTGCCCGATCTGTCCCCGGGCGCGGTGGCCGAGCGGGTCACCATGCTGCGGGACGCCGCCGACGCCCTGTCCGGCACCGACCCCGACGACTTCGACGACCAGGACAAGGTCGACCACGCGATCCTGTCCGCGATCGTCGAGCGCGGCATGTTCGAGCTCGGCGACATCCGCGAGCACGAGTGGAACCCGCTGGTCCACAATCCCGCCCCGCTGCTGCACACGCTGCTGTCCCGCCCGTTCGCCCCGGCCGAGGAACGCCTCACGAGCCTGGGCGGCCGGCTCGCGGCCATCCCCGACGCGCTGGCCACCGCCCGCGCCGTCCTGCGCGACGTGCCGCGGCTGCACACCGAGGTGGCGGTCGGCCAGTTCGCCGGCGCGTCGGCGCTGATCCGCGAGCAGGTGCCCGGCCTGCTGGCCGAGGCGCCGGGCCTGCGCCCGGCGATCGAGCCGGCCGCCGCGACCGCCCTGGCCGCCCTGGCCGAGTTCGACGGCTGGCTCAGGCAGCGGCTGGAGGGCGGCGACCCGGGCCGCGACCCCCGTCTCGGCCGGCCGCTCTGGGAGGCCCGGCTGTGGCACACGCTCGACACGGAGCTGCCGGCCGCCGAGGTCCTGACCCGCGCGGAACGCACCGTGGCCGAGGTCGGCGAGCAGCTGCGGGAGGCGGCGGCCGAGCTGGCCGGCGGCCCGGCCACCGACGAGACCGTGCGCCGCGCCCTGGACGCGCTGGCCGCCCAGCACCCCGACGACGCCACGATCGTCGGCCTGGCCAAGCACACGATGGGCGAGGCGACGGAGTTCGTCCGCGAGCACGCGCTGCTGACCCTGATCGACGACCCCTGCGTGATCGAGGAGATGCCGGAATTCGCCCGCGGCGTGGCGGTGGCCTACTGCGATCCGCCCGGGCCGCTGGAAAAGGCGCCGGTGCCGACGTTCTACTGCATCGCGCCGGCCCCCGCCGACTGGCCCCGGGAACGCGTGGAGTCGTTCTACCGCGAGTACAACGACCACATGCTGCGCAACCTGACGGTCCACGAGGCCATGCCCGGCCACTTCCTGCAGCTCGCCCACTCCCGCCGGTTCCGCGCGGAGACCCGGGTGCGGGCGCTGGGCTTCTCCGGCCCGTTCGTGGAGGGCTGGGCGGTCTACGCCGAGGAGCTCATGGCCGGCCTCGGCTTCGGCGGCCTGCCGGTGCGCCTCCAGCAGCTCAAGATGCAGCTCCGGATGAGCCTGAACGCGATCCTGGACCAGCTCGTGCACTGCGAGGGCCTCAGCGAGCACGAGGCGATGGCGCTGATGCGCGACCGGGGCTTCCAGGAGGAGGGCGAGGCGGCCGGCAAGTGGAAACGGGCCCTGCTGACCTCCACCCAGCTCTCCACGTACTTCGTGGGATACACGGAGGTGTCGGCGATCGCGGCGGCGCGGCCGTTCGGCGCCACCCCGAAGGCCTGGCACGACGCCATGCTGGCCCACGGCTCCCCGCCACCCCGCCACCTGCGCACCCTGCTCGGCGTCTAGGGCGTGTCCGGCCGCTCATCGAAGCCAGATCAGAGCGGCGCGTTTTGGCGTAGCGGGTGGCCAACGCGCGCCAATGCTTGAACCGGTTGAAGCAGCGTTCCACCACGTTCGCTGCCGGTGGGCCTGCTTGTCGAAGTTCGGCGGGCGTCCGCCGTGGCGTGCACCCGGATCGCGTCCAGCAGCGCGTACAGCTGCGGGTTGTCGCCGGCCTGTCCGGCGGTGAGCAGCACCGCCAGCGGCCGGCCACGGCCGTCGACGGCCACGTGAATCTTGGTGCTCAGGCCACCCCGCGAGCGGCCCAGCGCTTCACCATCCGCCGCCGGTATGGCGATCCCGCGGACGGGCGGGGCGAGAGCGTCGTGGTGCTGGCGGTCCCGTCATCGGTCCATCGGCGCAGCCGTTCAGGGCAGGTCTTCCACGGCCCATAGCGTTCCGGCAGGTCCCGCCACGGCGTCCCCGTGCGCAGCTTCCACAAGATCCCGTTGATCACCTGACGGTGATCGCGCCACCGCCCAGACCTGCGACCCGGCTCCGGCAGCAGCGGCTCGATCACCGCCCACGCCTTGTCCGTCAGCTCTCCACGCCCAACACCCGCACATCAACCAGAACTGATCAACTGATCGGGCAGGACACCTGGGCCATCTCCGGCCGATCATCGAAGCCCGGCGCGTTCCGCGATGGGGTTGTCGCCGGCCTGGCCCGGGGCTTTCCGGTGGGCGCGGACAGTCCTTTTCCGGTACGTGCACACCCGGCCGTCCCGTGCCATCAGCCCGAGCCGGGCGCATCCTCGGGCCGTTGCGGGACCGCCGGTCTGAAGATGTCGCACCGGCGGCGTGGTCCGCCGGCCACGACCTGGTGCGCCGTTCCGCGGGGCTTCGCGGTCGGCCGTGACTCGAACGCCCGTTCGCCGGTCGACGGGTGCGTGCCCCCGTGCGCGGCCACTCGGACCGAGCCACCCGGACCTGACTCCGCCGGCGCCGGTGCGGCGGGTCTGCGGGTCTGCGGGTGGCGCCCGTAGCGGCCCCTCCGGATCGGTAGTCAGTTGGCGCGGCGGTCGATCAGCTTGGCCGCTTTCGGGAGCTCGAACATCGCTTCCTCCACCTGCTCCGTGTAGTGCGTCATCGCCACGTCCACCCGGGTCTGGTCGAGGATGCCGTTGAAGCTGCCCAGCACGCCCTCGTTGGTGATGCAGGTGGTGAAGTCGCGCGCCGCCGCGTCGTCGACGCCGGTGAGCTGGACGCAGGTCGCGTGCCGGCCGGCGATCGTCGTGTCGTGCTGGTCGACTTCCACGTCGTTGTCCAGGACCGCCGCGTTCAGCAGGGTCAGCACCGTCGCCGGGGTCACCATGCCGGTTTCGTCGGCGCCCGCGAAGACCGCGGCCGGGGGCGGGCTGGCCGCGCTGGCCGGCGCGGTCATCGTGCACGTCGTCGGCTTCGCCGTACGGCATTCCGTGGTGGCTTCCGCCGTCACCGTGACCTTGCCGCCGGGGTAGACGTACGCCGTCCGGGCCGGCTTGCGGGTCTGGGCCACCGTGGCCTGCTCGCCGCCGGCCAGCTGATAGTTCGCCTCGTAGGTCAGGTCCGCCGCCGAGGTCATCTGCGCGGCCAGGTCCGCCACCAGGTCGTTGCGGGTCAGGCCCTGGCCCGACTCGTCCAGCTCCGAGCAGCCCGCCGTCGCGGCGCACAGCAGGAGCACGGCCGTGGCGAGGCGTCGGCGGAAGACAGGCACCCGCCCACCTTTGCCGATGGCGGCAACCCCGCGCAAACCGGTATTCGGCCGGTGACTCTCAGGCTCTGCTGCGGCTCAGCAACTGCTGGCGCATCACGTACCGGCGGATGATCCGGGCCTGCGCCTCGCTGGCCTCGAAGATCGCCACCAGTTCCACCGACATCGGCCCCGGCGGCACCTGCTGCGGCAGCGCCTCGACCTTCGCCGCCCGGGCCCCCATCTCGATGATCTCGCTGCCCAGCTCGATGCGCAGCCGCAGGCTCTCGCCGTCGCGCACGTTGGTGCCCTCGAAGTGGCCGCGCATGCTGTGCTCGCTGATGTCGCGGATCCAGCCGCTGGCGGACGGGAACCCGGCCCGGTGCATGATCACCTGTTCGCCGCCGCCGCCGCGGACGAAGTGGCGCTGCTGCTCGACCAGCGGTTCCCCGCGGGCCTCCACGCGCAGCCGGTTCTCGTCGATGCCGGTCACGGCGCATTTGAGCGCGTACCGGCCCCGCGGGGCGGCCGACCAGCGCAGGGTGACGTCCGTGCCGACCCCGGGGACGGCGACCAGCGGCGCCGACAGCGTCAGACCTTTGCCCTCGGCGTGGACCACACGGACACGGGCGGCCTGCTCGTCGGAGGCGGTCATCTCGACGTACGAGCCGGCATCGGGAAGGAGCACGGTAGTAGTCATGGCGATACCCGAGATCGGCATTTTCCGCGTTCGCCTGAGGCATGTGGCGGCGGAAGTTCACCGGCCGCCGCCACGCGCGACACCCCGGGTCGATACGCTCTAGCGCGTGGTGGGCCGCAGGGTCGCGGTCTGGAATCTATCCATACGAGCATGAGGAGCGACACGACAGATGGCCACCATTGAAGCGATCGTCGCCCGGGAGATTCTCGACTCGCGGGGCAACCCCACCGTCGAGGTCGAGGTGGGCCTGGACGACGGCACGGTAGGACGCGCGGCGGTGCCCTCGGGCGCCTCCACGGGCGCCTTCGAGGCGATCGAGCTGCGGGACGGTGACAAGGGCCGCTACCTCGGCAAGGGCGTCGAGAAGGCGGTCAGCAACGTCGAGGACAAGATCGCCGACGAGCTGCTCGGCTACGAGGCCAGCGAGCAGCGCCTGATCGACGAGAAGATGCTCGACATCGACGGCACGGCCGACAAGTCCGAGCTGGGCGCGAACGCCATCCTCGGCGTCTCGCTCGCCGTGGCCAAGGCCGCCGCGCTCTCCGCCGAGCTGCCGCTGTTCCGCTACGTCGGCGGCCCCAACGCGCACGTCCTGCCCGTGCCGATGATGAACATCCTCAACGGTGGCGCGCACGCCGACTCGAACGTCGACGTGCAGGAGTTCATGATCGCCCCGATCGGCGCGCCCTCGTTCCGCGAGGCGCTGCGCACCGGCGCGGAGGTCTACCACGCGCTCAAGTCGGTGCTGAAGAAGAAGGGCCTGTCGACCGGGCTGGGCGACGAGGGCGGCTTCGCGCCGAGCCTGCCGACCAACGCCGCCGCGCTGGACCTGATCGCCGAGGCCGTGCAGGCCGCCGGCTTCACCCTGGGCACCGACATCGTGCTCGCCATGGACGTCGCGGCCACCGAGTTCCACAAGGACGGGGCGTACGTCTTCGAGGGCGCGCCGAAGTCGACCGACGAGATGATCAACTACTACGCCAAGCTCGCCGAGACGTACCCGATCGTCTCCATCGAGGACCCGCTGGACGAGGAGGACTGGGCCGGCTGGACGGCGCTGACCGCCCAGATCGGCGGCAAGGTGCAGATCGTCGGCGACGACCTGTTCGTCACCAACCCCACCCGCATCGGCCGGGGCATCGCCGAGGGCGCCGCCAACGCGGTCCTCGTCAAGGTCAACCAGATCGGCTCGCTGACCGAGACCCTGGACGCCGTGGACATGGCGCACCGGGCCGGCTTCAAGACGATGATGAGCCACCGCTCCGGCGAGACCGAGGACACCACGATCTCGGACCTGGCCGTGGCTGTGGGCAGCGGCCAGATCAAGACCGGCGCGCCGGCCCGTTCCGACCGCGTCGCCAAGTACAACCAGCTGCTGCGCATCGAGGAAGAGCTCGGCAGCGCCGCCCGGTACGCCGGCGCGGGCGCGTTCCCGCGTTACCGCACCGCGTAACGCTGCGTCGACGGATCATGGAGTTGTGGCTCCGCGTTCGCTGGGCATAGTGTCCAGGGCGGGTGCCGCAACTCCATGGTCCATGGCGAGTTCCGGGGGAGGGGCAGGGATGACGCAGCGCCGCACACCGAGTGGTCAGGGTCCGTCCCGTCGTCCCACCGGTGCCGCGGGACGGCCGGGAAGCCGCACTGCCGCCCGTCCGACCCGCACCCGTGACACCGCCGCCACCCGGATCGAGCCGCGGCGGTTGCCCGCCACCCGCACCACCAGCGGCATCCGGTCCGGCAACCGGCCGGCCGCCGCACGCCGCGCGGCCGCCGCGGGCGCCACCAAGCGGACCGTCGCCACCCGGCCCAAGGCCTTCACCGGCCGGGCCACCGTGCTCATCGTCGTGCTGGTCGCGCTCGCGCTGGCGTACACGTATCCGGTCCGCGTCTACCTCGCCCAGGAGTCCCAGATCGCCCAGATGCAGGCCGACCAGGCCGCGCAGCAGGCGCGGATCGCGGGGCTGACCGAGGAGGTGCTGAAGTGGCAGGACGACGAGTACATCCGCACCCAGGCCCGCGACCGGCTGTTCTACGTGCGCCCGGGCGAGGTGCCGCTGCTGGTGCTGAACGACCCGGCCGGCGCGGCCCGCGACGCCGGCCAGGCCACCGCGGCGGACGCCCCGAACCGCTGGTACGACACGCTCTGGGGCAGCGTCGCCGCCGCCAACTCCGATCAGCGAAAGTAGTATGACGACTCCCTCCGAGACCGATCTCCAGGCCGTCGCCGAGCAGCTCGGCCGCCGTCCCCGGGGCACCCGGGCCGTCGCCCACCGGTGCCCCTGCGGCAACCCGGACGTGGTGGAGACCGCGCCGCGCCTCGACGACGGCACGCCGTTCCCGACGATGTTCTACCTGACCTGCCCGCGCGCCACGGCGGCGTGCAGCCGGCTGGAGTCCGCGGGCGTCATGCGCGACATGCAGGAGCGGCTCTCCACCGACCCGGTGCTCGCGCAGCACTACCGGCGGGCACACGAGGACTACCTGCGGCGCCGCGAAGCGGTGGAGCACGTCGAGGAGATCGGGAACGTCTCGGCGGGCGGCATGCCCGACCGGGTCAAGTGCCTGCACGTGCACCTCGGGCACGCCCTGGCGGCCGGGCCGGGCGTCAACCCGTTCGGTGACGAGGTCCGCGCCGCGGTGGAGCCGTGGTGGACAGGCGGTCCGTGCGTGCCGCCGCCGGCTGCCTAAACTCGGCCGCATGCAGGTGGAGATCCGTCGCGCGCGCACGTCCGACGTCCGGGCCATCCGGAACCTGGTGGACACCTACACGTCGGATCGCCGGCTGCTGAGCAAGGCGACCGTCACGCTGTACGAGTCCGTCCAGGAGTTCTGGGTCGCCGTGGACGCGGCCGCCGACCGGGTGGTGGGCTGCGGAGCGCTGCACGTGATGTGGGAGGACCTGGCCGAGATCCGCACGGTCGCCGTCGACCCGGCCTACCGTGGTCTGAAGATCGGCCACCGGCTGGTCAACGAGCTGCTGAAGGTCGCGCGGGAGCTGGGCGTGGCCCGGGTGTTCTGTCTGACCTTCGAGACCCGCTTCTTCGGCTCGTTCGGCTTCACCGAGATCGACGGCGCGCCCGTGCCGCACAGCGTCTACGAGCAGCTGCTGCGCTCGTACGACGAGGGTGTCGCGGAGTTCCTCGACCTGGAACGGGTCAAGCCGAATACGCTCGGTAACACCAGGATGCTTCTCCATCTCTAGGGAGTCAGCGTGAGAGTCGCGGCCATCGACTGCGGTACCAACTCGATCCGCCTGCTCATCGCCGACGTCGCCGACGGGCGGCTGACCGACGTCGCCCGCCGGATGGAGATCGTTCGGCTGGGCGAGGGCGTCGACCGCACCGGGCGGCTGAGCCCGGAGGCGATCGAGCGGACCCGCAAGGCGCTGCTCGGGTACGCGGCCGAGATCGCCGAGCTGGGCGTCGGCCGGGTCCGGATGTGCGCGACCTCGGCCTCCCGGGACGCGGCGAACGCGGCGGACTTCACCGCGATGGTCCGCGCCACCCTGGGCGTGGACCCCGAGGTGATCACCGGCGACGACGAGGCCCGGCTGTCGTTCGCCGGCGCGGTCACCGGGCTGGTGGCCGATCAGCCGTACCTGGTGGTCGACATCGGCGGCGGCTCGACCGAGTTCGTGGTCGGCGGCGACCACGTCGAGCACGCGGTCTCGGTCGACATCGGCTGCGTCCGGATGACCGAGCGGCACCTGCACAGCGACCCGCCGACTGCGGAAGAGGTCGCGGCGGCGGAGGAGGACATCGTCAAGGCGGTGGACGCCGCCCTGCGGACGGTGTCCGGCCACGGCGCGGCGACGCTGGTCGGGCTGGCCGGTTCGGTCACGACGGTGGCGGCGCTGGCTCTGCACCTGCCGGGGTACGACTCCCGGCGCATCCATCACGCGCGGATCCCGTACGAGGACGTGGCCAAGGTGACGCACGACCTGCTCGGCTCGACGGTGGCCGACCGCCGGGACCTGCCGGTGATGCATTCCGGGCGGGCGGACGTGATCGGCGCGGGCGCCCTGATCCTGCGCGTCATCATGGAGCGCGCGGGGAAGACCTCGGTGATCGCCAGCGAGCACGACATCCTCGACGGCATCGCCTTCTCCCTGGCCGACCCCGAACCCCGCGCCGACGCGCCGACCGCGGAAGCGGCACCCGTCCCCGAAGCCACCGCGCCGACCGCGGGAGCAGCCCCCCGTCCGCACGCCCCGACCGCGGGAACGGCGTCGGGCGACGACGTCCCCACCGCTGAGCGCGCGCCCGGCGAATCGACGCTGCACAAGTTCTGGTCGTCGCTGCGGTCCGTCACCCACCGCGACTGAGGGCCCCGCGGCTTGACCGCCGGTGCCATCGTGGTGCGACAACGGTCGATGCCCCGCGCGGTAACCCGCCTTTGACACTACTTCGTATCGCGAAGTAGTGTGCACCGCGTGGATACGACCCAGCTCCTCAAGGGTGTCCTGGACCTGGCCTGCCTCGCCGCCCTGCGCGACGAGGACGGCTACGGCTACGACATCCTGCGCCGGTTGCGGACGGCCGGGCTGACCGAGGTCGGCGACGCCTCCGTCTACGGCACCCTGCGCCGGTTGTTCAACGCCGGCCTGCTCACCACCTACGTGGTGCCCAGCGACGAGGGGCCGCACCGCAAGTACTACGCGCTCAACCCCGCCGGCCGGGCCGAGTTGCAGCGTTCCGGCAAGACCTGGCACGGTTTCGCATCCACGATGGACGATCTGCTTCGCGAGCGGGAGACGGCGTGATCACCACAGCTCAGGACGAGATCAATCTGTACGTGTTCGCGGTCCGCGCGGCCCTCGGCGACCTGCCCGAGTCGCTGCGCGACGAACTGCTCGAGGACCTGCCCGAACACCTGGCCGAAGTGGTGGCCGACGGCGAGGGCTCGCTGACCGACCGCCTGGGCAGCCCCGAGGCGTACGCCGCGGACCTGCGCACCACCGCCGGCTTCGTCGGCGGCTTCCCCGATCCGCCGAAGCGCACCGACCAGGTCAAGGAGATGCGCGACCTGGCGCTGGCCCGGCTGCGGGTCGCCGACCGGCGGCTCGGCCCGCTCTTCGGCGCCGCCCGGGCCAGCGACTTCCTGGTGCAGCTGCGCCCGGCGTGGTGGGTGCTGCGCGGCTACCTGGCGGCCATGGTGCTCGCCTGGATGCTCGACGACAGCGGCCAGCCCATCGGCCTGCTGCCGCGCATCGGCGGCAGCGAATTCGTCGCGCTGCTGCTGCTCGCCGCCGGGGTCCTCGGCTCCATCTGGCTCGGCCGCCGCTCGAAGCGGCTGGCCCACTGGCCGCAGATGGCGCTCTACGCGGGCTCGGTGGTGCTGGTGCTGGTGGCCCTGGGCGGCTTCCTCGAGGCGGACAGCACCAGCCGCGGCGCGCCCTACGCCGACGTCAACTACGACAACCCGTACGGCAACATCGAGGACCTCTTCGTGTACGACGAGCAGGGCCGGCTGGTCAGCAACGCGCGCATCTTCGACCAGAACGGCTCGCCGCTGCGGCTGGGCAACGCGTACTGCTACGACGACTCCGGCAACTACACCGAGGTGCAGACGCTCACGTACCCGTACTGCGCCGACCGGGACCCGTTCCGGGCGCCGTCCGCCGCGGCCAGCGCGGACCCGGCGGCCACGGCGACCGGCCCGGGGCCCGTGCCGGACGCCGGCGCCGAGGTCAACCCTTCGGCCAGTGCGGCGCCCAGCCCTTCGGCCATCTCGCCGAGCGTCTCGCCTTCCGGCAAGTGAACGGGGTCGCGGCGCCGCCGCCGGGTCGTTAGGTTGTGCTCCGATCGGCCGACCCCCTCGGCCGGACCCGAGAGGATTCATCGTGAGCAACCCGGTCGCCCCGCCGCCCCCTGCCGGTGACGGCTTCCCGCCGCCCGCCAACCAGGGCTTCGGCAGCGCCCCGGCGCCCGGCCAGCCCTACGGCGCCCCGCCGGCCGAGGGTCAGCCCTACGGCGCGCCGCCCGTGGCCGGCCAGCCCGGGCCCGGCCAGCCGTACGGCGACCCGGCGCAGCAGGGCTTCGGCAGCCCCGCCGCCTTCCCGCCGGAGCCCAAGAAGAAGAGCGCGGTCGGCCGGCTCGTCCTGCGCATCGTCGGCGCGATCGTCGTCTTCGTCATCGTGCTGGTGGTCAAGGACGCGTTCTTCGGCGACAAGGCCAAGGACGCCGCCGTCGGTGACTGCGTCGCCTCCTCCGAGGACGTGAAGGTCGACGAGGAGACCGAGGCGAACGCCAAGGTCGTCGACTGCGGCTCGGCCGACGCCGCGTTCACCGTGGTGGGCCGGGTCGAGGGCGAGAGCGACACCAAGAGCAAGTCGTGCGAGAAGTTCTTCAAGGAGAACGAGGAGTACTACGTCTACAGCAGCACCGCGGGCAAGGGCTACCTGCTCTGCCTGCGGCCGAAGGCGTCCTGACCCACCGGTACGGCGGGAGCCGCCACCCCGGCTGCTCCCGCCGTACCGCGCAGTGCTGTGCTGGAGTCCGTGCCCAGCCGTAGCCCTGAAGAAGTCGCCGCGCACGCGGCCGCCGCGACCGCCCTGCCGGTCCTCGACGCGGGCGTCACCGACTGTTTCGCCTGCCCACGCCTGGTCGCCTGGCGCGAGGAGACCGCCCGCGTCAAACGGGCCTCCTTCCGTGACCAGACCTACTGGGCGCGACCCATCCCGGGCTTCGGGCCCGGCGACGCCGGCATCGCCATCCTGGGGCTGGCGCCGGCCGCCCACGGTGGCAACCGCACCGGCCGCATCTTCACCGGCGACCGCTCCGGCGACGTGCTCTTCGCCGCGCTGCACCGGGCCGGCCTGGCCAACCAGCCGACCAGCGTGGCGGCCGACGACGGCCTGGCGGTGCGGCACACCCGGATCTTCGCGGCCGTCCGCTGCGCCCCGCCGGACAACAAACCGCTGCCGGTGGAACGGGACACGTGCGCGCCGTGGCTGCACCGCGAGCTGTCCCTGATCCGGTCGACCCTGCGGGTCGTCATCGCCCTGGGCGCGTTCGCCTGGGCGGCCTGGTGGCCCGCGATGACGGCCGTCTACGGCGTACGCCCGCCCGTGCCGCGCCCCGCCTTCGGCCACGGCGCCCAGGTCAGCCAGCCGGGGGTGCCGGAGTTGCTGGGCTGCTACCACGTCTCGCAGCAGAACACGTTCACCGGCCGGCTCACCCCGGCGATGCTGGACGACGTCCTCGGCCGTGCCAAAGACCTGGCGGGCCTGGCATGATGCGTTCTCTGCCGATTTTCCGCCCCGTGCGGACGAACTGAGGGCCTGCCGTATTGGATCTCGCCGCACTGCGTCGCTGGTGGCCGCTGGCCGCCGTCCTCGGGCTGCTCTTCCTGGCCTCGCTGGCGGCCACCCGCTCGGCGCCGCAGCTGGAGCGGTTCAACCCGGACGCCGCGCCGACCACCGAGGCGCCGCCGCTGCTGCCGCCCTCGCTGGAGCCGGCCGTCAAGCCGTCGCAGCAGGCGGCCGAGGCCGGCGGCGAGCTGCCCGACTGGACCGGCACCGTCGCCCTGGTGGTGCTCGGCGTCCTGGCTGTGCTGGTCCTCGGCCTGGTCGCCTGGGCGCTGGTGCGCCAGACGCTGAGCCGGCGGGCCGGCCGCACGGGCCGCCGGGATCCGCGCCGGCCGGAGTCACGCACCGCCGAGGACCTGGTCGCCGCCCTGGACGCGGGCCTGCAGGAGCTGTCCGACACCGACCGTGACCCCCGCCGCGCGGTCATCGCGTGCTGGGTACGGCTGGAACAGGCCGCCGCGGCCGCGGGTACCCCCCGGCACGCCGGCGACAGCCCCACCGACCTGGTCGCCCGCCTGCTCGCCGAGCAGCACCTGGACGCCGGCGTGCTGACCCCCTTCGCCGCGGTCTACCGCCAGGCCCGGTACGCGACCCACACCGTCGACGACCAGATGCGCCGGCAGGCCCGCACGGCCCTCGAACGGCTGCGCGTCGACCTCGGCGCCGGGGTCCCGTCGTGAGCCGCGAGCAGGACGGCGGGCTCGAGGACCTCTTCGGCAGCCGGCCGGCGGAGGTCATGCTCCCGGACCCGCCGGAGGACACCGCCGACCGGCCGCGGTCCCGGCTCGGCTGGGCCGTCCGCAACGTGCTGCTCGTCGGGGTGGCCACCGTCGTCACGGTGGCGGCGCTGCGGTCCCGCGGCATCAGCGTGTCCGTCCTGCTGATCGTGGCCGCGTTCGTGGCGCTGCGCCTGCTGATGCTCGCCGTGTCCGAAGTGGCGCCGCCGCCGCTGCCCCGGTCGGCGGCCCGGCGCGGCGAGGACGACGGCGACTACCGCTGGGCCGGCACGGATACCCTGCGGGTGGCGGTGCGCCGCTGGGAGCAACAGCTGGACTGGTCGCAGCGTGACGCCGAGAAGTTCTCGCGTAACGTCCTGCCCGTACTCGCCGAGCTCGCCGACGAGCGCCTCCGGCTCCGGCACGGGATCACCCGCGCGTCCGACCCGCGGCGCGCGCGGGAGCTGCTCGGCGGGCCGTTGTGGGAGTTCCTGGACCAGCCGGGCCGGCGGGCGCCGAAGCCCCGCGACCTGGACACGTACGTCGAGGCACTAGAGAAGATCTGAGAAGGGTGGTTCGGTGACGGACGCGAGCGTGGAGGCCCTGCCGCCGTACGAGGTGGGCCGGCTGGCCGGCGCTGTCCTGGACTCGGTCGGCAGCGTGGTGGTCGGCAAGCGCGAGTCCCTCGAGCTGGTCCTGGCCGGCATTCTGGCCGGCGGTCACGTGCTGCTGGAGGACCTGCCCGGGCTCGGCAAGACGCTGACCGCCCGCTGCTTCGCCCAGGCGCTCGGCCTCGACTTCCGCCGCCTGCAGTTCACCCCCGACCTGCTGCCCGCCGACGTCACCGGCTCCTTCCTCTACGACCAGCGCAAGGGGGACTTCGCCTTCCGCGCCGGGCCGGTCTTCACCAACATGCTGCTCGCCGACGAGATCAACCGGACGCCGCCGAAGACCCAGGCCGCGCTGCTGGAGGCGATGCAGGAGAAGCAGGTCTCCGTCGAGGGCGTCACATACCGGCTCGACCCGCCGTTCCACGTGCTGGCCACCGCCAACCCGATCGAGTACGAGGGCACCTACCCGCTGCCCGAGGCCCAGCTCGACCGCTTCCTGCTGCGCGTGTCGTTCGGCTACCCGACCCGCGACGAGGAGTGGGAGGTGCTGCGCCGGCGGATGTCCCGCCGCCAGGAGGAGTCGCAGCTGGCCCCGGTGGTCGACGCCCACCGGCTGATGGCCATGCAGGCCGGGCTGGAGCAGGTCGCGGTCGAGGACTCGATCGGCCGGTACATCGTGGCGCTGACCTCGGCCACCCGCGAGCACGCCTCCGCCCTGGTCGGCTCGTCGCCGCGCGGCTCGCTGGCCCTGCTCCTGCTGGCCCGGGCCCGGGCGGCGATGGCCGGCCGCGACTTCGTGGTGCCGGAGGACGTCAAGGACGTGGCGGTCCCCGCGCTGGCCCACCGGATCACGCTGCGGCCGGAGATGTGGCTGCGGCGGGTCGACCCGTCGTTCGTGGTCCAGGAGGTGCTGCAGAACGTGCCGGCGCCGGCCAGCGGCGCCCTGCCGACGTACGCGGGCGGGTACACCGGCCAGTGACAGCCATCGAGCCGCCGTCGTTGCGGGCCGCCGTACCGCCTCCGGCGTCGGCGGCCGACGAGGGGTGGGCGGCGCCCGCCTGGGTGCCCACCCGGGCGCTGGGCCGCACGGTGCTGCTCACCGGCCTGCTGCTGGTGCTCGGCGTGGCCCTGGGCCGGGTCGACCTGGTGCTGCTGGCGGCGCCGTTCGCGATCGGCGCGGCCATCGGGCTGCGCCGGATGCCGCGGTCCGCGCCCGAGCTGACCGTCGACGCGGCCGAGGAGCACATCGTCGAGGGCGGGGAGGTCGGCGCCGGGCTCACCGTGGCCAACCCCGACGTCATCCCGTACGACCTGGTGGTCGTGCGGACCCGGACCTCGCCGTGGCTGGACCTGCCGGACGCCGACCGGCCGTTCGCGGTCACGGTGGCGCCCGACGGCTGGACCGCCGTCGAGCTGCCCGGCCGGGCGACCCGCTGGGGCCGGCACGAGGTGGGCCCCGCCGCGGCCCGGGTCGCCGCCTGCGGTGGCCTGCTCGCCTGCCGCCCGGTCGTCACGCCCGCCCGGCGGGTGCGCGTCTACCCCGAGACCGAGCCGTTCGCGGCCACCGAGGCGATGCCCGCGGCGGCCGGCCTGGTCGGCAACCACCGCTCGCGGCGGCCCGGCGAGGGCGGCGAGCTGGCCGGGGTACGCCCGTTCGCGCCCGGCGACCGGCTGCGCCGCATCGACTGGCGGGTGTCGCTGCGCACCCGCGACCTGCACGTCGCCTCCACCCTCAGCGACCGCGACGCCGAGGTGCTGCTGCTGCTGGACGTGCTCGGCGAGGCCGGGGCGTCCGGCGGCGTCAAGGGCCGGGCGTCGGTGCTGGACACGACCGTCCGCGCGGCCGCCGCGATCGCCGAGCACTACCTGCAGCGCGGCGACCGCGTCTCGCTGATGGAGTACGGCTCCTCGGCCCGCCGGCTGCGCGCCGCCACCGGCCGCCGGCAGTACCTGACCGTGCTCGAGTGGCTGCTCGACGTCCGCGCCGACACCGGCGACCAGGGCCCGCACGAGCACGTGTTCGGCGCCCACCACGTGTCCTCCGACGCGCTGGTGGTGGTGCTGACCCCGCTGGTGGACCCGCGCTCGGCCGACATGCTGGCCGGGCTCACCCAGTCCGGCCGCTTCACCGTCGCGGTCGACACGCTGCCGGCCGGCGCCGCCCCGCCGAACCGCAGCACCTGGACGCCGCTGGCCACCCGGCTGTGGCGGATGGAACGCGAGAACGTGCTGGGCCGGCTGCGCGAACACGGCGTACCGGTGGTGACCTGGGCCGGGGCGGGCAGCCTGGACCTGGTGCTGCGGGACGTGTCCCGGCTGGCCTCCGCACCCCGGGGGCGCTGACATGCTCGACGGCATCACCCGGCGGATCGAGCGGACGCGGACCGTCGCGGCCCGCGCCACCGCCCTGCCGCTGCTCGTCCGGGGCGGGATCGCCCTGGCGTTCGTGCTGGCCCTGCTGGTGGCCTGGCCGTCCGCGCTGACCTCGACGCGCTACGTCGTCCTGCTCGGCCTGGCCGGCGTCTACCCGGCGATCGCGCCGCGCGGGCGGGGCGTGACGTTCGCCGTGCTGGTCGTGGTGGGCGGCTGGATCCTCGACACCACCTGGTACGACGCCCGGGTCGCGCTGTGGCGGGTGCTGAGCCTGGCCGCCCTGCTCTACGTCGGGCACACGCTGGCCGCGCTGGCGGCGGTGCTGCCGTACGACGCGCTGGTGAACGTCGACGTGGTCGGCGGCTGGCTGGTCCGCGCCCTGCTGGTGGTGCTGATCTCGGCCGTGCTGACCGTGATCACGCTGGGCCTGACGGCCGAGCTGGCCGGGGGAGCGTTCCTGGTGGCGACGCTGGTGGGGCTGGCCGCGGCGGTGGCCGTGACCCTGCTGCTGGGCCGGCTGCTGCGCCGGTCGTGACCGGGGGAAATGAAAGCGCAACTTGTGCGTAACGGCCCTTGACCAACGGGGTTGTGCTTGGTCACAGAACCGCGCACGGCGCCGCCCGCATCGGGACAATGAAACGGTGAAACCTCAGCGGATCGTTGTCGTAGGGGCAGGTCACGTGGGGCTCTACGCGGCCCTGCGCCTGTCGAGGAAGCTCAACTCGGCGCAGGCTGAAGTGATCGTCATCGATCCTCAGCCGCACATGACGTACCAGCCCTTCCTGCCGGAGGCGGCGGCCGGCAACATCTCGCCGCGCCACTCGGTGGTGCCGCTGCGCCGCGAGCTCAAGCGCTGCCGCATCGTCTCCGGCGAGGTCACCCGGATCGAGCACGCCCGCAAGACGGTCACCGTCCAGCCCATCGACGGGCCGGTCAAGGAGATCGCCTACGACCACATCGTGGTGGCCCCGGGCTCCGTGTCGCGCACCCTGCCGATCCCCGGCCTGCGCGAGCGCGGCATCGGCTTCAAGACCATCGGCGAGGCCATCTACCTGCGCAACCACATCCTGGACCGGCTGGACATCGCGGCCACCACCCCGGACGAGCAGATGCGCAAGGCGTCGCTCACCTTCGTCTTCGTCGGCGGCGGCTACGCCGGCGTCGAGGCGCTGGCCGAGATGGAGGACGTGGTCCGCGACGGCCTCAAGTACTACCCGGAGCTGGAGCAGCAGGAGCTCCGCTTCGTCCTGGTCGAGGCGTCCAACCGCATCCTGCCCGAGGTCGGCCCCGAGATGGGCGCGTACGCGGCCCGCCAGCTGCAGAAGCGCGGCATCGACATCCGGCTCGAGACCCGGATGGAGTCCTGCGTCGACGGCGAGGTGCACCTGTCCGACGGCGAGGTCTTCCGCGCCGAGACCATCGTCTGGACGGCCGGCGTCAAGCCGTCGCCCATGCTCGACCAGACCGACCTGCCCCGCGGCCCGCGCGGCCACCTCACCTGCGCCACGACCCTGCAGGTCGTCGACGGCGACCGGGTGCTCGACGGCGCCTGGTCGGCCGGCGACTGCGCGCAGGTCCCCGACCTGACCAGCCCCGGCGCCTGGTGCTCGCCGAGCGCGCAGCACGCGGTCCGCCAGGCCTCGGTGCTGGCCGACAACATCCGCGCGGTGATCATCGGCGCCCAGCCCAAGGACTACCGGCACAAGTACGCGGGCAGCGTCGCCAGCCTGGGCCTGTACAAGGGCGTGGCCAAGATCTACGGCATCAAGCTCAAGGGCCTGCCCGCGTGGCTCATGCACCGCACGTACCACATGAGCCGCATCCCGTCGTTCAACCGCAAGGTGCGGGTGCTGGTCGACTGGACGCTGGCGTTCGTGCTCAAGCGCGAGGTCATCTCGCTGGGGCAGCTGCACACCCCGCGGGAGGAGTTCACCCACGTGACGCCGCCGCTGGGCAACGACCGCGGCGCCGAGCCGGTGGGCGCGGGCTCCCGCTGAGCGTGGTTTGTGCCCGTCCGGCGTACTGCCGGGCGGGCTCGACCCGCTACGGTGGGCATCATCACCTCCGCCCGGGTGGTGGAACGGCAGACACGGCCGCCTTAAAAGCGGCTGCCCAAAAGGCGTGCGGGTTCGAGACCCGCCCCGGGCACGTTTTCAGCCTGCTCACAGCTTCCCCGGGCGTCATCCAGGTGGTATTGCGCTTACCCTTGAACGGCACGGCCCCTACGTGCCTCAACCTCAAGGGAGGCTGGACACAGTGAAGACTTCCAACCCGGTGCTCTCGCGCCTCGGCCAGGCGGCCGAGCGGGAGCGGACCGCCGGATACAACCCGGCCGGACCGTACGGCCCGGCCGCCGGTCAGCCGGGTTACGGGCAGCCGTACCCGAGCGCCCCGGGATATCCGGCGTCCGCGCCGGCAGTGCAACCCATGACGATCGACGACGTGGTCGTCAAGACCGTCACGCTCCTCGGCATCACCGGCGTCTCCGCCGTCGCGGCCTGGAACCTGATCCCCGACTCGCTGCTCGGCGTGGCCTGGATCGGCGCCGCGGTGGTCGGCCTGGTGCTCGGCCTGATCATCTCCTTCTCCCGGATGGCGAACCCGGCCCTGGTCGTGGCCTACGCGGTCATCGAGGGCGCGTTCGTCGGCCTGGTGAGCAAGTTCTACCAGGAGATCGCCGGCTACCAGGGCATCGTCCTGCAGGCGGTGATCGCCACCTTCGGCGTGTTCTTCCTGATGGCGTTCCTCTACCGGGCGCGCGTCATCCGGGCCACCCCGAAGTTCGTCCGCGGCATGATCGCGGTCATGGCCGGCCTGTTCGCCGTCATGCTGATCAACTTCGTGCTGTCCCTGTTCGACGTCACCACCGGGCTGCGCAGCAACGGCGCCCTCGGCATCGGCTTCAGCATCATCTGCATCGTCGTCGCGTCGCTGAGCTTCATCCTCAGCTTCAACGAGGTCGAGGAGGGCGTGCGGATGGGTCTGCCGCAGCGCTACTCCTGGACGGCGGCGTTCGGCATCCTGGTCAGCCTCATCTGGCTGTACCTCGAGGTGCTGCGCCTGCTGAGCTTCCTCCAAGGCGACGACTAGCCGCCCCGCCAGCAACACCCGGCAGCGCCCGGCCCGCCTCCCCGCGGACCGGGCGCTGCCCCGTCTGCGGGTAGTGTCGCCGGGTGGGCGCAAATGAGTTCGAGACCGCCGTGCAGCGGCTGATCACGCAGGTCGGGCACTGGGAGGCGAGCCGCTGGAACGCCCCAGCCGCAGCCGGCGACACCACCCGCGCCGAGGCGGTCCGCAAACTCGTCCAACAACTGGCCGACGCCGCCGCGGACGCCGAACAACGCCGGCGCCGCCCGATCCCGCGCCTGGCCGACACGGTCCTGCCCGACCAGCTCCGGGTGATGGCAGACGACCTGCTCATCGCAGAGCCGCCGGACGACGTCCTGTCTTCGGCTACCGAAGCGGTGTCGAGAACCCGGACTCAGCTCTGACGCACTCACCCGCGAGGGCTCACTCTGTGCGGGAGGGGGGCGGCTCTACGGCGCGGCGATTGAGGGCGCGGCGGTTGAACGGGCGCGGCTCGTGGGGCTCGCGCGGCTCGTGGGGGCCGGCCCGACGGGGCGTTGGGGTCGCGGACGGCGTCGTTGCGGTCGCCTTATCTGGGGCTCGCGCGGCTGCCTTGGCCGGCGGGGTTCCTGCGGCTTGCTGGGCTTCCGCGGTCGGCGGGTTTCGCGCGGTTGGCGTGGCTCCCTCGGCTGGCGAGGCCGGCGGGGCCCGTGACGTATGACGGCTCCACGGCTCGCGCGCTTCGGAGGCGTGCGGTGGGTCGGAGGGGCGCGGTGGCTCGAGCGGCCTTGGGCTTGTGTGCTTCGGGCGGCTCGGAAGCCGCGGCTGGACGCGCGGCCTGGGGGCTTGCGCGACTCGGGCGACTCGGGAGCTGCGGCGGGTCGGCGGCTCGCGGGGCTCCCAGTGCACGGCGGGCCGGGGGCGGCGCTCGAAGCCACTAGAGACCTTGATGAGAATCGGCCCCTCTGAGGGCCATGAGTTACCAAGATCTCGACCGGAGGTCCGGGCGCGTAGGTTCCGCGTTCCTCCACGGAAACAACCCGGGCCGACGACGGGGTGCCTCGCGGCAACGGGTAACTCGGGGGTGGCTTCGCTGGCGCTGGGTTGGCGTTAGTGCTGGCTGCGTCGCGCTGGCATCGGCGGCCCAGCGGGACGCCGCGGCGCTGAGATCGTGGGTCAGCAACACCTACCCACACTGCCCACCGCACGAATCTTGGTGAGTAAGGGTGGTCTCCGAGGCTGCGGTGCAACAAGATCCAGCCGACTAGCAGCAGCCGCATCATGTCCGCCCCACCTGCACGGATCTTGGGACGCACAGACGCTTTTCGGGCGCTAAGTCATCAAGATCCGGCGGGGAGGGACGTCAACGGGTGACGCGGAGCCCTGAAGAGCAGAACGAGAAGACTCTGCGCACCGCCAGAAACCGCGCACCGCCAGGAGTCGGGCACGGTCGGAAGCGAGCCGCGGCCGAGACCCCGCACACGGCCGGAAACCGAGAAGGGTGCGCGGAATCAGCAGTGCGATGTCGCCACCAGCTCAAGCCGGATGAAGCCATGCAATCAGCACTCAATCGGCGGGAGCGACGGTCAGTTATCTGCAACCAGGCACGACATGATCTAGATCTTGATCTGGATTTGCTCAGAGCAGAAGCGAAATGCGAACCGCCGAGCCCGACCACCCCCTACGGCAGCCGGACCCGGCGGAAACCTCTAGCTGAGCCGCTCCAGCACCATCGCCATCCCCTGCCCGCCGCCGACGCACATCGTCTCCAGGCCGATGCTCTTGTCGTGCCAGTCCAGGGAGTTCAGCAGCGTGCCGGTGATGCGGGCGCCGGTCATGCCGAACGGGTGGCCGACCGCGATCGCCCCGCCGTTGACGTTGAGCTTTTCCAGCGGGATGCCCAGCTCGCGGTACGAGGGGATGACCTGCGCCGCGAAGGCCTCGTTGATCTCGACCAGGTCGACGTCGTCGATGGTCATGCCGGCGCGCTTCAGGGCCTGCCGGGACGCCTCGACCGGGCCCAGGCCCATGATCTCCGGCGAGAGCGCGGTGACGCCGGTCGACACGATCCGGGCCAGCGGGGTGATGCCCAGCTCGCGGGCCTTGGTGTCGCTCATGACGACCACGGCTGCCGCTCCGTCGTTCAGGGGGCAGCAGTTGCCGGCGGTGATCCGGCCGTCGGGGCGGAACACCGGCTTGAGGGCCGACACGGCCTCCATGGTGACGCCGGGGCGGGGGCCGTCGTCGGTCGAGACGACCTTGCCGTCGGGGGTGGTCACCGGGGTGATCTCGCGCTGCCAGAAGCCGTTGGCGATGGCCTTCTCGGCCAGGTTCTGGCTGCGGACGCCGAACTCGTCCATGTCCTGGCGGCTCACGTCGTACGCCTGGGCCAGGTTTTCCGCGGTGTAGCCCATGCCGAGGTAGATGTCGGGCAGGTTGCCGTCCTCGCGGGGGTCGTGCCAGACGCCGCCGTTCTTCGCGGCCTCGGTGGTGCGGGCCCGGGCCTCGGCGAACTTCGGGTTCTCCCAGCCGCCGCCGACCAGCGCCTGGGCTTCCGGCGGCAGGCCGTCGGAGTTGCCGCGGCCGAACCGGGACACCGTCTCGACGCCGGCCGACAGGAAGATGTCGCCCTCGCCGGCCTTGATGGCGTGGAAGGCCATCCGGGTCGTCTGCAGCGACGAGGAGCAGTACCGGGTCACGGTGGCGCCCGGCAGGCCGTCCAGGCCCAGCAGGGTGGCGACCACGCGGGCCATGTTGAAGCCCTGCTCGCCGCCGGGCAGGCCGCAGCCCAGGTACAGGTCCTCGATCAGCGTGCGGTCGAGCTGCGGGACCTTGCTCAGCGCGGCGTCGATGATGGTCGCGGCGAGGTCGTCGGGGCGCAGGTCCTTCAGCGAGCCCTTGACGGCTCGGCCGATGGGGGAGCGGGCGGTGGCGACGATGACAGCTTCCGGCATGGAGCCCACGTTAACGCGCCGGTAACTTGACGCGGAAGCATCAGTTCGTCACACCAAATTGTCCGACTTATTCCTGGGTCGAGCGTCGGCCCGCCGCCTGGGCCGCGTCCAGCACGGCCGGGTACAGCGCGTGCGCCCACACCCGGTAACCGTCGGCCGAGGGGTGGAAGCCGTCGTAACAGAGGGTGCCCGCGTCCGCCCGGAACACCGCCCCGGTCTCGTCGGCCAGGTCCACGACGACCCCGCCGGCGCTGGTCACCGCGGCCGCCTGGGCCCGGGCCACCCGGCGGCCCACCCAGCCGGTGAGCTGCCGCAGCGGCGGGGCGATCGAGCGTACGGCGCCCAGGTCGGGACACGTGCCGACAACGACCTGCACGCCCGCCTTGCGCAGCCGCCGCACGGCGTCGCCGAGGTGGGCGGCCGACTCCTCCGCGCTGCGCAGGCCGGTCGCGTCGCGGGCCCCGATGAGCACCACCGCCACGTCCGGGCGGTCCCCGAGCAGCGCCCGGGCCACCTGGGTGGCCAGATCGGTCGACCGGGAGCCGGCCACGCCGACGCTGGACAGCAGGACGTGCCGCTGGCCGGTCTCCGGCGTGCCCTCGGCGAGCAGCCGGGCGAGCTGGCCGCCGACGGTCTCGGACAGCCACTCCACCCCGACGCCGATCGCCGCCGAGTCGCCCAGCAGCACCAGCCGCAGCGCGGGGGCCGCCGACGGGCCCATCGAGGTGCGCAGGGCCAGACCCATAGTGGGCTTGGCGTACCGCCGGGTGCGGGCCGCGATCGCCTCGCCCGCCAGCAGCGCGACACTGCCGACTGCCCCGGCGAACAACGTCGTGGCCGTCGCTTTGCCGATCCGTCCCGCCAGGCCCGCCATGTCGCCTCCCTGCCGCAGTGCCACTCCGTCAGTCGACGGCTGTCTGATGATCCGCTGGGGTCCAGCCTACGGCGCTCGGGGCCGACCGGCCGGGCACGCTGCGAACGGGACCGCCGCCGAACGACAACGACGCGGCGCGGTGGCCGAACCACAGACGTGGCTCGCCGAACCACGGATGGTGCCGCAACTGGGCCCAGCGGCCGGCCGGCCCCCGCTCGTGGCCGTCGACCTGCGCCGGGCTGACCTCGGTGCCCGCCGCGCGGACCGCCTCGTGCGCCGCCTCCGGCAGGCTGCGCACGCCGTCGGCGCCGGTGGCGGGGGCCCGGTCGTCCTCGCCGAGCATGGCCATCAGCGTGGGCATCATGACCGCCGCCGCGCGGGCGTAACCCTCGACCGACGGGTGGAAGCGGTCGGAGCTGAACATCCGTACCGGATCGGCCTCGAAGGCCGGGCCGAGCAGGTCGCCGATGGACACCGTGCGGCCGCCGGCCTCGACCACGGCGACGGTCTGCGCGGCGGCGAGCTGGCGGCTCCACCGGCGGGCCAGCCAGCGCAGCGGCGGCTTGATGGGCTGGATGGCGCCGATGTCGGGGCAGGTGCCGACGACCACCTTGCAGCCGACCGAGCGCAGCCGGCGCACCGAGTCGGCGAGGTGGCGCACGGCGGCGTTGCGGGCCGAGAAGTGGGTGACGTCGTTGCCGCCGACCAGGATGACGGCCACCTCCGGCTCGTACTCCAGGGCGGCGTCCACCTGGTACGGCAGGCCCGACGACATCGAGCCGACCACGGCGAGCCGGTGCAGGCGGACCGGCCGGCGCAGGCGTCGCGAGACCCCCGTGGCCAGCAGCGCTCCGGGGGTCTCGCGGGGCCGGTGCACGCCGTACCCGGCCGCGGTGGAGTCGCCGAGAATCACCATGCTCAGGGGCTTGCCGGGGAACTTCGGGCCGTACACGCCGTCGCCGCGGGGCGGGGGCGCCTCCGCCATCGGGATGATCCGGCGGGCCTCGGCGGCCTGCCGCAGCAGCACGCCCGCCGAGAGGACGGTCAGCCCCGCCGCGGCGCCGGTGACGCCGCCCGCTACCTGACCCGCGAAACGGAGGCGCTGCCACTCCGTCGCCGTCAAACTGCGCACCTGCCGCACGCTCTCCCTCGCTCTCGCTCGGTGGGAACCTGCCCGTCAGCCGAGGGTCGAGAAGCCCGGCTGCCGGCGATGGTGGGGCTTTCGAGGCTAACTCGCCCATGCGACAACTGTCTGAACCCCGCGCCGAGAGGGCACTACTAGCGCATTGCCGTCATGCTGGTGAGAGCGAAAGGGGACGACATGGCCAGAACGTTGCGCCGGACCGCCGCGTTCACGGCGCTGGCGAAGGCGCTCATGGCAGGGGCCCGCGGCGGCCCGTCGATCGGCAAGCGCGTTTCCGCGCTGCCCCGGATGATCAAGGCAACCGCCAAGGGCGAGTACGACGGCGGCCTGCGGGTGGCCCTCATGACCGCGGCGACGCTGTACGTCGTCTCCCCGATCGACGCCGTCCCTGAGGCGGCCCTGCTGGTCTTCGGGCTGGCCGACGACGCGGTGATGATCACCTGGCTGGCGGGTTCGGTGCTGAGCGAGACCGAACGCTTCCTGGAGTGGGAGAAGGCGCGCGACGCCGTCCTGCCGGGTTCCGTGGTGAGCTGAGCCGTAGGCTGGCCGGATCCAGGTCAGCAGCGCAGAAGGGCACAGCGACGTGCGGTACTACGACAATGTCGTCGACATCATCGGGGACACCCCCCTGGTACGGCTGCACAGCGTCACCGACGGCATAGCGGCGACCGTCCTCGCCAAGGTCGAATACTTCAACCCCGGCGGATCCGTGAAGGACCGCATCGCCCTGCGGATGGTCGAGGACGCCGAGAAGGCCGGCCTGCTCCGTGAGGGCGGCACCATCGTCGAGCCGACCAGCGGCAACACCGGCGTCGGCCTGGCCCTGGTGGCGCAACTGCGCGGCTACCGGTGCGTCTTCGTCTGCCCGGACAAGGTCAGCGAGGACAAGCAGAACGTGCTGCGGGCGTACGGGGCCGAGGTGGTGGTCTGCCCGACCGCCGTCGCGCCGGAGGACCCGCGCTCCTACTACAACGTCTCGGACCGGCTGGCCCGGGAGATCCCCGGCGCGTGGAAGCCCGACCAGTACAGCAACCCGGCCAACCCGCGCTCGCACTACGAGGAGACCGGTCCGGAGCTGTGGAAGCAGACCGAGGGCCGGATCACCCACTTCGTGGCGGGCGTCGGCACCGGCGGCACCATCACCGGCGTCGGCAAGTACCTCAAGGAACAGGGCCCGGTCCGGGTCATCGGCGCCGACCCCGAGGGCTCGGTGTACTCCGGCGGCAGCGGCCGGCCGTACCTGGTCGAGGGCGTCGGCGAGGACTTCTGGCCGGAGACGTACGACCGCGGCATCTGCGACGAGATCATCGAGGTGTCCGACTCGGACTCGTTCGCGATGACCCGCCGGCTCGCCCGCGAGGAGGGCCTGCTGGTCGGCGGCAGCTGCGGCATGGCAGTGGTCGCGGCGCTGGAGGTGGCCCGCAAGGCCGGCCCCGACGACGTGGTCGTGGTGCTGCTCCCGGACGGCGGCCGCGGCTACCTGTCCAAGATCTTCAACGACACCTGGATGGCCCGCTACGGCTTCCTGACCACCGGCGGCGACGAGGCCACGGTGGCGGCGGCCCTGGGCGCCAAGAGCGGCGCGATGCCGCCGCTGGTCCACGTGCACCCGACCGAGACGGTCCGCGACGCGATCGACTACATGCGCGAGTACGGCGTCAGCCAGCTCCCGGTGCTCAAGGCCGAACCCCCGGTGGTGACCGGCGAGGTGGCCGGCTCGATCGCGGAGAAGGCGCTGCTGGACGCGCTGTTCACCGGCCAGGCACACCTGCACGACACCATCGAACGGCACATGGCCGAGCCGCTGCCGATGATCGGCGGCGGGCAGCCGGTGAGCGAGGCGGTGTCGCTGCTGGAGCACGCGGATGCGGCGATGGTCCTGGTCGACGGCAAGCCGGCGGGGGTCCTCACTCGGCAGGATCTTCTCGCGCATCTGTCCTGAGCAAGATCAATTTCATGTCGTGGGTGGGTGCATGGTGCTGACCGTCGCTCCCGCCGAACGCGGGGTTCGTGCTTTGTTCTAGTCGGTTTCTGGTGAGTGCATGCTGGGCTTGGGGGCGGGGATGCCCCACTTCGGGCGGTCAGGCTTGATCCCTGCGTGGGGCATCCCCGCCGCCGAGCCCTGGTGTGGTTCGGGTGGGTGCCTTCGGCTGCTGGATCCTGCGGTGGGCGGCCGGGGGCTCGGCGGCTTTGCGGCGCGGTGCTGGCGCTACGGCGGCCTTCGCGTTGCGGCTGTGCGCCTGCTCGGTTTGCCATGTTTCCGAGCTTCGCCGCGCTTCCCCGAGGTTGCCGTGCGTCCGCGCTGCGCTTTGCGCCCACGCGGTTCGCTTCGCTTGCGCGGTTCGCTTGCGCCTGCGCGGTTCGCCGTGCGCCCGCGCGGTTCGCTTGCGCCGCGCGGTTCGATGTGTACCCCGCCCTTTTGCCGCGCGGCCTCCCGTCTCGTCAGTTTCTCGACGCGTCAGGTTGCCGACCCGATGCCAGAATTTTCGACCCTGTCCGCACCGCCGCGCTGCACCTTCGAGGTCGCTCTTCGGCCGAATCTTGTGGCTCCCGCACCCAAGGAGATGCCTTGGCTCTCCAAGGTCCGCGATGGGGGACCACCGGATCTTGCTGGCGCCGCGCTGTCGCGTCCTGGGGGTCGCTTGTCGGTTGGATCTTGTGGTTGTCGGGTCCAGG